>CAVPXB010000014.1:0-284318 GCA_963709525.1 uncultured beta proteobacterium
GTCGGCAGAGAACCCCCCGCCGACAAAGAGGACGATCAGGACATAGGCCGTCATATCCGCTCCTCGTCGTCGGCAGAATCTAGGCCTTGGAGCATCCGGATCAGTTCGTGAATCTTCATCGTCATCTTCGTCTCCTTGGTCTATGCCTTGTCGCCCGGTAACACGGGGTCCGTCTTCAATAAGGCCCGTAGATCGTCCGGTAAGCCGTCGACGGTGTACTGGTGGCCCGCAGCCTCCACCCAAGGCGCCGAGCGGAGAGGTCGTGGGGCGGGGACGGCTTCACTGCCTGCGTTTCGATTGACCTACCGCCAGCGGTGGTGATGGAGTGTCTGGAACGCCAGTTGGCCACCGCTCGCCGAATGTCGGCGGTCAGTCTGATAGCCGCTGTTCGGCTGAAAAAATTGACGGACCGCTCGTGGCCGTTATGCATAGCTCTGCATAACGGCCAGCTCCAGACGGTCAGTGTTGCCGCCAAGCTTGCCGGGAAGGAGACACTCATGGCCAGCCACAGTCATCGCCAAACAGGTATGCCCACCTCCTCCAAAGCTCGTCATCTTGCTTAGGCGCTCATGACCCGAACGACTCAATGAACGCGCACAGACGTGACGTGTCGTTCAACATGGTCCGACGCAGATTCACCAGTGGCATCTCGAGCGTCCACGGCGATTGGAGCCGCTTTCGTACCAGCGCGCTGTTAACTTCCCGGCTTAAACTGACAGGTTCACGCCATCCGCACCTGTGGGACGCGCGAGAAAGCGAGATGGCTCGCGGGTGAAGTTGGCGTCACGCAATCAGAACTTCACGCATGTGCGTTCAGCAGGCGCTGCACAAGCGGATGCAGTACCTTGCGCTCAGTGCAGATCAGGAAAAACTCTTCCTGGACCCCGGCGCAGGGGCCGAGCCGCCTCAGCTTGTGTCGAAGCGTCAGATCCCGATCGGACCAGACAGGCGCCGGGAACACGCCCATACCGGCAGCGCCGAACGTGGCAAGCAACGCGCTGTCCTCAAACTCGCCGACGATGTGCGGCTGGATGTTCTCGCGCTCGAACCACCGGTCGAGTCGCATGCGGACCGCGGCGTGGCGCGTCGGTAACAGGACCGGCGTCCGCGACAGCGACTGCGGAAAGTCGCGCTTGGCGGCCAGGTGCAGCGAAGCGGGGGCATACCAAGCGAGCGCCGAGACGCCGAGTGCGTGGGTGTAGACCCTGAGATTCGGGTTTGGAGGCGCCGCCTGATCCGCGAACACGACGTCAAGGCGGTGCAGCGCGAGATCGCCAAGCAGATCATCGAATTCGTCTTCGTTGCAGAGCAGGTGCAAGTTGTCAACTTGCATGACGGGCTGGAGCAACTGATTCACGACCAGCTTGGGAACGCCATCCGAGATGCCGACCGCGAAACGCACCCGGGGCGATCGCGTGGCGTCACGCAAGACGTCTGGAAGCTGTTCGCCAAGGGCGAAAATCTGGTCGGCCTGGCGTAACACAGCATCGCCGGCCGCCGTGAGAACCAAGCGCCGGCCCGCTGGCTCCAGCAATTCATGACCGAGGTCGCGCTCGAGTTCGCGCACCTGGGCGCTGACGGTCTGTACCGCAATGTCCAGCCGCTTCGCCGCGCGAGCGATACCCCCTTCCTTCGCAACGAGCCAGAAGTAGTACAGGTGGCGGTAGCTGAACGTCATTCTCATGGTTCGTCTTTTCGGAAGTAACCGTCCACAAAAGGATCCTTTTTTTGAACAGAAGTATGGCCTATCTTGGCTAGAACGGCCATGGGGACGGAGGCGCCCCGTGGAGGTCGTCAACAGGTGCGCGGGGAGCGTGCAATGCTCAGTCAAGCAGCAAGCTGTGTGGCGTCGAACGGAAGACCATCGCGACGAGCAGACGTGTGTCTTGCCGGGCAGCCATTACCCATGGAGGTTGATGATGTTCAAGAAGATTCTCGTGGCATTCGATGGGAGTGAAGCAGCGCAGCGGGGCCTCACGACGGCCCTCGCGCTCGCCTCCGACCAGCAGGCGACGCTTTTCGTGCTGAATGTCGTTGACGGCATGCCCACACGCTGGTGCGCTTATGTCGACGAGCAATTTCGGCCGGCGCGGGTCGAGGCGCTATTGCAGGGCTTGCACGCGTCTGGCCAAAAGCTGCTGGACGAGGCGCAAGCGGTTGCCGCCCGGCATGGGCAGGCGACGAAGGCTCTGCTGATCGACGCACGCGGACGATCGGTGGCCGATGTGATATTGGCGCAGACGCGAGAAATCGGCGCTGGAATCGTGGTGCTTGGCACCCATGGCCGGGAAGGGATGTCCCGACTTGTTGTGGGCAGCGCCGCCGAAAGCGTGTTGCGCCACTCTGATGTGCCGGTCCTGCTCGTCCGCGCGCCGGAAGGCGCTTCAACGGACAGGAGCGAAACTCAGGTCGATGTGGAGGCGCCCGGCCAAAGGCACAAGCAACCAAATCGGGGGGGGAACGCGCGGGCGCACGGCGTTCGGTCCGGGCACCACCCGCAGACCGTCGCTGACCCGCATGATTGAAGACGCGACCAGGTTCAAGTTCCTCGAAGTCGCTCTGGTTGCGGTGAAACTCGTGGCACCTAGTCCCTGTAACTGCTGGAGTTGATGGACCTGTCGACGGGCGCAGCAACGCGGTCCCTCGATCGCTTAGGAAGGTCGCAAATGCGTTCCAACTTTGCCGCCGCCTCCGAATCGCTTCCAGCGGTGTCGCGCGCCCCTCCGAATGCCACCGAGTCTCGCATGAGCACCAATCCACCGACGCCATGGCATGTATTGACGGCGGCTCAAGCCGCCGCGCAGTTCGGCCTTGAAGCCGGCAGCGGCCCGACGTGCCCCGAGGCTGTACGGCGACTATCCCAGCATGGCCGCAACGCGTGGCAGATGCTGTTGTCTCAGATCGCCGATTTCATGATCCTGCTGCTGCTCGGCGCCGCGGTCGTCTCCGGCGTGATCGGGGAGATCGAGGACGCCGCTGCGATCCTCGCGATCGTCGTGCTAAACGCCATCATCGGGTTCGTTCAGGACTATCGCGCGGAAAAAGGCGCTGCGCGCACTGGACAACCGATCGCGCGGATTCGTATTCGCTGGTGTTCGACGTTCAATGCGCTCGACGTGGGGCTCTCCACCATGGGCGGTCATCGACGATTCCACTTACGAAGTCCCTCTTGAGGAGATCACCTCATGCTCAAGATCCTGATTCCGGTCGATGCGTCGAATGAATCCAGATACGCGATCCAGCACGCGATTCACCGCGTGTGGACCGGCGAGTCCCTGGACATCCACCTGATCCACGTGCAACCCCGGCTCGGCCGATACGTCTCGCGGTTCGCCACGCAAGGTGACCGGCAAGCCTTCTACGCGGAGCGCAGTGCGAGCGCCTTCAAGGCGGCAGGCGAGTTGCTCGACCGTGCCGGAATTCGCTATTCGGCGGTGCACGTGAGCCTGGGGGATCCGGCGCGGGAGATCGTCCGCTACGCCGAATCGAATCGGTTCGACAGCATCCTGATGGCCACGTCCCGACTCGGACTGATGTCCGAAATGATACTGGGGTCCGTCGCTGCAAAGGTGCTCCGCACCAGCCACATTCCCGTCGAGGTGGTGCCGGCATCGCCGCGAGCCAGGCTGCGCTCATACGCAGGCCCCACCGGCGCGGTGGCCTGGATCCTCGGACTCATCTATCTGGCCCTCGAATGAGCCGCACCGGGAGAATCGACATGAACTGGCACGCAACCGATATCGAAGCGATCGTCAAACAGTTGCAGACCGACCCGTCGCGCGGACTCGACCCAGCCGAGGCAGGGGAACGTCTCGCCCGGAATGGTGCGAATGAATTGGCCAGTGGACATCGCGCATCCCCGGTCCAGCTCTTCTTCGGCCAATTCAAGAACACGCTGATCGTCATTCTCCTTGTCGCAACGGTTCTGTCTGCCGTGCTGGGCGAACTCGTCGACGCCGCCATCATCTCGCTGATCGTGGTGTTTTGCGCGTTGCTCGGATTCTTTCAGGAGTACCGCGCCGAGCGCGCACTCGATGCCTTGAAACGCATGCTGGCCCCGACGATCACCGTCTTGCGGGGGGGCACCGAGCAGCGCATACCGTCCCGCGAACTCGTGTCCGGCGACGTCATGCTGCTCGAGACGGGTGACCGCATCCCGGCGGACGGACGTCTGATCGAAGTCCACTTGCTGAAGTGTGACGAGGCACCACTCACCGGGGAATCATTCGCCGTCGAGAAGTGCCTGAATCTGCTCCCGGTCGAGGCGCCTGTCGGTGACCGGCACAACCTGGTGTTTACGGGAACTACGGTCACCTATGGACGCGGCAGGGCAGTCGTGACCGGAACGGGAATGAATACCGAGTTTGGCAAGATCGCCGAGCAGGTTTCCGCCGTAAGCACGGAAAAATCGCCGCTCGAAAAGCGAACGGCGGAAATCGGCCGCTGGCTGGGCCTGATCGCACTCGGCGTTTGTGGCGTTGCGATCACTGTCAGCATCGCGAGAGGCTGGGCGGGCGGCCAACTCGACGTAGGGCTGCTGCTCACCGTGACCATGTTTGCCATTGCTCTTGCCGTAGCTGCCGTCCCGGAGGCACTGGCGGCGATCGTAACGGGCGCACTTGCCGTCGGCATGCACGAGATGGCGAAACGCAACGCGCTCGTGCGGCGCATGCCCGCCGTGGAAACACTGGGATGCACGACAGTAATCTGCTCCGATAAGACCGGCACGCTCACGAAAGGCGAGATGACGGTACGCCGCGTGTTCGCAGGTGGCAGCAGCAGCGAGGTCAGCGGGGCCGGATATGCGCCGACAGGCAACTTCAGTCCGCCGCTTTCACCGGACGACAACGCGATGCGGCTGATGTTGACCGGAGGCGTGTTGTGCTGTGATGCAGAGCTGGGCAACGACGCCGGCCGCTGGTTCGTCAAGGGTGATTCCACCGAGGGCGCACTGGTCGTATTGGCGGCCAAGGCGGGGCTGCAACAACAAGAGACCCGGGAGCATGCGCCGAGAGTTGGGGAATTGCCTTTCAGCTCCGAGCGCAAGCGGATGACGACGGTGCACCGCATGCCTGACGGGCGTCATCTCGCCTTCGTGAAAGGTGCCCCCGAGGTGCTGCTGGAGCGATGTGTTTCGGTACAGCACCACGAACAGCAGCAGCCGCTTGCGGATGCGACTCGGGCGCAGATCCTCACGGCAAACGAGAACATGGCGAAGGATGCGCTGCGTGTGTTGGCGATCGCATACAAGGAAGTTCGCCCCGACGAGCCTGTTGATGACGAGGAAACTGTCGAGCGCGGGCTAACGTTCCTCGGACTGATAGGCATGATGGATCCGCCTCGCGACGAGGCGAAAGACGCGGTGAAGGTTTGCCGCCAGGTCCACATCCGGCCGATCATGATTACAGGGGACCATAAGCTCACCGCCGTGGCGGTGGCTGCGGAACTCGATATTTTTCGCGAGGGCGATTTGGTCCTCACCGGTGACGAGCTGGGCCGCCTGAGTGATGAACAATTTGCGGCAATCGTCGACCGCGTCAGTGTTTATGCGCGCGTGTCGCCCATGGACAAGCTCAAGATCGTGCGAGCATGGAAGAACCGGGGCGAAATCGTCGCGATGACGGGGGACGGCGTCAACGACGCGCCTGCGCTAAAGCATGCCGACATCGGCATTGCGATGGGCATCAGCGGAACCGATGTTGCGAAGGAAGCCGCCGACATGGTGCTCGCGGATGACAATTTCGCGACCATTGTGAGCGCAATCGAACGTGGCCGCTGGATCTACGACAACATCAAGAAGTACCTGACGTTTCTGTTGCGGGCCAACATTACGGAAGTGGTCGTGCTGGGCGGTGTGGTGATCGTGGCAGGGCCCGAACTGTTGCCGCTATTGCCCGCTGCGATCCTTTACATCAACCTCGCCACCGACGGCCTGCCGGCGCTGGCGCTTGGGCTTTCTCCTCCCGACCGGGACATCATGCAGCGGCCCCCTCGCGATCCGAAGGAAAGCATCTTTTCTCGCGATGTGCGGTCTCTGGTGTTGCTTGGCGTCCTGGTCGAGTGTCCGATATTCCTGTGGATCTACTTCGACAATTATGCGGATATCGAGCTGGCAAGGACCAAGATCTTCCTGCTCTTTGTTTTTGTTGAACTGATCATTGCCATGAGCTTCCGGTCGCTGCGTTACAGCATCTTCGAGGCGCCGCCTCACAAGTGGCTCCTGCTGGCGATAGTCTGGGAAATCGGTTTGCTGGGCGTACTCATCCAGTTCCCGCTAGTGCGCGAGACATTTGGAATCAGAATGCCCACCTTGCCCGACTTGGCAATGGCGCTGGCTGTCAGTGCCCTGGTTGTGGTTGCAATCGAGGGAACCAAGGCATATTTGAGGCTGACCGCGCGGACCTCGGCCCCAAGGAACACTGCGTTGACGGATACGAGGCTCCGCGAGGCCGAATGCCAGAAGACGACGACGGGTGCGATGGCAACGGCGCAGGGCCGGGTGACCTGATCGGTTGGCCACAAATCTCGCATATGCGCCACAGGCGATGAGGCCCCACACCGATCAAAGAGCCGTCCCGGCTCCGGCGATGATTCTCTGCATCTTCGTTGTCAGGGATAGTAAATCCAACGCCCCCGACACGTCGTCGGGAGCAGCGTAGCACGGCGTGACTTGCCCGGGCCGACGTGAAGTCGGGGGGATCGGGAGTCGCCGCGGCGCCGTGGTTGCCCCGGGAGCGGGTGTTGCGCGAGCGTCAGGGAGCGGGCATCGCGCGTTTGGCGAGCGCCGGTACGCGCCTGCCCGGCGTCGCACGCGGCGCGCGGTCGACGGTCGGGGTTACCAATCGATGCGTTGGTCGAATTCGTACTCCGGTGCTGGCTGGGTGCGGGGACGGTCCAGACCCAGTTGCGCGACCTGTTGCAGGAGGCGGCACGGACGAGCGGTGCGGCGGCGCAGGGCTCCCCGGCGCAGCAGGTCGGCGACTTCTACGCCTCGGGCATGGATGTCGAGCGCCTGAAGTCGCTCGGGGTGCAGCCCCTTGGGGCCGAGTTCGAGCGCATCGCGACGGCTCAGGGCCCGACGGCGCTCGCCGAGGAACTCGCCCGCCTGCAACTGATACGGCGCGCTGGAGGTCACCGAGAACCTGGCCGACGCGGGCGGGGTGGCGCTGGGGTATGCGGCGCCGCAGGAGCACCTGCGCGAGCACCCCGCCGCCAATCGGACGATCGAAGGGTTCACGCCGTCACAACGCTGCTTCCTGTCGTGGGCGCAGCTGTGGGCCGCCAAGGTGAATGAGGGGGCGATGCGGCAGACCTTGCCGGTCGACGGCCATCCGCCGGGCGTGTACCGGATGGCCGCGCCGTCGCAGCACGAGCACGGATATGATGACGCGTTCGGCATCAACGCCGGCGACCGCATGTGGCTCGATCCGAACGACCGGGTCAGGATCTGGTGAGGGACGACATGAAGACAATGACAATGCAGGCGCTCGCCGCCCTCGCGATTCTGGCCCTCTCCCGGTCGCTCATGGCCGCCGACGGTCCGGCACCCCCGCGCAAGGAGCGCGCGACCTTCGCGAAGGGCGCGTCGTCGGCGACCATCAAGGGCAACTTGAAGGGCGGTGCCGATGTCGACTACCTGGTGCGGGCGGCGGCAGGGCAGACGCTGGAAGTTAAGGTGGAGGGCAGCAATCCCCAGAATTACTTCAACGTGCTGCCGCCCGGTTCGGCCAACGTCGCGATGTTCGTCAGCAACGTGACCGGAGCGCGGTCCTGGTCGGGGATGCTGCCGGCCGACGGCGACTACGCGATCCGCGTCTATCTGATGCGCCCGGCGGCGCGGCGCAACGAGTCGTCGAAGTACACGCTGACCGTGGCGGTGACCGGCAAGCCGCTGCCTGCTCTGTCCGCGGCGCGGGACGCGAAGGTCGCGGGTACCGCGTACCACGCGACGGCGAAGGTGCCGTGCGCGCTGCCCTACCAGCCGGACGTGAAGTCGTGCGATGCGGGCGTCGTGCGCCGCGGCAACGACGGCACGGCGACCTTCGAGGCGATCGGCGCCATGGGTGTGCAGCGGCGCATCCTGTTCGTGCAGGGCAAGCCGGTCGCCGCGGACACGATGGATCCGGTGACGGTCACGCGGCAGGGCGACGTGACCATCGTGAAGGTGAGCGACAACGAGCGCTACGACATTCCCGATGCCTTCCTCAACGGTGGCTGAGCGCGCGGCGCCGCTGCGGTCTGCGTCCGGGTCGTCGAAACGGTGCCGACGCGCGGCGCTTGCCGCTGTCGCCTCGGCGCTGATGGCAGCAGGTGGCGTCGCGCAGGCGACCGCGGACGGCCCCGATCACTATCGCGTCCGCGGCGTCTCGCCCGGGCGCCACCTGACGCTGCGAGCGGAGCCGTCGACGGCGGCGGCGCCGCTGGCGCGCATTCCCTCGGGCGCGACCTGTCTGCGCAGTCTCGGCTGCCGGGGCGGACTCAGCTTCGAGGAGTTCACCACGCTGAGCGAGGAAGACAAGCGTCGCCGCGCGGCCGAGAATCCGCGCTGGTGCAAGGTCGACTACCGGGGGACCGTCGGATGGGTGGCGGGCAGGTACCTGGCGGAGGATGCGTGCACGCCTTCCACAACGCGCGGACAGCTCCGCTGACCCGATTGCGTGTCCCTGCCATTTAGTCCGACATAGCCGACCGCTTCCATGCCTGATTGCCTGTCACTTTGCGTTTTCCTTCGCCGCGCGGTTGCCCTCCGCACGACGGCGGCGCTGGCCGGCGCCGTGCATGCGCAGACGGTTCCCGACCCGGTGCGCGCGCAGGTGGCGAGCGCGCGTCTTGGCGCCGGCTACGCGCAGATGATCAACCTGTCGGCCACGCCGGACTTGAGCGCGGCCAGCTACCGGATCGACGCCATCGATCCGAGCGCGGATCTCGACGTGCTTCGGCTGCCGTACAAGGCGAAGTGGCTCCCGCTGGCCGACGGCGCGGATCTCTACTGGAAGGTCGAAGGGGGTTGGCTGCAGTACAAGTAGGACTTCCCCTGGAATCCCGCACCGGGCACGGCAGGGACCTTCGGCAGCAAGTGGACGTCCTACAGCGTGGGCGCAGGGGTTCTCGCGAAGGTCAGGCTCGGGAGCGGATTCTCCGTCGAGCCCGCGGTGGATGTGGCGCTCGGGCGGCTCCAGAACCGCACGAGCTACGGCGGTTCCGCCTTCGGGCCGATTACGTGCACCCGACCGAGTGGAAGGCTTTCGAGCGCCGGATGAGCTGGGTGGCCTACGGCAACTACGCCGGCTTCTTCGGCGCGAATCGCGACGTGCTTGGATTCGACGCTGTCGCCGAGGTGGGGGGCGGCCTCGAGTTGCCGATCGCGCCGGATGCCCCGAAGGCCGAGCGCGTCCGCTTTCAGGCGGCGTACCTGTTCGGCTCCGGCGTCCGCGGGTGGACCGTCGGGGTGGGCTTGGAGTATTGATTCGGTTCCTCTGGATTCCCCAACCGACGGCCTTGCAGGGTCGGGTCCGGGCGCGGCGGGGCAGAGCAGGGCTTCCGCTCATCCCGGGCGCACACACCCGCACTTCTCGCTCTCGACCCGCCGCGCATCGACGAATTCGGGTGTGCCGCGTCGGAGGTTCCGCGGCCGCGCGCCAATGCCCCAAATGCCCGATGCCGCGGTGCAAGGCCGACAGACGTTTCTGTCACGGCCGGCCTGGTTGCATCCTCGCGCGATCACCGCAAACGATCGAAAGGACTTTGATATGAATCAAAGTGTGACGAAATGTCGCAGACAATGTCGTTGTCATAGACCACCGGGATGCTAATGTCATAGCATGTGGGCAGTCCCGGCTTCACGGCACGAGTATTGCTCCCGTCAAAGCTGCGTTCCCGAACGAACCACTGGCGAGTCACAAATGCATACGAGATCTCTGGCTTCCAAGTTGACGGCAATCGCCGCGCTCATCGTGACGTCGGCCTATTGCATGGTCGCGCTGGCCATGCCCCCGTATCAGGAGGCTCTCTTTGCCCGGTATCCCAACGCAGCGACCTCGCTTCCCAATTGTGTGGCCTGCCACGACAGTTCTGCGGCGGGCTCGCTGAACCCCTTCGGCAGTGCGTTCCTGGCCAACGGCTTCACTTTCAGCGCGGCGCTGGAGGCCCTCGATTCGGATGGCGATGGTGCGACGAACGGCGTCGAGTTGACGAGCTCGCCTGCCACAGCGCCCGGTGATCCGAACTCGAAGCCCGGCTCGGTCACTCCACCGCCTCCCCCGACCCCCACACCGACGCCGACGCCCACACCGACGCCCACACCGACGCCCACACCGACGCCCACACCGACGCCCCCCACGCTGCCGGTGACGGACGGACCGACGCTCTATGCGAACAATTGCGCGGCTTGCCACAGACCGCTTGCGAGCTCGAGCAAGTCGGGTGCGACCTTGGCGCGAACACAGGGCGCGATCACCGGCAACACCGGTGGCATGGGCTACCTGTCGACGCTGTCGACCCCCCAGTTGCAGGCGATCGTGACTGCACTCGCACCAGCGGCGCCAACTTCGTCGCTCAACTACACCGGGATGTGGTGGAACCCCAGCGAGTCAGGCTGGGGGATCAACGTCAGCCACCAGGGCGATATCGTTTTCGCGACGTTGTTCACCTACGATTCAACGGGCGCTCCGATGTGGGTCATGATGACCGGCCTGCTGCAAAGCGACGGCCAGACCTATGCCGGCGACCTCTACCAGGTCAATGGTCCGGCCTTCAACGCGCAGCCGTTCACACCGATCACGGCCGCCAATCTCGCCAACGTGGGCACGATGGCGCTGACCTTCTCCTCGGCGAGCAGCGGGAAGGTCGTGTACATCTATCAGGGCGTGGGAGTTTCCAAGGACATCGTGCCGCAGGTATTCGGCACGGCTGCCGCAAGTTGCACGGCGACAACGGGCAGCCGAAGCGGTCTCACCAACTATCAGGATATGTGGTGGAATCCGGCAGAGTCCGGCTGGGGCATCAACATCGTTCACCAGAACAGCACGCTGTTCGCCACGCTGATGACCTTTGATCCCACGGGCAAGAACCTGTGGCTGATATCCACGGGAACTTCACAGTCGGACGGTTCGTATCTGGGAGACCTCTACCGGGTCCGTGGTCCGGCCTTCGACGCGCAGCCGTTCACGCCGATCACGGCTGCCAATCTCGCCAACGTCGGCACTATGCGATTCACTTTCGCCGATGGGATTACCGGAAGCCTTGCCTACACCTTCGATGGCGTGCCGGTATCGAAGTCGATTACGCGGCAAGTGTTCGCGAGCGCCGCTCCCGCCTGCACGTCGCCGGTTGCGCCTGCGTCGGCAGTGACTGATGGCGCGACCCTGTACGCGAAGCACTGCGCGGCTTGCCATGGGGCGCTCGGCAGCTCCGGCAAAGGGGGCGCTACCGTAGCGCGCGCGCAGACTGCGATTGCCGGCAATGTCGGTGGCATGGGCTACCTGTCGACGTTGTCGACCCCCGAACTGGAAGCCATCGCGTCAGCACTGTCGCCGGTGGCGCCTGCGGCGACGCCCGCTTGCGGCAGCTGCCACGCCGTTCCCCCGGGCACCGGCGGGCATGCGAAGCACGGCTCGCGCGCTTCGTGCAGCAGCTGCCACGGCACGGGCTACAGTTCCACCACCGTGAACGCGGCCACGCACAACAATGGAACCAGAAACGTCACCACGACCATCGGCTGGAGTGCGTCCAGTCGCAGCTGCGCCAATGCCTGTCACGGCACGGCGTCGTGGTCGCCGGCCGCGACACTGTCGTGCGGCAGCTGCCACGCCATCCCCCCGGGGACCGGCGGGCACGCCAAGCATGGCACGCGCGCTTCGTGCAGCAGCTGCCACGGCACGGGCTACAGTACCACCACGGTGAACGCGGCCACGCACAACAATGGAACCAGAAACGTCACCACGACCATCGGCTGGAGTGCGTCCAGTCGCAGCTGCGCCAATGCCTGTCACGGCACGGCGTCGTGGTCGCCGACCGCGACACTGTCGTGCACCAGCTGCCACGCCATCCCCCCGGGCACCGGCGGGCACGCCAAGCACGACTCGCGCGCTTCGTGCAGCAGCTGCCACGGCACGGGCTACAGTTCCACCACGGTGAACGCGGCCACGCACAACAATGGAACCAGCAACGTCACCACGACCATCGGCTGGAGTGCGTCCAGTCGCAGCTGCGCCAATGCCTGTCACGGCACGGCGTCGTGGTCGCCGACCGCGACACTATCGTGCACCAGCTGCCACGCCATCCCCCCGAGTACGGGCCGTCACGCCAAACACAACTCGCGCTACTCGTGCAACAGCTGCCATGGTCCGGGTTACAGTTCGACCACCGTGACCACGGCCACGCACAACAACGGCGTCAAGGAACTGGTCGCGAGCACCGGGTGGAACGCGACCAATCGCCGCTGCTCGAACGCCTGCCACGGTTCGGAGTCATGGTAGCTTGCAGCGGCTGTGTCATGGAGGTCGCTGCAGGTCGCTCGCACTCGAGACGATAATACGCGGGCTCCGGTGCTGCGGGCTCGAGTTGTGTTCCCCGGGAAACGCGCCGGACGCTACAGCCGCCCGGACGTATTTCAGCTCAACGTCAACGAAGCGCCGATGCGCCCGGTCGTTGCGAAGAAAGGTGAGTAGGGCGGTGACCGTCGCGAGGTGCAGCATTGACCGGCCATTCGAACTTCCCGCTTGCGGCCTCGCGCCCACGGCAGTCGAGGCACCGCTCGCCCGATCGACAGCGCGGTGACGCACCGCATACCCGCCGCCCGGCAGATCAGGCACGCCTGCTATGGCGCGCCGTCGATGCCCGGGCTCGATCGGGGAACCTCGACGGCCTCGGCTCTGCGCACGATCGCTTGCGTCATACCGCGAAAAATGAACAGATGGAAGGGCACCAGCATCGCCCAGTAGACCAGGCCGAAGACGCCCTGTGGATGCCAGTACGCGGTTTCGGTCAATCGAGTGGTGCCGTCCGGCAGCGCTTCGATCTCGAATTCCAGAATGCCCGAGCCCGGTGCCTTGAGGCCCAAGTGCAAAGTGAGCCGCCGCGCCCGCGCGATGCCGACGACGGTCCAGTAGTCGATGCTGTCGCCCAGGCGCAGTTCGTCCGCATCGCGCCGCCCCCGCGTCAACCCGGGGCCGCCGATCATCCAGTCGCCGATCTCGCGTAACGTCCACAGCAGGTTGGCATAGAAATAGCGGTTGCGCCCACCCAGGCTCGTGACCACGCGCCACACGGCTTCCGGTGTGGCAGTGGTCACCGCTGCACCGTTGGCCTTCTTGGCGTAGAACGCGTAGTCCGGCCGCCACGCCCGGTACATCATCGCGCCTTCGGTCCAGCGTGCGGTGACCGCATGCGCTTTTTCGGCGGCGAGGGCGGCGATCACGCTCTCGCGAAAGCTGAGCATGCGTTGGGGCACCAGCGCACGCAAGGCGGCATCGTCGGCGGGAATGTCGTGCTTCAAGCCGCCAATCAGCGCCCGGGCGATGTTGGCCGGCACCGCGGTGACGAGACCGAGCCAGTACGACGACAGGCGCGGCGAGAGCACCGGTACGCGGACGATGCGCGGGCGTCTGCCGACGACATCGCCGAACGTGCGCATCATGTCCTCGTAGCTCATGGTGTCGGGACCGCCGGCGTCGAGGATGCGTCCTTCGGCCGCCGGCAAGGTGGCGACACAAACGAGGTAGTGGAGGAGATTCGTCAACGCAATCGGCGAGGAGCGCGATCGCACCCATTTCGGCGTCACCATGATCGGCAGGTGATAGACGAGATCGCGCATCACCTCGTAGGCGGCCGATCCCGGGCCCACGATGATGCCGGCGCGAATTTCGGTGACGGGTACCGTTCCCTGGCGCAGTCGCTCGCCCGTCTGCTGCCGGGACACGAGATGCGGCGTATCGGCACCGGGGGGCACGAGACCGCCGAGGTAGACGATGCGCCGGACGCCGGCGTCCGCGGCGGCGCGCGCAAAGTGGCTCGCCGCCTCGAGGTCGAGGCGCGCGAAGTCCCGTCCGGAGGCCATCGAATGCACGAGGTAGTACGCGATGTCGACGCCGGCGAGTGCCGCCGCCAGCGACTCCGGGCGCAACGCGTCCGCGGCGACGACATCGACATCCTTCCATTCCCGTGCCTCGAGCACGCTGCGATTGCGTGCCGCCGCGCGGACGCGAAACCCTGCCGCTGCCAGCGCGATGACGAGATGGGTGCCGACGTAACCGCTGGCGCCGAAAACGAGCGCGAGGGGTCTCGCCGGTGACGGCGGGTCGGGGAGAGCGGATTGCGGCGGGTCGTTCAAGAGGCGTCGGCTAAAATGGCGGTTCGCTGCCGCGGGGCCCATGTTCGCACATTGCGCCCCGCTGCTGTCCTCCAATGCTGCCTGGACAAAACGCCGAATGAAGATCTCCTCGCTGGTCGAACGGATCGCTTGCCATTGGGACGCCGAGATCGTCCCGCAACTGATCGACTACATCCGCATTCCGGCCAAGTCGCCGCATTTCGACGCGCAATGGGAAGCGAACGGGCATATCGACGCGGTGGTTGCGCAGGCGGCGGCATGGGTGAAACGGCAGCCGGTGCGAGGGCTCGTCACCGAGATCGTTCGCCTGCCGGGTCGCACGCCGTTGCTCTGGTTCGAGATTCCGGCTTCGCCCGAAAGCGCGCGCCCGGGAACCGTGCTGCTTTACGGCCATCTCGACAAGCAGCCGGAGATGACGGGCTGGCGCGAGGATCTGGGACCCTGGCAGCCGGTGCTGGAAGGAGCGCGGCTCTACGGCCGGGGGGGCGCTGACGATGGTTACGCCGTGTACGCGTCATTGGCGGCCGTCGTCGCGCTGCAGGCCGAGGGGTTGCCGCACGCGCGCTGCGTCGGTCTCATCGAGACCTGCGAGGAGAGCGGCAGCTACGACCTGCCGGCGTATCTCGCGGCACTGGCGCCGCGCATCGGCGAGGTCGATTTCGTCGTCGGCCTCGACTCGGGTTGCGGCGACTACGAACGCCTGTGGGTGACGACGTCGCTGCGCGGCCTGGCTGCGGGGACGCTCAACGTTGAAGTGCTGACCGAGGGCGTGCATTCGGGCGATGCGAGCGGCATCGTGCCGTCGTCGTTCCGAATCGCGCGGCAACTCATCGATCGGTTGGAAGATGCCGCCACCGGGCAAGTTCTGCCAGCGGAGTTCCAGGCGCCGATTCCGGCGGAGCGCAGCGCGCAGGCGCAACTCGCCGCCGACATCCTCGGCGACGGTATAGTGCGCAAGTATCCTTTTGCCGGAAGCACGCGGCCGATGGCCGATGATCACCGGGAGGCGCTCCTCAATCGCACCTGGCGCCCGGCGCTGTCGGTGACCGGGGCCGACGGCCTGCCGCCGATCCGTGAGGCCGGCAATGTGTTGCGGCCGAAGACCGCGCTGAAGCTCTCATTGCGGCTGCCGCCGATGGTCGACGGCGCGCAGGCGACGCACGATCTGCAGCGCCTGCTGGAGGCCGATCCTCCGGCGGGGGCCAACGTCAGCTTCGTGGTCGATCACGGAGCGTCGGGCTGGAACGCGCCGGCGACGGCGGCGTGGCTCGCGCGGGCGCTCGATGACGCTTCGCAGGATTTCTACGGCAAACCGTCGGCGGCGATGGGCGAAGGCGGGACGATTCCGTTCATGGCGATGCTCGGGCAGCAGTTTCCCGCGGCGCAGTTCCTGATCACCGGCGTGCTCGGCCCGAAGTCGAATGCGCACGGCCCCAACGAGTTCCTGCACCTGCCTTTCGCGAAGAAGTTGACGGCCTGCGTCGCATCGATACTCGCGGCGCACGCGCGACGCTGATACCGGGGGGCCGTCAGTCGTGCCCTGCCGCGAGAGGAATCACCTCGTGGCGACCGCGCGCAAGGGTGCGCAGCAGGAGGCGCGTGATGTCGGGATCGAAGTCGGGGCGGGGGGGCGCATCGAGCAGGATGCCAAGTTGCGCGTCGTCGGTGGCGCTGCCCAGCCAGCACCAGTCGCGGATGACGTGCAGGTCCGTGCGGCCGGTGAGCGTGTTGTGCTCGCGTATCGCCACCGCGCCGGCATACGGCCAGGCGGGAATCCGCAGCGTCGCAAGCGCCGCAGCAAGTCGCCGGTGATGTTCGCTGGCCGACTCTGCGCCGACGCAGGCGCCGGCGCAGCGTTCGACCTGACGCGCAAAGCACGGACCCGAGCGCTTCTCGAGTCCAAGCGCGATCCAGCACAGGGCGTGCTCGGCGGCGAGTTTTCGCAGCGTGTCGCGCGCCGAGCGCTTGGACGAAAAAGGACCGTAGCGCCCGTGCAATTCGGCGGGATCGAGACCGGCCGCCGCGAGGGTGCGCGGCGGGCCGGGCTCGTCGGGCAGTTCGAGCAGCACGGCTTCGGCCTTGCGCCGCAGCGCGCGGTTGTGCGCGGGCAGCAGCGCCTTGACGAGCGCTGCTTCGCGCAGCAGTGCGCCGATCTCGCCCGCGGTTTCCTCGAACTCGAGGCGATGGATCTCGGCGGACAATCGCAGGTCGGTGGCGGAGCGGTAGTCGGACGAAAAATGCGCGGCGACGCGCTCGCGCAGGTTCTTGCTCTTGCCGATGTACAGCGGATGCGCGTTGAGGCCGTAGAAGCGATAGACGCCAGGCGCTTCCGGCAACGCGTCGATGGCGTCGCGCGGCAGGTGCGGGGGCAGGCTCGGCATGCGTAAGACGTGCTTGGCCGCGTCGTTGACGGATTCCGCGGGCAGTTCGCGGTAGAGCGCCTGCACGAACGACCACAGCGCGCGTGCGTCGCCGAGCGCCCGATGTCGATCGCCGGCAGGAAGCGCATGACGCGCGATCACGGCGTCGAGGCTGTGTCCGGTCGCGTCGGGGAAAAGCCGCCGCGACAGCTTGACGGTGCACAGCACCCGGGCGCTGAAACTGCCGTCGATGCGCGCGAATGCGTGCTTGAGAAAGCCGTAGTCGAAGCGCGCGTTGTGCGCGACGAACACCGCATCGGCGGTGCGCGACGTGACTTCCGCCGCGATGGCGGCGAACGAGGGGGCATGACGGACCATGGCGTCGGTGATGCCGGTGAGGCTCTGAATCTCCGGCGGGATCCGGCGCCCGGGATTGACGAGCGTCGACCACTCGTCGACGGTGGGTGCCGCGGCGCCGTGGGGGTCCATCGTCACGCGGACGATGGCGACTTCGGTGATGGCGTCGGTCGCCGCCCCCATGCCGGTGGTCTCGAGATCGACGAATGCGAGCGTCGGCGCAAACAGGCGGACGGGCGAGGGAATCGGCGCGTGGATCATGGACGAGAGATGACGGAATCGGGAGGGGCTTGACCACCGAACGTTCGTTCGCTATTGTAGCGCCATGTCGAACGATCGTTCATACCTCGCGTTGCTGCAGGATTACTACGCCGACCATCGCGTGCTGCCTTCGTATGCGTCGATCGGCCATTTGCTCGGATTGAAATCGAAATCGTCGGTGGCGGCGATGGTCGCACGCCTGAAGCTCGCCGGCTTCGTCGATTCCACGCCGGACAAGCGGCTTGCGCCAACCAGGCGGTTCTTCGAGCGCTCGCTCGCCAGCGCTTCGGTGCAGGCCGGCCTGCCCGATCCAGTCGACGATTCGACCGGAGACGCGCTCACCATCGACGACTACCTGATCGAGCATCCGTCGCAGACCGTGCTGGTGCGCGTGAAGGGCGATTCGATGACCGATGCCGGCATCCTCGAAGGCGATCTCGTCGTCATCGAAAAGTCGGCTGCGGCCAAGCGCGGCGACATCGTCATCGCCATCGTCGATGGCCAGTTCACGTTGAAGCGCCTCGATCTCGAAAAGGGCGCGTTCGTGCTGAAGCCCGAGAACCCGGCGTATCCGGTGATCCGGCCCGAGGGAACGCTCGAGATCTTCGGCGTGATGGTGGGGCTGGTGCGAAAGCTGTGAAATTGGCGGAAATTGCGGAAATTGGGGTCAGATACGATTTCTCTTGCTGCGCGAAGCGTTAGGCCGACGGCATTCGCAAGAAATCGTATCTGACCCCAATTTCAGGCGCGTTCGACTTCCACCAGGCAGTCGTAGAACGTCGCCGCCCGCCCGAAATCCGTGAGCGCCTGGCTGGTCACCGCGTTGGCATTGGCGCCGTCCGGCGCGAGCTTCTTCCACCAGACCGAGGGCGCTACTGCCACGCCGCGACGCGCGCGGTCGCTGACGCGCAGCGTGGCCGTGAAGCTGCCGCGATCGTTGCGTATGCGCACGCGCTCGCCATCGGCCAATTGCCGCGCGGACGCGTCCTCGGGATGGAGATCGAGCCACGGCGTCTTTTCCTCGTCGAGGAACGCCGGCAGGTTGGCGAACGACGAGTTGAGAAAATTGCGCGCGGGCGGCGAGATGAACGCCAGCGGAAAGCGGCGGGCGAGCTCCGGATTGCTTGCCGCCGATTCGCGCGGCGGGACGAATGTGGGCACGGGGTCGTGCCCCTGCGCCGCCAACGCCGCGGAATGAAACTCG
This sequence comes from uncultured beta proteobacterium, assembly GCA_963709525.1. Taxonomy (GTDB): domain Bacteria; phylum Pseudomonadota; class Gammaproteobacteria; order Burkholderiales; family Casimicrobiaceae; genus CAIWHR01. Next base: position 18,512 of record CAVPXB010000014.1, read on the forward strand.
CAGCGGCCTGAAGGCGTCGGGAATCCACCCAAGGCGAACGGCGCGTAATCCTGCGGCAGCGCAAGGCGCGCGAATCCGTTGGCCTTCAGCGTTTCCCAATCGGCCCCCGCCATTCTGGGATCGTCGTAGCGGAACGCCTGCCGCGCGAGATCCTCGTCGCTGTCGGCAAAGCAAGGCTCGTGGAATCCCATGCGCCGGGCGAGCAACCGGAACACCTCGGTGTTGGGCTTGGCCTCGCCGATGGGCGCGATCGACGCGTTGTTCGCCTGCACGTACAGGTGACCGTACGAGGAGTGGACGTCGAGATGCTCGAGTTGTGTCGTCGCCGGAAGCAGGATGTCGGCGTAGTCGGCGGTGTCGGTGCGAAAGATCTCGTGGACGACGCAGAAGAGATCTTCGCGCGCGAAGCCCGCGGCAACCTTCACCGAGTCGGGCGCGATGGCGACCGGATTCGAGTTGTAGACGTAGATGGCGCGTAGCGGCGGATCGCGCGCATCGGAGAGCGCGTCGCCGATGGCGCTCATGTTGATGGTCCGTGGTGAACCCTGGATCAGGTCGGGGCGCTCGAGGGCGGCAGTGTCCACCGGATAGTTGCCTGACGACGACAGCAGCGCGCCGCCGGCAGCATCGCGCCACGCTCCCGTCAGCGCCGGCAGGCAGGCGATGGCGCGCACCGCATTGCCGCCTCCGGCGTGCCGCTGCAGCCCGTAGTTGAGGCGGATTGCCGCGGGCTTGATATGGCCGTAATCGCGGGCAAGGCCGATGATTTCAGCCTCGGTGATGCCGCAGATCGCGGCGACGCGCGACGGCGGGTATTGCTCAGCACGCGCCGCCAGCGCCTCGAAGCCGAGCGTGTAGCGATCGATGTAATCGCGGTCGATGAGCTTCTCGGCGATCAGCACGTGCATCATGCCCAGCGCCAGCGCCGCGTCGGTGCCCGGCAGCGGCGCGATGTGCTGATGGCATTTGTCGGCGGTCGCGCTGCGATAGGGATCGATGGCGATGAGCTTGGCGCCGTTGCGCTTGGCTTCCTGCGCCCGGGTCCAGAAATGCAGGTTCGACGCGATCGAGTTGCTGCCCCAGATCAGGATCAGCTTGCCGTGCGCGAACTGCATCACGTCGGTCCCCATCGCGGCGCCGAGGGTTGCGACCCAGCCAGCCTTGCCGGCGGAGGCGCAGATCGTGCGATCCAGCAATGACGCGCCGAGGCGATGGAAGAAGCGGCGGTCCATCGAACTCGATTGCACGAGGCCCATCGTGCCGGCGTACGAGTAGGGGACGATCGCCTGCGGTCCCTCCGCCGACCGGGCGATGGCGGTATAGCGCTCCGCGATGGCGGCGAGCGCCTCGTCCCAGCTCACGCGCTCGAATTTTCCTTCGCCCTTGGCACCGATGCGCTTCATCGGGTGCAGCACGCGCTCGCTCGAGTAGGTGCGGTCGAGATAGCGGGCGACCTTGGTGCACAGCGTCCCCCCGGTCGGGGGATGGCGGGACGAACCCCGAACCTCGACCGCGCGGCCGTTTTCGACGCTGACTTCCATCGCGCAGGTGTCCGGGCAATCGTGCGGGCAGGCACCGCGGACGACGATGCGAGGGTTGGCAGAGGGGGATGGCATGGCGGCGGCGGCGATCAATGGAACGGCGATTGTACGTGCGGATCGGTGGCGTGGTGAGGCCTCCGGCGGTATCCTCGGCAACAGCATGGAAACAAACACCGTTCCCCTGTGCGAATTCGCGGATGGAGCGCGCGTGCCGGCGCTGGGGCAGGGCACGGCGACGCTGGGTGAAAACGCCGCCCACGCCAGGCGCGAAGTGTCGGCGCTCATCGCGGGCCTCGATCTGGGCATGACGCTGATCGATACCGCGGAAATGTACGGCGAGGGCGGCGCCGAACGCGTCGTCGGCAAGGCGATCGCGGGGCGCCGCGACGGGGTCTTCCTGGTCAGCAAGGCCTACCCGCAAAACGCCGGGCGCAAGTCGTTGCCTGCCGCTTGCGAACAGAGTCTCGCGCGGCTCGGCACCGACCACCTCGATCTCTACCTTCTGCACTGGCGCGGGCGCATTCCGCTCGCCGAGACGATCGATGCATTCGAGACGCTGGTGCGCGCCGGCAAGATCCGGCGCTGGGGGGTGTCGAACTTCGACGCCGCTGACATGGCGGAACTGGTGGCACTGCCGGGCGGAGAGCGATGCGCGACCAACCAGGTCTGCTATCACCTGGGCGAGCGGGGCATCGAATGGGACCTCCTGCCGTGGATGCGCGCGCGAAGAATGCCGCTGATGGCGTACTCGCCGCTGGGGCAGGCGGCGCTGCTGCGCGACGCGCGGCTCATGCAGGTTGCAGCCGCCGAAGGGAAAACGCCGGCTCAACTGGCGCTCGCATGGACGTGGCGCGACGGTGGCGTGATCACGATTCCGCAATCCGCCGAAGTGGAGCACCTGCGCGAGAATCGAAACGCGGCCGGACTGCGCTGGACACCGGCGCTGGCGATCGCGCTCGACCGGGCGTTTCCACCTCCCACCGCCCCCTCGCGACTCGCTGTGTTGTGATCGCGTTGTAGTCCACTTGCGTGCCGTCAGGCGGCAGCCACTTGCCGCGAACCGGCGGTTCAACGGCGGATGCCTGCACCTCGCCCCGGGGTCGCGGGGCCACGCCAAAAGCTCGCGTCGCAAGGCAGCGCCCGCGTCCGGGCGTCGTGGCACGCTTGCTGCTAGATCACGACTGAACCCCGGCCGCAGGGCGCGGGAATCCGCGAGGAAGCCGTGATGACCTACACCTACTATGATTATCTCGAGATTGCTCCTGGCGCCAGCGCGGCGCGAATCGACGCTGCGTACGCGCACATCCTCGAGCGTTTCGGCTATGGCACAACCGATGCCGGGCAGGATCTTTCGGGTTTGGTGCGCCAGATTCATGCGGCCTACGAGGTGCTGTCGAATCCCGGGCAACGGGATACCTATGACGCGGAGCTCGAGCGTGCGGCACAGGCTGCCGATCGGGAGTTGAAGGAAGCGCTGGATCGCCGGGGACCTCGGCCCCCGCGCCTCGTGCAGGACATTCCCGGTGCGTGGCGTAGCACCTGGGATTCGATCGCTGCCTGACGTTATCCGACGGGGGCGCCCGAGGTTCGGGCGCCGCCGCATGCCTCGCACCGGCGCCGACGACATCGGTCCGGGCACGACGTGGAGAACTTGCCATGGAAAAATGCCTCACTTGCCATTTCCTGGATCGTCGTCATCTGAAGGGCACCGACGGCCACACTGTCCGCACGGGACAGTGTCGGCGTTGTGCGCCCATGCTCACGCCCAACCCCGGCAAGAGTTACCACATCGAAGGCGTCTGGCCGACGGTTCGCGACGACGACTGGTGTGGAGAGTGGAAGATCCTGCCGCGCCGGCCCTCGGCGGCAGTGACCGCGGCGGTGCCGATGACGCCGGCCCAGGTCATGACCTTTGCGGTCGGCTCGACGATGGCCAGCGACTGAGGTCGTTCTAACCGGGGCGCGGTCCCCGCTGCGGCTCCGTTCGCCGCCGCAGGCCTTGGGGCCCGGGTATAAACTGCGCGTTGCCGATCCACCGCCTGCAGGACGGGTTTTCCCCTTGCCGGGCGATGCGGCCACGCCATCGATGTCCATCCCCGCCCGATCCGCGCTCGCCCCCGCGCTTGCCGACGCCATCGCAGCCGGCATCCCGGTCATCACGCCCAACAACCGTCTCGCCCGGCGCATCAACGAGCGTTACGACGCCTTGCAGGGGGCGGCCGGAAAACGCGCTTGGACGGCGGCGACTGCGCTGCCCTGGAATGCGTGGATAGCCGCCCTCTGGCGGGAAGCCATGGGTGTCGACCCGTCCGGCGCACCCCGGCGGCTGTTGACGCCGTCGCAGGTCGACTGGCTGTGGCAGCGCATCGTCGCGGCCGACAGCGCGCGCCGGGCGCCGTTGATGGACGCCAGCGGGGCGGCGGCGCTGGCGCAGGAAGCCTGGGACAGGATGCATGCCTGGGGTGCCGGGGGTGAGAGCTGGCGGGGGTGGGACGATGCCGCGGCGGGCGAGGATCCGGCCGCGTTCGCCCGCTGGGCCAGCGAGTACCGCAACGCGCTGGCCGAGGCCGAGGGCATCGATCTCGCGCTGGCGCCGGACCGGTTGGTGGCGATCCTGCCGGCGCTGCTCGGCGTGATCGGCGACGCGATCGTCGTGGCGGGCTTCACCGAGTTCACCGCGCAGCAGCAACGGTTTTTCGCGGCGCTGCGCGACAACGCCGTGGCGGTCACCCGTTGCGCGACGGCCGATTGCCGCGACGCCGATCCACGGGTGCTGGCCTGCCCGACGCCCCACACCGAGCTCGCGCTGGCGCTGGCCTGGGCGCGCGAGCGAAGCGCCGCGCTGCCGGGGGCGACGATCGGCATCGTCGTCCTCGACCTCGCCGCGCGCCGCGACGAAGTGCGTTCGCTGGCCGACGAGGTGCTGTGCCCGGGGCTGCAGTGGCCGGGCAACGAAAATGCGGCGCGCCCCTACGACCTGTCGCTTGGGAGCCCGCTGGCCGATACACCGCTGGTGGGCGCGGCGTTGGGGCTGCTCCATCTCGGACGCGGATCGGTGCCGGCGGCCGAGGCCGCAGTGCTGGTTCGTTCGCGCCATCTGCCGGGCGACGACCAGGCGTGGATGCAGCGTGCGGGCATCGAGGGCGAGTGGCGGCAGGCGGGCGTTGCCAGCGTCGATATCGAGGCGATGATTCGCGCCCTCGCCCCGACCGAGCCGGCGCTGGCAACCCGCTGGCGCGCGGCGTTGAATCGTCGCCGCTGGCCGGCGCGCGCGTCGCCCCCGGCGTGGGTCGAGCTCTGGCGCGCCTGGCTCGCGGCGTTGGGCTGGCCCGGCGATCGCCCGACTGACAGTGTCGAGTTCCAGGTCCGTGGCGCGTGGGAAGAACTGCTTGCGGGGTTCGCGGCGCTGGGTTCCCTCGAACGCGCGCTTTCGGGTCGGGACGCGTTGGCGGCACTCGCCGGTTTCGCCCGCCGACAGGTGTTCCAGCCCGAGGCGCCGGCCGCTTCGGTGCAGATCCTGGGCGCGCTGGAGGCGGCCGCGCTGCCCTTTGACGCGCTGTGGGTGGCAGGCCTCGCAGCCGAGGTCTGGCCGCCGCCCGCCGCGCCCAATCCCCTGTTGCCGATCGCGTGGCAGCGCGTGCACAACCTGCCGCGTTCCAGTGCCGCGCGCGAGCATGCCTGGGCGCGTGCCTTGACCGACGAGTTCTCGCGCGCCGCGCCCGAGGTCGTGTTCAGTTACGCGCGGACGGAGGACGATCACTTGCGCCAGCCGTCGGCGCTGCTCGCGGGGTGGAAGCACGCGGAGTCCGACGCGGCGCCGCAGCGCTTCGGCGCCATGGTGGTGGCCGCGCGGCCACGACTCGACGTGGTCGCCGACAACCAGGCGCCCCCGGTGCCCGCTGGCGCAACGATGTCGGGCGGCGCCGCGCTGATCGAGCGGCAGGCGGAGTGCCCGTTCCGCGCGCTGGCGATGCACCGTCTCGGTGTCCTGCCGTGGCCGAAGCAGGAGGAGGGCCTGTCGGCGCTCGACCGGGGCAACCTCGTTCACCGTGCCTTGCTGGAGTTCTGGCGCCAGGTGGGTGACCAGGCGACGCTGCTCGCACTCGATGGCGCAGCACTGGCGAGGCAGCAGGACGATGCCGTCTCCCGTGCGCTTGCGTCCGACGCCGTGCCTGCCGAGCGCTGGCGCCACGTCTCCCCGCTGATCGTCGACAGCGAGCGCGAGCGCATTCGCGCACTGCTCGACGCCTGGATCGGCGGGTTCGAGCGGACTCGGCCCTCTTTTCGCGTCACGGCGACGGAGCTTTCGCGGACGCTGTGTCTTGCCGGCATCGCGTTGCGCCTGCGGATCGATCGCGTCGATGAACTCGCCTGCGGCGGCATCGCGGTCGTCGACTACAAGACGGGTGCGACCATCGCCCCGGCGAAGTGGTTCGAGGCACGGCCGCAGGCGCCCCAGCTGGGGCTCTACGCCCTCGCGCTTGCCGCGCAGCAACCGCAGGCCGACGTCCGCGCCGTCGCCTACGCAGGGATGAAGATCGGCGAACTCGGCTGGTCCGGCGTCGCCGCCGACGCCACGACCTGGCCGGGGCTGGCGGTGCCGGGCGGCGTCGCCGCCGGCGCGTTGCCGGATTGGGCGGCGATCGAAGCTTTCTGGACCCGTGCATACACCGCCCTCGCGGCGGAAGCGGCTGCCGGCCATGCGCCGGTGCTGCCGCGCGACCCTGCCGCGACCTGTCGCCACTGCGGGCTGCAGTCGTTGTGTCGCGTGGGCAGCGCGGAACCCGACGCCGACAGCGCGGCCGGCGAATGACCACGCCTGCAATGGCCTCGAACCCAGCCCTCGACGCAGAGGACCGACACGCGCGGCAGCAGGCGCTGGACGTCACGCGTTCGTTTCTCGTGCAGGCGCCCGCAGGATCGGGCAAGACCGAGCTCCTGATTCAGCGCTATCTCGCGCTGCTCCCCACGGTCGAACGGCCGGAGGAGATCGTGGCGATGACGTTCACGCGCAAGGCCGCCGGCGAAATGCGCGAGCGCATCATCGACGCGCTGCGCGCCGCCGCCGCCGGCGTGCCGGTAACGTCGCCGCATGCGCAGCGGACGCGCGACCTCGCCCTCGCCGCGCTGCGCTGCGATGCGTCCCGCCAATGGAACCTCGTCGCCCATCCGGCGCGTCTGTCCCTGGTGACGATCGATGCGTTCTGCGCCGGATTGGCGGGACAGGCGCCGCTCACGACGCGACTGGGCGCCGCGCCGCGCTTCATTGAGCGGGCGACGCCGCTCTACCGGCGCGCCGTGCACGATGCGCTGGCGGATGCGGCGCCCGACGCTCCCGACTGGCGGCGGCTGCTCGCTCACGTCGACAACGAGGTGTCGCGGCTGGTGGACCTGCTGGCGGGGCTGCTGGCGCGGCGCGAGCAGTGGCTGCCGGTCCTGCTCGCCGGCGATGCGGACGCCTTCCGCGGCGCGCTGGAGGCCTCGCTGGAGGCTGACGTCGACGGGGAGCTGGGGGCGCTGCACGCGGCGCTGTCGCTGCATCGGTCGACGGACCTTTGCGGTCTCCAGGCGCACGCGACAGCCGAATTGGCGCGACCGTCGCCCATCGCCGACGCGCTGCAGCGGATGGCGGGTGGCGACGGCCTGCCCCTGCCGCGCGCAGCAGCGCTTGAGGATTGGCAGGCGCTGGCGGATTGGCTGCTGCTCGCCGGCAAGCCGCGCTTTCGCACCAGGGTCGATGTGCGGCAGGGTTTTGCTCCCGCGGGAAAGGGAGCGGGTGCTGCGACGCGCGCCGCGCGGAAGGAGGAGGTGCAGGCGCTGCTTGCGGCGCTGGCCGCGGCGCCGGGGCTGGCCGCGCTTCTCGACGCCGCACGCCGCCTGCCGCCGATCCATTACACCGACGAAGCGTGGTCGATTGTGGCGGCGATGCTCGCGGTCTTGCCGCAAGTGGCACAGCGGCTGCTGCTCGTGTTTCGCGCCGAGGGTGCGATCGATTTTACGCAAGGCACGCTGGCGGCGCTGGCGGCGCTGGGAACCGCCGACGACCCGCAGGAACTCCTGCTGCGGCTCGACTACGCGGTGCGCCACCTGCTGATCGACGAGTTCCAGGACACGTCGTACCCGCAACTGGAGCTGATCGAGCGGCTGACGGCGGGCTGGATGCCCGGCGACGGACGCAGCCTGTTCGTGGTCGGCGACCCGATGCAGTCGATTTATCGCTTTCGCGCCGCCGAAGTGCGGCTCTTCATCGAAGCGCAGGCGGCCGGGCGCATTGGCGGCGTTTCGGTGTCGCCGCTGACGCTGCGGCGCAACTTTCGCGCGCAGGCGGGATTGGTCGATTGGGTCAATGCGGTGTTTCTGGTGGTGCTGGGTGAAGTCAGCGATCCGTGGCGCGGCGCCGTCGCCTTTGCGCCCGCGATGGCGCAGCATCCGCCGCTGCCGAATGCCGTGACCGTCGACGCGGTCGGCGATGACGATGCCGAATCCGTCGCCGTGATCGCCGCCATCCGGTCCGCCCAGGCAAACGCCGCCGGCAGCGTCGCCGTGCTGGTGCGCGCCCGCAGCCACCTTGACCGGCTGTTGCCGGCGTTGCGCGATGCGTCGATCGCGTTCACTGCCGTCGACCTCGATGCGTTGTCGCAGCGGCCTGCGGTTCTGGATCTGGTGACGCTCACGCACGCCATCGTCCAGCCCGCCGACCGGCTGGCGTGGCTGGCGATCCTGCGCGCGCCCTGGTGCGGTCTCGCGCTTGCCGATCTGCTGGCGGTCGCGAATGCCGCGGACCGAATTCCAGTTGCAGTGACGGTCTTCGGACCGGATGCGATTCCCGGGTTGTCGGAGGAAGGACGCGTGCGGCTGGAGCGGTTCGCGGTCGCGCTGCGGCCCACGCTCGCGAGCGTCGGACGCGCGCCGCTTTGCCGCCGCGTGCAGGGGGCGTGGCTGGCGCTCGCCGGACCGGCGACGATCGACGATGCCGCCGATCTCGCCGCCGCCGAGATGTACTTCGCGCTGCTGTCGCGGCACGAGCGCGCCGGCGACATCGCCGACTGGGATGCGTTGATCGCCGATCTCGACGCGCTGCGGGCGCAGGCCGACGGTGCCGCCGACGACCTTGGCGCGCGCGTGCAGGTGATGACGCTGCATCGCGCCAAAGGTCTGGAGTTCGACACCGTCATCATGCCCGGCCTCGCGCGCAAGCCCCCGCGCGGCGATCGCCCGCTGCTGCGCTGGCGCCGCCGGCCGCAGGGATTGCTGCTCGCGCCGAACAAGCGCCGCGGCGGGGAAGATGACCCGATCTACGCCTACCTCGGTTCCCTTGCCGCCGACGAGACCGATGCGGAACTCGGCCGCCTGCTGTATGTCGGCTGCACCCGCGCCAGGCGTCGCCTCCACCTCATCGGGGTCGTCAGGCCGCAGGATGCACCCGATGCCGCCGCGGGCTGGCGTGCGCCCGATTCGGGTTCGTCGCTGGCGAAACTCTGGCCTGTGCTGGCGGGAACGTTGCCCGCGCCGGGCGCGCGCGACGGGGCGCGAGTGGCAGCGCAGCGCGTTGCCCCGCCTTTGCGCCGGTTGCCGCTGAGCTGGCAGTGCCCTCTGCCACCGGCATCGATGCCCGTCGCCGACGGCGCGCCGAGGCGTGCGCGCACGGCGATGGAGTTCGACTGGGCGCAGGCCACCGCGCGCCATGTCGGCGTCGTGGCCCATCGCGTGTTCGCGCAGATCGCGCGCGAGGGCGTTGCCGCCTGGAATCGCGAGCGCGTGGAAGCGCTGCGCAAGCGCCTTGCGGTCGAGCTTGCGGGCGAAGGTGTCGATGGCGCCGGGATGAGCGCCGCGATGGACGCCGTCGTGGCGTCGGTGCTGGGCGTGATCGGCGAAGCGCGGGGTCGCTGGCTGTTCGCGCCCGAACATCTCGACGCGACGAGCGAATGGGCGCTGTCCGGCATCGAGGAGGGCAGCGTTGCCCGCATCGTGATCGACCGCAGCTTCGTGGCCGACGGCGTGCGCTGGATCGTCGATTTCAAGACCAGCCTCCACGAGGGCAGCGCGTTGGACGCCTTCCTCGACCGCGAAGTCGAGCGTTATCGCGACCAGCTCGCGCGCTACGCCCGGTTCGTGCGTGCGCTCGATCCGCGGCCGATCCGGCTGGGCCTCTACTACCCGCGCTTTGCCGGCTGGCGAGTGTGGGAAAACGCCGGTTGAGGGCAGGCAAGGCTGAAATCCGCTAAAATAAGCAGTTTTGTCGACGTGCTCCCCTTGAGCGGAAAGAGTCCATGCGTGTGTTTCGCGGCCTGCCGGCGTCGGCCGACGTTCCTGTCGCGCTGACCATAGGCAACTTCGATGGCGTGCATCGCGGCCATCAGGCGATGCTGTCCCGGCTGATCGACGCCGCGGAGGATCTCGCGTTGCCGCCGGCCGTCATGACCTTCGACCCGCATCCGCGCGAGTTCTTCGCCCCCGCGTCGGCCCCGCCTCGGCTGTCGTCGTTGCGCCACAAGCTCGAGCGCTTTGCCGCCCTGGGCGTGACCCGTACGTACATCGTGCATTTCGACAGCCGCTTCGCCGCGCACACGCCGCAGGCCTTCGTCGACGACGTGCTCGTCGCGCGGCTGGGCGCGCGCTGGGTGCTGGTAGGCGAGGACTTTCGCTTCGGTCGCGGCCGTGTGGGCGATGTCGCCGGGCTGCGCACGCTGGCGCGGAAGTTCAGCGTCGAGGCGATGCGCACCGTGGAGGCAGGCGGCGAGCGCGCGTCGTCGTCGGCGGTGCGCGAGGCGCTGGCCGATGCCGATTTTGCGCGCACCGCGACGCTGCTCGGACGGCCGTTCACGATGGAAGGCAGGGTCGCCCATGGCGCCAAACTCGGGCGCAGCCTGGGGTTTCCGACGGCCAACCTGCGACTGCGGCGCCGGCCGCCGTTGACCGGCATTTACGCAGTGCGCGTTCATGGTCTCGGCGCCGCGCCGCGCGATGGCGTGGCGAGCCTGGGCGTGCGCCCCACGGTCGCGCAGGGCGGCGAGCCGCTGCTCGAGGTCTACCTGTTCGATTTCGATGCCGATATCTACGGCCGGCGGATCAGCGTCGAGTTCCTGCACAAGATTCGCGACGAGGCGCGCTATCCCGATCTGCATTCGCTCACGCGCCAGATCCGCCACGATGTCGAGCGCGCGCGCAGCTTTTTTGCGGCCGCGACCGCCGGCGCCCACGCCGACCACCCCATGGCGGTGCCGGCAACTCAAGAGAAGTGAAACCGTGATGTCCGATGCGACGAAGCCCGACTACAAGACCACCCTCAATCTGCCGGAGACGCCGTTCCCGATGCGCGGCGATCTGGCCAGGCGCGAGCCGGGCTGGGTCGAAAGCTGGAAGCGGCGCGACGTGTATGCGGCGATCCGCGCCGCGTCGCGCGGGCGGCCGCGCTTCGTGCTGCACGACGGTCCGCCCTACGCGAACGGCGACCTGCACATCGGCCACGCGTTCAACAAGATCCTGAAGGACATCATCGTCAAAAGCCGCACGCAGGATGGCTTCGATGCGCCCTACGTTCCCGGGTGGGATTGCCACGGCATGCCGATCGAGGTGCAGATCGAGAAGACGCACGGCAAGCACATTCCGGTCGACGAGACGCAGCGCCTGGCCCGCGCCTACGCGGGCGAGCAGATCGTCCGGCAGAAGGCGGACTTCCGCCGGCTGGGGGTCCTCGGCGACTGGGAGCATCCGTATACGACGATGGCGACGAAGAGCGAGGCCGACGAGATCCGCACCCTCGGCAAGCTGCTCGAGAAGGGCTACCTGTACCGGGGCCTGAAGCCCGTCAACTGGTGCTTCGACTGCGGCAGCGCGCTGGCGGAGGCCGAGGTCGAATACGAGGACCGGCAGGACATCGCGATCGACGTCGCGTTTCCGATCGACGACGCCGATCGTGCAACGCTCGCGCGGGCCTTCGGTCTGCCGGTGTTGCCGTCGGGCGCGGTGCTGGCGGTGATCTGGACGACCACGCCGTGGACGATCCCGTCGAACCAGGCGTTGAACGCGCACCCGGACTTCGAGTACGCGCTGGTGGCGACCGAGCGCGGACATCTCGTGCTCGCGGTCGACCTCGTCGACGCCTGTCTCGCGCGCTTCGGATTGTCCGGGCACACCGTCGCCACGACCAAGGGCCGCGCGCTCGAACTGATCCGCTTCCGGCATCCGTTCTACGACCGCGCCTCGCCCGTGTATCTCGGCGAGTACGTGACGCTGGACACCGGCACCGGCATCGTCCATTCGTCGCCCGCCTACGGTGTCGAGGACTTTCTTTCCTGCCGGCGCTATGGCATGAAGGACGACGACATGCTGACGCCCGTGCAGGGCGATGGCCGCTTCGCCGACAGCCTGCCGTTCTTCGGCGGCCAGAACATCTGGAAGGCGAATCCGGCGATCGTCGAGAAGATGCGCGAGACCGGCGCGCTGCTGCACGCGGAGAAACTCACGCACAGCTACATGCATTGCTGGCGGCACAAGACACCCGTCATCTACCGCGCGACGACGCAGTGGTTCGCCGGCATGGACGCGGTTCCCGGATGGAACGGCGCCAGGCCCGCGCGCACGCTGCGCGAAACGGCGCTGGCCGGGATCGAGGCGACGCAGTTCTACCCGGAATGGGGCAAGGCGCGCCTCTACGGCATGATCGCCAACCGGCCCGACTGGACGCTGTCCCGCCAGCGGCAATGGGGCGTGCCGCTGCCGTTCTTCGTCGACAGGCAGACCGACGCGCTGCATCCGGACACGCTGCAACTCCTCGAACGCGCGGCGGCCAGGGTCGAGCGTGACGGCATCGAGAGCTGGTTCCGCGCGACGTACGAGGATTTCGGCGTCGATCCGCAGCGCTATCGCAAGTTGAGCGATACGCTGGACGTCTGGTTCGACTCCGGCTCGACGCACCAGACGGTGATGGGCGGCCCGGACGGGCGTGCGACCGGCGCGGGCTCGCATCCGCGAGAGACCGCGTTCCCGGCCGACCTGTACCTCGAGGGCTCCGACCAGCATCGGGGCTGGTTTCATTCGTCGCTGCTCGTCTCGTGCATGCTCAACGGCGTGCCGCCGTACAAGGCGCTGCTGACGCACGGCTTCGTCGTCGACGGCGACGGCAAGAAGATGTCGAAGTCGAAGGGCAACGTGGTGTCGCCGCAGAAGGTGTCGGAGACCCTCGGCGCCGAAGTCCTGCGCCTGTGGGTGGCGGCCACCGACTACTCGGGCGACATGTCGATCTCGGACGAGATCCTGAAACGCGTCGTCGAGAGTTATCGACGGATCCGCAACACGCTGCGCTTCCTCATCGCCAACACCGCCGACTTCGATTCCACCCGGCACGCGCTGCCGATCGGCGATCTGTTCGAGATGGATCGCTACGCGCTCCAGGCGGCGCGAGCGCTCGCCGACGCGGTCATCGGCGACTACGGACGCTACGAATTCCACCTGGTGGTGCAGCGCCTGCAGACGTATTGCTCCGAGGATCTGGGCGGCTTCTATCTCGACGTGCTCAAGGACCGCCTCTACACCGCCGGTCGCGACAGTCGCGCCCGCCGCTCGGCGCAGACGGCGCTGGCGCTGATCCGCGATCTCCTGCTGCAATTGATGGCGCCGGTGCTGTCGTTCACCGCCGAGGAGGCGTGGGCGATCGTGCATCCCGCCGAGGCGTCGGTGTTCTGCCGCGCGTGGCGCGACGCGCTGCCGGAGGTCGCCGATGCCGACGCGCTCACGGCCAAGTGGAACCGCATCCTGGCGCTGCGCGGCGTCGTGCTCAGGGAACTCGAAGCGCTGCGCCAGCAAGGAAAGATCGGCTCGTCGCTGCAGGCGGAGGTCGTGATCACCGCGCCGGCCGACGACCACGCGGCGCTTTCCAGCCTCGGCGACGACCTGCGCTTCGTGCTGATCACCTCGGCGGCACGCGCGGTACCGGGCGAGGCGCTTGCGATCGCGGTCACGCCCAGCGTGCATGCCAAGTGCGAGCGCTGCTGGCACTATCGCGACGACGTCGGACACGATCCGGCGCATTCGACGCTGTGCGGCCGCTGCACGGCGAACCTGCACGGCGCGGGCGAGGCGCGAGCGCACGCCTGACGCGCCGCCCTGCGACCGGACGATAGAGGAGCGATGAACTCCGCCAGACACGAAACGAGCGGCAGCAGCGCGACAGCGCCCGCCGACGCCGGCACCGCGCCGTCGTGGCGGCGCTGGCTTGCCGTGTCCGTCGCGGTGCTGGTCGTCGATCAACTGACCAAGGCGCTGGTGCAGGGGGCGTTCCAGCCCGGGGAGGAACTGCGCATCACCGGGTTTTTCAGTCTCGTGCTTGCCTACAACACCGGCGCGGCCTTCAGTTTTCTGGCCGGCGCGGGCGGATGGCAGAGGTGGTTCTTCACCGCCATTGCCGTCGTCGCCTCGCTGGTGATCGCGTGGCTGTTGAAGCGCGGCGGTAGCCGGATCTACTGCCTGGGTCTCGCCGCGATCCTTGGTGGGGCCATCGGCAACCTCGTCGACCGCGTGCTGCTCGGCAAGGTCGTCGATTTTCTGCTCTTCCACTACGCCGGATGGTTCTATCCGGCGTTCAACGTGGCCGACAGTGCGATCACGGTCGGTGCAGGTCTCATCATCATCGACAGCTTTCGCCGCCGTCACCCGGCGGCGCGCACTGTGGAATCCTCGGGGGACCCGTGATGGACGTCCTGCTCGCCAATCCCCGCGGTTTTTGCGCGGGCGTCGATCGCGCGATCGCGATCGTCGAGGAGGCATTGCACCGCTTCGGCGCGCCGATCTACGTTCGGCACGAGGTCGTGCACAACAAATACGTGGTCGACGATCTCGTCGCCAAGGGCGCGATCTTCGTTGACGATCTGGAGGTGATTCCGGCCGGCAGCACGGTGATCTTCTCCGCGCACGGCGTCGCGAAATCGGTTCGGGTGGAGGCCGAGGTGCGCGGTCTTCGGGTGTTCGACGCCACCTGTCCGCTGGTGACCAAGGTGCATTCCGAAGTTGCGCGCATGCGCGAACAGGGCCGCGAGATCGTGATGATCGGCCACGCCGGCCACCCGGAGGTCGTGGGCACGATGGGCCAGTGCGACGGTGGGATCCATCTCGTCGAATCGGTGGCCGACGTCGGCCGGCTCGCGATTGCGCCGGCGGTTGCGCTCGCCTACGTGACGCAGACCACGTTGTCGGTCGATGACGCGGCGGTGATCGTCGCTGCGCTGCGCGAGCGCTATCCGGCGATTGTCGGCCCGAAGAAGGACGACATCTGCTACGCGACGCAGAACCGTCAGGACGCGGTCAAGTTCATGACCCGCGGCGTCGATGTGGTCATCGTCGTGGGCAGCCCCAACAGCTCGAACTCCAACCGCCTGCGCGAGGTGGCGGCAAACCGCGGCGTGCCCGCGTACATGGTCGATCGCGCCGACGAGCTCGATCCCGCGTGGATCGCGGGCAAAGGACGCGTCGGCGTCACCGCCGGAGCGTCGGCGCCCGAGGTGCTGGTGCGGGAAGTACTGGCGCGGCTCGAGGCGCTGGGCGCCGCGTCGGTGCGCGAACTCGACGGCGCAGCCGAGAACGTCGTGTTTCCGATGCCGAAGGGCCTGGCGCCGATCGCGCGGGGCGACTATTGATCCGGCATGAACAGGATTGAACCGTTCGTCCTGAGCCCGAACCGAAGCTGATACGTCAGCCGGTCGGCATCACGCGGCATTCCGTCCGGGAGGTCAGGCGACCGGGATGAACTCGTAGAGTTCGAAGCCGGGGCCGTGCTCGACCAGCTTGGTCAGCACCGCGAATTCCGATCGGTCGCCCCGGCGCAGCGATACCGCCTGCTCGACCTGGAACACGCCGGCAGGAACGATGATCTGGGGCGGCCCATGGTCGGTCGCGTGGGGCGCGTGATCTTCGGGCAACACGACGACAGGGGCGAGCGTGCCCGTGGCAGCATTTTCGGCCACCGCGGCAGCGGCTTCGGGCGCGTCGGACAGGAGTTCGCAGCCGAACTCGAGGCCACTGCCCTTGAAGGTGTTGCGGAACCAGCGAACCATGGCCACCTGCAGCCCCGTGCGCCCCTCGACGCGCAGGGCGATGATGTCGCCGATGCGCAAGACCCCGGGATGGCCGTCGGTCTGCCGCAGCGCGTATCCGGCCGGCGTATGGTTGATGACCTGGCAGGCGCTCATCGCCGGCAACCCGGACGGCAGGCGGTCCGCCATGTCGTGATCGCCGCGGCTGTACTGCCACACGCCGGCGAGTCCGGCGCACATCACGACCCGGGCGCGCGATGGCAGGCGATTGAACTGGCGGGCAGGCGGGATCGCCCATTGGCGCAACAGGCGCCTGAGCAGCCCGACGAATTGCCCGCGGGCAGCGGCGTCCTTGCCGATCTCGGGCGGGGCAGCGCCGCCCGCGTCGAGCGCGCGCAGCTCTTCCTGCAACTGGAAGGCGAGATCGTAGGTGAGCAGGTAGATCTTGCTGCCTTCCACGGCCCCCCCCTTGTTGGCGGAAAACGGCGGAAAGTCGTGGCCGACCGGAATGATCGCTACCGCCTTCGCCATCCGGTGGACGGGTGCCACGTCGGTAAGCTTCGCCGCGTGGCAATGCGTCGTCAGGTACTGGGCGACGATCGCGAGTTGTCCGGGCAGGAAGCCGTAGGGATTGGCCAGCGCGAGCAGCAGCGTTTGCAGGTATGCGCGCTCGGGCGTCATATCGGGGGTGTCGGCATTGACGGTGAGCAGGTGCAGCGCGCGCTCGCGGGCGAACGCGTACACGGCATGGGCGTCGAGCCAGGTCTTGGGCGGCACCGGCGCGTACGACAGGTAGCTGTTGACGAGGATGCGCGCCGTGCATTGCAGGCACCGATGCACGAGGGCAAGCAACAACCGGGGCCCGGTCAGCATCAGCCGCCGGTCGGACTCGCGCACCAGCAGGTGCTTGTACGCGACCGACATTTCGGTCGCCAGCGTGAGCGCGGCCTTCGCGGAATCGAGCGCAACTCCCGACAGCGGATGCGACACGCGGGCGAAATGCTGCTCCAGGATGGGCCACAGCGTGTTGGCGGCCGACCAGAAGATTTCCACCAGTTCGAGCCGACGCGAGTCGCTCATGCCGACGCGGTTGGTCGCCGCCAGCGCATCGCCGATGGCGCGCGCGGACTCGACCGCGGAGGGTCGGCGCATGAGCTCGTCGATCCATGCCTTGACCTTGGCCGGCCGCGTTTCCGGCGGATTGGCCGGATGGGAATCGATGGGGGGAAGGCTGAGGCGTAGCATCGTCGGGGCGCGGGTTGGCACTCCATTGTATGCGAAGCCGTTGCGCGCTGCCGCAGCGGTCCTACGTGCGGCCGGCGACTGCCGGGGATGTCAGTACCCGCCCGGCCGCCCGAAGGGTACTGACTGCACCCACTTGGGGGGCAGCGAGCACCAGGCCGAAGGCCGCAGGACAGCCGAAGGCTGGTCCCGCGAAGCGGGATGCGGTTTTGCCGCACAGAGTGAGCGTGGGGGCTGTATCCCAGGAACGCGACCACCGGGGCGATCTGGCCCGGATCGAGCAGCATCGGCGCATGACCGACGCCCGCAAACTCGACGACGTCGGGGCGCGGGCCACGGTTTTTCATCGCCGCCGCCGTGGCGGCAGAAAGCAGGTCGGAGTTGGCGCCGCGCAGCACGAGCGTGGGACAGCGGATGGCGTCCCACAGCCCCCACAGGTCGGCGGGCGCCGGGTTGGCGCGAAAGGGAACCGCGATCCCGGGGTCATACGCCAAGCCCCAACGCCCGTCGGCGCGCCGGCGAACATTGGTCTCGGTCAGAAATGCCCATTGCAGGTCCGTGAGCGGGCCGAAGGGCGCCGACACGGCGCGTATGTAGCGCTCGATGTCGGCGAAACTCGCAAACGTCGGGTCGAGCCCGAGATAGGTCGCGATGCGCGCGAGTGCCTCGGTCTCGATGACCGGCCCCACGTCGTTGACAACGAGCCGGGTCACCGGAGCGCCGGGTTGCGCCGCGATCGCGATCCCCAGCAGGCCCCCCATCGACGTGCCGATCCAATCGACGCAGTCGGCGCCGGAGCGGGCGATCAGCGCGGACAGCGTGGCGAGATACGTCGGGAAGCCGTAATCGTTGGCGTCGGCGAGCCACTCGCTGTCACCGCGACCTGGCATGTCGACGGCCAGCACGCGGTGCGTCGCGGACAACGTCTCGGCCAGGGCGTCGAAGTCGCGGCCGTTGCGCGCGAGGCCGTGGACGCAGATCGCGACACGCGGATTGTCCGCGTCGCCCCATTCCCAGTAGTTGACGCGATGAAAGCCGTGCGCGGACAGGCACGGAAGGTGGGCGCGGCGCGGCAGGGTGGCGGTCAGCTGCATGGTGCGGACGCGAGCCGGAAAACCCGGAGCGAAGACGAGTTGCGATCGTCGTTGATCGCGACCGTGGCGTCAATCCTGGCCGTCCTGGCGCAGCGTCCGGTCGAGGATGAGCAGGATCGCCGCCGTGGCGCCCCAGATGTAGCGGTCGCGCCACGGAATCGCCCAGTAATCGCGACGATGCTGGCCCAGCATCCGGTAGTGGCGCTGCTGGTTCGCCGGGCTCATCAGGAATTCCAGCGGCACCTCGAACACGTCGGCCACCTCGAAGGGATCGGGCGTGACCGCGAACGGCGGCTCGACCCAGCCGACCACCGGCGTCACGCGGTAACCGGTGACGGTTTCGTACTCGGCGAGTTGTCCGAGGATGCGCACGGCATCGGGGGGGAGACCCACCTCCTCGGTCGCTTCCCGCAATGCCGTGGCGGCGCTCGACGCGTCGCCTGCTTCGGCACGGCCGCCGGGAAAGCTGATCTGACCCGGGTGGTTGGCCAAGTGGGCTGTGCGCTGGGTCAGCAGCACCTGAAGCCCCTGTGGCCGGTTGACCAGCGGCACCAGCACCGCGGCGGGCGTGGGTTCGCCGCCGCGGCCGGGCAGGCGAAAGCCATCCGAGAGCCCGCGCGCCGACTGCGGGGCCGGGCGCGCCAGGCGTTCGGCGAGCCAATCGCGCTGGTCGGCAGCGGGCAGGTGGAACAGCGGCAACGGCATACGCGGCGAACGAATGGGTTAGGGCCGACTTCAGCACCGATGATAGCGTGAAGCCCGCCGCCGGAGGGCAACGGTCGGGAGAATGTGGCAGCGTCGGGTGCGGCGCGCGCGCGATTGTTATACTTCGTCAACTTAGCAAATGGCGCGCGCCGCCAGGCGAATCCTGCTGGTGCGCGCGCGGTTTCCGGACCCGCGCCAACGTGAACGCACGTCATCCGTTTGGCGTGGGGCTGTGTCAGCGATTGTCGACTGTGGCGCCCGATGGTTCGGTCCTTGTCCTTCCCTCTGCCTTCCTGCCTACTCCCGCGCGAACCGCTTGCGGCAAGGGGCCACCTTGAGGGCGGTGATCCGGCCCGCCGGCGGCGGCAGCGGGGGACGCGTGGTTAAGGCCCGTCCCGTCCGCGTCTACATGACGGCGCTGGTGCTCGCGGTCGCGATTCCGCTCTGCGTGGTGTTGGGTTACGTGCATTGGTCCGCGGTGCAGCGCGAGGAGGCCGTCGCGATCGAGTCGGCGCTGCAGCTGGCCAGGATCACGGCCAACGAGGTCGAGGAAGAGCTCCGCCACGTGCGATCGCTCCTGGAGGACGTGGCGCAGCGCTCACCCGCCGCCACGTTCGCGCCAAACGCATGCGACGCGAGCATTTACCGCATGCCCGGTTGGCACCCCGGCCTCGGCGCGTTGCTGCTGGTCGACGTCAGCGGGCGCATCGCCTGTTCGGGCCTGCCGATTCCGCCGGGCGACGCGCCCTATGCCTCGGCGACGTGGCTGCAGTCCATCGCCGGGGGCCGTGGCGTCGCGATCGAGTCGGGCGATTCGACGGGCGCGCAACGACGCGGCAGCGTACTGATCGCGGTCGCCGTCCGCGACGAAAAGGGCACGGTGCTGGGCGCGCTCGCCGGGGCCGTGGACCCGTCGCGCCTGCGTTTACCCACCACCCGCGTCCCTGGACGCAGTGACGGGCCGACCGCGCTCATCATCGACCAGGATGGCAGCATCCTCGGGCGGCTCGGGCCGTCGCGCCACGGCTCGCCGTCGATCGCGGCCGATCTGCTGCGCACGATGCTGCGCGACGGCAGCGGCGCCGTGGTGGCGTCCGGTATCGATGGCAACGACCGGCAGGTAGTCGGGTTCGCGCCCATCCCGGGCTCGCCCTGGTTTGCCTTCGTGACGTCGCCGCGAGACGCGGTGCTGGGCGGCGCCCGATCGCAGGCCTGGCGCAGCCTCCTTGCCGTGCTCGCCATCGTCGCCGGCGTGCTGCTTGTCGCGGCGTGGGTGGCGCGGCGCCTGCTGCACCCCATCAAGGCGATCGCCGGGGTGGCGCAGGACTTCGCCGCCGGCAACACCATCATTCGTGCCGACGAAACCGGGCCGCGCGAACTGTCGGAGATTGCCACCCAGCTGAACCGGATGCTCGACGAACGGCAACGCGACGACCGCCGGCTGCGCGGAAGCGAGGCCAAGTACCGGCAGCTGTTCGAAACCTCGAATGACGCCGTGCTGATCCTCGATCGGAACAGCACGATCCTGTTGGCCAGCCACGCGACCGAGGTCATTTTCGGCCACGTGCCGGGAGCCCTTGTCGGCCGCAACATCGCCGTCCTGCAGCCGCCACAGCTCCGGGAAAAGCACGCGGAGGGCATGCGGCGCTTCCTCGAGACGGGCCAGCGCGCGTATGCATGGCGCTATCCGATCCAGTCCACGGGCCTGCATCGCGACGGCCACGAGTTCCCGCTGGAGCTCTCCTACAGCTACATCAAGACCGGGTCGGACGAGCTGTTCGTCGGCTATGCGCGGGACATTTCGGAGCGCAAGCGGCAGGAGGAAGCGCTGCGCGAGAGCGAAGCGCGCTTTCGGGCGATGGCCGATTCGTCGCCGGCGCTCATCTGGATGTCCGGCCCGACAGGCAGCCGCTCCTACGTCAATCGACCCTGGGTCGAGTACACGGGCTGCACGCTGCAGGATGCGCAAGGCGAGGGTTGGATCACCAGCATGCATCCGGATGACCGTGGGCCGTGGCGCCGCCGATTCGCGGAGACTGCGGGCAAGCACGAGCGATTCGCCCACGAGTACCGGCTGAAGGGTCGCGGCGGCCAGTATCGCTGGATGCTGGACCAGGCAGTGCCGCGGATCGGCAACGATGGCGTGCTGGCCGGCTACGTGGGCTCTTGCGTGGACATCCACGACCGGATGTTGGCGGACCAGCGCCACCGGCGGCTCGCCAATCTGTATGCGGCGCTGTCCGACGCCAACGAGGCGATCGTGCGTGCCACCAACGCGCAGGAACTCTACCAGCGCACTTGCGATATCGTGGCCCGCCATGCGCGATTTCGCGTGGCCTGGATCGCGATGCTCGAGGACGACCGCAAGTGGATGACGGTCGTGGCCTCGACCGGTCAGGCGCAAGTCGTCGGAGAACGCCTGCCGATCCGTCCGGATGCCGAGGGGGACCTGCAGGACAGCCCGGCGCTGGCGGCGGTGCAGGAGGGCAGGTATTGCGTTCAGAACGAGACGCTCGACGGCGACGCGGCGGCGATGTCCGACCCCGACGCATCGACGTCGCAGTCGACCGCGGCCTTTCCCCTGTTTCGCCACGGCGGCATCGCGGGGGTATTCGTGGTGTCGGCCGGGCAGGCCGGTTATTTCGACGCGCAGCTGGTTCAGCTGCTGGTAGCGCTCGCGGCCAATCTGTCGTTTGCGCTCGACAGTTACACCGTGGAAGCGGAACGCAACGAGGCCGAAGTGGCCCTGCGCCAGCTCAATGTCACGCTGGAGGAAAGGGTGCGCGAGCGTACCGAGGCGCTGCAGCTCGCCAACGCCGAACTCGAAGCCTTCAGCTATTCCGTCTCGCATGACCTGCGCGCACCCTTGCGCAGCATTGCGGGCTTCACCGATCTCCTGCTCGAACGCGCGCAGGACGTGCTCGACGCCGAAAGCCGGGACCACCTGCAGCGGGTCAAGAGAGCGTCGACGCGGATGAGCACGTTGATCGACGATCTGCTCAACCTGTCGCGCGTGGCGCGGCGCGACCTCGCGCGGCGCGAGGTCGATCTTTCGCGCGTCGCCGAAGCGGTGATCGAGGAGCTGCGCGAAGCCGAGCCCGACCGCGTCGTCACGACCCGCGTCGCTTCCGGCATGATCGCCAACGCCGACTCCGGACTGCTGCAGATTCTCCTCGCCAATCTGATCGGCAATGCCTGGAAGTTTTCGCGCGACAGCGATCACGCGATGATCGACGTCGGCAGCGAGGAGATCGACGGCAGGCGCGCCTATCGCGTCCGCGACAACGGTGTGGGCTTTCCCATGGATGAGGCCGAGCGGATCTTCGCGCCGTTCGCGCGCCTGCATACCGATCGCGAGTTCAAGGGCACCGGCATCGGTCTCGCCATGGTCCTGCGCATCGTCACCCGCCATGGCGGGCGGGTATGGGCCGAAAGCGAGGAAGGCAAGGGAACCACCTTCCGCTTCACGCTGCCGTGAACCGTCCCGGCATCGAATGCGTTCGCGGCTGAAGCCGCTCCTACAAGGAACGGCGCATGGGGTGGCACCTGTAGGAGCGGCTTCAGCCGCGAAGGAACGTCCCGGCAAGTCTCAGTGCGCAAACATCGATAGCGCGTGCTGCAGCACCGGTCTCGAATACGGGAATCTGGTGCCGAATGCCCAGCAGCAGAACCAGCAGGCCTACCACCAGCGTGACCGGGAAGCCGACAGCGAACAGGTTCAACTGCGGTGCCGTCCGGGTGAGGATGCCGAAGGCGAGATTGGTGAGCAGCATGGCGCCGATGGCGGGCAGGGCGATCTGCAACCCGTACAGGAACAGCGCACTGCCGGTGGCGGCCAGTTTCCAGGCGTCGACCCAGTGCCAGCCGGTGACGGCAAGCGGGACGGCGTTGAAGCTGTCGACGAGCGCCGCCAGCATGAGCAAGTGACCGTTGATCGCCAGGAAGATCAGCATCAGCGTCATGGTGAGAAAGCTGCCGACGATGGGCGCCTGTTCCGAATTGACGGGATCGATGAAGGCGGCGAAGGAGAGTCCCATCTGCAATCCGATCATGTCGCCGGCAAGCACGATCGCCGCGAATGCCACCTGCATCGCGAGGCCGAGTGCCGCGCCCACCAGCAACTGCTGGATCACCAGCACGACGCCTTCGGCGGCAAACGGCGACACTGCCGCCATCGCGGGCAGGGTGGGCGCCACCACCAGCGTGATCAGCACCGACAGTCCCACGCGCACGCGTCGCGGCACGCTGCGGTGCGACAGCAGCGGTGCCGTGCCGATCAGCGCGGCAATGCGAAAAAACGGGTACAGGTAGGCCGTCAGCAGCAGGTCGAGGTCGGCCGCGGTGAGGTTGATCATCTGCGCCCGTTGTTTGGCGAACCGGAAGAAGACCGGGAAAGGCTGTCGACAGCTCAACCGATCATCTGCGGGATCGAGCTGTAGAGCCGCTGGATGTAGTCGACGAGCGTCTCCAGCATCCACGGCCCGCCCAGGATCAGCGCGGCGAACATCGCCAGCAGCTTGGGAATGAACGACAGCGTCATCTCGTTGATCTGCGTGGCTGCCTGGAAGATGCTCACCAGGAGGCCCACCGCCAGCGCGGTGAGCAACAGCGGCGCCGAGATGAGCACGGTGACCTCGAGGGCCTGCTGCGCGAGCGTCAAAACCGTCTGGCTGGTCATCATGGTCCGGGTTCCTTGCGCTTGACTAGCCGAAACTCGCCACCAGCGAGCCGATCAGCAGGTTCCAGCCGTCGACGAGCACGAACAGCATCAGCTTGAACGGCAGCGAAATGAGCACCGGCGACACCATCATCATCCCCATCGACATCAGCACGCTGGCAACGACGATGTCGATGATCAGGAACGGAATGAATACCATGAAACCGATCTGGAACGCGGTCTTCAATTCGCTGGTCACGAAGGCCGGCACCAGCACCCGGAAGGGAATGTCCTCCTTGGCCTTGGGCTGCGGCTGGCGGGCGAGTTTCATGAACAGCGCCGCATCGGGCTCGCGCGTCTGTTTGAGCATGAACGTTCGCAAGGGCGTCTGCGCGCGGTCGAGCGCCTGCTGGAAAGAGATCTTCTGCGCCGTGTAAGGGACATAGGCGTCGTCGTAGACGCGGTCGAACACGGGGCCCATCACGAACAGGGTGAGGAAGAGCGCCAGCCCCACCAGCACCTGGTTGGGCGGCGAGGCCTGCGTGCCCAGCGCGTGCCGCAGCAGCGAGAGCACGATGACGATGCGGGTGAAGCCGGTCATCAGCAGCAGCACCGCCGGCAGGAAGGTGAGCGACGTGAGGAACAGCAGCGTCTGCACCGGCAGCGAGTAGCTCTGCGTGCCTCCGGGACCGGGGGTGCTCGTCAGCAGCGGAAAATCGCCCACCTGGGCCATGACGACGGCCGGCAACAGTCCCAGCAGGACTGCGGCGAGCATGGGACCCGCATTGCGACGGCAGGCGCCGATCACGGGCAGTGCGGATTTACGCATCGGGAGTTGCCTTCGCCCTGGCGAGGAGGCGAGCAAAGGGATTGGCCGGCGGGGACGGGGGCGGCAGCGCGGACCTGGGCAGTGTGTGCAGCGCTCTGACGGCACCCGTGGCAACGCCGAGGACCAGCCACTGGTCGCCGATTTCCACGATCACCACGCGTTCGCGCGGTCCCACATTCTGCGCGGCGACGACCTTGATCGCCGCTGTTCCGGACCCCGCAACCGGACCCAGGCGGCGCACCACCCAAGCAGCACCCCAGATCAGGCCAAGCACAAGGGCAAGCCCCAGCGTCGCCTGCAGCACTCCCGACCCCATGCCGGTGCTGCCTCCCGTCGCTGCCGCCTGCGCCAATGCATCCGTCGCGATCACGGCGAGCAAGGGCGCGAGGATGCGCGGCGGGATCATCGATTGAGTTTGCGGATGCGCTCGGCCGGCGTGATGATGTCGGTCAGACGGATGCCGAACTTCTCGTTGACGACGACGACTTCGCCCTGCGCGATCAGGCAGCCGTTGACAAGCACGTCCATCGGTTCTCCGGCGAGGCCGTCCAGCTCGACGACGGAACCCTGCGCGAGTTGCAGGATGTGGCGGATGGGCAGCTTGGTGCGCCCGAGCTCGACGGTCATCGTCACCGGAATGTCGAGCACGAGATCGATATCCTGGACCGGCGCCGCATTGGCGACCGAGCCTCCGGTGGCGAGATTGCCGAAAATGGGGGCCGGCCTGGCCTGCGCGGCCGGTGGTGCGGTAGCGGGCGCGGGTGCCGGACCGGCGGCAGCCTGTTCGGCAAGGGCAGCACCCCAGTCGTCGTCGGTCGCGGCCTGATGGGCATTCTCAACCATGGAGGTCTCCTGAGACAGTGTCGTCGTCGGACGCGCGCAGCGCACGCTCGATGCGGATCGCGTACTGGCCGTTGCGCGCGCCGTACGTGCAGTCAAAAATGGGCACGCCGTCGATGGTCGCCTGCACGGTCGACGGAATGTCGACACCGATCACGTCACCGACCTTTAGGTTCATCAGTTGCTGCACGGTGACCGGAGTCTCGACCAGTTTGGCCGACAGCTCGACCTCGGCGGCCTGCACCTGCCTTGACAGCATGCGGATCCAGCGCTTGTCGGGCTCCGTGTGGTCGCCCTGCATCGTGCTGTAGATGACGTCGCGTATCGGCTCGAGCGACGCGTAGGGGACGCAGATGTGGAAGGCGCCGCCACCGGCGCCGAAGTCGATGTTGAACGTCGTCGCGACGACTATTTCAGTCGGCGTGGCGACGTTGGCGAACTGGGTGTGCATTTCGGACCGCTGGAATTCGAACGTCAGCGGATACACGTTCTTCCAAGCGGTCTGGTAGTCGTCGAACACGACCTGCAGCATCTTCTGGATGATCCGCTGCTCGGTAGGCGTGAAATCGCGACCCTCGACCCGGGTGTGGAAGCGGCCGTCGCCCCCGAACAGGTTGTCGACGATGAGAAAGACCAGCGTCGGCTCGAATACGAACAGCGCGTTGCCGCGCAACGGCTTCATTTGCACGATATTGATGTTCGTCGGCACGACGAGATTGCGGACGAACTCGCTGTACTTGATCGCCCGTACCGGGCCGACCGAGATCTCGGGGCTGCGGCGCATGAAGTTGAAGAGCCCGATCCGCAGCAGACGCGCGAAGCGCTCGTGGATGATCTCCAGCGTGGGCATGCGCCCGCGCACGATGCGTTCCTGGGTGGCGAGGTTGTAGGGACGAACCCCGCCCGGGTCGAGCACCTGGGTCTGCTCTTCCTCCTCGCCGCTGACGCCTTTCAGCAGCGCGTCAACTTCGTCCTGGGTGAGAAATTCGTTGCTCATGATCGTCCGTTGCCGATCCGCCTACTGGACGACGAACGACGACAGGAATGCGCTGTCGATGCCGCGCTCCGGCGTGGTGCCCGGTACCGATTCGCGCGCCGCCGCGACGAGTTCGGTGACGAGCTTCTTCTTGCCGTCGAGGGAGGCGATGTCGCCGGGGGTCTTCGACGACAGCAGGAGCAGGATGCGGTTGCGGATCACCGGCATGTAGGTTTTCATCGCGTCGACGGCCTTTTGATCGGCGACCTGGAAGACGATGCCTGCTTGCAGGTAATGGTCACCGTTTTCCTGCTGCAGGTTGACGGTGAAAGGTTCGAGCGTGACGAACACCGGCGGTTTCGTGTCGGCGTGTTTCGCATCGGCAACGGCACCCGGTGTACCGGGCGCGGCGGCAGGCGCCGGCGCACGCAGGAAAAACCACGCGGCGCCCCCCCCGCCGATGGCCACGAGCAGCAGGACGACGAGGCCGATGATCAGGAACAGGCGCGACTTCTTCTTCGGCGCTGCGGTTTCCTCGGCAGCGGCCGGGGCGGCGTTCTTGGCAGGAGGTTTTGCGGTGGCCATGAGTGGAGGGTTGCGGGCACGTTGAGGCAATTATGGCTGGCGTCAAGCGGACGCTGTCGTGCGAATACGGCGTGGAAAACCGGTCTATTCGCGGGCTTTGCGCGTCACGCGAAGGTGTCGATCAGGCGTGTCGTGCGCTTGGCGGCCAGTGCGGAATTCGCGGCGGCGTCGGCGCGAGCGCCGGGCGCGTCGTCGCGACGGTCGGAATATCCGCGCCGGGGATCGGCGTCGGCCCATTGCGGCATCGACTCACGCCGATCACGCACTTCGGCCTCGCCCAGCGTGATGCCTTGCTCGGCCAGCATTTCCTTGAGATGCGGCAATGCCTGCTCCAGTGCGTCGCGGGTCGCCGGTTGCGCCGCGGTGATCATGATCCTGGCCTGATCGTCGGTGTAGCTGATCGTCACGCCTATGGGTCCCAGGTCGGCCGGATTCAAGCGGATTTCGGCAGTGGTCGCGCGCAGCGAAACGAAATGCGCGAGCTTCCGTGCAACGTCCTCTTGCCACCCGGGTGACGCGACAATGCTGTCGACCGCCTGCATGATCGTTGGCGCTTCGCGCATGGCAGGTGGCGTCGCGGAGCCGATCGACGCCGGCGACAGGGCAGGGGTTGCCTCGGCTCGCGCGGCACTTGCATCACGATTCGCGCGGTCGGCTTCGGCGAAGGCGGAAGACATCCCGGGCACTGTTGCGGCGGTGGCCGGACGAAGGTCCGCCTGGACCGGTGGTGCGTGGGCGGTGCGGTCGGCGGGCGGCGGCAGTCCCGGGTCCCGGCCGACGGCAACCTTGCCCGTTGCAGCGTCGGTCCCGCTGGCAGGCGTCTGGGCCAGGCCGGGCAGGGCGGTGGCGCCCGCCTGTACTGGCGGCGTGTTTTCGCCTGCGAGCACGCTGTCCGGGGCGGTCAGGTTGATCGATCCACCCGCGGCCAATCCCGGCGCCCGGGCGTCGGGCGTGGATGCCGATACCGACGGCGCTGCTGTCAGGGCGACTGTCCTCGCGGCATTGGACCTCGGCGTGACCTGCATCGCGGCAACCTGCGCCTCTGCCCCCGCGTCCGCAAGAGTACCGCCGACGTCCGCGGGTGCCTGTGCCGCCGCCGCGCCCATCGGCAGCAGCGGAACGATCCAGGGCGCGATCATCTCTACGCTGGCGAGCGCGTCGGCGGCGGCATTGGCGACCAGGAGTTCGCTGGCGTTTTCCACCTCGGCCGCGGCGCTGTCGTTGCCGACGTCGGCGCCGGCGCCGGCGCCGGCCGCACGGTTACCCGCCGCGCGCAGGATCCGGGCAAAGCCCGTCGCCTGATCGGGCGCGGTGTCGGCGACGGTATTGGCCGTCGCTGCAGCGTTGGTTGGCGAAAGGGTCGGGGGAAGGGTCGGCGTTACGGACATGTGGATCTCCGTGGAACATCAGTCATCGCCACCGCGATCCCGCTGGCTGGCGAGGCGGATGACGGAATGGGAGGCAAATTCATCGTGCAGGGTCTGTTGGTTGCGGGTTTCCCGTTGGGCCTCGGTCTTCTTGCGCCGCCGCAGCAGAACTGCGTATGAATCGATCTGCCGCTGTTCGATGGCGATCTCGCCGCGCACGCGCAGGACGTCTTCTTCATGGACGGCGACGGTGTTCGTCTGCTGTTCGACCGCGCGTTCCAGGTTGGCAAGAAACGATTGATAGTTGCGCAGTTGCTCGCCTTTGATTCCGCCGTGTGCGGCACGCTCGAGCCGACCTTGATAATCGGTCCGGTAATCGAGCAGCAGTCGCAGCCGCGCCCTCGACTCCTGGGTTGCGGCGAGTGCCTTGCCGAGCCGGACGCGTACAGGCGTCGCGGCGCTTTTCGGCCAGATCCTTCAGCATCGCGAATGAATTGGGTGGGGCCATCGCTCACCTGGCTATCGGCCACCGCCGGTGCTCTCGAGCAGCGCATCCAGCTCTGCATTGCCATTGCGCAGCGGCACGCGCTCCTGCATGTCCTGCTGCAGGAACGCCTCGATCCGCGGATAGGCGGCGATCGCCTGGTCGAGCAGGGGGTCGGATCCGGCGACGTAGGCGCCGACGTTGATCAGGTCGCGGTTGCGCTGGTAGCGCGAATACAGCTGCTTGAATCGCCGCACGCGCTCCGCTGTCCTGCGCCGAGATGAGGTTGTGCATCGCCCGACTGATCGATGCCTCGATGTCGATCGCCGGATAGTGGCCGGCTTCGGCGAGGTTGCGCGACAGCACGACGTGGCCATCGAGGATCGCGCGCGCGGCGTCGGCGATCGGATCCTGCTGGTCGTCGCCCTCGGTCAGCACGGTGTAGAAAGCGGTGATCGACCCGCCGCCGCGCACGCCGTTGCCGGCGCGCTCCACCAGCTGCGGCATCCGCGCGAACACCGACGGCGGATAGCCCTTGGTCGCCGGCGGCTCGCCGATCGCAAGCGCGATCTCGCGCTGCGCCATGGCGTAGCGGGTCAGCGAATCCATGATCAGCAGCACGTGTCGACCCTGATCGCGGAAGTGCTCGGCGATCGTGGTCGCGTAGGCGGCGCCCTGCATGCGCAGCAGCGGCGGCGTGTCGGCGGGCGCGGCGACCACCACCGAGCGGGCCAGTCCCTCGGCGCCGAGGATGTGCTCGATGAATTCCTTGACCTCGCGGCCGCGCTCGCCGATGAGGCCGACGACGATGACGTCGGCGGTCGTATAGCGCGCCATCATGCCCAGCAGCACGCTCTTGCCGACGCCGCTGCCGGCGAAGAGCCCGAGGCGTTGCCCGCGGCCGACGGTCAGCAGCGAGTTGATCGCCCGGACGCCGACGTCGAGGGTGGTGGTAATCGGGTCGCGGGCGATGGGATTGAACGGGACGGCCCTGCAGGGAACGCAACTGGTCGCGCGACACGGGACCGAGGGCGTCGAGCGGACGTCCCGGCGCCGTCGAGGACGCGGCCCAGCAGATGATCACCGACCGGCAGATGCTTCGCCTGGTCGGCTGCGCGCCGGCGTGGGTGCGGGGGCATCCGGAGTTTCGGGCGAGGGCCGGGCGGCTCCAGCGGCACCACCGAGGCCCGCGGTGTAAGGCCGTGGATATCGGACACCGGCATCAGGAAAAGACGTTCCCCGGCAAAGCCCACGACCTCGGCTTCGACAGTGCCGATATCCGCTTGCTCGATCAGGCAACTCGACCCGACGCCGAGCCTGAGTCCGACGGCTTCCATGACCAGTCCGGCGACGCGGGTCAGCCTGCCGCGCACCTGCAGCGTATTCACAGCCGTTGCCGCGTGCTGGCAGTGTTCGAGGAATTGCGCGCAGTCGCGCGCGAAATCAGTCCGGCTCGAGCCAGTCATCGGAGCGTCCCAGCCCGGCCAGCAGGCGCTTCCAGCGCGTCGGCATCGTGGCGTCGATCTCGCAGTGTTCGGTTTCGACCCGGCACCCGCCCGGCGCGACCATCGGATCGGCGAGCACCTGGCAACGGCCGTGCACCGCGTCCCCGTCGAGGAACTGGCGGATGATCGGAAGATCGCCAGGGTTGACGATCAACTGCACGCGCTGCACCGATTGCGGCAACTGCTGGAGCGCGGCGGCAACGATCGGCAGCACCAGTTCGCGCCGAACGGCGAGCGCTTCGCCGACGAGCTGGCGACCGAGCACCAGCGCGAGGTCGAGCACCTCGTCCATCAGCCGCTGTTCGTGGTCGCCCGCAGCGGCTTCGAGAATTTCGAGCACTTTGGCGAGGCGAGCCTTCTCGGTTGCCGCGTTCGACATGCCCGCGGCGTATCCCGCCGCCTTGCCCTCGGCGACGGCCTCGCTGCGCAGGTTCGCGATCTCGGCTTCGCGACGCGCCTCGCTCTGGGCCTCTTCGGCGGGAGTGGAAGCGGACAGCGATGCCATTTCCCAACGCTGGTACGCCGACATGCTCTCCCGCGCGAGTATGCTAGACGAACTGCTCATCACCCTTGCCTCCCAGGACGATCGTGCCCTCGTCGGACATCCGGCGGACGATCTTCAGGATTTCCTTCTGCTCGCTTTCGACCTCGCTCACCCGCACCGGGCCCTTGGCCTCGAGGTCGTCGCGCAGCATTTCCGCCGCCCGTTGCGACATGTTCTTGAAGATCTTTTCGCGCAATTCCTCGTTGGCGCCCTTCAGCGCGACGATCAGCGACTCGGACTGCACTTCGCGCAACAGCGACTGGATGCCGCGATCGTCGATGTCGAGCAGGTTCTCGAAGACGAACATCTCGTCCAGGATCTTCTGCGCGAGGTCGCTGTCGTATTCCTTGACCGCGTCGATGACGACCGTTTCGTGCGCGGTGCCCATGAAATTGAGGATTTCCGCCGCCGTGCGTACGCCGCCGAGTGCGGCCTTCTTGACGTTGTCGGAGCCGGCCAGCACTTTCGCCAGCACATCGTTCAGCTCGCGCAATGCCGATGGCTGGATACCGTCGAGCGTCGCGATGCGCAGGATGATGTCGTTGCGCAGGCGGTCGGTGAATTGCGACAGGATCTCGGACGCCTGGTCGCGCTCCAGGTGGACGAGAATCGAGGCGATGATCTGCGGATGCTCGCTCTTGATGAGCTCGGACACGCTCGCGGCATCCATCCACTTCAGGCTTTCGATGCCTGCGGAGTCGGTGCCCTGAAGGATGCGATCGAGCAGGAATCCGGCCTTGTCGTCGCCCAGCGCCTTGGTCAGCACCGAACGAATATACGCGCCGGAGTTGCTGCCGATTCCGGTCTGCTGGTCCGCCTGGTTGTGGAAACTGCCGAGGACTTCGTCGATGCGGTCGCGGGTCACCGATTTCAGTTTGGACATCGCATGACCGATGCGCTGCACGTCCTTCGGCCCCAGGAACTTGAAGACTTCCGCGGCCTCCTCCTCGCCCAGCGACATGAGCAGGATGGCGCTGTTCTCCAGTCCGGCTTCATTCATCCTTGGTCACCCACGACTTGACGACGTTGGCCACGATCTTGGGATCTTCGCGGGCGATCTTGCGCGCGAGCTGGAGATGGTCTGCCGGTTGGCCGCCGGGCCCGGTCAACAGTCCTTCCGCACCCTCGCCGGCAAGTTGCGGCAGCGGCTCGGCCATCACCGGCGCTTCCATCGCCTTCGCCATCATCGGCTTCAACACGCCGAAGTAGAGGTAACCGATCAGCAAGGTGAACAGCAGGTACTTGCCGATGTCCTTGACCAGCTGGATGTTGTCCGGCTGCTTGTAGAACGGAAGTTCCGCCACGGCTTCCCTCGCCGGCTCGTTGAAAGCGGCGTTCAGGATGTTGAGCGAGTCGCCGCGCTCCTTGTTGAAGCCCATCGCTTCGCGCACCAGCGCGTTGATCTCTCCCATGTCCTTGTCCGTCATCGGCGTGCTCGTCGCCTTGCCGTCCTTGTCGATCTGCTTGCGATGGTTGACGAGCACGGCCGCGGTGAGCCGCTTGATGGCGCCGACCTGCGCCCGGGTGTGCTGGATCGTCTTGTCGACTTCGTACGCGACCGCCTCGTCCTTCTTGGCGTTGATCGGGGGAGCGGAGGCCGCTGCCGCGGCGCCGGTCGGGGCACCGGTCGCGGAGAGGGGCTTGCCGTCGACGGTGGCGACGCCGGCCGCCGGCGGCTGGTTGGACAGCGCGCCCGGCACGCCCTGCGCACCGGCGCCGCCGGACGTGGTCTGGGCGCTCGACGACTGCTGCGTGCGCACGGTGGCGAGCTTCGGATCCTGGTTGGGCTTGAAGGTTTCGGCGACCGATTCGACGCGCTGGAAATCGACATCGGCGGTCACCTGGACGCGTGCGTTGCTGTGACCGACGATGGGTTCGAGGATGTCGGTGATGCGGCGAATCGTCTCGGTTTCGATCTGCTTGATGTAGGAGAGCTGGGACGGGTCGAGCCCGCCGCTGTCGATGCCCGCGCCGTTGCGCGACAGCAGCGCGCCGCTCTGGTCGACGACGCTGACATTGCTGGTCGAAAGCTCGGGCACGCTGGAAGCCACGAGGTTGATGATGCCGGTGACCTGGGCGCGGTCCAGCGCCTTGCCGGCATTGAGCGTGAGCAGCACCGACGCCGAGGGATTCTGCTGGTCGCGCAGGAACACCGACGGTTTGGGAATCGCGAGATGGACGCGGGCGGCGCCCACGGCGGACAGCGACTGGATCGACTTCGCGAGTTCGCCTTCCAGTCCGCGCTGGTAGTTGATCTGCTCCTGGAACTGGGTGGCGCCGAATTTCTGGTTGTCGACCAGCTCGAAGCCGACGACGCTGCCCTTGGGCATGCCCTGCGACGCGAGGCGCAACCGGGCGTCGTACACCTGTTGTCCGGGGACCAGGATCGCGCCGCCGCCCTCGGCGACGCGATAGGGAACGTTCATCTGGTTGAGCGCGGCGATGATCGCGCCTCCGTCCCGGTCCGAGAGATTGCTGTACAGCACCCGGTAGTCGGGCGTCTGGGTCCAGATCCAGGCACCTACGCCGACGGCGATCAGTGCCGCGCTGCCTACCATCAGCGCAAGGATTTGCCGTGGCGCCAGGCGCGGGAGGCTGCCCAGGAGCGTTGACGAACCGGTCACGGCGGGAAGGGAGGAGGAGGCGGTCTCGGCCACGGCTTTGATGAGGTGCACGGAGGAGGGGTATGGCGCTGATTATTGCGATCCCGTGCGCGCGGCGATCGTCCGAAAAGGCCCTTTTTTCCCGGCCTTATCGAGAGGTCAACCGGCACCGGGGACGCCCAGACTCCAGCTCATGAGCTCCCGCCCAATTGCACCCAGCCGGGCTGCCCGGTGAACCCCAAGGGGACGCGTCGATGAGCCTTTCTTCGGTGTCGATGGATACGCTGCTGTCGAAACTGGAAGCCGCACGGACCGCGGCGAGCGGCCTGCCGGCAGCCAAGGCGACCAAGACGTCCAAAGCGGTCGGGCAGATCGACTTCGAGTCGCTGCTGAAATCCAGCATCGATCGCGTCGACACCTCGCTCAAGAGCTCGAATGCGATCGCCACGCGGTTCCAGCTGGGCGATCCGACGGTTTCGCTCGAGGAGTCGATGATCGCCCTGCAGAAGGCCAACATCACTTTCCAGGCCGCGGTCCAGGTGCGCAACAAGGTGGTGGCGGCCTACCAGGACATCATGAATCTGCCGATCTGACCGCCGGCCGGACGACCGCGCCGTCGTTCGACCCACGCCTGCGGCGCAGCCCGCCCGCAGGTCTGTGCTGCCCCTATCCCTCACCCCGTACCGCTGTTTTCGCGCTCCTGCCGGGCGTGCAGTTCGCGCTCGAGGCGGGTGATGAAGCGCTGGACGCGGGTCACCAGCATGCCTGGCAGGTCGACAAAGCGCGCACCGCAGCGCTTGATGCGCGTGCCGTCGGAATCGGCACGGTCGATCACGTAAACGACTTCGAGATCGGTGGTGACGATATCGTCGGCCGCGAACATCAAGCGGCAGCCGCGGTAGACGTGCTGGGTTTCCAGCGCCTGGCCCGCGGGCCATCCGGTCAATGCGACTCCGCCGCAACTGATGTCGTACACGCCCAATTGCAGCGGTTTGGCGTCCGCCGGGTCGCGTCGGACCTCGCAGACAACGCGTTGCCCATGCGGTATCTGCAACCGGTAGTGTTCGCGGCGCTGCAGCCGCATCACCGCCTCCGGAATCGCGACCGCGAGCGCCGGCCTCCCCTCGAAACCGACTTCGGATGCACTGCAGGCGTGAAACTGGATCCGGATGTTGTCGAGCAGCGTGGCGAAAGTGATGCGCGAGGAGGCAAGCAGCTTGGCATTCACTTCGGCGTCGGGGCCGCAGTCAAAAACGATCTCTTCGCGTTCGGGTGCGATCTCGAGCAGGGCCGAAACGAAGAACACGCTGCCTCCCCCGTAGACCACCGTGACCAGCGCCCGCCGGTCGACCAGGGCGCGCAGGACGCCGAGCATTTCCAGCCGGTCGTGAACCTGGAAGCGTTCGAGGTCGGTGACCACCGCCGCGGCCGTGCCGGTGCGAGGCGCGGAGTTCGGCTCGGGGAAGGGCTCGGAGCGCGCTTCGGTCATGACGCTGCGGTCCTCGCGGCCGTGCCCGCGAGCAGCGGGCGTGGCGCACCGGCGGGTGGGGGTGCCGTCGCGGAGCTGCGCTGCCCATCGACCCGGTACACCCAGGCCAGGAGCTCGGCGATCGCGACATAGAGTGGTGGCGGAATCCGTCGGTCGAGATCGACCTGCATCAGCAGCGCGACGAGCTCGCGCGACTCGTGGACGAAGACGCCGGCTTCGCGCGCACGGCGAATGATCTCATCGGCCAGCAGGCCGCGACCCTTGGCCACGACCACCGGTGCGGCGTCACCGTCGGCGTAACGCAGGGCCACGGCACTTTGGCGGGTGTCAGCGTCCAGACTCATCGCGGATCACCACGGGGGCGACGTCGAGCGCGCGGGCGGAAAGCGCGGCGACGAGCACGGGGAGCGCCTCGCGCAACCAGGGCCCGCTCGCCGGATCCTGGGTGTCGATATGGAGCTGCAGGCGATTGCCCGAGAGGGCGAGGCGCGCCTCGATGCCGCCCAGTCCGGGCAAGCTGAGTGCCAGGCGGGTGCGCCAGACGGGCGCCATCCCGGGTTCGCGCGCCTCCTGGTCTTCGGTGATCTCGATCGCCGCGTGCTGGCCGGGCCACAGGTCGCCGCGCCACAGGATCTGGCCTGTCTCCAGCACGTCGAGCTGTTGGCGCACGAGCGCAGGTGCGCCGTCCGGCAGCGGGGCGAGCGTCGGTGACGTTGGCGGCATCGACGGCGCCGAGGCAGCCGCGGCCCCTTCCAGCGGCAGGGCGGCAGCCAGCACCGCCGCGGTCCCGCCGGTGCCGGCAGAAGGCCAGGCCGCCTGCGGCTCCTGCTGCAGATAGGCAACGGAATGGCGCTGCAGCGTCCACTCCGCCAGGTGCGATTCGTAGAACACCCCGCTGTTGGCGATCGAGCGCTGCAGCGCCATGGCGATGGCCTCGGGCGCATCGGGCGCATCGGGCGTGGGAACCAGCGTTCCAGACGGCCGTACGGGCTCGCCGCCGGGCCGACGAACGAGCTGGTCGATCGCGAGTGCCGCCGTGGACAGACGCAGCGAAGTGGCGGTGTCGGTCGGCGTTGGCAAGGGCGACGAGCTGCCGCCCGGCCGCGCGGCGGCGACGGAGCCGCCGGCGCTGGTTTCGCGCGCCGTCGAAAGTGGCGCGGCATCGGGCGTCTCGCCGCAGCGCATTCGACAGCAGGCTCACCACGGCCGCCGTTTCGGCGCGCGCCGGTGGCACCGGGGTGGCGCTGCCGGTGGTCGCGCCGGAGGCGATCGGTGCCTGGCGCGCCGGCGCGGGCAGATGGCCCTGCTCACGGGCTGCTGATTTCTGCGCCTGCGAGTCTTCCGACGACACCGGCTTGACGGATTGCGTCGGTGCCAGCGGCTGCAGAGGCGAGAGCGCACGCGGCGAGACGTCCCCGGTTTGCAGCGTCCGCAACAGCATGCCCAGGGTCTGGATGTTCATCATGGCTGCATCCCCGGGATGGGATCGATGGCGCCTTGCGTCCGCTACGGACGATACGCGGCCTCGAGCGAGCGCGAGGTTTTCGCGTGGTCGAGATTCGCGGCGAGCTGGCGCATCCAGGGCACGGTGAGGTCGCGGATCTGCGCGTCGTCGGCCAGCACGCGGCGGATGATTTCGTGCTTGCGCTTCCTGCCTTCGTCGTCGAGCAGCAGGTCCGGGTCGCCGGCCGCTTTCAGCCGTTCGATGATCGAGGCGCAGCACGCTTCGGCATCGACCAGCGTGTCCCAGTCGCTGCGCCACGCCGCCTGAAGCATCAGCTGCGACACGTGGGCGATCGATTCGTAGTGATCGAGGATCGTTTGCTGTGAGTTCGTGTTCATCGCATTGCGACCTGTGCAGTGCTGTTCATCGGGGCGCCCATTCGCGGCGTGGCGAGCCCCGGCGTGCCGGCGGCCAGCTCGACCCAGGCACCGCGAAGCTCGCGCAGAAGCTCGCTCACCTCTTTGAGTCCGGCGGCGTCGTTGCGCAGGCTGGCGAGCAGCAGGCGCCGCCCCATGTATTCGTAGAGTTCGAACAGCTGCGCGGCGATCGCGCCGCCGCGCGTGGTGTCGAGGCTCACCCGCAATCCACCGTCGATGATGCTGATGGCCTTGGAGATGGCCTTGCCCTTGTCGGCGATGCGGCCGTCGGCCATGTGGCGGGTCGCTTCGGCGACGGCCAGCAAAGCGCCGTCGTAGAGCATCAATACCAGCTTGACCGGATTCGCCGCGTGGACGCCGGTTTCGACGCCGACCTTGGCGTACGCATTGGCTGCAAAGCTGGGACCCATGATGTGATTTGCCGTGAGTTGATAGTCACTATATCGGCGGCGTCAACCCATGCTTGAGTGGCGCCGCCGCAGCGCGCTCATTTGTTGATCTGCTTGGTGAGCGACGACAAGGTGTCGAGCTGCTGCGTGAGGTAGGTGCTGGTCGCGTTCATCTTGCTGATCATCTGGTCCAGCGCCCTGAACTGGGCGAGGTAATTCGCCTGGACCTTGTCCAGCCGCAGCTGCAGCACTTCGCGGCGGTCGGCGATGTCCTTGATGCGCTTGTTGGCGGTGTCGGTGCTGGTGCTGACGACGCCACCGCTGCCCAGGAGGCTCCCCAGCGCCTGGTTGAGTTTCGCGGCATAGCCCTGCGTGTAGGCAACATCGCCGCGGGCGCCGGTCGCACCGCCGTTGACCTGCAGCTGCAGGCCTTCGACCGCGGTTGCCGTGGCGCCCGTCAGTGTCTGGCCGCTGCCGGTAGCCGTGAAACCGCCGATGCTGCCGGCGACATCGACGCCCGCCGTGACTGCGACGGCGCCGAAGAGGTCGGTGACGCCGGTTCCCGAAACCTCAACGGTCGATGCACTGCCGTAGCGCGCGGACGCAAGCGTCAGCACGCCCGCGCTTTGCGTGACCGTGACTTTCGCAGCGACGGCCGCGAGCGCGGCGGCGCCGTTGATCCTGCTCTGCACCTCGGCCGCCAGTGCCGCCGCTGTCGCGTACGTGCCGGCGGCAAGCGTGACCGTGGCGGCGGTGCCGTCGATGGTGACGGTCAGCGTGTCGTTGCCGCCCGCGGTAATGGTCAAGCCGGCCGTCGCGGCACCCACTGCCTTGCCCTGCGTTGCGAGTTGCGTCACGTCGACCGCATAGCTGCCCGGGGTCGCCTTGCTGCCCGTCCCGGTAACGGTGACCAAGCTGTCTGACGCGCTGCCGACAGCCGCGAACAGCCGACCCACGCCCGTGGCGTCGCGGCTCACGGCGGCGGCGAGTTTCGCACTGTCCAGCGCCAGCGTGCCGTCGACCTTGAAGCTGACGCCCGCCTGCGACAGCGCGGTCATGGTCAAGCCGCTGCCCGACAGGGTGGAGCCGACGATCGCACGCAGTTGAGACTGGATGATCCGTGGCGCGCTGTCGCCGGTCAGCACCGACGCCTTCTTGTTGACCGTGTCGTACTTGGTCGCGCTGCTGATCATCGATGCGAGATCGTTGTAGGCCTTGACGAATGCCCCCACCGACTTGGCGATGCTCGAGGTGTCGCTCGTCACCGTGAGCGTCGTGGTGACCAGCGAGTCGGCCTTGGCGAGGTTGAGCGTCACGCCCTGGATCGCGTCGCTGACCGTGTTGGTCGCTTTGCTGATGTCGATGCCGTCGATGAGCAGCAGCGCGTTCTGCGCCGCGACTTTCTGCGTCATGCCGCCGCCGACGAGCGCGGCCGGGTCGTAGGCGAGCTGCGACAGGCCGGCGAGATCGGTGTGGGTGGTGTCGGCGTCGGCAACGGTGACCTTGAGACTGTTGGCGGCCCCGGTGGTCGCCGACGAGAACACCAGGCGGTTGCCGGTGGTGCCGTCGTTGACGATGGTCGCGGTGACGCCGATACCGGCCGCATTGACCGCATCGCGGATGCCGGCGAGCGTATTCTGGCCGGCAGCTATGGCCACCGACTGCGCTGCGGCATCGGCGTTGGCCGTGAAGACCCCGCCGGCGTAGGTGCCGAAGCTGAAGCTTAGCGAACCGCTTCCCACGGCGCTGTCGACGCTGGCGAATCCCGCGGAGGCGATCTTGTGCGCCTGCGCGAGCTGCGACACCTTCAGCGAGTAGCTGCCCGGTACTGCGGTCGAGCCTGCCGCCACGCTGGCAAGCGTCGCATCGGCGATCGACGCTGTGACCGACTGCATGCTGCGCGTGTCGGTGAGGCCCGTCAGCGAGCTTTGCAGCGCGGCGAGCGCGCCCTTGAGCGAGGCGTACGCAGAAATCCGCGCCGTGTAACTCGCCTCCTGTCTGGTGAGCGCGGTCAACGGCGCGCTTTCCGCCGTCATCAGCTTGTTGACGATGCCCGTGACGTCGAGCCCCGACCCCACGCCGGGCGAGGCGAGCATGCCGGAAACATTCGAGATGGCCATCGCAATGCCCTCGTTTCAGGAAGACGGCTGACGACGAGCCGCGAACCGGGTCCGCGGCTCAGGCGTGGTCGCGCAGCAGCAAACCCTGCAGCTTGTCCAGCGCTTGCGCGATGTCCAGCATCTCCTGCGACGGAATCTGCCGCAGCACGCTGTTGTCGGACGTGTCGATGATCTTCACCACGGTCGCGTTGGTGACAGCGTCGACCTCGAAGGTCAGCGATGCCGACATGGCCGCCATTGCCCGATTGCCCTGGACGACGGCGGTGGCGACCTCGGCGGGGGCCGGGGCGCGTGCGGGCGCTGCTGCTGCGGCCGACTTGGCGTCGAGCGACGGGCTGGTACCTGTGGCACCGGCCGCGCTCGAGGGCGCGGGCGGTGGCGCCTGTGGCACGCCTTGCAAATTCTGGATCAGCATGTGCTTCTCCTGGTGAAACCGCGGTGACTACACCGCACTCTTCCTTGCCTGTCGTTACCCATCTCTCACTGTGCAAAACCCGCCGGACCAGTTTTCTGGACGCGGCGGGGTCGAACACCCGGCCAGCTCGTGGCCGGCCGGGCGCTTCCGGCGTCGTCAGCCCTTCAGCAGCGTCAGCACCGTATTCGGCAACGCATTCGCCTGCGCCAGCATCGCCGTGCCCGCCTGCTGCAGGATCTGGGCGCGGGTCAGCGCGGCGGTTTCGGCCGCGAAGTCCGCATCGAGGATCCGGCTGCGCGACGCGGACAGATTCTCCGAGGCCGTCTGCAGATTGGCGATCGCCGACATGAAACGGTTCTGGTACGCGCCCAGGTCACCCCGCGAGGTGTTGACCTGCGTCAGGGCCGCGTCAAGCGCGCCGATCGCCGCCTGAGAGCCGGACGCGGTCGAGATGTCCAGCGCGGCCACCGAAGTGAAGGCGCTGTTGTTGACGCCTGCCGCAGCGAACACCTGCGCCGACGCGTTGGCGGTGGTGATCGGGCCCTGCGAGCTCGAAAGCGAAACGGTGCCGACCTGGATCGCCGCGACGATGCCGGCTTCCGTCAGCGTCTGCGTACCGAAGGTGACGCTGTCGTTGCCAGCCGTGCTGTTGGCAAATGCAGACAGGTTGATGTCGCGCCCGTCGGTCGTGCTGAGGGTGATCGAGGACTTGCTGCCCGACGTCGTAAAGCTCGCCGTCACGCCGGACGCGCCTTGCACGCCGTTGATGGCCGAAACGAGGTTCGAGAGGTCGTTCTGGCTGGCGACGACTGCTGAAATCGCCTGGCCGTTCAACGTGAAGGTGACAGTGCCAGCGGCGGTCAGCGTGCTCAGCGTCGTGCTGTTGGTCGCGGTCGCCGAGACACCGAGGCCGGAGGCGGCGTTGTTGATCGCGGTCGCGATCGCCTTGGCATCGGCGTTGGCCGCGTAGGTGATCGGGCTGGTGGTGCCGCCGTTGGTCGTGATCGTGAAGTTCGTAGCTGCGACGGCTGCGGTGACGCCGTTGGTGTTCGGCGCCGCGGCAACGGTGTTGCCGGTGATCGTGCCATCGGCCGTGAGAACGTGGCTGCCCAGGGCGGAAGAACGCGAATCGGCAATGGTGGTGACGGCGATCACCTGGTTCGCATTGGCGCCGACCTGGAAGTTCTGCGCGGTGAACGAGCCATCGAGGAGGTTCAGGCCGTTGAACTGCGTCTGGCTCGAAACGCGGGTGATTTCAGCGACGAGTTGCGCGGCTTCCGCCTGCAGTGAAGCGCGGTCGGCCGAGGTGTTGGTTGCGTTGGCCGATTGCACTGCCAGCTCGCGCAGCCGCTGCAGGTTGTTGGTGACTTCACCCAGCGCGCCTTCGGCCGTTTGCGACAGCGAGATGCCGTCGTTGGCGTTGCGGGCGGCCTGGTTCAGGCCGCGAATCTGCGCGGTGAACCGCGTCGAGATCGCGAGGCCGGCGGCGTCGTCCTTGGCACTGTTGATGCGCAGGCCCGACGACAGGCGTTGCAGCGCGGTGTCGAGCGCCGACTGCGTCTTGCTCAGGTTGCGTTGCGCGTTGAGCGAAGGGACGTTGGTGTTGATGACTGAGGGCATTTGCTTCTCCTAAGCGAGATATCCGGCGAATTTGCCTACCGACTTTGGCCGCCCCGTTCTTTTGTCAGGGCACGGATCACTGGACCGCCGTCTGAGGAGGTTATCGGACCAAGCAAAAAAAACTTGAGAGAAGTTGGCGCAATGTCATGTTGCCCCGGCGCGGAAATGCAGCTGCGGGAACCGTGGTCGATCCGGCGACACGAAGTCTCGAACCAGGGTTTCTGCAGGAGCGGCTTCAGTCGCGATGGGGTTCAACGTTCTGTGGAGCGGCTTCAGCCGCGATGGGGAAGGGCGCCATGGACAGGAAAGGCGATCGCGCCTGAAGGCGCTCCTACAGTGGTTCGGTCATTCACGGTACCGGCGCGAGAAATGAAGCGCCACGCCCTGCAGGATAGGGGAAGCGGGCGCCGGGTGATCGGTCGAATTGGGAGGACAAACAGCGGCTGTTTCAGCGCTGGGCGCGGGAACCGGCCAAGGCCGGACACGCATCAGGGCAAAAGCAGAAACCATGCCAATGTCATGGCGTGTAGGCCGATGCCTACACGACGAAGCGCCAGTCGCCGTCTTCAGATCGAGCGTTCCGCCGATTCAAGCCCCCTCCGAAATTGCCGATGATGGCGTCAACCCGAACTGCATCCAAAGCGGAAACGAAGCGCCCAAGGACCACAAAATGAAGAACAGCCACCTGCTCGACGAGATCCGCGAAGCCAACATGACGTACCTGATCCTGGCGCAACGCATGATCCGCGACGACCGCGACGAAGCGCTGTATCGCCTGGGCATCAGCGAGCAGGTGGCCGAGATCCTGGCCGACCTCACACCCGGACAGATGATGAAGATCGCGACGACCAACACGCTGGTGTGCCGGTTCCGCTTCGACGACCAGATGATCTGGAACCTCCTCACCAGCCACACCAAGGACATCGCCGCCCAATCGGTCGCCGGCGTGCATGCCGCGATCCTGATGAGCACGCACATGGCGGAGGCCGCGTAAATGGCACCCCGCAGCGTCATAGCAGATGCGCGCGACGTCCGCCGCGCGAGCGAACTGATCGAGCTGGGCGCTCGCCTGCAGGTGCTGGAGAGCGAAACCGCGCTGTCCCGCGAGCGCCTGCTGCGCCTCTACAAGGAGATCCAGGGCCGGTCGCCTCCCAAGGGAATGCTGCCGTTCTCGACCGACTGGTTCATCACCTGGATGCCCAATATCCACGCTTCGCTGTTCATGGGCATCTACCAGAATGTCATTCAGGCGAGCGAGCTCGACGAGATCGACGCCATCATCAAGACCTACCGGCTCTATCTCGAGCAATGCACGGTGACGGGACAGGAGATCGTCCTGTCGCTGACCCGGGCGTGGCGCCTGGTGAAATTCGTCGATGCCGGCATGCTGCGCACCGTCCGCTGCACCAAATGCACCGGCCAGTTCGTCGCCCACACTCACGATCTGATCGAAGGCTATGTCTGCGGGCTGTGTCACATGCCTTCGCGCGCCGGGAAAACACGCGCCGCGGCTAAAGAAGCGCTGGCGAATGACGATATGCCTCTTACGCTACGACGGGTTCATTGACGCGCTAGTACCGCGACCCATGAGTTTGCGTACATGCCGAGAGCCGCATCCGCGCGTCAGCGGCGCGAAGCGAACCGCAGCAATAGCCCGTGCTATTGCGAGGATGAGCGACAAAGCCGATCACGATGCGGGGCGGCTCGAACATAGCGAAATTTATGGGTTGCGGTACTAGACCCTCCCCCGGCCGTCCACCCCGGACGGCCACGCGGCGCGCGAAGGAAGCCATCTTCGCGCGCCGCTTCCTTTTCCGGCGCTGAACCGATGCCGGAACAGGCGCGCCTAAACCGCCCATTTCGGCGCATTGACCCGATACCCCCGGGACTAAGCTCTTGATCACGCAACAGCTCTCGCCAGCGGGAAGGGCAGTGCGATCGGTCGGCGGCTAAAGAAAAGGACCTGGCTGCCGACAAAGGACCATGACCATCGGCGGCGGGAAGAGGGCGATGCGTTGCCTGCTGCGCGAGGCAAGTGAACAAAACGGGGTCGTTTCATGTTCGTGATCATTGGCTACGTCATCGTCATCGGGTCGGTTTTCGGGGGCTTCGCCCTCGCAGGCGGGCACCTGGCGGCGTTGCTGCAGCCGGTCGAACTGCTGATGATCGGCGGCGCGGCGCTTGGCGCCTTCCTGGTCGGCAACTCGACCAACGCCATCAAGGCGACCATCGCGGCGCTGCCGTCGTGTTTCAAGGGG
Organism: uncultured beta proteobacterium; assembly: GCA_963709525.1. Classification (GTDB taxonomy): domain Bacteria; phylum Pseudomonadota; class Gammaproteobacteria; order Burkholderiales; family Casimicrobiaceae; genus CAIWHR01. The sequence continues at coordinate 61,683 of CAVPXB010000014.1, forward strand.
CAGAAGTACGACAAGGCGCTGTACATGGAGCTGATGGCTTTTCTGTACGACATCCTGGGCAAGGTGCGCAAGGAAGGTCTGATGTCGATCGAGCGCGATGTCGAGGCGCCGGGCGACAGCGCGATCTTCGCGCCCTATCCCAAGGTGCTGGGCGACCACCACCTGCTGGAATTCATCACCGACTACCTGCGGTTGATGGTCAGCGGCAACATGAACTCGTTCGAAATCGAGAACCTGATGGACAACGAGATCGAGACCCACCACCACGAGGCCGAAGTGCCCGCGCACACCATCCAGGTGCTCGCGGATGGCATGCCGGCGTTCGGCATCGTTGCCGCGGTCATGGGCGTCGTGCACACGATGGCGTCGGTAGGGCGGCCGCCTTCCGAACTGGGGATCATGGTCGCGAACGCGCTGGTCGGCACGTTCCTCGGCATCCTGCTGGGCTACGGATTCGTCGGCCCGCTGGCGAGCCTGCTCGCCGAACGCGCCAACGAGGCGACCAAGTCGCTGCAATGCGTGAAGGTGACGCTGCTGGCGAGCCTCAACGGCTACGCACCGGCGATCGCCATCGAGTTCGGCCGCAAGGTCCTGTACTCCAACGAGCGTCCGACGTTCCTCGAACTCGAGGAACACGTCAAGAAGTCGAAGCGCTGACGCCCTTCGCGACAGAAGCCATGGCCAAGGAAGAGCAGCAGCAGATCATCGTCAAGCGGATCAAGAAGTCCGGCGGCGGCCACCACGGCGGCGCATGGAAGATCGCGTATGCGGACTTCGTGACGGCGATGATGGCGTTCTTCCTGCTGATGTGGCTGCTGGGCTCGACCGCCAAGGGCGACCTCGCCGGCATCGCCGAGTACTTCTCGACGCCGCTCAAGGTGGCGCTGATGGGCGGCTCCGGGGCCGGCGACGCGACATCGATCATTCAAGGCGGCGGCACCGACCTCACCCGCACGGCCGGCCAGAAGAAGCAGGGCGAGCAGGAGGTCGAGAAGAAAAAGTACGACGCCAAGGCGGCCGAGGCGGAACGCGCGCGGCAGGAGAAGAACCGCCTGCTGGAGTTGAAAGCCAAGCTCGACGCCGCCATCGACGCCAACGAGGCGTTGAAACCGTACAAGAAGCAGTTGCGCGTCGACCTCACGCCGGACGGGCTGCGCATCCAGATCGTCGACGAGCAGAACCGGGCGATGTTCGACAGCGGCAGCGCCGCGCTGAAGGACTACACGCGCACGATCCTGCGCGAGCTGGGCAAGCTCATGAACGACGTGCCGAACAAGATCTCGCTGTCCGGGCACACCGATGCCAAGGCTTATTCGTCGGGCGAGCGCGGCTACAGCAACTGGGAGTTGTCCGCCGATCGCGCCAACGCCTCGCGGCGCGAACTGATCGCCGGCGGCATTGCCGAAAACAAGATGATTCGCGTGATCGGGCAGGGCGCGGCCGTGCCTCTCGACAAGGAAGATGCCAACAGCGCGCTCAACCGGCGGATTGCCATCACCGTGCTCAATAGCGACGCCGAGCGGCGCATCCTCGAGGACACCATCAACCCGGTGCTGGAGGTTCCGGCCGAAGGCACCGCGCCGCCGGCGCTGCCAGGCAGCATCCCGGCGCCGGCGCCCGCTCCCGCGCGCGTTCCCGTCCCGACTTCGGGCGCGAATCCTGTGCACGCGCCCATGCCGGCACCCGCAAGGCCGCAACGCCAGCCGCAGCGGCAGCCGCAACCGCAGCGGCGGCGTCCGCTGCAGCGGCCGCCGCAACGGCACCCGCCAAGGCGCACTGAACGCATCCGGAGACCCTCGTGGGCACTTACGACAATCCGCTCCTGAACCTGGTCGACCAGAAGACCAAGCTCGTCGGCTCCAACAAGATGGAGCTGCTGCTGTTTTCGCTGGGAGGCAAGGAGCTTTTCGGAATCAACGTGTTCAAGGTGCGCGAAGTCTGCGACGCGCCCGAGATCACGCGGGCACCGAACATGCCGCACGGCGTCGACGGCATCATCTCGCTGCGCGGCAGCATCATCCCGGTGATCAACCTGGCGGCGTTCGCCGGCCAGCCGCTGAGCGGCCCGGGGACCAAGCTCATCATCACCGAGTTCAGCAACCACATCCAGGCGTTCCACGTCGCCGATGTGGACCGGATCATCCGCGTCGACTGGGAGCAGGTGAAGACGCCACAGCCGATGCTGTCGGGCGGCTCGCAGCTCGTCACGGCGATCACGGAGCTGCCCGATGGCAAGCTGGTGTCGATCCTCGACGTCGAGCAGATTCTGCACGACACCTTCGGCGGCGAGGCGGCGTCGCACGTCACGCCGGTGCCGCCGCAGTTCGCGCGCAGCATCTTTTTCGTCGACGACTCCGCGCTCGCGCGCAAGAAGATCATCGAGGTTCTTGAGCAGCTGAGCGTGCCGCACCAGCAGGCATTGAACGGGCGCGAGGCGTGGACCAAGCTCTGCGCGCTGGCGGCGCAAGCGCAGGCCGACAACGTGCCGCTGCGCGACCACCTCGGCGTCATCCTCGTGGACGCGGAAATGCCGGAGATGGACGGCTACGTGCTCACCCAGCACATCAAGGGCGACCCGCGCTTTGCCGGCATTCCGGTGGTCATGCACTCGTCGCTGTCGTCGGTCGCCAACAAGAAGATGGGGCAGCAGGTGGGCGTGGACGCCTACGTCGCCAAGTTCAACGTCGACAACCTCGCCAATACGCTTACCAACCTGTTGCGCAATCACTGAAGCAAAAGGCTTCCAGCCGGACATCCTCATGGCCAATGCGAACATGAAATTCCTGATCGTCGACGACTTCTCCACCATGCGCCGCATCGTGCGCAACCTGCTCAAGGAAATCGGCTACACCAATACCGACGAAGCCGAAGACGGGGCGATTGGTCTTGCCAAGCTCAAGGCGGAGCCCTTCGATTTCGTGGTCAGCGATCTCAACATGCCGAACATGGACGGCTTCGAGCTGCTGCACTCGATCCGCGCCGACGCGCAATTGCACGCGCTGCCGGTGCTGCTGGTGACGGCGGAAGCCAAACGGGAAGACATCATCACCGCCGCGCAGGCCGGTGCGTCCGGGTACATCGTCAAGCCGTTCACGAAGGCGACGCTGGAAGAAAAGCTCAACAAGATCATCGCCAAGATGGCGCCACAGAGCTAGTACCGCGACCATGACCGCCAAAGCCCCCCCGGCTGCCGACGATCTCGAGGCGTTGTTCGACAGCATCGCCGCCGAACGCGACCGTGCGGCCGTGATGCCCGACGCAGCGAAGCCGGCCGCGCCGGCGGCGATCGTCGCGCCACCCGCCGTCGATGATCTCGAAGCGCTGTTCGATTCGGTGGCTGCCGCCCGCGTGGACCCGGTGACGGAAGCGCCGCCGCGAGTGCCGGCCGCCGCCGACAGCGAGGCTTCCGCCGAGCATCTCTTCCACCGCATCGGCCGGCTCACCCGCACCTTGCACGACGCCCTGCGCGAATTGGGCTACGACAAGAAGCTCGCGGCCGCGGCGAGCGGTCTGCCCGATGCCCGCGATCGCCTCGCCTACATCGCCACGTTGACGGGACAGGCAGCCGAGCGCGTGCTGTCGGCGGTCGAGGCCGGGCAGAAGCTGCAGCAGGACCTCGAAGCGGGCGGCCGCGCGCTGGCGGCCAGGTGGAGCAGGCTCTACGCCAACGAACTGTCGGTCGCCGAATTCAAGCAGCTTGCCGATGAAACCCGGGACTTCCTCGACCGCTTGCCGGCGGAAGCCGGCGCGACGAAGCAGCAACTGCACGAGATCATGATGGCGCAGGACTTCCACGACCTCACCGGCCAGGTGATCAAGAAAGTGGTCGAACTCGCCGGCACGCTCGAGGCAAGTCTCGTCTCGCTGCTGGTCGAGACCCAGCAGGTCGAGCGCAAGGCCGACACCGGCTGGCTCAACGGCCCGGTGATCGGCGACGGCAATCCCGATGTCGTCAAGAACCAGGCGCAAGTCGACGTGCTGCTGGAGTCGCTCGGCTTCTAGAGCATCGCGATGAGCACCGCCGTCGACATGGATCTCCTGCAGGACTTCCTCACCGAAGCCTCGGACCTGCTCGACGGTGTCGATCGCAAGCTGATCGAGCTCGAAAGCCACCCTGACGACATGGCGCTGCTGGCCGAGATCTTTCGCGGCTTTCACACCATCAAGGGCGGGGCGGGCTTCCTCAACGCGACGCCGCTGGTCGATGTCGCCCATCGCACCGAAAGCCTGTTCGACCAGATGCGCAGCGGCAAGCGTGCGATGGTGCCCGAGCTCTTCGACGTCATTCTCGCGGCGACATCGGAGGTGCGGCGGATGTTCGAGGAGATGGCCGCGCAGGGTCACCCCGAAGCCGCCGATCCGCAGCTGCTGGCCACCCTGAGCGCCTGGGTCAGCGGCGAAGGTCCGTCGCTGCGGCCGCCGGCGAAGGCAGCGGCCGCCGCCGCGCCCTTGCCTGCAGGCGGCAAGGTGTCGCCATCCGGCAGCGGTGGCGAGCCGGACTGGGAGGCGCTGCACGCGGCGATCACCGGGGCATCGAGCGAAAGCGCGGCGCCGGTCGTTCAGGAGCGGGCGGAAGCCGCCGGGTCGGCCGTAGCCACGCGGGCACCGGCCGCCGGACTCGCTCCGCGCGCCGGAAAGGCGAGCGACGCCAAGGAAAGCACGCTGCGCATCGACGTCGCACGCTTCGACCAGATACTCAATCTCTCCGGTGAAGTCGGGCTGATCAAGAACCGCATCGTGCGGCTGCGCTCCGAATTGGTCGCGAGCGCGCCTGGCGACGAGACCGTCAAGCAACTGGATCGGATGGTGAGCCAGCTTTCCGCGGTCGTCGGCGATCTGCAGAACTCGGTGATGAAGGCGCGGATGCAGCCGGTGGGCCGGGTGTTCCAGAAATACTCGCGGATGGCGCGCGACCTGGGCCGCCAGATGGGCAAGGAAGTGGAATTGCAGGTTTTCGGTGAAGAGACCGAGATCGACAAGACGATGATCGAGGAAATCAACGATCCGCTGGTGCACCTGGTGCGCAATGCCGTCGACCATGGCGTCGACCTGCCGGCGGAGAGAATCGCCCAGGGCAAGCCCGCCAAGAGCGTGATCAAGCTCTCCGCTGCGCAGGTCGGCGACCAGATCCTGATCGAAATTGTCGACGACGGCCGCGGCATGCGCGCCGACGTGATTCGCCGGAAGGCAGTGGAAAAAGGCCTCATCTCGGCCGCCGACGCCGGCGCACTCGACGAGATCGGCGCGCTCGGCCTCATCTTCCTGCCGGGTTTCTCGACCAAGGCGGAGATCTCCGACGTCTCCGGTCGCGGCGTGGGCATGGATGTCGTGCGCACCAATGTCCAGCGTCTCAACGGCCGCATCGAGCTCTCTTCCGTGCCGGGGCGCGGAACCCGGGTCGCGATCCTGCTGCCGCTCACGCTGGCGATCCTGCCGGTGCTGATGTTCCGGATCCAGCAGCAGGCGTACGCGGTTCCGCTGTCGATGGTGCGCGAGATCATCCGCATTGACCGCCATATCGTCCAATACGTCTCCGGCCGGCCCAGCCTCGTCATGCGCGGCGAGGTGATGCCCGTGCTGTCGCTGGCGCAGCTGTTGGCGCGCGAAGACGATGCCGGGCTGGTAGGCATCGTCGTCGCGCTGGGAACGCGGTCGTTCATCCTCGCCGTGGACAGCTTCGTCGGACAGGACGAGGTGGTGATCAAGGCGCTGGACGGGTTCAAGCCGCGCGGTGTCGCGGGAGCGACGATCGCCAGCGACGGCACGCTGGTTCTGGTGCTCGACATTGCGGAACTTCTGCCGCAGCCGATCAAGTCGGGCCGCTGAAGCCTGCCCACAAGGACACGACATGCCGACCGAAACCAAATCCCGGCCTCCGCGCGCGATGACGCCGCACGCGGTTTCCCACACCGCGGCCGCCCACGTCACGCATCAGCTTGCCGACCGACCGCGCCTGGCGACGGTGTCCTCACGGATTACCATGGGCCTGTCCGTGCACGCGGCGCTGTTCGCGCTGATCGGCGCCGCCGCTCTCGCGAGCCTCGGCGGCGACGGCGCGGTCGATGGCCACGCCATCCGGCTGCTGATCGCCGGCCTGGCGGTCGCGGGTATCGTGGCCTCGATCGCGGCTGCGCGGCATCTGCGCGCGCTCGTCGTCGCCCCGCTGGCGGAACTGGCGGCGCTGTTGAAGCAGATGGCAAGCGACGATGGCAATCTGACGCGCGAGCTTGCCCCGGCGGAGCGCGAGGAGTTCGCCGCGGTCACGTCCAACCTCAACGCCTTCCTGCGCAAGCTACGCGCCATCATCGGCGAGGTTCGGCGCCGCGGCGGGCAACTCGCCACCGAGGGCGCCAAGGTGGCCGGGCGCATCGGTGACTCGCACGCCATGGTCGTTCGGCAGCAGTCGCTGACCGACGCCATCGTGGTGAGCAGCGCCGAGGCAGCACGAGCCGTCAACCATGTTTCGGTCGGCGCCCGCCAGATTTCCGATGCGACGGACGAGCGCCTGCGAACCGCAGACGTCGCGTATCGCGAGCTTGTCGACGTGACGTCCAAGATCCAGAGCATCGGCAAGAGCCTGGTCGCCTTCAACGAGCGCGTCGGCGAGCTCGACCGCAACTCGCAGAATATCGGCCAGATCATCATGCTGATCAACGACATCTCCGATCAGACGAATCTGCTGGCGCTCAATGCGGCGATCGAGGCGGCGCGGGCCGGCGAGGTGGGCCGCGGCTTCGCCGTGGTCGCCGACGAAGTGCGCAAGCTGGCCGAGAAGGTCAAGGGCGCGACCGACGTGATTGCCGGCAGCGTGGCCAACATGACCGACCTCGTCGGGAATACGCATCGCGAAACGCGACTCATCAGCCAGAATGTCGAGCACACCCGGCAGGTGGTCGAGCGCTCGCTGTCCCATTTCGAGGGCATGGTCCGGAGTTTCCAGCAAATGAAGGAACAGGTTGGAGAGATCACGTCGGCGATCGGGGGTCTCGCGCAGACACACGACGACATTCACGCCAGGGCGGCGGAGATCCAGGGGCTCGCGCACGAAGTGACCGGCAAGATGGAGCGCTCTGCGACGTCATCGCGGGAACTCACCGACGCGACGGAGAAGATCGAGGAGCTGGTGTCCCGTTTTCGTACCGGCGAAGGCGGCTTCGAGAAGTCGCTGTTGCGGGCCCGTGCCTGCCGCGACGAGCTGGAGCAAGGAATCGAACGGCTGGCGAGCCGCGGTGCCGACGTTTTCGACGGCCAATACCAGCTGATTCCCGGGACGCTGCCGGCGAAATTCCACACCTCCTACGACGCCCAGTTCGAACAGGAGATTCGCCCGCTGCTGGATCGGGTCGGCGCAGAGGCGGGAGAGGGAGCCTATGTCGTCGCTGTCGATGCCAACGGTTACGCACCGACGCACATGACGCGCTATTCCGAGCCGTCGACCGGGGACCCGGCGCACGACCTCGCGTGGAGCCGGGACAAGCGGGTGTTCGACGACTCGGTGTCGCGCCGGGCGGCGCAGAGCTCCGAACCCTTTCTGCTGCAGAGCTGCAAGGGCGACAGGGGCGAATTCCTCCACGATCTGTCGCTGCCGGTGGCGGTGCGCGGCCGCCACTGGGGCGCGTTGCGCTACGCCTACAAGGCCGACACCGTCGAGCCGGGTTAGGATCCTGTAGGAGGGCCTTCAGGCCCGAACCGAATCGCGGCTGAAGCCGCTCCTGCAGCGACTTGCTGCGCGTCCAAATAGCGGCACAAAACCGGCGTTGTTCGTCCCATCGATTTTGCAGTGGGACGAAATAATGGCGTCATCCCCTGCCGGGGCTACGCCATGGCCGAAGACAACGACGCAGAACGAACGTTCCAGCCGACACCGAAACGGCTCGAACAAGCGCGCGAGAAGGGGCAAGTCGCCCGCTCGCGCGAACTCGCGACCGCCGCCATCGCCCTGGCGGGTGCGCTTTCGCTGTGGTGGGTGGGACCGGAACTCTTCCGTCGCTGCCTCGGCGTTTTTCGGATGGGGCTTGCCCTCGACCACTCCGCGGCCACGACGCCCGACCGCATGCTGCTCGGCCTGACCAGCCTTTCGGTCGACATGCTGCTGGCGATCGCCCCGCTGCTCGGCATGGTGCTGGTCGCCACCCTCGGCGCGCCGCTGCTGCTGTCCGGGTGGGTCTGGAGCACGTCGGCGGTGGGCCCGGACTTCTCCCGGCTGAGTCCCGCCCGCGGCCTGGGCAACATGTTCTCGTCGCAGAGCGTGGTCGAGCTTGCGAAGGCCATCGCCAAGTGCCTGTTGCTGGGCGGCATCGGCTATTGGGCAGTGGCGTCGAGCTGGAGCGAACTGCAGGCCCTGCCGGCGCGTGAAACCGGCGGCGCCATCATGCGCGTCGGCGACCTCGTCAGCACCGGTTTCTTCGCGCTGGTCGGAGGTCTGGTGGTCATCGCCCTGATCGACGTGCCCTGGCAGATCTGGCATTACCACGATCAGCTGAAGATGACGCGGCAGGAAGTCGTCGAGGAGCACCGCGAGATGGAAGGCGATCCGCAGCTGAAGGCGCGGATCCGCAGCCAGCAACGCGAGGTCGCGCGCAAGCGGATGATGAGCGCGGTCCCCAAGTCCGACGTGATCATCACCAACCCGACGCACTACGCGGTCGCGCTCGAGTATCGCGAGGGTTCGATGCGGGCGCCGAAGGTCGTGGCCAAGGGCATGAACCTGATCGCCCAGCGGATACGCGAGATCGGCAGCGAGCACGGCGTGCCGATGCTCGAAGCGCCACCGCTTGCCCGTGCCCTCTACCGCCATGCCGAGATCGGCAACGAGATACCGCCGGCGCTCTACACCGTCGTCGCGCAGGTCCTGGCGTACGTCTATCAGGTGCAGCGTTACCGCGCGCAAGGTGGCGCGGCGCCCCGGGCGCCGCTGGACCTCGTCGTTCCGCGCGAGCTCGATCCGCTGCAGATGAGCATCGTGAACCCGGGAGCACCGGCATGAGCTGGTTTCCCGTGCGGCCCGACGCGCCGGTGAGGGTCTGCGCATGAACGCGCTGGCGCTGCGGCTGGGCTTGAATCGCACTGCAGTCGTCGGCCTCGCGGGTCCGATCCTGATCGTGCTGATTCTCGGCATGATGGTGCTGCCGCTGCCGCCGTTCCTGCTCGACCTGCTGTTCACCTTCAACATCGCGCTGGCGATGATCGTCCTGCTGTCGGCGATGTACACGCTGCGGCCGCTCGACTTCGCCGTGTTCCCGACGGTGCTGCTGCTGACCACGCTGCTGCGCCTTTCGCTCAACGTCGCGTCGACCCGCGTGGTGCTGATGCACGGACACACCGGCCCCGACGCCGCCGGCAAGGTGATCGAGGCCTTCGGCCAGTTCCTGGTCGGCGGCAACTTCGCCGTCGGCCTGGTCGTGTTCGCCATCCTGGTCGTCATCAACTTCGTCGTCATCACCAAGGGCGCCGGACGCATCGCCGAGGTCGGGGCGCGGTTCACCCTCGATGCGATGCCGGGCAAGCAGATGGCGATCGACGCCGATCTCAACGCCGGCCTCATCGCCGAGGACGAGGCGCGCCGGCGGCGGCTGGAGATCGCCGAGGAAGCCGATTTCTACGGCGCCATGGACGGCGCGTCGAAGTTCGTTCGCGGCGATGCGATCGCCGGCATCCTGATCCTGTTCATCAACATCCTGGGTGGCCTCGCGATCGGCATCTTCCAGCACGATCTCACGCTCGCCGCGGCCACCAACAACTATGTGTTGCTCGCGATCGGCGACGGTCTGGTGGCGCAGATTCCGGCGCTGATCATCTCCACGTCAGCCGGCCTCGTGGTGAGCCGCGTCGGCAAGGGCGAGCACACCGGTCAGCAGATCCTGACCCAGATGTTCAAGCAGCCGCACGCGCTGATGATCGCGGCCACCATCCTGGGCGTGCTGGGGCTGGTTCCCGGCATGCCGCATTTCGCGTTCCTGCTGCTTGCCGGCCTGCTCGGCCTCGGTGCCCGGGCGCTGCTGAAGAAGTCGGCACAGGCGGCGGAAGTTCCCGCGCCGGTGGCGGCGCCGGCCCGCGATGCGCTGGAAGTGAGCTGGGAAGATCTCATGCCGGTCGACGTGCTGGGCCTGGAAGTGGGCTACCGGCTGATCCCGCTGGTCGACAAGGGGCAGGACGGCGAGCTGCTGCGGCGAATCAAGGCGATCCGGAAGAAGTTCGCGCAGGAGGTCGGTTTCCTGCCACCGCCGGTGCACATCCGCGACAACCTCGAGCTGTCGCCATCGGCCTATCGAATCACGCTCAAGGGCGTGTCGGCAGGCGAGGGCGAGTGCCACGTGGGGCAATTCCTCGCCATCAATCCGGGGCGCGCCGCGGGCACGCTGCAGGGAACGATGACCAAGGACCCGGCCTTCGGCCTGCCGGCGCAATGGATCGATGCCGGCCAGCGCGACTATGCGCAGTCGCTGGGCTACACCGTCGTCGATGCGGGAACCGTGGTTGCGACGCACCTGTCGACCGTCGTGCACGCGCAGGCCTCGGCCCTGCTCGGGCGGCAGGAAGTGCAGAACCTGCTCGAACAGGTCAACAAGTCGTCGCCGAAACTGGTCGAGGAAGTCACGCCCAAGCTGCTGACGCTGTCCACCGTGCAGCGCGTGCTGCAGGGCCTGCTCGACGAGGGTGTCCACATCCGCGACTTGCGCACGGTGCTGGAGACCCTGGCCGACCATGCGGGTCGCACGCAGGATCCGAATGAGCTCACGGCCGCCGTGCGTGTCGCGCTGGGGCGCGCGATCGTCCAGCAGCTCTACGGCACGACGGGCGAAATCAGTGTGATCGCGCTCGACGCGGAACTCGAACGCGTGTTGCAGCAGGTGATGGGCATGACGGGTCCCGATGCCAGCGGCATCGAACCCGACCTGGCCGACAACCTCGCGCGTGAAGTCGGCGCCACCGTGACGCAGCAGGAAGCGCTGGGTCAGCCGGCGGTGCTGCTGGTCCCGGACCGGCTGCGTCTGCCGTTGGCGCGGCTACTGCGCCGCGGCGTCCCGGGCGTGAGGGTGTTGGGCCACAGTGAAATACCGGATGCGCGGACTATCCGCGTCAGTGTGATGGTGGGAGGTAAACGATGAAGCTCTCGAAGTTCTTTGGCCAGACGTCGCGCTCGGTGCTGGAACAGGTCAGGACCGAGCTCGGCCCGGATGCGATGATCGTGTCCAACCGGACGACGGTCAACGGGATCGAGGTGACGGCGATGGCCGCGGAAGCCTTCGTTTCCGTCGTCAACGAGGCCTCGCCACCGCCGCCGCCGGCCTCCCGGGAGCCGGCACCGGACCCGCGTCCGGTGGCGCGACCTGAATCGCACGCCGCCCCGGCAGCGGCGCAGGCCAAGCGCTGGCAACCGCCGCGCGCCGATGCGCCGGCACCGGTCGTGTTTTCCACGCGGCGCAGCGACGAGCCGAAGGCGCCGAAGCCGCCCGCGGCGCCGCCCCTGGCAGCGCCGGAAGCCGACCGGGGCGTCACCCGGCGCCTGATGGAAGAGATGCATGCGATGCGCGGCCTGATCGAAGGCCAGTTCGCGCAGCTCGCCTGGAGCGATGCAGTCCGCAAGCAGCCGTTGCGCGCGCAATTTACGCGCGATCTCCTCGCCTCCGGATTCAGCGCCGCGCTGGCGCGGCAGATCATCCAGCATCTGCCCGACGACTACAACGCCGCCCAGGCGCGCGAATGGTTGATCGGCGTCATTGCGCGCAATCTGCGCTGCGTCGAGACCGCCGACGAGATCATCACCCGCGGCGGCGTCTACGCGCTGGTGGGGCCCACCGGCGTCGGCAAGACGACGACCACGGCCAAGCTTGCCGCCCGCTGCGCGGTCCGCTACGGCGCGCGCCAGCTCGCGCTGCTCACCACCGACAGTTACCGCATCGGCGCCCAGGACCAGCTGCGCATCTACGCCAAGATCCTGGGAGTGGCCGTCCATACGGTCACCGACGCTGCCGAACTGCGCGCGACGCTCGATTCGCTGTCGGGCAAGCACCTGGTGCTCATCGACACCGTCGGCATGGGGCAGCGCGACAGTCGCGTGGCCGAGCACAGCCACTGGCTCGCGCAGCCGGAAGTCAAGCGCCTGCTGGTTCTCAACGCCACGGCGCAGGCCGAGACGCTTGAGGAGGTCGTGGCGGCGTACGGTGCCGCGTCGCCGGAGCGCAACGATTACGCCGGCTGCATCATCAGCAAGATCGACGAGACCGCGCGGCCGGGTCAGGTCCTCGATGTCATCGTGCGCCACCGCCTGACGCTGCAATACGTGTCCAACGGCCAACGCGTGCCGGAGGATCTGCATGCGCCCAATCCCGCCTATCTCGTCCACCGGTCGCTGCGCACGGGCGGGAAGGGCATCGCCGCGTCGCCGTTCACGCTGCAGGACGAGGAGCTGGCCATGATGCTCGCTGCGAGCGGGGCAGCGGCCCATGCGTGACCATCCTCGCGACCAGGCCACTGGCCTGCGCGCCCTGTTCGACCAGCGCCTGCGCACCACGCTATCCATCGCTGGCGACGGTGGCACGGCGGTGACGCTCAACCTCGCGGCGGCACTGGCACGCGTCGGGCAGCGCGTGCTGGTCCTCGACCGGTCGAACGGCGAGACCGCGACCGCGCTGGGTCTCAAGGCCCGCTACGAGCTGGCGCACGTGCTTGCCGGCGATCGGCGGATGACCGACGTGCTGCTGTCCGGTCCGGAAGGGATCACGCTGCTGCCGGCGGCGCGTGGCCTGCCCCGCCTGGCCGAGGGCAGCGGTCCGTGGCAGGAACGGGTCGCCGTCTGGATCGACCCGTACTCGACCGCCTTCAACGTCTGGCTGATCAACGGCCTGCCACCGGCGAGTACGGTGGCCGAGGCACCGGTGCTGTTCGTGCTTGCGCCCACGGCCGACGCGCTGACTGCCGCCTACGCACAGATCAAGGCGCTGGCCCGCAATCACGGCCAGCGCGAGTTCCGCATCGTCGTCCGCCGCGCGAAGTCCGAGACCGCCGCGTTCGCGACCTACAGCAACGTGGCCGACACGGCACGCGAATTTTTGGCCGCACGCCTGCAATATTGCGGTTATATTCCCCGGGATGACAGTGCGGCACTCGCCGATTCGTGTTCGCCATGCGGGCATGCGTTCGCCCGCCTGGCCGAATCGGTGCTGGCGCAGGGCTCGGCGAGACGATCGGTGGCCGCGGCCTGACGCGAGGGCGCCTCAATCGGAGAGCAGAGCATGTATACCGCCACCGGAAATCCGGATGTCGAGCAACGGATCAAGGACTACGCGCCCCTGGTGCGCCGCATGGCCCACCACCTCGCGGCGAAGCTGCCGTCCTCCGTGCAAATAGACGACCTCGTCCAGAGCGGGCTGATCGGACTCATGGACGCGGCCACCCGATTCGAGGCGAGCCAGGGCAACCAGTTCGAAACCTATGCGGTGCAGCGCATACGCGGCGCCATGCTCGACGAACTGCGCCAGAACGACTGGCTTCCCCGCAGCCTGAGAAAGTCGCTGCGGCAGATCGAAAACGCGATCAACAAGCTCGAGCAGCGGCATGGCCGAGCGCCGACCGAAGGCGAACTGGCGCAGGAGATGGGGTTGCCGCTGGGCGACTACCAGACGATGTTGCAGGATGCGAAGGGCTATCAGCTCATCCATTTCGGCGACTTCGCCAACGACGACGAAGACGACTATCTGGAACGGCACCTGCCGGACAATCGCGCCAATCCGCTCGAACGCATTCAGGACGAGAGATTTCGTGCCGCGCTGGTGAAGGCGATCGAGGCGCTGCCGGAACGCGAAAAACTGCTGATGGGGCTTTATTACGAGCAGGACATGAACTTCCGCGAGATCGCGGAGATCATGGAAGTCAGCGAATCGCGGATCTGCCAGCTGCACAGCCAGGCCGTGGCCCGCCTGCGCGGGCGTCTGAAAGACTGGTAGCAGGCCCCCGCCGGGTCGGGTCGGGGCAACCCGGAGCTGCCTGAACTCCTGTAGGAGCGCCTTCAGGCGCGAATGCCGTTCTTGCCCAGGGCGCATGTCGCCCCATCGCGGCAGGAGCCGCTCCTGCCAGGAACTCCGGTCGAGACTTCGTGGTGCCGGATCGGCGGCACCACCGTTCCCGCCTGCGTCGGCACGGACCCCGCGGTTCCGGTCCGAGACTCGCCTGCGTACCCACCCTCCGGAAACCGTACCCCGGTGCCGATAACAACCCAGCACGGTTGACCGGATCGCCATGGATTTTCTCAGCATAGTCGGCTTGGTACTGGCCCTCGGGGCCATTATCCTTGGACAGTGGTTCGAGGGCGGCAGCCTCAACTCGCTGGTCCAGCTGGCGGCTTTCTTCATCGTCATCGGCGGCACCGTCGGGCGCGGTGATGTTGCAGACGCCGCTGCCGACTTTCGTCCGCGGCCTGCGCCTGCGTCCGCTGGATCGCCAGGCCGCCACGACCCGATTTCGAGCGCGCGATCGGCATTCTGGTGGGCTGGGCCGATCTTTCGCGTCGGGAGGGCATGCTGGCCCTGGAGACACAACTCGACATCGTCGCCGATCCCTTCACCAGGAACGGCCTGCAGATGCTGGTCGACGGGTTCGAGCCGGAAAAGATCCGCGAGGCCCTCGATATCGAGATCAAGTATTTCGAGGATCGGCAGAAGACCGCGGCCAAGGTCTGGGAATCGGCCGGCGGCTATGCCCCGACCATCGGCATCCTGGGCGCCGTGCTGGGCCTCATCCACGTGATGGAAAACCTGTCGGAGCCGGGCAAGCTGGGCGCCGGCATCGCCGTCGCCTTCGTCGCCACGATCTACGGCGTCGGTTCGGCCAACCTCGTCTTCCTGCCCATTGCCGGCAAGTTGAAGGCGCTGGTCGATGATCAGGTGGTCTATCGGGAACTGGTGCTGGACGGGCTCCTTTGCATTGCCAACGGCGAAAATCCGAAGCTGATCGAGTCGCGGCTGCGCGGATTCCTGCCGGTCCCGATGGAGGCGTGATGGGCGGGCGGCGTCGCAAGGTGGAGGAGCACCCCAACCACGAACGCTGGCTGGTGTCCTACGCGGACTTCATCACGCTGCTGTTCGCGTTTTTTGTCGTCATGTACGCGGTCTCGACCTTGAACGAAGGCAAATATCGGGTGCTGGGAGATTCGCTCGTCTACGCGTTCAGGCACGACCGCGTCGTTTCGCCCGCGAGCCACGGCGCGATTCCTTCGGCCACGGCGGCGCCACAGGTCCGCGTCGCGCACAATGCCGCTGAGCAGTTGCGCCGGCAGCGCGAGCAGAAGCTGGTGGGCGTGGCGAACCGGATCCGGGCCGCGCTCGAACCGCTGGTCGAGTCGGGACAGGTGCGGATGAAGCCCAGCGCCCGCGGACTGGTGGTGGAGATCAACGCCAGCGTGCTGTTCGCGCCGGCACAGGCGGTGCTGCGCCCCGACTCGATCCAGGCGCTGCAGGCGGTCGCCAAGGTGTTGAACGAGGTCGAAAACGCGGTCAACATCGAGGGGCATACCGATAATCTGCCCATCTCCAGCGTCGTGTACCCCTCCAACTGGGAGCTCGCGAGCGCGCGCGCGAGTTCGGTGGTCCGGCTGTTCGAGTCCAACGGCGTCGGCGGGACGCGGCTGTCGGCCATCGGCTACGCCGACAATCGGCCCGTCGATTCCAACGACACGGCGGAAGGCAGGGCCAACAACCGCCGCGTGACCCTGCTGATTCTCGCCGATCCGGTGCCTGAACCCGTCATCGCGCCGGCGAACCCGGCGCCACCTGTGGTGCCGCAGGGCCTCGCCCAGGCGGAGATCGCGTCCCGGTAACCCGCCAGGTGCGATGGAGCAGCGCATGAGCCGTCACGAAATCGACGTCTTGCTGGTCGAGGACAATCCAGACGACGCGGAGTTCACGTTGCGTGCGCTGCGCAAGGCCAATGTGGCACTGGACATCGTCCGGGTCGAGGACGGCGTCGCGGCGCTGGAGTTCGTGCTCGGGACGGGCGCTCATCTCGGGCGGGCCGGTGCCCGCCTGCCGCGGTTGATGCTGCTCGATCTCAACCTGCCCAAGCTCGACGGCCTGGGCGTGCTGCGTCGTCTCAAGGCCGACGTGCGCGGCCGCATACTTCCGGTGATCGTGCTCACCTCGTCGGACAGCCCGCGCGATGTGCGCGAGGCCTACCGACTGGGGGCCAATAGCTACATCGTGAAGCCGGGCGATTATCCCGCGCTGGTAGCGAAGCTGGGCGACCTCGTCCGCTACTGGCTGCAGGTCAACGAGCCGCTGCGCGATTGACGTCGAATTGGCGGTACTCGAATTGGGGTCAGAGCCGTAATACGAGATTCAACGTATTACGGCTCTGACCCCAATTCGCCAATTCGACGGTTCAGATCGCGGCGAGAATCCGGGATCCGGGTCCGAACTGTGGCCGACCATCCGCGCCGTAACCCGCGGGCGTGCCGGCGGCGCGCGACAGCGCGGCCAGAGCGCGGCTGAAATACGACTGCTGGGCTTCGATGAGGATGCCGTTGATCGCGTTCAGGCGCTGCGCGTCGTTGACGAGGACCTCGAGTTCGGACCACGCGGCACCGACTGCCGCCGGGTCCGCGCCCTGGCGAACGAGCAGCGCTTCCGCTGCGGCGCGGGTCGCTTCGAGATCGGCGTGCCGCAGCGCCCGCGCGCGGCCTGAGGCGAAGCCGCTGAGCAACTGCACCTCGCGCTGCTTGGTCGCCACGATGCCGGGGAGGGCGTCCGCGTCGGCACGCCGCAACGCGTCCTGCTCCGTGTGCAACAGCGCGAGCAGCGTGCGATACCCCGCAATCTCGTCCTGCAGCGTGCTGAAGTCGTATTCGGGGGCGGGACGCATGGCGTTCATCATTTCACCTTGCTGAACATCTCCTGCAGGCCGGCCAGCATCTTTTCGGCGACCACGCTGGCATTGACCTGCAACGAACCATCGCGGATCGCCTGCTTGATCTGCTCGACCTTGGCGGCGTCGAAAACACCGCCCGCGGCCAGGCTTGTTTCAAGTGCGGCCAACTGCGTGGACAGGGCACTCAATTCCACCGACGCGCCAGACGACGCGGCGGGCTGTGGCTTGGCCGAGATGCCGGCGGTGCGTTCGGCCGCGTTTCCGGACGCCGATGTCACCGCCGGCTTGCCGCCCTGGCCAGAAACAACCGAATTGCTGATCTTCATCGCTTTCTCCGAGAGTCCCACCCGGGTCGGGGTCTCCTGCAAACGCGGCCTGCACCGCCCGTTAGCACCATTATCGGCGACCGCGGCGGAAACTGTAGCCCAAAGCCCGGAAAACGCCTATCGGATCTCCAGGATCTTGCCGGTGCGAACGACGCCGGTCACGACCCGTCCGCCCACCAGCGCGGCCTGCGCGGACTGTCCGGCGGTCCCCTGCGTCAGCGCCTTGCCCTCGGCATTGACGGCAAAGCCCGTGCCGGAATAGATCACCCGGACCGGCTCGCCAGCCAGAAACTCCGGCGGCGTGCGCAGCATGTCGCGGCGCAGCGCCTCGCCGGGCTGGATGCCGCGGGTCGCGATGCGGCCTTCGGCCTGGTCGGGGGCGACGGCCAGCACGCCGGGCGCCCATTGCGACCATTCAACGCGCTCCATGCGCAGATCGTCCGCGCCGAGCATCTGGCCGCGCGCCACGGGACGCGCCGCGACCAACGCGGGACCGAACACCTTGACCTGGACGGGAACAAAAGCGGTCCAGTTGGCGCCCTCGACGCAGCGCATGCCCAGCGACGTCTTCCCCCACAGGCGGGTGCCCGACGGTATGAACGGCTCGTAGCGGGCGCAAGCCGCGAGATTGAGGCGCGAATCGGGCTCGCCGACCACCACCTCGACTTCGCCGTCGAAAGGCAGGGGCTGCTGGTCCAGAAAGAGGCGCAGGCGGGCCGACAGGTCCGCGGGAAGGCTGGCCGAGGCCACAGCGGCGATCGCCATCATGCCCGCGCAGAGCAGCAACGCGAGCCCGCAGCGCAGATTGGTCAACAGGGAAGTTTTCATCGGCTGTCCTGTCCTCTTCTGTCCGGCCAGCACCGCTCGATCTCGCGCAGCGGCACGGTACCGGCGACGTTTGAACTCATGCGGGCGAACCCGGCGCGTCATTGCTGATGGGTGCCATCGTAGGCAAAACGTGACCCGGGCGAGCGGCCGAATTGCGCCGGAAATCCGCGCCTTTTCCACCGATCAGCGCTGGGCAGGACTCCGATAATCGGCAGCATCGGAGAGAAGTGCAGGGACGGCGGGAAAAATGAGGTGACTGCCATGGTAACGGGACTCGACGCGATGATGCAGGTGCAGGTGGAGGCGCTTCGACTGCGCAGCTACCGGCAGGAATTGCTTGCCGCCAACCTGGCCAATGCCGACACGCCCAACCACAAGGCGGTCGACTTCGACTTCGGTGCCGCGCTGCGCGACGCGACCGCGACCCGTTCTGCCTCGGGTGCCTCGGCGCCACGGGCGCCGGCTTCGGCGTTCCGGCCGGGCCGCAGCTCCTGTACCACAACCCCTCGCAGGCCTCGCTCGACGGCAACAGCGTCGAAGCGGACGTCGAGCGGGCCAAGCTCGCCGACAACTCGGTTCGCTACGAAGCGGCGCTGCGGACCCTTACCGGGCAGATCAAGACCATGTTGTCCGCCATTCAGGGGTAAGACGCGATGTCACTCTTCAACATTTTCGAAATTTCAGGTTCGGCGATGCACGCCCAGTCGGCGCGCCTCAATACCGTGGCGTCGAACATCGCCAACGCCGACAGCGCCCCTGCACCCGGCGGCCAGGTCTATCGCTCCAAGCAGGTGGTCTTCCAGGCCGTGTCCACAACCCAGGGCGACGGGCCGGCGAAGGTGGCCGTCGCGGGCATTGTCGAATCGACGGCACCTCCGCGCAGCGTGTTCGACCCCAAGCATCCGCTGGCCGACGGCGAGGGCTACGTGTCGCTGCCCAACGTCAACGTGGTCGAAGAGATGGTGAACATGCTGTCGGCGTCGCGCTCGTACCAGACCAGCGTCGAGGTGATGAACACCGCCAAGACGATGTTGCAGAAAACCTTGAGTCTCGGCCAGTAGCGCCGTCAGGAGCCCCCATGTCCGCAATTTCCCCGGCCGGATCCCTTTACTCGATGGCCGCCGATGCCAGCAGCGCGGCGACGGCAGCCGCCGCCACCAGGACCGATTCCGCATCCGATGTCGCCAACCGCTTCCTCACGCTGCTCGTCACCCAGCTGCAGAACCAGGATCCGCTGAATCCCCTGGACAACGCGCAGGTGACCTCGCAGCTCGCACAACTTTCGACGGTCAACGGCATCAACAAGCTGAACGACACGCTTTCCGGCCTGGTCGCGTCCTTCGGCGCCAACCAGTACCTGCAGGCGGCCGGACTGGTCGGGCACGACGTGCTGGTGCCCGGAAGTGCGCTGGCGCTGGCAGGCGGCAAGGGAGCCGGCGGCTTCACGCTCGACGCCAATGCCGACAAGGTCGTGGTGACGATCAGCGACGCCGCGGGCCAACGGGTGCGGCAGTTCGACCTGGGCGCTGTCTCGGCGGGCGTGCAGCGCTTCGATTGGGATGGCAAGACCGACGCCGGCGTCGTGGTCGCGGACGGCAAGTTCCAGATCGGCATCACCGCCACCATCGACGGCAAGGCGGTGCAACTCGACCCGCTTTCGTCGGGCAAGGTCACCGGTGTCGTCCCGGGAAGCAACGGAACACAGGTACAGGTCGCCGGCTTGGGCCTCGTCGATCTGTCCGGCATCAAGCAAATCAACTGACAAGGAGCATCCATGGGCTTCCAGCAAGGACTTTCCGGCCTCAACGCCGCTTCCCGCAATCTCGACGTCATCGGCAACAACGTTGCCAACGCCACCACCGTCGGATTCAAGCAGTCGCAGGTGCTGTTCGCGGACGTGTTCGCGAACTCGATCGGCGGATCCACCGGGACCGGAGCGGGCATCGGCGTCGCGGTCGCGGGCGTGCAGGCGGAATTCACGCAGGGCAACATCACGACGACCGGCAGCCCGCTCGACATGGCGATCAACGGCAACGGCTTCTTTCGCCTGGACAACAACGGCACGATCACGTGGTCGCGCAATGGCCAGCTCCATCTGGACAAGGACGGTTACATCGTCAATCCGATGGGGGGCAAGCTCACCGGCTACGCGGTCAACGCCCAGGCGCAGGTCGTGCCCTCGAATCCCGGGCCTCTGCAGGTCAACAGGGCCGATTTTCCGCCGCAGGCCACGACCGCGAGCGAAATGCAGCTGAACCTCGACTCGCGCGAAGCGGTGATCACCGCTGCGTTCAACGTCAACGACTCGACGACCTACAACAAGGCGTCGTCGATGACCGTGTACGACAGTCTCGGCAATCCGCATGCGATGGGGAGTTATTTCGTCAAGACGGCGGCAGGCGCCTGGACCGTCTACGGCGCCGTGGACGGCACGCCGCTCGCCGCCGCGCTGGGAACGCTCAATTTCCAATCCGACGGCACGATCAACACGACAACGACAACCTTGCCGTTCAACGTGTCGGTCGCGCTTACCAATGCGGCATCGACGCCGTTCGTCTTCACGCTCGATTTCACCGGCACGACGCAGTACGGCAGCGCCTTCGGCGTGAACACGCTGACGCAGGACGGCTACACGTCGGGCCGCCTGTCGGGCTTCGGTGTCGGTGCGGATGGCATGCTCACCGGCCGCTACACCAATGGCCAGTCGCGTCCGCTGGGTCAGGTCGTGCTGGGGAGCTTTCCCAATCCCAGCGGGCTGAACCCGCTGGGCAACAACCAGTGGGCCGATACCGCCGCATCGGGTCAGCCGACGATCGGCGCACCAGGCTCCAGCAGCAACGGCGTGCTGCAGGCGGGTGCGGTCGAGGAATCGAACGTGGATCTCACCGAGGAACTCGTCAACATGATCACCGCGCAGCGCGTCTACCAGGCCAACGCGCAGACGATCAAGACGCAGGACCAGATCCTGGCGACGCTGGTGAACCTGCGCTGATCCCTGATCCCCGATCCCTGCCATGGACCGACTGATCTACATCGCGATGACCGGCGCCCAACAGGCGTTTCATCGGCAAGCGGTGACATCGAACAACCTCGCCAACGCCTCGACCGCAGGCTACAAGGCGGAGACCTCCGCGTATCGCACCGCGCAGGTAGTCGGGCCGGGATTGCCGGCGCGCGCGTATGCGATCGACACCACGCAGGGCGCCGACCTCGGGGCTGGCGCCGTCAAGCCCACCGGGCGCGATCTCGACGTGGCCATCCAGGGCGACGGCTTCTTCGCGGTACAGGCGCTGGACGGCAACGAGGCCTACACGCGCGGCGGCAGCTTCAGGGTCAGCGCCGACGGCGAACTGCAGACACGCAACGGGATACCGGTGGTGGGCGAGGGCGGGCCGATCTCGATTCCGCAGGACAGCAAGCTCTCCATCGGCCCCGACGGCACCATCTCGACGGTGGACCTGGGTCAGACACCGAACAACGTCGCCGTGATCGGTCGCCTGAAGCTCGTCAACCCGGAGAAGGCCGACCTCGTTCGCGGCAACGACGGGCTGTTCCGCACTCGCGGCGGCAACCCGGCGGACGCCGATCCGAATGTCGTGGTGGTCGCCGGCGCCCTGGAAGACAGCAACGTCAATCCGGTGTCGACGATGGTCGATATGATCAACCTGGCGCGGCAGTACGACCTGCACATGAAGATGCTGCAGACCGCCGACGCCAACGCTCAGAAGGCCAACCAGTTGCTGGCCAGCGGATGATCCGCGGGCCGCGCCCAACCGAAGCGAAAGACATCCGATGATCCGCTCCCTCTGGATATCCAAGACCGGCCTCGACGCGCAGCAGACGAGCCTCGATGTGATCTCGAACAACCTCGCCAACGTCAGCACCAGCGGCTACAAGCGATCGCGCGCGGTGTTCGAGGATCTCCTGTACCAGACGGTCCGGCAGCCGGGCGCGCAGTCGTCGCAGCAGACGCAGCTGCCCACCGGCCTGCAGCTCGGCACCGGCGTGCGCACGGTGGCGACCGAGCGCATCTTCACCCAGGGCAACCTGCAGCAGACCGGCAACTCGCTCGACGTGGCGATCAACGGCCAGGGCTTCTACCAGGTGACGATGCCCGACGGCACCACCGCCTACACCCGCGACGGGCAGTTTCACCTCGACTCGCAGGGGCAGATCGTGACCTCGAGCGGCTACACCTTGTCGCCGGCGATCACGATCCCCGCCAACGCGCAGACGATCACCATCGGCCGCGACGGTGTCATCAGCGTCACGCTGCCGGCGAGCACGGCGGCGACGCAGGTCGGGACGCTGCAGCTGGCGACGTTCATCAATTCCGCGGGTCTTCAGGGGCGCGGCGAGAACCTGTACGTCGAAACCGCGTCATCGGGCACCGCGTCGACCAACACGCCCGGCAGCAACGGTGCCGGCACCGTCCAGCAGAGCTACATCGAGACCTCGAACGTCAACGTGGTCGAGGAAATGGTCAACATGATCCAGACCCAGCGCGCCTACGAGCTCAATTCCAAGGCGGTCCAGACCGCCGACCAGATGCTGGCGCGTCTGGCCCAGCTCTGACACGCATCGTACCGAGGAAGCCCCATGACCCACCGACCGATCGAAGCGACCCGCGAGCGTCCCGGCCGGCTCGGCCTCGTCGTCGCGTGCCTGGCGATCGCCACCGTGCTGTCCGGCTGCGTCGCGCCGTGGCGCGTCGTCGAAGTGCGGCAGCCGCTGAGCGCGCAGCCGATCGTCGCGGCGATTCCGCCGTCGATGAACGGCGCCATCTTCCAGCTCTCGTCGTATCAACCGCTGTTCGAGGACCGGCGGGCGCGCAGGGTCGGTGACACGCTGACGATCAACATCAACGAAAAGCTCAACGCCAGCAAGACCGCGGCGACCACGGCGAGCCGCACCGGCAACACGAAGTTCGCCGTGCCGGAAATCAAGGGCATGCCGGGCGTGAACCTCCAGGGCGCCTCGGTCGTCGCCAATTCGGCGCAGGACTTCGAAGGCGAGGGCGACTCG
This sequence comes from uncultured beta proteobacterium, assembly GCA_963709525.1. GTDB lineage: Bacteria > Pseudomonadota > Gammaproteobacteria > Burkholderiales > Casimicrobiaceae > CAIWHR01. The sequence continues at coordinate 84,722 of CAVPXB010000014.1, forward strand.
GGCGCCAACAACGTGTTCACCGGCACGATCACGGTCACCGTGATCGAAGTGCTGGCCAACGGCAACCTCGCGGTCAGCGGCGAAAAGCAGCTCGGCATCAACCAGGGATCGGAATTCGTCCGCGTGTCGGGAATCGTCAATCCGCAGAACATCCTTCCGGGCAACGTCGTGTCCTCGACGCAGGTCGCCGACGCGCGGCTGGAGTATCGCGGCACCGGCTATATCGACGAGGCGCAGACGATGGGCTGGCTGGCTCGCGCCTTCCAGTCGATCCTGCCGTTCTAGTCAGGGGACACAGGACAGAAGGCAGAGGACAGATGGTCACCTCGGGAATTGCGATGAAAACAGCAAACGTCAGCGCCACAGCACCGGTACGGACCGTGGCACTCATCCGGTGGCGGGCGGTGCTGCTGCTGGCTGCGCTGGCTTGCCTGTGGCCGCTCGCGTCGCCCGCAGAACGGATCAAGGACCTCGCCAACGTGCAGGGCGTGCGCCCGAACCAGTTGATCGGCTACGGCCTGGTCGTGGGCCTGGACGGCAGCGGCGACCAGACGACGCAGACGCCGTTCACCGTGCAGAGCCTCAATGCAATGCTGTCGCAGTTCGGGATCAACATGCCACCGGGAAACAGTCTGCAGCTCAAGAACGTCGCCGCGGTGATGGTGACCGGCCAGCTGCCGTCATTCGGACAGCCGGGGCAGGTTTTCGACGTCACCGTATCGTCGCTGGGCAATTCCAAGAGCCTGCGCGGCGGCACGCTGCTGCTGACATCGCTCAAGGGCGTCGACGGCCAGGTCTACGCGCTGGCACAGGGCAACGTCGCCGTCGGTGGCGCCGGCGCGTCGGCAGGCGGCAGCAAGACCCAGATCAACCACCTGTCCGCCGGGCGCATCCCCAGCGGCGCCACCATCGAGCGCTCGGTGCCGTCGACCGTGGGCCAGGGCGAGTTTGTCCATCTGGAGTTGCGAGAAACCGATTTCGGCACCGCGCGACTCGTCTCGCAGGCGATCAACAAGCTGAAGGGCGAGAGCCTGGCCACCGCGGTCGATGGCCGCACCATCCGCGTCAAGAGCCCGCGCACCATCGACGATCGTGTCGCCTTCATTTCGGAGCTGCAGGAAATCGACATCACGACCTTGAAGCCGGCTGCGCGCGTGGTGCTCAACTCGCGCACCGGCGTGATCGTCGCCAATACCTCGGTGACGCTGGAAGCCTGCGCCGTCGCCGCCGGCAACCTGACGGTCGTCGTCGACAGCGTGCCCGTGATCAGCCAGCCGGCACCGTTTTCGCAGGGCCAGACGGTGGTCACCGAGCAGGCGCAGATCTCCGTGAAGCAGGAGGGCAAGGGCATGTCGGTCGTCCCCGCCGCCGCGCAGCTCGCGGATGTCGTCAAGGGGCTCAACGCGCTGGGTGCGACGCCTGGCGACCTCCTGTCGATCCTGCAGGCGATGAAGTCCGCCGGGGCGCTCAAGGCCGAACTCGAGGTGATCTGACCATGGCGTTGCAGAATCTCGTCGCCGGCGATGTCGGCAGCCAGATGGCGCTGGATGCACGGGCGCTGTCGGGATTGAAGCTGCAGGCGAAAGCGGCGCCCGCCGAAGCGCTGCGCGGCGCGGCCAGCCAGTTCGAAGCGCTGTTCCTGCAGATGTTGCTGAAGAGCATGCGCGAGGCCCTGCCGCAGGACGGGCCGTTCGCCAGCGATACCACCAAGACCTACACGGCGATGTTCGACCAGCAGATGGCGCAGCAGCTGGCCAGGAAGGGCATCGGCGTGGCCGATCTCCTGGTCAAGCAGCTTTCCCCGCGCACGACGGCGGCAACGCCCACAACGGCCACGAACAGCGTGACCGGCGCGCCGGTGCCCGCGGCAACAGCGGGCACTGCCAAAGCCGCCACCGCAGGCAGCAGCGGAGCCGTCGGCACGACCGAAAGGCTCGGTGCTACCGCTGCGCGAATCGCCGCCGGCGCAGCCAGCCTTCCGGAAACGGCGCGGGGATTCATCGAAAAGATGCGCCCGCACGCCGAAGCGGTGGCGCAGGCAGCGGGCATCCCGGTGTCGTTCCTGCTCGCCCAGGCGGCGCTCGAGACCGGCTGGGGTCGCCACCAGCCACGATCGGCGGACGGCGCGGCGAGCAACAATCTCTTCGGCATCAAGGCCGGGGCCAGCTGGAACGGCGCCAAAGCGATTGCGGCGACCACCGAGTATGTCGCCGGCAAAGCGGTGACCGCGCTGGAATCGTTCCGGGCCTACGGATCCCATACCGAAGCGTTCCAGGATTTTGCCCGCCTGATCCGCGGCAATCCGCGTTACGCCGGCGTCATCGCCAATACCGGTGATGCGGCCGCGTACGCGCGCAGCCTGCAACAGGCCGGTTATGCCACCGACCCGCGCTACGCCGAAAAACTCACTCGGATGATCGAGGCCGTGGCCCGGCACGCCGCGGGCGGCGGGGCTCAAGTTTCGACCGCGGCGGCCGTTAAACGAAGTGGTTCGGCATAGCGCCGACCTCAGTTTCGAGGACAGACGATGGGCAGCACGGGCATGTTGGGAATCGGCTTATCGGGTCTTACCGCGGCCCAGGCGGGGCTCGTGACGACCGGCCACAATATCGCCAACGTCAACACGCCCGGGTACACGCGGCAACAGACGATCCAGAGCGTGCGCACGCCGCAGTTCACCGGCTCGGGATATTTTGGACAGGGCGTCAGTGTCGATACCGTGCGCCGCGTGTACAGCGATTTCCTCGCCAGCCAGGTTCGGTCCAACCAGGCCAGCGCCGCGGATCTGTCGATCCGCAAATCGGAACTCGACCAACTCGACAACCTGTTCGCCAATTCGTCCAGCTCACTCGGCGCGGCGCTCGGTGATTTTTTTGCCGGCGTCAATGCCGTCGCGGCCCGTCCCGCCGACGTGCCATCGCGCCAGACGCTCCTGAGTTCTGCGCAGGCGCTGGTGTCGCGCTTCCATCAACTGGGCGAGCAACTGGCAGAAACGCGCAGCGGTGCCAACGCGCGGATCGAAAGCGCGGTCGTATCCATCAATGCCTACGCGCGCGACATCGCCGGTCTCAACCGCCGCATTGCCGAAGCGACCGCGGCCAGCGGCGACACTGCGCCGATAAACGATCTTCTCGACCAGCGCGACGCGTTGATGGTCGAAATCAACAAGCAGATCGGAGCGACCGGCGTGCTCCAGAGCGATGGATCGCTGAATGTGTTCCTCGCCAACGGGCAGGCGCTCGTGGTAGGTCAGGACACGAGCGAGTTGCAGGTCGGGCGTTCGCTTGCACAGCCGGGGGATTTGATCGTCGGGCTCAAGACACCGGGTGGACTGGTCCCCTTTCGCACCCAGGACATCAGCGGTGGTGCGCTGAGCGGCTTGTTGGGCTTTCGCGACGGACAGCTCACGGCGGCGGAAAACGCGCTGGGTCGGATCGCGTTGGTGACGGCGCAGGCCTTCAACGACCAGCATCGGCTGGGCCAGGATCTCACCGGTCAGCCGGGCGGCAGCCTGTTCGGGATTCCGCCGCAAGAGGCGGTGACCATCGTGGGGACCGCAACGCTGTCGGTATCGCTCGCCAATGCCGGTGCGCTGACCACCAGCGATTATCAGCTGGCCTATGACGGGACCAACTACCGGCTGACGAAGCTCGACGACAACACGTCGCGGACCTTTGCCACGCTTCCGCAGACCGTCGACGGGCTGACCTTCGCGTTGGGGTCCGGAACGCCGGTCGGCAGGCGACCTGTTCCGGATCCAGCCGACGCGCTCGATGGCCCGCGATCTCACGCTGGCAATGACCGATCCGGCCAGGATCGCCGCGGCCGCCGCCATCCGGACCAGTGCGGCGACGGCCAACACGGGGACCGGCACGATATCGGCCGGCACCATCGATGCGAGCTATCTGCCGACGCCGCTCGCGGTTCCGGTCCACTTCACCTTTTCCACGCCGCCGACAACGTTCTCGACCACTGGCGCCGTCGACGTGACGGTGGGTACGACGACGACGAACTACGCCGCCGGCGCGCCGATTCCGTACACGGAAGGTGCGAGCATCGGCTTCAACGGCATCGCCTTCACGCTGAACGGAACCCCGGCCGCGGGCGACAGGTTCACCATCCAGACCAATGTCGGCGGCACCGGCGACAATCGCAACGCAGTCAGGCTCGCGGAACTGGCGACGCAGAACATCGTCGGCAACGGCACGACGAGTTTGCACGGCGCGTACGGGCAGATCGTGGCCGCGATCGGCAACGCAACGCGGGAAGTCGGAATCGAGAGTGACGCCCAATCGCTCATGCTGACGCAGGTTCAGAACTCGCAGTCCGCAGTGTCGGGGGTGAATCTCGACGAGGAAGCGGCCAACCTCCAGCGTTACCAGCAGGCGTACCAGGCGGCGGGCAAGTTCGTCGCCATCGCGGGCACCCTGTTCCAGACCCTGATCAGCATCATCGGCAACTGAGATGAAACTGCCCCCACGCTCGCTATGTGCGGCAAAGCCGCATCCCGCTTCGCGGGACCAGCCTTCGGCTGTCCTGCGGCCTTCGGCCTGGTGTTCGCTGCCCCCCGGGGGGGCGTGGTCAGTACCCTTCGGGCGGCCGGGCGGATACTGACATGCGCATTTCCACCGCCCAGATTTACGCCCTTGGATCCGACGCCATCGGCCGGACCCAGTCGGCGCTGTTCGACACGCAGCAGAGAATCGCGTCGGGTCGGCGGATGCTTGTGCCCAGCGATGACCCGATCGCATCGGCGCAGGCCATCGTGACCGCACAGGCGAAATCGCGCATGGAGCGCTTCGGCGCCAATATCGCGACGGCGACCGAAACCCTGTCGCTGGAAGAGTCGATCCTCGGCGACGTGACCGACGCGCTGACCGAGATTCGGACGCTGGCAGTGCGCGCCGGTTCCGGTTCTCTTGCCGACGCCGACCGCGCAAGCCTCGCGACCGAACTGGAGGGCCGCCTCGTGCAGTTGGTGGGTCTTGCCAACAGCATGGGCGCCGATGGCAGTTACCTGTTCAGCGGCTTTCAACTGCATACTCCGCCCTTCACCAAGGTGAGCGGCAGCTATGTCTACAATGGCGATCAGGGACAGCGCGAGCTTCCGGTTGCGGATGGGCGCGACATCCCCATCAGCGATGGCGGTCAAGACCTCTTCGCCGCGGTGAAGACCGGCAACGGCATCTTCGCCGCGAGGGCGGCTGCGACCAACGCCGGCAGCGGACTTATCGATACCGGCTCCGTCATCAACCCGGCAGCGCTCTCGGGCCACACCTACCGACTGCAGTTCGCCGTCGCTGCCGGCGTGACGACGTACGATGTGCTGGACGTGACCACCGCCACCACCGTGTCGGCCGGCAACGCCTATACCGCCGGCAGCGCGATCACGGTCTCCGGCATGCAGGTCACCGTCAGCGGCGCTCCCGCCACCGGCGACCAGTTCACGTTGGCACCTGGCGGTCGGCAGAGCGTGTTCGCCACCGTGCAGAACCTGATCGCAACCTTGCGCATCCCGGGCGGAACCACCGCCGGACGCACGGCGATCGCCAACGGCGTCAGCGTCGCGCTGCAGGACCTCACGCACGCGCAGGATGCCGTGCTGACGACCCGGGCAAGTCTCGGAGCGCGCCTGCAGGAGCTCGATACGCTCGCGTCGGGAAACGACGAGAGGTCACTGCAGTACAATACGACGCTGTCGCAGCTGCAGGACCTCGACTACAACCAGGCACTCTCCGATTTCTCGCGCCAGCAGCTGGCGCTCGAGGCCGCGCAGAAGTCCTTCCTGCAAGTCTCCGGGCTGTCGCTGTTCAGCTTCATGTAGCGGCAATGCGTCGGCGCCGGGCCCGCGGAAAGATTGGCAGCGTCGGTGTCGGAGGGCGCCGGGATCTCTTAGAATAGTCCGTCGTCGACACGAACAAACCGCATTCATGACGCAGAACCCATCCGAAATCGCGCGCGAAGCCCTGCGGCAGTTGGCGCAGCGGCGGCTCGCGCCGACGCCCGACAACTATTCGCGCGTCTACCACGAAATCGCCGCGCCGGGAGTCAAGCCTGGCACGCTGTCGGCCGCCGCGTTGCTGCACGAAGTCGCGGCCGAGCTGGTGCGGCAGCCCGGCGAGGTGCCGCGGGAATCGATGGCGCTCGAGCGGGCGGTGGAGCTTGCGGCCTGGCCCGAGGCCAAGGCCGCGCTGCTGCGATTGCTGGGCACCAAGCCCACGCAGGCGGCGACCCCCTCCTGGGGGCCCTTGGTGCGCGAGCTCCTTGCCCAGTGGGAGGCGCGCACACCGGGGTTCCCGGTCGGTCGCAAACGGGAAATGCTGGAGCGTGTCCTGGCCACGACGAGCGGCTCGGCGGAAAATCTCTACCCGCGACTGCGGGGCCTGATTCGTTCCTGGGCTGACGCGCCGCTGAGCGGCACCGATGCCGAAGAGGCAGGCGCGCGCACCGCCGTCGAACGGGTCGAAGTGCCTGCTGCGCGCACCGCCGCGGCGGCGCTGCCGACCACGGTCCCGCGCGAGAGCGACGCGCTGACCCTGCTGTGCGAACTCCTGGCGCAGACGCTGACCTACGGGATCGTCGCGCGCATGGGCTACAACCCGGAACTCGTCCACGATGCGCAGGTCCTGGCCACGCAGGCGCGCGCGGCAAACTCGTTGCCTGCCATCGCCGATCTGAGCGGCCGCCTGAAGCAGTTCTGGGTGGCGCTCGAGATCCGCGGCGAGGATCAACTGGGTATCCAGCAGGGGCTCCTGCGCCTGTTGCACATCCTGGTCGGCAACGTCGCCGAGCTCGTCTCCGGCGAGGATTGGCTGCAGGGACAGATGAAGGTGGTCGAGGAGATGACCTCGCGGCCGCTGGCCCAGAACGACATCGAACACCTGGAGCGCAGCCTGCGCGAGATCGTGTTCAAGCAGGGGACGCTGAAGCACAGCCTGGACGAGGCGAAGGGCGCCTTGAAGAACATGGTGTCGACATTCATCGACCGGCTGGGAACCATGGCCGACAGCACCGGCGACTACCACGATCGCGTCGCCGGCTATGCGGGCAAGATCGAGGCGGCCAATGACCTGTCCGAGATTTCCGACATCATCAGTGCCGTCATGCAGGACACCCGCGGCGTGCAGTTCAACCTCCAGCGCTCCCGCGACGAGCTCATCGACACGCAGCAGAAGGTCGACGAATACCAGCATCGCGTGACGCAGCTGGAACAGGAGCTGGCCTCGGTTTCCGAGCGCATGCACGAGGACCATCTCACGTCGCTGCCCAACCGGCGCGGGCTGGTGCGCGCGTTCGAAAGCGAGGTCGCGCGCTCGGAGCGACGCAACGAACCGCTGTCGCTGGCCGTGCTCGACATCGACAATTTCAAGAACGTCAACGACACCCTGGGCCACCAGGCCGGCGACCTGGCACTCGTCCATCTGGCGCGCGTGGTGCGCCAGGCCTTGCGGCCCTCGGATGTCATCGCCCGCTTCGGCGGCGAGGAGTTCGTCATCCTGCTGGGGGGCACCAAAGTCGACGATGGAATCGGCGTGATGAGCCGGGTGCAACGCGAACTCACCAAGCGCTTCTTCATGCACAACAACGAGAAGGTGCTGATCACCTTCAGCGCCGGCGTGGCCGAGCGACGGCCCGGCGAGACGCAGGAGGACCTCGTCGAGCGGGCCGACCAGGCACTCTATCGGGCGAAGCAGGCGGGCAAGAATCGCGTGCTGTCCGCGTGAGGATCTGCCGGATCAGTCGACGAGCTGGTGCGTCAGCGCATACCGCGTCAGCTCGGCATTGGTCGCGACCTGCAGCTTGGCCAGCAGCCGCGCGCGGTAGACGCTGACGGTCTTGGGTGAGAGCGCCAGCTCGTCGCCTATCTGCGCCAGGGTCCGCCCGGACGCGATGAACCGCAGCACCTGGAATTCGCGGTCGGACAAGAGTTCGTGCGGCGGCACGTCGGCATCGCGGTCGAGGCTGTCCGCCAGCGACTGCGCCAGTTCGGGCGTGATGTACTTCTTGCCCCGGGCGACCATCCGGATCGCGTCGACGAGCTGCTCGGCGGCCGCCATCTTGGTCAGATAACCCGACGCGCCGGCCTTCAGCGAACGCACCGCATACTGATCCTCCGGATACATCGACAGCATGAGAACCGGCATTCGCGGATACTCCTGCTTGACCTGCTTCAGGGTGTCGATGCCGTTCTTGCCCGGCATGTTGATGTCGAGGACCAGGACATCGGGCAGCACGCGGCGGACCACCTGCATCACTTCACCATGATTGGCGGCTTCGCCGCTGACGGCGAGGTCGGGCTGCGCGAGCAGAATCTGGCGCAAGCCCTGGCGGACGATCGCGTGATCGTCGGCGAGCACGATGCTGATCATGAGCGTTCTCCGGTGGGTTCGCCCGGCGTCGCGACGAAAGGAAGCATCAGGGCAACGGTTGTTCCCCGTCCCGGATTGCCGGTGATCTCGACGACTCCGCCGAGCGACAGCGCGCGTTCCCTCATTCCGCGCAGTCCGTAGCAATCCGGTTTGGCGATATCGAGGGCGTCGATACCCCTGCCGTCATCGTGGATCGTCATCCGCAGGCGGTTTCCACGGCCGTCCAGGCGGACGTCGACGCGCCCCGCCGCCGCGTACTTGGCCACATTGTTGAGCGCCTCCTGGCAGATGCGGAACATGGCGATCGACGTCGGGCGATCGACGGGAATCGACTCGGCCGACGCGAAGAAGCCGCAGGTGATGCCCAGCCGCTGCTGGAAATCGCGGGCCTGCCACTCGAGCGCGGCGACGATGCCCGCGTCGAGGATGCCGGGGCGCAGGTCATGCATGATGCGGGTGCTGGACAGGATCGCCGCATCGACCAGGCGGTCGAGTTCGGCGAGCTTGGCGACCGCCGGCGCATCGTGCTTCAGCTGTCCCTTCAGCCAGGCGACGTTGAACTTGACGGCCATGAGCGTGCTGCCGACATCGTCGTGGATCTCGCGGCCGATCGCCTCGCGCTCCTCTTCACGGACGCGAGCGAGGTGCGAGGCGAGGTCGCGCAGCTCGGTCCGCGAATCGACCAGCGCCGCCTCGGCCTCCTGCCGCCGCCGGCGCGTCGCGGCAGCCTCCAGCGCGCGCGTGAGCCCCGGCGACAGGCGCGCCAGCCGATCCTTCATCACGAAATCGTCGGCGCCCGCCTGCATCGCCGCCACCGCGACTTCCTCGCCCATGGCGCCGGAGACGAGGATGAACGGCATGTTGGCATCGAACGCGCGGACGATTCGCAATGCCTGCATCGACCCGAACCGGGGTAACTGATGGTCGGAAATCACCGCCATCGTACCGCCCTGCGCCAACGCCGCCTCGAGGGTCTCGGCGGTCTCGACCCGCCGGGCGTTGAGGTTCCAGCCGGCGCCCGAGAGATGTGCCATCAGCAGCAGGTAATCGTCTTCGCTGTCCTCGACAACGATGAGATCGAGTGCGCGCGGCGTGGACGTCGAGGTCATGGAAGCCGATGTTTGGAAAGCCCTGCGGATTTTACGCGCAAGCCGGAAAAGGGGGAGAAATACCCCTCAATCCTGCGCTTTGAAATGCCCGAAATCTCCCTGTGTTCCGCCCTTTCGCTGCCGATAAACATCCAATAATCCGTTTCAGGGGCGAGCGACGCCTGTTCAACGTTGCGTCCGGAGAGTGTCATGGCGGCCAATCAAGCTGTAGTTCACAATACTGCAGCATGGGGGTTTGTGGGCGGGGTAGTTGCAATCGCGAGCGCAGCGATGGTCGCGTTCGGGGCTCGGGCCGGGTGGCCCGCCACTGACCTCGCCGTCGCGGTGCTGGTGCTGGTCCTGATGGCGGCTGCGCTGGCCTGGGGCATCCGCAGGGCGCTCGCTCAAACCGAGGCTGCGCATGCGGCGCAACTGGCGAGTCTGCGTGACCGGATCGAGAAGGTCGCCCGGCAGTCGAAGGAGTCGGTCGCCAATTGCGCCAGCGAACTCGATTACCAGTACAACCACTCGCGCGACGAGATCGTCCGCGTCAAGAGCCTGTTGGCCGATGCCATCGCCAGACTCCTCGGCAGCCTCAACCACCTGACCGGCCTCGCGACCCGGCAAAAGGACCTCTCGGAGACCATCGTGCAGGGCGCGTCCAACGGCGGCTCCGAGCAGGTCAGCATCGACAGGTTCATCGGCGACACCACCAACGTGCTGCAGGCATTCGTCGACAGCGCGGCCCAGAACAGCGCGCACGCCACGCTGCTGGTCGAAAAGATGGACAGGATCAACGCCGCGGTCTCGGCCGTCGTCAAGGTCCTCGAGGAAATCGAGGGCATATCGCGCCAGACCAATCTCCTGGCCCTCAACGCCGCCATCGAAGCCGCGCGGGCCGGAGAAACCGGCCGGGGGTTCGCGGTAGTGGCCGACGAGGTGCGAGCGCTGTCGGAGCGGACGAGCCATTTCAGCCAGCAGATCAGGAGCCAGATCGGCACCGTTCACAAATTGATCCACGAGACCGAGGGCGCGATCAACGAAATGGCGTCGCACGACCGTGATTCGGCCGTGCGTTCCAAGCGGGATTTTGACGCGACGATGGGTGTGATCCAGAAAGTGAACGCGCTGACGGCCCATCGTGTCGGTGACCTGGCGGGCATCGTCGCGGAGATCGAGCAGCAGGTCGGGATCGCGATCACATCGCTGCAGTTTCAGGACACGACCTCGCAGCTGATCGGCCACACCCAGCTGCGGATCGAGCAGAGCCAACGGCTGCTGGCAGCGCTGCACGGAGTCGGCGACGTGCTGGCCTCCATGGCTGCGATGTCACCCGATGGCGCCGACCCCGATCAGGAGCACGCGGCACGATTCCAGCGCGTGAGTGACCTTCTGGAGCAGGTGAGGACCGTGACGCACCGCAATCCCGTCCAGGCGGCCCAGATGGCGACCGGGAACGCGGAGATGCTCTGAACGCGGTGGGCGAAATGGTCGCACAGGCAAAGCCGACGCAAACCGCGGCGACACCGCGGACCGCCCTGCCAAGGCCAGGACGGCGTGGGCGCAACCTGCGCTCACCGACCAGATGAAGTCGCAATCGCGTGCCGCCGGCGGGATCTGAGCAGACGACGATGCCCACCCAGATCCGCATCTGCGTAGAGAACCGGACCGGCGTGACGGTGATGCATCTTCATGGCCACCTGGGCATCGATGCGCACCGCGAGCTCAAGGCGGCCTGCGAGCGCTGCCTCGCGGACCCTGCAGTCAGCGAATTGCGCCTCGATCTCGCGGACATCGAGTCGTCGGACATGACTGCAGTCGGTCTGCTGCTCGTGCTGCGCGAACGTGGCCACGTGCTGCAAAAACGCCTTTCGCTCACCCGATGCGAACCGCTCGCCGAGCGGGGCCTTGGCATCGACGAAGTCAGCCGCTTCTTCACCGTGGTTTGAGCTAACATGTGCCCACCCGAAACCGCTGCACTGAACACCCCGACCGACCCAGCGCGCAACCTTGACGCGCCGAGACGTGCCATGACAGAACACACCATCTATCTCGCTCGCCAGCCCATCGTTGACGTAAACAAGGAACTGGTGGGCTTCGAGTTGCTGTTCCGCTCGACCGAGCGCAACGTCGCCGACGAAAGCGACAACGTGTTCGCCACCTCGACGGTGATCGCCAATGCCTTTACCGAGATCGGTCTCGATCAGGTGATTGGGGAAGTCGTTGGTTTCATCAACGTCGATACCGATTTTCTGTTCAGCGACCTGATCGAGGCGCTGCCCGCATCACGCATCGTGCTGGAACTCCTCGAGTCGACGATCGCGGACGAGCGCACGATTACCCGGGTGGGCGAGCTGCGCAAGCGCAAATACCGCGTGGCGATCGACGATTTTGTCGGCAATTTCGATGACCTCGATGGTCTCCTGTCTTCGGTGGACATCGTCAAGATCGATTTCCAGCAGCTGGACGAGCTGCTGATCCCGGTGATCGTCGAGCTCCTGAGCAAACACCGGGTGACGCTGCTCGCCGAGAAAGTGGAAACACCCGCGCAGTTTCGTCAGGCACGCGATCTGGGCATCACGCTGTTCCAGGGCTATCACTTCGCGCATCCGGAGATTCTCACTGCCAAGCGCGCCAAGCCGGCAAAGCTTGCCTTGCTGCGGCTGCTGTCGCTGGCCATGGACGAGGCCGAGACGCGCGATATCGAAGAGGAGTTCAAGCACCACCCGAGCCTCACCGTCAATCTGCTGCGCCTGGTCAATTCCGCGGCACTGGGGCGCCGGCAGGTGGTCACCTCGCTGCGGCACGCGCTGGTGCTGCTCGGGCGCCGTCAGCTGCGGGTCTGGCTGCAGCTGTTGCTCTACACGGCCGACCGTGCCAATCGGTCGCTCAACAGCCCGCTGCTGCAGCTCGCGGCGGCGCGCGGCAAGCTGATGGAACAGCTGGCGGCCAAGCAGGCCGGTACGCAGGGTGCGCTCAAGGATCTCGCCTTCATGACCGGCATCCTGTCGCTGATGGATGTCCTGCTGGAGATGCCGCTCGCCGATGTGCTCGCCGAACTCAACGTCCCGGTGCCGGTCGAGGCAGCATTGCTGCGGCGCGAGGGCGAGCTGGGGGCGCTGCTTGCCTTGACCGAGCAACTCGAAAAGGACGACAGCGCGGGCGTCACCGCGTCGCTGCACAAGCTTTCGGGTGTGGTCAAGGAGGGCGAGCTGATGTCACTGCAGCTCGCGGCTTACCGCTGGGCCAACGAAGTCGCCGCCTCGACGTAGCACCGCCGCGCGTGGCGTTGCGTTCGAGCCGGCACGCTGCAATCAGGACACCTCGACCCGGTTGCGCCCATGCTGCTTGGCGCGATAGAGCGCCTGATCGGCCTGCTTCAACAGGACGCTGGCGTCGCTGCACCCCCGACCGACCGCGCTCACGCCGACGCTTATCGACACCGGATGCAAGATGCCATCCATCTCGATCGGCGTCGCCTGGACAACGGTGCGCAGCCGCTCGCCGGCGAGGCGAGCCGTATCGACGTCGGTGGCGCGACAGACGACCAGGAACTCCTCGCCGCCGATGCGGCAGACGGTATCCTGTGCCCGCGCGCTGGCGCGCAGCACCTGCGCGATGGCGGCCAGCACGCGGTCGCCGACATCGTGCCCGTGCGTGTCGTTGATGCGCTTGAAGTTGTCGATGTCGATCATCAGGCAGGCCAGCGGCTCGCCCGACACGACGGCCGTTTGCCACGCTTGCGTGACATCGTCCATCGCGTAGCGCCGGTTGGGCAGGCCCGTCAGCGGATCGGAGCCGGCCAGATCCTGCAGCCGCTGGTTGGCCACCGCAAGTTCCGCCGCGTAGTGGCGGATTTCCTCGCGGTCGCGCTTGACTTCCTCTTTCAGCGACACGAGCCGGCGCGCCACGCCAAGATGTGCTTCGAGCACTTCGATGCTCGCGGGCAGGCCAAGAAACTCGTCGGCGCCGGCGTGCAAAGCGTCCAGGTCCCCACGTTCTCCCTTTTCGAGCGACATCGCCAGGATGTACGCCGCACGGCCAATCGCGGAACTGCGCAGTATCTGGCAGATCTTCAGGCCGCGGGCGGCCTTTCCCGACATGTCGATAATGATGAGCTGGGGCTGCAGCGCGACCCCGAGCTTGAGCGCGTCGTCGTCGGTTGCCGCGACGCAAAAGCGGATGCCAGGCGTGTCGAGCAGCCGGGAAAGTTCCGCCCGCAGCGGCGACTCGCCGCAGAGGGCGAGCACGCGCAACGGGGCGTCCGTGTCCTGAACCGCCAGCGCGCTGGCCTTCGGAGCCTCGGGCGCCATCAGCGGCAGTGGCGCGCATTGTCGCGGCAGCGGATCGACGTGGACGTTCAGAATGCGGCCCCACGCAGGCCATGCTTCCGCGACGGTGTCCCACAACGAGAGAAGTTCGTCGCGCGCCAAACCGATCTGCAGCGCCGCGCGCTGCGTCGACGCGTCTTCCAGGTGACGAAAATCGTGATCTGCGGCGGTATCGGCCATCGCACGGGCGACCCGGAGCAACGCCGCGAGCTTGCCCAATCGTGACGCAGTCGCGCCTTCCGGTGCCGGCTCGTCCTCCGCCTGCACCGCCGCATCGCGAAATGCCTGGGGAATGCCCCAGTCTTCCAGAAGATACTGGCCGAGTTCGAGGTGGTCGGTGGCGAATCGCTGCCGCTCCTGGTCGACAGTCGCCGTCCCGTCCTTTGAGCCGGCAAGCAGCGACCCGTAGTCCTGCGGATGCAGCGTGGCCAGTGCGAGGACGCCGATCCGGCTCAACAGGCCGAGCGTGAAAACCTCCGCCGGCGCCGCGATGGACGACTGCGTGGCGCCCGCCTGCATGCCCAGCGCAGTGATGACGCTGCGCAGCCAGAACCGGGGATAGTCGAGGCCCTGGCAGCGGCCGGTCTGGTGCGCCGAGATGATCGACAGCCCCAGCACCAGGCGGCTGGTCGCCGCGGTCCCATTGACGGCGATGGCCTGTGCGATCGAGACCACGGGCCGGTGTCCGTATTGCGAAACGCTGTTTGCCGATGCAATGACCCGACCGGCCAACGCCGGATCGGACATGATCACGTCGGCGATTTCGCGCGTGCTGACGTTGTCACGCTGGATGAGGCGGAGCAGGTGCAGCGCGACCCCCTCCGGGGAGGGCAAGCGTCCGCCTGCCTGCAACGCGTGAAAGGTAGCTCGATCCATATGAGAGTCCCGACCGTGCGCGTGGTCGCTGCGGGGATCCCTGGCGACGCGCGCAACACCCCGTCAAGGTTTATCGGATGGCTGGCGGCGTTTCTTTAGCTCGGCGCGAGCAGGGCAGGGGGTGCCGCGCGGGTCCGGATCTCAGCGCAGCGAAGGCTCGACGCGGTTCCGGCCCCCGCGTTTGGCGGCGTAGAGTTGCTGATCGACCGCCGCCAGCAGGCCGCGGGTGTCGGTGTCGGCCAGCGCCTCCGCAATTCCGAAGCTCACGGTCACGGCGAGCTCCGGGGCCACATCCGTCCATGCGTGCCGCTCGAGAGCACGCCGGAGCCGCTCGCAGACCAGCCACGCGCCTCTGGCATCGCTGCCTTCGAGCACCAGCAGGAATTCTTCGCCGCCGACGCGGGCGACGGTGTCGCTGGGACGGCAGTTGTCACGCAACAGGTCGGCCACCGCGCACAGCACGACGTCGCCGGTCGGATGACCGTAGCGATCGTTGATGGCCTTGAAGAAATCGATGTCGGCAGTGGCCACCGTCAGGGGAGCTTCCCGCTCGCGGGCCTCGGCGAGAATGCGGGGCAGCTCCTCGTCGATGTGACGCCGATTCCACAACCCGGTGAGTGCGTCCTGGTTGGCGTGCCGGTCGAGTTCGCGCGCCTGCGCCTCCAGGGCGCGCTTCTCGGACTCGAGGCGCCGGCTCTTGAGGCGTAGCAGCTCCGCCTCGAGCCTCGCCTTTTCGGCCTCGAGGCGGGCGTTGTGGGTCTCGACCTCATTGATCAGCACGCGGGCCCGTGTTTGCGCCGCCTCGCTGCGGATTCGCAGATCGAGCTCGTGCATGCGCTCGTGGGCGGCCAGCGCGGTGGCATGTCGATCGACCGCCTTTGCCGCGCGGTACAGTGCCGCCCGCGCTTCAATCTCGATCGCGGCGGCACCCGCTTTCTCGCTGGCAGCGGCAACCGTGGCCAGCCGGGCAATCGCACCGGCGACATCGCCGCACGCCATCAGCGTCTGGCCGTCCAGTGTTCCGATGCGATAGCGCAGCAGCTGGAATCCGTGGGCGTCAGCCAATGCCCCGGCGTCGGTCAGGCACTGCCGAGCGGCGGCCAGATCACCCTTCCGCAACCATGCTGCCGCGAGGCTCGCCCCGCAACTGGCCTCGGCGTAGGAGGATTTCGCACGGCGCGCCGCCTCGAGGCCGCGGCGCCCATGCTCGACCGCGTCGTCCGCGAGATCGATCCTTCGCTCGGCGCTCGTGCTGCCGGGCGATCGCTCCGCAACGAGGGTCGTGCATGCGCACAAGGCCGCGAGAATCGCTGCCTTGACCGCGCTGTCGTCGATGGTCTCCGCCGTGCGCATCGCCTGGCCCAACAGCCGTGCCGACTCGTCGAGTTGTCCCAGCTGACCGTGGAGCCGGCCCAGCGCCAGGAGCGCGACCGCCAGCGAGTGCCCGTCGCCGCAATCGTGCGCCGCGTTGAGGCTTTCGATGCCGCACCGCAGCGCCTCCCCCAATTGTCCAGCCTCGGCATAGGCCTCCGACGCCGTCGCCAGCGCAACGGAGAGGACGGCGTCCTCACCACCGGCACGCAGCACCCGAACCGCGCGCTCGAGCGCGCCGGTGGCGGCGGCGAGCTCGCCCCGGCGCAGCGAAGCTTGCGCATCCTGCGCCCACTCGCGCGCAAGTTGGGCGTCTTCAGCCGCGGGCAGCACCGCAGCGGGGGCGGCAACCTTGGCATTGCCCGCCATCATCGGTGCGCGCGAATCGTCGGTAACGGCCCCGATCGACCGTGGACGGCCGGAACCACGCCGCCCAACCCTGGGCTAAGCCTATGAATTGCCATGTCGCAAACCCTTCCGGAGCGGAATTCCCGCGTCATTATCCGGGGATGGCGCCGGCGGCGCCACCCTGCTGCGTGAAACGGGAGTACCGCGGTGGCTGGAGCCCGCCGGGGCCGTCGCCCGGGACCATTCGTTCAGTGGCAGTGCTGTATCTCGACGGTGGTGTGCGCGACCTCGGGGTGGACGGACAACCATTCGCGGACGCGACTCGGGGTCACGTTGCGGTCGTGCGCAACCAGACCCATCGCACAGGCATACGAAGCGCGGCCGACGCGCCAGACATGAAGGTCGGTGACGCTTGTGTCGGCGGGTGCATTGCGTGCGATGGCTTCCCGAATCTCGTCCACCACCGGGTGGTTCATCTCGCGGTCCAGCAGCACATTGCTTGTTTCCACGATCAGGCCTCGCGCCCAGATTGCCACCAGCGTGGCGCCGACAATCCCCATTGCGGGGTCGAGCCACGACCAGCCCCAAAGCCAGCCGCCGGCCAGCGCGACTATCGCCAGCACCGAGGTCGCGGCGTCGGCAGCGACATGGAGGTACGCCGACTTGAGGTTCAGGTCGTGGTGGTGCGCGTCTGCGTGATGATGCGAATCGTCATGCGATTGCACGGCGTCGCGGCGGTGATGCGCTGCGCCGAGAATCCAGGCTGATATGAGATTGACCACCAGGCCGACCGCGGCGACTGCCATGGCCTCGAGGTAATGGATGGGCTGCGGGGCGATGATTCGCTCTGCCGAGCCGTACACCATCAGCGCCGCGATGCCGAGGAGAAGGATGGCGCTCGCGAATCCGGCGAGAACTTCCATCTTCCAGGTACCGAAGGCATAACGGTCGTCCGCGGCGTGACCGCGTGCGGCGGCGTAGGCGAAAGCGCTGAGGCCAATGGCGAGCGCGTGCGAACTCATGTGCCAGCCATCCGCCAGCAGCGCCATCGAATTGAACCACCATCCAGCGACGATTTCGACCACCATCATCGCCAGGGTTATCCACATCACGGACCGCGCTCCGCGCTCGCCCGCTGCGTTGCCCGTGTCGAAGCGGTGGTGGTGCGTCCATTGGCTCAGGTCATCGGTATGCATCGCCCGCTTCGCGCTTGAACGCGCTTCTGGTGGAGAGACTGCGGCCGGGTCCGTCGGCCTGGCCCGGAAGACGGCGCCGGCCGTCACCGCGATTCTACCGGGTACGCCCCGCCAGACGGGACGCGACGAGCTGATTCCAGCGAGCTTTCGCGCCGTTGCGAGCAGCGAGCGCGAACCGTCGACGATCGACGAACCTGCGACGGAGGGCCCGGTGTGGTGGAATAGACGATGCGCCGGCGACTGTTTACCGATTATCGTGCCGTCAATCGGCGGGAATCCGAGCTCGCGCACATGCGTCGCCCCCCGATGTTCAACAGCGCATCACCCCGTGTCCGCGTCTTTGCCGCCGCGCTGGCGATGCTCGCAGCGAGTTGTACCGTCGTCGAGCCACGGGCACGATGGCTCGTTGACGCTTCCCATGCGGGAGACCGTCCGGCGCTGGCAGGGCGCTGCGAACGCACTTTCGCCGCCATCGACAAGGCGGTCGCCGGCGCCGGCGTCGGCGACGCGATGGCGGCGAGGATTCCGGGCTTTCCCTACCTCCGGACGAATCGGCTACTCGCGAGTTTCAGGGATACGGCGCTTGATGACGCGACTTTCGAACACTGGGTTTCCCTGCTGGCGGCGCTTGACCGCGATGCTCGAACGATCGAAATTGCCAACCTGCCCGCGGTGGCTGCGGGGGAGATCCACGCGCGGATGCGAGACGAGGGCTTCGGTGCGCTGACGCTGGTGGCCTTGCTCGAGGGTTGCGCGAACACCCTTCGCGACCGCGACTTCGGCGACGCGGAGGGTCGATCTCGACTTCGCGCGGCAGCGAGCGTGCCCGATGACTATGTCGACTGGATGCGGTTCGCCGGCCTCTACCCGGTTGCCGCCCTGCCATTCTCCATCGGCGTGCGCGACTACGAGGCGGCAACCCATGCCGCGTTCTCGCTTCCGCTCGCCGACCTTCCGCTGCGCGGCGCGTTGCGCACCTATCGTCCGCCGGACAGCGCTGCACTTTCGCCGGAGCAGGTTCGTGCAATCCTCGAGCGCGCGGGGCGCAATCCGCTGCGCATGCCGCTGCCGGACGCAACCGCCCTCGACGCGCTGCTGGCGTCGTTTGCCCCGGTGCTGGTCGTCGACGAGTACGACCGCAACGACCGTATCGGTCAACCGCGGCTGCGCGCCGACAATCTGCCCGAGATCGATGCCGCATTCCCTGTGGTGTTCGCGCGCGCCGCGCATACGCGCGTCGGCGATGCGGTGTTGCTGCAGCTGGTCTACACGGTGTGGTTCCCGGCGCGCCCGCCCACCGGCCCGGGAGATCTTCTGGCGGGACCGCTCGACGGCTTGATCTGGCGCGTTACCCTCGCGCCGGATGGAACGCCACTGCTATTCGACAGCATCCATGCGTGCGGCTGCTACCACCTGTTCATCCCGGCTTCGCGCATCGCACTTCGGGAGCGGTCGCCGGGGCTCGACGAAGGCGCGCTCGTACCGCAGACGTTCGATACGCTGCCGCCGGGCGCCCGCATCGGCCTGCGCATCGAGGCCGGTACGCACTACCTGCGGCGCGTGATCGTCGACACGGAGAGGGGCCCGGAGGCAGTCCGCTACGTCCTCGCATCCGACGACACCCTTCGCACGCTGCGCCTCGCCGATGGCACGACACGGAGCCTCTACGGACCCGATGGTCTCGTACCGGGAACCGAACGCGGAGAGCGGTTTTTCTTCTGGCCGATGGGAATCGCCAGCGCCGGCGCGATGCGGCAATGGGGCCGGCATGCGACGGCATTCATCGGGCGGCGTCATTTCGACGAGCCATTCCTGGTCGAACGCCACTTCGCGGTCTCGCCGGATGCGCCGACGCAGCAGCGCGGGCATTGAGTTCGGATCAGTAATCGACTCGCAGGAATCCTGGCAGTCCCCAGTGCAGCGCCCACCATTTCCACTTGGCCACCGCGTGAAATGTGGTGGCAGGCGCACCGGGACTTGGTACCAGCCGATCCGCGACCATTGCCTGGGCGATCGCCGGGGTTGCGCTGTCCGCAGTCTTGCAACTCCAGTTCCCGCGATTGCGGACGGCGCAGTCGGTCATCTTCCCGGAACGCTCCGCGGAGCCTGCGATCCAGTGGTGAACCTCGCCCCGGCTCTTGCTGGCGCGAAACCGGTATCGCGCGCCTGCCTCGAGGTGCCCGTTGCAGACGAGTCCCTGCCAGCCGCCTCCCACGCAATTGACCGTGTAAACCGTTCGTTCGCCCTCGAGCGTGATTCGATCGCTCGCCCAGATGATGGCTCCCATGGCGACGACGGTGAACAGAAGCAGCAGCCAGGCTTTTCCAGACATCGCGCGAGAGTAGATCCGACACGACGGAAATGCAACTCTCTCTCTTTCCGACCGCCCGCGGCCGCGGCGCGAGCCCTCGTGCGCAACGACGAAGGAGCGTATGAGATGATGCCGGTTTGTTGCGTGGATCGGGGATCGATGTTCGCCATTCCATGGGGTCGCCTGCTTCTCGCCACGATCATGCTGAGCTTGGCCAGCCATGCCGCGGGCGAGTCGCCCGTACGCAGCGTCAGCGTCGGCTTCGCCGGCGAGACCTACGTCTGCGACGCCGTCATGTTTGCGCCGGTTCCGCCGGGCGTGGCGTGGGACGTGCTGACCGATTTCGAGCACATGGCGGAATGGGTGCCCAACGTGCGCACGAGCCGGGTACTCAAGCGCGAAGACAATTCGGCGACAATCGAACAGCGCGGCGTGGCGAAATTCGGGGTCGCGAGCTTTCCTTACGCGATCGAACGTCGGATCGAGATGAACAAACCGGTCGTCATACGATCCACCCAGATCAGGGGCAGCCTGCGCCGAGTCGAGTCGCTGATGACGCTGGAACCGGAGGGAAAGGGCACCCGCCTGACGTACCGTCTCGAAGTCGTGCCGAGTCTTCTCGCGGGCGCGGTCATGTCGAGGGATTTTCTCGAGCACGAGGTCGCGGAACAGTTCGGCGCGATCGTCGGCGAGATGACCCGGCGCGCGCATCATTGATCCGCCACGATGAAGGATGAAATGGCGGTCTTTGCAGGCGCGGCTTCAGCCGCGGATCCGCGCCAGTGCGCGAACGCCTTCGCGCCCGAAGGCGCTCCTACAGGAGTTCGATCTTCTCCATGCCGGATCGACAGCGCGCGGGCAGCACCTGGCTCATGGCGTGCTCGGCCAGCGCCGCAATGGTCAGACTGGGATTGACGCCCGGGTTGGCGGGAAGCACCGAGCCGTCGCAGACGAGCAGGTTCTGGTAGCCGAACGCGCGCAGGCTGCGGTCCACCACCCCCGCGTGCGCGTTTCCTGCGATGACCGCGCCACCCAGCAGGTGCGCCGTGGTGGGGATATTGGCGGTGGCCTCGAGGAACATGCTTTGGGCGACGCCTCCGGTCTGGCGGGCAACCACCGCCGCGGCCTCGTTCGCCAGGGGGATGTAAGTCGGGTTGGGTTTGCTCGCATGCTGGTCGGTCGTCAGCCGCCAACCTCCCAGCAGCCCACGCCGAAGCCGGAAGCGAATGGCGTTGTCGAGCGATTGCATGGCCAGCAATACCAACGAGCGCTTGCCCCAGCCGAATGGCGACAACGTGCGCAGCGCGTCGACCGGGTGCCGCAGCATCGTACCCAGCCAGCGCAATGGCCGCGTCCAGCGCGTGCCTGCGCCCGTGAGCAAGGTGAAAAAGAGGCCCGCCATGTCGCCCTTGGGGCCGTAGGTGACAAATTCGAGATGCGTGTCCGGGCGTGGATAGATGCTGGCGCTGATGGCGACGTCCTCTCCCGGCTGGTGCGCGGCGTCGAGCTTGGTGATCGCGAGCAGCGATTCGCTGTTGGTGCGTGCAAGCTGCCCCAGCTGGTCACTGAGGTGGGGCAGGGAACCGCGTCGCTTGCACAGCGCCAGCAGGCGGTTGGTGCCTAGCGCGCCGGCGGCGACCACCACGCCCCGGGCGGTAAAGACCTGACGTCGTTTGCGCCACCAGGCGCCCGGCCGTTCGGTCGTGACGCGATAGCCTTCGGCGGCCTCGTCGTTTCCAAACGGCGCGATGTCGACCACCTCGCAGTCGGGCACCACGGTCGCCCCCAACTTTTCCGCGAACCACAGGTAGTTCTTGAGCAGCGTGTTCTTGGCACCGGTCCGGCAGCCGACCATGCAGGCGCCGCATTTGATGCATCCGGTTCGGTCAGGCCCCGCGCCGTTGAAATAGGGGTCAGGCACGGTGACCCCGGCCGCGCCAAAATAGACCGCGCAGGGCGTGCGGCAAAACGTGTGCTCGACATTGAAGTGCCGGGCAAGGCTGCGCAGCAGACGCTGGGCGGTGTTGTCGAATGGAACCTGGGTGACGCCAAGCATTCGCTTGGCCGTGGCGTAGTGGGGCGCGAGCTGCGCTTCCCAGTCATGCAGGTGCGCCCATTGCGGATGCTTGAAGAACGGCGCTGCGGGTTGGTAGAGCGTGTTGGCGTAGACCGTGCTGCCACCGCCCACCGCGCTGCCGGAAAGGATGAATACATCCTTGAACACCGTCAGCCGCAGAATGCCGCGCAAGCCCAGCTGCGGCAGCCACAGGAAGCGCTTCAGGTTCCAGGGGGTCTTGGCATATTCGTGATCGGCGTAGCGTCGCCCGGCCTCCAGCACGCCGACGCGATAGCCCTTTTCGCTCAGGCGCAAAGCGGAGACACTGCCGCCGAAGCCGGACCCGATGACCAGCCAGTCAAAATCGTGCGCGTTGGGGCGGGACATAAGGCTGGCACCTGCCGTTTAGGGGGACCCGAAACATAATTGTCTGCGATTTTTTTAGCCTAAAGGCTCTAAAGAGATCGGTTTCCTGCCTCGCCCGGCGCGATGAGACGGGCGCCGCCGCACGCTCTCGCCGGGCATGATAGGATTCCGTAGAACGATCGTTCTATGCACTCCGCCGCGCAACCGCCGCCCTCGTCATCCACATCGGCCTCAAACCGAGGCGATGCGCACTTGGCCGCACTCAACCGGCAGCAGCGATTCGCCGTCGAGTTTGGCATTGGAGCGCACGCCCCACGAGGACCGTTGCTGGTGATCGCCGGCGCGGGTTCGGGAAAGACGGACACGATTGCCCATCGCGTCGCGCATCTGGTGCTCAGCGGCACGGACCCGCAGCGAATACTCCTGCTGACGTTTTCGCGCCGTGCGGCGCTCGAAATGGAGCGTCGCACCACCCATATCCTGAATCGCGTGCTGGGCGCGCCGAAGGGGCAACGAACGCCGGCGCTTGGCTGGTCGGGCACCTTCCACGGCGTCGGCGCGCGACTGCTGCGAAGCTACGCCGAGCGCATCGGACTTCACCCGTCGTTCACGATACACGACCGTGGCGACTCCGAGGATTTTCTCGCCATGGCGCGGCACGACCTCGGTCTGTCGGCAACGAAGCGTCGCTTTCCGACCAAGGCCACGTGTCTTGCCATCTATTCGCGCGTGATCAACAGCGAGGCGCCGCTGGACGTGGTGCTGAAGGCCGCGTTTCCATGGTGCGCACCGTGGGAAGCCGAGCTCAGGAAGCTCTTCCATGCCTACGTCGCGGCAAAGCAGGCACAGAACGTCCTCGACTACGACGACTTGCTCCTCTACTGGTCGCAGATGATGGCCGAGCCGAGCCTTGCAGCGGAAGTAGGGGACCGTTTCGACTACCTCCTGGTCGACGAATACCAGGACACCAACCGGCTCCAGGCGACCATCCTTCGGGCGATGAAGCCCGATGGGCAGGGCGTGACCGTCGTCGGCGACGATGCCCAGTCGATCTACTCGTTCCGGGCGGCCACCGTACGCAACATTCTCGACTTTCCGCGCCAGTTCACGCTGCCGGCAGAGGTGGTCACGCTGGAACGCAATTACCGCTCGACCCAGCCGATCCTCGATGCGTCCAACGCCATCATCGGCCTGGCCAGCGAGCGCTTCGCGAAGACGCTCTGGACGGACCGGATCTCGTCCGCCAAGCCGCAACTCGTCACGGTCGGCGACGAGGTGGACCAGGCGCGATGCGTCGCCGAGCGCATCCTCGAGTATCGCGAGGCCGGCATTGCCTTGAAGTCGCAGGCGGTGCTGTTCCGCACTTCCAGCCATAGCGCGCATCTGGAGCTCGAACTCACCCGGCGCGACATCCCGTTCGTGAAATATGGCGGGCTCAGGTTCCTCGAGGCGGCGCATATCAAGGACCTGCTGTCGGTCCTTCGCTGGGCCGAGAATCCGCGCAGCCGGATGGCCGGATTCCGCGCTGTACGGTTGCTGCCGGGCATCGGACCCGCCACGGCGGCGAGGCTGCTCGACGCGATGGACCAGGCGCCGGATCCCCTGGACGCCATGGAGGCGTTCAGCGTTCCGGCTTCGGCAGCGGACGACTGGCGGGTGCTGGTCAGCCTGTTCCAGCTGTTGCGCCGGGAGCGCGCGAACTGGCCTGCCGACATGGACCTCGTCACGCGGTGGTATGAGCCGCATCTGCAGCGCATTTACGAAGACGCCTGCACGCGTCAGGGCGACCTCGTGCAGCTGCAGCAAATCGCATCCACCTATCGCTCCCGCGAGCGTTTTCTGACCGAAGTGACGCTCGATCCGCCGAACGCCACGAGCGCGGAAGCCGGCGTGCCCAACCTGGACGACGATTACCTCATTCTCTCGACCATTCATTCGGCCAAGGGGCAGGAGTGGAAGACGGTGCATGTCCTCAACGTCGTCGACGGCTGCATACCGTCCGACATGAGCACCGGATCGAGCGAGGAAATCGAAGAAGAGCGGCGGCTGCTCTACGTGGCAATGACGCGCGCCAGGGACCATCTGCACCTGATGCTGCCGCAGCGGTTCTACGTCCATCAGCAATCCGCGTATGGCGACCACCACGTTTATGCCTCGCGCAGCCGCTTCATCCCGGAGGCCGTCACGAGATGGTTCGAGTCATGCGCCTGGCCCGTCGCCGATCCGGGACAGCGCGGGAAGGAGCCGCCGGTCGAGGCATCGACGCCGCCGGTGGACATTTCGGCGCGCGTGCGCGCGCTCTGGCGCTGACGTGGTACGAAGAGGGGGTCAGGGGGCGGCTCCGGTTTGCGCGGACCCTGGCGGATCAACACTTTACATAATAACAATTATGCGACTTCAGATGCATGGCTGCGAGGATTGCCTAACATGAACCGAATACTTGTATTGGCAGTTGCCGCGCTGGCGGCGCTGCTCACCGGCTGCGCGAGCCTGCCCCCGCTTGAGGGGCGGCCGACCACCTCCGCCCTCGCCGACACAGACGGCACGCGGCTCGGCCGCGCGGTGGCGGCGCAGGTCGCCGCGAATCCTGGCAAGACCGGGGTGCATGCCTTCCCCGAGCCCCACGAAGCCTTTGCCGCGCGCGTCCTGCTTGCAGCCGCCGCCGAATCGTCGCTCGATGTGCAGTACTACATCTGGAACGGGGACCAGGTCGGCTACCTGCTCTTCGAGGCGCTCTGGCAGGCAGCGCAAAGGGGCGTGCGCGTGCGCCTGTTACTCGATGACATGAACACCGGCGGTCTCGATTCGACCGTTGCCACGCTCGACGCGCACCCGAACATCGAGGTGCGCCTTTACAACCCTTTGGTGGCGCGCCGTGCCCGGGGGCTCAATTTCCTGATCGACTTCACTCGCGTGAACCGCCGCATGCACAACAAGTCGTTCACCGCCGACAATCAGCTGAGCGTCGTCGGCGGGCGCAACATCGCCAACGAATACTTCGGCGCTGGCATTGGCATCGTCTTTGCCGACCTCGACGTGGTCGTCGCGGGTGCGGCCGTGCGCGATATCTCGAAGGAGTTCGACCTGTTCTGGAACAGCCCCTCCGCCTATCCAGCGGCGAGCTTCGTGGGCGCGCCGGACCCCGACGGTGCCCGCAATCTCCAAGCCCGGTTCGGTGCGACGCGCGCGGACGCGGAGTCCGTTGCCTACATCGAAGCGGTGCGGGCGACGCCCGTCATCCGGGACCTTCTCGACCGCAAGCTCGCGTTCGAGTGGACCAGCGCTCGGCTCGTGCATGACGATCCGGCGAAGACGCTGGACACCACGGTACGGACCGACATACTCCTCTTCCCGGAGTTGGTGCGAACGATGGGCCGGCCGGAAAGGACGCTCGACCTCGTCTCGCCGTACTTCGTGCCGGGAGAGCAAGGCACCGCGGCACTGGTGGCGCTGGCAAATCGGGGCGTCAAGGTGCGCATCCTCACCAACTCGCTGTCGTCCTCCGACGAGAGTGCCGTGCATGTGGGTTATGCGAAACGGCGCCTCGACTTGCTCAGGGCAGGCGTCAAGCTCTTTGAACTCAAGCCAACGGCCGGGCGAGAGCCGCCCGAAGGAATGGCGAAGACTGGATCAAGCTCATCGTCGGGCTTGCACGCGAAGACTTTCGCGGTGGACCGCACCCGCATTTTCGTCGGCTCCTTCAACTTCGACCAGCGCTCGGCGCTGCTGAACACCGAAATGGGCCTCGTGATCGACAGTTCAGCACTCGCGCAGTGGCTGGCCCGAATTTTCGACGCGGTCGTGCCCAAGGCCGCGTACGAGGTGCGGCTCGCGCCGGATGGTCGCAGCCTGGAATGGATCGAACGGACTGCGTCGGGCGAGACGCGTTACGACACCGAGCCCAACACCAGCTGGATCCTGCGCTCGAAAGTGCAGATGCTGTCGATCCTCCCGATCGATTGGCTGCTCTAGCAGCCTGTCGGGCTTAGGGTTCATCTACTGCGCCGGTGGGATAGCGGTCCATATTTCCCCGCTTTTTCGTTACATGGTCCCGCCATGCGCCTCAAAAGCGTGAAAATCTGTCCTCGCTCTTCCACTCGGCTCGCTACGATGACCTAAGCCCGACAGGCTGCTGGCGCCAGGGCAGCTGTACGTTGTCCTCAATTCGCCGCCGCGCGACGGAGCGGCCTCGATCCATGCGACGATTTCTGCTCTGCTGGCTGATCTGCACGTTTCCTGCAGTGAACGTCGCGGCATCCCTCTCTCCCATGACGAGGACAGAGATCGACGGGCTGATGTCCAGGCTCGAAGCCTCGGGTTGCGCGTTCAATCGCAACGGCATTTGGCACACAGCCGGCGGGGCTGCGACAGGGAACTTCGGTTGCGTGCCCGGAGGTCGCGGCGCAGAATCAACGCGCCCTGGCGAAGGGTCGCGGTCGAGCCGAACCACCACTTCCTGGGGAGGAAAACAATGAAGCTGACGCGAGCAATGGTGCTGCTGCTGTCCTTTGGACTCATTGTTGCGCTGGCCGGCCCGGTCGCCGCGCAGGACAAGCCCTGGAAGGACGGCACTGTCTGGAACGTAACCTTCGTGAAGACGAAGCCCGGTATGGGTGATACCTACCTGCGCGATCTTGCCGCCAACTGGAAAAAGATCATGGACGCGGCGCAAAAGGAAGGTCTGATCGTCTCTTACAAGGTTCTCGGAGGCAGCGCGGCGAATCGGGACGACTGGGACCTGCTGCTTATGACCGAGTCGAAGAACTGGGCGTCGTTCGATAACGCGAGCGAGAAGTGGGACACACTCACCGCCAAAGTCATCGGGTCCGAGGAGAAGCAGCAGCAGATGATGATCAAGCGCACTGACGTGCGCGAGATCCTCGGCGACAAGACGCTGCAGGAAGTGGTATTCAAGTGAAGCGTCAGTCCGGCGCTGCTACCGCGGGATGCGCAGCGGCTGCGATGCCGGGCCTCCCGAAGGTTGGCGGATGGACACGCGGTGAGCGCCCTGCCCTGCCGGAAAAAGACTGCCGCCAGCGATCAGGGCTTCGGAAAAGATCTTTGCCCAGGCGTCGAGGCCCGATCAGCGCGTGACGTTCGGTGTGGGGACACTCGCCAACTGCACGGAACTGCCGGCGTATCGGGGCGCGGAAAACGAGGCTACCGTGTCGAACAGCGCGAAAGTGATGGCGATGGAAGCCAGGACGGCGACGGCGCGGCGGAGGTAGGAAGTGGTCATTTCAGGACTCCTTTCGGTGGTTGCAACAGGGATGCGTTGCTGACGATTGAACGATCTTCCTGAAACGCCTTCAGGTCCTTGGCGCGACCCTTAAGCGTTGTGAATCGTGCCCCCGATAGCCGCAGGGCCATCGCCCTGCTAAGCTGGACGCTTACTCTCACAGGCACCCTCCGGAGCCTCCGTGTCCAGCCCTGCCGCCGCCACCGAGTTCGTCTTCGGCCGATACCGCGTGCAGCCGGCCTCGCGCCAGCTCTTCGTCGATGGGATCGCCGTCAAGCTCGGCGCGCGCGCTTTCGATCTGCTGCTGGCCCTCATCGAGCGCCGGGACCGGGTCGTCGGCAAGAACGAGTTGCTCGACCTGGTGTGGCCCAAGCTGGTGGTCGAGGAGAACAACCTCCAGGTTCACATCTCGGCGCTGCGCAAGGTCCTCGGTCCGCTGGCGTTGTTCACGATCCCGGGGCGCGGATATCGATTCACCGCGACGTTGGATCACGTTGGGCCGCATCCGCCGCCGATGCCCGCCGTCGAAGTCCTGCCTGAGCGTGCAGACGCCACGCCGGAGCTCAAGACCAACCTGCCCGAGACGTTGCCGCCGCTGATCGGTCGTGCCGACGACCTCGCCGCGCTCGGCTCGCTGATCGCGCAGCATCGGCTGATCACCATCACCGGTGCCGGCGGCGTCGGCAAGTCGCGGCTGGCCCAACATCTGCTGGCTGGGCAGCGCAACGCCTGCGCGCACGGCGTGGCGTGGGTGGATCTGTCGGGGCTGTCGGACCCCACCCTGGTATCCGGCGCGATCGCCGACGCGCTCGGCGTGCAAACCCGGGGTGACGATCCTCTCCAGGGCCTCGTCGGCGCCCTCAGACCGCTGGCAGTGCTGGTGGCGCTCGACAACGCCGAGCACCTCGTCGATGAATTGGCACGCGTCGTGGAAGCACTGCTCCAAGGCACGCCGCACGCGTGCGTGCTGGTCACCAGCCAGGTGCCGCTGAAACTGCCGACCGAGCGTGTCTACCGGCTGGGTTCGCTCGCGGTGCCCGAGACCGCGTTGCCGGTCGACCAGGCGTCGATGTACGGCGCCGTGGCCCTGTTTGCCGAACGGGCCCGTGCCGCCGACCGGCGCTTCGCCCTGACCGAACAGAACGTGGCGACGGTCATCGACATCTGTCGCCATCTCGACGGCATGGCGCTCGCCATCGAGCTTGCGGCCGCGCGCGTGCCGCTGCTGGGGGTGACCCAGCTTGCCGCCGCGTTGGAGCAACGTCTGCGCCTGCTCACCACCGGAAGCCGCGGTGCCGCGCCACGGCAGCAAACCTTGCGCGCCGAGCTCGAATGGAGTCATCACCTGCTAAGTGCGACCGAGCAGATGGTGTTGCGCCGGCTCGGCGTGTTTGCCGGTGGATTCTCGCTCGAGCTCGCGCAGCAGGTGGTGGCCGAAACTGCCGTCGACAGCACGCTCGACGAGTGGGCAGTGGTCGACGCTCTCGGCGCACTCGTCGATCGCTCGCTGGTCGCCGTCGATGCCGGCGAGCCACCGCGCTACCGACTGCTCGAATCGACGCGCGCATTTGCACTGGAACTGCTTGCTGCCGCCGGCGAGGACACATCCTTGCGCCGCCACCATGCAAGCGCCGTGCTGGCACGCTTCGAGCGAATCGACGCAGCGCGCTGGGGCGGGAGCATCCGCGTCGACGATGCTGTCGCCGCGCTGGAGCCGGACCTCGACAACGCGCGCGCGGCGCTCGCCTGGACGCTGGCGCACGATCCGCCGATGGCCGTGGCGCTCGCGCCTGCACTGGGCTTCGCGCTGACCCGTGTGCGCTATCTGGAGCAGCGCCGCCTTTGGCTCGCCACCGCTGACCACTTGACCGACGATCTGCCGAAGGAGTTGCGCGCCGCGTGGGCGCTGGGATGCAGCAATTTCTGGGGGACCCGCCGAGCGCGAGTCAGCGTGCCCTGGGCCCGGGCGGCGATCGACCTTTATCGCCGGCTGGCCGATCCCGTCGGCCTGTATCGCGCGCTGGGGGTGCTATGCCGGTCCAACCACGACGGCGCCTTCGGCGACCTGCGAGATGAGGTGGCCGAGATGCGCGCACTGGAGAATCCTGCGTGGCCGAGCCATTTGAGGTGGTTGCGTGCCTCTGCCGAAATGACCGTGGCAAGGTCCAGCGGTGCATTCGACGCTGCATTGACCGCCATGCAGCATGTGCAGACGCTGGCCGAGCAGGCCGGCGATTCGGCCGCGGCGAATGCTGCGCTGGTGGCGCTTGCGGACACCGAACTCATCGCCGGCCGTGTCGACGACGCGGTGCGCCACGGCGCTGCGCTGGTACAGCGGTTACGCGGCACGCGGGCGCTGGAAAGCCTTGCCTTTGCCCAGCTCAACCTCGCCGGCGCCTGGCTCGCCAAGGACGCGGTCGTCGAGGCGCGGGAGGTCGCCGAAGCAGGCTGGCCGCTGGCCGAGCAGTTCTACCTGGCGCACGTGTGGGCCGACTATCTGGCATTGCTGGCCGTGCTCGAACGCCGCCCGCGCTGCTGCGCGCTCTTGCGCGGCTACAGCGATGGGGTGCACGGCGGAAACGACTTCATCCGGCAAGCGAACGAAGCGCGCGCGGCCGAGCGTGCGGAGCGCCTGGCGCGCGAGGAACTCGGGGACGGCGAATACGGGCGCTTGTCATCCGCCGGTGCCGCCTTGCGCGAAGAGGACGTGGCGGCAGTGGCGTTTGGGACGCGGGACGAGAGTCGCTAGCAGCCTGTCGGACTTAGGTCATCGTAGCGAGCCGAGTGGGAGAGCGAGGACAGATTTTCACGCTTTTGAGGCGCATGGCGGGACCATGTAACGAAAAAGCGGGGAAATATGGACCGCTATCCCACCGGCGCAGTAGATGAACCCTAAGTCCGACAGGCTGCTAGCCCTGTTCCTCGTAGTGCTTTCGCCGGTGTGCTTCGGACACGAACTCCTCCAGCGCCGGATCCATCGCGCTGCGCGATGAAACGATACCGACCACCTTGCCGTCCTGGACGACGGGCAGGTGCCGAAAGCCCCGCTCGTGCATCCTCAGCATCGCGTATCCGAAAGGCTTGCCGGGATCGACCGTGTCGGGCGCGGGAGTCATCACGTCGGCAAGCGGTGTCGTCTGCGCGTCAAGCCCGCGCGCGACGACACGATAGGCAAGGTCGCGCTCGGTGAAAATGCCGACCAGGCGATCGTTGTCAACCACCATGACTGCGCCCACATTCTTGTTTGCCATGAGCTTGGCCGCCTGGCTGACGACTGTCCCGGGCCCAGTCTTGACGACCTTTTGCCGCTGCATCACGTTTCTGACCGGCTGATCGAACATGGCACTCCCGCGCGCAGGCTGTTGGAAGATTGCAGGTAGGTCTCGTCACCCGGCGCGCAACTCCGGTGTTGCTCCGGGTGCTTTTTTGGCGAAATTCGTCCGGCGACCATACTCCCGGCGCTCGTGCGCGACGTTGACCTTGATCAAGCAGTTCAACCGGCTCGAATTTGACATGGGCCGATAGCGGCACAAAATGGCGGATCGGGTGAAATGATGGCCGTCATGGCGACCAGCGGTGGAGACAACGGGCTTGCGCTGCAGACAGCGCTGATCGCGGCGCTGCGTGATCCGGCCCTGTTCGGGCCGGAGTGCCGCCGCGTCGACGTCATCGAGACCCATATTTCCTGGGTGCTGCTGACCGGCAGGCACGCGTACAAGATCAAGAAAGCCGTCGCGCTTCCGTTCGTCGATTGCACGACCCTGGAAGCACGCCGCCGTTACTGCAACGAGGAATTGCGGCTCAACCGGCGCCTGGCGCCCGCGCTCTACCTCGGCGTAGACCCCATATCCGGCAGCGCGAACTCACCGGCGCTCGGCGGGCCGGGTCCGGCGATCGAGTACGCGGTGAAAATGCGGGAGTTCCCGCAGTCGGCGCTGCTTTCGCAGGTGCTTGAACGCAACGAGCTTGCCGCGAGCGACATCGATGCGCTGGCCGCAACGATTGCGGATTTCCATCGTCACATTGCCATCGCCGGGCCGGGATCGACCTGGGGCCGGCCCGACGAAATCCTGCGCTACGCGATTGACAACTTCGCGGCGATCGGCGCCGGCCTCGATGGCGACGGGCAGGCGCTCGCCCTGGCCGCCCTGCGCGCCTGGACCGAGGACGAATTCGCCAGGCGGCGCGCCGCATTTGCCTCGCGCCAGGCGTCGGGCTCCATTCGCGAATGTCATGGCGACCTGCACCTCCACAACATCGCCCGCATCGACGGCGCGATCACGGTGTTCGACGGCATCGAGTACAACGCGCATCTGCGCTGGATCGACGTCGCCAGCGAAATCGCATTCACGGCGATGGATCTCGGCGACCGTGGACGCGCCGATTATGCCTATCGCTTCATCAATGCCTACCTCGAGCGAAGCGGCGACTACGGCGGCCTTGCGGTGCTGCCCTATTACCTCGTCTATCGCGCGCTGGTGCGCGCCAAGGTGGCCTGCCTGCGGGCGGGCCAGATCGGTCCGGGCACGATGCGCACCGCGATCGTCGACGAATACCGCGGCTATCTCGCGCTGGCGCAGCGCTACGCGCGGCCCGCGCGCCCTGCGCTCATCGTCACGCACGGGCTGTCCGGCAGCGGCAAGTCGACGTTCACGCAGCAACTGCTGGAACATCTGGGCGGCGTGCGCGTGCGTACCGATGTCGAACGGAAGCGCCTGCAGCATCGTTCGCCCGGCGTGTCCGTCGGCATGGCCGCCGTTCGCGATCCCTACGATCGGGAGGCCACGCAGGCGACTTACGGCCGCGTGCGCGATCTCGCACGCGAAATCGTGTCGGGAGGATTGGTCGCAATCGTGGATGCCGCCTGCCTCGCGCGCTGGCAGCGGCAACTGTTCCAGGCGCTGGCCCACGAGTTGTCGATCCCGTTCGTGCTGCTGACGTTCGCGGCCTCCCCCGGTCTTCTGCGCGAGCGCGTTGCGGCGCGCCGCGAGGCCGGTGCCGACGCGTCGGAGGCCGACCTCGGCGTTCTGGCGCTGCAGACGCAAGCGCAGGAGCCGCTGACCAGCGACGAAGCGCGGAACGCGCTGGTCATCGACGCCGCTCTCGGTCCGTCGCGCGCAGATGATCCCGCGTTTCTTTCCGCGCTTTCGGGCCTCGTTCCGGACCTGCGGGTGAACCCCGGCAGCAGCGGATGATCGCGGTCAGGCTGCTAGACTGCCGGCCTTTGCTACTGGCACGCGCATGGACACCTCCCCCGCGTTCGACCGCGCGCAGCGCCTGCACCGGCAGGGCAAGCTGCGCGAGGCTTTCCAGGCCTGCGTCGCAATTCTGGATGCGGACCCGCGGCACGCCCCCGCATGGCATCTGTCGGGCGTCGTCCTGCACGAATCCGGCGACGCGGTGGGTGCGGTCGAGCGCATCCGTCGCTCGCTGCAACTCGACCGTGCCCCGTCCGCGCCCTGGGCCGACCTTGCCCGGGCACTCGACCAGGTGGGGCGTCCCGAAGCCGCCGTCAATGCACTGAAGGAAGCGCTCCGACGGGCTCCGCGCGACCCGGCGCTATGGAGCAATCTTGGTGTTTCGGAATCTGCGCTCGGTCGCGGCAGCGAAGCCGAACGCTCGGTACGCGAGGCCCTGACCGTCGATCCCCGGTACGCGCGGGGCTGGTACAACCTGGCGCTGATCCTGGAGCCGCAGGGCCGGATCCTCGAAGCGCTCGATGCGGCATCTCGCGCACTCGGCCTGGCCCCCGAGGAGCCGTCGCACGCGGGCCTCAAGGCGCAGCTGGAAGCCGACCTCGGCAATTCCGAAGTGGCCCGCAAGACGCTCACCCTGGCGCTGGCCCGACACCCGGCCGTCGCGCCGCTGCGCCAGCAATTGGCGATCGCTGCCGAGGCACTGGGCGACTTCCCCGCGGCGCTCGGCGCCTACGATCAGGTGCTGCGGCTGGAACCCGGCAACGGAGCCGCGCTTTCGGCACTCGTTTTCCTGAAGAAGCGGGTTTGCGATTGGCGCGACCTGCCCGCGCTGCAGGAGCGTTTCCGCGACGGCGTCAAGGCAGCGCGCCCCTGGCTGACGCCGTTTTCGTTCCTGTCCGACCCATCGACTCGCGCCGAACAGCGCGCCTGCGCTGTCCTGGCCGCCCCGCCCGCCCGGGCCCCGGCGACGATGGCGCGATTGCCGCTGTCCGCGGGGCGCCTGCGCGTCGGCTATCTTTCGGGAGACTTTTTCGATCACCCCACCGCGGTGCTGACCGCAGGCGTGCTGGAAGCGCACGAGCGTTCGCGCGTCGCCGTGGTCGCGTTCTCCACCGGGCCCGATGACGGGGGGGCTTTGCGGCGGCGCATCGTCGCCGGCGTCGAACGCTTTGTCGACCTTGCCGGCACCGACCCGCAGGCGCAGGCCGAGCGCATTCGCGCCGAGGGAATCGACATTCTCGTCGACCTCAAGGGGCATACCGACGGCCCGACGCTGGCGATCCTCGCCGCCCGACCGGCGCCAATCCAGGTCCACTGGCTGGGCTACCCTGGAACGCTGGGTGCCCCCTACGTCGATTACCTGATCGGCGACCCTGTCGTCACGCCCCTGGCACACGCTGCCGACTACACCGAAAGTCTGGTCCAGCTGCCGCATTCGTACCAGAGCAACGACCGCTCACGGGCGGTCCAACCCCCGCCGTCACGCGCCAGCCTGGGACTGCCCGCTGGGGCCATCGTCTTTTGCTGCTTCAACAATAGCTTCAAGATAAATGTGCAAGTAATTGATCTATGGTGCTGTTTGTTGAAGGACGTGCCGAATTCGGTGCTGTGGCTGCTGGCCCGGAACGATGCGGATCCGGCGATCGCGCACCTGCGCCGGGAAGCGGCGGCCCGCGATATCGCGCCGGCGCGCCTGATCTTTGCCGCGCACCGGCCGCAGGCGGAATACCTCGGCTTGTACCAATACGCGGATCTCTTCCTCGACACCTGGCCGTACAACGCACACACCACCGCCAGCGACGCGCTGTGGGTGGGTTGCCCGGTCGTCACCTTCCCGGGCGAGACCTTTGCGAGCCGCGTCGGGGCGAGTCTCCTGACCGCCATCGGATTGCCCGAACTCGTGGCCGCGGACGTTGCGGGCTACCGGGCGCTGGCGATCGACCTCGCCCGCAGCGAGACGCGGCGCACGGCCCTGCGCGAGTATCTGCAGGGACCGGGCCGCGCGAGCCCGCTGTTCGACGCCGAGGCCTTTGCCCGCGACCTCGAAGTCGCATTCGACGCGATGGCCGGCCAGTACCGGGAGGGCCGCAGAGCGCCGATCGTCATGCGCCCGAAATCCGGTTGATGCTGCCGGGAAAACCCCTCAACCGCGCAGCCAGTCGAGTGCCTGATCGACGCGATCTATGCCGACGACTTTAATTCCGTCAACGGCTTGCTTGGGTTTGTTGAGATTTGGGATTAACACCTGCCGAAACCCGAGCTTGGCTGCTTCGCGAATGCGCTCCTGCCCGCGCTGCACCGGGCGGATTTCGCCCGCCAGCCCCACTTCACCGAACACCAGCGTCTTGGCGGGCAGCGCCCGGCTCACGAGCGACGAGTGTACCGCCAGCAGCAGCGCGAGGTCGGCGGCCGGCTCGTTGATCCGCACGCCGCCGACGGCGTTGACGAAGACGTCGTAGCCGGCGGTTTCGACGCCGCCATGCCGGTGCAGCACGGCGAGCAGCAGTGCCAGCCGCTGCGCGTCGAGGCCGACGGACAGCCGCCGCGGCATGCCGCCCTGGACCGGATCGACCAGCGCCTGGATTTCCACCAGCAGCGGCCGCGAGCCTTCGAGCGTGGCGACGATCGCCGAGCCGGGAACCGAGTCCGCGTGCTGCGACAGGAACAGCGCCGACGGATTCGACACGCCCTTCAGCCCGCGGTCGGTCATGCCGAACACGCCCAGCTCGTTGGCGGCGCCGAAGCGATTCTTGATCGCGCGGACGAGGCGGAAGCTCGAATGCGTGTCGCCCTCGAAATAGAGGACGGTGTCGACGATGTGCTCGAGCACGCGGGGGCCGGCGATGGCGCCCTCCTTGGTCACGTGACCGACGAAGATGACGACGATGCCGCGCTGCTTCGCGAGCCGCGTCAGCCTCGCCGCGCATTCGCGCACCTGCGACACGCTGCCCGGTGCCGAGGTGATGGCTTCGGTGTACGCGGTCTGGATCGAGTCGATGACGACCACTTCCGGCTGCTCGATGTCGATCGCGGCGATGATGGCCTCGAGCTGCACTTCGGCCAGCAGCGATACGGGGGCGTTGAGCAGCGACAGTCGTTGCGCGCGCAGCGCGATCTGCTCGACCGACTCCTCGCCGGTCACGTACAGCGCCTTTTTCGCGGCGCCGATGGACGCCATCGCCTGCAGCAGCAGCGTCGACTTGCCGATCCCCGGATCGCCCCCCAGCAGGATCACGCCGCCGGGCACCATGCCGCCACCGAGAACCCGGTCGAACTCTTCGATGCCGGTCGGAAACCTGGGCGTGTTTCTTGCGTCGACCGAACCCAGCGTCCGGACAGGGCTGCGCGCACCTGCAAGATTCTGGAACCGCGTCGCGACCGGTGCGGCAACCGATTCGACCAGCGTGTTCCAGGCACCGCAATGCGGGCATTGGCCCTGCCATTTCGGACTTTGGCCGCCGCATTCGGTGCAGCTGTGGATGGTCTTCGCTTTTGCCATCGCGGCGGGATCAGGCGAGTTCGTCGGGCGTGACGGTTGCGGTCCCGAGCTTGCCGACGACGATCCCGGCGGCTTCGTTGGCGATGCGCATGGCGGCGGGGAGCGGGGCTCCGGCGCCCATCAGCACGCCGAGCGTCGCGATGACGGTGTCGCCGGCACCGGAGACGTCGAAAACTTCGCGTGCGAGGGCGGGTATGTGGTCGGCGCCCGCGTCGGTGAAAAGACTCATCCCTTCGTCCGACCGGGTGACCAGCAGCGCGGCGAGGTCGAGTTCGGCGCGCAATGCCTGCGCCCTGGCGGCAAAATCAGTGTCGTCGCGCCAGCGGCCGGCCACCTGCCTGAATTCGCTCTTGTTGGGCGTGATCAGCGTCGCGCCACGGTACTTGGTCCAGTCATCGCCCTTGGGATCGACCAGCACCGGCTTGCCGGCCGCCCGGGCGCGCACGATCATGCTGCCGATGTGCGCCAGCCCGCCCTTGCCGTAGTCCGACAGGATCACCACGTCGGCGTCCGGCAGCAGGCGATCGAAATCGGCAAGCTTGTCGGACAGCACTTCGTGCGACGGCAAGGTCTCGAAATCGATGCGCAGCAGCTGTTGCTGGCGCCCGATGACGCGCAGCTTGACGGTCGTCGACAGCGCCGCGTCGCGGTGGAACAGCGTCCGCACGCCCTCGCCGGCGAGCAGACGCTCGAGCGCGGAACCCGGCTCATCGGCGCCGGTCACCGACAACAGCGTCACCTGGGCGCCCAGCGCCGCCACGTTGCGGGCGACGTTGGCCGCGCCGCCGGGACGCTCCTCGGTGCGAACGATCCGCACCACGGGAACGGGCGCTTCGGGCGAGATGCGCTCGGCGTCGCCGAACCAATAGCGGTCGAGCATCACGTCGCCGACCACCAGCACGCGGGTTGCCGCGGCGCGATCGCGCCAGGCGGGGAATCTCGGCTGCATCCTAGCGCCGGCCGATGGCGAAATACTCGAGGCCCGCCGCATGCACGTCGCGCGGCTCGAACAGGTTGCGGCCGTCGAAGATCAGCGGCGCGCGCAGCGCCTTCGCCAGCGCGTCGAAATCCGGGCTGCGGAATTCCTTCCACTCGGTGACGATGACGAGCGCGTCGGCGCCCTGCACTGCCGCCATCGGCGAGGCCGCGTACGACAGCCACGGGACGTCGCCGAAGATGCGCTTCGACTCGATCATGGCCACCGGGTCGTAGGCGACGATCGTTGCGCCGCGCGCGACCAGCGCGGCGATGATCTCGCGCGAGGGCGCCTCGCGCATGTCGTCGGTATTGGGCTTGAAGGCGAGTCCCCAGAGCGCGAACTTTCGCCCCGCCAGATCCTCGCCCAGGCGGGCGACGATCTTCTCGACCAGGCGCAGCTTCTGCGCATCGTTGGCGGCCTCGACGGCGTCGAGGATGCGCAACGGCCGCTTGAGCTGCGTCGCCGTATGTTGCAGCGCCTTCACGTCCTTGGGAAAGCAGGAGCCGCCGTAGCCCGCGCCCGGGTACAGGAAATGGTAGCCGATGCGCGGATCCGACCCGATGCCCTGCCGCACGTGCTCGATGTCGGCGCCCAGCGCGTCGGCCAGGTTCGCGAGCTCGTTCATGAACGAAATGCGCGTGGCCAGCATCGCGTTGGCGGCATATTTGGTGAGCTCCGCCGAGCGCACGTCCATCACCAGCAGGCGTTCGTGATTGCGCATGAACGGCGCGTAGACGCTGCGCATGGTGGCGATCGCCCGTTCGTCATCGGCACCGATGACGATGCGGTCGGGTTTCATGAAGTCGTCGACCGCCGCGCCTTCCTTCAGGAACTCCGGATTCGACACGACGGCGAAGGGAATGTCGGCGCCACGCGCCGCGAGTTCTTCGGCGATCGCCGCGCGCACGCGATCGGCGGTGCCGACGGGAACCGTCGACTTGTCGACGACGACCGTGTAGCCCTGCATCCGGCGGCCGATGTTGCGCGCTGCGGCAATCACGTACTGCATGTCGGCGGAACCGTCCTCGTCCGGCGGCGTGCCCACGGCAATGAACTGCACCTGGCCGAACGCGACGGCAGCGTCGACGTCGGTGGTGAACGACAGCCGCCCCGCGGCGACGTTGCGCCTGATCACCGCTTCGAGGCCAGGCTCGTGGATCGGCACGCCGCCGGCGTTGAGGATATCGATCTTGCGCGGATCGACATCGAGGCACAGCACGTCGTTGCCGACCTCGGCGAGACAGGTCCCGGTGACGAGGCCGACGTAGCCCGTCCCGATCATCGTGATCTTCATTGTTTTGCTCCAGTACCATTGCGGATTGACGCGTTGATCGATGCCAGCGCGGCCAGCGGGTCCGGTGCCTGCGTGATCGGACGGCCGATGACGAGGTAGTCGGCGCCGTTCGCCATCGCCTGCTCGGGCGTGATGATGCGCGCCTGGTCGTCGCGCGCGGATCCGGCCGGGCGGATGCCGGGTGTGACCAGCGTGAACTCCCGTCCGCAGGACTGCCGCAACGCAGCGGCTTCCTGCGCCGAACAGACGACGCCGTCGAGACCGGCAGCCTGCGCAAGCAGCGCAAGGCGCTGCGCCGCCTCGGTCGTCGTGCCGGTCATGCCGATGGCCGCGACGTCGGCATCGTCGAGGCTCGTGAGCACGGTGACCGCAATCAGCAGCGGCCTTGGCTTGCCGGACTTCGCCGCCGCGGAGGCGACGGCTTCGCGCGCGGCGTCCATCATTGCGGTTCCCCCCGCCGCGTGGACATTCAGCATCCAGACGCCGAGCCGCGTTGCGGCGGCGCAGGCCTGCGCGACGGTGTTCGGAATGTCGTGGAACTTGAGGTCGAGGAACACGCGGAATCCGCGGTCGACCATCCATCGCACCGGCTCGGGTCCGGCGACGACGAACATTTCCTTGCCGACCTTGAGCGCGCATTCCCCCGGGTCGAGCCGGTCCATCAATGCGAGGGCTCCCGACGGGTGGGCAAAATCGAGCGCGACGATGACGCGCGGATCGGGTGAGGTCACGTTGGGAAATCCCTGGGTCGATGAAGGTTGCCGCAGCGGGCGATCAGGCGTAACCATCCGGCGTCTCGGTCCGGTGTGGAGAATAGGTCTCCCACTTGCCGCATCCGGGGCAGCGCCAGTAGTACTGCCGGGCGCGAAATCCGCACTGCTCGCACTTGTACATTCCCAGCCGCTTGATGTGCTGGCCGACCAGTTGCTTGACCAGCTCGAGATCATTGCGACGCTCCGCGGGTGCGGCGAGGAGTTGCGCCTCGAGCAGGCGGTCCAACCCCAGCAGCGTCGGGTTTTTCGCCAGCTCCTCCTTGATGAGATTGGCGGCCGGCGCCGCGCCCTCCTCGGCCAGCGTCAGGGCAAACAGCGTGTTCAGGATGTCCAGCGACGGGTATTGCTGCTGGTAGGCGCGCAGCACGCGCAAGCCCTGTTCGGCGCTGCCCACCTGCCGCCAGGCATGGGCCAGGCGCTCGGCGACCAGCGACAGGAACGCGGGATTCTGCGATTCGATCCGCTGCCAGAGATCGATTGCCTGCGCGTAATCGCCTTTCTGGGCCGCCATGTCGCCGGCCAGCACGGTCGCCCGCGGCGACGCCTTGTACTCGGCCAGCGCCTGGTCGAGATGGCTCTGGGCAGTCGCGAAATCGGACTTCAGCAGCGCCGACTGCGCGAGTTCGCAATGGTAGTGGGCGATTTCCTTGTGATAGGGCTGCTTCGCGAGCGCCTCCATCCGCCGGGTGACGGCGATCGCCTTCGGCCAGTCCTTCTCCTGCTCGTAGATCGACAGCAGGAACGACTGCGACGCATGTTCGAAGGACGAGCCTTCGAGGCGCGCGAAGAGCTCTTCCGCGCGGTCGAGCAGGCCCGCGCGATGGAAATCCTGCGCCAGTTCGAACACGGCAGCCTGCCGCTTGTCCGCCGGCAGGTCGGGGCGGTCGAGCAGGTTCTGGTGCATCCGGATGGCGCGATCGATTTCGCCCTGCCGCCGGAAGAGGCTACCCAGGGCGAAATGGAGGTCGATCGTCTGCGGATCGACCTTGACGACTTCGATGAACGATTCGATGGCCTTGTCGGGCTGCTCGTTCAGGAGAAAGTTGAGGCCGCGAAAATACGACATCGGCAACGCGCGTGATTCGCGCAGCAGATGCTTGATGTCGATCCGCGCGGCGACCCAGCCCAGCCCGAAGAAGATCGCGGGAATCGGCAGCAGCCACCAGAGGTCGAAGTCCATCAGCGTTCAGTCGCGTTGCGCCAATGCAGCGAGCTCTCGTGTCGGGGCATCAAACGCCATCGAGCGGCGGGCCGATGCGCTCGAAACCCGGACCCGAGGCCGGCGTCATGCCTGGCGCGGCGCCGTGCGGCGCCGGTGTCGGTTCCGCGCGCCGCTGCTCCCGGCGCAAGCGATTCAATTGCCGCTTGAGACGCGCGGAGCGCACGACCCCGGCGAGCAGCCCCGCCGCTACGCCGACCGCGAACGCCACCAGCACGACGAAAATGAGCGGCGCCTGCCAGCTCCACCACTGATAGAACTTCAGGGTGACCGGTTCGGAATTTTGCAATGCAAGAAACAGCAGCGCGATAAAGAGAATCGCCCCGACGATCCAGCGCACGGCGGACATCAATCGCTCCCGGAAGAGAAATGCGCAGCGTCAGCTGCGGCCGGAACATCCCCGACGCTGCCGACGCTGCCCACTGTCGTGGTCATGCCTCGTGATCGACGCCGACGCTCGCGCCCGGGAAATCGACCCGCTCGCGCAACTCCTTGCCGGCCTTGAAATGCGGCACGTTCTTTTCCGGCACCTGTACCTTCTCCCCCGACTTCGGATTGCGCCCGGTACGGGGCGGCCGATAATTCAGGCCGAAGCTGCCGAACCCCCGGATCTCGATGCGCTCCCCCTTGGCCAGGCTTTCCGCCATGGCGTCGAGGATCATCTTGACCGCGAGTTCGGCATCCTTCGCAACCAGCTGCGGGAACTGCGCCGCCAGGCGGTCGATCAGCTCCGATTTGGTCATCACGCCGCCTGCTTACTCGTTGGTCTTGTTGTCCATCTTTGCGCGCAGCAGCGCACCGAGATTGGTGGTGCCCGTGGTCGCGCCCTGGTTCTCGCTCGAAACCCGCTGGATCGCCTCGCTTTCGTCGGCGTGATCCTTGGCTTTGATCGAGAGGTTGATCGAGCGATTCTTGCGATCGATGTTGATGATCATCGCCGACACCGCATCGCCTTCCTTCAGGTGCGTGCGGATGTCCTCGACGCGATCGCGGGCGACTTCGGAAGCGCGCAGATACCCCTCGACCTCGCCGTCGAGCGCGATGACCGCGCCCTTGCCGTCGAGGGACTTCACCGTGCCGTTGACGACGTTGCCCTTGTCGTGGATGGCGACGTAATTGGTGAAGGGGTCGCCGTCGAGCTGCTTGATGCCGAGCGAAATCCGCTCGCGCTCGACGTCGATGGCCAGCACCACCGCCTCGACTTCCTGCGCCTTCTTGAAGTCGCGCACGGCGGTTTCGCCGGTCAGCGACCACGACAGGTCGGACAGGTGGACCAGGCCGTCGATGCCGCCGGGAAGGCCGACGAACACGCCGAAGTCGGTGATCGACTTGATCTGTCCCGATACCTTGTCGCCCTTCTTGTGATTCATCGCGAAGTCGTCCCACGGATTGCTCATGCACTGCTTCATGCCGAGCGAGATCCGGCGCCGCTCCTCGTCGATCTCGAGGATCATCACCTCGACCTCGTCGCCGAGCTGCACGACCTTGGTCGGATGGATGTTCTTGTTGGTCCAGTCCATTTCGGAAACGTGGACGAGGCCCTCGATGCCCGACTCGATCTCGACGAACGCGCCGTAATCGGTGATGTTGGTGACCTTGCCGAACAGGCGCGTGCTCTGCGGGTAGCGGCGGCCGAGGCCGACCCACGGGTCTTCGCCCAGCTGCTTCATGCCCAGCGAGACGCGGTTCTTTTCCTGGTCGAACTTGAGGATCTTGGCGGTGACCTCGTCGCCGACCGCCAGCACTTCCGACGGGTGCTTGACGCGGCGCCACGCCAGATCGGTGATGTGCAG
Organism: uncultured beta proteobacterium; assembly: GCA_963709525.1. Lineage (GTDB taxonomy): Bacteria > Pseudomonadota > Gammaproteobacteria > Burkholderiales > Casimicrobiaceae > CAIWHR01. The sequence goes on from CAVPXB010000014.1 coordinate 127,028, forward strand.
CAGGCCGTCGATGCCGCCCAGGTCGACGAACGCGCCGTAGTCGGTGATGTTCTTGACGATGCCCTTGACGGTCGCGCCTTCCTGCAGCGTCGACAGGAGTTTTTCGCGCTCCTCGCCCAGGCTCGCTTCGAGCACGGCGCGGCGCGAGACGACCACGTTGTTGCGCTTGCGGTCGAGCTTGATGACCTTGAACTCGAGCGCCTTGTTCTCGTAGGGCGAGGTGTCCTTGACCGGACGGATGTCGACCAGCGAGCCGGGCAGGAAGGCGCGGATGCCGTTGACCATGACCGTGAGGCCACCCTTGACCTTGCCTGTGACGAGGCCGGAGACGATCGTGCCCTGCTCCATCGCGGCTTCGAGATCGTGCCACGCCTTGAGGCGCTTGGCCTTGTCGCGCGACAGCCGCGTTTCGCCGTAGCCGTCTTCGAGCGCTTCGATGGCGACGGTGACGAAATCGCCGGCCTTGACCTCGATTTCGCCGTTGTCGTTCTTGAATTCCTCGATCGGGATGAAGCTTTCGGACTTGAGTCCGGCGTTGACGACGACGATGTTGAAATCGACGCGAACGACTTCGGCGGTGATGAGCTCGCCCTGACGCATCTCGCCGCGCGAGAGCGACTCTTCGAACAGCGCGGCAAAGCTCTCCATCGCGTCGGGAACTTCGGTGATTTGGGTGGCAGTAGCCATGGGGTTTGGATCCTTCTCTGGTCAGTGCCGCCGGTGACGAGAACCCTTTTTCTCGTGTGGCGGGTTGGTTGTAAAAATCCGCCCGCGGCGCTGGCTAAAGCGCGATGCGGGCGGCCTCTTGCCTGTTCATGCCGCGCAGGATTGTCCTCGGGACAGATCCCTGCAGCGCCACGAGCTAACCTTCGTTCCCTTCGGCGAGACGCATCCGATACCGGTTCACCACGAACCCGATGGCCTCGTCGATGGAAAGTCCAGTCGTATCCAGGATCGCGGCATCCTCGGCCGCCTTCATCGGCGCCTCGGCCCGTGCAGCGTCGCGGGCGTCGCGTTCCTGGAGTTCACGCAAAAGACCATCAATGCTACTGGAGATTCCTTTTTCGATCAACTGCTTATGACGCCGGAGCGCGCGTTCCCCGGCGCTGGCCGTGACAAACAGCTTGAGCGACGCGTCGGGAAACACCACGGTCCCCATGTCCCGCCCGTCCGCGACGAGTCCCGGTGGGCGCCGGAACGCCCGCTGACGGGCAAGGAGCGCCGCGCGCACCGCCGGATGCACGGCCACCCGGGACGCCCCCGCGCTGACTTCCTCGGCGCGGATCGCCTCGGTCACGTCGCTGCCTTCGAGATGGATCGTCGTGCCGTCGAAGCTTGCGTCCAACGACGCGGCGATCGCGGCCAGCGCGTTCGCATCGTCCTGCGCGACGCCGGTCCTGATTGCCCGCAGGGCCACCAGCCGGTACAGCGCGCCGCTGTCGAGCAGATGAAAGCCCAGCGCCCGCGCGACGCCCGCCGCCACCGTGCCCTTGCCCGACGCTGCCGGCCCGTCGACGGCAATCACCGGCACGACGTCCGGCGCCGCAGTCATGACAGCACCTCGGTGCGCGCGATGGTCGCCAGCACGGAGAAATAATCGGGGAAGGTCTTGCGCACGCAGTCGGGATCAACGATGCGCACGGCCACGCCGCCGAACGCCGCCAGCGAGAAACACATGGCGATCCGATGATCGTCGTAGGTGTCGATCGTGGCCGGGCGCAATGCTTCGGGAGGAAAGACGCGCAGGTGATCGCCGCCCCCTACGACGGTGGCGCCCAGCTTGCCGAGTTCGGTCGCCATCGCCTGGATGCGGTCGGTTTCCTTGACCCGCCAGCTGCCGATGCCGGTCAGCGTCGTCGGCCCCGAGGCGAACAGCGCGACCACCGCCAGCGTCATCGCCGCGTCCGGGATCGCGACGCAATCGAATTGACCGCCTTTGAGCCGACGCCCCGCCCGGGCCTCGATCCAGTCCTCGCCGTACGTCACCTCGGCCCCCATCCGCGACAGCGCCTCGGCAAACGCGACATCGCCCTGGATCGAGTGCCTGCCCACGCCGGTGACGCGCACCGGTCCCCCGGCGATCGCACCGGCGGCGAGAAAATACGACGCCGCCGACGCGTCGCCCTCGACGTGGATTTCGCCGGGGCTGGTGTAGCGCGCTCCGGCAGGCACGTGGAACGATTTCCAGCCCTGCTGCCCGACGGTGACACCGAAGCGGCCCATGAGATTGGTCGTGATCGTGACGTACGGCTTGGAGATGAGTTCGCCGACGACCTCCACGCGGAGTTCCCGCGACCGTCCTGCGGCGGCGATCGGCATTGCCATCAGCAACGCGGAAAGAAACTGGCTCGAGACGTCGCCGCGCACCGCGACCGCATCGGGCATGGCGTCCGGGCGCTTGCCGAAAGCTCCGATGGCCAGCGGCGGAAACCCGGCATTGGCGAGGTAGCGGACATCGGCCCCCAACCCGCGCAGCGCGTCGACCAGATCGCCGATCGGCCGCTCGTGCATTCGCGGCACGCCGGAGAGCTCGTAATCTCCACCCGCCAGCGCCAGTGCCGCGGTCAGCGGCCGGATGGCGGTCCCGGCGTTGCCCAGGAACAGCTTCGCCGCCTTGACCGGAAATTCACCTCCGCGGCCGTGGACGCTGAAGTCGCGACCCGCGCCTTCCGGCTCGACGCGCACGCCCAGCGCCGCCAGCGCGTCCCGCATCCGGTCGACGTCGTCGGCATCGAGCAGGCCGCGCACCAGGGTGTTGCCTTCCGCCAGCGCCGCCAGCAGCAAGGTGCGATTGGAAATGCTCTTCGAACCCGGCAACGCGACGGTGCCCTGCGCCAACGCTGCCGGAGCGAGATCGATGAACGCCGGCGCAACGCGCGGCACCAGGGTCGTCATCGCATCACCCTCCCGAAGGCTCACGCGGACCGTCGTCGGGCACGGGCGCTGCGGCGCTGCGGCCCGCCGCCCACGCGTGCCGCGCCGCACGCGCGTTGGCAAACACGGCGGTCAGCGCAGGCCCGTCGCCCGCCTCGAGCATCGCCGACACCCGGTCGAGCTGCGCGCGAAACGCGACGATTTCGGCGAGCAGCGCGTCGCGATTGGCGAGCACGATGTCGCGCCACATTTCGGGGGAACTGGCGGCGATCCGCGTGAAATCGCGAAACCCGCTGGCGGCGAAGCGGAAGATGTCTTCGCTGTCCGGCCGGGATGCAAAGGCGTCGACGAGCGCGAAGGCCAGCAGATGCGGCAGGTGCGACACGGCGGCGAAGACGCGGTCGTGCGCCGCTGCCGGGAGCGTGAGCAGGCGACCGCCGCAGGCTTCCCACAGCGCCCCGACGCGGGCGAGCGCGCCGCGATCGGTTTGCGCCGCCGGTGTCAGCACGACGTTGCGCTCGCGGTACAGCGCCGCAAACGCGGCCGCCGCCCCGGAGTGCTCGGTGCCGGCGATCGGATGCGCCGGGACGAAGCGCGGGAAGTGCGGCCCCAGCGCCTGCCGGGCGGCGGCGATCACGTCCTGCTTGGTGCTGCCGGCGTCGGTGACCACGGTGCGCGGCCCGAGGTGCTCCGCCATCGCCTGCAACAGCGCCGGATACTGCGCCACTGGTGCTGCGATCAGCACGACATCGGCATCGACGATCTCCCGCGTCCAATCGGCCGCCAGCATGACGTAACGATCGACGATTCCGAGCTTCAGCGCCTCGCGAAGGTTCGCCTCGCCCCGACCCACACCGACGACCTCCCGCACCATCCCGCTCTCGCGCAGGGCCAGCGCAAACGAGCCGCCGATCAACCCGACGCCGATGACGACGAGCTTGCCGATGGGGTCCGCGCCAGGCGCGGGCAGTACGGGCACGGTCACGAGTTTCGGCGTCAGGGAGCGAGTGCCGCCGCGAGCGCCGCGAGGAAACGCCGGTTCTCGTCCGCCAGCCCGATGGTCACCCGCAACCATTCCGGCAGCCCGTAGTTGGCGACGGGACGAACGATGACGCCCGCCTGCAGCAGGCGATGGTAGGCGCGGCCGGCATCGCCCACCTTGACCAGCAGGAAATTCGCGTGCGAGGGCACGAAGCCAAGGCCGAGCTCGCGCAATCCGTCCTCGAGCTGCCGCTTGCCGTCGCGGTTGAGCCTGCGGCTGTCCTCGACATACGACTGATCGGCCAGCGCGGCCAGCGCCGCCGCCTGCGCCAGCGCATTGACGTTGAACGGTTGCCGGACGCGATTGAGCATGTCGGCGACCTTCGCGTCCATGATGCCGTAGCCGACGCGCAGTGCCGCGAGACCATAGGCTTTCGAGAAAGTCCGCGACACCAGCAGGTTGGCGTGTTCGGCCACCCACGCCGCCGAGGGCGCGACCTGCGTCGGGTCGAGATACTCGTTGTACGCCTCGTCGAGAACGATCAGCACGTTGGCGGGCACCGAAGCGATGAAGTCCTTGAGGGCGAGCGGATCGATCCATGTCCCCGTGGGATTGTTCGGGTTGGCGACGAATACGACCCGCGTGTTCGTCGCGATGGCCGCGCGCATCGCGGGCAGGTCGTGGCCGAAATTTCGCGCCGCGACCTCGATCCCGTGCGCGCCTCGCGCCTGCGTGGCCAGCGGATACACGGCGAACGCATGGCGCGAATAGACGGCAGAATCGCCCGGTGTCAGGAACGCCTGCGTGGCGAGTTCGAGGATGTCGTTCGAGCCGTTGCCCAGCACGATCTGATCGGCGTCGACTTCGTGGCGCTGCGCCAGCACCGATTTCAGCGCGAAGCCGTTGCCGTCTGGATAACGCGACAGCTCGTCGGTCGCAGCGGCGATCGCCGCGCGCACCGCCGGGCTCGGGCCACGGGGGTTTTCGTTGGACGCCAGCTTGACGATGTCGCCTTGCGCGAGGCCGAACTCGCGCGCAAGTTCTCCGATCGGCTTGCCGGGAATGTACGGCGCGATGTGCCGCACGTAGTCGGGGGCGGTCGGCGCGGCAGCGTGACCGTGGGACGGCGAGGCTGAGTGGGCCATGGAGGAGATCCTAATAGACCGCGGCGGGATACGATCCCAGTATCTTCAGGAACGGCGCTTTTTCCCGCAAGCCGGCGAGCGCCTGCGCTACTTTCACGTCGGTGGCGTGGCCTTCGAGATCGACGAAGAAGAAGTACTCCCATAGACCCGTCCGCGCGGGGCGCGACTCGAGCCGCGACATGCTGACCCCGGCGCTGGCGATGGGTTCGAGGAGCTCGACGATGGCGCCAGGGCGGTTCGGACAGGACATCACCAGCGAGGTCTCGTCCTTGCCCGACGGCGGAACCGATTGCCGGCCCAGCACCCAGAAGCGCGTGGTGTTGTTGGGCTCGTCCTCGACGTGCGTCGCGAGTACCGCCAGTCCGTAAATCGCGGCGGCGATCTCGCCGGCGATTGCCGCCGCGCCCGGTTCGGCTGCGGCCAGACGCGCCGCCTCGGCGTTGCTCGCGACCGCGATCCGCTGCACGCCTGGCAGGTGCTTGGCAAGCCACAGCACGCACTGCGCCAGCGACTGCGCGTGCGCATAGACCTTGGTCACCTCCGCGAATGCGCCGGCGTTGCTCAGCAGGTTCTGGGTGACGCGCAGCTTGATCTCGCCGCAGATGAGCAGTGGCGTCTGGCACATGAGATCCAGCGTTCGTCCCACCGCACCCTCGGTCGAGTTCTCCACCGGGACCACCGCGTAGTCGGTCTGGCCGCTTTCGACGGCACGGAACACGTCATCGATCGTCGCGCAGGGTTCGCCCTCAACGAAGCCGCCGAAGTGCTTGGCGACGGCCGCGTGCGAAAACGTGCCGGCAGGGCCCAGGTAGGAAATCCGCAACGTCTGCTCCAGCGCCATGCACGCCGACATCACCTGCCGGAACACTCCGGCGACCGCTGCACCGGACATCGGGCCGCGGTTCTCTCCCTGCAAGCGGCGCAGCACCTGCGCCTCGCGCTCCGGCCGGTAGACCACGCCGCCGGCCTTGAGCGCCCCGATCGCCTGCGCGTGGGTGGCGCGCGCGTTGAGGCGTTCGAGTATCTCGCGATCGAGGGCATCGATCGCCGCGCGATGGGACGCGAGATCGGTGTCGCCGGGTTGTTGCGCCATGGTCGGGCTCGCTGGTTGCACGCGGATATCAACCGTGCCGAACTTCGAAGTCGCGCATCCATGCGGTGAGCGCTTCGACGCCGGCGATCGGCATCGCATTGTAGATCGACGCCCGCATGCCGCCGACCACGCGGTGCCCCTTCAGCTGGACCAGGCCGCGCTCGGCCGCACCGGCAAGAAACGCGTCGTTGAGCCGGTCGTCGGGCAGGAAGAAGGTCACGTTCATCCGCGACCGGTCGGCAGGCGTCACCCGGTTGCGATAGAACCCGCTGCGATCGATCTCGGCGTACAGCAGCGCGGCCTTGGCAAGGTTGCGCGTTTCGATCGCGGCCAGTCCACCCTCTGCCGCCAGCCATTCGAAGACCAGCCCCGCGAGGTAGATGCCGAAGGTCGCCGGCGTGTTGTACATCGACCCGGCCTCGGCCTGCACGGTGTAGTCGAAGACCGCCGGCGTGTCGCGGCGCGCATGCCCGAGCAAATCCCGGCGCACGATCACCAGCGTCAGTCCGGCCGGCCCGATGTTCTTCTGCGCGCCGGCGTAGATGAGGCCGTAGCGGCACACGTCGATCGGCCGCGACAGGATGTGCGACGACATGTCGGCGACCACCGGCACGGCGCCGGCATCCGGCACCCAGTGGTACTCGACACCCCCGATGGTCTCGTTGGTGCAGACGTGAACGTACGCGGCCTCGGGCGACAGCCGCCAGTCCGCCCGTGCGGGAACATAGCTGTGCTGGCGATCGGCGCTCGACGCCGCGACGTTGACGCTGCAGTACTTGCGCGCCTCGGCGATGGATTTTCCCGACCACAGCCCGGTGTCGATGTAGTCGGCGACGCTTCTGTCGCCGAGGAGGTTCAGCGGAACGAAGGCATTCTGCGCCAGCGCCCCGCCCTGCAGGAACAGCACTGCGTAGTCGTCGGGCACCGCCAGCAGCGCGCGCAGATCGGCTTCGGCCTTGGCCGCGATGGACATGAACTCGCGGCCGCGATGGCTCATTTCCATCACCGACATGCCGCTGCCGTGCCAGTCCAGGAGTTCGTCGCGGGCGCGGGCAAGCACCGGCTCGGGAAGGATCGCGGGGCCGGCGCTGAAGTTGTGGACACGGGACATGGCAGGGATCAGGGATCAGACAGGACAGGGACAGAGGACAGAGGACAGAGACAGCGGAACAACCGGGATCAGGCGTCGGCGGGTGGCAGTTCGTCCGGATTGGGAGGCGTCTCGCCGCCGCCCTCGCCGTCGCCGTTCCCAAGGACGACCTCGTCCTCGCGTTCGGCGACGCGCTCCAGCCCCGCCAGCGTTTCGCCGTCGTCGAGATGGATCAGCGTGACCCCCTGCGTCGGGCGGCCCATTTCGCGGATCGCTTTCACCGGCGTGCGGATGAGCACGCCCCCGGTGGAAATCAGCATCACCTCGTCGTCCGGGCGCACCAGCGCCGCCGCGACGACCTGGCCGTTGCGCTCGCTTTGCGAAATGGCGATCATGCCCTTCGTGCCGCGGCCGTGGCGGGTGTATTCGACGATCGGCGTGCGCTTGCCGTAGCCGTTCACGGTCGCGGTGAGCACCGACTGGGTTTCGTCCTCGGCGACGAGCATCGAGATCACCGTCTGCGTGGGCTCCAGCGCCATCCCGCGCACCCCGTGCGCGGTGCGGCCCATCGGGCGCACGTCGTTCTCGTCGAAGCGCACCGCCTTGCCTCCGGAGCTGAACAGCATCACGTCGTGCGTGCCGTCGGTCAGCGCCACGCCGATCAGCGTGTCGCCTTCGCTCAAGTCGACGGCGATGATCCCGGCCGTGCGCGGCCGCGAGAACTCGGACAACGGCGTCTTCTTCACCGTTCCCATCGCCGTCGCCATGAACACAAACTGCGTTTCGGTGAATTCCTTGACCGGCAGGACGGCGGTGATCTTCTCGTTGTCGGCCAGCGGCACGAGGTTGATGATCGGCTTGCCGCGCGCGATGCGCGAGCCCTGCGGCACGTTGTAGACCTTGAGCCAGTAGACGCGGCCGAGGTTGGAGAAGCACAGGATGAAGTCGTGCGTGTTGGCGATGAACAGGCGATCGATGAAATCGTCCTCCTTGGTCGCCGTTGCCTGCCGCCCCCGTCCGCCGCGCTTCTGCGCCCGGTATTCTGCCACCGGCTGCGCCTTCATGTAGCCGCCGTGCGACAGCGTGACGACCATGTCTTCGGGCGCGATCAGGTCCTCGAGCGACAGATCGACGCCCTGGGCGATGATCTCCGAGCGGCGCGCGTCGCCGAACTGGTCGCGGATTCCCGTCAGCTCGTCGTCGATGACGGCCGTCACGCGCGCGGGCTTGGCGAGGATGTCGAGCAGATCGACGATCAGCGCCATCACGTCCCGGTACTCGCCGACGATCTTGTCCTGCTCGAGGCCGGTCAGCCGCTGCAGGCGCAGTTCGAGGATGGCCTGCGTCTGCGCTTCCGACAGCCTGTAACCGCCGGCAGCCGCCTGCCAGCCGAAATCGGGCGCGAGGCCCTCCGGACGCGCCGCGTCGGCTGCCGCGCGCAGAAGCATCTCCTCGACCACCGTCGAGCGCCAGACGCGCGCCATCAGCGCGACCTTGGCTTCGGCCGGCGTTGCCGCCGCCTTGATCAGCGCGATGATCTCGTCGACGTTGGACAGCGCGACGGCGAGGCCTTCGAGGATGTGGCCGCGCTCGCGCGCCTTGCGCAGCTCGTAACGCGTGCGGCGCACCACGATTTCGCGCCGATGCAGCAGGAAATACTCGATGAACTGCTTGAGGTTCAGCAGCCGCGGCTGGCCGTCGACCAGCGCCACCATGTTCATGCCGAAGCTGTCCTGCAACTGCGTGAGCTTGTACAGGTTGTTGAGGATGATCTCCGGCATTTCGCCGCGTTTCAACTCGATCACGACCCGCATGCCCGACTTGTCGGATTCGTCGCGCAGGTCGGAGATGCCCTCGATCTTCTTCTCGCGCACCAGCTCGCCGATGCGGATCAGTAGATTGGCCTTGTTCACCTGGTACGGGATTTCGTCGACGATGATCGCCTGCCGCTCGCCCTTGCCGATGTCCTCGATGTGCGTGCGGGCGCGGATCACCACCCGCCCGCGGCCGGTACGGTATCCCTCGCGCACGCCTTCGAGGCCGTAGATGAATCCGGCGGTGGGGAAATCGGGCGCCGGCACGAGCTCGATCAGCTCGTCGATCGTCGTCCCCGGCTGGTGCAGGAGCGCGAGGCAGGCGCCGATGACTTCGGTCAGGTTGTGCGGCGGTATGTTGGTCGCCATGCCGACCGCGATGCCGGACGAGCCGTTGACCAGGAGGTTGGGCAGGCGCGACGGCAACACCGTCGGCTCCTGCTCCTTGCCGTCGTAATTGGGCGCGAAATCGACGGTCTCCTTGTCGATGTCGGCGGTGAGCTCGTTGGTGATCTTCTGCAGCCGGCACTCGGTGTAGCGCATCGCCGCGGCGTTGTCGCCGTCGACCGAGCCGAAATTGCCCTGACCGTCGATCAACGGGTAGCGCAGCGAAAAGCTCTGCGCCATCCGCACCAGCGTGTCGTAGATGGCCATGTCGCCGTGCGGATGGTATTTGCCCATCACGTCGCCGACGACGCGGGCACACTTGACGTACGGCCGGTTCCAGACGGTATTGGCTTCGTGCATCGCGAAAAGCACGCGCCGGTGCACGGGTTTGAGGCCGTCCCGAACGTCCGGCAGTGCCCGGCCCACGATTACGCTCATCGCATAATCGAGGTAAGAATGACGCATTTCGGCTTCGAGGCTGACCGGGAGGGTCTCTTTGGCAAACGGCTGCATGGGGGGCGGGAGTCTTTGGGGGCGGGCGTTGAAAAAGGGCCGGGCGATGCGGGTTCAGCTTGGGCGGGGGGCATCAACGGCGGCGCGGTAGGCGAAAAGGCGCCGATTGCCAAAAAAACCGAAGCAGACAGCTCCGCCATCAAGTCGACAGCGCTGGAACCAACACAAGCGAGCGACCAAGGTCATTGAAAACGTGGAATTTTATCACGTCGTTGCATCGCTGCGACACTCGCCCCTCCGGTGTGGCGAAAACCGGACTTTCTTTTGCACGGTGAAGGGCGCCATGCTATAGTTTTCGCCGAAACAAGGAATTCCACGCGTGTGTGACTGACAGGACTATCGACCACCGCGCGATTTTTCCGGGTTCGCAAAAAACCTGTTTAAAACCAAAGCCAAAAGGGGTGAAACAATGACTCAACGTCTCGTTACCGGTGTCCTGGTGGGCGCAATTGCGACCGTGTTCGCCGGCGGCGTTGCCGCACAACAAGCCGATCCGAAAGGCTATGTGCCCGGGCACGGCACCCGCCAGCCCGGGCTACGTGAGCACCGGCGCCGCCGACGCCGACCGACGGCACGCTGAAGAGCGGCGTCTACAACGGTTCCAAGGGCCTCGCCGGCAACCTTTGCTGGCGTACCGGTTACTGGGCGCCGAGCATGGCGACCATCGAATGCGATCCGGACCTGGTGCCGAAGCCGCCCGCACCGGCGCCCGCACCCGTGGCCGCGCCTGCACCTGTGGTAGCGCCCCCGCCCCCGCCGGCCCCCGCGCCGAGGCCCGCCCCCGCGCCCGCCCCCGCCGTGCAGAAGATCACGCTGGCCTCGAAGGCGCTGTTCGACTTCGACAAGGCCGTCCTGAAGCCCGAAGGCAAAGCCGCCATCGACGCCGACGTCATCAACAAGCTGAAGGACGTGCAAAAGCTTGAACTGGTGCTGGTCACGGGTCACACCGACCGCATCGGCTCGCAAGCCTACAACCAGAAACTGTCCGAGCGCCGCGCCAATGCGGTCCGTGACTACCTGGTCTCGAAGGGTGTCGCCAAGGACAAGATCGAAACCCTCGGCATGGGCAAGACCCAGCCGGTCCCGGGCGTCAAGTGCGAGATGAAGGACCGCAAGGCGCTGATCGCCTGCCTCGCGCCGAACCGTCGCGTCGAAGTCGAAGTCAAGGGCGAAGCCGTCAAGCGCTGACCCCCTGTCACCCGACTGAAAAAGGCCCCGCCTGCGAGCGGGGCTTTTTTCGTCGGGGCCCGTCTCGGGGTTGGGCGATAATCGCGACATGCGGATGCCTTTGCCATGCAAGACGTAGACCTGCGCCTCGACCCCGAATGGATCATCCCGGTGGATACGCCGGGGGCGCTCGCCGCGCATTCGCTCATCGTCGATGGCGGGCGCATCGTGGCGCTGGTCCCCGCGGCCGTTGCCGGGCAGCGCTTCGCGCCGCGCGAACACATCGAGTTGCCGCGCCACGCGCTGATTCCGGGGCTCGTCAACGCGCACACGCACGCGGCGATGACGCTGTTCCGCGGCATCGCCGACGACGTCCCGCTGGACGTCTGGCTCGAACAGCACATCTGGCCGCGCGAGGGGCGGTTTGCAGCGCCCGATTTCGTCTACGACGGCGCGCGGCTGGCGGCCGCCGAAATGCTCAAGGGCGGCGTCACCTGCTGCAACGACATGTATTTCTTCCCCGAGGCGACGGCCAGGGCGTTTCTCGACGTCGGGATGCGGGCGATGCTGGGGCTGCCGGTGCTGGACTTTCCGACGCCCTACGCAGCGGATCCCGATGGCTATCTGCAGAAGGGCCTGGCCGTGCGCGACGCCTTCAAGCACGAGTCGAAGCTCACGTTTTCGCTGGCACCGCACGCGCCTTACACCGTAGGCGATCCCGCCTGGGAGAAGACGATCGTCTATGCCCGCCAGCTTGACCTGCCGATCCAGACGCACCTCGCCGAGACCGCGGCCGAGCTTTCGCGCAGCCGCGAACTTCACGGCGACACGCCCCTCGCTCGTCTGCATCGGCTGGGCGCGACCGGTCCCAATTTCATCGCCATCCACGCGGTGCATCTCGATCCCGCCGACATCGATCTCCTGGTCACCCACGGCGGACACGTGGTCCATTGCCCCGCGTCCAACATGAAACTGGGCTGCGGCATCGCGCCCGTCACCGCCTATGCCGCGCGCGGCATCAACGTCGCCCTCGGCACCGACGGCGCGGCGTCGAACAACCGCCAGGATCTCTTCGGCGAGATGCGCCTCGCCGCGCTGCTGGCCAAGGTTTCGACCGGCGACCCCGCCGCGTTTCCGGCCGCGCAGGCGTTGCGCGCGGCCACGCTGGGCGGCGCGCAGGCGCTGGGCATCGATGCCGATGCGGGATCGCTGACACCGGGCAAGGCGGCCGACCTGGTCGCGGTGGACCTGGGCGGAATCGCGACCACGCCCTGTTACGATCCCATTTCGCATCTCGTTCACGCCGCCGGACGCGAAGCGGTCACCCACGTCTGGGTCGACGGCCGACATGTCGTCGCCAATCGCCGGCTCACCACCGCCGACGAAGCCGCCCTGCTCGGCCGCGCGCGGGTCTGGCAGGAGAAACTGCAATGATCGTCACCCCCGCGTCGCCCGCCTCGGCCAATGTGGACGCCGGCGAACTGGCGAAGTTCGCTGCGCTCGCCCATCACTGGTGGGATCCCGAGAGCACGATGTTCGGGCCGCTGCACAAGCTCAATCCGCTGCGCCTCGACTGGATCGAAACGGTGGTCGGCGGACTCGGCGGCAAGACCGTCGTCGACGTGGGCTGCGGCGGCGGGATCCTCTCCGAAGCGATGGCGAGCCGGGGCGCCGAGGTCCTCGGCATCGACCTCGGCGACAAGCAGCTCGGGGTCGCGAAGTTGCACAAGCTCGAATCGGGCACGACCGCGAGCTATCGCCTGATCGCCGCCGAAGCGCTGGCGGCGGAAACTCCGGCGGCCTTCGATGTCGTCACCTGCATGGAAATGCTGGAGCACGTGCCCGATCCCGCATCGACGATCGCGGCCTGCGCGACACTGGTGAAACCCGGCGGCAGCGTGGTCATTTCGACGCTCAACCGCAATCCCAAGTCGTACCTCATGGCGATCGTCGGCGCCGAATACGTGCTCGGCTTGCTGCCTCGCGGCACGCACGACTACGCGAAGTTCCTCACCCCCTCGGAGCTGTCGGCGCACGCGCGCCGCGGCGGGCTCGACGTCACCGAACTCGCCGGCATCGGCTACAACCCGCTCACCAGAACGTTCCGCCTGGTGCGCGACACGTCGGTCAACTATCTGGTCGCCCTGCGCCGCCGCAGCGATGCCTGAAGCCGCGCCGCAGCCACGCGTGCTGGCGGTGACTGCCGTTCTGTTCGACCTCGACGGCACGCTCGCCGACACCGCACCCGACCTCTCCGCCGCCTTGAATCGTGTTCGTTCGGACCGGGGACTGCCCCCGCTGCCCTACCTCGCGTTGCGGCCCTTCGCCTCGCACGGCGCGCGCGGGCTGATCGGGGCGGGTTTCGGGCTTGCGCCCGCGGACCCGGAATTCGCGGCGCTGCGCGACGCGTTTCTCGCCCACTACGAGGCGGCGCTGTGCGTTGATTCCGCACTGTTCGACGAAGTCCTGCCGCTGCTTGACGCGATCGAGGCGCGCGGTCTGGCTGGGGCATCGTCACCAACAAGCTCACCCGCTACACGTTGCCATTGCTCGATCAGCTGCAGTTGTCCCCGCGCGCGGGGGCCGTCGTCTGCGGCGACACGACGCCGCATGCCAAGCCGCACCCGGCGCCGCTGCTGCATGCCGCCCAGGCGCTTGGCGTGCTGCCGGCGCAATGCCTTTACGTGGGGGACGCGCAGCGCGACATCGAAGCGGGCGTGGCGGCCGGGATGCCCGCCATCGTTGCCCGCTATGGCTACATCGAGCCCGGCGACACGCCGGACGCCTGGCCCGCGATCGGCCACATCGATCGTCCCTTTGCGCTGCTCGACTGGTTGCCGGCTTCGGATTGACCGGCGCCGTTTCAGCGGGCGCCGGCGCCGCAGGCGCTGGCATTGACGAGCAGCAGCTCGAGATCGCTGCCGTCGCGGACGGCCTTGACCCGCACCGCCTGGTTGCCCTGCAGCGGCTTCACCACGGCAACGATGAGATCGGCGGCGGCGGTGAGGCGGATGCCATTGGCCTCGCGCAGCGAATCGCCCGGCTTCAAACCGAGCATCGCGGCAAAACCGCCTCCCTCGCTGATGCGCAGCCCCGCGGATGATGCGGTCAGCAGCGGCTTCCAGGTGTCCGGTTGCGCGGCCAGCCCGCCCAGCAGTTCGGCATTGAGGCGGTAGATGTTGCCCTTGAATCCCGGCGGCGCGGCGCAGGCGCTGCGATCGGCGCCGGACCGGGCCGCCGATGCCGGTGCGGCGCGCGTCACCAGCGCGGCACCGGGCGCGGGCCGCAGCAGGATCTCGCGCGTTTCGCCACCATCGCGCACGCGCACCCGATCCGGGAACACGGCAATGAGCTCCGCCCCCGCCGCGACCTCCGCTCCGACGTCGACGAGTACGGGGCCGCGATCGGGCAGGCGAAACAGCGCCTGCCCCTTACCCCCGGCGCCCGCGAGGACGCCGAGCAAGCGGGCGTCTGCCGGCAGCGTGCTCGCGATCGTCGAAGGACCCGCGGCGACCGGAGGCACGGGATCTGCGCGTCCGAACGGCGCCGCCGCCGCGATCAGCAGCGCCGCACTTTCCGGAACCGCAGCGGGCGGGGGCAAGGTCGGCGCGGGAGTCGCGATGCGCCAGAACCAGGTCGCCACGACGAGGCACAGCGCTGCCAGCGCGGTCACCGTCGCAGCCAATGCCGCAAGACGCCACGACCAGGGCAGCGAAACCGCGGCGTTTGCCGCCGAACGCGCATCCGCGCTCACGTATAATTTTCGTCCCATGTCCAGAGTATGTACGCCGTGAATCCGCGCCTGTCCCGCCTGCATCCCTATCCGTTCGAGCGACTGCGGCAATGGGTCGCCGGCGTCGTGCCCAATCCCGATTTCAAGCCGATCAATCTGTCGATCGGCGAACCCAAGCATCCGACGCCGGACCTGCTGCTCGACGCGCTGAAGGCCGGTGCCGGCAGCATCGCGCATTATCCCATGACCATCGGTACCCCCGCTTTGCGCGAAGCGATCGCGGGTTGGCTGATGCGCCGCCACGCGCTGCCCGCGATCGACGCGGCGACGCAGGTGCTGCCGGTGCTCGGCAGCCGCGAGGCTCTGTTTTCATTCGCGCAAACCGTCATCGATCCGTCCCGCGCCGGCGCCGCGGTGGTGATGCCCAATCCCTTCTACCAGATCTACGAAGGCGCGGCGCTTCTGGCGGGTGCCGAGGCCTTCCCGGTCAATGGCGCCCCGGCGCAGCGATTCGCCACGCCGTGGCAGGACGTTCCCGAGTCCGTGTGGGCGCGCACGCAACTCGTCTTCGTCTGCTCCCCCGACAACCCCACCGGACGCGTCACGTCGCTGGACGAATGGGCGGCGCTGTTCGAGCTCTCCGACCGCTTTGGCTTCGTGATTGCCGCGGACGAGTGCTATTCGGAGGTCTTTTTCGATGAAGCGAAGGCGCCGCTGGGCTCGCTGGCCGCGGCGCATGCGCTCGGCCGCGCGGGTTTCCCCCGGCTCGTTGCCTTCGGCAGCCTGTCCAAGCGCTCGAACGCGCCCGGACTGCGCTCGGGTTACGTGGCGGGCGATGCGGCGCTGGTGAAGGCCTTCCTGCTCTACCGGACCTATCACGGATCGGCCATGTCGCCGGCCGTCGAAGCGGCGAGCCGCGCCGCCTGGAACGATGAAGCGCACGTGCGCGCCAACCGCCTCCAGTACGCTGCCAAGTTCGCGCTGCTGCAGCCGCGTCTTGCGGCCGTGCTGCCCTGCGCGATGCCCGACGCGGCCTTCTATCTGTGGGCCCGGACGCCGATCGACGATGCCGAGTTCGCGCGCCGGCTGCTGAGGGAGAAGAACGTGGCCGTTCTGCCCGGCAGCTTTTTCGGGCGCACGGCAGGCGGCGTCAATCCTGGCGCGGGATACGTGCGCATCGCACTGGTCGCGCCGGGCGACGAGTGCATTGATGCGATCGATCGCATCATCGACTTCACGCGCTTGCTCTGACGCGCCTGCCGCCGGCACCGCCTGGGCGCCCGCATCGGGAATCGGCATCGGGATCGCGGTAAAATGCCGGTTTTCCCTGGAACCCATTCATGTCCTCCTTGCAAGCGACTATCGATGCCGCGTGGGAAATACGGTCCACGCTCGCGCCCGGAAGCGCGCCGCCCGCCATCCGCGAAGCGGTCGGGCTGGTGATCGCCGAACTCGACGCCGGCCGCCTGCGTGTCGCCGAACGGACCGGGACCACCTGGACGACGCACCAATGGATCAAGAAAGCGGTTCTGCTGTCTTTCCGGCTGCACGACAACGAACCGATGCAGTTCGACAGTGCCGACGGCCACACGCCGCCGTTCGCGTTCTACGACAAGGTGCGCACCAAATTCGCCGGCATGACCGGCGCCGAATTCGCGGCCACGGGCGTGCGCGTCGTCCCGCCGGCGGTCGCCCGTCGCGGCGCCTACATCGCGAGCAACGTCGTCCTGATGCCCTCGTTCGTCAACATCGGCGCGTACGTCGACGAGGGAACGATGGTCGATACCTGGGCGACCGTCGGTTCCTGCGCCCAGATCGGCAGGAACGTCCACCTGTCGGGCGGCGTGGGCATCGGCGGCGTGCTGGAACCGCTGCAGGCGAACCCGACGATCATCGAGGACAACTGCTTCATCGGCGCGCGCTCCGAGGTCGTCGAGGGGGTGATCGTCGAGGAGAACTCGGTGCTCGGCATGGGCGTGTTCGTCGGCCAGAGCACCAGGATCTACGATCGCTCGACCGGCAAGGTGAGCTACGGCCGCATACCGACGGGCTCCGTCGTCGTCGCGGGCAATCTGCCGGCTGCCGACGGCTCGCACAGCCTCTATTGCGCCGTCATCGTCAAGCAGGTCGATGCGAAAACCCGGGCCAAGACCAGCATCAACGAACTGCTGCGCGCCTGATGCCGGTCGCCATCAAGACCGCCGAGGACATCGCGGGGATGCGTGTCGCCGGGCGCCTCGCGGCCGAGCTGCTCGACTGGCTGACGCCGCAGATCGAGCCGGGCATCACGACCGGCGAGATCGATCGCCGCGCGCACGATTACCAGGTCAACGTGCAGCAGGTCATCCCGGCGACGCTCAACTACCAGCCGCCCGGCCACAAGCCGTACCCGGCATCGCTGTGCACCTCGGTCAACCACGTCGTCTGCCACGGCATTCCGGGTGACAGGAAGCTCAAGTCGGGCGACATCGTCAACATCGATGTGACGGTGATCAGGGACGGCTACCACGGCGACAGCAGCCGCATGTTCTGCGTCGGCACGCCGTCGATCCAGGCGCGGCGGCTGGTGGAAACCGCCTATCTGGCGATGTGGATGGGCATCCGCGCGGTCCGGCCCGGCAACCAGCTGGGCGACATCGGTCATGCCGTGCAGGATTGCGCCGAGAGCCACCACTATTCGATCGTCCGCGAGTTCTGCGGTCACGGCATCGGGCGCCAGTTCCACGAGGAACCGCAGGTGCTGCATTACGGCCGCGCAGGGACGGGGCTCTTGCTCCTGCCCGGCATGATTTTCACGATCGAACCGATGGTCAATGCCGGGCGCGCCGGCATCCGCTGTCTCGCCGACGGCTGGACCATCGTCACCGCCGATCATTCGCTATCGGCACAGTGGGAGCACACGATCCTCGTCACCGCCGAGGGTTACGACGTGCTCACGCTGTCGCCAGGAACGCCCGCGCCGCCGCCCTAAGTACCCTGTTTCGCAAATACGCACACATGAAATCGCGCCTTTCGGGCCATGGCGGCGTTGCAAATCCTCGCGATACCACGGGGTATCGCTGCGGTTTGCGCCTTGCCCTGACCCGAAACGCATCGATTTCATCGCGTGTGCGTACCTACGAATCGGTGTACTGAGCCGGTCTGCGATGAATGCGCCGCCTCCAGTGACCCGCGATCCCGCGTCCGCGGCGGCACGCTGGCGCGAGGAGCTCAAGTCCGGTCGCGCGGCGCTGCGCGACGCCTTTCTGGCCAAGCCCGACACGCCGCGACTGCTGCGCGAGCACGCGCGGCTGGTCGCGCGCGTGCTGATCGAAGCGTGGCTGGTGCTGGGGGCGCCCAGGGATGCCGCCTTGCTTGCCGTGGGCGGCTTCGGCCGCGGTCAGCTCTATCCGCACTCGGACACCGACCTGCTTCTGCTGCTGGGCTGCGCACCCGACGCGCAGGATGCCGCGTTCATCGAGCAGTTCGTCGGACTGCTGTGGGACATCGGGATCGAGGCGAGCCACAGCGTGCGCACGATCGCCGAATGCGAAGCGGAAATGGCGGGCGACGTCACGGTGCGGACGAACCTGCTCGAACGGCGGTGGCTGGTCGGGTCGCGGGCGTTGTTCCGGGCTTTCGAGCGCGCGTTTGCCGACGCGCTCGACAGCGCTCACTTCTACGACGCAAAGCTGCTCGAACAGCAGCAGCGCCATCTCAAGTACCACGACACCGCGTACAACCTGGAGCCGAACGTCAAGGAGTCGCCCGGAGGCTTGCGCGACCTGCACACGGTGCTGTGGATTGCGCGGGCGGCGGGCCTGGGCCGCACCTGGCGGGAACTGGCGCAGGCGGGACTCATGACCCTGCAGGAGGCGCGCACGGTTTCGCGACAGGAGCGCGTCATCGGCGCATTGCGCGTGCGTCTGCATTACCTCGCCGGCCGACGCGAGGATCGCCTCGTCTTCGACCTGCAGGACGCGCTGGCGCGGCAGCTGAACTTCGTCGACACGCCCACGAAGCGCGCCAGCGAGCAATTGATGCAGCGCTACTACCGCGCCGCGAAACTGGTTCGACAGACCAACGTCATCCTGCTGCAAAACCTGCATTCGCGCCTGCGCCCGATCCACGCCGAACCGCGACCGCTGGGCGAAGAGTTTTTCGCCATCGACTGGCTGCTGCATATCCGCGACGAGGCGCTGTTCGAGCGCCGGCCGTCGGCGATGCTGGACGCCTTTCTGATGATGCAGCGCCACGCCGACCTGAAAGGTATGTCGGCGCGGACGCTGCGTGCCCTATGGCGAAACCGCCATCGGATCGATGCCGCGTTCCGGCGCGACCCGGGGAACCGCGCGCGCTTCCTGCAGGTGTTTCGCGAGCCGCGTGGCCTCACGCACGAGCTGCGGCGGATGAGCCACTACGGCATCCTCGGCAACTACCTGCCGCCGTTCGGGCGCATCGTCGGCCAGATGCAGCACGATCTCTTCCACGTGTACACGGTGGACGAGCATATCCTGATGGTGGTCCGCAACCTGCGCCGCTTCGCCGAGCCGCAACACGCGCACGAGTATCCGCTGTGCTCGCGCCTGGTCACCGACTTCGAGCGCAAGGAAGTGCTCTACCTCGCCGGCCTCTTCCACGACATCGCCAAGGGGCGCGGTGGCGATCATTCCGCGCTCGGCGAGCGCGAGGCGCGGCGCTTCTGCCGCGCGCACGGTCTGCCGCGCGACGACGCCGAACTCATCGGGTGGCTCGTCGCCCAGCACCTGACCATGTCGGCCGTCGCTCAGAAGCAGGACATCACCAATCCCGACGTCATCGCCGCATTTGCCGAAAGGGTGAGCACGGAGCGGCGCCTGTCGGCGCTCTACATCCTGACGGTGGCCGACATCCGCGGCACCAGTCCCAAGGTGTGGAACGCATGGAAGGGGAAGTTGCTCGAGGATCTCTTCAACGCGACGCGCGCTCGCCTGGCGGGCTCGAGCATCGCCGTCACGCTGGCCGACAGCCTGCAGGAGCGGCAGGCGGAGGCCCGGCGGCTGTTGCGGCTGTACGCCGTTCCCGAGGCTGCCGAGAAGGAGCTGTGGAAGCGGCTCGACAGCGTATATTTCCAGCGCCACACCGCCGACGAAGTCGCCTGGCATGCACGCCACCTCTATTATCGGATCGAGGGTACGACCCCCGTGGTTCGCGCGCGCCTGTCGCGTGCCGACGCGGGCCTGCAGGTGATGGTCTACCTGCCCGACCAGCAAGCGCTTTTCGCCCGCATCTGCGGCGTCTTCGGCCGCCAGGGCTTGTCGATCCTGGACGCGCGCATCCATACGACCCGGCACGGCTACGCGCTCGACACCTTCGTCGTCCATGACCCATCGATGCCGAACACCTCCTACCGCGAGACGATTCAATTGATCGAGTTCGAGTTGAGGCACGCGCTGGAGGAACGCCGGCCGCTCGAGATGCCGGTGGCGGGTCGCGTGAGCCGTCATCTCAAGCACTTCCCGTTGTCGCCGGAGGTGCGGATTTCCCCCGACGACAAGGGAACGCACTTCATCCTGGAGATCGTGGCCGGCGACCGGCCGGGCCTGCTTGCACGGATGGCCTACACGCTGGCCGAGGCCGGCGTGAACGTCGTCAGCGCCAAGATCAACACGCTGGGCGAGCGCGCCGAGGACACGTTCCTGATCGACGGCGTCGCGCTTCACGACGAGCACGCGCTGCTCAAGCTCGAAACCACGATCTACGACCAGCTGCGCATCCAGTAGGCTCGGCGGTGCTATTCCTCGGCCGCTGCCGCGTCGGGGAACAGGACGTCGGTAAAGCCGAAGCGCGCGAGGTCGCGCATGCGCATCGGGTACAGGATCCCCGCCAGATGGTCGCATTCGTGCTGCACGACGCGGGCATGGAATCCGGTCACCTCGCGCCGAATCGCGCGGCCGCGGGGATCGAATCCCTCGTAGCGCAGATCGGTGTAACGAGGAACCACGCCGCGCAATCCGGGCACCGACAGGCAGCCCTCCCACGCCTCGTCGATCGCATCCGACAACGGCGTCAGCACCGGATTGACGAGCTCGGTGTAGGGAACCTCTTCGGCGTCCGGATAGCGCGGATTGAAGGCGCCGCCGAATATCACCACCTGCAGCGGCACGCCGATCTGCGGCGCCGCGAGTCCCGCGCCGTCCTTCGCCGCCATGGTGTCGCGCAGGTCCTGCAACAGCGCCTCGAGTGCCGCCGAGCCGAAATCCTCGATCGGGAGCGAGCGCTGCAGCAACCGCGGGTCCCCCAGCCGCAGAATGTCGCGGATCATCGCTGCTACACCAGCGGCGCGACGTGGTCGAGCAGGCGCCGCACATGGTTCATGCCGGTCTGCAACACGCGATTGATGCCGTCCATCGAGATCTCGGCGGACGAGTCGCCGCGCCCTGCCGCGTGGTTGACGACCACGCAAATGGCCGCATAGGGCAACTCCAGCTCGCGCGCGAGCACCGCCTCGGGCATTCCGGTCATCCCCACCAGCGTCGCACCGTCGCGGTCCATCCGGTCGATCTCGGCTGCCGTCTCCAGCCGCGGGCCCGATACCGCGCCGTAGACGCCGCCGTCGGACAAGGGGATGCCCGCAGCGCGACCGGCCGCCAGGCATTTGGCGCGCAGCGCCGGCGTGTATGGGTGCGTGAAATCCACGTGCACGACCTGCTGGTCGCCGCCCTCGAAGAACGTCGCCTCGCGGCTGTGGGTGTAGTCGATGAGCTGGTGCGGCACCACAAGCTCCCCGGCGCCGCTGGTGCGTATGCCCCCCACCGAGGCGACCGCCAGCACCGCCGTCGCGCCGCGATTGCGCAATGCCCAGAGGTTGGCGCGGTAGTTGACGCGGTGTGGCGCGATGGTGTGGCCGTGTCCGTGGCGGGCCAGAAACACGGCATCGCGACCGGCGATCTGCCCGAAGAGCAGGGCGGACGATGGCTCGCCGTAAGGCGTGCGCACGACCTCGCGGTGTGCCACGGCGAGGGTCGACAGGCGCGTGAGGCCGCTGCCACCGATGATTGCGAGCATGAAAAGAGATGCCTCCTGTATTGACGCGGCGAGGTGCACAATTGCCCCGGCGGGGTCGCGGATTTGCCACTCCCCCGCGCTGCGCCAAGGCCATTCGGGTTGGCGCGCTGGCAGCCACGTTCGATTCATGACATCATCATCGCTACCCAGCGCCCACGCGGTGCAATTGTAGCCCCGGAGTTGCCCCATGTACCTCGATCGATTGTTCCGGCTGATGGCTGAGAAGCAAGCGTCCGACATTTTTGTCTCCTGCGGCGCGCCGATCAACATCAAGATCAACGGCATCCTGCAGCCGGTTTCGACGCAGCCGATGGATGCGGAGACGGTCCGGCGCATCGCCTACGAACTCATGACCGACCAGCAGGCGCGCGAATTCGAGAACGAGATGGAGATGAATCTCTCGTGGCTCGATCATGCGGTCGGCAACTTCCGGATCAACATCTTTCGCCAGCGTGGCTCGATTTCGCTGGTTGTGCGCTACGTGCGCAGTGCGATCCCCGGCTTCGACGAACTCAGGCTCCCGCCGGTGCTGCTCGACATGGTCATGGAAAAGCGCGGTCTCGTGCTGGTCGCCGGGGCAACGGGTTCGGGCAAGTCCACGACGCTGGCGGCGATGATCGATCACCGGAACACCCACCGGACCGGACACATTCTCACCATCGAGGATCCGATCGAGTACCTGTTCACGCACAAGAAGAGCCTCGTCAACCAGCGCGAGATCCACGTCGACACCATGACCTACAACAAGGCGCTGCAGAACGCGCTGCGCGAGGCGCCCGACCTCATCATGATCGGCGAGATCCGCGACAAGGAAACGATGCAGTCGGCGCTCCTGCACACGCTCACGGGGCACCTGTGCCTGTCCACGATCCACGCCAACAACAGCTATCACGCGCTGTCGCGGATCATCAACCTCTTTCCCTACGACGCGCGCTCCGCCGTGCTGTCCGACCTGTCGATCGGCTTGCGCGCCATCGTCTCGCAGCGCCTGGTCCGCAACAAGGAGGGCGCGTTGCAACCGGCGGTCGAGATCCTGCTCAACTCGTCGCTGATCGCCGATCTGATCAAGAACGGTGAAGTGGCGCAGATCAAGGAAGCGATGGAGCAGTCGCTCTATCCCGGGTCGCAGACCTTCGAGCAGGCGCTGTGCCGGCTCTACCTCGACGGCCGCATCGGCTACGACGAGGCGATGACGGCGGCGGATTCGCCGACCAACCTCGCCTGGCTCATCAACCAGAATTCGCCGACGTCGCGGGTCGAAAACGTGCCGGGCGCCGCGGGTGAAGCCGCGAAGCGGCGCCCCGGCGCGGACTTCACGGCCCTGTCGATCGATTCCGACCTCCTCGACCGGCCGCATTGACCGCGGCGTCGCTGGCAGAACGGGTCGCAGCAGCAGGCTCCTCGGGCGCAGGGTCCTCGCCCCATTCCATGGCGCAACCGGCAACCACCGATCCCACGCGCGAACTCGCGCAGGCGCTGATCGCCTGCCGCTCGATCACGCCCGCCGATGCCGGATGCCAGGCGATCGTCGCGGAGCGACTCGGGGCGCTCGGGTTCCGCTGCGAGACCCTCGTCTGCAACGGGGTGACGAACCTCTGGGCGCGCCGCGGCGGCACCGGTCCGCTGGTGTGCCTTGCCGGGCACACCGACGTCGTGCCCGCCGGACCGCTGGATCAGTGGCACTCCGACCCGTTCTCGCCCACCGAGCGCGATGGCTGGCTGTACGGACGTGGCGCCGCCGACATGAAGTCGTCGATCGCCGCCTTCGTGACCGCCATCGAGGCCTTTGTCGCCACGAACCCCGACGCACCCGGATCGATCGCCGTGCTGCTCACCTCGGACGAGGAAGGCCCGTCGACCGACGGCACCGTTCGCGTCGTCGAATGGCTGGCGCGGTCCGGCACGCGAGCTCGATTACTGCATCGTCGGCGAGCCGTCGTCCGTGGACGCGCTGGGCGACATGATCAAGAACGGCCGCCGCGGCAGCCTGTCCGGCACGTTGACGGTACGCGGTGTGCAGGGGCACATCGCCTATCCGCAGGGCGCGCGCAATCCGATTCATCTCGCGGCACCCGCCATCGCAGAGCTTGCCGCCATGGAGTGGGACACCGGCGATGAATATTTCCCGCCCACGTCCTGGCAATGCTCGAACATCCACGCCGGAACGGGCGCCACCAACGTCATCCCCGGCTCGCTGGAGCTGCTGTTCAATTTTCGCCACGCGACGTCCTCCAGCCGCGAGTCGCTGCAGCAGCGGATGGACGCCGTCCTGCGACGCCACGAACTGGACTATGCGCTGGAGTGGACGGGGTCGGGCGACCCCTATCTCACGCCGCGGAGCCGTCTGGTCGATGTCGCCATCGAAGTCGTCCGCGAGGTGACGGGCAGGACGCCCGAACTGTCCTGCTCCGGCGGCACCTCCGACGGCCGTTTCCTGGCCACCCTCTGCACCGAGGTCGTCGAGCTGGGCCCCGTCAACGCCACCATCCACCAGTTGAACGAGCGCGTGCGCATCGCCGACCTGCCGGTGCTGTCGTCGATCTACCTGAAACTGCTCGAACGGCTGCTGCTTCCCGCTGCGATCCCATGACCAGCGAAGCCGTCCAGGGTCTCGAGACGCTGCGCGATTGGCTGCGCTTCGCCGTCTCGCGCTTCGGCGAGGCGAAGCTCGCCTTCGGCCACGGCACGACGAATGCCTACGACGAGGCAGCGTACCTGCTGTTGCACGCGCTGCACCTGCCGCCCGACCTGCTCGACCCGTTTCTCGACGCACGCCTGACCCCTCCCGAGCGCGCGCAGATCGCGCACCTCCTGCAGCGACGCATCGACCAGCGCGTGCCGGCCGCCTATCTCACCCGCGAGGCGTGGCTGCACGACTTCCGGTTCTACGTCGACGAACGGGTGATCATCCCGCGCTCGTTCATCGCCGACCTGCTGCCGGACGGGCTGGCTGCGTACGTGAGCGACGCCGCGCGGGTCGAGGCGGTGCTCGACCTGTGCACGGGTTCGGGTTGCCTTGCCATCCTGCTGGCGCACGCCTTCCCGGTGGCGGATATCGACGCCGTCGACATTTCGTCGGACGCGCTGGCGGTGGCGCAGCGCAACGTCAGCGAATACGGTCTCGCCGACCGCATCAATCTCATCCGCTCCGACCTGTTCGCGAATCTCCCGGACAAGAGCTACGACCTCATCATCAGCAACCCGCCCTACGTGACCGCGATGGCCATGGGCGAGCTGCCGCCGGAATACCGGCACGAGCCCGCGCTCGCGCTGGCCGGCGGCGATGACGGACTCGATGCCGTGCGCGTGATTCTCGCGCAGGCGCCACGATTCCTGGCGCCTCGAGGCGTGCTGGTGGTCGAAATCGGCCACAATCGCGGCGCCATCGAACTGGCGTGGCCGCGCATGCCCTTTGTGTGGCTGGAAACGGGTTCTTCGTCCGACAGCGTGTTTCTGCTGACCCGGGAGGACATCGTCGGCGGCCGCTGATCCGCGGACTTGCCGATCCGGCACGGTGGCGCATGAAGTTCCGTTCGGGTCAAGTCCTTCGAAGCTCCTTCGATTGACTCAGGGCGTGCCCTTCGACAAGCTCAGGGCGAACGTTTCAATCAAATTCATTCCGGATCGACAGTCAGGTCAGGGCGAAGAACTCGCGAATCCTGCGCACCAGATCCTCGGCCCGCGAGAGCGCATGCCGGGAGCGGGCGTTGGCATCGAGCGCCAGCAGCGTGGCATCGTTTTGCGCCTGCCGGCTCTCCAGCACGCGCGAAAGCTCGACCGCGAGTTCCGGCCGCGCCGAAAGGACCGTGTCGAACCCCTGCTTGTCGAGCCGGTAGCACAGCACGTCGCCGGCCGCCAGGACCGTGGCGCGCCGTGGCGCGCCCAGCAACAGTCCCATCTCGCCGAAATAGCCCGGCGCCGCGAGCGACGCCAGCTTGTTCCGCCGCCCGGTGGCCGCATCGTCGTCGAAGACGTCCACGCTCCCGCGGCAAAGGATGAACAGCGAATCGGCAGCGGCGCCCTGACGGAAGATCAGATCGCCGCCGGCGTAAGGACAGGCCGCAAGCCCGCTCGCCAGCGCGTCGCGCTCGGCGGGCGTGAGCGCACGGAAGAGATCGCTGACCTCGATCGCTGCCAGACGCCGCGCGTGCTCGCGGGCGTTGGCCCCGGGGCGCTCGTCACGCCGCATTTCGACCACGCGCCGAGGGAACGGGATGCCCATGCCCTCGCGGGTGAGCGCCGCGAAGAGATGCAGCCTGACCTGTGACTCGGTCCGCCATTCGTGCTGTGGATCGAGGATGTAGAAGACGACCGCGTAGTCGATACCGCTATCGCCGAAGCCCGTGCAGATGCAGGTGGGCTTGGGATCAGCGGCAATGTTGTCGATTTCCGCGCTGGCAAACGCGGCCTCGACCCGCGGAACCACGTGCGACGGTGCCAGTTCGAACTCGAGCTGGAAGCGCACGTTCTTGCGCCACGGCGCCCCCTCCTCTCCCCGCCGCCCGAGCACGGTGATCCGGTTCTTCATCAGCGCTGCGTTGGGGATGACGACGGTTTCGTTGTTGGTCGTCGCCAGCGCGAGGCAACGCCAGCGGATGCTGACCACCTGTCCCGTCACGTCGTCGACCTTCACCCAATCGCCGATCCGGCACGTGCGCTCGAGCTGCAGTGCGAGGCCGCCCCATAGGTTGCCCAGCGTTTCCTGCGCGGAAAAGGCAATCGCTCCGGTCAACACTGCCGAGGTGGTGGCAATGCCGACCAGATTGACGCCCACCGCATTGAGCCGGAACATCGCGTAGGCGATCAGCGCCAGGGCGATGACGACATCGCCGAGGATGCGCGGCACTGCGAGCCTCGCCAGCGCCACCTGGAAGACGAAGTAGGTCGCGGCGCGAACGACGCCAAAGGCGATCAGCGCAAGCATCGCTTCGCGCAGCAGCATCCCCAGCGTCTCGGACTGGAAATGCGGTTCGAAGCGCTGCAGCAGATAGATGCCCAATGCCCCGAGCGCCGCCATGGCGGCCATCGGCAGGATGCCCTTGCGGCGCGCCGGCGCTGCCATCCGGCTCAGCAGGACCAACAGCAATCCGCATCCCGCAAAGAGGGCGGCATCCGCCAGCAAAGCGTTTTCGATGAGTTTCATCTGCTGGGTGTTCCCCTGAAAAGCTCGCTGGTAGCGTTGTAGCGCTACAGGATCCGGTTGAACCACCACAGCGACAGCGTTGCCGACAGCAACGCCAGCAATGCCGCCACGCCCGCAACAATGGCGCTGATCTCGGTTTCGCGGCGTTCGAACATGAGCCGCGTGGTCAGCGTCTCGTAAATCTGCTTGAGATCCGCTGCCGTGGCGGCCTGAAAGTACTCGCCGCGCGTCAAGGTGGCGATCGACTTCAGCGCCGCCTCGTCCAGGCGCACGCGCATCGACCAGCCGTCGATCGAAAGCGTCTCCCCGGCCGGCGTCCCGATGCCCACCGTGTAGACGCGCACGCCGCGCTCGGCGGCAATCTTCGCCGCCGCCGTCACATCGGGGCCGGTGGTCGATTGCCCGTCGGAAAGCAGCACGATGACGGCACTCCCGTGCGAGCCTGGTTCGACGGGCTTTTCCGCGGGCTGGTCCGGCACACGCGGCTTTTGCTGCGCGTCGCCCCGGCGCAGGTCGCCCGCGCGCAGGTCGACGTCGAGATCGGGGAAGATGGCCTTCAGCGCGATCAGGATGCCGCTGCCGATCGCCGTGCCCGGCTGGAGCTGGAAGCGATCGATCGCTTCCCGCACGTTGTCGCGGCTGGTCGTGGGGTACTGGACAACCGACGCCGTCGCCGCGAATGCCACCACGCCGATGCGCGTCGAGCGCGGCACCTCGGCCACGAAAGCGCGCGCCGCCTCCTGTGCCGCGGTGATCCGGTTGGGCTTCACATCGGTGGCGCGCATGCTGCCCGAGACATCCATGGCGAGGATGATGGCCTCGTGCCGCGAGGGCACCATGATGACCGCCGCGGGGCGGGCGATGGCGACGATCATCAGCGCCAGCGCAAGGAAGAGAAGCACCGGGGGCAGATTCCGACGCAGCGTCGCCGTGAACCCCGTCCCCTCCTGCACGGGCGCCAGGCCGGCGTAGCGGACCGCCGGGTTGCGCCTCCGGCGCTGAACGCGCCAGTAAACCGCCACCAGCACGGGCAGCAGCGCACACAGCCACAACAATCGCGGCCAGAGAAAGGTCACGCGACGGTCCGCTCCGGCGGCCGCTGCCACGACAGGTGCGCGGGCACCCCTCCCCCGGACGCGAGCTGGCTGCGGCGTCGGCGCAGGTCGGCGAAACGCAGGATGGCGTCGACCAGGTCGTCGTCGGTGGACAGTTCGAGGCCGTCGACACCCGCTTGCGCGAGCATGCGGCGGATTTCATCCTCGCGTTGCTGCGCGAGGGCGCCGTAACGCTCGCGAAACGCCTTGTCCGCGGTATCGACGAAGAGCTGCTCGCCGGTTTCGGGATCCTCGAGCAGCACCAGCCCGATATCCGGGATCGCCGCCTCGGCAGCGTCCTGCAGCCGCACGGCGATGACCTCGTGCCGCTGCGCGAGCTGCGCCAGCGGCTTGCCCCAGCCGGGAGCGCTGATGAAGTCGGAGAGGACAAACACCAGCGACCGGCGCGGCATCAGTGCAAAGGCGCCGCGCATGAAATCGCCGAGATCGGTGGTCGCGGCCACCGGAGACTCGGGCCGGGTCAGCAGGCGATGCAGCAGCCGCAACGCATGAATGCGTCCGCTGCGGGCCGGGATGACCGTATCGAGGCGCTCGCCGTAGAGCATGGCGCCGACGCGATTGCCGTGCCGGGTCAACAGGCGCGCAAGCACGGTGACGAATTCGGCCAATACCGCCCGCTTGTTCACGGTCTGCGATCCGAAATCCACCGACGGAGAGAGGTCGAGCAGGAACCACGCGCAGACCTCGCGCTCCTCGTTGAATTCGCGGACATACGGCGTCTGCATGCGCGCCGTGACGTTCCAGTCGATGTGCCGGACGTCGTCCTGATACTGATACTCGCGCAGGTCGGCGAGGTCGAGACCATAGCCGCGAAACAGCGTCCGGTAGTCGCCGTGCAGCGCGCCATCGAGCCGACGGATGACCGTCCACTCGAGGCGGCGCAGGACTGCCTCAGCCGTTGGTGGCGATGCGGACATGGGTCTCGAGCGGCTTGGGCGGCGCAGGAATCTGCTGCAGCACGCGGTCGATCAGCGCGTCCGCATTCTGCCCTTCGGCGAGCGCCTCGTACGACATCACCAGGCGATGGCGCATGACGTCGTGGGCGAGGTCGGTGACATCCTCGGGCAGCGCGTAGCTGCGACCGCGGAGGAAGGCGAGCGCCCGCGCGCCCTCGATCAGGTGGATCGACGCGCGCGGACTTGCGCCGAAGGTCAGGAACCGCGCGAGGTCGGGCAGCCCGCAGCGTCCGGGGTCCCGCGTGGCCGACACCAGGCGCACCGCGTACTGGATCAGCGACGGGTCGATGTAGCCGCGACGGCATTCGCGCTGCAGCGCCGCCAGTTCGTCGGTGGTGGCAACCGACAGCACCTCGTTCGCCGCACCGGTCACCCGCTCCACGATCACGTACTCCTCGGCTTCGGTGGGATAGCCGACCAGCACCTTCATCATGAAGCGGTCGACTTGCGCCTCGGGCAGCGGGTACGTGCCTTCGGTCTCGATCGGGTTCTGCGTGGCCATGACCAGGAACGGCTCGGGCACGCGATGCGTTTCGCCCGCGATCGTGACCTGGTACTCCTGCATCACCTCGAGCAGCGCGCTTTGCACCTTGGCCGGCGCGCGATTGATTTCGTCGGCGAGCAGCAGATGCGTGAAAACCGGTCCGAGCGAGGTCGTGAAATCGCCGGTCTTCTGGTTGTAGACGCGGGTGCCCACGAGGTCGGCGGGCACCAGATCGGGGGTGAACTGGATGCGCTTGAAGCTGCCGCGAATCGTGCGTGCGAGCGTCTTGACGGTCAGCGTCTTGGCCAGCCCCGGCACGCCCTCGACCAGGAGATGGCCCTGGGCGAGGATCGCCACCAGCACCCGCTCCAGGAAATGGTCCTGCCCGACGACGACTTTCTTGACTTCGAACAGGATGCGTTCCATCAACGACGCCACGTCGTTGCGACCGGAGTTGGGCTCTGTCATGAGTGTCGTGCCTGCGTTGTGGGGAACGGAGAAAACATCAGAAGGGAGCAAGTCCCGCGGCGGCGGCGGCGTTTTCGATGGGGACTGCAAAGCCGATGCCGATGAAGGTGCGTTGCTGGCTGGGGTTGAGGATCCCGGTGACGATGCCGACAACTTCGCCCTCCGCCGTCACCAGCGGCCCCCCGGAATTGCCCGGATTGGCGGCCGCGTCGAACTGGATCAGGTTGGTGAGCAGTCGTTTGCCGCGCAGCGACTGATATTCGCGAGCGAGCCCGGAGATGACCCCCGCCGACGCCGACGGGCCGATGCCGAACGGAAAGCCGACCGCGACGACATGATCGCCAGGCGCCAGCCCGCCCGTCGAGCGCATGGTCGCAGCCACGAGATCGTCAGGGATCTTCTTGGCCTGGATCACGGCCAGGTCGTGCTCCGGCTGCACGCCCACGACTTCGGCATCGGCTTCGAGACCATCCGCGAACACGACGCCGATGCGGTCGGCGCCGACGACCACGTGGAGGTTGGTGAGAATCAGGCCACGGTCGACGATGACCACGCCCGAGCCGACGCCGGTCTCGGTGTTTTCCATGCCCTCGCGCCCGGCGCCGAAGCCGCGGACGCGCACCACCGAGGGCGCGATGATCGCGTAGGCCTTGGCTGCTACCGAGGGCAGCGGCGTCGTATCGAGCGTCTGCAGCACCGCGGCGTCGATGTCGTCCTGCGTGAGGGCGCGCGGCACCGGAGCGAGGCCACGCAAGGCAAGGAAGATCAGGCCCGCCAGCAGCGCGCCGGCGATGACCCACAGCACGCGCTGCCGGTGCGACACCACGCTGTGCCAGCGGCCTTGCATCGGCCCTGGCGGAGGCGTCTCAACGGGCCTGCGCTCGTCCGCAGCGGACGCGGCAGGTCCCGACCCGGCTGCCGCGCCGCCGCGGTGCCCGCGTGAACTGCTGTAGAGCGTGACTCGCTGCATGTCGCGGCCCGTCTTCCCGAACAGTCGTTTCTTTTGCGCCAGCGCCACGCCGATCGACGGCCACTGCCGCGTCGGCTTAGCGACGCATGTCGTCGGCAATCCAGAACATGAAAGCGATCGCCGTGCCGCCCCAGACGCTCGCCATGAAGGGGCTCTCGGTATAGGCGAGCCACATCAAGGCATTGATGCTGGAGAGCAGGATGACCAGTAGCTTGAGTGCGCGTTCGCCCATCCGGCTATTCTAACGACAAAGATGCGTCTGGCGAGCTTTCGGCGCCACGAATCGTCGGCGAGAGCACGACGGCGGCTTCCGATGCTAGAGTACGTCGTCGCGCTGCCGGCCCGGGTCGGGCAAGGCGCGGCACCGGGCAAGCGAACAACGAAAAGTCGGGGAACCCGATGAGTTTTCTGTGGCCTGAAGCGCTGTGGCTGTTGCTCGCCGCACCGGCGCTGGTCGCCGGCTATATCGCGCTGATGCGGCGCCGGAAGAAGCGTGCGATCCGCTTCGCCCGCCTGGATCTCGTGCGGGCGGCGACAGGCGCGTCGCAGCGCCTGCGCCGGCACCTGCCGCCGGCGCTGCTGCTGCTGGCCCTCGTCGCGCTCACCTTCGCGCTCGCGCGGCCCAGCGCCGTCGTCACCCTGCCCTCGGATCAGCGCACGATCATCCTCGCGATCGACGTCTCGCTCTCGATGCGCGCCACCGACGTCGAGCCGAACCGCATCACCGCCGCGCAGGTCGCGGCGAAAAAGTTCGTGCAGGAACAGCCGTCCGACGTGCGCATCGGCATCGTCACCTTCGCGGGCACTGCATCCGTGGTGCAGGCGCCGACCTTGAATCGGGACGATCTCGTCGCCGCCATCGATCGCTTCCAGCTCCAGCGCCAGACGGCGATCGGCAGCGGCATCATCGTTTCGCTGGCGACATTGCTTCCCGACGCCGGCATCGACCTGGAATCGATCGTTCTCGGCAGCAGGGGAAACCGCAGCGGAAGGCGCGCGGCCCCCATCGGCGAGGCGGCAAAGGCCGACCCGAAGCCCGCACTTCCGGCGGTCGCACCCGGGTCCTACACTTCCGGCGCCATCATCCTGCTCACCGACGGGCGCCGGACCACCGGACCCGACTCGCAGGAAGCCGCGCAGATGGCAGCGCAGCGCGGCGTGCGCGTCTACGCGGTCGGCTTCGGCACCGCCGAAGGCAGCAACGTCGGCATCGACGGCATGTCGATCTTCATGCGCTTCGACGAGGAAGCGCTGAAGACGATCGCCGGCGTCACCAACGCCGAGTACTTTCACGCCGCGTCGGCCGCCGATCTGGCGAAGGTCTACGAGCGCCTCAACGCGCGCTTCGTGCTCGATCGCAAGGAGGTCGAGGTCAGCGCGTTGCTGAGCGCGGCTGCGGCCCTGGCGACGCTCGTCGCCGCGGGGCTGTCGCTGCGCTGGTTTCGCCGCGTCGGCTGAACGCCGGGGCCGTCGCGGCTGCCGTGGGTTAAAATGCGCGTTCTGCGCACGTGGCGGTCCCCTTCTGTTCAACCCATTTCGATGGAAGTCCCCAAGATGAAACTGATTCAACGCCTGCTGGCCATCGCCGGCATTCTTGCCCTCGTTTCCGGCGCCGCGCTGGCGCAGGACAAGGAACTCGTCGTCGGTTCGAGCGCCACCTACCGGCCTTTCGCGTTCGAGAATCCGAACAAGGAAATCGTCGGCTACGACATCGACATGATCAAGGCCATCGCGCAAAAGGCGGGGCTCAGGATCAAGGTCGTCAACACGCCCTGGACCGGGATCTTTGCCGCGCTCAACAACGGCGACGTCGATCTCATCATTTCCGGGGTCACGATCAACGACAAGCGTCGCCAGTCCTACGATTTCTCGGCGCCCTACTTCGAGGCGCGGCAACTGATCGCCGTGCCGACCAACAGCACCGCCAAGGGCCTCAAGGACCTCGCCGGCAAGAAGATCGCGGTGGTCACCGCCAGCACGGGCGACGACACCGCGTCGCGCGAGTTCGGCAAGACCAACCCCGATATCCGCCGCTTCGAGAACACGCCGACGATCATCTCCGAGCTCGCCAACGGCGGGGTCGACGCCGCGATCGGCGACAACGGCGTCATCGCCTTCCGCGTGCAGGAGCACAAGAACCTCAAGACCGTCGACGACCCCTCGTTCCCGAAGGAGTACTTCGGCATCGTCGTCAAGCAGGGCAACAAGGCGCTGCAGGACAAGATCAACGCGGGTCTCGCGGCGGTCAAGGCCGACGGCAGCTACGCGCAGATCCACAAGAAGTGGTTCCTGACCGACGCGCCCGTGCTGCCGGCCAAGTGATCCGCTGACGGAGCCCGCCGGCGCGCGCGCGCGCCCGGCCACACGCGGCCATGGAGACGGTACTCTGGTTCGGCTGGTTTCGCGCCGACATCATTGCCGAGTACTCGGCGCTGTTCTGGCGCGGCCTGCAGATGACGATCGGCCTCACGGTCATCTGCATCCTGCAAGGCACGCTGCTCGGCCTCGCGCTGGGCCTGGCGCGTCTGGCCGAAGCGCGCCATTCTCCGGCCCGTGAACTGTGCCGCTTCGCGCTGCGCTGGCCCGCCACCGTGTACGTCAGTTTCTTTCGCGGGACGCCGCTGTTCGTCCAGATCCTGCTGATCCATTTTGCGGCGATGCCGCTGTTCATTCATCCGACCGACGGCCTCTTCATCGCCGGCGACGCTGCACGCGAGCTGAAGCAGAACTACGGCGCCTTTCTCACCGGCGTCGTGGCGCTGACGTTGAATTCCGGCGCCTACATCTCCGAGGTTTTCCGCGCCGGCATCCAGTCCATCGACCGCGGCCAGCTCGAGGCGTCCCGCTCGCTGGGCATGTCGTACTGGCGCACGATGTACCACGTGGTGCTGCCGCAGGCTTTCCGGCGCATGCTGCCGCCGCTGGGCAACAACGCGATCTCGCTGCTCAAGGATTCGTCGCTGGTGTCCGCCATCGGGCTGGCCGAACTCGCCTACGCCGCGCGAACCGTCGCCGGTGCCTATGGGCGTTACTGGGAACCCTACCTCACGATTTCGCTGATGTACTGGGTGCTCACGCTGGGCCTCGCGTACGTCGTCCGCCACCTGGAGGCGCGCTATGGGCGCGGTGATACGCGTTAAGGGCCTCGGCAAGCATTTTGGCGCGCTCGAGGTGCTGTGCGACATCGATTGCGAGGTCGTCGCCTCGGAGGTCGTGTGCGTGATCGGCCCGTCGGGCTCCGGCAAGAGCACGTTCCTGCGCTGCCTCAACGGCCTCGAGCACGCGACCGCCGGCGAGGTCATCGTCAACGGCATCGCGGTTCACGATCCGGCGACCGACATCGACGCGCTGCGCGCCGAGATCGGCATGGTGTTCCAGCGCTTCAACCTCTTCCCGCACAAGACGGTGCTGCGAAAACATCACGCTGGCGCCTAGCAAGGTGCGCGGCCTCAGCTCGGCTGCGGCCGACGAACGTGCACGGGCGCTGCTGGCCAAGGTGGGTCTCCTGGACAAGATCGACGCTTATCCCAACCAGCTCTCGGGCGGCCAGCAGCAACGGGTCGCGATTGCCCGCGCGCTGGCGATGCAGCCTTCGATCATGCTGTTCGACGAGCCCACGTCCGCGCTCGATCCGGAGATGGTCGGCGAGGTGCTCACGGTGATGCAGACGCTGGCCGAGGAAGGCATGACCATGGTGGTCGTGACGCACGAGATCGGGTTCGCCCGGCAGGTGGCAGACCGCGTGTTTTTCCTCGACGAGGGCCGGCTGGTCGAACAAGGGTCCCCCGCCGAGCTCATCGACCATCCACGCGAAGAGCGCACGCGGCAGTTCCTGAGCAAAGTGCTCTGATCGATGCAGTGCACGATTTGTGTTGCACAAATTGATCGTGTCGAACACAATGACATTGTCATAGCGCTGGCAGCCCGCCGACAAGCGCGCAGGAGACACCATGCTCGGATTGACTCGTCGCCCGGAAACCCTCGACCAAAAACTCGCCGGCAAGCCGGTGCTGGCGCCGCCCATGAGTGCTACCGCCCCCTTGCCGACGCCAGGACCGGCGCAACCGCCGCGGCTGGCGCCCGCGCCGGAGCAGGCAATCGCATCCGCGCCAGCGCCCCACTCCACCACCGCGTCCCCGGTTGCGGCTGCGATCGAGCCGCCAGGGAGCACGCTCTTCATCGGTGTCAACATCAAGCTCAAGGGCGTGGAGATTTCCGACTGCGACGCGCTGGTGGTCGAGGGCCAGGTCGAAGCAACGGTCAGCAGCAAGGCGATGGAAATCGCCAAACCCGGAACGCTGACCGGCACGGCCAGCATCGACGTTGCAGAGATCCACGGCCATTTTTCCGGCGAACTCACAGCCCGGACGCGGCTCGTGGTTCACGCCACCGGTCGGGTGTCGGGGACCGTCCGCTACGGCAAGCTGGTGGTTGCCGAGGGCGGCGAAATAAACGGCGACGTGCGCCAGCTCGATGCTGCCACCGGCGTCTCGCCGTCGTTATCGGGATCCGCAGCGCGACCGGGTCTTCCGGGTCTGATGCCAAACGGGTAACGCCGGCGTCAGAATGCCGCGATCCCGGTCATCGCCCGGCCGAGAATCAGCGTGTGGATGTCGTGGGTGCCTTCATAGGTATTGACGACCTCCAGATTGACGAGGTGGCGGATGACGCCGTACTCGTCGCTGATGCCGTTGCCGCCGAGCATGTCCCGCGCCATGCGGGCGATGTCGAGCGCCTTGGCGCAGGAGTTGCGCTTCATCATCGACGTGATCTCGACCGCGGCCGTACCGTCGTCCTTCATCCGTCCCAGACGAAGGCAGCCCTGCAGCCCCAGCGTGATCTCGGTCTGCATGTCGGCGAGCTTGCGCTGGACGAGCTGGTTCGCGGCAAGCGGCTTGCCGAACTGCGTGCGGTCGAGCACGTATCGCCGCGCCCGATGCCAGCAATCCTCGGCCGCGCCCAGCGCGCCCCAGGCGATCCCGTAGCGCGCCGAATCCAGGCAGGTGAAGGGGCCTTTCAGTCCGCGCACGGCCGGAAAGGCGTTCTCCTCGGGGCAGAACACGTCGTCCAGCACGATCTCGCCCGTAATCGAGGTGCGCAGACCCACCTTGCCATGAATCGTCGGCGCCGAAAGCCCCTGCCAGCCCTTCTCCAGCACGAAACCGCGGATGGCGCCTTCGTCGTCCTTCGCCCACACGACAAAGACGTCCGCGACAGGACTGTTGGTGATCCAGGTCTTGGCGCCATGAAGGCGGTAGCCGCCCTCCACCTTCTTTGCACGCGTGATCATGCTCCCGGGATCGGAGCCATGATTCGGTTCGGTGAGGCCGAAGCAGCCGATCCACTCGCCACGGGCGAGCCGGGGCAGGTATTTCTGCTTTTGCGCTTCGGTGCCAAACACGTGGATCGGCAGCATGACCAGCGACGACTGCACGCTCATCATCGACCGGTAACCCGAGTCCACGCGCTCGACTTCGCGGGCGACGAGCCCGTAACAAACGTAGCTGAGGCCGGCGCCTCCGTAGGCCTCGGGGATCGTCGGGCCGAGCATGCCGAGTTCGCCCATTTCGCGGTAGATGGCGGTGTCGGTCGCCTCGAAGCGGAAAGCGTCGAGCACCCGCGGTGCGAGCCTGTCCCGGCAGTACGCCTGCGCCGAGTCGCGCACCATGCGCTCGTCCTCGGTGAGCTGCAGTTCGATGCGCAGCGGGTCGTCCCATTGGAAGGTCGCGTGGCTCCTGGCGGTCATGTCGGGTCCCGTTTTGATCGCGCGTGAACGCAGGTGGCGCTGCGAAATCACGCCGCGCCGATGGAGCAGTTTACCCGCGGCTGCCCCGGGTCTCGGTACCGGGCGCGGCAACGTCGGCGCCAAGACGGGAAATGCGGCGAGTCCCGGACGTCAGGAAAGCCTGTCCCGGTGAACGCGCCGCGGGTAACATTCACCATGCAGCGAAGAACGCGGCAACAACGACAAACCCCCGCAAGTCACCGCCAGAGGAAGCCATGACCTACCGCTCGATTTTCGTCCACGTCGACGACGGCGATGACACCGCGCGCCGCCTTGACATCGCCACCCGGCTGGCAACCATGTATCCGGCGGAACTGGTCGGCGCCTATCTGGTGCCGGGCCACAACCCCTCTCCATTTACCTCGGCGATGATGGCTTCGGAGATCGTGCGGCGGAGGATGCGCCAGAATGTCGATGACGTTCGTGCTGCCGAAGCCCGTTTCCGCGCGGCGGCAACCGCGGCGGGTGTCGACCAGGTCGCATGGCGGTCGCCCTTCGGGGATCCCTTCGACGTCGCCGTGCTCGAATCGCGCTACAGCGATCTTGCCGTGCTCGGCCAGCCCGACCGTGATCATCCGAATGCGGCCTTCAACACCGAGCTGGCCAACGCCGTGCTCATGCTGTCGGGACGGCCCGTGCTCTTCGTGCCCGTTTACGGCGTGGAAAAGACGCTGGGCGAGCGCATCCTGATCGCCTGGAAGGACTCGCGCGAATCCGCGCGCGCAGTGGCGGACGCGCTGCCGCTGCTCAAGGATGCGAAGGAGGTACACGCCGTCGCCATCACGCCCGATGAGGACGAAAGCCGGCGCGACACCAGGACCGACCAGCAGGTGCGCCATTTCCTGTCGCGGCACAACGTCAACGCGGTGGTCAAGCGCGTTGTTGCGCAGGACATCGATGCCGGCGAACTGCTGTTGTCGCACGCTGCGGACATCAGCGCCGACCTGATCGTCATGGGCGGCTACAGCCGGCCGCGAATCACCCAGCTGGTCTGGGGTGGCGTGACCAGCGTGTTGCTGAATTCGATGACCATACCGGTGCTGATGTCGCACTGATCGACTGCACGTTCATTGCCAGCCGCCGCCCAGCGTCCGGTACAGGGCAACGCGATTCGCCGCATCGACGTAACGGACGGCGATAAGCTCCTGCTCGGCGACAAACAGCGAGCGCTGCGCCACCAGCAGGCCCAGGTAGCCGTCGAGTCCGGCGCGGTAGCGCGCTTCATACAGGCGGAAGGTTTCGGCGGTGGCGTCCACCAGTCCGCGTCGTGCGTCGAGTTGCTCGGCCAGCGTTGCGCGTTCGGCAAGCACGTCGGCAACCTCGCGGAAGGCGTTCTGGATCGATTTTTCGTACTGCGCCACGGCAATCGCGCGCTGCACCTCTGTCGCCTCGAGATTGGCAGCGAGGCTGCCGGCGTTGAAGATCGGCACGCTGATCTGCGGTGCAAAACTCCAGACTCCGGATCCTGCACCGAAGAGGTTGTCGAGCGACAGGCTCGCCGTGCCCGCCGCGGCCGTCAGCGAGATGCGCGGAAAAAAGGCTGCCCGCGCGGCGCCTATGCTGGCGTTCGCCGCCTGCAATTGGTGTTCGGCCCGCAGGATGTCCGGGCGGCGCAGCAGCACCTCCGATGACAGGCCCGCCGGAGCATCGGCGAGCACGGTCAACGCATCGTTGAGCCGCACCGGCTGCAGCGGCATCGGGACCGGAGCGCCGACGAGCAACACCAGTGCATTTTCGTCCTGAGCGACAATGCCGACCAGGCGTGCGGCCTCGCCGCGCGCGCCTTCCGCCAGCGTCCGTGCCTCCGCCACGTCCAGCGCCGACGCCACGCCGCCCTCGAAGCTGCGGCGCGTCAAATCCAGCGATTTCTGCCGTGCCTCGAGCGTGTTCCGCGCCAGCGCGAGGCGTTCGCGCTCGGCCGCCAGCGCAAGCCATGTCCGCGCGACCTCTGCCACCAGGCTGATCTGTACACTGCGCCGCGCCTCCTCGGTGGCGAGATACTCCTCCAGCGCCTGCTGGTTCAGGCTGCGGATGCGGCCGAAGAAGTCCAGCTCCCACGCCGTGAAGCCCACCGTCGCACTGTATTGATGAATGATCGTCGTCTGCGCGCTGGTGGTCAATTCGCCGCCCAGGTACTGTGCGTTCTCGTTGCCCGTGGCGTTGACCGCCGGGTACAGCGTCGCCTGCTGAATCTGGTATTGCGCGCGCGCCTTGTCGATGTTGAGCGCGGCGATGCGAAGGTCGCGGTTGTTCGCGAGCGCGATGTCGATCACTGCGCGCAGGTGCTCGTCGGCAAAATATTCGCGCCAGGCGACCGCAGCAAGATCGCCGGCGCCGCCTGCAGTCGGCACGGCGCCCGGAAATGTCGCCGGCACGGGCGGCTCGGGACGCCGGTACTCGGGCGCCATCGTCGCGCAGGCGCCGATCGTCGCCGCCAGCAGCGCGATCAATGCCAAGCGGAGGGTCGTCATCATTTCGTCTCCTGCGCCACGGCGGTTGCCGGCGTCGACGCCAGCGCCTCCTTGTCCGCCCTGCTCGGGAACCAGCGCTTGATCAACACATAGAACAGCGGTACGAACACGATGCCCAGCACGCTCGCGAAGATCGTACCGCCCAGCACGCCGGTGCCGATGGCGTTCTGGCTGCCGGAGCCCGCGCCGGTGGCGACCGCCAGCGGCAGCACGCCGAGGCCGAACGCGAGCGACGTCATCAGGATCGGGCGCAGCCGCATCCGGGCCGCTTCGAGCGTCGCCGTGATCGGGTCCTTGCCCTGCTCTACCAGCGCCTTGGCAAATTCGACGATCAGGATCGCGTTCTTCGACGCGAGGCCGATGGTCGCGAGCAGCCCCACATGGAAGTAGATGTCGTTGGACAGCCCTCGCCCCGTCGCGGCGACCACCGAGCCCAGCACGCCGATCGGCACGATCAGGATGACTGCGAACGGCAGCGACCAGCTCTCGTAAAGCGCTGCAAGGCACAGCACGACGACCAGGATCGACAGCGCATAGAGCGCGGGCGCTTGGGTGCCGGCACGGCGCTCCTCGAACGAGGTTCCCGTCCACTCGTAGCCGATGCCCGGCGGCAGCTTGGCGATGAGTTCCTCGACCGCTGCCATGGCGTCGCCCGACGACACGCCGGGCGCCCCCTGGCCCATGATCTCGACCGAGGGGGTTCCGTTGTAGCGCTCGAGGCGCGGCGAGCCGTAGCTCCAGTGCGCCGCGGTGAACGCGGACAGCGGTACCATCTCGCCCTGCTTGTTGCGCACGTACCACTTGCCGAGATCCTCGGGTTTCATCCGCGCCGGCGCATCCGCCTGCAGGTAGACCTTCTTGATCCGGCTCCGGTCGAGGAAGTCGTTGACGTAGCTGCCGCCCCAGGCCGTGGAAAGCGTGTCGTTGATGTCGGCGACCGACACGCCGAGCGCGCCGGCCTTCGCGTGGTCGATGTCCAGCACGTATTCGGGCTGGTCCTCCTGACCGTTCGGCCTCACCGCGACCAGCCGCTTGTCCTGCGCCGCCATGCCGAGCAACTGGTTGCGCG
This sequence comes from uncultured beta proteobacterium, assembly GCA_963709525.1. Classification (GTDB taxonomy): domain Bacteria; phylum Pseudomonadota; class Gammaproteobacteria; order Burkholderiales; family Casimicrobiaceae; genus CAIWHR01. The sequence continues at coordinate 167,313 of CAVPXB010000014.1, forward strand.
CCGCGATCAGCGCGTCGTGCCCCAGGCCGCTGCGATCCTGGAGCTGGACGTCGAAGCCGGTGGACGTCCCCAGTTCGGGTACCGGCGGCGGCACGAACGCGAACGCCATCGCCTCGCGGATCTGCGAAAGCGCTCCCATTCCGCGCGCGGCGATGTCCTTCGCGCCCGTCCCCTGCGCCTTGCGCTCGTCCCAGTGCTTGAGCTGGATGAAGCCCAGCCCCATGTTCTGGCCGGCGCCGCCGAAGCTGAAGCCCGCGACGTCGAACATGCCGTCGACGACGCCCTTCTCGTTCTCGAGGAAGTGGTGCTCCATCTTCTTCAGCACTTCGACCGTGCGCTCCTGCGTCGCGCCGGCGGGCAGCACCGCCTGCACCAGCAGGATTCCCTGGTCCTCGTCGGGAAGGAACGCCGTCGGCATCCGGACGATGAGCACGCCCAGCGCGGCGACGCTGGCGACGAAGATCGCGACGTAGCGGATCGGACGGTAGATGATCGACTTCACCACGCCTTCGTAACTGTGCGTGCCGCGCTTGAACATCAGGTTGAACCAGTGGAAGAACTTGCCGAACAAGCTCCGCTCGCCGTGCTCGTGGCCCCTTTCGATCGGCTTCAGCATCGTCGCGCAGAGCGCCGGCGTGAAGGTCAGCGCCACCAGCACCGACAGTCCCATTGCGGCGACGATGGTGACCGAGAACTGGCGATAGATCACGCCAGTCGAGCCGCCGAAGAACGCCATCGGCACGAAGACCGCAGCCAGCACGAGGCCGATGCCGATCAGCGCGCCGGTGATCTGGTCCATCGAGACCTTTGTGGCCTCCTTCGGCGACAGGCCCTCCTCGCTCATCACCCGCTCGACGTTCTCGACCACGACGATCGCGTCGTCGACCAGGAGGCCGATCGCCAGCACGATGCCGAACATCGTCAGCGTGTTGATCGAAAAGCCGAGGGCCGCCATCACGCCGAAGGTGCCGAGCAGCACCACCGGCACCGCGATGGTGGGAATCAACGTCGCCCGGAGGTTCTGCAGGAAGAGGTACATGACCAGGAACACGAGCGCGATCGCCTCGATCAGCGTCTTGACCACTTCCATGATCGAGATCCTGACGAACGGCGTCGTGTCGTAGGCGATCACCGTCTTGATGCCTGCCGGGAAGAACGGCTTCATCTCCGCCAGCTTCGACTTCACCGCGTCGGCGGTGGCGAGCGCGTTGGCGCCCGGGGCAAGCTTGACCGCGATGCCACTCGCGGGTTGCCCCTTGTACCGGCCGGTGAACCCGTAGTTCTCGCTGCCGATTTCGATCCTGGCGACGTCGCGCAGGCGGACCTCGCCGCCCTGCCCGGAGTTGCGGAGGAGGACGGCCTCGAACTGCTCGACCGACTGCAGCCGGCTCTGCGCCGTGATCGTGGCGCTGAACCCCTGGCCGGGCATCGAGGGCGTGCCGCCAAGCTGGCCGGCCGAGACCTGCGCGTTCTGCGCCAGCAGCGCGCTGCGGACGTCGTTCGGCGTCAGCTTGAAGTTCGTGAGCTTGGCCGGGTCCAGCCACACGCGCATCGCGTACTGCGCTCCGAACACCTGCACCTCGCCGACGCCGGTGACGCGCGACAGCGGGTCCTGGACGGTGGTGACCAGGAAATCGGACAGGTCGTACTGCGCGTGCGCGCCGGTCTCGGACACGAAGCCGATCACGATCAGGAAGTTGCGCACCGACTTCGCGACCTGCACCCCCTGCTGCTGCACCGCCTGCGGCAGGAGCGGCAGCGCGAGCTGCAGCTTGTTCTGTACCTGGACCTGCGCGATGTCCGGGTTGGTGCCCGCGTCGAAGGTGATCGTCACCGTGGCGCGGCCGTAGGAGTCCGACTGCGAGCTCATGTAGAGCATGCCATCGAGCCCCGTCATCTTCTGCTCGATGACCTGGGTGACGGAATCCTCGACCGCCTTGGCGGAGGCGCCTGGATAGCTGGCGTTGATGACCACGGCCGGCGGCGCGATGGCCGGGTATTGGGACACCGGCAGGCGCAGGATCGACAGCGCCCCGGCCAGCATGATCACGATGGCGATGACCCAGGCAAAGATGGGCCGGTCGATGAAGAAGCGTGGCATGACGGACCCCGGTTACTTCGCCGGCGCCGCAGACTTGGCCGCGGCGGGTACCACGGCGGACGCCGGTGCGGCCCCCGCCGGTTGCGCCTGCACCGCCATGCCGGGGCGGATCTTCTGCAGACCTTCGACGATGACGCGATCGCCGGCGGCGAGCCCCTGGCTGACCACCCAGCTGTCGCCGAGTGACTCGGCAAGCTCAACGCTGCGGGCCTCGACCTTGTTCTCGGCGTTGACGATCATCACGATGGCCTTGCCGCGCGGATCGTGGGCCACGGCCGCGTGCGGAACGACGATTGCGTCCTTTCGCACGCCCTGGGTCAGCCGCGCCCGGACATACATCCCCGGCAGCAGCTCGCCGCGCGGATTCGGGAACACCGCGCGCAGCGTCACGCTGCCGGTGCCGGGATCGACCGTCACCTCGGAGAACGCGAGCTTGCCCTCCCCGCTGTACACGCTGCCATCCTCCAGCGCCAGGCGCACCGGCACCGTCGCATCGCGCAATCGTTGCAGGCGGCCGGCTTCGAGGTCGCGCCTCAGGCGCAGGAGTTCGGTGCTGGATTGCGTGAGATCGACGTAGATCGGGTCCAGTTGCTGGATGGTCGCGAGCGCGGTGGCCTGGTTCGCAGTGACCAGCGCGCCGGCGGTGACCGTGGAGCGGCCGATGCGTCCGGAAATCGGCGCACTGACGCGCGTGAATTCGAGGTCGATGCCCGCCTTGTCGGCCGCGGCGCGCGCGGCCGCCACTTCGGCGGCGGCCTGCTTCAATCCCGCTTGCGCGTCGTCGTTCGCCTGCTTGCTGACGGCATCGATCTTGACCAGATCGGCGTGGCGCGCGGCCCTCACCTGCGCGACCTCCCGATTGGCATCGGCCCGCGCGAGGCTCGCCTTCGCGCTTTCCAGCGCCGAGGCGTAGGTTGCGGGGGCGATCTGGTACAGCAAGGCCCCGGCCTTGACCTCGCTGCCCTCGGCGAATGCGCGTTTGGCGATGATGCCGGTTACCTGCGGCCGCACTTCGGCAATCGCATAGGGCGTGGTGCGGCCCGGCAACTCGGCGACCATCGGTACGGCCTGTGGCTGGACCGTCACCACACCGACCGGGGGCGGCGGCGGAAGACCGCCTGGCCCAGGGCCGCTGGTCGGCTGTTGCCCGCCGCCGCACGCAGCGATGCCCAGCGCACAGATCGTTGCCAATCCGGCGCTGCGGATCCATCCGGGTTTCATCTGCATGGGCTGCCTCGCATCTTTGCCTCCTGCTGCGCGGCGGGCGCGCGGCAGGACGGCTTGAATCGTCGGCCCGTGCCTTGGCAGCCTGTCGGGCTTAGGGTTCATCTACTGCGCCGGTGGGATAGCGGTCCATATTTCCCCGCTTTCTCGTTGCATGGTCCCGCCATGCGCCTCAAAAGCGTGAAAATCTGTCCTCGCTCTTCCACTCGGCTCGCTACGATGACCTAAGCCCGACAGGCTGCTGGGGCGCCGGGACATTTGCATTAGAATGAGCGTTCATTCTATACTTGACTCGGGTCATCCGACAATGCTGCACGCGAATCTTTGCATCTTCCCTAACCAGGATTCCCGCGCATGTCCGCAGAAACCATGATTCACGCCCTCCCGGTGCGCGCGGAGATGCGGCGCGCGCAGATCCTGGTCGCGGCAGAGAACTGCTTCCGCACCCACGGCTTTCATGGTGCCAGCATCGCCCAGATCTCGAAGGCCGCCGGCATGAGCGTCGGCCACATCTATCACTATTTCGCGAACAAGGAAGCGATCATCGCCGGCATCGTCGGCCAGGATCTCGATCGCATGATGACGTCGTCGGCGGCGTTGCGCGCCGAGCCGGACCTCCTCGCCGCCATGATCGAACGCGTGGCCGAGCACCTGCACGACACGCTCGATCCGCACCAGGCGGGACTCAAGCTGGAAATTGCCGTCGAGGCGTCGCGCAATGAGCGCGTTGCCGACATCGTCCGGGCCGCCGACACGCAGGGAATGGCAAGCCTGAAGGAACTCCTGCGTTCCGTTCGACGCAGCCACGGCCACGCCGATGACGACGCCGACATCGCCGCCATGGCGGAGATCATCGCCGCGATGATCGAGGGCCTCATGGTGCGCAGCATCCGCAATCCCGGGCTCGACCGCGCGGCGGCCATCCGCAGGGTCCAGCGGATCATCGTCCTGATCGCCAACGACGAGACACGCTGAGCGCACGGACAGTTCGAGAATCACTCCTCCCAGTCGAAACGCAGCACCGCGATCAGCGCGAACGCGGCACTGAAGGCCAGCATCACGGCAATGGGCGCCAGCGCGGCATCCGCGGCGAGACCGCGCCACGTCATGGCCTCCAGGCCGTCGATCGCCCAGCGCGTCGGCACCACCAGGGTCGCCGCCTGGAGCCACTCGGGAAACACGAATGTCGGCACCCACGCACCCCCCAGCATCACCAGCAACAGCGTAGCGACGATGGCGATTCCGCGCGTGGTCTCCGGCGTCCGCCCAAGCGCGGCGATGAGCAAGCCGAAAGTCGCCGTCAGCACGGCGAAGCTTGCCGCAACGCCCACGAATCCGACGACGCTGCCCTCGATGCGAACGCCAAAGAACGCGATCGCTGCCGCGTAGATTCCGGCCAGGAGGAGGCATGCAATGGTGGTTCCCGAGACTATCCGGCTGCTCAGCAACAGCCGCTTCGAGATCGGTGCGGCACGAAGGCGTTGCCAGATGCCCTGCCGTCGCATCAGCAGCACGCCGAGACCCAGCTCGATGCCCATGAAGAGCACGAACTGCACCCCCATTCCGGCGAAGGCGTGCGCGTAGCTGTTGTACTTGCGATCGCGGCCGGAGGTCACTTCGCGCTGGGCGGTGACGTAGGGCAGTGACAGGCCCGGCGCCGTCACGGGGTTGGCACCAGCCCCGGTCGCCGTCCCGGGTTCGGCGGATTGCACGCGATCGACGCTGTCGAACAGCGTCAGCAGATTGGCGCGCGTGCCGGCATCGAGGTCTTTGTTCCTGCCGACGCCCGAACGCAGGTCGGCCATCAGTTTGCGCCCGGTCGCGGGGGTGGCAATGGCACTGCCGACGGCCTGCATCACGTGCTGGGCGAGAAGCCCGTTGACCAGCGCCAGCGTCATCGATTGCGACGGGTCGTAGTGGACCACGATCTCGGGCTTGTCCGGACCGGAGCGGAACAGCGCTGCCGCGGCGCCGTCGCCAAACCCTGCCGGGAGCACCACCGCCGCGCGCGCCTTGCCCTCGCGCACCGAGCGAATCGCTTCGGGCTCGGCCGCTTCCCGGAGATCGAACGTCGTGTCGCGTTTCATTGCCGCCACCACCGCCTGCGAGACGGCACTGCCGTCGTGATCCACGACGGCCACGGGCACGCGGACGACTTTGGTCTGCGGACCGCCCAGCACCGCGCCGAAAAAGGCCGCGATCAGGATCGGCGCGGCGAGCGTGACCAGCAGCGCGCGGCGATTGGACAGATAGAGCACGATGTCTGCCCGCGCAAGGGCCAGCAGCGCCTGCATCTTCAATCCCGCAGTCCGTGCCCGGTGAGGTGGAGAAACACGTCTTCCAGGGAAGCCTCCGGCGCGTCGCTGCGCACCGCGATTCCGCGCGCGGCGAGCCACGCCAGCACGTCGTCGTCGATCACGCCCTCGATACCGACGCGACGCCTCGCGTGACCCGGAAGCATGCGGCGCAGATTGTCGCGGGTGTCCGCCGCGATCACCTTTCCGTGATCGATGATCACCGCCCGGTCGCAGAGCCGCTCGACCTCTTCCATGTAGTGCGTGGTGTAGACCAGCGCCTTGCCCCGGTCGCGCAACAGCTCCAGGTTCGCGAAGATTGCATTGCGACTCTGCGGGTCGACGCCGACGGTCGGCTCGTCCAGCAGCAACACGTCAGGGTCATGGACGAGCGCGCAGGCGATATTGAGTCGCCGCTTCATCCCGCCGCTGAAGGTCGCCGGCTTGTGGCGCGCGCGGTCCGCGAGCCCGACAAGCTCGAGTGCGGCCGTCGCGCGATCGTCGAGCAGTGTGCCGGCGATGCCGTAGAGCGCGCCGAAGAGTCGCAGATTCGCGATCGCCGACAGCTGCTCGTGCAAGGCGATCTCCTGCGGAACGAGGCCGATCTTCCGCTTGGCTTCGCCGTCGTCACCGGTCAGCGGCTCGCCGGCGATGGTCACCGTGCCGCGGTCGGGCAGCAGAAGGCCGCAGGCCATCGCGATGATCGTCGACTTACCCGCTCCGTTGGGGCCGAGCAGGCCCACGATCTCTCCGGGACCAGCGGACAGGGTAACGCCGGCCACCGCGGGCGTGCCCGAGTACGATTTCCAGAGATCGACGGCCTCCAGCATCAGCTGCTCTCCATTCATGCAGCGCGCATGTTATCAGGCCGCGCCGGTACCACTACGCCGTCTGAATGGCGGTAAAATCGCCGCTCGTGAATCCGGAATGACGCGAGCGGCAGCGATCTCATCGCAGGACGGCAGCGTTCGATCGGCCCGAATGCCTGCTTTTCGTCTGACACCTCTGCTCTACGCCTGCCTGATCGCCACCTGGCTGATCTGGGGCTCGACGTATCTGGCGATCAAATGGGCGCTGATCAGCCTGCCGCCATTCTTCCAGATGGGCACCCGCTTCCTGGTCGCCGGTGTCATCCTCATGGCGTGGATGCGCCTTGCGCGCAGATTGCCCTGGCCCACGCGGGTGGAGTGGCGTCACGCGTTGCTCGTGGGCACGCTGATGCTGGGCGGCGGCATGGGCGGCACTGCGTATGCCGAGCAGTCGGTCGAGTCCGGACTGGTCGTGGCCTTCATCGCGGTGGTGCCGATCATGATCACGGCCCTCAACGCGATCTGGAAAATCTACCCCTCGAAGCTCGAAGCCTCCGGTATCGTCGTGGGACTCCTTGGCGTGCTGATGCTGACGCAGGGCGCGGGCTTTCGCGCGTCCACTACGGGTCTCGTGGCCATTGTGCTCGCGTGCGTCGCCTGGTCGATCGGCAGCGTGATGAGCCAGCGTCGCTGGACGCTCGCCCCCGGCGCGACGGGTTTCGCGAGCGAAATGATCTGTGGCGGTGCGGTGCTGATGTTGATGTCATGGGTCGCCGGTGAGCCTGCCGCCGTGACCGCCAGATGGCCGTTTGAATCCGGCGCCCTGCTGGCATGGGCGTATCTCGTTGTCTTCGGCTCGCTGATCGCCTTCAACGCCTACATGCTGCTGCTCGCCCGGGCGCCTGCAGGATTGGCGTCGAGCTACACGTTCGTCAACCCGGTGATCGCGATGCTGCTGGGCGTATTCCTGGCGGGCGAGACGGTCACGGGCTTCGAATGGGGTGCCACCGCCGTGATTCTGGCGGGCGTCATTCTGCTCACCCGGGAGCGCTGGCGCTGAGCGCCCTTTCACGCCTTGCATGGGTGTCGGACAATGTTTCCAGGGAGCCATGAAGCATGATGTGTTACGAGGATGCCGGGGTGGGCTTGCGCTTCGGGACCGGCGGGATCGATGTCGCCGAATCGCACATCGTGCGGGACGGCAGCAATCTCCTGCTCGCGAAGAGGCGCGATGCCGAAGCGCCCGCGAGCGGTGGCGGATCCCGGTGATGCGTTGCATCCTGACCTGACGGCCGGCGCCATGCCGACACCGATCCTCTTGCAGCCGGGCACGCTGTGGCCGGCGCTGGTCGAGTGCACGCGCCGCGCGCTCGCCTCGGGGGCGCTCCAGCGCATCGCTACCCAGCAGCGGTTCATCGACGATGCCGGCATCCGCTTCGCCATCCGCAAGGTGGACAGCCTCGCACGCAAGGACGAAGGCCGCCGACAGCAGCAGCCGGGAGACCATGCCTCGCGCAACCCGTTCCTGCCCTATGAAGAGGCGCTCCTGGTCGCGCCGATCACCTCCACCCATGTCGCTTTGCTGAACAAGTTCAATGTCATCGATCACCACCTGCTGATCGTCACGCGCCGGTTCGAGCACCAGCAGGCGCTCCTCACCCCTGACGATTTCATCGCGCTCGCCGCATGCCTGCAGGAGTTCGACGCGCTGGCGTTCTACAACGCCGGCGAGGCAGCGGGCGCCAGCCAGGCGCACAAGCACCTTCAGCTCGTCCCACTGCCCCTGGCGGACGGTTTTCATGGCGTTCCGATCGAGCCGCTGTTCGATGCCGTGCGTGGCAAGCGCGGTGTCTGCGCCGTGCCGGGATTCGGCTTCCGGAACGCATTCGCGTGGCTCGACGAGCGACTGCCGGCCGATGTGGTTGCGGCAGGAAATTCGCTCTACACGCTGTATCGGGCGCTCCTCGACGCTGCAGGATTGCGAGGCAGTGACGCCGATGGCGACGTGCGCCAGTCGGCGCCGTACAACCTGCTGATCACGCGCCGCTGGATGCTGCTCGTCCCCCGCTCGCGGGAGTGCTTCGCCGATCTGTCGATCAACGCCCTGGGTTACGCAGGTTCGCTGTTCGTCAAGGATGACGAGGCGTTCGAGGCGCTACAGCAAGCCGGACCGCTGTCGGTGCTGCGCGAGGTTGCTGTTGCATGACGCAGTCCCACGTTCGACGACAGCGGCAGCCACAGGGTTGCCGGTGGCTGCCCGCTCGATGGCAAGAGCGACGTCAGATCTCGTCGCTGGCGACGAAACGCCAGGTGACGGCCCCGAGCATCGCACCGACGATCGGAGCAATCCAGAAGAGCCACAACTGGCCCAGCGCCCAGCCGCCGACGTACAGGGCAACGCCTGTGCTTCGCGCCGGGTTGACCGACGTATTGGTCACCGGAATGCTGATGAGGTGGATGAGCGTCAGCGCGAGCCCGATGGCGATGGGAGCAAACCCGGCCGGTGCGCGCTTGTCGGTTACGCCGAGAATGATCAACAGGAAAAACATGGTCATGACGACCTCGGTCACCAACGCCGCAAGAAGCGAATAGCCACCGGGTGAGTGCGCACCGTAACCATTCGACGCAAATCCTTTGGCGACATCGAACCCGGGGGCGCCGCTGGCGATCACGTACAGCACGCCGCCCGCAACGATCGCGCCGAACACCTGCGCCGCAATATACGGAGCGAGCTTGCCGGCAGGGAATCGGCCGCCCGCCCACAGGCCGATGGAGACCGCCGGGTTCAGATGGCAGCCGGAGATAGGGCCGATGGCATAGGCCATAGTCAGCACGGTCAATCCGAACGCCAGCGCAACGCCGTGCAGACCAATGCCCACATTTGGAAAAGCTGCCGCGAGTACGGCACTACCGCACCCGCCAAGAACCAGCCAGAACGTTCCAAGAAACTCGGCACTGTATTGCTTCACTTGCTTCTCCTTTTGTGTTGACTTCGACTGGCGCACGCCGCTCCATTTGTGCTAACCCTGACGCTCGATGAAACCGTCGAGGCGCCGGAGTCTAGCAGATGCAGCAATGATCGTTGCCGCTATCAGGAGCGCGGCGGGAAGCGCCGCGTCGCCCTGATCGGTGGGCGAAGTTAATCGGCTTCCTGCAGGCGGCAATCGAGACGCGCGGTCCCGGCCAGCCAGGAAGTCGCCCGCTACCCTCCGGCTTCGAAGCCCGGGTACAACGTCATCCCGCCGTCGATGAAGAGGGTCGTTCCGACAACGTAATCGGTGAAGTCCGATGCGAGCCAGACCGCGGCGCGGCCGATCTCCTCCGCCTCGCCGATCCGCTTGTAGGGGACGAGCTTCATCAGTTCGGCATGCGCCTGCGGTGTCTCCCAGGCGGCGGTATTGATGGGCGTGCGGATCGCTCCGGGTGCGATCGAATTGACGCGGATGCGCTGCTCCGCAACTTCCTGGGCAAGGCTCTTCATCAGCAGCATCATGCCCCCCTTGGAGGCCGCGTAGTTGACGTGCCCGGCCCAGGGAATCACTTCATGCACCGAGCTGATGAATATGATCTTGCCGGCCGCCACCGAGACCTCGGGCCGCACGCCACGGCGGAGAAACTCGCGCACCGCTTCGCGCGCGCACAGAAACGCGCCGCGCAGGTTGACGTTGAGCACCCGGTCCCACTGCGCGGTCGTCATCTCGTGGAACGGCGCGTTCTTCTCGATGCCGGCATTGCTGACCAGGATGTCGACGGTGCCGAATTCGCGCACCGCCGCGGCAAACATCGCCTGCACCTGAGCTTCGTCCGCGACATCGGCCTTGACCGCCAGCGCGCGCTGCCCGCTACCGCGAATCTCGTCGGCGACGGCCTCCGCTTCGTCGGCTTTCGACGAATAGTTGACGACCACATTCGCCCCTGCCCTTCCCAATGCAATCGCGATGGCACGGCCGATGCCGGAACTCGCACCGGTCACCAGCGCCGTCTGGCCCTTGAGCAACACCAGCGTCTGCAACGCAGGCACCACCGGCTCCGGCAGCCTCAGGTGCGCGTAGTCGTTCCTCTTCTCCATTCGTCCCCCGTCGTTCGTTGTCCGCGCGGAATCAGCTGCGCGCGGCCGGTGTATTCGATTGCAGCGCACGCAATGCCGCCGCCTCCGCGCCCGGCGTGAGCAGCAGTTCCTTGGTGAGCACGGCATTGATCTGGATGATCCGGGCGACGCAACCGGTCCAGCCCGTCTGGTGGCTGGCGCCGATCCCGGCCCCCGTGTCGCCGTGAAAGTATTCATAGAAGAGCACCAGGTCGCGCCAGTGCGGATCGTCCCTGAACTTGTGCGCCGCGCCGTACACCGGACGGCTGCCTTCGGAATCGCGCAGGAAGATCCGGCACAGCCGCTCGCCGAGTTCCTTCGCGACCTCGAGCAGGGTCATCATCTGCCCGGAGCCGGTCGGGCACTCGACCTTGAAATCTTCGCCGTAGTACGCGTAGAGGCGCAGCAGCGCGGTGTACAGCAGGAAGTTGATCGGCATCCACACCGGACCGCGCCAGTTGGAGTTGCCGCCGAACATACCGGTGTCGGAATCCCCCGGCACGTAGGCGACGCGATGCTCCTGCCCGTCGTGATTGAAGACGTAGGGATGCTCGAGGTGGTAGCGCGACAGCGCGCGTATGCCATGCGGACCGAAGAACTCGGCTTCGTCCAGCATGCAGCGCAAGTATGCGGCGCAGCTTGGTCTCGTCGACGATCGACAGCATTCGGCGATCGGCGACTCCCGGCGTGCTCGGCAGATGGACGCTGGCGACGAGTTCGGGGTGCCGGCGCCCGAAGGCGACCGCCCGTTCGCGGAACCGGGGCAGCTTTTCAAGGATGTCGTCTTCGAAGACCGCGACCGCGGCCAGCGGTAACAGTCCGACGATCGAGCGCACCTTGAGGCGCGTTGCCGAGCCGTCCGGGAAGCGCAGGACATCGTAAAAGAAACCGTCCTCCTCGTCCCACATCTCGTCGTGGCGTTCGCCCACCCGGTCCATGGCGCCCGCGATGGACAGCGTGTGCTGGAAGAACTTCTCGACGAACTCCTCGTAGAGCGGCTCGTGCAGCGCGAGCTCGACCGCGATGCGCAGCATCTGCTGGCTGAAGAACACCATCCACGCAGTGCCATCGGCCTGGTCGAGGTAGCCACCGGTGGGCAACGGCGACGAGCGATCGAACACGCCGATATTGTCGAGCCCGAGAAAGCCGCCATCAAAGACGTTCGCACCAGTGCGATCCTTGCGGTTGACCCACCAGGTGAAATTGACCAGCAGCTTCGAGAACGCATACTTGAGAAACTCGATGTCGCCGCCGTCGCCCCGGCGCTCTTTGTCGAACAGGTAGAGCTGCATCGTCGCCCAAGCGTGCACCGGGGGATTGACGTCGCCGAAATTCCACTCGTAGGCGGGCAGCTGCCCGTTCGGATGCAGGTAATCGTTGCGCAGCATCAGGTCGAGCTGCTGCTTGGCGAAGTCGGGGTCGACCATGCCCAGCGGAATCATGTGGAACGCCAGATCCCACGCGGCATACCACGGGTACTCCCACTTGTCCGGCATCGAGATGATGTCGTCGTTGAACATGTGGGACCACTCGCTGTTGCGCACGCGCCGGCGCTCGTGCTGCGGCAACTGGGGTCCTGCACCGTGTTCGTCGAGCCACTGGTCCAGGTCGTAATGGAAGTATTGCTTGGTCCAGAGCATTCCCGCCAGCGCCTGGCGCATGACATTCGCACGGTCGGGGTCGCCGCTGACCGTCGGCGGCGTGATCGACGCGTAGAACGCATCGGCCTCGGCGAGGCGCGCCGCGAACACCGCATCGAAGTCGCCGAAGGGTCGGCCGGACGGCTCGAAGCTACGCGTCGTCAGGCGCAAACTGATCACCTGCGTCTTCCCGGCGCCGACGGTAATCTGATAGTGGGCCGCAACCTTCGTGCCTTCCTGCGCCGGATTCACCGCGTCCGCGTCTCCATGGACGACGCAATTGTTGATGCCATCCTTCACATAGGGGGAGGCGTTATCCGTGCCGAAGAGCCGCGCGTTGTTGGTCTCGTTCTCGGTGAACAGCAGCGGGACATCGGCGTCGCAGTACAGGAAGTAGTCCGCCAGCGATCCCTTGACCAGCGCATCGCCATGGTGAGCGCAAGCCACCGCGTGGTTCTTGAACTCGACCCGCTTCACCGCCGGCTTCGAACCACCGGCCGGCGAAGACCAGGTGTTGCGAAACCACAATGTGGGCAGGACGTGCAACGGTGCCGCCTCCGGGCCGCGGTTGCAGACGCTGATCCGGATCAGCACATCGTCCGGCGCCGCCTTTGCATACTCGACGAAGACGTCGAAATAACGGCTGTCGTCGAACACGCCGGTGTCCAGAAGCTCATACTCCGGCTCGTGCCTGCCGCGACTGCCGTTGGTGGCGACCAGATCGTCGTAGGGGAAGGCCGATTGCGGATACTTGTACAGGTATTTCATGTACGAGTGGGTCGGCGTCGAATCGAGGTAGAAGTAGTACTCCTTGACGTCTTCGCCGTGGTTGCCCTCGCTGTTCGCCAACCCGAAGGCACGCTCCTTGAGGATGGGATCCCGGCCATTCCAGAGTCCCAGCGCGAAACACAGCGACTGATGGTCGTCGCTGATGCCGCCGAGGCCGTCCTCGCCCCAGCGGTACGCCCGCGACCGCGCCTGGTCGTGCGTGAAGTAGTTCCAGGCGTCGCCGTTGTCGCTGTAGTCCTCGCGAACCGTACCCCACTGCCGCTCGCTCAGGTAGGGGCCCCACCGCTTCCATGCCAGGGCATTCCGTTGTGCTTCGTCGAGTCGTTGCTTTTCCGCGCCGTTGCTCACGTTTGGTTCCCCCTTCAATTCAACCGGATGCGCCAATCGCTCACAGGTAATCTGGCACGACTGCTCTTGCCGTGCGTCCGCTCATCCCCGGGATCCGGCCGGTATTGTGCACGAATTCGTGCAGCGGCGATCCACGATGACCTCGACCGAGTGTTCGCGCTGATCGTCGACGAGGGAAATCGTCGTGTCGCCGCACAGGACGCCGTCCACCGTCACGCTCATTGCGGCGGCAAGTCCGTCATCCTCGGCGCCCTTTTGCGAGACGACGATGTTATAGACGGATTTCCGATACCGGTATTGCATCTTGAACATCGGCCAATCCGCGGGCAGGCAGGGAGCGAGATACAGCTTGTCGTCCTCGACGTTCAGGCCCAGCAGCGATTCCAGAATGAGCCGGTACATCCAGCCGGCCGAACCCGTGTACCAGCTCCATCCACCGCGGCCAATGTGCGGCGTGAGCGCATAGACATCCGCGGCGACGACGTAGGGTTCCACCTTGTAGGCAGCGATTGCATCGGGCGACAGCGCATGGTTCACCGGGTTGATCATGGTCAGCAACTCCCAGGCGCGCTCCCGCTCGCCCAAAGCGGCAAAGGCCATCGCCGCCCAGATCGCGCCATGGGTGTATTGCCCGCCGTTCTCCCTCACGCCGGGCACGTACCCGCGGATGTAGCCCGGATCCAGGTCCGACTTGTCGAACGGCGGCTCGAGCAGCTTGACGAGCGCGTCGTCGCGGCGCACGAGTCGCTCGTAGACCGCATTCATGGCCACGCGCGAACGCGCGAGGTTTCCAACGCCGTGGCCGGCCCCCGACAGCACGGACCAGCTCTGTGAAATCGAGTCGATCCGGCACTCGGCGTTGCCCGCCGAACCAAGCGGCGTGCCATCGTCGAAGTAGGCGCGGCGGTACCACTCGCCATCCCAGCTTCTTTGCTCGATGCGTTGGCGCAATAGAACCGCCTCCGCAACACAGATCTCCGCGAAGGACGCGTCCCCACGCGACCGCGCCACTTCGGTGAACTGCCTCAGTACTTCACAAAGGAAAAATCCCAGCCAGACGCTTTCGCCCTTGCCCTGGATCCCCACCAGGTTCATGCCGTCGTTCCAGTCGCCGGAACCGATCAGCGGCAGACCGTGCTCGCCAAACTGCAGGGCCCGCCGGATGCCTCGCACGCAGTGCTCGTAGAGGCTGGCCACGTCGGTGGAGCGTCCGGGCAGGTCGTAGTAGGAATCGTCCTTGGGATTGACCGGTCGGCCTTCCAGGAACTGCACGCGTTCATCCAGCACCCCGGTGTCGCCCGTGCTCCTCACGTAGCGACTCACCGCCAGCGGCAGCCAGAGGTAGTCGTCCGAGCAATGCGTACGCACGCCGCGGCCTGCCGGCGGATGCCACCAGTGCTGGACATCGCCTTCCTGGAACTGGCGGCTCGCGCACAGGAGCAGGTGTTCACGCACCAGGGCAGGCTCGGCGTGCACAAGCGCCATCACGTCCTGCAATTGGTCGCGGTAGCCGAACGCGCCCCCCGACTGGTAATAGCCGCTGCGTGCCCAGACACGACAAGCCAGGGTCTGGTAGAGCAGCCAGCCATTGGCCAGCACATTCACCGATGGGTCGGGCGTTTCCACCTGTACCGCGCCAAGCGTGCGGTTCCAGTGCTGCCTCACCGCTTCGAGCGCGTCACGTCCCGCCAATGATCCGCGGAAGCGCCGCACGATCTTGCCCGCGTCTTCGGCGTTACGGCCGACGCCGAGCCGGAAGACAATCTCGCGCTCGTGCCCGTCGTCAAGATCGAGGTTCACCTGGATCGCAGCACAAGGATCCAGGGCGGCCCCCACTTTTCCGGAAAGGCGCGAACGACCCATCGCGGCCGGATTTCGCGGCGTGCCGTTGCGACCGATAAACTCCGTACGGTCGCCGGAGACATTACGCGTCGGGTCATCGACGTCGAAGAAGGCGACCCGATCGGAGAACTCCGCGTTGTGCGGGTTTCGCGCGTAAATCGCCCCACTCTGGGCGTCGATTTCGGTCGTCACGTGCATGGCCGATTTCGCCGGAAGATCGCCCAGCACCCACTCGACGTACCCTGTCGCCGAAATCCGACGTGGCCGGCCCGAGTCGTTGCGCAGTTTCAGAACTGAAAACTTGATGGCAGCGTCCAGCGCAACGTACACCCACAGCTCCGAGTAGATGCCGCCCGACGTCACCTCGAACACGCTGTAGCCGAACCCATGCCGGATGACGTAGGGCATCGTTGCACGGACCGGCAGCGGCGTCGGGGACCAGACCTGGCCGGTTTCCTCGTCGCGAAGGTAGACGGCTTCTCCGCTGGCATCCCGCACCGGATCGTTGTGCCAAGGCGTGAGGCGGAATTCGTGTGCGTTGTCGCTCCAGGTGTAGGCCGCGCCACTCTCCGAAATGATCGTTCCGAAATGCGGATTGGCCAGGACGTTCACCCATGGCGCCGGGGTCATTTGACCGGGCGCGAGCGCGATGACGTATTCACAACCGTCGGGCGTGAATCCCCCCAGGCCGTTGTACAGAATCAGGTCCTGCCGCCATGACTCGTCGGCAGGAGGGTTCTCGGGTCGATAGGTCCGGGTCGGCGCGAATTGCGGCGCTCCCGGATCCATGGTGACTCGACGATCAAGCTGTTCCGCCAACGTTCCCCGGCCGTCGGTGATGACGGCACGCGCGACCGACTGCAGCAGGATGCGGTCCTCGCTCGACATCTGCTCCACCGGACGCACGAAGATGCCGCCCGGCCGATCGATCATGCTCGCCCCGATACCCGAGGAAATCAGCCCCATGATCTCTTCCTGCAGGCGTTGCCGGTAACCCGCGTGATCTTCGTTCCAGATCACCAGATCCACCGCCAACCCCTTCAGACGCCAGTACGCATGGGCTTGTACCAGTTGACGCACGAGATCGATATTGGCCGCGTCTGCAATCTGCAGCAGCACGATCGGCAGATCGCCCGAGATCGCATAGCCCCACAGCCCGGACTGGCTGCGCCGATTCTTGACGATCACACCGGCATCGGCGCGCAGGGAAGCGTTGGCGTGTATCACTGAGTTCGCCAGCCGCGCATAAAGCTGCGCATCGGCCTCGGTGGCATTGAGCTGCCGCAGCACCACCTGACTGTGGGTCCAGGTCAGCTCGAAAACGCGGTCCGCAAGATACCGATCCTGGTACTTCTCGACCAGGCTCACCGCGCCGTCGCGCGTTTCGGCGATGCCCGACACGATGTCGATCGTCGTCGACTGCTCCGGATCGAGCGTGATTCGGCAGCGAATGGCGACGATCGGATCGAGCACCGAACCCTCGGTGCCAGAAAGCACTGCGTCGTCGGTCATGGCCTGGGGGACTGCGATGCTTCTTGTGCGACCGATGAAACGCAGGCGATCCGTCTCGTACGACACCTCGCCGACGTGCGCACCATGCACCGCCATCAGGTGCAGCATCCAGGGCACCTGCTCGCTTTGGGAGCGCGGCCGGCGCGTGCACAGGATCGCCCGCCGATCGCGCAGGATCTCGGTCTGCACGAAAAGATTGCTGAAGGCCGGGTGCAACGCGTCCGCAGCCGGCGGTGCAATCACCACCTCCGCGTAACTCGTGACTTCGATCTCCCTGCGCTGTCGCGAGCGATTGGTGATGTGGACCCGACGCAACTCGATGTCGTCTTCCGGCGAGACAACGATCTCGGTATGCGTCTCGAAATCGCCATCGCCGGCGGAGTCGCGACGGCGAAACTCGGCACGCCCCTCGGAAAAAATCGCTTCGTAGGTCTGCGGTCGGGCAAGCGTTGGCTGGTAGGCGGTCGACCAGAAGGCTCCGCTCGCGACCTCGCGGATGTAACAGAAAGTGCCCCAGTTGTCGCAGGTGCCATCCTCGCGCCAGCGGGTGACCGCGAGGTCCTTCCAGCGGCTGCTCCCGCCGCCCGCGTTGGTGACCATCACGTGGTAGCGGCCGTTCGACAGCAACTGCACTTCCGGCATCGGCGTATTGGGGCTGCGCAGTACCCGAATCGGCATCTCCGCGGCGACCGACATGGCGCGCGCGTCGGAGAGTTGGGCGGAATGCGGAAACAAGGCCGTGGCCTTGGGAATCCGTTCCTGAAGCAGCAGCATGATGGCCTGGAAAAGCCGGTCCGACTCGAACCGCCGCTGCATCGGACGTTCCAGAAGCAGGTAGGCCAGTGCGAGCAGGCTCATGCCCTGGTGGTGTGCCATGAAGGCGCGTACCACCACGCTCGACTGCCCGCGCCGCTGGCGTGCCGGCGTGTAGTCGATGGCCTCGAAGAAGCCGAACTTCCCGATCATTCCGTCGGCAGCCAGTCGCTCCAGATTGAGGCAGGCCTCTTCGGGTGCCACCATGAGGGCAAGCACCGAGGCATACGGCGCGATGACGAGATCATCGGCCAGTCCGCGCTTGAGTCCCAGGCCAGGCACGCCGAACGCGCGGTACTGATAGTTGAGATGCACGTCGACCGTGTTGTAGCCGGACTCCGACATGCCCCACGGCAGGTTGCGCTGGGTTCCGTACTCGATCTGTCGCGCCACCGCCGCCTTGCAGGTCTGGTCGAGCAGCGTGTTGTCGTAGGTGGGCATCACCAGCATCGGCATCAGGTACTCGAACATCGATCCACTCCACGACAGGAGCACCGGGTCGCCGCCCGCAGTGGTGAGAAGGCGCCCCAAAGCGAACCAGTTTTCCTGCGGCAGCTGCCCCTGGGCAATGGCGACGAAGCTGCTCAGCCGTGATTCGGAGGCCAGCAGGTCGTAATAACTCGAGTCCGCCCGCCGCTCGGTCACGTTGTAACCGATCGTCAGCAGATGTCGCGCCTTGTCGAACAGGAAGTCGTACTCCATGCGCGCGAGCTCAAAGGCTTGCATTGCCAGGCTTTCAATGACCTCCATCCTGTCTTTGGCGCGGGCGCTCCCTTCTAAGATATGCCGCCGCAAATCGCCTAGCCAGTCGAGCTCGACAGGCGTCGCCGCCGCACCCAGCCTGTCGGCGAGCGATGGTGCGCAATCGGCATCAAGGTTCGCCAGTCCGCGCAGGGTCGGAATTGCGTCGACGGCCGCGAACTGTTCCAGCCCACGCGGTGCCTGTGGCAGCAATAGCCATGGGGCGAGGAACGTGAGTTCGTCCATCGCCTCAGCGCATTGCCGCGCCAGCACCTGTGCCCATCCCTTTGCGTCCGCCCCCTTTAGCTTGCTTTCGGGCGCCACGTCGTCCCCGACGTTGTGGCTCCCCGCGACATGAGTGGCGAGCTCGCCAGCGCTGGCCGTCAACCGTGCGAGGGTAGCGTGCGCAGTCGCCAGTGTGACCGGGCGAGCAGCAAGCGCGGATTCAAGATGGCTCCGAAACTCCGCCGCGAGGCCATGCACGACCGCGTCCGACTCCTCGATGAGAATCTGGAGCGTGTCGCTCAAGCCATCGAACACCCGTGCTCCCAGGATCCTGTCCTCGGCAAGCGCAATCAGGCCCGGGCGCAACGTCAGCAGGTGACCGGCGAGATTTCCGCTGTCCACTGTCGAGATGTACAACGGTGGCAGCGGCTGCAGCGTCTGCGTGTCGTACCAGTTGTAGAAGTGACCCCGGTGTCGTTCCAGCCCCTCCATCGTAAGCAGGGTGTTGGCAGTGCGCGCGACGAGCACTCCGGCGGGGATATAGCCGAAGTCATACGCCGACAGGTTCGCCAGCAGTGCAAGCCCGATGTTGGTGGGTGATGTGCGATGCGCAACCGCGGCAACCCGATACTCCTGAAAGTTGTCGGGCGGCAACCAGTGGTCTTCCGCGCCGACCAGATGGTCGAAGAACGCCCAGGTCCGACGCGACAGCGCGCGCAAAAAACGTGTCTGTTCGACCGTCAGGGACGCCCTGCGTCGAACGAGCGGTCGGCTGATCCACCATGCGACGACAGGCGAAGCGAACCACAGCAGAAGCAGTGGCGCTGCCATCGCCAGCACCGACGGTCTTGCCACCGCCAGATAGCTCGCCACCGCCGAGGCGGTGACCGGAGAGATCCACATCGCCCGGAACGAGGCGGCAAGCCCCGTACGGCTCAACTCGGTTGAGGCCCGATCGACCTCGCTCGAGGGATTCCATTCGAGGAGTCCTCGGCGTGAGACGAGCATCCGCCAGACCGTGCGCGCAATGGCCCCCAGACTGAAGTACACCTCGTAGGGAAGCACCGAAAACTCGAAGCCCGCCTGCACGAAGTGCCGGGTCGCCGAGCGCGTCGTGGCCATCAGGTGTTGCCGCAGCAGGATCTCATCCGGCTTGCGGATGAGATCGAGCACCAGGGCGGACATTGCGGGAATCGACATGATGCCGAGTACCGCCAGGGTCCAGAACCAGGCTGACGACAGGAGGGTCCATCCGATAAGCAACAGCAGCGTAAGTGCCACAGGGACGAGGCTGCGCCGAAGATTGTCGAAGAGCTTCCATTGCGACAACACCGACAGCGGATTGGTCTGGCGCTCCACACCGTCCTTGGCGCTTCCGTCAGCGCGTTTTGCCGGCACGCGTCGAAGCAGCCACCCTGCAAGTTGCCAATCGCCGCGAATCCAGCGGTGGCGGCGGCTCACGTCGGTGTCGTAGCGGGACGGGTAATCCTCGTACAACTGCACATCGCTCAACAGCCCCGCACGCGCATAGCACCCTTCGAGAAGGTCGTGACTGAGGATGCAATTGTCCGGCAAGCAACTGCCAAAAGCCTGCCCGACCACGTCTACGTCGTAGATCCCCTTGCCGATGAATGAGCCTTCGTCGAACAGATCCTGGTAGACATCCGAGACAACTCGCGTGTACGGGTCCATGCCCGGCTCACCCGCGTACAGGCGCGCATAGCGCGACCGGTTCGTCCCCGGCAGGCTCACCGCCACGCGTGGCTGGAGGATGCCGTAGCCTTCGACGACACGCCGCCGGCCTTCGTCAAATTGCGCGCGATTGAGCGGATGTGCCATCGCGCCGACGAACTGTCGCGCCGCGTCGCGTGGAAGCTGCGTATCGGTATCGAGGGTGATGACATACTTCACGCCAGCCAGGACTGCGGTGCCGCCGACCACCAGCGAAAAGCCGCTCAAGGGATGTCCATCCGCGCCGGCGCGCAGCAGCGCGTTCAAGTCCGCAAGCTTGCCGCGCTTGCGCTCGTAACCCATCCAGATCCGGTCCTGCGGGTTCCATCGCCGTGAGCGGTGGAAGAGGAAGAAGATGTCATCCCTGGTTCGGCCTCCCTCGCTTCCATATTTCTCGTTCAGCTCTTCAATTCTGGTTTGCGCCAACCGCACCAGAGGTTCATCCTCGGGGAGCGATTCCTGCTGTGCGTCTGGAAGGTCGGTCAACAATCCGAAGTGCAGGCATTCATCCTGATTGGCCAGAAACCTGACTTCGAGCGCCTCGACCAGATCCTCGACATTCTGCGTGCTCGTGAGCATGGTGGGGACCACCACCAGGGTGCGTGCCTCGCGCGGGATTTCCTTGGAAAAGTCCATTCTCGGCAATGGACGCGGCATCACGGCCAGCGTCGCCAGCCAATTCACCAACGAAACGGCCAACTGACTGGTGGCCAGCAGCGAAAGAACGCCGACCAGTCCAAGCGCCCAGCCGGCAATTCTGTCGGCATGCGCCTGTGCCACCATGCCGCCGGCAAGAATCACCGTGATCAGCATGATCGCACCCAGGTACAGGAGCAACGGGAGTTGACCCACGGCGTTGCGCAATGCCGCCAGACCCGACCGATGAAAGTCCACCGTCCGCTCGAGTTCGCGCACCCCCTTGTCGATCAGGTAGAACCCGACATGCCCCACCCGATCGCCCATGCCACCGTCTCGAGCCGCGCGTGCCAGCGCAATCGCCGCCCGGGCCACTTCGGTTTCGGAGAGTGCGCTCTCCTTCGCGATCCTCTCCGTTGCATGGCGGTACCGATCGCGGGTGGCAAACTCCATCCCCGCATAAACACCGGCCGGATCCTCAAGCAGAGTCCGCTCGACCAGGCTCAACGTCTCGACGAACTCGCGCCAATCGAATCCGCCAAGAACCCGCAGGCTGCCGATGCTGTTGCTGATGGAGACCTGGTCCGCAGCCTGCTGCTGAATCTCCAACTGCACCAGTTGTTCGATGGTGAGCCCCAGTTCGGACAGTCGCTGCTCGATCCACGTCAAGGGCAGGGCCAGGGCGGGCCCCCTCCCCTGCAAGCGACGGACGAGCTCTGCCACGAAAGGGCTCATCATCGGCGGTGTCGATCGCGCCATGTCCGCGATCACCAGGATCAGGCTCTTCGGGTCCTCCTCGGCGGTTTCGATCATCTGGTCCGCCCAGCCGTTGGCCAGATTGCGCTCGGCCCAGCCGGCCGCGATTCGCACGCCTACCCGGCGAAGATTCTCGATCGCCGCGAGTCGAAGCATGATGGGAATCGCCCACAGCTCACCCAGCTTGAGCGGCGTGACGGTCTGGTAGGCGGCCACGAAGCGGCGCAGCGTTTCAGTGTCTACGCGTCCATCACCATGTGAAATGATCTCCAGCGCGATGTCGTAGACGCGCGGACGTCCGGCCGACGGCCCGCGGACCAGGCGGGGAAGCTCCCGGCTATAGCCCTTTGGCAGGTGTCTCTTGGCCGTGCGGATCTGCTCTTCGATGAGGTAGAAGTTGTCGAGCAGCCATTCCCCCGCCGGGGTGATGCGCCGCTTGGCCGTGACTGCCGCCGTCAACAGATTGCAGACGTCGACCAGAATGACTTCGTTCGCGGCCAGCCGCCCCAGCAGGTGGTCCGGCCCTCGTCCCGGAGCGAGCTTCTTGTGCGAGGCCGCGAGCGCCTTGCCGTGCTGCTCCATCTGATCGGCACTGAACAACTCCGATCGCAGCGGGGGTTCTTCCTCGGGCGAATTCCGGGACCAGCCGTTACCTCGAAATGACCTCTTCCACTGGATCAGATACCTGCCAAGCTTGGTAGTAACAGTCACTTCGGAGACCCGTTGGGCAAGTTGCCGCTCGCGCGCCGCGCGAGCCGTGTAGAAACCTCCCGGCGAGCGTACTCACCGGCCCGGGCCCGGTCTGTTCGCTATCGAACACACGCGGGGAGAAAAATCCGCTGCCGAAGGCTTCACAGGACGCGTGTCCGCTTGCGTCGCTGCGTGCACACTGGTGCGCGTATCAGTACCCGCCCGGCCGCCCGAAGGGTACTGACTCCGCGCCGCTGGGGGGCAGCGAGCGTAGTGAGCGTGGGGGCAGCTTCATCCTAGCGACGACCGATGAGACAGCCGACGACGAGCCCGGCCGCTGCTGCGATGCCAAGCGCTTGCCAGGGGCTTTCCCTCACGCACTCCCGAGTGGCGTCTGCGGCGCCTCTGACCCGTTGACTGGCCGCGACTCGCGCATCGTCGAGTCGGGACATTGCGTTCCCCAGCTTTGCTTCCATCTTTGCGCGCGCCGAGGCGAACTCTTCAGCCGTGGAACTCGTGACTTCGTGCAGAAGCTCCTCGGCATCGACGACCACGCTCTTCAGATCCTTCACGAGCTTCGCCTTCAGGACTTCAAATTCCTCATGCGTTGCATCTTGCACCGTATTCATCATGGCTCCTGGTGGATTTGACACCTAGTCGAAAAACTCGCTCTCGGATCTCCCCCGCCAACATCGACGGAGCTGCCGACGCGAATCCCTTCAATTCCAGTCACTGCGGCATTGCCTGACGCCGTGACTACTTCTTGGCGTCCTTGGCCGCGTCCTGGATGCTGTCACCGACCTTCTCGATCTGCTGTCCGACCTTCTCGACCGCCTTGTCCATTTCCTTTCCAGCTCGCTCTGCCGGACCTTCCTGCTTCTGACAGCCGGAGAGCGCTGCCACCAAAGCACCCACGAACAAAGCTGCACCGAGGGTCCTGCCGATATTCATCATGTATGTCTCCTTGTGACCCGCTCTTGTCTCATGTTCCCGGCGCTCCTTGACGCGGCGCGACGGTGTGAACCCCTGCAACCACCGCACGGCCCCCAACCATCTCGTACAGCGGCGGTCCCGCCAAACCAGGCAAATCGGAAAGCGGAGTTTAAGTCTACCGATTGTGCCGTCGGTGTCTGTCCGCTGGCGCACATAGCGAACTCCGGGTCGCCGTTGCAGCGAACGCGTGCGCCGCTTGCCGCGGTCGCTGCATCCATGCGCCGGAGAGACGCGAGGCCCACAAGTGTCCTGTGTGCGCCAGCGAACAGACACGTTTCAACGTCCTATCTAATCTGAATTGCATACCGCTTGGCAATTCGCTTCGCCTCGGACTTGGCCCGTCTTGGACCTGGCGCATCGGCCCCGGGGTCGCGGCGGCGGTGAACAAAGGAGTCATTCATGAGTCTTGGAACCATTCTGCTGAT
This sequence comes from uncultured beta proteobacterium, assembly GCA_963709525.1. Taxonomy (GTDB): domain Bacteria; phylum Pseudomonadota; class Gammaproteobacteria; order Burkholderiales; family Casimicrobiaceae; genus CAIWHR01. Next base: position 190,969 of record CAVPXB010000014.1, read on the forward strand.
TGTCGTCATCTTGATGCTCATCGGCGTCCTTCCCACGTGGCCACACGCTCGCAGTTGGGGTTATGGGCCCAGTGGAATCGTTGGCGTCGTACTGCTTATCCTGATCGTCCTGTTCCTGATGGGGCGCCTGTAGTCCCGCGCAGTGACGGCGGCGTATTTCACTCAAAGGAAACCGTATGACAAACATTGCTCGCAAGTTTGCAACTCTGGTTGGCATTCTGTTCGTGGCCTTGGCGCTGGGTTGTGCCTCGACGTCCAAGCAGGAAGGAACCGGAGAGTACGTGGACGACACGGTCATCACCACCAAAGTCAAGGCAGCCATCTTCAATGAGCCGACGCTGAAATCCGCCGAAATCAACGTCGAGACATTCAAGGGCGTCGTTCAGCTGAGCGGATTTGTGACCTCGACCGCGGCTGAAAGCACGGCGGTTGCGGTGACGCGAAAGGTCGCAGGCGTGAAGTCGGTCAAGAACGACATGCGACTGAAGTGAGCTGACACCCGCCGTCGTAATCCGGCGTAATCGATCGGACTGCGAACAAGAGCGAGGCGCCCCGGCGCCTCGCTCTTTCCTTAGCACGCCGATTCTTAAGTACGCTCACTCAATGAGATCGATGCGTTTCGGGTCAGGGCAAGGCGCAAACCGCAGCAATACCCCGTGGTATCTAGCGACCGGACGGGGATCGCGCAACGCTCCATCGTTCCTGTTTTCTCGCAGTCGCTGATCCTGACGGCCGGCGCGCGGCAATTGAGCCTTCACGCAGCCAATTAAGGCGCGGCAGACCTCGCGTTCATCAGTGCGCCGGCGCGCATACTATCGCTATCGATCACGATCGAGCCGCTCCGACCACCGGCAAGGAAGCCGCATGAAGTACAAAGACTACTACGCGATCCTCGGCGTAAAACGCGATTCGACAGCCGACGAGATCAAGGCCGCCTATCGCCGACTTGCACGCAAGTACCATCCGGACGTCTCCAAGGAAAAGGACGCCGAGGCGAAATTCAAGGAAATGGCCGAGTCGTACGAAACGCTCAAGAATCCGGAAAGGCGTGCTGCGTACGACCAGCTCGGAAGCCACACGCCTGGCCAGGAGTTTCGACCGTCGCCGGATTGGGGCCAGCACTTCGCGCCGGGGCAAGGTGGGTTCGACGATATCGATCTGTCCAGTCTGTTTGCCGACCTCGCCGGGCGCCAGCGCGGTGGGCGCGCGCGTCCTGCGGACCACCCGCTCGCCGGTAGCGACTACGAGGCGATCGTGCGCATTTCTTTCGCGCAGGCGTTTCATGGCGCCGAAGTCGACCTGGAACTGTCGGTGCTCGAGTGGGACGCGGACGGCGGCATGCGGCGCGTGCCCCATCGTGTGAAGACGCGCATTCCGCGCGGCGTCACCCACGGGGAAAAGCTGCGCGTGCCGGGCAAGGGCGGCAAAGGCGCGAATGGAGGACCGGATGGCGACCTTTACCTCGACGTCGAAGTGGCCGCGCACCCGCTGTATCGCGTTTCCGGCCAGGACCTCTACATCGACCTGCCGCTGGCGCCGTGGGAGGCCATCCTCGGCACGAGCGTGCAATTGCCCACCCCCGCGGGCGCCGTCACGCTCAAGGTCCCGCCCGGAACGCGTGCGGGGCAGCAGCTGCGGCTGTCCGGGCGCGGCATGATGCGCGGCAGCGGGGCAGCGGGCCACATGTACGCTATCGTGCGCATCGAGGTGCCGACCATCGTCGGCGAAAAACAGCACGAGCTCTACCGCCAGCTCGCCGAGACTTCCAACTTCAATCCGCGCGCGCACCTGGACCAGGAGGCTTCCCGATGATCGCTCCAATCGAAGACGCGATGCAGCTCGATGCGTTTGCCGAGGTGACCTGGACCCAACTCGTGACCGCAGCGGGGCTTCCCGAGAGCGAACTGCGGGAATTGGTGCGCTACGGCGCGCTGGTTCCGCGCGATCCGGATGCCTCGACGTGGACGTTCGAGGCCCGATGGATGGTAGTGGCGAAGAAGGCTTCGCGCATTCGCCACGACTTCGACCTCGATCCGCACGGCGTAAGCGTCGTCTTGAGCTACCGCGAACGGATCGAAGATCTCGAGGCCGAAATCCGGTCGCTGCGCGCGCAATTGGGCTGACCCCGGGCGCGCCAGCGGTGGCGGAAGCGGTTCGCATCCTTGCGGGCTTCGGCCTGCTTGCTCGCCGCGTCCTGGCTCGGGGTCGTGTGCGCTACCGAACAGACAGCAGGCAGCATGCGTCCCACACTGGTCGCGAGTCTCGAGTGGTGGTGCCGGTCGATCGGATTGTCGCTTGCGTCGCCGGCCTGCTCACGAGAACGGGTTGGCACCGGAGCACGAACGAGCCAGCCGACGCTGAACACCATATCGGTCACGAGCCGGGAAGCCGAACAACGAAGAGGTGAATTGCATGCTGTATACGATCGCGCTTGTTCTACTCATCCTGTGGGCACTTGGGCTTGTCACTTCCTACACGATAGGCGGTTTCATCCACATTCTCCTGGTGGTCGCCATCGTCATGGTCCTGGTCAACTTCATCAGCGGCCGACGTACCTTATAGCGCTTCGGGCACGCCGGCGCCCTGCGAAACACGCCACGCACTCGATCGCGAGGCGCAATGCCTCGAAATAGCGGATCATGTGGGGCGCGGCGCTTGCCTGGCTGCAACGGGGGATCGTGCGCGCGCCCTGCAACTTCGGTTGCAAGGCTTGCTTCGACATCATCGCACGCACGTCATGAAGGCCGGCCATGCTCGAAAAAGGTAACGATTCCTTGAATATTGACCAATCAGGCAAGGTCGTGGGCATGGCTGAAGTGCGGCGCCAGGAAGCGTTGCTCAAGACGGGCGCCTTGCAGAACGCCATTCTGACCAGCGCCAATTTCTCGATTATCGCGACCGACGAAAAAGGCATCATTCAGCTGTTCAATGTCGGCGCCGAGCGGATGCTGGGCTATCTGGCCGCCGAAGTCGTGAACAAGATCAATCCCAGCGATATTCACGATCCGCAGGAAGTGATGGCGCGCGCGCAGGCGCTGAGCCTGGAACTCGCGACCACGATCACGCCGGGCTTCGAGGCGCTGGCGTTCAAGGCTTCGCGCGGTATCGAGGACATCTATGAGCTGACCTATATCTGCAAGGATGGCAGCCGCTTTCCGGCCATCGTCTCGATCACGGCACTGCGCGATGACTATGGCGACATCATCGGCTACCTGCTGATCGGCACCGACAATTCCGTGCGCAAGCAGGTCGAATTGAAACTGAACGAAGCCATGGCCGCCGCGGAAAAGGCCAACCGCGCGAAAACCGATTTTCTTTCCGGCATGAGCCACGAATTGCGCACCCCACTCAACGCGATCCTCGGCTTCGCCCAGCTGATGGAATCCGGCTCGCCGCTGCCGACGCCTTCCCAGAGGCGAAACCTCGACCAGATTCTCAAGGCCGGGTGGTACCTGCTTGAGTTGATCAACGAGATCCTAGATCTCGCGCTCATTGAATCGGGCAAGGTGATGTTGTCGCGTGAGCCGGTATCGCTGGTCGAGGTCATGCTCGAGTGCAGGGCCATGATCGAGCCGCAGGCGCAGCAGCGCGGCATCGGCATGACGTTCCCGCGCTTCGAGGTCCCCTACTTCGTGACTGCCGATCGGACGCGGGTCAAGCAGGTTCTGATCAACCTACTATTCAACGCCATCAAGTACAACAAGCCGCAAGGCTCGGTGTCCGTGGAGTGCAGCCTGATCCGACCGGGGACGATTCGCGTCAGCGTTCGCGATACCGGTGCGGGAATGGCTCCCGAGCAGGTTGCGCAGCTTTTCCAGCCCTTCAATCGCCTGGGCAGGGAAGCCACCGCCGAAGAGGGCACCGGCATCGGCCTGGTGGTGACCAAGCGCCTGGTCGAACTGATGGGCGGCGCCATCGGCGTAGAAAGCGCCGTCGGCGTGGGAAGCGTGTTCTGGGTCGAACTCAGTCTCACCACTGCGCCAGGGGTAGAAGCCCAGGAAGCCGGAGCTGCGGCGCTGGTGCAGCGACAGTTTTCCAGTGGTGCCCCTCTGCGCACGGTGCTCTACGTGGAAGACAATCCCGCCAACCTGGAACTGGTCGAACAGCTCATTGCGCGCCGCCCTGATCTGCGCATGTTGAGCGCGGCCGATGCCACTTTGGGTATCGAGTTTGCACGCGCCTACCTGCCGGAGGTGATCCTGATGGACATCCACCTGCCCGGCATCAGCGGCATAGAAGCCATGAAGATCCTGCGCGCGGACCCGTCCACCGCGCACATCCCGATCATCGCGCTCAGCGCCAATGCGGTGCCCCGCGATATCGAGAGGGCGCTCGAGGCGGGGTTCTTCAACTATCTCACCAAGCCCATCAAGGTCGCCCAGTTCATGGAAGTTCTGGACGTGGCACTGAAACACTCGCAGACTGCATCGGGTCGCGCAGCTGACAAGGAACCCCCATGACGGTTACTGAATCCGACATTCTCAACGCCAGCCTCCTCATCGTTGACGATCAGGAGGTCAATGTCAGCCTGCTCCTTCAATTGCTGCATGAAGCCGGTTACACCCGCGTTGCGTCGACCATGAATCCGCACGAGGTCTGCGCGCTGCATCGCACGCATCGCTACGACCTGATCCTGCTCGATCTGCAGATGCCGGGCATGGATGGATTCCAGGTGATGGAAGCACTCAAGACAAACACAGCGGACGGCTATCTTCCAGTACTCGTGATCACCGCCCAACCGGGTCACAAGCTGCGTGCGCTGCAGGCAGGGGCAAAGGATTTCATCAGCAAGCCTTTCGATCTGGTCGAGGTCAGGACACGCATTCGTAACATGCTGGAAGTGCGGCTGGTGTACAAGCAGCTCGAGAGTTACAGCAAGACGCTGGAACAGGCGGTGGAGGAACGTACCGCCGAACTGCGCGAAAGCGAAGCCCGCTATCGGAGCCTGACCGAACTCGCCTCCGACTGGTACTGGGAGCAGGACGAGAGCGGCAATTTCACCAAGGTTTCCGGCCCGGTCCAGGAGATGCTCGGAATCCAGGTCAGCCCTTTGGTGGGAGAAGAGAGCCATTTACAGGGTTCAGGCTGGAACGAGACCGAGCGCGAGGTCATGCGGGCAACGATCGCCGCGCGGCAGCCGTTCCTGGATTTCGTCTTCAGCCGTGTCAACGCCGACGGGTCGCAACAGCAGTTTCGCGTCAGCGGCGAGCCGATGTTCAGCCAGTCCTGCCGCTTCATCGGTTACCGCGGAATCGGCGTGGAACTCACCGCGTAGGAATGGACCTCGAGCGCTCGTCCGTTAGCAATGCCGTCACCGCATAGTCCGAATCAGAACCATCTCCTCGCGGCACTGCCGACGGCAGAGTTCGAGCGCCTGGCCGCACATCTGGAGCTGTTCCCGTTGCCGCTCGGTGAAATGCTCTACGAACCCGGTGAGCAGTTGCGGCATGCGTATTTCCCCACCACCGCCATCGTGTCGCTGCACTACGTCATGGAGTCCGGCGCATCGGCCGAGTCTGCCGGGGTGGGCAATGAAGGCGTCGTCGGCATTTCGCTTTTCATGGGCGGAGAGACAACGCCAAGCTCGGCCGTGGTGCAGACGGCGGGCCATGCTTACCGGCTGGAGGGCCGATTGTTGAAGCAGGAATTCAATCGCGCCGGCTTGATGCAGCGTTTGTTGTTGCGCTACACGCAGGCGCTGATCACCCAGATGACGCAGACCGCGGCGTGCAATCGGCACCATTCAGTGGAGCAGCAGCTCTCCCGCTGGCTGCTGGTGACCCTCGATCGATCCCCGTCGCGCGAATTGATCATGACGCAGGAGTTGATCGCCAGCATGCTTGGCGTGCGCCGCGAAGGTATCACCGAGGCTGCCGGGGAGTTGCAGCGCGCCGGATGCATCCGCTACCGCCGTGGCCACATCGCGGTGCTCGATCGGTCCGGCCTGGAGGCACGCGCCTGCGAGTGCTACGCGGTGGTGCGCAAGGAGCTCGGCCGCCTGCTGTCCGATGTGCGGGTCCGGGAGAGTAGCTGTGGCACCCCCTGATTCGCGATAGAGTGCGCAATTGGCCGCCATCGAGCAACGATTCATGACCGCCCACCTCGCCGATCCCGAGCACAACCCCTCGTTCACGCGCGGCATCTTCCTCGGCGAGATCCGCGAGGATCTCGTCTTTCCCTTTCCGGAACTCAGTCGCTGCGGACAAGGAAAACCTCACCGCCATCCTCGACTCGTTCCGCGCGTGGGCCTCCGCCACCGTGGATACCGCCCGGCTCGACCGAGACGGCCGCTTCGGCGACGACGTTCGCGCCGGCATGGCCGAACTGGGGATGATGGGGCTCAACATTCCCGAGGAGTACGGCGGATTCGGCGCCTCTGCCCTGCTCTTCAGCCGCGTCTTCGGTGAGGTCGGCACCACCGACGCCTCGCTCGCGGTGTACTTCGGCGCGCACCAGTCCATCGGGTGCAAGGGGATCACGCTGTTCGGCACCGAGGACCAGAAGCGTCGCTGGCTCACCCCATGCGCCACCGGCGAGCGCGTGGCCGCGTTCTGCCTCACCGAACCCGGCTCGGGCTCCGATGCGCAGGCGATGCGCGCCACCGCCACGCCCAGCGCCGACGGCACGCATTATCTGCTGAACGGCGACAAGAGCTGGATCTCCAATGCCGGCTATGCGGGTGTCTTCACCGTATTCGCCAAGGTGCCGGTCGAGACCGAAGGAAAGACCCGGCAGCGCGTCACCGCGTTCATCGTCGATGCGCACGCTCCGGGCATCATGCTGGGCAAGATCGAGGAGAAAATGGGCATCAAGGCGAGCGATACGCGTTCCGTATCGTTCACCAACGTCCGGGTGCCGGTCGAGGACCGATTGGGCGAGGTAGGCAGCGGCTTCAGGATTGCGCTGGAGATCCTGAACTCCGGGCGCCTGGGGCTTGCCGCAGGGTCATCCCGTGGCACCCGCAAGATACTCGACTACGCCCTCGCCCATGCAAAGGAGCGCCACCAGTTCGGCCGGCCGATCGGCTCGTTCGAGATGATCCAGCGCAAGTTCGCACTGGCCGCCGCCGAGTGCTACGCGGCGGACGCCGGGTGGATGAGCTGCGCGTCGATGGTGGACCGCGGCGGCATCGACTTCTCGCTGGAGACCGCGGCGTGCAAGGTGTTCACCTCCGAACTCGCGTTCCGAACGGCGTGCGACGCGCAACAGATCGCCGGCGGCCTCGGCTATTCGAAGGAGTACCCCTACGAACAGGCGGTGCGCGATTCCCGCATCATGCTGATTTTCGAGGGCACGAACGAGGTGCTGCGCGCGCTCATCGCGCTTTCCGGCCTGCAGCAGCCGGGCGAACAGTTGAAGGTGCTGGGCAAGGCGTTCCGGGATCCGCTGCGCTCCTTGGGCGCCATCGGCGCGTACATCGGTGGACGGATGAAGCGGCAGCTCGTGAAGCCCGACTTCACGCGCGTCCACGCGGCACTGAAGCACGAGGCCGAGATGGTGGCCAAGGTCGTTCAGGATTTCGCCCTTGCCGTCCAGAAGCTGCTCATCGAGCACGGCAAGGACGTGATCGAGCGCCAGTTCCACCAGGAACGTCTGGCCAACGCCGCCGTCGACATCTTTCTCTCGACGGCAACGCTTTCCCGCGCCACGTGGGCGATCGGAAAGGCCGGCAGCGCGGACCAGGCCGCTGCCGACGTCGACAACGCGCGCATCTTCATTTCGATGGCGATGCGCCGCACGCGACGCGGCCTGCGCGCGCTGGAGCGCAATCAGGATGCACGGCTCAAGAGGGTGGCCGAGCGCGCGCTGGAAAGCGGGTCATTGACGGTCGAAACACCGACCGACGTGTGACGTCCGCATCGTTGGGACGAAGGCGAAGCCGTACACGGACAGCCACGTCGCTCTACTCGCCGAGCAATTCCGCGACCGGCTGCAGTTGCTCGATGTGCTGCGCGACGACCTTGACGATGACGACGATCGGAATGCTCAGGAACATGCCCCAGATTCCCCAGAGCCAGCCCCAGAACAGCAGCGCGATGAAGACCGCGGCGGAATTCATGTGCGCTATCCGCCCTGTCATCCAGGTAGTGATGAATGTCCCCACCAGGGTGGCGATCGCCAGCGAGGATCCGCCGACCAGAAACGCCATCCAGAACGATCCGAACTGCATGAATGCCGCCATTCCGATCGCAGCCGCCGTGACGCCCGGACCGAGATACGGAATGACGTGAAAGACGCCGGAGGCTACCGCCCACGCCCCCGCGTTCTCGAGCCCAAAAGAGCGAAAGACGATCCAGGCAAGCAGGCCCACGAGCAGATTTGTCACCAACATCATGAACAGGTATTTCTGGATGGAATCGTTGATGTCATCCAGGATCTGCACGGTGATTCGTCGATTCGCCAGCGAAGGGCCCGCCAGTCGCACCACTTTGCGCTTGAATGTGTCGCCCCCCAGCAACAGGAAAAACGTCAGGAACAGCACCACGATCCCCTGACCCAGCGCGCCGAGAGCGCCCATCGAACCCGCCAGGAGCAGATTGCCCAGCCCGAATCCGGGCGCGTCGATGACGACGTGCGTTGCCGGCTTCTTCGCAGCGGACGAGCCGGCGGCAGCCTGCGCAGCCGCCTTTTCGACTTCGGCCGCTGCGCTCTGCATCATCTGCAGATTGCCGGCAGGATCGGTGCGCAAGCGCGCCAACGCGGTCGAGAACGTTCTTGCCGCGTCAGGCAACTGTTCGATGATCGTCTGCACCTCGCCCCGCAGCGCGTAGGCCCCGATGGCCAGCACACTCATCACGCCTACCATCACGATGAGTGTGCCTGCCACGCGCGGAATCCACACTCGCTCAAGATAGACAACCAGGGGATTCAGCGTGTAGGCAGCGAGGATTCCGAGCAGCAGCGGTACGAAAAACATTTGCGCCAGATCGAGCGCAAAGACGACCGCAATCACCGCCAGAATCGTCAGCGCGACGCCGCGGGCGTCGACCGATGCCCGGATGGTCGGGGACGATCGCTTCCGCCACCGGCATTTCCGAAGGCTTAGCGTCTGCCGCGATCATGAGTTCAGGAGTCCTCTTGACTGGCGCACCTGTCGGCCGCGCTTTTCAGTCGGCATTTCGGGTGGACGCGAAACGATCGAGATCAACGCAACGACGCGCCCGCTGCCATCCGGCCATGGCTTCAAAGTACCCGCGATTGCGGGAGCGGTCTGTTCGGTGCCGCACACAGTGTGGCGCGCCGACAATGCCGCTACTCGTTCGGCGCGTCGCGCAGCTCGCGCCGCAGTACCTTGCCGATCGGCGACTTCGGCAGCGCGTCGCGGAACTCCACGTGGCGCGGCAGCTTGTAGCCGGTGAGCTGGGCCCTGCAGTGTTCGATCACGGCTTCCCTGGTGAGGTCCGGGTCCTTCCTCACGATCACCACCTTCACCGCCTCGCCCGATTTCGCATCGGGCACGCCCACCGCCCCGCACTCGAGCACGCCCGGATGCGCCGCGATCACGCTCTCGATCTCGTTCGGATAAACGTTGAAGCCGGACACCAGGATCATGTCCTTCTTGCGGTCGGTGATCTTGACGTAGCCCTCGGCATTCAGAAAACCGACGTCGCCCGTCTTCAACCAGCCGTCCTGCATCACCTTGGCGGTTTCCGCGGGATTGTTCCAGTAGCCCTGCATCACCTGCGGGCCGCGAATGCAGATTTCGCCGGTGTGCTGTTCGACGTCGCCTTCGCCGGTCCATACCGGCAACTCGTCGAAGCCGTCGTCGCGGATCGACACGTCGGTGGACGGGATGGGCAGGCCGATCGTGCCGTTCCAGGGCGAATCCAGAGGAATGCAGCAGACGCCCGGCGAGGACTCGGTCAGGCCGTAAGCTTCGGTGATGCCGCGCCCGGTCACTTGCTGCCAACGCTCGGCCACCGACTTCTGCACCGCCGCGCCGCCGCCGACCACCACCTTCAACGCGGAAAAGTCGAGCTGGTCGAAGCCGGGCGCATTCAATAGGCCGTTGAACAACGTATTGACGCCGGTCATTACGCTCCACTTCCACTTGCCCAGTTCCTTGACGAAGGCGTCCATGTCGCGCGGGTTGGTGATGAGCACGATCAGACTGCCCCACTTCATGAACGACAGCGTCGAAGTGAGGCAGAAGATGTGATACATCGGCAGTGGCGCGATGGCGATTTCGGCGCCTTCCCTGAAGCTGACCGAGATCCACACGCCGGTCTGCTCGAGGTTGGCCAGGATATTGCGGTGGGTCAGCATCGCGCCCTTCGAGACGCCGGTGGTGCCGCCGGTGTACTGCAGGAACGCAATGTCGTCACGCGTCACCGCCACCGGCTGCAGCGCCGTCGCCGCGCCGCGCGCCAGCGCAGTCCGGAAACCGATGGCGCCGTCGATGCGCCACGCGGGCACCATCTTCTTCACGTTCTTGATCACGAAGTTGACGAGCCAGCGCTTGGGCGCCGGCAGCATGTCGCCCACCTCGGTGGTGATCACGTGCCGGATCGACGTGCTGCCGAGCGCCTGCTGCAGGACGCTGGCAAAATTCTCGAGAATGACGATGGCTTTGGCGCCGGAATCCTTCAGTTGGTGCTCCAGTTCACGTGGCGTGTACAGCGGATTGACGTTCACCACGGTCATGCCGGCGCGCAGGATGCCGAACAGCGCCACCGGGTATTGCAGCAGGTTGGGCGACATGATCGCGACCCGCTCGCCCTTGCCCATGCCCGGCAGCGCCTGCAGGAACGCCGCAAAGGCGCGCGACTGCCGCTCCAGCGCGGCGTAGCTCATGGTGAGCCCCAGGTTGTGATAGGCCGGTCTGTCGGCAAACTTGACGGCCAGTTTTTCGAACAAATCGCCGATGGAGTCGAACTGGTCGGCGTCGATTTCAGCCGGTATGCCGACGGGATAATTCTTGAGCCAGATCTTGTTCGCCACGATAGTCCCCCTTCACTTTTCATCGAGCTGTTGCAGCCCGGACTTGCCGCCGGCCTCTGCCACCGCAACGACCGGCATCACGAACACCCGTATCAGTGACGGCCTTCCTGCAGCGGAGTCATCGCCAAGAACGCCTCGACGAAACGCGTCAGATCGTCCCAATCGGTGTACTCGCGATCGCGCGCAGCGTCCGTGTCGCCGCCTTGCTTGTTGGCGACCGCGCGCACCATCCATCGCTTGAAAAAGTTGTAGTCCGCGTATCGAAGCGCACCGGCCACATGGCGCGACATCGATGGCGTCCATCCGGTTTTCCGGCAGAACGCCTCCTCGCTCGCCCGCAGTTCGTCATGGCCCTGGTCGTCGTTGCGCGCCGCCGTCAGACTGACCGTGACCAGCGCACCGGGCACGCTGGAGAGCCAGGCCGCGTTTTCTTTCACAAAACGCAGCAGCGAGGCACGGTACCGGCTTTGGTGAAGCGAGCCGCACACGACGACGGCCGCATGGACCGGTTGGACCAGCGCGGCGCGCACCGATGCGCTGTCCACAAGTTCCACGACCACGCCGCGCTCTTTCATCGCGGCCGCGATGAACTCGGCAATCTTGCGCGTCTGGCCTTCCGTCGTGCCGTAAACAACCAGTACCGATTTCATCGCGATTCTCGCGGCGTACTGCAGCGCCTCATACGCTCCATTGTAGTCGGACCGCAGTACGGTTGTCCGACGAATCTCCGCTTCAAGGGCGTTGTTCGGTATCGACGTCGTCCGCTTTCGCGACCTCGGGTTCGTCTCCCTCGTCTTCCCAGGAATAGCGAATGCGCGGCGGATTGTCGCGGTGCCGGAACACCATCGCCAGCAGCACGCCGATCAGCGCCGCCGCCAGATGGGTTTCCCAGGAGACGCCGTGCCTGATCGGCAGGACCCCCCAGACCAGGGCGCCGTACATGAAAGCGACGAGCAGCGACGCGGCGATCGCGCGCCGCTCGCGGCGAATCAGGCCCGCGACGAAGATATAGCTGACCAGGCCATAGACCAGGCCGCTGGCGCCGACGTGGACGCCGTCCCTGGCGAACAGCCACACCGCCAACCCCGGGCCCAGGTAGATTGCCGGCAGCACCCGCAAGGCGGCGCTCGGATAGAGCTGCAGCATCGCGGTGCCAAGCACCAGCACCGGCAGCGTGTTGGCGACAAGGTGCACGAAGTCGGCGTGCAGCAGCGGCGCAACCAGAATCCCGGGAAGGCCGATCCATTGCCGGGGGCGCACGCCGAAACGCTCCAGCTCCAGACCCCAACCCAGCAGCGGTATGAGCCAGAGCAGCGAGACGAAGCCGGCCGCGAGTCTCACCGCCAGCCGGAAGTTGTCGCGGGACTGCGCGGAACGGGTGAAGACCGGATCGGGCGAATGAATCTGCATCGCGGCACAGAATAGCAGGCCGTTCGATGCGTCGTGCCGGCCGTGGAAAACGCCTGCTGCGCCCGGTTGGGCTCTCAGCGCCTGGTTGGACGCGCGGGCGCGGAGTTGCCGCCCCGGAACGCGAGCGCCATCTCGAACACCGCCCTGGTGAACGAGAGGACGGCCGCGAACTCGGCGTCGGAAAGACGCCGCGCGGCATCGCTGCCACGATAGATGTTGGCGAACTCGCGCTCGCGCCCCGCCTGCACCGCGAAGCGTCCGATGCCGAGGTTTTCCAGCGTGTGCCAGGCCTCCGGATTGTACGAGCGGGTGAAGCGCATGACGAACGAGATCGGGTCGTTGCGCCCGAGCACGGAGGCGAGCCGCAGGATGATCTCGAACGGCAAGGCCACCTTGCCGTTCTCGACCAGCTCCAGCAGCGCAGGATCCTTGAGGTTGATCGCCTCGCCGACCTCGGTCACGGTGAGGCCCGCCGCCTCGCGCATCCCGCGCAGCACCGTGCCCGCTTTCTCGAGCGCGCCGCGCTGCTCCGGCTTGACGAGGATCGCCTTCGCCGTGCTGATCGAGATATCGGCCGCGACGCCCGCGATCCCCAGCACCGAATCGGACCAGGATCGCACCTGGCGCGCGACGCTTTGCAACGGCGATTCGCTTGCCCGCCCTTTGACGGCTGCCTTGCGTGACGGTGGCTCCGCGTTTACAGCCTTCTTCGTTGCGCGCTTGCGAGGGGACGGCATGGTGTACTCCCTGGACACAGTTTGATCTGACGCCTCAGCCGCAGGCGCCGGTGTAACCGCAGTCGGTGCAGAAGTCGCAGCCGTCGCGGCGGATCAGCGCCTTGTTGCCGCACTCCGGGCACTTCTTTCCGGGCAGGGTCTTGAGCTCGCCGCTCCCCGCCTGCTCGGCGGCCGGCACCGCCAGGATGCCGGCGTGTTCGACCGGATAGCCCTGTTCGCTCAGGATCCCGAGCATCGCGTAGCGGTGGATCATCAGCTGCGCGAGATAGGCGATGGTCGACGGGTAAATCTGCGCTTTTTCCGATCCGGGCGTGCGCGCCATGAAAGCGCCGTTCGGCTCGCCGTAGTTCAGGAGCTTGCGCAGTTTCATGCCGATCCACGCCGGATCGTAGACCCGCATGTCGAGCGACAGCGCCTTGCACAGCCCGTCCAGCACGCGCGGATACTCGCCCGACAGCCACATCGAATAGGGCCGGCGCTGCCCGTCGGGCATCACGAGTTCCTTCAGGAACAGGACGAAGTCGTCGCCGGTGCCGTGGTTCGCCACGTCGACGGTCCAGCTCAACGTGCCGTCGGGCCCGGCCTTCGGCTCCTTGGGCCCCATCAGCGCGTCGACGACCGGGGTCTTGCCGCTGCCCTCGCCGGCGAAGGCGCCGAGCTCGTTGCAGCGATAGCGGATGAGGCGCGCGAATCCCGAGACGAGGCTCGGCACGCGCAGGCGGCGACCGTCCGGCGGCATCGCCATCTCGAAGCCGTCGTCGCCGCCGGCCTTCTGCAATGCGGAGAGCTTCATGTCGAGCCACGCGCGATCGGCGGTGCGCATGTCCATCGACAGCGTCTTGGCGATGGCACCGAGGCCGCGCGGCTGCTCGGCGCCGTTGATCCACACTTCGAAGGGATACGCGGCGTTGTCCTCGATGTGACCGATGAACACGGCGAAGTCGCCGAGGGGGTGGCGCACGACGTAGGTCCAGCAGGGGTTGCCGTTGGCCAGCTCCGGGCGCCCCGGCCAGCGCAGGCTCGACAGCGGGGGCGGGAGCGCGCGGTCGAGACGGATGCGGCGGTCCGGGTCGGCGGTGTCGAAGTCCTGCGGTGCGGCGACCGGCGCGGCCGGCGAGGCGACCTCCAGCACCGAGCCCAGCACGCTGTTGGGCCGATAGGTGGCGATGCCCTTGAGCCCGGCCTTCCACGCCTCAAAGTACAGGTCCTTGAAGGCGTCGAACGGGTAATCGGCCGGGACGTTCACCGTCTTGCTGATCGCGGTATCGATGAACGGCTGCACCGCCACGTTCATCGCCATGTGATCCTGGGCGCTCATCTGCAGCGCGTTGACGAAAGCGGGGGGCAGCATTGCCCGGCGCGGCCCGTCGCCCTCGCTCCACACCGTTCCGGCCGGCTGCGGCTGCGCCGCGTCGAACGGCAGCATCGCCACCTCGTCGTCGATGCCGTGCAGGTGCTTGTACAGCCGGTACGCATGGTCCTCGACGAGGTATTCCTTCATCGTCTCGTCGGGCATGCGTTTCCGGCGCTTGTAGAACCAGCTGAACGCAGGCTCGATGCCGTTCGAGGCGTTGTCGGCGAAGGCGAGCGAAATCGTCCCGGTAGGGGCAATGGACAACAGATGGCTGTTGCGGATGCCGTGGGCGCGGATCGCCGACTGGATCGGCTCGGGCAGCCGGGACGCAAAGCGCGGCGGGGCGAGGTAGCGCTGCGCATCGAGCAGCGGAAACGCGCCCTTTTCCCGGGCGATCTCCACCGAGGCCGCGTAGGCGGCGTCGCGCATCGCCTCGGCGATCCGGGCGGCCATGGCACGGCCCTCGGCGCCGTCGTAGCGCAGGTTGAGTTCGATCAGCGCGTCGCCGAGACCGGTGAAGCCCAGGCCCACGCGGCGCTTGTCCATCGCCTCCTTGCGCTGCTGCGGCAGCGGCCAGGCGGTGACCTCGAGCACGTTGTCGAGCATGCGCACGGCAACCGCCACCGTCGCGGCGAACCCCGCGAAATCGAAGTCCGCCCCGGGGGTGAACGGTTCGGCGACAAAACGGGTGAGATCGACGCTGCCCAGGTCGCAGCAGCCGTAGGCGGGCAAGGGTTGTTCGCCACAGGGGTTGCACGCCTCGATGGTCTCGCAGTAGGAAAGATTGTTGTCGCGGTTCATGGTGTCGATGAACACCACGCCCGGCTCCGCGTGGTCGTAGGTCGAGAGCATGATCTGCTCCCACAGCGCGCGGGCGCGCACGCTGCGGTAGACCCACAGCTCGTCGTCGCGCTGGTGCGCGCCCGCGGCGAGCAGGTCGGGCGCCGGCGCGGCGCGGTGCACGAGTTCCCACTCGGCGTCGTCGCGCATCGCGGCGACGAAGGCGTCGGTCACCGCCACCGAAAGGTTGAAATTGGTGAGGCTGCCGTCGTCCTTGGCGTGGATGAACGCCTCGATATCGGGATGATCGCAGCGCAGGACTCCCATCTGGGCGCCGCGCCGCGAACCTGCCGACTCCACGGTCGCGCAGCTCTGGTCGAAAACCCGCATGTACGACAGCGGACCGCTGGCGCGGCTGTTGGTGCCCTTGACGTGGGCGCCCTGCGGCCGGATGGGCGAGAAATCGTAGCCGACGCCGCCGCCCCGGCGCATGGTCTCGGCGGCCTCGTTCAGCGCCACGTAGATGCCGATGCCGTTTTCGTCGCCGGAAATGCTGTCGCCGACCGGCTGAACGAAGCAATTCAGCAGCGTCGCCTTGAGATCGGTGCCGGCGGCCGAATTGATCCGCCCGCCGAGGATGAAACCGCTCTCCTGCGCGCGGTAGAACGCTTCCTCCCATCGCTCGCGCTGTGCGGGCGCCTCGACGGCCGCCAGCGCGCGCGCAACCCGGCGCTGCACCGCCTCGATGCTCCGCTCGGTCCCTTTCGCGTATTTCTCGAGCAGCACTTCCGTGGAAATGGACTGCGGGGCCAGCGTGGCGGACAGCGCCGGGCGGGTGGAATTCAGGTCGTCGCGTTTCATGAAAAAATGGGCAGTCAAGGGGATCGCAAGCCGGTGCGCAATCAGCCATCATGTCACGAAACCGGCCGGCCATTCCACTGCTTGCGCGCGCGCATCAGCACCGCTGTCCAAACCCACCTTTGAACCACGCAATGCCACAGATACTTTCCCCGGCGCGCAATGTCCTGCGCGAGACCTTCGGCTACTCGGCGTTCCGCGACGGCCAGGAGGCCGTGGTCGACCATGTCGTGGCCGGCGGCGATGCGCTGGTGCTGATGCCCACCGGCGGCGGCAAGTCGCTGTGCTATCAGATCCCGTCGCTGGTGCGCCCGGGCACGGGGATCGTCGTGTCGCCGCTGATCGCGCTGATGCAGGATCAGGTGGCGGCGCTGGCGCAACTCGGCGTGCGCGCGGCGTTTCTCAACTCCACGCTCGACGCCGGCGCCGCCCGCGCCACCGAGCGCGCGCTGCTGGCGGGCGAGCTCGACCTCCTTTACGTGGCGCCGGAACGCCTCACCACGCCGCGCTGCCTCGATCTGCTGGATCGCGCTCAGATCGCGCTCTTCGCCATCGACGAGGCGCACTGCGTAGCGCAATGGGGACACGACTTCCGGCCCGAGTACCTGCAGCTGTCGCTGCTGCACGAGCGCTACCCGCGCATTCCGCGCATCGCGCTGACGGCCACCGCCGACCCGCAGACGCGGACCGAGATCCGCGCGCGCCTTGGACTCGCCGAGGCGCGGGTGTTCGTCTCGAGCTTCGACCGCCCGAACATCCGTTACACGATCGTCGACAAGGGCGATGCGCGTTCCCAGCTGCTGCGTTTTCTGCGCAGCGAGCACCCCGGGGATGCCGGGATTGTCTACTGTCTCTCGCGGCGCAAGGTCGAAGAAACCGCCGCGTGGCTGGCCGCGAAGGGCGTGCGCGCCCTCCCCTATCACGCCGGGATGGACACGGCGACGCGGACGGATCATCAGGCGCGCTTTCAGCGTGACGACGGGCTGGTGATGGTCGCGACCATCGCCTTCGGCATGGGCATCGACAAGCCGGACGTCCGCTTCGTCGCCCATCTCGATCTGCCCAGGAGCATCGAGGGGTACTACCAGGAAACCGGGCGGGCCGGCCGCGACGGCGCACCCGCCGACGCCTGGATGGCCTACGGTCTGGCCGACCTCGTGCAGCAGCGGCGGTTCATCGACCAGTCGGACGCCGGCGACGAATACAAACGGGTGTCAGCTGCCAAGCTGGACGCGCTGCTCGGGCTGTGCGAAACGGCCGGCTGCCGGCGCGTCCGCCTGCTCGACTATTTCGGCGAGGCGAGCGCGCCCTGCGGCAACTGCGACACCTGCCTCGAGCCGCCCGAGACCTTCGATGCCACAGTCGCGGCGCAGAAGGCGCTGTCCGCGATCTACCGCACCGGCCAACGCTTTGGTGCCGTGCATCTCATCGACGTGCTGCGCGGCAAGGCCGGTGAGCGCATCACCCGGTGGGGCCACGACCAGCTATCGGTGTTCGGGGTCGGCACCGATCTCGACGAGGGCGCATGGCGCGTCATCTTCCGGCAGCTGGCGGCGCTGGGATTGGCGCACGTCGACCACGAAGCGCATGGCGCGCTGCGGCTCACCGAAGCCAGCCGACCGGTGCTGAAAGGCGAGCAGCCGGTCGCGATGCGGCGGGTCGTTGCGCGCCCGCGGGCCGCGACGCGCGCGTCGCGCCCGGGCATCGCCGCGGGTGGCGGCTTCGGAGCCCCCGACACCGCTTTGCTCGAGCGCCTCAAGGCCTGGCGCCTTGCCGAAGCGCGGACGCAATCGGTGCCCGCCTTCGTGATCCTGCACGACAAGACCCTGGCCGAAATCGCGCGCCAGCGGCCGCGCACCCTGGCGGCGCTCGGTGGCGTCAGCGGCATCGGCGCGAGGAAACTGGAGCGCTACGGTCCGGCGTTGGTCGCAATCGTAGGCGCGGTCTAGGCAACATTGATCCGGCACAGTGAGGCTTCTACTTCCGTTCGGGCCGAACCCGTCGAAGCCCTTCGATCCACCCGGGCGGCCCGACCGCGGGCGGCGGCATGGCTCAGTGGCGCAGCAGCACCGGCTCCAGCGCGTCCCCGGCGGGCAGGATGCGGGCACCGGCCCGGTTGGACGCCACCATCGAGCGCAGCGCCTCGTCCGGGGCATCGAGGCCGATCACCACGTCGTCGCGGGGAACTCGCCGAAGCGGCGCATGAAGCGCCGGTCGATCCTGTCCTTCCAGTGCCAGACCCAATCGCCGGCAAACCCGATCGGCCCGCGCGAGGCCACTGCGTGCCGGTCGCCGGTGCTGATCAGCGCCAGCCAGTGGCGTTGCGGCCGGTAGGCGCGCGGCGGTTCGCCCCGGGCGGCCAGGCGCAGGTTGTCGGCCAGCGGCTTGCCCATGCGCACCGCGAACACGCCCGCCTTCTCCAGCGGGCGCTGCGTGAAGGCTGCCACGTCGCCGGCCGCAAACACGCGCGGGTCGCTGCTGCGCAGAAATTCATCGACGCAGACGAATCCGTTGTCGTCGAGCGCGAGGCCCGTTCCCTCGAGCCAGGCCGGACCGCCGGCCTGCGTGACCCACACGATTTCGTCGGCGGGAAAGGACTCGCCGCGGGCAGTCACCAGCCCCCCTGCCCTCACCGCGCGGACTTCGGCCTGCGCGTGAAGCTGCACGCCGCGCTGCGCCAGCACACGGGTGAAGCGTCGGCGCACCCAGGCGTTGTGGGTGGCCATGATTTCGGCATCGCGGGTGTAGAGATGAAACACCAGGTCATCGGGATCGCGGCCGAGCGCGCGCAACTCGTTTCGCAATCGATGCTGCATCGACAACGTCAGCTCGACCCCGCCGGCTCCGCCGCCCACCAGCGCGATCGAGGTGCGGCCGGCGTGCTGCCGCACCCGGTCGAGCAGCGCCAGCCAGCGCGCGTTGAATTGCGGAATCGGCTTCACCGGCACCGCATGCTCCGCGGCGCCCGGGACCCGTGACACCTGTGGCGTCGAGCCGATGTTGATCGAGCACAGGTCGTAGGCCACCGGCGGCCGTTCGCGGCACAGCACCTTGCCCGCAAGGCGGTCGAGGCCCACCACTTCGTCGTGAAGGAAACGGGCGCCGGCAAACGCGGCGAGCCGGGGCAGGTCGATATGCACCTCGTCGTAGCCGTAGTGCCCCGAGATGTAGCCCGGCAACATGCCCGAATAGGGCGTGTCCACCGTGTTGCAGATCACGGTGAGCCGGACACCGGGCTCGTGCTTCATGCCGAAGCGGCGCAGAACGCCGACATGGCTGTGCCCCCCGCCGACCAGCACGATGTCGCGCAGCATCGGTTGTTGCGCGGATTGCATTCACCCGGTTCCCAATGACGCCACCAGATCGAGCAGCGACCGCCGCTCGATCTCGGGGGCAAACAGCGGCGCGCGGCGCGCGCATTGCGCCGCCAGGCGGGGCAGGAGCCCTCGCGGCGACTGTCGCGTGTGCCACGCTTCCAGCAGCAGCGCTGCCAAGGCCCGGGGGTCGCCCGGCTCGAAGTATCCCGCGTAGTCGGCACCCAGCATCCCGACGTTGCCGTCGATGCGCGAGGCCAGCACCGGCGTGCCGCTGCACACGGCTTCCATCACCACGTGGGCGCCGCCTTCCATGCGGCTCGCATGCACCAGCACATGCGCGCGCTGCACGCGCCGCCGCGTGGCCTCGTGCGGCAGCGCACCCAGCCAGCGGTAGGCTGGACAATCCCGCGCGGTAGCGCGCGCGGCCCGGCCCAGCGCGGGATCCAGCGCCGCGCCCGCGTGGTCGATCAGGATCCGCGGAGCTCCACGCAAAGCGCGCGCAGCCGCCATCAGCGTGAGCGGGTCCTTTTCGGCCCGCAAATGGCCCACCATCAGCGCGCGCAGGTGCCGCGCAGTCTTGACCAGCGGCGCCCGCGCGGTGGTCGATGGCAGGATCACCCGCGCCTTCGCGCGCATGGCCCCCGGCAGCGCCCGCGGCCCCAGCTCGTTGAGCAGCACCAGCGTGCGCGCCACCGCCAACGAATGCTGTGCCGCCGCGTCGGTGGCGATATCGCGGTAGAGATCGGTTCCGGTCAGCACCACCGCCAACCGCTCGCCGCCATGCTGCGCGGCCCAGGCCGCGATGGCGGGCGCGGAACGCCGCGCGTGCAGCGCCAGCATCACCTGGTCGCCAGCCGCTTCCGCGTCGGGCCAGTCGCGCGTGATGCGGGCAGAATGACGTATTGATAGCAGGTGCCGCCAACGCCGTGCGGTCTGCCAATTGCCGTTGTTGGCGTCGGCGAGCGCGGGACTTATGATCACCACTTGAACTCGGTTCATGACAGGCGCCTGGCGTGACGGATTTTATGCCGATGACCGCCCGCGCGGCGAATGCAAATGCGCTGGCCCGCGCATTGTGCGCCACGCGCGAACGCACGCTCGGCCTGATCGAGACCTGCCAGCGCGCCCGTCCCGATTTGCGGGTGCCGTGCGCCGTCGAGCTCAATCCTCCGCTGTGGGAACTCGCGTGCGTCGGATGGTTTCAGGAAGGGTGGATTGCCCGCAATCGGCAGCGCGACCAGTGTCCAGTTGTAGGAATTCTCGGTGTGGATGCGCGCTCCGGCAGCAAAGACGCGCTCGCCTTCTGCCCAGCGCACGGTGAGGCGATGGCGCGCCTGCAGGTGCATTTCTATCCGCGACTGTGCCGCGTTGAACAGCGCCACATGGGAAGGGACCGTAGAACCGGCGTGGAAAGCACACGAAAGAAAAGGGGCTGCACCCCTGCAACCCCTCGTTTCGAGCATACGCAAGACGGGATTCGAACCCGCAACGCCTGGTTCGTGGCTTCATACTCCGTTACCGGAGGCGTCAATGCCCGCCCTCGCCATCACGGCGCGGCGAACCAGGCCGATGTGCTCGCGCAGCGTATAGGCTTCACTGGCGAACCCGGCAGGCGTGCGTATCCGGGCGACAGCGTGCTCGATCCGGTCCATGTCCGCCAGCCACTTGTCGATGGGCAACGCGCCGGTGCGGGTGGCGACATCGCGTTCCAGCAGGGCCAGTTCGCCGTACCAGCGATAGACGCGCGACCGGACCCGCCAGCGGAGGAATTGGGGCAGAAAGTTGAAGAGCGGGATCAGGACGACGGCCAAAGGGAGCAGCACGATGATCGCCCGCTCCACGATCGCCGCGACCCAGAATGGCAGGTAGTGATACAGGACGCTGGGTCCAAAGCGCCTGTGCCGATCCGCTTCGGTCGAGACGCGGAGATCGACGTGAGTGGTTCCGGGAAACTCTCCGGCTTCCTCGAAGTAACCCGGCGCGCCGTGAATCTCGCGCGCCGCATCGGCCAGCAGGTTGATCAGCGCGGGGTGCAAACCATCACGGGCCGCGAGCATGGCCTTGGTGCCGATCAGCGCGACTTCCTGCGCCGGAATGTTCAGCGAAAAGTCGATCGCCCCCGGCGGCAGCGTCAGCTTGTTGATGTAGGTGAAACGCCGCGGATAGGCGTCGGCCCGTTTCAAACTCATCAACTTCAAATTTGGATCATGCAGCGCATTCCACACGGCCGGACTCTGCGTGCCGGCGACAAATATCCCCGCATCGATCTCGCCCGACTGCAGCGCCGCCAAAGCGACGCTGTTCCCCATAGGAAGCATGGTCACGTTGTCGTTCGTCAGCCCATTGGCGGCGAGCACCGTCTGCGCCAGAGCGTGGTTGCCGCTGCCCTCGACGCCGATGGAGATCCGCAGTCCCCGCAGCTGGTTGACCTGGGTGCGCGTTTCCGCCCCGCTGTAAAAAATCCACATCGGCTCGTAGTAGAGGCTTGCGAGCATGACCAAGCCATCCGCCTCGGGAAAACTTGCGACGCCGCCTTGCATGAAGGCGATGTCGACGCCGGAGTTTGCGTCCAGAAGCAACCCGAGGTTTTCCCCGGCGCCGTTGCTGAGGCGCTCCTCGACGGTCACTCCGGCTCGACGCAGAATTTCGACGTAGCGCTGCGCATGGCGGTGGTACAGGCCGTCTTCGGGGCCCGAGGCGAGCACGATGCGGCGCGGCGGCGCGGGTTGCAGGAAATGCGCCGAGGCCCACACCACGGCCACGACCAGCGCAACAATCAGCGCGACCATGCGTACGCGGCCGCGTCGTGACAGCAATGCCAGATCTTCGAGCGTCATGAGGAACCGATGCGATCGATGCGGCCACCCGGGAACGGGCGTCAGGTTGACCACGAACCCCATGCGTCGACTGGCCAACAAAATATTCTAAGTTACTTTTTCGTGACTTTGGCGAGAAAATCCGAATCCGGCAACGGTGGAAATAGCCGCGACCCGAAACCACTCGTGCGCCGACCTCGAGAGCGCGCGCTTCGAGCGAAGTCGATGCAGCGGTTCATGCAGGGATTCGTGACTTGTGACGCACGAGTTTCGCTCCAGCAGCGAAGCGACAAGCGGAAGCCCTGCGCGCTGCGGAGGCCGAAACGCCAACCAGTGAAGAAAAAAGCGATGAGGAAACTGTGTGCGTTCCTGCTTGGCGCCCTGCTCATGGTGGGCACCGGTCTATCCGACGGCGCGTTGGCCAAGACGATCGGGCTGCGTCACATCCGCGACTTCGAGATGGTCTACGGGGGCATCAACATCTTTGCCTGGATCGAGGGCGTCGAAGCCTACGAGTGCACCTCGATCCCTTTCCTGTTCCGCGATTACGCGCACATGAAAATGTCACTGGAATCCGACTTCTTCAAACCGATCATGGAAAAGGCCGAGAAGGATACCCGCATCAAGGTCGTCGCCATCAACGGCGACACCACTCCGCGCGGCCTGTCGACGCGCGACCGCCCGGTTCGCACGGCCGCCGATTTCTCGCGTTTCAAGATCAGGACTGCGGCCTGCCACTCGGGGACGCGGTGATGGCGATCGAGGGCGCGCCCGAAAAGACGGGGCCGACCTCGACTTTCTGCAACGCCTTCACGATCAACCTCCTGATGCTCGAGGCGGTCAAGCAGCTGGTCCGGAGGGGCGTGGTTCCGCCGATGTGGCGCAGCGCCAACATGCCGGGCGGCGATGCCGCCAACCAGGCGCTGGAAGAAAAATACCTCCCGCGCATCCGCCATCTCGCCTGACCTTACATACCGGATCTGCCATGGATATCCGCACTTTCGACACCAGGACCGATGTGGGTGCAGCGGCAGCCGCCGCGGGGGTCGAGATGATCCGCAACGCCCTGGCGTCGTGCGGCGAGGCCAGCATCATCCTGGCCACCGGCGCCAGCCAATTCGAGATGCTCGACTGCCTCGTACGCGCGCCGGATATCGCCTGGGACCGCGTTACGGTCTTTCATCTGGACGAGTACCTCGGGCTGCCGATCTCGCACCCCGCCTCCTTCCGCCGTTACCTGAAGGAGCGCGTGGCCGATCGCCTGCCGGACCTGAAGGCCCTTCATTACGTGAATGGCGAGGCGTCTGACCCCGTCGCCGAAACCTGTCGCCTCGACGCCCTGATCGCGCGCTATTGCGTCGACGTCGCTTTCATCGGCATCGGCGAGAATGGTCATCTGGCGTTCAACGACCCGCCCGCGGATTTCGAGACCGAGAAGCCGTACCTCATCGTCAGCCTGGACGAAGCCTGCCGTCACCAGCAGATGGCCGAGGGGTGGTTCGAGACGCTCGACGACGTCCCCCGGCGCGCCATTTCGATGAGCATCAAGCGGATCCTCGCCTCCCGCAAGCTCGTCGTGACGGTGCCGGACCGGCGCAAGGCCGAAGCCGTGCGCAACGCCGTGGAGGGCGTGCTGACCAACCTTGTTCCGGCGTCCGTCCTGCGCACCCACGCCGACTGCACGCTGTTCCTCGATCGGGACGCCGCCTCGCTTCTGCAACGCCAGCGATCCCGGTGACTGTTCCTGAAAGCGCCGCAGCATCCGCGCGTCGCTCGACCTGTTCGACCTTCAGGTCGACGGCTATGCGGGCGTCCTCAGCGACGCAGCAGCGCACATGCCAACACCAGGACGGCCAGCCAAACGGTTTCGACCAGGATCAGCACCAGCGGTCGCCAGCCGGCGCGCGCCAGCTGCATGAACGAGGTCTTCATCCCAAGGGCAGCGATCGCAACCACCAGGCTCGCGCGCGACACTGCATTCAACCCCTGCTGGAGGGCCGAAGGCATGGCGCCCACGGAGTTGAGCGCCACCATGGCGACGAACAACCACAGGAACCAGGGGACCAGCGGCTGCTTCGTCGCTGCAAGACCGCCAGCACGTTCGGCCTCGGCCTGCTCGCGCGCGCGCTTGAAGGCGCTTGCGACAACCACCACCACCAGCGCCAGCATGGCCACGCGGAACAGCTTGACGACGGTTGCGATGTCGCCGGTCTCCGCGCCCAGTGTGTAGCCCGCACCGACGACCTGCGCCACGTCGTGGATGGTGCCGCCGATAAACAGCCCGGCCAGCGCCGGCGGCAGGTTCAGCGCTTTCGCGAGGAGCGGGTACAGCACCATGGCCAACGTCGACATCACGGTGACCGTCACCACGACCATCAACGTGAACCGGGCGCCCTCCTTCTCACGCGGCAGCACCGCCGCGATGGCAAGCGCCGCCGATGCCCCGCAGATCGCCACCGCACCGCCGGACAGCACGCCCTGTCCCCGCGTCATGCCGAGCCGGCGCGCCAGCAGCAAGCCCAGACCCATGGTGGTCAGCACGCCCGCGACGACAATGAACGCAGTCACCCAACCGAGCGACGCGATCTGGCTGGCGGTGATGCGCGCGCCGAGCAGGCCGACTCCGAAGCGCAGCAGCGTGCGCGAGCAGAACTCGATGCCGGGTCTTGTCTTCGGTTCGTGGCTCAGGTAGTTGAAGGCCACGCCGAAGAACAGCGCGTACAGCAGTTGCGGGCCTCCGTGCAGCGTGGATACGAAGGTGGCAGCCAGCGCAATCAGCGCCGAGAGGCCGCTTCCGGGCAACCAGCGCACGGCGCGGGCCAGGGACGCGCGAACACGCTCCAAGACTCGCGCATCCGGCACGGCAGGGTGCCGCGGCCCGGTCACGGCGACCACGACGGCAGCAGGGCGCAATCGATCCGGGCAAGGAAAGCAGGAACCGGGGGTCCGCTGCCCGGAACCGCTTCGCGGTTGCGCCTAGCGAATGCCGGCGATGGAAATATGCTTCGTTTCCAGATAGGCATCGAGCCCTTCGCTTCCCAGCTCCCGCCCCCAGCCGCTTTGCTTGAATCCTCCAAAGGGACAGTTGCTGGTGGAGGGCACCGGATCGTTGATGCCGACGGTTCCGGCTTCCAGCGTCTCGGCAACGCGGAACGCCCGGTTGAGATCGGAGGTGAAGGCATAGGCTGCCAGGCCGAAATCGGTATCGTTGGCCAGCGCCAGCACCTCCTCCTCGGTGTCGAACGGCAGGACGACGGCGATGGGCGCGAAGATCTCCTCCTGCAGGCATTTCGCATCCGCCGAGACATCGACCAGCACGGTGGGTTGAAGGAAATTGCCTTTCTCGCCGTGCCGTTTGCCGCCGGCGAGAATTTTTGCACCACCGGCAACCGCATCCTCGACGAATGCAAGCGCCGCCGCGAGCGCCTTGGCGTCGATCATCGGGCCGATATCGATCCCGTTCTCCAGGCCGTTGCCGACCTTCAGTGCCCGCACCCTCGCCACCAGCGCCTGCACGAAACGGTCATGGATCGGACGATGCACGTAGAGGCGATTGGCGGCGATGCAGGACTGTCCGGTGTTGCGGAACTTGGTGATGAGCGCGCCTTCGATGGCCTGGTCGAAATCCGCGTCGTCGAAGATGATCAACGGTGCGTTGCCGCCAAGCTCGAGCGACAGCAACGTGCATTTCTTCGCTGCGCCGCTGATGAGGTACTTGCCGACCGAAGTCGAGCCGGTGAAACTGATTTTCCGGCAGACCGGATTTTCAAGCATCTCGTCGGCGATGGCGGAGGCCGGGCCGACCACCACCTGGAAGACACCCTTGGGCAGCCCGGCCGCCTCCACGCACCGGGCAAACTCCAGCGCCGACAGCGGGGTGGCGCTGGCAGGCTTCAGCACGACGGGGCAACCGGCCGCCAGCGCCGGGGCGACCTTGCGGATCGCCAGGACCAGCGGAAAATTCCACGGCGCAATGGCGCCGACCACGCCGATCGGCTGGCGGACCACGAGGTGCCTCTTGCCGTCCGCCTGATTGGGAACCACCCGCCCGTAGGCCCGGCGCGCTTCCTCGGCGTACCAGAGCAGATGATCGATGGTCATCGCCACTTCACCCAGCGCCTGGGCCAACGGCTTGCCGTTCTCCATGGTGATGAGACGGGCGACCTTTTCCCTGCGCGCGCCGAGCTCTCCGGCAACGGCACGAAGAAAGTCTCCGCGCGCCTTGGCCGTCAGCGCCTTCCAGCCGGCAAACGCCGCTTCGGCATCGTGCAACGCCTGCCTGGCGCCGGCACGGTCGATGGTCGCCACCTCGGCGAACGGTTGATCGGTGGCGGGATCGACGACGGTCAGGACGCCGCTGCCGCCTTGCCATTGCCCGTTCAAGAACAGCTTGTAATTTTCCATGTGGTGTTTCCTCTCGTCGGTGCTCATCGAACTGCCTGGTAGAAATAGGTCGTGTTGGCGCTGGGCACGATCGCAATGCGCGGGGGCTTGCCCGCCGGCGCGTCCTTCAGCCATCGATCCACGGTCGCCTGTGCATCTCCCTTGCGCAAATGGCACTCGGCCAGGGTCCGCTCGTCCATTTCCGAATCCACGACCACGCTGAAGCGGACCAGGGTTCGGCTGAACAGGAACGCCTTGTGCGCGCCAATCCGGAACCCCACCGCCTCGAACTCGCGCATCTGCTCGGCGGGCGTGGCGAACTTCCGGACGTAGTCGTGATAGTGATCGTCGCCAATGCCTTGCGTACACGCGGCCAGCAGCAAGATCCTGCCACCCTCGGCCGCGCACTGCGACGCCAGGTTGAGCCCTTTCTGGGCCTGATAGAGGCAGATGTCCTTCGGGTCTCCGCCACACGAGGCAATGACGAGATCGAAGGGTTCATCGAAGGGAAGTCCGTAGACCCGCTCGGAAAGCGCGGCGCCGGCGGTGAGGACCGCCTCGGCCTCGCCGACGAGCAGCGCCACGGCCTGCTTCGCCGGGTTGAGACAGACGTTGATGGCGAAATCGATGCCGATCATTCGTCCTGCTTCGTTGATGTCCAGCCGTGCGGGGTTGTCGCGGATGTTTCCGACCCTGGCAGCGGGATCCGACATCAGGCTGTGGTTGTGCTGGATCAGGTCCCTGGAAGCGCAGCCGATGACCGCGCCCTTGGCCCCGCCGGTCATGCCCTGGAACTGATGCGGATCGATCATCCCGATCACGATCTTGAGTTCTGCCTCGGCGTAGGCGGCATTGATCGCCACCGGCGTGCCGCGGCTCGTGGTGCCGTAGCGGGTCATCGGCGAGGTCAGCGCGTCGTGGGCAACGACCGTGCAACCGCGAAGGTCCGCGGGCAGAATCCGTTTGAGTTGGGCGGCGTCGGGCGCGGGGTGCAGCCCTCCGCCGACCACGATGCGCACGTCGACGGGATCGAGCGCCGGCCATTGGCGGAACAATCGGTCCAGCAGCACCGGCAACAGTACCTTCAGCGGTGCGGGCCGGGTTTCGTCGGGCACCGCGATGGCGACGCTCCCGGGCTGCGGCCGTTGCGCCAATGCCACGACTCCCAGCGGACGATCCAGCCCCTCTTCCAGCGCAAGCCCAAGGTCCGGCAATACCGGCAACTCGCGCGGCGTCATGATCGTGACGTCGGCGCCATCGGGAAGCTCGATCGTCCTGGTTCCGACGCCGTACTTGAGCTTGATCTTCACCAGCCTAACCTCCGCACTTCCCGGATCGCGCCCGGGCGAAGCCTCGGGCGGATGCAGGGCTTGCGAGAAACAGTGCCGCGCCGCCGATCCGCCGCGGCCGGTGTCACGGCGGCTACGCGCTTTCGTAGAGCCGGGTGAGGACGAATTCGCGATGGCCCAGCGCCTCGGTCGAGGTGAAGCGGCCGTTGGCGGTGCGGAACATCATCTCCAGCAGCTTGTCGCCGGCTTCGTCCATGGTCATCTGCCGCTGCAGCAGCCCCGAGGTGTCGACGTCGATGTGCTCGCTCATCGTGCGCACCGTGCGCGGATTGGCCGAGATCTTGATCACCGGCAGAATCGGGTTGCCGATCACGTTGCCCTGCCCGGTCGGAAAGAAATGCACCACATAACCCGACGCCGCGCACAGCGTCACCATCTCCGCCGCCGCCGACGACGAGTCCATGAACCACAGCCCCGGCCCGCCCGGCACCTCGCCCT
Organism: uncultured beta proteobacterium; assembly: GCA_963709525.1. GTDB lineage: Bacteria > Pseudomonadota > Gammaproteobacteria > Burkholderiales > Casimicrobiaceae > CAIWHR01. Next base: position 219,352 of record CAVPXB010000014.1, read on the forward strand.
TGTCGATCACCCCGTCGACGATGCACTTCTTGCCGATCTTCTGGATGTTGCCCAGCGCCTTTTCCTCGATCGTGGTCAGACCCCCCGCAATGTTGCCCTTGGTCGGCTGCGAGTCCGACAGGTCCGACGTCTTGTGCCGGTTGATCAGATCCTGGTAGCGGTCGAACATGCGCATGAAGTCCGCCCGCACCTTGTCGTCGCGGCAGCGCGCCGCCACGATCTGCTCGCCACCGGTCAGCTCGGTGGTCTCGCCGAACACCAGCGTGCAGCCGGCCGCATAGAGCTTGTCGAAGGCGTCACCGACCGTCGGATTGGCGCCGCAGCCCGACGTGGTGTCGGACTCGCCGCACTTGGTCGACACCCACAGCTCGGACAGCGGACATTCGACCCGGTGCTTCTCGCTCGCCGCCTGCAGAAACTCCTTGGCCGCCTTCGACGCGCGCATGATCGTGTCGTGGTCGCCGTGCAACTCGATGCCAAAGCCCACCACCGGCTTGCCGGTGGCGGCGATGCCGTCCACCACCTTCTTGGTCCACTGCTCCTCGATGCCGATCACCACCACCGCCGCCACGTTCGGATTCGATCCGGTGCCGATCAGGGTGCGAAAGTGCAGGTCGAGATCGGCACCGAACTGCAGCCGACCGTAGGGATGCGGAATCGCCATCGTCCCCTTGATGTTGTGCGCGACCGCCTCGCAGGCCGCGTTGGCCAGATCGTCAACGGGCAGGATGATGACGTGGTTGCGGACGCCGACGCGACCGTTTTCGCGGCGGTAACCCCAGAAGGTCTTCTGCATGGCTGTTGGTCTTTCGTGGCAATTGTCGTGAAGGTCGCGCGGCGCAGCGCCGCGGACCGGAAGCCTGGGCAGCGCCTCGCGCCTACCAGCGCTTGGTCTTGATGTTGTGCACGTGCGCGTGCTGCCCGCGGGCAATCGGCGCGACGACCTTGCCGATGTCGATGCCGTACTTGATCACCGTGTCCCCCGTCGCCATGTCCTTCAGCGCCACCTTGTGCCCCAGCGGGATGTCCTGCACGCAGGGCAGGTTCAAGGTCCGGTCCTCGTCGAGAATCAGACCGGTCAGCGTCATGCCGGCCTTCACCCCCTCGACCACCACTACCGCGACCGAATCGTTGGGATCGTGCAATACGCAATGAATCATCTTCAGGCTCCTGGGAAGGCTCGGACTGGCGACCGCGGCACCGCGCCGCCGGCAGCGGGCACCAACGCACCCGGGGCGCTGCGCGCCGCCGCACCGCCACGATTCTATTTCCCCGTCGCGCCCCAGTCAACTATATCATCCATATCATTTGCATGTGTCGCGCCGCCTCGACAGGGGCCAGGCGACCGGAGCTCAGAGGCTCTCAGCCTCTCAGGTCAACTCGAGCAGCTCCAGATCCAGATAGCGCGCCACGCGGCGCAGCACCGGGCGGTATTCGCCATAGGCAAGCGAGGAGTGGTGCTCCATGCCGGCCGCGAGCAGACGCGAGCGGTACTCCTCGGCGTGGACATCGAGCCGTGCGACGCCGGAGGTGCCGGAGAACGCCAGCGGGGCTCTCACCATCTCGCCGCCGGAGAGCATCATGCGCAACTTGCCGTTACCCTGGGTGATGCGGCAAAGCGTGATGCGGCCGGGCTTCAACGGAAATTCGGACAGCAGCGGCAGTTTGCGGTTGGAATGGATGGTGGCGCGCGGTTCCACCTCGGGATCGGCCATTTCCAGCGGCGCCTGGCCGCAGTGCCAGAAGACGACGGTGTCGCTCACCGGATCGATGTCGACGAGGTCGGTGTTGAACACGCCCTGCCCGGACGCGGACTGGAGCACCAGCGAGGAAATCACGCCGAACACGTCGGCCTCGCAGCCGCCGGGGCGCTGGTCTTCGTTCATGAGCGCGATGGCGCCGCAGGCCGCGCAACCGTATTCGGTGAAGAACTCGGGCCAGCAGCGCACGGCGATGCCCGCGAAGCCCTCGGTCTCGGCGCGGCTCCTTGAGCTTGGAATACACCTTGAGCGTCTTGCGCGTGGCGACCTGATCCATCTCGCCCAGATTCTTGAAGTCCCTGGCGCGGCGCGCATACGGTTCGTCGGCGACGGAGTCGGGCAGCGCCTTGACGCTGTCGAGGAAGGCGCTCACCGGCGTGGTCACCGACTCGACACCGAATCGTTCCTTGATCTGGCCGGGATCGTAATTGCAGGCGTCGAACCCGGTGGGATGATCGCCGACGACGAGGATCTTCGCGCCGGCCAGCTGGCGCACGATGGCCGCGGCCGTGGCGGCGTCCTGGATCTGCTGCAGGGCTTCCTTGCTGTCGGGTGCGCCATGCACGTTCTCGAGCGCTTTGCCCTTGCGGCTCAGCGTGTGCGCGGCGAGGTTCACGCCGCAGAAGGAATTGAGGCGCAGACGCCCGCCGGTGCGCGCTTCCGGAAACGTCCACAACACCAGCGGCACCTCGAGCTTGCCGGCGATTTCGGTACACACCGAAGCGTCGGTAAAGGTGACCTGAAGCAGCAGCAGCAGATCGATGTCCGCGGCGTTGAGGGTGGCAAAGGCTTTGAGTGCGGCGTCGGCTTCGTAATGCACCTGCGGCTCGCCGACGATCTCCGCATTCAGGTTCTGCAGCCCCTGCCACGCGCTGGGCGAACACCGTTTGGGCGTAGTCGACGTCAAAGGTCGAGCGACCCACGGCCAGCACGGCGATCCTTGGTTTCCTCTGCTTCATTGCTGTCTCCTTCGCCGGGTTCGCGACATGATCACAATGATCAGCGCTCGCACGTCATTCTTGATCGTTTGTGGTGAGTTATGTATTTATACGCCAATCCGTGGCTTTTGGGTGTTGTGTTTGTGGAATTTTTTGCGTAGGATGATCAAAAGTGTCCTCGGCACAGTCTGCCTGTGCGACGTTGTTTTCCACTACCGGAGTCCCAGATGAAATTCTTTCTCGACAGCGCGAAGCTCGACGAAATCGACTTTGCCTACAACACCTTCGGCATCGACGGCGTGACGACCAACCCGCGCCACGTCCAGGCCAGCGGCAAGCCGTTCAAGGTCGTATTGCGGGACATCGGCGCCTGGCTGAAGGACCACGGACTCACCGGCTACGAGCAGTTCCCGGTGTCGGTGGAAATCAATCCCCACCTTTCGCTCGCCGCCGACATGATGCGCGAAGGCAAGGTCTACGCCGCGCTGAACCCGTGTTTCGTGATCAAGCTCCCGTGCACCGAGCAAGGCATCGCCGCGTCGCGGCAGCTGGAGCGCGAAGGCATCCGCACCAACGTCACGCTGGTGTTCTCCCCCTCGCAGGCGCTGCCGCCGGCGAAGAACGGCGCGCTGTTCGTCTCGCCGTTCGTGGGCTGGAAAGAAGAGGCGGGCGACGACACGTCGCAGTTCGTCGGCGACATCCTGTCGATCTACAAGACCTACGGCTTCAAGACCCAGGTCATCGTGGCCGCCCTGCGCAACGCCAAGCAGATCGTCGATGCCGCGCGCATGGGTGCCGACATCGTGACTTGCGGACTGGCCGTCTACCAGGGCGGATTCGAGCACCCGTACACGCGCAAGGGGCTGGAGATCTTCCAGAACGCCTGGGACAAGACGGCGGCCGAATAACGCTGCACCGAAGCCGACGAGGAGTACCCGCCGAATGGACCGGTTGCGCCAGCTGAACCCGCATCTACGGATGCACCATGTCGCCGACCCCGAGTTCGCCGAGTTCGGGCGGATCGTGACGGCGTACGATTTCGGTGCCTGGTTGAGGTACCTGGACGCAAAGACCAGGGTGCCCGATGAGGGCAACGTCTACATCGCGAGCGAACCGGGTCTGGAGGCGCTGGCACCCTTCGCGCAGATCCGGGACACCGTGTATGGCGGCATGGACATCCAGGCCGGCTACTGCAACGGCCTCGCCTCGCGACTCAACGGCCTCGAGTACCACAAGTCGCCGGAGTTCTTCGTGCCGCAGACCGAGCTCGTGCTGCTGCTCGCGCCCTATCGCGCGATGCGCGAGTTCACGCTGGACGCGGCGCAGGTGCGGGCCTTCTACTTCCCCGCCGGCACCGCGGTCGAATTGTTCGGTTCCACCCTGCACTTTGCTCCGAGCAGGCTCTCTGACGCCGGGTTCAAGTCGGTGATTGTGCTGCTGCGCGGAACCAACACCGATCCGCCCCCGGTGCCCAGCCGTTGCGCCGCGGATCCCGAAGCGCGCCTGCTGTTCCGCAAGCACAAGTGGCTGCTCGCGCATCCGGACAATCCTGCGCTGGTCGCCCGCGGCGCGGTGCCTGCGATCACCGGCGACAACCTGGAAGTCAGATACCGGTAGGCGTCGTCGCCCGTGCGGCTTGCCGGGATGCCGTTTCCTCACCGAGAGACGCACGACATGGACATCGTTTCCGACCCCGCGCCAGGCATCACGGCAATCCGCGATACGACAAGCTGGTCGCGCTGATCGGCGAGCGCGGTCACATGCGCATCGACGAACTCGCTTCGCTGCTGGAGGTGTCCACGCAGACGATCCGGCGGGACATCAGGAAGCTCAGCGACGACGGCTTCCTGTCGCGCTACCACGGCGGGGCTGCGCAAGCGTCCAGTGCCATCAACGCCGACCTCAAAAAGCGGGAGGCGGCGCAGGTCCACGAAAAGCGCGCCATCGCCGAGGCCGTGGCGGCAAGAATTCCCGACCGCAGCACGGTCTTTCTTGCCAGCGGCACCACGATCGAGTACGTGGCGAAAGCGCTCGACGTCCGCAGCGATCTGCGGATCATCACCACCAGTTTGCGCGTCGCAAGCCTGCTCTACGCGCGCCCTGACTTCGACGTGATGGTGCCCGGCGGCACCTTGCGCGCGCAGAACAGCGGCATCGTCGGGCCGACCGCCGAGGAGTTCCTGCGGGGTTTCCGGGCCGATTGCATGGTGATGAGCCTGGGCGCCCTCGATCCCGATGGGACCATGCTCGAGTTCGACATCAACGAAGTCGCGGTCATGCGCATCATGATGGCGAACGCGAAACAGGTCTTCGTCGCGGCCGACCATACCAAGTTGCACGCTTCGGCCTCGGTGAAACTCGCGAACACATCGGAGATCGACGCGCTGTTCACCGACCAAGCACCACCCGCGGCGCTCGCCGCCCTGCTCGCGCAGCAACAGGTGGAAGTCGTCCTGGCCGAGATATCGATCCCGCGACGCGACTGCGCGCAGCCGAGGCAGGGGCCAGCGTCGAACCCGGGCGGTAAAGCGACCGCCCGTCGCCGGCCAAACCCCGCGCTGCCGCGGGATCAGCCCTTGACGCCGCCGGCGGTGAGCCCGCCGACCACACGCTCCTGGAACACCGCGATGATGATGCAGATCGGCACCAGCGCGATGATGAGCGCTGCCGAGATCAGCGGCCACGGAAACGCGAACTCGCCCTGGTACAGCGTGATGCCGACCGAGAGCGTACGCATGCTGACGCGATTCATCATCGTCAGCGCGAGCAGGAATTCGTCCCAGGCGTTGACGAAGGCGAGGATGCCGGCGGTGAACACGCCGGGTGCGGCCAGCGGCACGACCACCTTGAACAGCGCGCCGACGCGCGAGCATCCATCGACCATCGCCGCCGCTTCGAGGTCGGGCGGGATGTCCTGGAAAAAGCTCGCCATCACCAGCGTGCACACCGGCATCGACAGCACGGCGTACGGCAGGATCAGCGCCAGGTAGGTGTTGAGCAGTCCGAGCTCGCGCATCACCTTGAACAGCGGCACCATCAGCGAGATCAGCGGGAACATGCTGATCGCGAGCAGCACCGACATGATCAGGTTGCGATGCGGCATGCGCAGCCGCGTCAGCGCATAGGCGGCCAGCGCGCTGACGAGGACGCACAGCGCCGTCGACAGGCCCGCGACGACAACGCTGTTCAGCATGAAGCGGCCGATCGGCTGCGCGGTGAACGCCATGATGTAGTTCTCGAGCGTCGCGGCTTCGGGCAGGTAGGTGATCGGGCTCCTGATCAGCTCGGTCTCGGTCTTGAGCGAGGTGAGCAGGATCCAGACGGCCGGAAAGAAGCCGTTGACCATGACGATGATCGCCGCAAACCAGACGGTCGTGCGCCGTGTGAAGTTGAAATTCATGTGCGAACCTTCCTTTCCGCCCGGTCGCCCGCCTGCTGGCGGCGCGTCATTCTTCCGCCCCTCGTCCCGAGCTGCGGCGCGTGTAGCGCAGGTAGCCCGAGGTCGCCACCATCGAGAACACGAACATCAGCGCGGCGAGCGCGGAGCCGTAGCCGAAGTCGAGGAAGTCGAGCGTGGTCTTGTGGATGTACATCGCCAGCGTCTCGGTGGCGTCGCCGGGACCGCCGCCGGTCATCGCATACGGGATGTCGAAAGTCTGGATCGCGGTGATGGTGCGGAAGATGAGCGCGACGAAGATCGCGGGCCGCAGCATCGGCAAGGTGATCTCGATGAACTGCTGCCACTTGGAGGCACCGTCGACCTCGGCCGCCTCGTAGAGCGACTTTGGAATCGTCTGCAGGCCGGCCAGCAGCATCAGCGCCATGAACGACGACGCCTTCCAGATGATCGCGATGCAGATGGCAATGGTCGCCAGCGTCGGGTCCGACAGCCAGGAGAGCGGCTCGATGCCGACACGGACGAGCAGGTCGTTGACGATGCCGGTCTGGTACTCGAAGAACCAGCGGAAGATGAGGCCCGCGAACACCAGCGGCAGCGCCCACGGCAGCAGCAGCGACAGCCGCACCGGCCATTGGATCTTGAACGGCTGGTTGGCCAGCAACGCGAGCCCCAGGCCCACGACCAGCGCACCTGGAACGGTGACCACGATGTAGATGGCGGTCTGCATCGCCGCGTGCCAGAACCGGTCGTCGTCGATCGCGCGCAGATAGTTGGCGATGCCGACCCACTGCTCGCCTGCCTGCGGGTTGGCGTTGTCCACGCTGTGCAGGCTGGTCCAGAACAGCGTGCCGATCGGGTAGACGACAACGAGGAGAAGCAGCAGCACGGCGGGCAGCAGCAGCAGCGCCCCCAGCATCGGCTCGGACATGTCCTTCTGCTTGGTTACGGCAGCGTCGCTCATCATCGGCTCCGGGTGGCTTCTGCTGTGGGACTTTCACCGCCAGATCGGCGGGGAAATCGCCCGGCGCGCCTCGCGAGGTGGCCGGACGGTTCCCATCAGCCTCGAACTATTTGTAGATCGGCGCCAGCTTGTTCTTCATGTCGGCGAGCGCAGCGTCGGTGGTCCGGGTGCCGGCGAGGTACGCATTCATGCTGCCGCGGACCGCGTCCGAAACCTGCGGATACTGCGCCGAGACCGGCCGCGACTTGGCGCTCTCGACCACGGGCAGCGCGTCGGCGAACCAGGGATTGGCCTTCAGCACCTCGGCGTCCTTGTAGACGCTCGGGAACACCGGCATGTGCGAGGCCATGATCGCCTGCATCTTCGACACTTCGGGGCTCGACAGGTAGCGCGCGAACTTGACCGCTTCCTGCTTGCTCTTCGAGTACGCCGAGACCGCGACCTGCCAACCACCGATGCACGTTGCGCTGCCGCCGCCGACATCGTGGGGAAGCTTGGCGACGCCGACCTTGCCCTTGACCTTGGAGTCGGCATCGTTCTCGGCGCGGTTCCACACATAACCCCAGGTCTGCGCGAACAGCACGTTGCCCGCCTGGAAGTCGATGCGGATGCGGTCGGTCGCGATCTCGGCGATGTTCTTCGGCAGCACGCCGGCCTGCTTCATCCGGCCGTAGAGCTGGAACGGCTGACGCGCCTGCGGCGTGTCGAGATTGAGCTTGCCGTCCTTGATCATGTCGCTGCCCGCGCCCCACAGCGGCACGAGATAGGTGCAGACCGTACCCTCGATCGGCGCGCCGGCGGTCGAGAAGCCCTGCAGCTGCGGGTTCTTTTCGCCGTCCATGATGAGCTTGGCGGTCTCCATCATCTCGTCCCAGGTCTTGGGCACCGGCCGCTTGTACTTCTCGAGCAGGTCCTTGCGGTAGTACAGGAACTGCGAGTCGGCGAAGTACGGCAGCGCCATCAGCTTGCCGCCGACCTGGTTGGCTTCGGCGTAGGCCTTGACGTAGGTCGCCAGCAGCTTCGCCTTGTCGGCGCCGAGGTAGCTGTCGAGCGGCTCGGCCCAGCCCTGCGCGGCCCACTGTGCCGGGCGGATGACGTCGATCAGGATCAGGTCGAGCGCCGAGTCCTTCGACGACAGCACCGTCGAGAGGTACTGCTGCTGCGCCTCGGAGGTCGCGCCGCCGACTTCGACCTCGACCTTCACGTTCGGATTGCGCTTGGTGTACTCGTCGGCGATCTTGCGCATCACGTCGGGGCGCTGCTGCCCGCCGGTGAAGATGCGCAGCGTGGTCTGCTGCGCCCACGCGGTTCCTGCGAATGCAACGGCAAGCGTTGCGGTAATCAGCCATTTCGAAAGCTTCATGCGTTCCTCCATCGTTGGAAGGTGAAGTCGGGGCGGTCGTCGGTCAGGGGGAGGCGCTACCAGCCTTCACCCCGGATCGCGAGACCGGTCTTGCTGTCGAACACGTGAAAATGGTTGAGATCGAGCGCGATGGGAAGGTTCTGCCCGACCCGCAGGTGTGCGTCGGGCTCGAAGCGTCCGGTTACCTCGGCCGCATCGTCGCTCTTGCCCAGCTTGATGAGTCCGAGGGTTTCCGCGCCCAGCGGCTCGACCAGCAGCACCCTGCCGTCGATGCGCTCGATGCCGGGCGCGTCGATGGTCGGGACACCGATGTGTTCGGGCCGCAGGCCGAAGGTCACTTCCCGCCCGATGTGGCGCGCGCACTCGTCGATGCAGCGCGCCGGCACCGGCAGGTCGACGCCTCCGGCAATGTGCAGCACCCGCCCGCCCTCGCCGATCCTGCAGGGCGAGAAATTCATCGGTGGCGAGCCGGTGAATCCGGCCACGAACTTGGCGGCCGGCCGGTTGTAGATGCCGTCCGGCGTGTCGTACTGGATCAGGTCGCCCGCCTGCAGCACGACAATGCGGTCGGCCAGCGTCATCGCCTCGACCTGGTCGTGGGTGACGTAGATGATGGTGTTGCCGAGCCGATGGTGCAGCTTCTTGATCTCGACGCGCATCTCCGAACGAAGCAGCGCGTCGAGGTTGGACAGCGGCTCGTCGAACAGGAAGGCCTTGGGCTGGCGGACGATCGCCCGGCCCATCGCGACCCGCTGGCGCTGGCCGCCGGAAAGCTCGCGCGGCTTGCGCTCGAACAGGTGGTTGATCTGCAGGATGCCGGCCGCATTGTTGACGCGGGTCTGGATCTCGTGTTCCGGCAGCTTGCGCAGCCGCAGCCCGAAGGCCATGTTCTCGAACACCGACTTGTGCGGATAGAGCGCGTAGTCCTGGAACACCATGGCGATGTCGCGCAGGCGCGGCGGCAGGTCGTTCACGATGGTGCCGCCGATCGAGATCTTGCCGCTGGTGATGCTCTCGAGACCGGCGATCATGCGCAGCAGCGTCGACTTGCCGCAGCCGGATGGACCGACGAAGACGACGAACTCCCCGGATTTGATCTGGAGGTCGATCCCCTTGATCACCTGAACGGGACCGAACGACTTGGCGACGTGGTTGAGCGTGACTTCAGACATGGTCTCACCCGCGCCGGCCATCACGCCGTGACGCGGATCCTCCTAGGTTGGGGTCCATCAAGTTCTGCGCAGTGTATTCCTCAAGCCAATTCGGTCACAAGCGCGCAGCACACGAAAAAAATGTGACGCGCGCGTGGACGGCGCCCGCGGGCGACCGCATTCCGGCAACCAACGCATGCATCCCCCGCCTCGGGCGCGCTCCTGCCCTTCAGAGTCATCTATATCATATATATCACATAGATGGCCTTGATGTCCAGCGGGCGCAAAATCCGGCCCCGTTGCGGACCTGCGCGGGCGTCGCCGGCGGTGCGCACGCCCTCGAACGACAGGAGGATGGTCGAGCGCGCCCGATGCTGGCGCGCAGACCCCGATGTTCCCGCCGGGCCGGAAGGCCGGCGTGCAGAAGAAAATCGCTTTCGCCGCGCACAGGCGCCTTCACTGCGCGACAATCGTATTTTTCGAGGGAGGATTGAGCCATGCAATTCGACAAGGAACTGGATGCCCGTGGACTTTCGTGTCCGCTGCCTATCCTGAGGACCAAGAAGGCGCTGAACGACCTCGCCAGCGGCCAGGTGCTGAAGGTCGTCGCCACCGACCCGGGCTCGGTCAGGGACATGCAGGCGTTCGCCAGCCAGACCGGCAACGCGCTGCTCGAGTCCGGCGAGGAAAACAAGGATTACGTGTTCTTCCTGAAGAAGAAATAGGCTGCTGCCGCGCGCACCACGCGGAATCAAGACAGAGGCTTCCATGCAAACCAAGAAGATGGCGATCATCGCGACCAAGGGCACGCTGGACATGGCGTATCCCCCGTTCATCCTCGCGTCCACGGCCGCGGCACTGGGCTACGAAGTGCAGGTGTTCTTCACGTTCTATGGCCTGCAACTGCTGCGCCGTGACCTGTCCGACGTCAAGATCAGCCCGCTCGCGAACCCTGCGATGCCGATGCCCATACCCATGCCGGTGCTCGTCGCCGCGCTGCCGGGCATGGAGACGATGGCGACGATGATGATGAAGCAGAAGCTCAAGAAAAAGGGCGTCGCCTCGCTCGAGGAACTGCGTGCGCTGTGCCTCGAGGCCGACGTCAAGTTCATCGCCTGCCAGATGACCGTCGACCTGTTCGACTTCGAGAAGAGCGACTTCATCGACGAGGTCGAATACGGCGGCGCGGCGACGTTCATGGAGTTCGCCGGCCAGACCGACATCTGCCTGTTCGTCTGACGCGGGACACCCGCGGGCGTGGCGGCTACAGCGGCGCCACGCGATCGTGGTAACGCGCGCGATAGAGGAGCCGCGGCCGCCCTGCATCGTCGACGAAGCCGGTGCGCTCGTGCAGCACGTTGTTGCAGACCAGGCCCATCCCCGGCTGCAGCGTCAGGCGGTGGATCCACGCCGACGGACCCGCCAGCAGCCGGGTCAGCGCTGCGGCGGCGGCACCGACGTCGGGATCGGGATGCCAGACGATGCTGCGCGTGCGTGCGGTATAGCGCATCGACAGCGTTCCGCTCAGCGGGTCGACGCGGAACACCGGCCCCGTTTCCGCGGGCCGCGCGGTGCCCTCGTCGTCGACGCGCTCGGGGATCGTCATCGCGTCGGGGCGCAGCAGCGCACGCACGAGGTCCGGGCTCTCGTCGCGCAGCAGCAGATAGGCGATCTCGTGGTCGAGTAGCCCCGTTTCGCCCCCCTCCGCCGCGTTGGCCACGCAGTGCAGCACCATGCCGAGGATCGATCGCTCGGGCGGGTTGTAGTAACCGTCGGTGTGCCAGCGGATCGGCCGATCGGTGTAGGGAATGAAGTCGGCGCGGGTGCCGCCCGCGGCAACGCTGACCTGGCTGATGCCGTCGTCGTCGGCCAGCCAGTTGCGGTCGAGCCGGTGCAGCCCGAGCTGGCGTCCGAGGAGCCGCGGGATGTCCTTGTCGGCAACTCCCGCAAGCGGGCTCGCGTACACGGCCATGTTGGTCCGGTCGATGGCGTCCAGAAGCGCCTCGCGCTCGGCAGCGGTCAGGGCCCGCGGGTCGTCCACTTCGACGATCGGCAACGCCATTCCGGCCGGATAACGGTGGAGCTTGCGGTCGCGCCACGCTCGATACGCGACGTCGGCGTCCGGATCGAACGCACCGTGGCCGTGGCCCGGCGCGACGACGGACGCCGCCGCGCTGCTTTCACTCGCCGGTGACAACGCGCTCGCTCCTTGCCCGCCGGCCGGGCGTCTCGCCCAGGAGGCCCGCCATGCCGCGACGCAGGGTGTCGGCCGCCTCCGGGGCCTCGCACTCGATCACCTGGGCGATGGCGTGACTCTGCTCGCCGGCATCCATCACCTCGGCGATCCGGTGGCCCAGATAACGGAGCAGCCCGTAGTCGGGGCCCGCGTCGGTCCACGCGTAGGCCGCGCACTCGGCGGCGCGCGCATTGACGGTGGCGATGAAGCGACGGCGGATCTCGTCGGGCGTCGCCGCACCGAGAAGATCGGATTCGTTGTCGGCGAGGATATCGCCGGTCCGGCGCGCCATCGCCGTCGTGAAGGCGACGCGCCAGACCTCGTCGCCGCGGGCGTGCGCGATCCGGTCGCCACCGATCACCAGGAAGGCGAGGAACTCCTCGACGAAGGCGAAGAATTGCGGGCCGGGCGCCACGTCGAAGCACGCGGCGCGCATCGTCTTGACGGCGTTCTGCGCGACCCGCCAGGCGATGAACGCCGCCGCCCCCGCGACCTCGTCGGCGCTCTTCGGACCGCCCGCCTTGAACCAGTGGCTCTTGACCCTCACCGTGCGCCTCCGCGCGCGCCGGGCCCCGCCCGCCGGGGCCCCGGGCCTGCTGCGCGTCGCGGCGTCGGCATCACGGCTTGCGAATGTAGAACTCGAACTTTCCGGCGCCGACCTCCTCGGTCGCCAGCAGTGCGAAGCCGGTCGCTTTCACCCATTGTGCGATGTCGGCGCGGATGCCCGGGCAATTGCTGACGAGCTTCAGCGTCTCGCCGGACGCCATGCTGCCCAGCAGCCTTTTCGCCTCGACGACCGGGCCCGGGCAGACGACACCCGTGAGATCGAGCACGGCGTTGGGTACCGGGTGGTGCGTGCGCCCGCGCTGGATGTAGTAGGCGTGGCTGCCGTCGGGCTGGCGCTCGCTGCGCATCACGTGGTTGTCGGTGTGACGCGACCAGGCGAAGAGGTCGTCGGGCGTGCCCGGACAATCCGAGTACAGCAGCAGCACGTCGCCGGGCTGGAGGTCGTCGACGATGCGCTTGGCCCCCAAGAGCGGCGCGGGACAGCTCGCGCCGCGCATGTCCAGCGTGACGGCGGGTGCGGGTATCGAAGCGTCAGTCATCGGGATGCGTCCTTCGGTCGTCCGTGGCACGGGTGGGCCGCGACCGTCGCGCCGTCAATAGCCGCCCTTGCCAAAAGGTTGTGGCAATCCTGCGATCTTCGCCCCCTGCTTGGCCGGCCCCACCGGGAACAGATCGTACAGCGCCTTGCTGTCGAGTTCGGGATGCTGCGCCTGGAGACCCTTCAGCAGCGCCCTGAAGTTCGGCGAATGCCCGTTGGCCTGATACTCGTCGCGCAGGTGGCGAATCACCTCCCAATGCGCGTCGGTCAGCGCGATGCCCTCGGCTTCGGCAATCGCCACGCAGGTTTCGTCGCGCAGATCTGCCTCGAGCAGATAGCCCTCGGCGTCCGTTTCCAGTTCCTGCCCCCCCACCTTGTATGCCATCGTCGCTCCCTTCCGTCGTCTGAATCAATCGGCCGTCGTGATCGTCTTCGCCGGGACGAAGATCCCCCAGCCCAGACGGCGATCGCCGCCGATCCCCTGTGCCTGCAGCCGCAACGAATCCTCGGCGCCGAGTTCGTGCACCGACAGCGCGAAGCCCGCGATCGCGCGCTCCCCGGCCCGGCCCGCCCGCGCGCCGCCGGAGATGAACGGGCTGGCGACCCCCAGCGCGTTCAGCGCCGCAGCGACCTCGTCCTGAAAGCCGCGCTCGTCGGGCGCGGCGCTGGCCACCCGCTGCGCATGCAGCGTCGCGCTCGGACGCAGCGCACGAGCGGCGCTCTTCCCGACCGCGAGGGAATGCGCGCCGAGCGCGAGCCTGGCCCCTTCAAGCGCCGCGCAGTCATCGTGTCGCGATGCGGGGAGGCGCAGGACCAGCTTGGTGCGCCGCGCGAGCAGCAGCTCGCCATAGGGCGTGCTCGAACCGCGCAGCGGATGCACGCCGACCGCCTCGGCCGATGCGAACCACGGCAGCGCCTCGACGATCGCCTCCAGCAGCGGCAACGCATGCTCCGCCGGCACGCTGGTCCCGGCGACGTCGTACACGATATCGATCATCCCGCTGGCCGGCACCGACTCAGCCCCTCCCACGCCGTTCGCGCGCGGACCGCCCCCGCGCGTGGCGAGGCTGCCGGCCCGCGCTCCTGCGCCGGGCATCAGGCTTCCCGGTCATGGCCGCTTGCCCGCAGCCGACGCCTGCGCCTCGCTCCAGCGCAGCATCGCCGCGCCCCAGGCTCCGGCCGTCTGCGGATCGATTTCGAAAACCGTGAACCGGCTGCGCTCCCGGATGCGCACGCGCAGCAGCGGCATGCCGCCGGCGTCGTGCACGAACTGCTGCAACTCGATCTCCTGCCCGCCCAACGGGGCCCTGAAGCTGCCCAGGCTGGTGATGTCCGGCATGTCCTCGTACCTCGTCTTCCTGTTGGCGGTTCGCGTCGCACACGATGCGCGGCAGGCAGAATACTCGCACCGAAACTCCCGGCCGCCTTGATCTGCGGCAAATGCTGCGCTTCCGAATTCGCGTACATTCTGGGCGAGTCTCGCTTAAGCTGTGTCCGCGGCCGCGGCAGGTAGCGCGAAAATACCCCATCCGGGCAGTGACTCCACACCCGATCCGGATTATTTCGCGGTAGCCGGCCAAAGTGAAGGCGGGCGTGGCAGCGTGCGCCCCGGGATTGCGCACGGATGCGAGCCGCGTCGCGCGCTCGACCACGTTGCATGCTACGCCGGGCACATCCTCGCAGCCCCGGCAAGGAGATACTTTATGGCCAAGGAAATGCACCCGACCCCGATGTTGGACGAACTCGAGACCGGTCCGTGGCCGAGCTTCGTCACCGGCTTGAAACGCCTCGCCCAGGACAAGGACTATGTCGTCGACCTGCTGGGCCAGCTCGAGCACTCGTACAAGACGCGCAAGGGCTACTGGAAAGGCGGCACCGTCGGCGTGTTCGGCTACGGGGGCGGCGTCATCCCGCGCTTCACCGAGGCCAGGGACGAGAACAACAAGCCGCTGTTTCCCGCTGCCGCCGAGTTCCACACGCTGCGCGTGATGCCGCCGGCGGGGATGCACTACAACACCGACGTGCTGCGCAAGATGGCCGACATCTGGGAAAAGCACGGCTCGGGGCTGATCGCGCTGCACGGCCAGTCCGGCGACATCATGTTCCAGGGCGCGACCACCGCCAACGTCCAGCCCGCGTTCGACGCGATCAACGAGCTCGGTTTCGACATGGGCGGCGCCGGGCCGGCGGTGCGCACGGCGATGTCCTGCGTCGGGGCCGCACGCTGCGAGCAGTCCTGCTACGACGAGGCGTCGGCGCACCGGACGGTGATCAACAGCTTCCTCGACGACATGCACCGGCCGTCGCTGCCCTACAAGTTCAAGTTCAAGTTCTCGGGCTGCCCGAACGACTGCATGAACTCGATCCAGCGTTCCGACATGGCGGTGATCGGAACCTGGCGCGACAACCTGCGCACCGACGAGCCGCTCGCCCGCAAGTGGTTCGCCAAACACGGGATGAACGAGCTGGTCAACGACGTCGTCGCGCGCTGCCCGACCAAGGCGATCCAGCTGAAGGCGGTCAAGGACCTCAAACCCGGCGCGTCGGTATCGACCGTTGCCGTCAGCGACTCCCACGGCCTCGAGATCGAGAACCGCGACTGCGTGCGCTGCATGCATTGCATCAACGTGATGACCGGCGCGCTCGCGCCCGGCAACGACCGCGGCGCAGCGATCCTGCTCGGCGGCAAGCGGACGCTGAAGATCGGCGACCTGATGGGCACGCTCGTGGTGCCGTTCATGAAGCTCGACACCGACGAAGACCGCGAGAAGCTGGTCGAACTCGCCCAGAAGATCATCGACTTCTTCGCCGAGAATGCGCTGGAGCACGAGCGCACCGGCGAGATGATCGAGCGCATCGGGCTGGTCAACTTCCTCGATGCGATGGACATCGAGGTCGATCCGAACATGGTCGCCGTGCCGCGCACGAACCCCTACGTTCGCATGGACGGCTGGGACGACGAGGTCGCCAAGATCAACGCCCGCAAGGCCAGGGCGGCCTGACGCCGGCCGCCCCGAGGAGAAAACGATGAGCCAGCCCCAGATCCAGATGCGCCGCCCGGTCGAATCCGGCGTTCCCGACAACAAGCAGTTCCTGCACCCGCTGCTCGCCAAGAACTACGGCAACTGGAAGTGCCACGACCGGCCGCAGCCGGGGGTGCTCCACCACGTTGCGCACGGCGGCGACGAGGTGTGGACCGTGCGTGCTGGCACGGCGCGGCAGCTGGACGTCTACACGATCCGCAGACTCTGCGACATCGCCGACACCTACGCCGAGGGCCACGTCCGCTTCACGATCCGCTCGAACATCGAATTCATGCTCTCGTCGGCCGCCAAGGTCGCGCCGCTCGTCGACGCGCTCGAGAAGGGCGGCTTCCCGGTCGGCGGCACCGGCAACTCGGTGGCCATGATCGCGCACACCCAGGGCTGGCTGCACTGCGACATCCCCGGCACCGACGCCTCGGGCGTGGTCAAGGCGCTGATGGACGAACTCATCGACGAGTTCCGGCGCGAGGAGATGCCCAACCGCGTCCACCTTTCGACGTCGTGCTGCGAGATCAACTGCGGCGGCCAGGCCGACATCGCGATCATCGTCCAGCACACCAAGCCGCCGAAGATCAACCACGACCTCGTCGCCAACGTCTGCGAGCGGCCGACGGTCGTCGCCCGCTGCCCGGTCGCGGCGATCCGGCCGGCGATGGTCAACGGCAAGCCCTCGCTCGAGGTCGACGAGAAGAAATGCATGTGCTGCGGCGCCTGCTATCCGCCGTGCCCGCCGATGCAGATCAACGACCCCGAGCACTCCAAGCTCGCCATCTGGGTCGGCGGCAAGAACTCCAACGCGCGCGCCAAGCCCACGTTCATGAAGATGGTCGCGGCAGGCCTGCCCAACAATCCGCCGCGCTGGCCCGAGGTGGCCGAGGTCGTGAAGCGGATCCTCCGTGTCTACAAGGAAGACGCGCGGCCCTGGGAGCGGCTGTCCGACTGGATCGAGCGCATCGGCTGGCCGCGCTTCTTCGAGTGCTGCGACCTGCCGTTCACCAAGTACCTGGTCGACGACTGGCGCGGCGCGCGTGCCACGCTGAACGCCTCGACGCACATCCGGTTCTAGGCGGACGAGAGAGACGCGGGACGGACATGAAGTTCGGAATCCTCGTCAACGAAGGGCCCTACCAGCACCAGGCCAGCGACTCCGCTTACCTGTTCTGCAAGGCCGCCCTCGCCAAGGGGCACCAAATCCATCGCGTCTTTTTCTACCACGACGGCGTCAACAACGCGACGCGGCTGACCGAGCCGCCGCAGGACGACCGCAACATCGTCGTGCGCTGGACCAAGCTCGCCGAGGAACACGGCGTCGACCTCGTCGTCTGCGTCGCCGCGGCGTTGCGGCGCGGCATCCGCGACGACAACCTCGCGTCGGGATTCCGCATCTCCGGCCTCGGCCAGCTGGTCGAGACCGGCATAGAGGCCGACCGGCTGGTCGTGTTCGGGGATTGGCAGCACTTGCGCGCAGCGCCGCATCGCTTCGCGGGACAGCCTTCGGCTGTCCTGCGCTGCTTGTGTTCGCTACCCCCTGAGGGGGCGCTCGGCGCCCTTCGGGCGGCCGGGCGGGCGCGAGGACCGCGCCATGACAGAAGGCGCCACGAAGAAGTTCATGTTCGTCAATCGCACCGCGCCCTACGGCAGCGTCTACGCGCTCGAGTCGCTGGAGGTCGTGCTGATCTCCGCCGCCTTCGACCAGGACGTCTCGCTGGTCTTTCTCGACGACGGCGTCTACCAGCTCAAGAAGGGGCAGCAGACCAAAGGCATCGAGACCAAGAACTTCTCGCCGGCTTATCGCGCGCTTGCCGACTACGACGTCGAGAAGCTCTACGTCGAGCAGGCGTCGCTCGCGGCGCGGGGCCTCAGCGCAGCGGATCTGATCGTCGACGTCACCGTGCTGACATCGCGCGAGCTCGGCGCGCTGATGGACGAGCAGGACGTCGTGCTGAGTTTCTGAGGAACGAGGATGCTGCACATCGTCAACAAGTCGCCGCTGGAGCGCAACGCGCTTGCCGCCTGCCTGCGCATCGCCGGCGGCGGGACGATCCTGCTGATCGAGGATGCTGTCTACGCGGCGGCACGCGGCACCGCCGTCGAGCCGCAGGTCCGCGAGGCGCTGGGTCGCTTCCGCATCGTCGCGCTGCAGCCCGACCTCGACGCGCGCGCCTTGGGTGACCGCGTCATCGAGGGGGTGACCACCGTCGACTACACCGGTTTCGTCGACCTCGTCGCCGAGCATCGCAACTGCCAATCCTGGCTCTGACACCTGCACAAGGAGAATTCCCATGCCCAGCATCGAGTTCAACGGCAAGACCTACGAGGTCGACGAGGAAGGCTATCTCGTCAATCTCTCCGACTGGAGCGTGGACATCGCCAACCACATCGCCAAGATCGAAAACATCGAGATGACGCCGAATCACTGGGAGGTCGTCAACTACCTGCGCAAGTACTACGACGAATACCAGATCGCGCCGGCGGTGCGGGTGCTGACCAAGGCCATCGGCAAGGCGCTCGGGCCCGACAAGGGCAACAGCGCGTACCTGTACGAGCTGTTCCCCTACGGCCCCGCCAAGCAGGCGTGCAAGATCGCCGGCCTGGCAAAACCCACCGGCTGCATTTGACGCCATCCCGCGTCGTGTAGCGCGCCCTCCTCCGCGCGGCACGCCCCCCGCCACCCGCGATGACCACCGCCACCCTGTTGTTCGCGCTGCTGTTCCATTTCGCCGCCGCGGTGCTGGCGGCGGGGCTCGCTTATCGGATCGCGAGCTACGCGCGCACGCCGGTACCGCTCAAGATCCCGTCGACGCCGGCACCCGCGACGCGCGGCGGCGTCGTGTTGCGGCTGCTGCGCGAGGTGACGCTGTTCGAGAGCCTCTTCAAGGGCAGCCTGTGGCTCTGGGCATTCGCCTGGCTTTTCCACCTGGGAACGGCGCTGGTGCTGGTCCGGCACCTGCGCTACTTCACCGAGCCGGTCTGGGGATGGGTCGCGTTTCTGGGTTCGTTCGGTACAGCTGGGAGTCTGGCGATGACCGCGGGCCTCGTCGCGCTCTGGCTGCGGCGACCGTTGCTGCCGCCGGTGCGCACCATCTCGACGCCGTCCGATCACCTGATGCTGGCGCTGCTGCTCGCCATCGCGCTGTCGGGACTGGCGATGAAGCACGCCGTCCACACCGACGTCGCCGGGGTCAAGTCGTTCTTCCTTGGCCTGATGACCTTCTCCTGGAAACCGCTGCCGGCCGATCCGCTGCTGTGGCTGCACCTCGGCCTGGTCGCCGCGCTGATGATCGTGTTCCCGTTCAGCAAACTGCTGCACGCTCCGGGCGTCTTCTTCGCGCCGACCCGCAACCAGGCCGACGACCCGCGCGAGGTCCGCCATCTTGCGGCCTGGGCCGCCCGCCTCGACGCCTGATCGCCACCGATGGCCGCCGAGATCAAAGCCCCCCCGCTGCGCGCGCTGCCCGTGGCGCCCGCAATGGTTCCCGGCGCGATGGCGTCGTCGCGGCCCTACGTGGCCAGCGACAAGATGCAGCAGGCGCTGGGCTTTCCGGGCGAACTGCTGCCCGACTGGCAGCCCAGGGCGCTGGCGAAGATGGGCGAGCTGCTCGGCAAGTACCGCTCGCTCAAGGTCTTCCTCGACGCCTGCGTCCACTGCGGCGCCTGCGCCGACAAGTGCCACTACTTCATCGGCACGCAGGACCCGCTCAACATGCCGGTGGCGCGCCAGGACCTGATGCGCAGCGTCTATCGCCGCCACTTCACGCTGCCGGGCAAGCTCTTCCCCGCGCTGGTCGGTGCGCGCGAGCTCACCCGCGAAGTCCTCGACCAGTGGTACACGTATTACAACCAGTGCTCCGAGTGCCGCCGCTGCGCGGTGTTCTGCCCCTGCGGCATCGACACCGCCGAGATCACGATGGCGGCCAAGGAGATCATGGACAGCGTCGGTCTCGGGCAGAAGTACCCGAACGAGATCATCGCCAAGGTGCATCGCATCGGCAACAACCTCGGCCTGCCCGGGCCCGCGCTCGCCAACACGCTGGAAGGCCTCGAGGAGGATGTCAAGGACGAGACCGGCGTCGACGTGCGTTTCCCCGTCGACGAAAAGGGCGCCGAGGTGCTGCTGGTCGTGCCGTCGGCCGATTTCTTCGCCGAGCCGCACGTCGACAGCCTGATCGGCTACGCCAAGGTGTTCCACGCGGCCGGCATCCGCTGGACGCTGTCGTCGCACGCGTCCGAGGCCGGGAACTTCGGCCTCTTCATCGGCAGTTACGAGCAGATGCGCAAGATTGCGCTGCGCGTGCGCGAGGCGGCGCTCGAGCTCGGCGTCAAGCGCATCGTCGTCGGCGAATGCGGGCACGCCTGGCGCGTCGCGTACAGCTTCTGGAACACGCTGGCCGGCATTGGCGCCGGTGGCAACGATCCCTTCGCGCGCCAGCTGCAATCCCAGCTGGACCCCGACTTCAGGCAGCCGACGCACATCTGCGAGCTCACCTGGGACCTGATCCAGCGCGGTGCGCTGTCCTTCGACAAGAGCGCCAACGACCACCGGATCGTCACCTTCCACGATTCCTGCAACGTCGCGCGCGCGTCGAACATGGGCGACACCCCCGGCGGCCAGTTCGAGATCCCGCGCAACGTCATCCGCGCCGTCGCGAACCACTATGTCGAGATGGCAGCGGAGACGACCCGCGAGCGGACCTTCTGCTGCGGCGCGGGTGGCGGCCTGCTGACCGACGAGCTCCTCGACCTGCGGGTCAAGGGTGCGCTGCCCCGGATGGAGGCGCTGCGCGACGTCGCGGACCGGCATGGCGTCAATTTCATGGCGTCGATCTGCGCGATCTGCAAGGCGCAGTTCGGTGCGGTGTTGCCCTACTACGGATTCAAGGCCGGCATGGTGGGCGGCGTCCACCAGCTCGTCAGCACGGCGATCCGCCTCGGCACCGCCAAATAACCTCAAACGTTCACCACGGAGAATCAACCGATGGCTACCCCAACCGTGCAGGCAGAGAAGCCCTCGTTCCGCCGCTACCAGGACGGCGACGCCCAGTTCAAGTCCTGGCGCGAGCTGATCTTCCAGGCGAGCTACTCGTACAAGTGCCCGACCTACATCCAGTCGGCGCCACCGTGCCAGGGCGCCTGCCCGGCCGGCGAGGACATCCGCGGCTACCTCAACATCGTCACCGGCATCGAGAAGCCGCCGAAGGGCCTGGACGGCAAGCCTGCGATGTCCTGGCAGGAGTACGCCTGGCGGCGCATCACCGAGGCGAACCCCTTCCCGGCGATCATGGGGCGCGTGTGTCCGGCCCCATGCCAGGGCAGCTGCAACCGCAAGACGCTCGAGGGCTACGTCGGGATCAACTCGGTCGAGCATTACCTGGGCGACTGGGCGATCAAGCAGGGGCTCAAGTTCGCGCCACCCGCGAAAGAAACCGGCCGGCGCATCGCCGTCGTCGGCGGCGGCGTTTCGGGCCTCTCCGCCGCCTATCACCTGCGCCGCCGCGGACACGCGGTCGTCGTGTTCGAATCGTTCCACAAGCTCGGCGGCATGCTGAGCTTCGGCTTGCCCGACTATCGGACGCCGCACGACGTCGTCGACGCCGAGGTGCAGCGCATCCTCGACATGGGCGTCGAAACGCATGTCAACATCAAGGTCGGTGTGGACGTGAGTCTCGCCGACCTCAAGCGCGATTTCGACGCGATCTACCTGGGCATCGGCGCGCAGCGCGGCAGTACGCTGGACGTCCCGGGCAACGATGCGCCGAACGTCGTCGACGGCCTGTCGTTCCTGCACGATTACAACGAGGGCAAGTGCGAAGACGCCGGCAGGCGCATCGTCGTCATCGGCGGCGGCGACACCGCGATGGACTGCGCGTCGGTCGCCCGGCGGCTCGGCGCCCGCAGTGCCGATGGCAGCCTGCGCAAGGGATCGAAGGACGGGCGCACTGAAGCCGAAGTCGTGATCGCCTATCGCCGCACGGTCGCGGAAATGCCGGCGTTGAAGGACGAGATCGCCGCAGTGCTGCAGGAAGGCGTCCGCATCGAGACCTGCGTCATCCCGGTCGAGGTCGTCAAGGATGCGCAGGGCCGGGCCACCGCGCTGCGCGTGCAGGACGTCGAATGGGTGAACAGGAAGATGCTGCGCAAGGAAGGCACCGAGCACGACATCCCCTGCGACCTCGTCGTCACCGCCATCGGCCAGGTCGTCGACTGGCTGGGAATGGACCAGTTCAAGAATGCCTCCGGGCTCGCCCAGGTCGACAAGAATCTCGTCACCGAACCGGGCGTATTCGTCGGCGGCGACGCGATCAAGCCCCACCTGCTGACCACCGCGATCGGCCATGGCCGCATCGCCGCCGAGGGCATCGATCGTTACATCGCGGGCCTCGAGCTCGAGCGCCGGCCCAAGGTCGACGTCAAGTCCTTCAGCCTCGAGAAGAAGATGATCGAGGCGGGCACCCGGTTCGAGACCGTCGCCGAGCCGATCCTCGGCACCGACCGGAGCAGGGCGGCGATCCACAACTTCGACGATCGCTCCAATCGTTACATCATCCCCGCCACGGAGCTGTACCTCGGTCATTTCGGGTACGCCGCGCGCACCGAGCGCAGCGAGCGCGAGATCGACCAGCACAATGTGCTCGGCAACACCGACGAGCGCGTGATCGCGCTGACCGAGGAAGCGACGCTGGCCGAGGCGAAGCGCTGCATGAGCTGCGGCATGTGCTTCGAGTGCGACAACTGCGTCGTCTACTGCCCGCAGGGAGCGGTCGCGCGGGTGCCCAAGAAGGAGGCAACACTGGGGCGCTACGTGGTCACCGACTACGACAAGTGCATCGGCTGCCACATCTGCAAGGACGTCTGCCCCACCGGCTACATCCAGATGGGGCTCGGGGAATAGGTCGATGGCCGGCGCGCCGCTTCGGCAGGTCCCCGGTGGCCGGCACATCGCCGGCACGATCGCGCTGCTGCTCGCCCTCGCCGCCGCGGTCGCCGCCGGCGCATCGGCCGCCAGTGCCAGCGACACGGTCGGCGCACCCGGTGCGGCAAAGGCAAGCTGCGTCGAGGAAACGGCCTTCATGCGCCGCAACCACATGGACCTGTTGCAGAACCACCGTGACCGCACCGTCAAGGACGGCATCCGGACGACCCGACACAGCCTCGAAGGCTGCGTGAACTGCCACGCCGACAAGGAGACCGGCAGCGTCGTCGGGCGCAACGCGGCCGGAAAGGAAGGTTTCTGCGCCGGCTGCCACCGCTTCGTGGCGGTCAGCCCGAACTGCTTCGACTGCCACACGACGAAGCGCTCGGCCGCGGTCGCCGCGAGCGGAGCAACGTCGCGATGAAGCCGGTCGACACCACCCGGCGCAGGCTCGTCGGCTGGGCATCGGCCGGCATCGCCGGCGTCGCCATCGCACCGGGCGTGCTGCTGTTCGACCTCGCCCACGGCCGCCCTCCCGAGCTTGCCGCGTCGGGCAAGATCCGCTGGGGAATGCTGGTCGATGCAACGAAGTGCGCGCCCGACTGCAGCGCCTGCGTGGTCGCCTGCGCGAAAGAAAACGGCCTCCCCGACGAGAGGGGCCCGACGGCGCCGCAGTGGATCCGCAAGGTCGATCTCAAGGACCTCTCCAGCGGACGCGCCGTGTCCGCGCCGGTGATGTGCCAGCACTGCGCGCACCCGCCCTGCGTCGACGTCTGCCCCACCGGCGCCTCGTTCAAGCGCGCCGACGGCATCGTGCTGGTCGACCGCCATGCCTGCATCGGCTGTCGCTACTGCATGATGGCCTGCCCTTACAAGGCGCGCTCGTTCGTCTTCGCGCCGGTGACCGGCCAGCGCGCCGAGGTGCCGCGCGGCCGCGGCTGCGTCGAGGCCTGCACGCTGTGCGTCCACCGCATCGACCGCGGCGGCACCCCGGCCTGCGTCGAGGCCTGCGCCGCGGCAGGGCACCGAGCCATCGTGTTCGGCGACCTCAACGATCCGGCCAGCGACATCGCGCGCCGCGTGGCCACGGAAGCGTCAATTCAGCTTCGCGCCGACATGCGCGTCGGGCCTGGCGTCCGCTACCAGGGAATCTGAGATGGCCCTCGATACCTTGCCTTACCGCCCCTCCGCCCGCTCGTTCTGGCTGCTGGCCGCGTGTGGCGCGCTGCTCGTGCTGACCGGGCTCGTGGCCGCGCACGCGATGGAAGTCGACGGCCACGCGATCACCGGAATGAACAACCAGATCGTCTGGGGGCTGCCGCACGTGTTCGCGGTGTTCCTGGTTGTCGCCGCCTCCGGCGTGCTCAACGTGGCGAACATCCATTCGGTGTTCGGCGAGAGCGCGTACAAGTCCTGCGCCCCGTTGTCCGGTCTGCTGTGCATCGCGCTGGTCGCGGGCGGCGTGATGGTCGAGGTGCTCGATCTCGGCCGGCCGGAACGCGTGGTCGTCGCGATGACGCATCACAACTTCACGTCGGTGTTCGCCTGGAACGTCGTCCTCTACACCGGGATGATCGTCATCGTCGCCGCCTACCTGGGGTCGATCATGGACCGCCGGCACGCCGCACGCTCGGGCGCCACCGCGGTGGCTTCCTTCATCTGGCGGATCGTGCTCACCACCGGCACCGGATCGATCTTCGCCTTCCTCGTCGCCCGCGCCGCCTACGGCAGCGCGCTGATCGCGCCGCTCCTCATCGTGCTGTCGCTATCCTGGGGACTCGCCGTGTTCCTGCCGGCGCAGGCCGCGTTGCACGCGTGGAACCGATCGATGCCTTCGCCGGAGATCCTGCGCCGGATGCGCAGGCTGCTGGGGCTGTTCGTCGCCGGCGGCCTGTTCCTGACCTTTGTCCAGCACTTCACCAGCGCGTACTACGCGCGGCAGGTCGACTTCGAGCGCTTCATCCTGTTCGACGGTGCGCCCTATCCGGCGCTGTTCTGGCTGGGCTACGTCGGCGCCGGGTGCCTGGTGCCGATGCTGCTCGCCTTCCATCCCCGGTTGGGCGGCCCGCGCGCGCTTGTTGCCGGCATCCCTGCTGGTGGTCGTCGGCGCCTTCGCCTGGCTCTACGTGTTCATCATCGGCGGCCAGGCCTGGCCGCTGGACATCTTCCCCGGCTATGCGGCGAGCAGCAGCTTTGCCGACGGCGCGATCGGCCACTACGCGCCGAGCCTGCCGGAACTGCTGCTCGGGCTGGGCGGCGCGGGCGCCGCGTTCCTGGTCACGATCATCGGCGTGCGGGTGCTGCCGTTCATGACGCAGGACGAGACGGCGCCGCTCCCCGGCATCGGCGCCCTCGCCAAGTAGTCCGATACCGCGCCGCATGCCGTCCCCGCACCGGCTGTTCGTTTCCGCCGCGCACAAGTCGTCCGGCAAGACGACGATTTCGATCGGACTGTGTGCCGCGCTGCGCGCCCGTGGCCTCGCGGTGCAGCCGTTCAAGAAAGGGCCCGACTACATCGACCCGCTGTGGCTGTCGGCCGCCTGTGGCCGCCGCTGTCGCAATCTCGATCCGTGGCTGTCCGACGCTGCCGAGATCCGCACCAGCTTCCTGCGTCACGCGGCGTCCGCCGACATCTCGATCGTCGAGGGCAACAAGGGCCTCTACGACGGCTTGGCGCTGGACGGCAGCAACAGCAACGCCGCGGTCGCCAGGATGCTGGGACTGCCGGTGCTGCTGGTCATCGACGCCCGCGGCATGACGCGCGGCATCGCGCCGCTGATCCTCGGTTACCAGGCGTTCGACCGCGACGTCCGCATCGCCGGCATCGTCCTCAACAACCTGGGCGGCAGCCGGCACGAGGCCAAGCTGCGGCAGGTGATCGAACACTACACCGACGTGCCGGTGCTGGGCGCGGTGCAATGCGAGCCGCAACTGTCCATTGTCGAACGCCATCTCGGGCTCATGCCCAGCAACGAAGCGGACGACGCCGCGCGGCGGATCGACGCCATCGGCAAGATCATCGCGGCAGCCGTTGATCTCGACGCGCTGCTGCGCATCGCCGCCGCCGCACTGCCGCTCGACTTGCCCGGCGACCCGATCGAGGCGCCGCCGCCCTCCACCGCCGAAGCCGTGAGGATCGGCGTCGCGCAGGATCGCGCGTTCGGCTTCTACTA
Source organism: uncultured beta proteobacterium (assembly GCA_963709525.1). GTDB lineage: Bacteria > Pseudomonadota > Gammaproteobacteria > Burkholderiales > Casimicrobiaceae > CAIWHR01. The sequence goes on from CAVPXB010000014.1 coordinate 245,393, forward strand.
CGCCGACGATCTCGATGCACTTCAGGCCGCCGGCGCGACGCTGGTCCGGCTCGATACGCTCGAAGACACGCAGCTCCCGGACATCGACGGCCTGTATCTCGGCGGCGGTTTTCCCGAGATGCTGGCCGGGAAACTCGAGGCAAACGTCGCGCTGCGCGCGCAGCTCAAGGCCGCGATCGACGCCGGGCTGCCCGTCTATGCCGAATGCGGCGGACTGATGTACCTCGCGCGATCGCTGGTCGCGGGAGGGCGCAGCTATCAGATGGTCGGGGCGATCCCCGGCGACGCGGTGATGCACGAGCGCCCGGTCGGTCGCGGCTACGTCGAGCTCGAGCGCACGGCCGCGTTTCCGTGGCCGGACGCGGGGGCCGCCGGATCGAGCGTTCGCGCACACGAATTCCACTACTCGAGCCTCGAGAACCTGCCGGCCGATGCGCGCTACGCCTACACCGTCAAGCGCGGACACGGCATCGACGGCAGGCGCGACGGCATCGTCGTCGGCAACGTGCTGGGGTCGTACGCCCACCTGCGCAGCGCCGGCGGCAACGACTGGGCGGCCAGGTTCGTCGACTTCGTCCGCGCGGCCGGCTACCGGCGCGCGCCCTGGAATGAGAGCGGGATGATCACCGTCACCCCCGCCGCCGCAGAACAGATCCGCGCCGCAGCGCTGGCCTCGGAAGCCGGCGGACTGGCGCTGCGCATCGCCGCGCGCCGCGATGCGGACGGTTCGCTGCACTATGCGATGGGCTTCGATCAGGCCGGCGGCCAGGATCTGCGCGTCGCCTCGGAAGGCGTCGACCTCGTCGTCGCACCGGCGCAACGCGAGCTCCTCGCCGGCATGACGCTCGACTATGTCGAGTTCGAGGCCGGCGATTTTCGCTTCATTTTCATCAACCCCAACGACGCGCCGGCCGCCGTCGCGCCTGGCCGGGTATTCCTGGTCGGCGCCGGCCCGGGCGACCCGGAACTCCTCACGCTACGCGCGTATCGGCTGTTGCAGGAAGCCGACGTGGTGCTGTACGACAAGCTGGTATCGCCGGCAATCCTCGCGCTGCTGCCCGCGACCACCGAACGCATCTACGTCGGCAAGGAGCGCAACCACCACACGCTGCCGCAGGAGGAAATCAACGTGCTGCTGGTGCGCCTCGCGCGCGAAGGCAGGCGCGTGCTGCGCTTGAAGGGCGGCGACCCCTTCATCTTCGGCCGCGGCGGCGAGGAGATCGACACGCTCGCCGCCGAGGGCATCACGTTCGAGGTGGTGCCCGGCATCACCGCGGCACTGGGCGTCGCGTCGTATGCCGGCATTCCGCTCACCCACCGCGACCATGCGCAGGCCTGCGTGTTCGTCACCGGCCATCTCAAGGACGGGACGATGGACCTCGACTGGACCGCGCTGGCGCGGCCGCGGCAGACGATCGTCGTCTACATGGGCCTCTTGGGGCTGCCCACGCTGTGCGCCGAACTCGTGCGCCACGGTGCGCCGCCGGACCTGCCTATAGCGGTCGTCCAGCAAGGCACCACCGCCCGGCAGCGCGTCGTCACCGGCACGCTGACAACGCTGCCCGCGCTCGCGGCGGCGGCGAATCTCCGACCGCCCACGCTGACGATCGTCGGCAACGTCGTGCGGCTGCGCGAGCGCCTCAACTGGTATCGCGACGCGGACGTCGACGTGACGCCGTCCGTCCAGCCCGATACACTTTGACGATGGCCAGCCCACCCCTCCACGATCCGCTCGGCCCCCCCCTGCACGGCCCGGGGTCCGAGGTGCGCACGACCACCTGCTACATGTGCGCCTGCCGCTGCGGCATCCGCGTCCATCTGCAGGACGGCGAAGTCCGCTACATCGACGGCAACCCCGACCACCCGCTGAACAAGGGCATCATCTGCGCCAAAGGCGGCTCCGGGATCATGAAGCAGAAGTCCCCGGCGCGCCTCACCAAACCGCTCGTCCGCCGACCCGGGAGCGAGCGCGGCGCCAACGACTTCATCGAGGCAACCTGGGACGAGGCCTTCGCTCTGCTCGAGACCCGGTTGCGACGGCTGCGCGCCACCGACCCCAAACGCTTCGCGCTGTTCACCGGCCGCGACCAGATGCAGGCGCTGACCGGACTGTTCGCGCGCCAGTTCGGCACGCCGAACTACGCCGCGCACGGCGGCTTCTGCTCGGTGAACATGGCCGCCGGGATGATCTACACCATCGGCGGGTCGTTCTGGGAGTTCGGCGGCCCCGACCTCGATCGCGCCCGGCTGTTCGTGATGATCGGCACCGCCGAAGACCACCACTCGAACCCGCTGAAGGCGGCGCTCGGCGACTTCAAGCGCGCCGGCGGCCGCCTCATCGCCATCAATCCCATCCGCACCGGTTACGCGGCCATCGCCGACGAATGGGTGCCGATCAGGCCGGGCACCGACGGCGCACTGCTGCTCGCGATCATCCACGAGATCGTCCGTCTCGGACTCTACGACCGTCCTTTCCTCGCCCGCTACACCAACGCCGGGCAATTGGTGAACCAGGATCCGCAGAGCGCGGACTTCGGCCTCATGGCACGCAACGCCGACGGCGACGTCGTCAATCCGCTGCGGCCGCACAATTTCCTGTGGTGGGACCGCCACGGTCAACGGCCGGTGGCCGATCACGCGGAGGGTGCCGACCCCGCCCTCTTCGGTTCGTTCGCGCTGCCCGACGGCACGCCGGTCAAGCCCGCTTTCCAGCTGCTGGCCGAGCGCGTGGAGAGCCAGACGCCGGAGTGGGCCGCGGCGATCACCGGCATTCCCGCCGCGACCATCCGCCGCCTCGCGCACGAGATCGGCGTCGCCGCCCGCGACCACACGATCGAGCTGCCGATCGCCTGGACCGACTGGTGGGGCGAGAAACACGACACGGTGACCGGCAACCCGGTCGCATTCCACGCCATGCGCGGCCTCGCCGCGCACTCCAACGGCTTCCAGACGATTCGCGCGCTGGCGATCCTGATGTCGCTGCTGGGCACCATCGATCGGCCCGGAGGATTCCGCCACCGCGCGCCGTACCCGCGCGCGGTCCCGCCCAACGCCCGCCCGCCCAAGGGCCCGCAGGCGGTGAAGCCGAACACGCCGCTCGACGGCGCGCCGCTGGGCTGGCCGGAGAGCCCCGACGACCTCTTCGTCGACGAGCACGGCGAGCCGGTGCGCATCGACAAGGGCTTCTCGTGGGAGCACCCGCTGTCGGCGCATGGGCTGATGCACAACGTGATCACCAACGCCTGGCGCGGCGACCCTTACCCGATCGACACGCTGCTGCTGTTCATGGCCAACATGGCCTGGAACTCCAGCATGAACACCGCCGCCGTGCGGCAGATGCTCACCGACCGCGACGGGCACGGCGAGTACAGGATTCCATTCATCGCCGTCTGCGACGCCTTTCAGTCGGAGACGACGGCCTTCGCCGACCTCATCCTGCCCGACACCACCTACCTCGAGCGCCACGACGCGATGTCGCTGCTCGACCGGCCGATCTCCGAGTTCGAGGGGCCGGTCGACTCGGTCCGCGTGCCGGTCGTGCCGCCGACGGGCGACTGCAAGCCGTTCCAGGAAGTGCTGATCGAGCTCGCGAGCCGGCTGGGATTCCCCGCGTTCGTCAATGCCGACGGCACGCGCAAGTACCGCGACTACCCGGACTTCGTCGTCCGCTACGAAACCGCGCCGGGCTCCGGCATCGGTTTCCTGGCCGGCTGGCGCGGCAAGGACGGCGAGAAATCGCTGCGCGGCGAGCCCAACCCGAAGCAGTGGGAGATGTACGCGCAGAACAACTGCGTGTTCCAGCATCACCTGCCGCCGGCGCTGCAGTACATGCGCAACTGGAACCGCGACTACCTCTCGTGGGCGCGCGAGATGGGACTGCGCCGCGATTTCGACCCCATCGTCATCCATCTCTATTCGGAGTTCCTGCAGCGCTTCCGCCTGGCAGCGCAGGGCAAGCGTCCGGGGCGGCAACCGCCGGAACACCTGCGCGGGCGGGTCGAGGAGTTCTTCGATCCGCTGCCGTTCTGGTACGAGCCGCTCGAGTCGCGGCAAACGGATACCGCGCGCTACCCCTTGCACGCGGTGACGCAGCGGCCGATGGCGATGTACCACTCCTGGGACTCTCAGAACGCGTGGCTGCGCCAGATCCACGCGCACAACTACCTGATGGTGAACTCCCGCACCGCGCAGGCCGCCGGCATCGCCGACGGCGCGTGGATGTGGGTCGAGTCGCAATGGGGCAAGCTGCGCTGCATGTGCCGGCACTCCGAAGCGGTCGAGCCGGGCACCGTGTGGACGTGGAACGCCATCGGCAAGGCGGCGGGCGCCTGGAATCTCGATCCCGGCGCCAACGAATCGCAGAAGGGCTTTTTGCTCAACCACCTCATCTCCGAGGAGTTGAGCGGCCCCGATGGCAAGCGACGGATGTCGAATTCCGATCCGGTCACCGGCCAGGCCGCCTGGTACGACGTCCGGGTGCGCATCTCTCCGGCGGCAGCCGGCGAGCCCGAAGTCACCTCGCCGCAGTTCGGGCCACTGACGCCGCTTCCCGGCCAGGTCGGCACGCGCGCCTCGTGGCTCGCGTTTTTCGCCGGCGGCAAGGGGCGACCATGAGCGAGAAGGGCCGCCCCGAGCGCGAATGCCGAAGCGCGCAGCGCGCAGGTACGTCATGACGCAGCTCGCGCTGGTCATCGATCTCAATGTCTGCGTCGGCTGTCACGCCTGCGTGACCAATTGCAAGCAATGGAACACCTCGGGCGCCGCGGGGCCGCTCGCCGACCTCAATGCCTACGGCGCCGATCCGACGGGCACGTTCTTCAACCGCGTCCAGACCTTCGAGGTCGGCGAGTACCCGAACACGCAGACCGTGCATTTCCCGAAGTCGTGCCTGCACTGCGAAGACCCGCCCTGCGTCCCGGTATGCCCGACCGGCGCGAGTTACAAGCGTGCCGAGGACGGGATCGTGCTCGTCGACTACGACAAGTGCATCGGCTGCAAGTATTGCGCCTGGGCCTGTCCCTACGGCGTGCGCGAACTCGACGAAAAGCGCCGCGTGATGACCAAGTGCACGCTCTGCGTCGACCGCATCTACGACGCGAGCCTGTCCGAGCGCGACCGGCAGCCGTCGTGCGTGCTCGCCTGCCCCACCGGCGCGCGGATCTTCGGCGACATCCACGACCCGTCGTCGGAGGCCGCGACGGCGATAGGGGAACGCGGCGGCTATGCGCTGATGCCCGAGCAGGGGACGCGTCCCGCCAACCACTACCTGCCCCGGCGCAAGACCGCGCTCAAGCTGCGCGAAGAGGATCTGGTGCGCGCCGACAACCCGCTCAAGATCGATCGCGCGCCGCCGCAACGGGATCTCCCCGGCGACGCGACCGAAGACTTCGCGACCTGAGCAACGCCACCCTGCCCACCGACGCATTGCGCTGACACTCCATGCATCCCGCGTTCTCCGTGTTGTTCCTCACCACGCTGCTCGGCGCCGGCCAGGGTCTCTTCCTCGCCCTCTTCGCCGCCGAGCTCGCGGGGCGGGCCGGGCTCGGTCCGTCGCCGGGGCCGGCGTTCCTCGCGGCAGGCGGCGGCATCGCGCTGCTCTTCACCGGTCTCGGACTCGTCGCCTCGGTGTTCCATCTCGGTCGACCCGAGCGCGGCTGGCGCGCGGCGTCGCGCTGGAGGACGTCGTGGCTGTCGCGCGAGGTCATCGCGCTGCCGCTGTTCATGGCCGGTGTCTTCTTCTGGACCGCCGCGCAATTCGCGCTGCCGCAACTCACTGTCGCGCTGGGTACAGCCGCCGCGATCTTCTGCCTCGCGCTCTTCCTCTGCACGGGGATGATCTACGCCTCGCTGCGCCTGCTGCAGGAGTGGGCGACCCCGCTGACGCCGATCAACTACCTGCTGCTGGGCTGCGCTTCGGGCACGACGCTCGCCGCCGCCTGCGCGGCGCTGCAGGGTTCGCCGCTCGCGCCGACGTTTGCCGCTGCCGCGTTTGCGTTGACGCTCGCCGGCGCGATCACCCGCATCGCGTCGCTGCTGCGCAACCGGGCGCTGCGTCCGCGCACCACGGTCCAATCGGCGATCGGCGTTCGCCATCCGCGGATCCGGCAGGTGGCGCAAGGCCTGATGGGCGGCTCGTTCAACACCCGCGAGTTTTTTCATGGCGCCACGCCGCAGAAGATGCTGGCGATCAAGTGGGGATTCCTGCTGCTCGCATTCGCGCTGCCGCTCGTCCTGCTGAGCCTGACGGCAGCGTCGCCGCCGCTGCTGATCGCGACCTTCGTCATCCAGTATCTGGGCCTGCTGGCCGAGCGCTGGTATTTCTTCGCCGAAGCGAAGCACCCGCAGAACCTCTACTACCAGGCGATCTCCTGATGCGCCTGCGCCGATCGCCTGTCGCGACCCTGGTTCTGCTGATCGCGCTCGCGACGGGTGCCACGGAGGCCATCGCCGCCGCCGGCATCGCGACCGCCGCGGTCGCCTGGTGGGTGTGGCCACTCGCGCTCTTCATCGTCTGCTTTCTACTCGGCATTGTCGCCATCCCCGCCGGCGTCGGCGGCGGCGTGCTGTTCGTACCCATCGTCAGCGGCTTCTTTCCCTTCCACCTCGACTTCGTCCGTGGCGCGGGCCTGCTGGTCGCGCTCGCGAGCGCGCTTGCCGCCGGCCCCAACCTGCTGAAGAGCGGGCTCGCCGACCTGCGCCTCGCCTTGCCGCTGGCGCTGCTCGCGTCGGCAAGTTCGATCGTCGGCGCGCTGCTGGGCCTTGCCCTGCCGGCGAATGTCGTGCAGACCGCGCTGGGCGCCACCATCCTGGCGATCGTCATGCTGATGGCGCTGGCGAAGAAGTCCGAACTGCCCGACGTCGCCGCGCCCGATCGGCTGTCGGCCGCGTTGCGCATGCATGGCGTCTTCCACGACGCCGCAAGCGGTCGCGACGTGCCCTGGCAGGTGCACCGGACGCCGCTGGGACTGTTTCTGTTCAGCATCATCGGCATCCTCGCCGGCATGTTCGGTCTGGGGGCCGGCTGGGCCAACGTCCCGGCCTTGAACCTGGTGATGGGCGTGCCGCTCAAGGTTTCGGCCGGAACGTCCAGCTTCATCCTGTCGCTGGTCGATTCGGCGGCAGCGTGGGTGTACCTCAACAAGGGCGCCGTACTCGCCATCGTGGCGGTGCCCTCCGTCGTGGGCATGATGCTGGGCGCGCGCATCGGTGCCCGGCTGCTCGGCGTGATGAAGGCATCGACGGTGCGCCGGATGGTGCTGGTGCTGCTGCTCTTCGCGGGTGTGCGCGCGCTGCTGAAGGGCCTGGGGATCTGGAGCTGACGGCATGACGAGCCCGCCACGCACCGACGAACCGATGGCCGACGAGCAGTTGCGCTACGCGCGCTGGCTGGACTGGAGCGCCAAGGCGGGCCTCGCCGCACTGATACTCGGCTTCGGCGCCTACGCGACCGGCCTGTTGCCGGCACAGATGCCCTTCGACCGGATGCCGGAACTGCTCGCCCTGCCGCTCGACCGCTATCTCGCCGCCACCGGCACGCCCACCGGTTGGGGATGGACCGCGCTGCTGGCCAAGGGCGAGTTCGCAAGCCTCGTCGGCATCGCCATGCTCGCCGGCTGCTCGGCGCTGTGCCTGCTGGCGATCATTCCGGCCTATGTGCGTCGCCGCGATACCGTCTACGCGATCGTCTGCCTCCTCGAGATCGCCGTGCTCGTCCTCGCGGCATCGGGCATCCTGACCTCGGGCCATTGAGCGCGCCGTGACCGATCATCCCTTCGCGCGCATCCTGCTCGCGACCGAGCACACCGAGTTCGATGCCGGCGCCGAGCGGGTCGCGTTCGAACTCGCCCGGCGCTGCGGCGTCCCGCTCGCCGTGGTCGTCCCCATCGAGAGCAACCCCGAGTTCGAGGCCGCCGCGCCCGTACGCGCGCTGAGCGTCGAGCACGCGGTGTATGCCAGGAGCGAGGAACTGCGCGCCGCGGCGCGCGCCGCGGCTGTCACCATCGACATTCACGTCCGTCGCGGCGAAGAACCCTATCGTGAAATCGTCGCCGAGGCACGCGCCCGCGGGACGGACCTGATCGTCGCCCGCCGTCGAGGCAAGCGCGGATTCCTCGCGCGGATGATGGTCGGCGAGATGATCGGCAACGTGGTCCGCGAAGCGCCGTGCAGCGTGCTGCTGGTTGCGCGCGCGTGCCGGATGTGGACGACGCGAATCCTGGTGGCCGTCGACGATTCGGCCTCGGCCGCCGCTGTCGTCGCCATGGCGGGCCGGGTGGCGACCGGCTGCGGGCTGCCGCTCACCATCGCCAGCGTCGTGGTGCACGATACCCGGTCGGCACGGTCGAAGGCCGACTCCGCGGTCGCCGGCGCGCTGCAGGCGATTCGCGCCACGGGTCGGGAAACCGAAGGCCGCGTCGCCGTCGGGCCTGCGGCCGAGTGCATCGCGGCCATCGCACGGGAAACCAGCGCCGATCTCATCATCGTCGGGCGCGGCGGTGGCCATTCGTCGTTCACGCGGCTGGTATTCGGCAGCACCGCGAAGAGGATTGCGGGACTCGCCGATTGCCCGGTGTTGCTGGTCGGTCCGTGAATGGAGGCGTCAGCCGCCTGACGGGGAGTGTGCGCGCGCAGCCAGCACCTCCATGCGCTTGCCGCGCGTGCTCATCCGCGAACCCACCAGCGGAATGGAGCGGCCGGGCAGCAGCATGTGCCAGTAGATCGGCTTGAAGGCGAGCTTGCCGAGGTGGTTCAGCCGTGACTCGCCCAGCAGCGTCATCGGGCCGATCAGCGGCAGCGGAAACTTGCCCGGCACCGGCTGGACGTCGTAGTTGAAGTCCACCAGGATCGCCTTGCCGAAGCCGGTCTCGATGAAGCAGTTGGTGTGGCCGTCGGCCAGCGGCTCCGACGCCTCGCCGGCGATCTCCCGCAGCAGGTTGTGCACGACGACCTCGGCCTGGAAGTGCGCGACCGAGCCGGCTTTCGAGGTCGGCACGTTGGTATTGTCGCCGAGCAGGAACACGCGCTCGGCGTTCTTCGACTTCAAAGTGTGCTTGTCGGTCAGCCCGAAGCCGAGCCCGTCGCCGAGGCCGGCCTCGTCGATCAGATCCGAGCCTTCGTGCGGGGGGATCGTGACCAGCAGGTCGTAGGACAAGGTCTTGCCATTGGCGGAGGCAACCGCCCTGTCGGCGACGGCGGCCAATGGCGCATCCGCCACCACCTCGACGCCCTTGCCGACCAGCATGCCGGTCAGCATCTCGTTGCAGATCGGTTTGGTGAACGCGCCGTCCAACGGCGTCATCAAGGTCAGTTTGGTGCGCGAGCGGATGCCCCGGTGGGTCAGGTATTCATCGACCAGGCAGACGAATTCCAGCGGCGCCACCGGGCATTTGATCGGCATCTCGGCGATGTCGACCACGAGGTCGCCACCGTCGAATTTCTCCAGCGCCGCGGCGAGCTTCAATGCGCTGTCGGGCGTGTAGAAGCCGTGCGCGCGCGTGCCCCAGCGCTCGGGCAGTCCGTCGATCGCGTCGACCAGCGTGCGGCAACCGAGCGCCAGCACCAGCCAGTCATAGCCGTGGCTGCCCTTGTCGGTTGTCACCGTGCGCGCCTTCGCGTCGATCGCAGTGATGGTTTCGCACAGGTACTCGACGCCGGCGCCGATGAAGTCCTTGTTCGGCCGCTGGATGTCGGCCAGCGTGCGGTAGCCCGGCTTGCGAAACGGAAGGAACAGGAGCCCTGGCTGGTAGGTGTGCAGAGGCGAATGGCCGATCAGCCGCACATCGACCTGCACGCCCCTGCGCCGCGCCTGCCTGCTGAGAAGATTGGATACGACCAATCCGCCGGTGCCATCACCCAGAACGAGCACGTTGACTGCCATTGGCGTTTCTCCGTTTGCTCCGAACCCCGCATCGCCGCAATGCCACCTTGCGGCGGTTGGTCGCGTCGACGCTGCGCTACCAGAGGACCTGCACCCGCCCGCCCTCGATCCGGTGCGGCAGCAGCGTCAGTGGCGCATCCCCGTTCGCCACGCAACGTCCGGACTCGATGTCGAAGGCCCACCCGTGCTTGGGGCAGGTGAGGCGCGTCCCCTCCAGCGCCAGGTGCGGGATGTCGGTCGACTGGTGCGGGCAGAGGCTGTCGTAGACCTTCACCGTCGCGCCGCCGCGGAAAACGAAGAGCCCGCGTCCGTCGCAGCTCGCGCGCACCGCGCTGCCGTCGATCAGCGCCCCCTCGGCAATCACGTCGTGCCAGACCGGATCGGGTTTGGCGTCCGGCGCGTCGCCGGCGAGCCGATCCAGCGCGAATTCCGGCAGGTTCATTTTCAGGATCACGTCCACGGCCCAGACGATCCTGGCCAGCCCGAGCGCGGGGAACGCCATCAGCAGCGCATCGACGATCTCATCGGCGGAAGCACCCTCGCGCAACGCGCGCTTCAGATATTGGCGCAGGCCGTTCTCCGTCTGCGCGTGAACCTTGGTGATGACCGAGATCAGGTTGCGCGTCTTGGGGTCGAGGTGTTTGCCGGCGCCCTTGAGAAAGCCGAAATAGGCGGCCATCTCCCGCGGACGCGCCTTGACGAGATAGGTGAGTGCATCGCTCATCGAACAACCCTTCCGGGACTTGGTTTCCGCTGCGCGGGGAGCCGACATTCTAGGGCGTGAACGCCGATACCGGAAGGTCGGCGGACCTGATCACGCGGAGTTCAACGAAAAATCCGTTCGGCCGACTCGCGGCGCAGTTGCTGCGACTGCGCTTCGATCGTGGCAACGATGTCGGTCGCACCTTCGGCGGCGCTCAAATGCGGACCGAGTGCCTTGTAGAAATCCCGTTCCGCCGCAGTCAGCCGGTTGAGAACGAGCAGGTAGTCGGTCCGGCTGCGGTAGGTCGCACGGACCAAGGAGTCGAAGCTGTCGCCATCCGCGACCAGCAGGCCCGTGTAGTAGTCGGCGAGGGCGCTCACCCAGGCCGCGCAGGGCTCCTGCAGCGCCTGCGGAAGGCGGGATTCGCGAACCACCGCATCGACGTCCGGCCGCGCGTTCGTCTCCACGGCGTGGAACGCCGCATCCATCGCCCGCCGGCGAGTGGTCATGAACTCTTCGTCGAACGCGATGCGACCACGCTTGTACGTCTGCATGCGGTAAACGAAATACAACAGGAGAATCGGGATGAGCACCATCCAGAAGCTGACCTTGGGCTTCTCGAGCACGGACGCCCCGATCGCATTGGCGAAGGCAAGTTCGCGCTCCAGGACGATGTCCTTCTTTTGCGCCAAGGCCTTCATGGTCGGCCGCGTGCCAGGATGGGAAAGCGGTGGCCGGTTGTGCGCCGCGGGTCGGCATCGTGCTCCATGCCGGTCAGGGCCTGTTGCCCGGCATGTAATCGAGGCTGTCGCGGATGCGCTCCGAGCCTTCGGCAGGCGCCTCGAAGTCCGTGTAGTAGATGGCGGTGGCCCTCAGGCCGTGCTCGTCGATCACCTGCGCCATCTCGCGCGCGCCCGGGATCCGCTGGGCCAGCGACCCGATGCCGAACATGAAGAACAGGATCAGGGCGATCCCGATGCTCAATCGCAGCCAGGGATTGAGCGCCGCCGGCGGAGCCGCAGCCCCGCCGGCGGCAGAAAGCACGCAGGTGTCCTTGGCAATCATGCGACTAGATGGCCGCAGTGATCTCGGGGAAAACAACGTAGAACATGATGTAGGCGATCAGGAGCGTGAAGGCCAACTGGAAAGTCTGGCCAAATACGTACAGCGTGATCGGTTTTCCGCCCTTGAAGTATTGTCCGAATTCCCTGAAGTTGGTCTCGAGCCCGATGCACGCGAAGGCCAGCGCGAAGAACCACTCGCGGGCGATGCGGGTGAACCCCCTGAGCACTCCGTGGTCGATCATGACCGCGCTCATGTCCTTGCCCATGCTCTGGTCGATCACTGAAAATGCGATCGAGGCCAGGATGAAACCGACGACGAACTTCGGAAAGCGGTACCAGATTTCCCACCAGCTCACCCTGGCGCCGGGCTTGCAGTCCACCTTGGCGCACCAGTACACCGCGACACTGAAGGCCACGACGCCGATGAGCACGTTCTGGATCATCTTGATGGTCGCTGCGACATAGAGGGCCTTTTCACCGAAGAACGCGCCGGCCGCAGCCACGGCACCCGTGGAGTCGATGGTGCTGCCCATCCAGGCCCCTGCGAGAATCTCAGGCATGTTCACCAGTCTGGCAAACGCCGGCTGGCCCACCATGCAGATGGCCGTGAACACCATCGACAGCCCGATGGCGAGCGTCAGTTCTTCCTTCTTGGCCCTGCAGGCGGCCGCGGTGGCAATCGCCGCCGAGACGCCGCAGACCGACATGTCGGCAGAGATGGTGATGTTCAGCGTCTTGGAAGGCATCTTGATGAACCGCTGACCGACCCAGTAGGTCAGGATCAGCGTGATGGGCGTGCAGACCCAGGCGAGGAAAATGCCCGGCTTGCCAATGGCGAGAATCTTGTTGAAGAGGATTTCAGCACCGAGCAGCACGAGTCCGGTCTTGATGAAGTATTCCGTGCACACGGCCGGCTTGACCCACCTGGGTGTGCCGACAGTGTTGCTGATGAGCAGGCCGAAGGCGATGGCCCACAACGGGAACCCGAAACCCCAGTACTTCATCAGGGCCTGGGTTTCGGCCATGTAGGCAAGCACCGCGAGAAGGAACACGGCCGGGAAGCCCACCATGAATTTTCCGACGGGTGCTCCCATGATGGCCTTGCCCATGCCGAAGAAGACCGCCAGCATGACGCACAGGCCGATGAGAAAGGGTATGCGGTTGTAGGGCTTGACGTTGACCTTGCCCTCGGCCTTGGACGCCCTGTCCTTGGCCTCCTGCCAGGTCTTGATGTCGCTGTCGGCCGCAAAGTTGAGATCGGCGTCCTTGAAGCCCGCAGCCGCGGCGGCCGCCTGGGCGGTTTTCGCTTTCGCCAGGGCGGAATCGGCAGCGACCTTCGCCTTGCCCGCGGCCTCCCTGAAAGGCGCGCCCATCGCCTTGGCGCTCTCCTCGGTTCTCACGAGGGCATCCAGCGGGATTGGTGTCCCAATCGCTCGGGGCGGCCAGGAATTTCTGAATCGTTTTCGAGAAATCCTGGTTGGTCGCCCGCACGCCGCGCTTGGCCGAAGAGGCGTTGTGCCACTCGATGGTCTTGAAGGGAGCCTTCGCGGCTTCCTCTTTCATGATGGTGTTGTACTTGGGAATCTCGGTCGCCTTTTCGGGCGGGTTCGGCAGGTAAATCACAAGACCGATAATAAGCAACAGAAACCCCATCCAGACTGCCATCCAGTCTTCCTTCGTGTACAGATCTCTGAGAGATGTCTTGCCGCTGTCGATCACGACATATTCCGGGAACGTCTGTACGGTTGCAGTGCCATTTGCCATGCCCATCTCCTGTCGCTGATGCGTGTTGAAATGGAGCGCACCCGAACAGCCTTCAGACGCCGCGAGCGACACCATGCGTGGTCACTCGTTACATCCGTGCGTGTACTCCAATCGAAGATGCACCATGTTCTTCTCTTGCCTTTGCCGCGTCTTTGCGTCTGATCAATCATCGAACGCAAACCTCGGCGAATGAAGCATCTCGTCAAGAGGTCGCAATGCATGGCAGCAGCTTCGACTGCGCAAGATCGAAAGCAGGTCCCGCGTCGCTTTGACGCAGACATCCGCAAGCCGCGAATCGCGGACGCCGTTCCTGCTGCGCAGCGGGCCGGGACTCAAGCCGACGCTGCATCGCCGACGATCCGCTGCGCGTGTGCGACGATCCGCCGCGGATCTTCGGCCGACGAATCTCTGCGCGCAGGGCGTGCAGATGTCCCAGGTGCGCAAGGGCATGCGGCGAACCGTCCGATCGCCGTCGCAGCAACGCCGGCGGCACGCGCGGAAAGGCGGGAACGGTGAGACCGTGGCATGATCACGTCGATACGGTGACTCGCGAGTCGCGTCACGGGTTCGACAAACACTGTTGCGAGAACGAGCCGGCAATGAATCCCCAGCAGCAGCAGATTGGCATCCTCCTGTTCGCACACGGCGCGCGCGACTCGCGCTGGGCCGAACCGTTTCAGCGTGTCGCTGCGCGCCTTCAGGAACAAGCGCCGGAGCTCCCGCTCGAACTTGCGTTCCTGGAGTTCATGACGCCCGATCTGACCGAGGCGGCGCGACGCCTCGCTGCACGCGGTGCGACGTCGATCAGCGTGGTCCCGCTCTTCCTCGGACAGGGCGGCCATTTGCGATCCGGGTTGCCCGAACTCGTGGCGAGGGCCATGGCTCAGTTGCCCGGGATCCGGATCGAAGTCGGGGCCGCCGCCGGCGAGGATCCCGGCGTCGTGGCGGCCCTGGCGCAATACGCGCTGCAGTGTGCCGCAGCGACACGTCCCTGAACGCCGCTCAGCCCGCGAGGTGCGCGAGGTTGGCCGCGAGTGAAGCCGGAATCTCGACGCCTGCGGTCTGCGCCTTTGCCGCCAACGCACGGCGGCGATAGCCGGGCAGGCGCACACCCGGATCGTCGAGCATCGCCGCGACCAGCGTCTCGACGCGCGCCAGGTAACGATCGCGACCGGCGAGCGCGTCAGGATCGATGACGAGGAACGCCTGCCCGATGCGTGGCTGGTTGCCCTCGTCGACGAAGAACGAATCGGCCTCGAAGCCGATGGCCGCACCGGTGAGCGCCGTGACCATCAACTCGACGATCAGCGCGAGCATCGCGCCTTTGGCCCCGCCCACCGGCAGCATCGACCCGGCCAGACCCGCCTTCGGATCGGTGGTGGGATTGCCGTCGGCATCGAGCGCCCAGCCCAGGGGAATCGGCTTCCCGTCCTTGGCGGCGACCATCAGCTTGCCGCGGGCAGCCTCGGACAGCGCAAGGTCGACCAGCAGCGGTGCGCCATCGGCGCGTGGAAACACCGCCGCAATCGGATTCGTGCCGAACAGCGCGCGCCGCCCGCCCGCCGCCGGCATCGCGGACGGCGAATTGGAAAACGCGAGCCCGACCATGCCGGCGCCGCCCACCGCTTCGAGGTGATAGGCGGCCACGCCGAAATGGTGGCTGTTGGTGACCCCGGCAAAGGCGACGCCGAACTCGTGCGCCCGGCGCAGCGCCTCGTCGACCGCGAGCGCGCAGGCCGGAAACGCCAGGCCGCAGCGCGCATCGATCAGCACCGCGCCGCCGCGCGCGCGGATCACCGCCGGCACCGCCTCGCCATCGGCGCGGCCATTGCCAAGATGCGCCGCGTATTGCGTGATGCGCACGACTCCGTGCGACGCCAGCCCCTGCGCGTCGGCGTAGACCAGCGCGCGCGCAGTCGCTTCGGCCATCGCGGTTCGCGCGCCGGAGCGTTCCAGCGCCCGCACGGCGAGTCGATGCAGGTCGGGCAACGAAAAGTTGGGCATCGCCAATCCTCACTGCATGCGCGCGATCCGCGCTGCAACCGCGCGCAGGGCGCCGCGATCGGGCAGCTGCAGGCTGTCCCCAGGAACCCCCGTCACTCGGGCTGGATACCGGCCTCGCGCACCAGCTTGCCCCAGCGTGCGACCTCCGCGTCGAAGAACGCGCGCGCCTCGGCGGGGGTCATCGCCACCGGCTCGAAGCCCTGGTTGACGATGCGGTTCTTCATCTCCGGCTCGGCCAGCACCGCGTTGGCATCCGCGTTGATCTTCGCGATGATCGCGACGGGCGTCGCGGCGGGAACCATGATGCCGGTCCAGTTGGTAATGCCGAGTTGCGGATAGCCGACCTCGGCAACCGTCGGTACGTCGGGCAGGAGCGGGTGACGGTTCTTGCTCGTCACCGCCAGCGCGCGCAGCTTGCCGCCCTTGACGTGCGGCAGCGACTCGGGAAAGTTGGAGACGATGAGATCGATCTGTCCGCCGATGAGGTCGGTCAGCGATGGCGTGCCGCCCTTGTAGGGAATGTGCTGCAGCTTGATTCCTGCCTGTTGCGCAAGCAGCTCGAGTCCGAGGTGCGGCGGCGTGCCGTTGCCGCTCGATCCGGCGTTCAGGGTCCGCGCCTTGCCCGCCGCGACGAGGTCCGCCATCGAACGGATCGGCGATGCCGAATTGACGACGACCATCAGCGGCAACGAGCCCAGCACGGCGACGGGCGTCAGGTCCTTCTGCAGGCTGAAGGGCGCTGCCGGGAACAGCGTCGCGTTGACGGCATGCGTCAGCGTGACCGCCAGCAGCGTGTAACCGTCGCCCGGCGACTTGGCGACCATATCGGCGCCGATCTGCGCATTGCCGCCGGCCTTGTTCTCGACGATCACCGGCTGCTTCCAGCGCTCCGAGAGCTTCTGCCCGACGTTGCGCGCCATCACGTCGGTGAGCCCGCCCGGGGGGAAGGGCACGACGTACCTGACGAGCTTCGACGGATAGTCCTGCGACGCAGCCACCTGCGGCAGCCACGCGATCGCGCCCGCAACCAGCAGCGGCAGCAACCGCCGCAGTGTTTCCCTCGTTTGGGTCAACATCGCTTCAACCTCCTTCACTTCGGTCCACGGGAAGGCGCGCGGAACTTGCGCGGCCCGATCGGCGAGGCCGAACCGGCGCGCGCGCCGCCGCGGCCGGTGTCACGGCGGCTACGCGCTTTCGTAGAGCCGGGTGAGGACGAATTCGCGATGGCCCAGCGCCTCGGTCGAGGTGAAGCGGCCGTTGGCGGTGCGGAACATCATCTCCAGCAGCTTGTCGCCGGCTTCGTCCATGGTCATCTGCCGCTGCAGCAGCCCCGAGGTGTCGACGTCGATGTGCTCGCTCATCGTGCGCACCGTGCGCGGATTGGCCGAGATCTTGATCACCGGCAGAATCGGGTTGCCGATCACGTTGCCCTGCCCGGTCGGAAAGAAATGCACCACATAACCCGACGCCGCGCACAGCGTCACCATCTCCGCCGCCGCCGACGACGAGTCCATGAACCACAGCCCCGGCCCGCCCGGCACCTCGCCCTTGTCGATCACCCCGTCGACGATGCACTTCTTGCCGATCTTCTGGATGTTGCCCAGCGCCTTTTCCTCGATCGTGGTCAGACCCCCCGCAATGTTGCCCTTGGTCGGCTGCGAGTCCGACAGGTCCGACGTCTTGTGCCGGTTGATCAGATCCTGGTAGCGGTCGAACATGCGCATGAAGTCCGCCCGCACCTTGTCGTCGCGGCAGCGCGCCGCCACGATCTGCTCGCCACCGGTCAGCTCGGTGGTCTCGCCGAACACCAGCGTGCAGCCGGCCGCATAGAGCTTGTCGAAGGCGTCACCGACCGTCGGATTGGCGCCGCAGCCCGACGTGGTGTCGGACTCGCCGCACTTGGTCGACACCCACAGCTCGGACAGCGGACATTCGACCCGGTGCTTCTCGCTCGCCGCCTGCAAAAACTCCTTGGCCGCCTTCGACGCGCGCATGATCGTGTCGTGGTCGCCGTGCAACTCGATGCCAAAGCCCACCACCGGCTTGCCGGTGGCGGCGATGCCGTCCACCACCTTCTTGGTCCACTGCTCCTCGATGCCGATCACCACCACCGCCGCCACGTTCGGATTCGATCCGGTGCCGATCAGGGTGCGAAAGTGCAGGTCAAGATCGGCACCGAACTGCAGCCGACCGTAGGGATGCGGAATCGCCATCGTCCCCTTGATGTTGTGCGCGACCGCCTCGCAGGCCGCGTTGGCCAGATCGTCAACGGGCAGGATGATGACGTGGTTGCGGACGCCGACGCGACCGTTTTCGCGGCGGTAACCCCAGAAGGTCTTCTGCATGGCTGTTGGTCTTTCGTGGCAATTGTCGTGAAGGTCGCGCGGCGCAGCGCCGCGGACCGGAAGCCTGGGCAGCGCCTCGCGCCTACCAGCGCTTGGTCTTGATGTTGTGCACGTGCGCGTGCTGCCCGCGGGCAATCGGCGCGACCACCTTGCCGATGTCGATGCCGTACTTGATCACCGTGTCCCCCGTCGCCATGTCCTTCAGCGCCACCTTGTGCCCCAGCGGGATGTCCTGCACGCAGGGCAGGTTCAAGGTCCGGTCCTCGTCGAGAATCAGACCGGTCAGCGTCATGCCGGCCTTCACCCCCTCGACCACCACTACCGCGACCGAATCGTTGGGATCGTGCAATACGCAATGAATCATCTTCAGGCTCCTGGGAAGGCTCGGACTGGCGACCGCGGCACGCGTGGCGCGCGGGACCAACGCACCCGGGGCGCTGCGCCCCGCCGCACCGCCACGATTCTATTTCCCCGTCGCGGCCCAGTCAACTATATCATCCATATCATTTGCATGTGTCGCGCCGCCGGCGCTACACTGCCGACACGCGGCGCGGCCCAGCACCGCCCGGACGCTTCACGATGACCGACCCTCGTCTCGACTTCTCCCCCGATACCGCCCGCCCCGGCGTGCCGCCGACCGGCCCGCTGTACAAGGACGTCAAGCGCCAGCTGATGGAGGCGCTGACCCGCGGCGAGTGGAAGGCCGGCGAAGCGATTCCGTCCGAACGCCGCCTGTCCGCGCGCTACGGCATCAGCATCGGCACCGTGCGCAAGGCCATCGACGAACTCGTCGCCGAAAACATCCTCATCCGCCAGCAGGGCCGCGGCACCTACGTCGCCAGCCACACCCGCGACCGCCTGCTGTTCTACTTCTTCCACCTCGTCCCCGAGAACGGCCCCAAGGAGTACCCGGAGGTCGAGCTGCTGTCCTTTGCCCGGGCCAAGGCCGATCCTGCGACCGCCCTGCGGCTCTCGATCGAGCCCGGCGATGCGGTGCTGCGCATTCGCAATGCGCTCTCGCTGGGCGGCGCGCCGGTGATGATCGACGACATCACGATCCCCGCCGCGCGCTTCCCGGGCCTCACCGAAAAGCGCTTTCGCGACCGGACCTCGACCATCTACAACCTCTACCAGGAAGCCTTCGGCATTTCCGTGGTGCGCACCAGCGAACGCCTGCGCGCCGTCGTCGCCGACGCGGAGACCGCAGCACTCCTCGGCATCCCCCGCCAGGCACCGCTGCTGCAGATCCGCCGCCTGGCGCTGTCCTACAACGACACCCCGGTGGAACTGCGCACCTCGCTGGTCAACACCCAACGCTACGAGTACTTCAGCGACATCGGCCGCAACTGACGCAGCGCGCGCGCCGCCGCCCCCTATCCGGCGACTCTGCAGGTCTGGGATTCTTTCCCGGCCGAGCGCCCGGACGGCGGCGTGCGGCCCGATGGAGTTCGCCTCGCCAATGCTAGACTGTCGGAAGAGGGGCCAGGCAATGAACACGTCTCTGCCCTTCCGGGCTCCGCGAGAAATCATGGACAGGATGTGCCGCATCACGGGATCGGGTTGCTGCGCGCCAACACGGGGGACGCAGGAGGATTCTTGGCCACGGTGAGCCTGCGCCAGGTGCGCAAGACCTATGACGCGCAGGAGATCGTCCATGGCGTCGATCTCGAGGTCGCCGACCAGGAATTCGTCGTCCTGGTCGGACCGTCGGGCTGCGGCAAGAGCACGCTGCTGCGGATGATCGCCGGACTGGAGGACATCTCCGGCGGCGAGATCGCGATCGACGATCGCACGGTCAACGAAATCGATCCCAAGGATCGCGACGTGGCGATGGTCTTCCAGGACTACGCGCTGTATCCGCACCTGACCGTTTTTCAGAACATCGCTTTTTCGCTGCAGTACCGCGGCGTCGGCAGGGCCGAGATCGCGCGCCGGGTGGCGGAGGTCGCCGCGATTCTCGACATCGAACCGCTGCTCGAGAGGAAACCGCGGCAACTCTCCGGCGGGCAGCGGCAGCGGGTGGCGATGGGACGCGCGATCGTGCGCGAGCCCAAGGTGTTCCTGTTCGACGAACCGCTGTCCAACCTGGATGCCAAGCTGCGGGTCCAGATGCGCACCGAAATCAAGAAACTGCGCGAGCGCGTCAAGACCACGGCGATCTACGTGACGCACGATCAGGTCGAGGCGATGACGCTGGCCGATCGCATCGTGCTGATGCACAACGGCCGGGTCGAGCAGATCGGCACGCCCGAGGACGTCTACGATGAACCCGCGACCTTGTTCGTCGCCGGCTTTGTCGGAACCTCGGCGATGAATCTGGTTCAAGGCCGAATTGAAAACGATGCCCGGGGCAGCGCCGTCGTCCTCGGCAACGGCGCGCGCCTTGCCCTGCCCGCCTCGCGCTACGACGCCCACGCGGGCAAGGCGGTGACGATCGGCTTGCGCCCCGAGCATCTGCACTGGGCCGCGGATGACGACCCCAATGCGCTGGTCGGCGTCGCCCGCGTCGTCGAACCATTGGGATCCGACACCCTGGTCGTGTTCGGCGTGGCCGGATGCGAACTGCAGGCGCGTCTGCCCCCGCGCGTCGTCCGCCGCGCGGGCGATCCGGTGCGGGTCACCGTTGCGCCGGAGTCCATCCACGTGTTCGACCCGGTGACGGAGCGGCGGTTATGAGCGCGCAGGTCGTCCGGTGAACCTCGACGCGCTCCGCGTGCCGCCCGAGACGCTGGGCGAAGGCAGCGGCTGCCGCTGCGAGGTGGTGGCCGACGCCGACGCGCTGACGCAACTCTTCGCCGCCAACCTGGTCGCCGAGTTCCGCGAGGCAAAGCGCCGCGCGCGAACCCATGTCGTCTTCATCGTCCCGGTCGGCCCGATCGGCCAGTTCGAACTCTTCGCGCAGCACTGCAACGAAACGCGCCTGTCGGTCCGCGACCTGGTGCTGATCAACATGGACGAGTACCTGACGCCCGACGGCGACTATATCCCGCCGGGCGACGCGCTGAGTTTCCGCGCCCACATGGAGCGCGCGCTGTGGTCGCGCCTCGACCCCGCATTGGCGCCGCCGCCCGAGCACCGGCATTTCCCCGACCCGCGCGAGCCGCAGGCGACCGGCCGGCTGATCGAACGCTGCGGCGGCGTCGACGTCGCCTTCGGCGGCGTCGGCATCACCGGCCATCTCGCCTTCAACGATCCGCCCGAGCCCGGCGAGATCGCCGACGCCGACGCCTTCGCCGCACTCGCCACCCGTGTCGTCACGCTCAATCGCGAGACGCGCACCATCAACGCGGTGACGGCGGCGCGCGGCAACATCGACCGCATTCCGCGCACTGCGGTGACGGTGGGCATGAAGGAAATACTCGCGGCGAGGAAGATCCGCCTGTACCTGAACCGATCCTGGCAGTGCGCGATCGTGCGCAAGCTGTTGCACGGTCCGATCACTGCCACGGTTCCCGCGTCGCTGGTGCGGCGCCACCCCGACGTCGCGGTGACGATGACCGTCGAGGTGACGCAGTTGCCAGAACCCGTGTTGCGCTGACCCACAAGGAGAAAGCACCATGATCACCCGTCGCACCCTGCTCAAGACCGCCGCGGCCGCCGCCGCGACCAGCGTCATCTCGGCTCCGGCCATCGGCCAGGGCACCAAGAAGATCACCTTCCTGACCTGGAACATCATCGACCAGAAGGAGTTGATCGAGGGCTGGATCAAGCGCTTCCAGTCGACCCGTCCCGGCGTCGAGGTCGAGTGGCTGGACAAGAAGGGACCCGAGTTCGCGCCGTTCTACCAGACGCAGCTGGCGGCCGGCACGCCGCCGGACGTGATCAACACGCAGGGCGCGCTCGGCCTCGAATACGCGGCGCAGGGTGCGCTGATGGACCTGACGCCGCTGTTCGCGAAGGAAGCCGCCACCAAGGCTCGCTACGACGCCAACTACCTGGGCAACTGGATGTTCGAGGGCAAGAACTACATGGTGCCTTTCTACATCACCAAGACGCTGCTGTTCTACAACAAGCCGATGTTCGCCAAGGCCGGCCTCGCGGGCCCGCCGAAGAACTTCGACGAGATCCTCGCCTTCGCGCAGAAGATGACCAGCGGCGAGATCGCCTCGGGCTTCATGACCCTCAACTTCGACTGGCTGTACTGGCCGCTGTTCGCGATGAACGGTGTCGACCTGGTGACGCCGGACCTCAGGAAGACCACGTTCAACACGCCGAAGGCCATCGAGGTCGTCGACAAGCTCGCCAAGGCGACGCAGAGCGGCGCGATCAACAAGATCTCGTGGACCGGCCGCTGGGTCGAGCCCAACGGCGCGTTCGGCGCCGGAAACATCGGCATGCTGCATGCGCATTCACCTGCGTACTTCTTCTTCAAGGGGCAGGGCAGCTGGGTCACGCCGGAGACGCTCGGGGTGGCGCACATGCCAGGCAACTACGCGACGCCGAACTCGCACGGCCTCGGCATCTCGAAGGGTTCCAAGAATCCGGAACTGGCGTGGGATTTCGTGAAGTTCATCACCGACAACGCGCAGGCGGGCGAACTCGCCGAGCGCCGGAAGCTCGTCACCGGCAACGTGGCGGTGGACACAGGCAACGCTGGCGAAGCTCGCCAAGGACGACCCGATGGTCTACCAGGTGCTCAAGACGCAGCTCGAGTACACCGACAAGATGACCGGCAACTGGCGCTTCGGCAACGACACGCGGATCAAGGAAGCGTTCTGGCCCGAACTGCAGAGTGCCCTGCTGGGCCGCAAGGACGCGAAGTCCGCGCTCGCCGACGCCGACCGGCGGATGTCGCGCGAGCTGACGCGCGGCTGACCTCGCGCATGGGCGAGCGCAATCCTGTCGGCGTGCGGGTGCCGGTGCGCGTGACCGCACCGGTCTTCGCGCGCCCGGGTGCCCGCCGAACCGACCCGCCGGGCCGTGCCCCGCGACACGGCCCGGGAACCGACCCATGACCGCCGGCAAGGGCTGGTGGGGCCAACGGCGTAATCGGCAACTCACGCTGATCGCGTGCTTCCTGCTGCCGTCGCTGGCCATCTTCTTCCTCTACCGGATCCTGCCGCTGGGCTGGAACGTGATCCTCTCGTTCGAGTCCTGGTCGCCGCTGAAACCCGCGGTATGGGTCGGGTTCGAGCACTACGTCGAAATGTGGTCGTACGACGATGTCTTCTGGGTAGCGCTCTGGAACACGCTGATCTTCATCGCCGCCTCGCCGCTGGTGATCGCGGCCGCGCTGGGCGTGGCGCTGCTGGTGAATTCGGATCTCAAGGGCGCATCGGTCTACCGCACCATCGTCTTCCTTTCCTATCCGCTGATGACCGTCGCCGTCGGGATCATCTGGCGCTGGATGTACGACGAGCGCGGCGGGATCATCAACTACGCGCTCCGCGCGAGCGGGCTCGTCGACCGGCCGGTCGGCTTCCTGCAGAGTTTCGACTGGGCGCTGCCGTCGGTCATCTTCGCCGGAGTCTGGCAGACGATCGGCTTCTACATGATCATCCTGCTCACCGGCCTGCAGAGCATCCCGCAGAATCTCTACGAGGCGGCGCGGATCGATGGCGCGCCAGCGTACGCCCGGTTCTTCCGCATCACCCTGCCGATGCTGCGGCCGTCCATCTTCCTCTGCGTGGTCGTCGGCATCCTCAACTCGTTCACGAGCTTCGACCTGGTCTACATCATGACCAACGGCGGGCCGGGCCATGCGACCGAACTGCTGATCACGCACATCTACAAGTCGGCGTTCGAGCAGACCAAGTTCGACTATGCGGCGGCGCTGACGGTCGTGCAGTTCGCGCTGCTGCTGCTGCTCACCTATGCCGCCAACAAGGCGGCGGGCGGAAACGCCGGCGCGGTGGAGCAGGACTGATGGCGGCCCGGCCATCGCGCCCGCTGCTCGCGCTGCGCCACGCGACGCTGGTGGCGATTTCATTCGTCATGCTCCTGCCGTTCTACTGGGTCATGAAGACGGCGATCACGAACGAGAACATCTATGCGTACCCGCCCGGCATCGTCCCGCGCGATCCGCACCTCTTCAATTTCGTCGACGTCTGGTACCTGATCCCGTTTCCGCGCTACCTGCTGAACAGCATCATCGTTTCGGCGATCGCGGTCGCCGGCAACGTGGTGCTCAACGCGATGGCCGGCTACGCGCTCACCCGGCAGTTCCCGGGTCGGCGGGCGGTGCTGGCGCTTTTCCTGTCCTGCATGCTCATCCCCTTTCAGGCGACGATCATCCCGGCCTACCTGATCACGGCGAAGATGGGGCTCCTGAACACGTTCTTCGGCCTCGCCTTCCCGATGCTGTCGACGATCATCTGCATCTTCGTGTTCAAGGCGGCGTTCGAGGCGGTGCCGAGGTCGTTGATCGACGCCGCGCGGCTCGACGGGCTCTCCGAGTGGCGGATCATCCTCCGCGTGCTGCTGCCGCTGTCCAAGCCCGCGATCGCGACCAATGTGATCCTCTCCTTCATCTGGTCGTGGAACAACTTCCTCTGGCCGCTGCTGATCACCCGCGACCCGACGATGCAGACGCTGCCGCTCGGCCTCGCGCGCTTCCTGTCCTACATGGAGGACACCACCGGGGCGCTGTATGCCTTCGCGGTGATGGTGCTCGCACCGTCGGTTCTGGTGTTCCTGATGGCGCAGAAGGAATTCATCCGCGGCCTGACGTCGGGAGCGACCAAGGGATGAGTTCCGAGTCCAGTCTCGCGTCCTGGCTCCGGTCGCGCTGGGTCATCGTGCCGGGGATGATGACCATCGCCACGCTGGCGTGGCTCGCCTACGTGAACAGCCATAACCACGGCGTTCTCGAAGGCCGCGTCGTCGATGCGACGGGGAATCCGGTTGCCGGCGCGTCGGTGCGGCTGTACGAGCGCGGCTTCGTCACCCATGAGGAACGCGGCCGCGCCACGACGGATGCGCGCGGCGTGTTCCGCTTTGCCGACAATCGCAGCCATTCGATCCAGCTGGAGGCGGAGGCGCCGGGCCTGGGCCGGACCGATCGCCGGATCCTGCGGCTGTGGTTCGCCGCGCAGGACGCGGTGCTGGCCGAGCCGTTGCGGTTTCCCGCACCCAAGTGAGGTTTCCATGAGCCCACCGGTCATTCTCTTCGATCCCTGGCCGCGCAGCGCGGCGATGATTTTTCGCGAGGAGATGCAGCAGCGCTTCGAGCACCTGGGCTCCATCGTCGGCCTCGAAGAGAGCCAGGCCGGCAAGCTTCCGGCCGAACTGGTCGAGGCAACGCTTCCGGACGCCGTCGCCATCGTCGGCCAGACCGATCTCGATGCGTCGCGCCTCGCCCGGGCACCGAAACTGAAGGCGATCGTCAACGTCGAAGGCAACTTCGCGCAGAATGTCGATTACGCCGAGTGCTTCCGCCGCGGCGTCCAGGTGCTGTCCATCGCGCCGGCGTTCGCGCATCCGGTGGCCGAGATGGCGCTGGGACTGGCCCTCGATCTCGCCCGCGGCATCACCCGTGCCGACCGGCTGATGCGTGCCGGCAAGCGAGCAATACGGGCTCGCGGGCGCCCGCGATTCCTTCATGCTGCGCGGCGAGACGATGAGCTTCATCGGCTGCGGCAATCTGGGACGCGCGCTGCTGCCGCTGCTGGTACCCTTCAGGCCGCGCCTGCTGATCCATGATCCATGGTTGCCCGACGGCCTGATACGCGAAATGGGCGCCGAACCCGCGTCGCTGGCAGCCGCGTTGAGCGAACCGCGCGTCATCTTCGCCATGGCCGGCATCACCGTGGAAACCCGCAACCTGCTGAACCGCGCGCGGCTGGAGACGATTCGGAACGACGCGATCTTCCTGCTGCTGTCCCGCGCCGGGCTGGTCGACTTCGACGCCTTGCTGGATCTGGTGGCCGCCGGCCGATTCCGCGCTGCCACCGACGTGTTTCCGGTCGAGCCGGCCCCGCCCGATGCGCGCGCCCGTGAGGTCGACGGCCTGCTGCTGTCGCCGCACCGCGCGGGCTCGTCACCGGCGACGTTCGCGACGATCGGTGAAATGGTCGTCGACGATCTGGGCCTGATCCTGCAGGGCCTGCCGCCGCAGCGCCTGCAGCCGGCTCGCGTGGAGACCGTCGGCCGCTGGCAGAATCCGCCCGGTCGCACCTACGCGCCCGGAACGAAGCTTTGAGTTCGCTTGCCCGGGCGCTCACCGGCGATCGCGATGCGCGGGCGCTGGTCGTGCACGTCGACGACGTCGGCATGTGCCACGGCGCCAACGTCGCGTTCCTCGAGCTCGCGCGCGCCGGTAACGTGACCTGCGGCTCCGTCATGGTTCCCTGCCCGTGGTTTCGCGAGATCGCCGCCGCCGCGGCCGACGACCCGGCCCTCGACCTCGGCGTGCACCTGACGCTGACCTCCGAATGGCCGCATTACCGCTGGGGGCCGCTGTCGACCGTGTCGCGCGCCTCCGGACTGATCGACGACCAGGGCTACTTTCCGCGCAACTGCCTCGAACTGCGGCCGCGGCTGGTCGTCGAAGCGGTGGAGATCGAGTTCCGCGCCCAGATCGATCGCGCGCGCGCCGCGGGCATCGACGTCACGCATCTCGACACGCACATGGGCGCGGCCGTGGTGCCGGAACTGGTCGACCTCTATGTGCGGCTGGGCCGCGAGTACCGCCTGCCCGTCGTGCTGCCGCGCGAACTCGACTCGTACACCGGCGTGCTGCGCATGGGCGAAATCCCTGCAGGCCTGTACGAGCCCGTCATCTCCGCGCTCGACGCGTCCGGGCTGCCGGTGCTCGACCGCTTCCTGATGACGCCGGGCGTGCGCAGCGCGGACGTCGACGCGAGCTACCGGACGCTCATCGAGACGCTCCCCGCGGGCGCCGCGTTCTTCGCCGTGCACTGCAACGCGCCGGGCGACATCGAGACCATCGTCCCGCCGCGCGCGCACTGGCGCACCGACGAGTATCGGCTGTTCGGATCCGGTCTGCCGACGCGCTGGATCGAAGGCGCCGGGATACGCGCCATCGGCATGCGCGAGGTCCGGGCGCTTTGGCGAAGCGCCCTGCCCGCCTGAAACCTGCCGTTGGCGGCGCCGAGCACTGCGTTCGCAGCGCCTATGAAAAACTGAGTTCGAGCTCCCGATTCTCCTGCAGCGAGCGCTCCGCGGCGAGGCAGATCAGCACCCGCTTGCGGGCTTCCGCCGCGGTGACCAGCGCGCGGCGCGCGGCGAAGGCCTCGGCGGTCAGCCGGATCTGCTCGGTCAGCTCGAAGACCTCCCCCGACTTGGCGATGGTCAGCCGCTCGCATTCACGCACGCCGCGCTCGAACGGGAAGCCCTTCGGCTGCACGCGCAGGTCGAACGCCGCGCTGTGGTCGCGGTCCATCGTGCCCGACCAGTGGGTCCGGATCGCGCCCTCGGCACCCGCGATCTCCAGCACCAGATGATGCTCGAATCCTGCCACCGAGTGATTGACGGTGACATAGGCGCCGCCGGCGTAGCGCAACAGCACGGACACGTTGTCGTACATGCCGGCGTCGCGCCCGGCGCGCTGGTTGCCGACCGCGCGTATCGACACCGGATCGCCGTGCCGCGCGAAATACCACAGCGCGAGGTCGAAGTAATGGACCGCCTCTTCGAGCATCCACGATCCCACGCGCGACCGGTCGTAGCGCCAGCCGGCGGCGCCCGAGCGATAGAAGTTGCGGAACAGGCTGATGTTGAGGAACAGCGGGTCTCCGATGACATCGTCGTCGATCAGCGTCTTGATCCGGCCCCACTGCGCGGATTGCCGCAGTTCGTGCCCGACCGAAACCAGGCGTCCGGTCTCGCGCTCGGCGGCGAGCAGCGCGTCGCAATCGGCGACGGTGGTCGCCATCGGCTTTTCGAGCAGCACGTCCTTGCCGGCGCGCAGCGCTGCGATGGCGATTTCGGCGTGAAGGTGATTGGGCGTCGCGACATCGACGGTGTCGACGCCGGCATCGGTCAGCACCTCTGGCCAGTTGCGCGTGATGCGGGCGTTGGGGTAGGCCGCCGCCGCGGCGCGCGCGCTGTCTTCGCTGTTGCAGGCGATCGCCGCCAGCGTGAGCCCTGGCAGGCCCGCTATCGCCTGCGCATGCTGCTTGCCCCAGGCGCCGAAACCGATGAGTCCGAAATGCATGCGGTCCTCCAGCTTTTTGATTTCCAGCACAGTAGTTCCACCACCCGATTCTCGCGCACCGGGCGCTCCGCTTCCAGGCATGTGACTATGCGCTTCCGCGCTTCCTCTGGCGACAGCAGCGGGCGCCGCGCGTGGAAGGCTGCGACGACCACGCGCGCATCGAAGCTTCGGTGAGTATTGTAAGTTTGGTCCCGCAGGTCAACCGCTGACAAGCGTATGATATTCGGCAAACTCGCGACCGGTGCCGCGCTTTTCGCGCATTGGTGATCGCCGTGTTTCAGGAACGCCGTCGGCACGCCCCCGCTTGGCGGATTTGGAGGGTGAGTGCGGACGCGAATACGCGCTGGCGCGCGGTTTCGCGGCTGGCGTGCGACTGCGGGATCCCACCGCGGTCTGGAAGGAGTTGTCGAGATGAAAGTCATTCGTTACGGCATCATCGGCTGCGGCAGCATGGGCCGCGAGCATATGGAGAACCTGAGGGCGATGGGGGGGGCCGTCGTCACCGCGGTGGCCGACCCGCACGCCGCCAGCCGCGAGCAGGCCGCAGCACTTCTCGACGGGCAGGTGCAGCTCTTCGAGCACCAGAGTGAACTCCTGAAGAGCGGGCTGTGCGACGCCGTGGTCGTCGCCAGCCCCAACTTCACCCACATCGAGGTGATGCGCGACGCGTTGGCCACCGACCTGCACATCCTGTGCGAAAAGCCGTTGGTCACCAAGGTGGCGGACGGCGTCGAGATGATCGATCGCGCCAAGGGCAGGAAGGGCATCGTCTGGGTGGCGCAGGAGTACCGCTACATGCCTCCGGTGGCAGAGATGATCCGCCTGGCGCACGCCGGCCGCGTCGGCAAGCTGCACCAGGTGGCGATCCGCGAGCACCGCCAGCCCTTCTATCCGAAGATCGGCGACTGGAACCGCTTCAGCGCCAACACCGGCGGCACCCTGGTCGAGAAGTGCTGCCACTATTTCAACCTGATGGACTTGATCCTCAAGGAAAACCCGGTGCGCGTATTCGCCTCAGGCGGCCAGCGCGTCAACCACCTCGACGAGAAGTACGACGGCAAGACGCCCGACATCCTCGACAGCGCCTACGTGATCCTCGAGTACCCGAGCGGCGCGCGCGCGTCGCTGGATCTGTGCATGTACGCCGAGAACTCGTTGGACAACGAACACGTCGTGGTGGTGGGCGACGAAGGCAAGCTCGAGTCGCTCCTGCCCTCGGGCGAACTGCGCTTCGGCCGCCGCGAGGATTTCGGTCGCCACGAAGTCTGGGGCCAGAAAACCGACAGCGAACGCGGCGTTGCCGTGCGCCGGATCCGCGACACGAACATCAAGTATCTGGGCCATCACTTCGGCGCGAGCTACGTCGAGCACCAGAAGTTCGCGCACGCGGTGCGCAACGGCCTGGCGCCGGAGATCCCGCTGGAGGAAGGCCTGCGCGCCGTGGCTTCCGGCCTGGCCGCGCACAAGAGCATCGACGAGGGCCGGGTGGTCGAGATGGCCGAGATCCTGCCGCCCGGTTGGTGATTGCGCGGTCCGCGCGCTAGC
The DNA here is from genome assembly GCA_963709525.1 of uncultured beta proteobacterium. GTDB lineage: Bacteria > Pseudomonadota > Gammaproteobacteria > Burkholderiales > Casimicrobiaceae > CAIWHR01. Next base: position 274,812 of record CAVPXB010000014.1, read on the forward strand.
AGCCTGTCGGACTTAGGTCATCGTAGCGAGCCGAGTGGGAGAGCGAGGACAGATTTTCACGCTTTTGAGGCGCATGGCGGGACCATGTAACGAAAAAGCGGGGAAATATGGACCGCTATCCCACCGGCGCAGTAGATGAACCCTAAGTCCGACAGGCTGCTAGCCGTCCTTCGCGGCAGAGGCGCCCGGGACCGCGTTCTCGCGGATCACGCCCGGGCTGCGCGCCCCCCGGACGATTCGCGCAGATAGCTTTCGGCCGCCGCGACCGCCTGGTAGGCGGTGGCGATCGCGATGCCCGCTCCGCTGCGCGAACGGATCCAATCCTGATGGGCGACGATGACGCCCGCGGCAAAGAGCCGTTCGCTGCAGGGCCGGCGGTCCCGCCCCAACGGTCTCGATTGAGCGTCGGTTTCGATGCCGGCCCGGTGGATGGCATGGCCGCGGACATCGGTGTAGCGCTCGCGATACCAATCGGCCCTGCCGGCCGGCTGCGTCACCGGCAGATCCAGCAGGTGCTCCCTGATCCCGTCCGGATGCGCTTCGAGACCGCCGCTCAAAAAGCGGCCGGTGGCGAGAATGACTGCGCGCGCGCGAATCCGGATCGGGCCGAAGCCGTCGCGCAGGTCCAGCGTCGCGCCTACACCGTCGAAGTGGAGCGCCGTGACCTTCTGCTGCGGGATCAGCGTCACCCCCTTCTTCGGCAGTGTCTGCTCGAGCAACTCGCGCAGCCGGACCCCCGGCACCGACGGCGGCATGGTCGGGATCTCGAAGATCCCGAGGCCGGTGAGATTCTCCAGATCCGCATGCACGTCATCGGGCCGGTGCATGCCGAGGATCGCCGGGAGGCCGATCACCCTGGCCTGTCCGGCGACGCTCTTCAACGCTGCCGCCAGCTTTACGCGCGTGGCCGGCACCTCCAGCGCCCGCGCCATCACCTCGGGATAGATTTCGCCGCGACCCATGTCCGGGAAACCGATGCGCTGCGCGGCGAGGCCCGGCCAGCGATCGCCGAGATTGGCGACCACCTCACGGGCGCTGAAGCCCTTCAATCCCTCGAAGTCGACGATGACGCAGGCGGCTTTGGCGGCAAAGGCCCTTGGTCCGGCAGCCATGGTGGCGGGGACGCAGAGCGTCTGCTTCAGGGTGCCGGCGGGGGTCAGAGCGGTGATGTTGCGGTCTCCGGCACGGCTGTAGGCGATTCCGCTTTCGCCGAGAAAGCTCGTGAATTCGTCAAAGCCAGCGCGAATGTCGGCGGCGGCGATCCGGCTCAACGGATGGTTCGGTTGCGCTTGGCGCAGATTCTCGAGCGCCTGCCATGGGTCGGCGATGGCCACCGTTGAACCATCCAGCCGGCCCAGGAGGTCGAGATATCCGGTGGTGTAGGCCACCGCTCCGCTGTTGCCCGCGAGGGCGGTGCTGATCTTCCGGTTGACGGCGAATACCGACGCGGCAAAACCCGCGATCCCTGAACCGATCACGGCAAGTTCGGTGGTGAAGTTACGCGGCTGCTCGATCATCTTCGTGGGCGATCGTGGGGTGGATTCGAGGCGGGGATCACTCGGCTTCCAGGGCATCGAGCCCCAGCAGCCCGCAATGCAGGGCTTCCGCCAGTTCCATCTGGGCGGCCTGCTGGCCCCAGATGACCAGACGCTGGCCCTTGAAGCGCTCGTCGAAGAAATCGCGCATGTGGACGAGGCCCGCAGCGTCCCGATAGTAGCCCTGGTCGTAGAGATAGGACGCGACGCGGATGCCGCAGAACGAGCCCTGGCAGGGGCCCTTCCCGACCCGCGAGCGCAGCGAGATCGCTTCGATGCTCATCTCTTCCGGCGCCTCGCCTGGCGGGGTCGCGACGATCTCGTCGATCGCCGACTGCGGCACCATTTCGCATTCGCAGAGAATCATGTCCCCTGGATTGTTGAGCCTGTACCAGATCTTCGGAGCGGCGCCGGGCTCGGTCCAGCGGCCGGCATCGCCGCCTGGCAGGGGAACGGTTGCGGTCGTGCCCGTCTGCCGATTGCCGAGTCTGGCGGCGACGAGGTCGGCGGCCTTCTCGGCCATCAGGCGGAACGTCGTGAGCTTGCCGCCGGTGATGGTGCAGAAGTTGGCGAGGCCCTGCGAGCGGTGGTCCATCAGCGCAAACCCTCTGCTGGCCGCGCGGTCGCTGGCGTTTCCGGTGCCTTGCAGCAGCGGGCGTACCCGTGAAAAGGCGCGGGTGTAGCGGGCGCCGGCCAGCGCCGGGATCATCGATGATCCCTCGCGGATGTTGCGGTCGATCTCCTCCACGGTGGGCGCGACGTGGTCCAGGTCCTGGATTCGCGTCGAAGTGGTGCCGAGGATCGAAACCGTCCCGCCAGGCACCAGGATGTCGCCATCGCCGGGCGGGCGCAGCCGGTTGACGACGTGGCGGGCCATCCGGTCGTGGTTGACCAGCAGCGTGCCCTTCGCATACAGCAGATCGACGTCGGTGCAGCCGGCCAGGCGCGCGATGTTCATCGCCCACGCCCCGCCCGCGTTGACCACCTGCCGGGCGCGGATCACCAGCGGCGCGTGGGTTCGGTTGTCGCGACAGAGGGCGGAACGGATCTCGCCATCGGTGATCTCGAAATGCAGGAGCTCGGTGTGGGACCGGTAGACGCTGCCGTTGGTGAGCCGGGCTTGATCCACATTCGCCAGTGCGAGGTGAAAGGGATCGACGGTGGCGTCCGGAACCCGGTAGGCCCTGACCAACCGGTCCGAGAGGTGTGGTTCGAGCTTCCGCGCTTCGGCCACCGTCAGCGCATCGCAAGGAATCGCCGCGCGGCGACAAAGCTCGGGAAATTGCTCGGCGAAACCGGGATCATCGCCTTCGACGGCAACGAACAGGCCGCCGGTGGCCTCGATGCAATGCGGGGCCATCCGCTTCAGCAGCTCGTTCTCCTGCCGGCATTCGATCGCCGCCTCGAGATCGGTCGAGACGTAGCGGGCACCCGAATGCAGGAGGCCGTGATTGCCGCCCGAGGCGCCGGCGCAAAGATCGATCTTGTCGATGAGGATGGTGTGGATGCCGCGCAGCGCGAGGTCGCGCATGATCCCGGTGCCGGTCACTCCGCCGCCGATGATCAGCACCTCCGTTTCGAGGCTCGTTGCGGCAGAGGATGCGGGATGGCTCGGGGAGATCGTGCTCATGGCGATTATGTTTGGGTTGCGCCGCGGCGGCCGGCGAACGCCGACCCGGTCAGTCGATCAAGGCCCGCAGATCCGGTCCGAGGTAGTGGCGCTCGTTCTTGCCGAGGATGCCCAGCGAGAGGCACATGAGCGTCCAGAAATGGACAACTCCGTAGTTGCCGCCGTAGAAGCGGCCGATGTCCTCGATCTGGGAGTGGCAGTTGTGGCACGGCGTGAGGACATAGGCGGCGCGGGTGGCGGCGATCTGGTCGAACTTGCGCTTGCCGTAGGTGCGTCGATGGTCGGTCATTCCCGCCTGAAGGAAGCCGCCGCCCCCGCCGCAGCAGTAGTTGGCGCTGCGGTTGGGCTGCATGTCGACGAAGTTTTCCTCGCCGACCAGGGTCCTGACGACGAAGCGCATGTCGTCGGCCATCGCATCGCCGTACGACTTGCGCACGATCATGCAGGGATCCTGGACGGTGAACCTGATGCCCTTGGTGTTCCACCTGGAATTGATCGGCAGCCTGCCTTCCCGGATCCACCGGGCATAGTAGGTGATCAGGCTGTCCATTTCGAAACGAGCGTCCAGGCCGAAGCGCTTGACGCCTTGCCACATCGTGTAATAGCTGTGACCGCACTCGGTATTGAGCCACACCTGGCAGCCGAGATCGTTCACCGCGTCGACGCGTTTCTTGATGACGTTGCGCCAAGCCTCCTCGTCGCCGGTGAACATGCAGAAGTTCTCCGCCGCCCAGCCCTTGGACGAATAGGTCCAGTCGGCGCCGACGAGATCGAGGATCTTCCACAGCGGAACCATCTCGTCCGGCTCGCTCATCGGTTCGCGGGAGTTCTGGTTGACGAAGAAGTGCGCTCCCTGCTTGTCCATCGGGGCTTTGAGGTGTTGAAAGCCCGGTTGGTCCGCCCGGACTTCCTCCAGCACATCGTCGACGACGAGCACGAAATCGTCCGGCGGCATGCCCATCGCGCTGGTCGAAGCGCCGAGTTGCGTGAGCTGGCAGGAGCGCGCAATCCCTTTCGGCTTCTTGTCGCTCGGCCAGTTGCCGCGGGCGAGAAACACCAGCTGCGAGATGTCGATGTTCATCGGACAGACATACTCGCAGCGCTTGCACAGCGTGCAGCACCAGACCCAGCGCGTGGTCGACAGCTCCTCGTCCATCCCGAGCATGGCCATGCGGATGAACTTGCGCGGATCCATGTTCTCGAGCCCCGATGCCGGGCACCCGGAGGAACAGAGTCCGCACGTCAGGCAGGCGTCGAAATTGGCGCCTGGCGGAAGCAAATCGAGCGCTGCTTCCTTGAAGTTGATGGTGGCTATCGCGGTTTCCGCCATGTTCCTCGTCCCGTCGGCGGCGCCCGGTGGCCCCGCAAGAATCACTGCCGTCATTGTTCCAATTTCCGGCGGGATTTGATACCCCGATTTCGGGTGTCCGCGTCCGAATGTCGCAACCGGCTATGCCGCCGAGGGTTCGCGCTTCGCAAGCAGCGCCTTGCCGGCGCGCGATACCGGCGATCGGCCGAGTACCCCGGAGATGAAAGCGCCCGCGTCGACGAGCCGGTCGATATCGATGCCCGTCTCGATGCCCAGGCCGTTCAGCATGAACACCACGTCTTCGGTCGCGACATTGCCGGTGGCGCCCTTCGCGTACGGGCATCCGCCGAGGCCGGCGATGCTGGTATCGAACGCGTGGATGCCCATTTCCAGACAGGCGTAGATGTTGGCGAGCGCCTGTCCATAGGTGTCGTGAAAATGGCCGCTGACCTCGTGCAGCGGATAGTGCTTCAACGCCCGCTCCATCACCGCCTGCACCCGGCGCGGAGTCCCGACACCGATGGTGTCAGCCACGCCGCAGTGATCGACGCCGATGCCCTTCATCAGTTTCACGACGCGCTCCACGTCGTCGGCGCTGACATCCCCCTGGTAGGGACAACCGACCGTGCACGAGATCGCGCCGCGAACGTTGATGCGATGTGCGTGCGCAGCCTCAACCACCGGACCGAATCGCTGGATCGACTCCTCGATCGAACAGTTGATATTGCGTTGGCTGAACGCTTCGCTGGCAGCGCCGAAGACGACGATTTCGTCGGGTTTGCTCGCCAGCGCCGACTCGAATCCCTTCATGTTCGGCGTGAGCACGGAATAGCGAACACCAGCCAGGCGCCTCACGCCGGCCATCACCGCGGCGTTATCCGCCATCTGCGGCACCCACTTCGGACTCACGAAACTGGTGACCTCGATCGCGCGCAGACCGGTCGCCTGAAGGCGCTCCACCAGTTCGACCTTGTGCTCGGTCAGGACCTGCTGCTTCTCGTTCTGCAGGCCATCGCGCGGACCGACATCGAGGATGCTTACTCGGGATGGAAACATGGCACAAACCTCCACTGCCGATGCGGCACAGAGAAAATTGAACTATCGCAGAAATGCGTTCAGGCGCCAAAGCGTCCGCCTGCTGGCAGGTGTTCGCGGCCGAAAGCCTCCGGCTGCCGCAGGCGGCGCACGGTGGAGGGCATGCAGGAGCGCCCGTCAGGCGATGGCGCGCAGCTTCTTGACGCTCTTCGGCCACGTCGATGCGCACCTTGCCGCTGGCGACCAGCACCCTGGCGACCGCGTCGACTTCGGTGCCCACGGCGCCGGCGGCCACGGCGACCTGCCGGGCGTGCAGGGCCATGTGGCCGGACTGGATGCCCTCGGTGGCCAGCGCCCGCAGCGCGGCCAGGTTCTGGGCGAGGCCGACGCTGACGGCGATGGCCGCCAGGTCCCGGGCGGACGACACGCCGAGCACCTTCAGGCACGCCTGCGCCGCGGGGTGACTGCGGGTCGTCCCGCCGACGGTGCCGAGGGCAAGCGGCAGGGCGAGCGTCCCGGCGAGATCGCCGGCATCGTCGACGGTCCACGTGCTGAGCGATCGATAGCGACCGTCGCGCGCGGCGTAGGCGTGCGCGCCGGCCTCGGCGGCGCGCCAGTCGTTGCCGGTGGCGATCACGATCGGGTCGATCCCGTTCATGATGCCCTTGTTGTGCGTGGCGGCGCGGTAGGGGTCGACGGCCGCCAGCGCTGCGGCCTCGGCGATGCGCCGGGCGACGAGGGGACCGGGCACACCGTCACGCTCGATCGCCGTCGCCGGCACCCGGCAGCTCGCCCGCGCCACGCGCCGGTCGGCGAGGTTGGACAGGATGCGCAGCACCACGCGTCCGCCTGTGAGGCGGGCGATGAGCGGCGCGACCGCCTCACGGACCGTGTTGACGGAGTTGGCGCCCATGGCGTCGCGGGTGTCGACGATGATGTGGGTGATGAGCATCGGACCCGAGAGCGTGTCGATCACCCGCACCTCGAGTTCGCGAAAGCCGCCGCCCAGCTTGACCAGCAGCGGATCACATTCGTCGCAGATGCTGCGGATCTCGTCGACGTGCTCAGGATCTCCAGCCGCGCGTGCGCCGGGTCGGGCACACGGACCAACTGGATCTGCGCGATCATCAGCGCGCCGGACATCGAGGTGATGAAGCCGCAGGCGTCGTAACACTGGCGAGCCGCATTGCAGACCGCGGCAACGACCGACGACTCCTCGGTCGCCATCGGCACCAGCACATCCCGCCCGTCGATGCGCATGCTTGGTGGCGATGCCAGACGGAATGTTGATCGTCCCGATGACGTTCTCGATCAGATGGTTGATCAGTTCCTGCGACACGTTGCCGGTGTTCGCCAGCAGGGCACGGTCCTCGTCGCTCAAGGCGGTGAACTCGCCTACCTGACGAATGCGCTCCGGCACCGATTGTTTGTGGAAGCCCGAGAGGCGACTGCTGCGTGCGGTTTGGTTCATGGCAAGTCCTCATTGATGCGCCATCATCAGGCGCGGAAGGAAGGTGACCAGGTCCGGCCACACGGCGGCGATCAGCATCGCGAGCAGCTGGAGCAGGAAGAACGGCAGCACACCACGGTAGACCTGGTCCATGCCGATGTGTTTCGGCAACGTGGCCTTGATGTAGAACAGCGTGTAGCCGAAGGGCGGGCTGATGTAGCCGGTCTGGATGGCGATGGCGTACAGCACGCCGAACCAGATTTCATCGAAGCCGAGCGCCTTGACGATGGGCATGAACACCGGCACGGTGAGCAGGATGATGCCGATCTCGTCGAGGACGGTGCCGAGAAGATCAGCAACGCCATCATGGCCGCGAGAATGACCCAGCGGTTGACCTGCATGCCCTGAATGAGTCCCAACAGGGTGTCCGCCCCGCCGAGCCCGGTAAAGATGGCGACGTAGGCCTTGGCGCCGAGCGTGATCCACAGGATCATCGAAGTCGCCTTCAGCGCGTCGACCCCCGCATCGCGCAGGAGCTGCACGTTGACGCGACGAGCCAGCAACGCCGGGATGAGGGCGCCCACCACGCCGATCGCGGCGGACTCGGTGGGAGTCGCCACACCGAAGAAGATCGAACCCAGGATCAGCACGATAGCGGGTCGGGATGACCAGTGCCTTGAGCGAAGCGAGTTTCTCCCGCAGCGACACACTGGATTTCGACGCGTCCAGCGGCAGGCGTTCGGGCTGCAGAAGACCGATGATGATGATGTAAGCGATGTAAAGAGCTGCCAGCAGCAGGCCCGGGACGATACCGGCAATCAGCATCTTGCCAATCGATACCTGCGCAGTGACCGCATAGACGATGGTCAGAACGGAAGGCGGGATCAGGATGCCCAGCGTGCCCGACGCGCAGATCGTGCCAGCGCAAGCCTGGGGTCATATTTGCGGCGCAGCATCTCGGGCAGGGCCAGCATGCCCATGGCCGTTACGGCGGCCCCGACGACGCCGGTCATCGCCGCCATCACCGCGCAGATGACGACGGTGCCGATGGCGAGCCCCCCGCGTGCGCCGACCACACTTCCATCGCCCGGTACAACTTTCGATCACACCGGAGCGCTGGAGGATGCAGGCCATCAGGATGTACAGCGGGATGGCCAGCAGCGCCTCCGACTTCATGGTGTCGAAGATCTGCAACACCAGTACGACCACGGCGCTTTCGTTCCACAGGGTGATGGTGAACAGAAGCGACAGCCCGCCGAGCACGAAGGCGATCGGCAGCCCGGTGAGCATGAACAGCGTCAGCCCCCCGAACATCAGCACCAGAATCATCGTGGAACTCATTCGACGATCCCCGCTTCGACGGGCGTATGCGTCTCTGGAGTGCGCCCGTATACCAGCCGCGCCATTTCCGCGAGCGCCTGCAGCATCATCAGCAACAGCGCCAGCGGCACGACCAGCTTGGCTGGCCAGATCGGCGGATTCCACGCCGAAAAACTGGTCTCGCGGTATTGCAGCGCGCTGTACGCGGCGGGCACGCTGAGAAGAGCAGGATGGCGCAGAAAGCGATGATCACCGGGAAGTTCAGAGGTCGAACCGCGGTTCCACTCCGTACTCAAGCGCTGCCGCACCACATCGAGCGCGACGTGCCCGTGAAGGTGCAACAGGTAGGGACCGCCAAGCAGGAAATAGGGGCCGAACAGCAGCACTGCCAGTTCCATCGCCCACACCGTCGGCGCATTGAACCCGTAGCGCGCGATCACTTCGTAGACCATGACGGGCACCACAATGGCCATGAGCCAGACGGTGATGCGAAAGACGAGGTGATTGAACCGCGTAACAGCGGTCGTTGCCAAGTGGTCAGACCAACGTGGCACGGGCTTCTCCGGTGAATCCTCGAAGGTCGCCGCGGCCAGCACCGCGACGACCCGAGTGTGCACTCAGCTCAGCAGGCCGAGTTCCTTCATGAACGCCATCTGGCTGTCCAAGGCCTTGGTCGCGAGCGGGTCGTTCTTCGTGGCCACGCGCCACGCCGCCACCGCCTTCGGACGCGCGGCGGCCACATCCGCCGGGATCCAGCTGGATGATCTCGCAACCCTTCTGGCGATACTTCACGAGGGAGGCCACGTCGGTGACGATCATGTGCTGCCGCAGTGCGCCCGATACCTCGCGCGCCGACACCGCCAGCGCGGCTTTGAACTCGGCCGGCAGCTTGTCGTAGGCGGCGCGATTGGCCACGTAGCAAGTCGCCGTCGTCGGCTGGTGGAAGCCGGGCAGGATCACGTATTTCGCCACTTCGGCCAAACCGGCCTCGAAGTTTGCGGTCAGATCCCCACGATCGGCGATGTCGATGACGCCCTTGTCGAGTGCCGAGTACGCCTTCTTCCGGTGGGCGGTGGCGCGGCGAAGACAGGCCATCTTCGCCGCCATCACCGAGGTGCCGTCCGACGAAGCGCGCCCCTTCTTGCCGGCAAAATCGGCCATCTTGCGCAGCGGGACCTTGGAGTGGATCGGCTCCTGCCCATACACGGTCGGCGCGATGTAATACAGG
>CAVPXB010000015.1:0-439494 GCA_963709525.1 uncultured beta proteobacterium
GCCCCGGTTGCGCTGGCGAATCACTCGCTTGACAGGCATTTCTGGAGAAGGTCCTGTCCGGAAGCGCGCTGATGGATGAGCAGCAGCCGTGACGGGCCTCGCGTGGCCGCTCCAGGCGAGTTCGCGAGACGGCTTGTTCTGGCCCATCTCGACAGTTCAAGCCAATGAGCAAGAGCGACCCTAGCAGCCTTGTCGTAGTCAGTGAAGTGAACATAAGCATCCGAATTGTTTGAAGAAAGCCGGTTTTTGCCGGCCTTTTTTTGGCTGTTTATGTAGTCACTGGATTAGCTTGACATGAGGAATTCAAGGCCACGCTTGTTGGAGTTTCCGGGATCATTGGGCTTCGGACATGAAAGGCCTTCCAGGAGCCTGTCAGGCAATTTCGACCCCCGACCCACGGCTTCCGCATTACAGACTTCAGACCAGCAACTCCACCGGCGGCGCCAGCGCGAGACCCTTTGCCCGCTTCGCCAGTCGTTGGTCGAATGTCGCGAATCCGGAAGCACGTGAACTGCGCGCAAGGTGAAGCGCATCAGCGAAATCGACACCCTTGTCGAATGCATCGACCGCCGCCAGGACCGCGTGGCGATCTTCGAGCGTGACGTGCTCGATGCTCGCCAGCGCCCGCAACACGCGGGAGATGTCCCTCGTTGGCAGTTCATAGAACCCACGCATGACCCACTCCAGTTCCAGCAGCACGGTCACCGAGACGAACGATCGCTCGGCGAGCGCTGCGACGGCGGCGGGCCGCTGTTTGGCGGCCCGTGCATCGTCGGCGTCATCGACGAAGAACCGCGCCAGGACGTTCGTATCCAGGGCCCTCATGGCCTGGCGCGCCGCGAACGGGTCAACAGCGACGCCGGGTCGAAGTCCTCCAGGTGACGTGGAACGCCGCGCGCCGGCGCCTTGACCATGCCTGCCATCCTGGTCATGTCGGCCGTCGCGACCGAGCGGACGACGCGCAGCTTCAGCCCGTCCGATTCCTCGAGCACTTCGATCCTGGCGCCTGCACCCATACCGAGTCGGCGCCGCAGTGCGGCGGGCAACACGATCTGACCTTTCGAGGAGACCAGGAGCGTCGACATGATGGTTTCCAGACCACAAGAATGCTTGTCATCATAGCGCGGCTTACTTGGTAAGTCAAAGTCCGGCAATCCTTTGCTGACATCGAACCACGGCGGTACGCCCGTCGATACGCGCGTCGCTGACGACCATGATCGCCTTTCGGCCGTCCGCTTTGCGCCCTCGCGTTGGACGGATTGAATTTCAGCTGAGGGGCGGCCTTCCTGTTCGTCCAGCGCTCGCGACCGTTCGCCTTGAGGTGCCTCTGAGCACAGCGTGGGCGCATTGCACTCATGGGGGCAGGATACGATCATCCATCGTGATGGGAATCGCTGCCAAGTTGTTCGAGCAGCGTGATGGTGAGGGGGTGATCCCTCTCGGGGAACTTGAACAAACGAACCCCTTGGGGGAGTCTCTGGTTACCAAGCCAGGAGTCCGTTCGAGTGTGCCACGCCCTGTTGCAAGACCCCAAGTTCTTTCGCTTGCTGCTGCGTATGTCGGGATCAATCAGTCGACCGCCGTGGGCTCTTCGATCGCCGCCAGGGCGCTACGATGTTCATGCAGCGCGACAACAAGGCCGCTGCCGGTGATGAGCACCATCCCGAGCAACGTAAAGCCGTCCGGGAACCGGCCGAATACCGCCCAGCCGATCAGCGTCGCCCAGACCAGTTGCACGTACGTGAAGGGCGTGAGCGCGGACGCCGGGGCACGCTGAAAGGCGCTGATGAACAGGAAATGGCCGAGGGTGCCGAAAAGCCCCGCCACCACGATCAGCGCGACGTCGGTCCAGGACATCGCCACCCCTGCGCCGACCCAGGGCAACGCGACCGTCATCAGCAGCGTCCCCACGACTGCCGGATAGAAGAGCGTCACGCGGATGTCCTCGCCCGAGAGCTTGCGGGTGAGAATCTGGAACACCGCGTAAAACGCCGCGGCTGCGAGCGCCAGCAGCGCGGCAACCTGAAAGATTTCGGTACCCGGGCGCACGATCAGCAGCATGCCGACGACCCCGAGCACGACGAACGTGACGCGCAGCCGGGTCATGCGCTCATGGAGGAACAGCGCCGAGAGCAGCAGCACCAGCATCGGCGTCAGGTAGTTGAGCGCCGTGGCTTCGGCAAGCGGCAGGAATCGCAACGCGTTGAAGAAGAAGAGCGACGAGCACACGAGGATCACGCCGCGGGCGACCTGCATCGGCAGCCGGCGCGTCCGCAGGAGCCGCGTTCCCATCGACGGCGCGAGCCACAGCACCATCACCACCACCTGCACGCCGTAGCGCGCCCAGACCAGCAGCGGCACCGGATAGCGGGGCGTCATCGTCTTGATGATGGCATCGAGCAGCGAAAAGCAGAGCACCGCACCGGCGATCAGCAAGGCGGCCTGGACGGGGACGTGGGTCTGCGATCGTGCGTTCACGGGCGGCGGAGATGGCACGATCGAAGCGGGGACAGCCAAAGCTTGCGATTATACGTGTGCCGCGAACTCCCGCTTCACTCCACTGGAGAACGCAGGTGCGCGAAAGCGCCGGGCGCGCACAGCGGCGCGCCTCGGCGCCGTGCCCTTCATCCACCGCTTCGGCTCCAGCCTCTGCCCGCAAGCGCCACCACCAGCGTGCGCTGCAGCCCGTTGCCCCCCGCAAATCGACGCGCAGCTCGCCGATGTCGAGACCACGCAATTGCTTGAGTTCGCGCTCCACGCCCGCTGCGCCGTCGAGCAGGGTCCGGCCTCGAGAAAGCAGCGATTCGCCAAAGCCGGTGAGGTCGGGCACGATGCCCGCAGTTTGTCAGCCGATGCAGCAAAGTCATTGGACGCTTGGTTCATGGCGTGGCGGGCTTGCTCCTGGGGTTGGCCGCGACTACTCCTGTGTTCGCGCAGGCACCGGCCAAGAAGCCGAACATCCTGATCATCTGGGGCGACGACATCGGGCAGTTCAATGTCAGCGCCTACAACAACGGCATGATGGGGTACAAGACGCCCAACATCGACCGCATCGCCAGGGAAGGCGCGCTGTTCACCGACTGGTACGGCCAGCAGAGCTGCACCGCCGGCCGCGCCGCTTTCATCACGGGGCAGTCACCCATCCGCACCGGCCTCACCAAGGTGGGCCTGCCGGGCACGCCCGAGGGCATGAGGAAGGAAGACCCGACCATCGCCGGCCTGCTGAAGGCGCGCGGCTACATGACGGGCCAGTTCGGCAAGAACCACCTCGGCGACCGCGACGAGATGCTGCCGACCAAGCACGGCTTCGACGAGTTCTTCGGCAACCTGTACCACCTGAACGCCGAGGAAGAGCCCGAGAACGTCGACTACCCGCAGAACCCGGAATTCAAGAAGCGGTTCGGCCCGCGCGGCGTGATCCACAGCTTCGCCGATGGCCGCGTCACCGACACCGGCCCGCTAACCCGGAAGCGCATGGAGACCATCGACGAGGAAGTCAACGCCAAGGCGCTCGACTTCATGGAGCGCGCCAGGAAGGCCGACAAGCCCTTCTTCCTGTGGTGGAACTCCACCCGCATGCACATCTTCACGCACCTGAAGCCGGGCAGCTTCAACCTCGACCGCGTGATGGAAGCGGTGACGCGGGGGGCAGGCGACAAGTAGTCAGCATTGCCTCACACTGCGTCAGGCCGTACCGGAAAATCGCCGCCTTTCGCGTGATTGACACCTTAGTACCCCGTTTCGCAAATGCGCACACATGACATCGCGCCTTTCGGGCCATGGCGGCGTTGCAAATCCTCGCGATACCACGGGGTATCGTTGCGGTTTGCGCCTTGCCCTGACCCGAAACGCATCGATCTCATTGCGTGTGTGTATTTACGAATCGGTGTACTAGCGATGGCAGCCGTCGACGCCGGTATCGCGCGCAGGGCCGCCGCCGACCGGCATGAACTGCCAGCTGTAGCTGCCTTGCTCGAGCGTCAGCCGCAGCACGCCATGGGTGGAGTTGTCGCGCACTTCGCTGTTGGGGAGCGGACTGCCCATCGCATAGAGCCCGGCGCCGCCGGTGCCGACGACGAATTGCCGGATTCCGCGCGCGCGATCGAGGGTGCCTGCCGCGTTCTGCGGCGCAAACCGCTCGTAGAAATGCTCGTCCCCCGAAAGCACGATGTCCACGCCGGCTGCGTGGAGTGCTTCGAAGAACTTGGCCATCTTCGGGTAACTGCCGTGCCTCACCCCGGAGCTGTACATCGGGTAATGCCAATAGGCGATCGTGCACAAGGTGTCGCGGGAGTTCGCGAGATCGGCGGCGAGCCAGAGGTACTGCTCCGACTGGGGAGAAGTGTCGATCATGCTGTTGAGGGAAATGAAATGCCAGCCGCCGAAGTCGAAACTGTAGTAGCCGCTACGGTCCGACCCCGCCTGCGCGCCGAAATAGCCGAAGTAACCATCGGCGCCGGGCGTCCCGTATTCGTGGTTGCCGATGGCGGGCCGGATGCGGTCCTTGAAGGCGCCCCAGGTGGGATGGAAGCAGTCCGTAAACTCTTCGGGCCTTCCGTAGTCGTAGGTGTTGTCGCCCAGCGTGAGCGCGAGCGCATCCTGGGGAGTCACGAGTGCAGCGGTCTTGGCCGCCGCGCTCGTCGCCGCAGGGGTGTTGAAGCATTGGGCGATGTCTCCCGCCGCGACGATCGTCACCGGGGTCGCCGATGGCGCGCAGCCGATCACGCCGATGCCGGAACCCTCGGCGATCCACCCCTGCGCCAGCATCGCCGACCGGATCGACGGTCGGGTCGTGTAGCGGTGGTTCGGGGCGCCGGACTGGCCGTTGTTGTACAGACGGTAGAGCGGCACCATCCCCCCGCCGCAGGTGCCGGCCGCGTCGGGGAGCGGCATGGCGAACGCTTCGTTCTCGAACAGCCAGTCGGGATCGCCCTTGACGAGTGCGCATTCCGAGGCGAAGGGCGTGTAGAAGTGCGAGCTCTGGGGGGCGAACGTCTGCCCGCTCCAGAAGCGGCAGACATTGGACGATCCTGGCGTATTGAGCGCCGGCACGCCGAACGACTCCCCGGTGCGGCTCCAGCCGGGGGGCGTGCCGGCATCGAGCCCGGCGATTTCGGGAGGCGACGCGGTCACGAAGTAGTGGCCGAAGCCGGCGTGGAAGTACTCGATCGCGGTCGACGAGGCGGCGGCAAGGCTCGACAGCAGCCCGCAGGACGCGACGAACAGGAAGCCTGACAGGGCGCGCATGGCCGCTCCTCCGGATTGGGCCGATGCGCCGACGAGCGACAGCAGGTCCAAGGTCGAGGAACATGTTACCAGTTGCGCTCGGCCTGGCGACGTGGAGCGTTGACACAGGTCAACGACACGGCGCGGGGCATAGGTCCGGGTCCCGGGTTGCCTGGAAATCCCCGAGGTCTGTGAACCCTGCGGCAAGCCCGCATGGGCGGGTTCGGCCGCCCCCCGGACGCGAGCCCGCCCCGGCCAGGTTCAACCGAGCGTCGTCAATCCCTCGACCGCGCCGCCTACCGGCACAGCACGTTGAATGCTTCCATCGCCTGCTGACCCCGACCGTCCACCGCCCGCCGCGCGCGACGCCGGCCAGGCGCGTGCCGGCGCTCGCCAAGCGCGCGATCCGCGCTCGCTGACGCTCGCCGAATACCCCCACCCGGTGCACCCATGGCCCCGGCGACAACCCCTGACCCTCCCCGCTTCCCGTCGGTCCGGGCACGTCAAGACGTGCTACGGTGCTCCGGTCGACGCGTCGTGGCGCTGGATTTACCATCCTCCACGAGGAGCGGGGTGCCGGGCGGGCGCTCGCGCGGACCAACTTCTGGTCCGAAAAACGTGCTATTTTTCAGACATGAAAGCCCCTGCCCCGGCCCCTTCGACAAAGCGCGTCGCCACCGCTCGGCCGAGGCCTGTCGCCGCATCCGGCATCGAGGCCGACATCACGCGCCGGGTGCGCCGCTCGAAGCCGGGCACTGTCTTCACACCGGCGCTGTTCGCAAAACTGGGCGGCCGGGCGGCGATCGACAAGGCGATGCAGCGGCTCGTCGCGCGCGGCCAGTTGCGCCGTCTGTCGCGCGGTCTGTACGACAAGCCTCGCGAGGACCCGCTGCTCGGCACGCTATGGCCCTCGGTGGAGGCCATCGTGACCGCGCTGACCGGCAAAGACAAGCTGCGCCTCCAGCCGACGGGCGCCTACGCGGCCAACCTGCTCGGACTGTCCGACCAGGTGCCTGCACGCGTCGAGTTCCTCACCGACGGGACGAGTCGCACGGTGAAGGCCGGGCCGATGCAGATCGTGCTCAAGCGCACGACGCCTCGCCAGATGGCAACAGCAGGGCGAACGAGTGGGCTCGTGATCCAGGCCCTTCGCAGCCTCGGGCCTGAACACCTGACTCCGCAGCGGCTCAACAAACTGCGTCGCACGATACCGGCGGATCAACGCCGGGTGCTGCTTGACGATCTGACGCTGGCGTACGGCTGGATGCAGCCCACTTTGCGCGCGCTGGCCTCGGACTGAAGCCGGATGGCGAAGCTGGCATCGCAGTTCATGGCGCTCCCGCCTTCGCGCGGACTGCGGCCCCGGCACAGATGCAGGCCCAATGTGGCAAGCGCACGCGGGCGTTCCTGATGTCTCGCCTCGAAGCGGCGATCGTCGAGCATCTCGGAACGCGTAGGGGCCGGGCGACGCTCGGTGCGCCGGGGTGTAGCCGGGGGTGCGACTTGGATATGCAGCTGCAAGAAGTTCATTAGATCGTCTACTTAGGTCAACTGTGAAACTCGCCACCTGGAACGTCAACTCGCTCAACGTGCGTCTGCCGCGACTGCTCGCCTGGCTTCCCGTTGCGCAGCCCGACGTGCTGTGCCTGCAGGAAACCAAGCTCGAGGACGCCCGGTTTCCCCGCGGCGAGATCGAGGCCGCCGGCTATCGCGTCCACTACGCCGGACAAAAGACCTACAACGGCGTCGCGATGCTGGTGCGGGAAGCGCTGGGGATCGCGACCGACATCGCCACCGCATTGCCCGGCTACCCTGACGAACAGAAGCGCGTGATCGCCGGCACGGTGGGCACGACGCGCGTCGTCGGCTTCTACGTCCCCAACGGTCAGGCGGTCGATTCCGACAAGTACCGCTACAAGCTCGACTGGTGCGCCGCGGCAACCGAATTCCTGCGCGACCAGCTCGCCTGTCACGCCGCACTTGCCGTCGTCGGCGACTTCAACATCGCGCCCGAAGATCGCGATGTCCACGATCCCGCGCTGTGGGCCGGACAGGTCTTGTGCAGCGGCCCCGAGCGCGCGATATTCCGCGCGTGGCAGACCCTGGGCCTCAAGGACAGTTTTCGCCTGTTTGCGCAGCCGGAAAAGACGTTCAGCTGGTGGGATTACCGGCAGCTCGCCTTCCCCAGGAACCACGGCCTGCGCATCGACCACATCCTGCTCTCCGATGCGCTGGCAGCACGCTGCACGGGCTGCCGCATCGACCGCAATGCCCGCAAGGGCGACAAGCCGTCCGATCATGCGCCGGTGATCGCCGACATCGGCGACGCCCGACCCGCGGACCCGCGCCGCATTTGAGTCCCCCGCGCTGTGGTTTTCGCATCGCCGATCTTTCTGTTCGCCTTCCTGCCGCTGATGCTGGCGGCCTACTACGCGGCGCCGCGAGCGGCGAGGAATCCGGTGCTGCTCGCCGGCAGCATCGTCTTCTACCTGTGGGGCGAGGGTCTGGGGCTGGCGCTCGTCGTCGCCTCGGTGCTCGCCAACTGGAGCTTCGGCCTCGGCATCAGCGCGAACGAGGGGCTTGCCCGGAGGCGCTGGCTGGCGACCGCGATCACCGTCAACCTGGGGACACTGGCCGTTTTCAAGTACGCCAATTTCGCCACGGCAAACCTCGACGCCGTCGCGAAGACGCTCGGTTTCGCCGGCCTCGCCGCGACATCGATACCGTTGCCGCTCGGCATCTCGTTCTTCACCTTCCACGCGATCTCCTACGTCGTCGACGTGTACAAGCGCCGTGCGCGCGCCGAGCGCCGGCTCGCGGACTTCGCGCTCTACATCCTGCTGTTTCCGCAACTCATCGCGGGACCGATCATCCGCTGGCGCGACATCGCCACGCAGTTCGGGCAGCGAACGCATCGCACCGCCGATGTCGCCTATGGCATCCGGCGCTTCGTGCTCGGCCTCGGCAAGAAGGTCCTGATCGCCAACACGCTGGGGCAGGTGGCCGACCGGGTCTTCGCGCTGCCCGCCAGCGAACTGACGACGCCGCTCGCCTGGCTTGGTCTCGTCTGCTACACGCTGCAGATCTACTTCGATTTCTCGGGCTACTCGGACATGGCGATCGGACTCATGCGCATGTTCGGCTTCCGCATCCTCGAGAACTTCAACCTGCCCTACATCGCCCAGTCGGTGCGCGAGTTCTGGCGGCGCTGGCACATCTCGCTGTCGAACTGGTTCCGCGATTACCTGTATGTGTCGCTGGGGGGAAACCGACGCGGCAGCGCGCGGTCCTGGGCCAACCTCGTCGTGGTCTTCCTGCTCTGCGGCCTGTGGCACGGCGCGTCATGGCCCTTTGTCGTCTGGGGCGCATGGCATGGCTTCTTTCTCGTCGCCGAGCGGGCCGGACTCGATCGGGTGCTCGCGCGCATCGGCAGGCTTCGCCACGCCTACGCGCTCGCTGCCGTCATGGGCGGGTGGGTGCTGTTCCGCTGCGAAACACTGCCGCAGGCAGGATCATTCTTCGCCGCGCTCGCGGGTTGGACCGGAGGCGACTCCGGGCGGCAGCCGCTCCTGCAGCACCTTGATCCGTTGCTCGCAACAGCGCTGGTTGCTGCGATCCTTGGCGCCAGCGCACTCCCGCGGCGGATCGGCGCGCTGCGCGATGCCATCGCGTCCGGGGGCGGACTGCCCGCGGCGCTGGTGCTGAGCGCCGAACTGGGGTGGCTGGCGGCGGTCGGCATCGGCGCCGGCGCGTGGCTTGCGGCGGGCACCTACAACCCGTTCATCTACTTCCGTTTTTGACGATGATGAAGCCGCCGATCGAAGACCCGCTCGCGCTGCCGCCGGTGCCGCCCGAGGCCGTGGCAGACCATCCGCGTCGGGACCGATTGCTGGTGGCGTTGTTCGCGCTCGCCATTGCGCTGCCCTTCGCCGGCGCCATGGGCAAGCGTCACCTCACCACCACGGCATTCGAAAACCGTACCGCCGCGCCCTGGCCGCTGCCGCCTGCCGATGCAAATTCGATGCGGGCGTGGCCGCCGGCATTCGAGCAGGCGTTTGCCGATCGCTTCGGCGGGCGCGATCGACTGATCGCCACGCACCACGCCATCAAGGCGCTGGGCTTTGGCGTGTCCCCGGTCGACAAGGTGCTGATCGGCAGCCAGGGCTGGCTCTATTTCAAGGGCGAGGACGGCAAGGCAATCGATCGCGATTGGCGAAGCGTCCATCCTTACGCCGACGACGAGCCCCGGCGCGTCGCCGCCGAGTTCAAACGCCGTCACGACTGGCTCTCGTCCCGGGGCATCGCCTATGTGGTGATGATCGTTCCCGACAAGGCGACGATCTACCCCGAGCACCTCCCTTCGTGGGTGCGCCAGGCCACCCCGGTGACGCGGCTCGACCGCCTGTACATCGCGCTGGGCGCCTACCCCGAGATCACCGCACTCGACCTGCGACCCGCATTGCGCGCGGCCAAGTCGCAGCAGCGCCTCTATTTCAAGACCGACTCGCACTGGAATTACGCCGGCGCGACCGTGGGCTACGAGACGCTGATGAGGGCCCTGCGGGCACCGCGCGGGCAGCTGCCCTTCGTACCCGCCGAACGGCCGCCGTACCGACGCGGCGAGGACGTCTACAGCGGCGATCTCGCCCACATGCTGGGTTTGCCCCGGCAATTCGAGGAAGACGACGTCGCGCCTCTCGGCAAGGTGCTCGCCAACGCCTCGGCGCGCTGCGCGCGGCATCTCGACGCGCCCTCCCCCGGCGCGCCGCAGACGGGCCGCGAGACCTACGAGTGCCCGCGTCCCGGGCCGCGCGCGCTGCTGCTGCGCGATTCGATGGGCATCGCGCTCGTACCGCCCCTGGTCGAGAACTTCTCGCGCACGCTGGTTCTTTCGACACGCCGTCTCGACCCGGCGCTGGTCATCGCCGAGCAGCCCGACATCGTGATCGAGGAGTTGGTCGAGCGCACGCTGCACGCGCCGCTCGCGTTCCCCATGTAGCCTGGGACCTGTTGCTCCGGCACGGTGACGCGTGAAGTTCCGTTCGGTTCAATCGGATCCATTCCGGATCAACAGTCAGCCGGCCTGCCCCTTGCGCAGCTCGGGCCCGAGGCCCAGCTCCTGGATCTTGCGGGTCAGGGTGTTGCGCCCCCATCCCAGCCATTGCGCGGCCTCCATCCGATGCCCGCCGGTATGCGCCAGCGCGCCCAGAATCAACGTCCGCTCGAACTCCTTCTCCAGGCGATCGCCGACCGCGCGCTCGCCACGCGCGAGCGCCTGGGCAAGTTCGCGATCGAGCGCCTGCTGCCAGTTGCCCTCGCCGCCGCCCGCCTCGCCTTTGGGCTCTTCGCGTATTTCCGGCGGCAGATCGGCGACTTCGATCCGCTGCCCGGGGGCCATCACCGTCAGCCAATGGCACATGTTCTCCAGTTGCCGCACGTTGCCGGGAAACGGAAACGCGGCGATGACCTTGATCGCGTCATCGGACAGGAGCTTGGGCTCGACGGCTAGGTCGCGTGCGCTCTTCTGCAGGAAGTGGCGGGCCAGCGGGCCGATGTCCTCCTGCCGTTCGCGCAATGGCGGCAGCCGCAAGCGCACGACATTGAGCCGGTGCATCAGATCCTCGCGGAAGAGCCCCAGCCGGACACGCTCTTCGAGGTTCTGATGCGTCGCCGCAATGACCCGCACGCTGGCCTTCATGGGCGCGTGGCCGCCCACGCGATAGTACTCGCCGTCAGCGAGCACGCGCAGCAGGCGCACCTGCAGATCGGCCGGCATGTCGCCGATCTCGTCCAGGAACAGCGTGCCGCCTTCGGCCTGCTCGAAGCGACCGCGGCGCGAACTCTGCGCGCCGGTGAAAGCGCCGCGCTCGTGGCCGAAGAGTTCCGACTCGAGCAGGTCTTTCGGGATCGCGGCCGTATTGATGGCGACGAAGGGGCCGGCCGCGCGCAGCGAGTGCCGGTGCAACGCACGCGCCACCAGTTCCTTGCCGGTGCCCGACTCGCCGGTGATGAGCACGGTGACATGCGACTGCGACAGCCGGCCGATCGCGCGGAAGACCTCCTGCATTGCCGGTGCCTGGCCCAGCATTTCCGGCGCTTCGCCCGCCTCGGGCGCCGCGGAAGCCGCGGGACCCGCCGCCACCGTGCTCTCGGCAGCGGCGCGCCGAATCAACGCCACTGCGTGATCGATATCGAAGGGCTTGGGCAGGTATTCGAACGCGCCCCCCTGAAACGCGGCCACCGCGCTGTCGAGATCCGAATACGCGGTCATGATGATCACCGGAATGTTCGGGTGGTGCTCCTTGACCTTGTTCAGCAGCACCAGCCCGGATTCGCCGGGCATGCGGATATCCGATACCAGCACCTGAGGCTGGCTGACCTGCAACGCCTGCAATACCTCGAACACGGACGCAAACGACTTGAAGGGAATGCCCTCTCTCGCCAGAGCCTTTTCCAGCACCCAGCGTATCGAGCGATCGTCGTCGACGATCCAGACGGCTTTTATGGCGGTATTCCTGGGCGTTTCGTAGTCGTAGGCTTGCATTCGGTTTCCGGACAGGTTAACCGCCGCCGCGGCCGTGCTCGAGCGGCAACAGGATCGTGAAGACGGTGCGCCCAGGCACGCTGTCGCACTCGATGCTGCCGTGGTGCTGGGCCACGAACGTCTGGGCAATGGTGAGGCCAAGGCCGCTGCCGCCCTCGCGGCCGGACACCAGCGGGTAGAAGATCTTGTCGCGAATCGTCTCCGGCACCCCGGGGCCGTTGTCAGCGATCCCGACGGCCAGCGCCAGGCGATAGCGTTTCCTGGCCAGGGTCACATAGCGTGCAACGCGCGTCGTCAGGCGAATTTGCGGTCCCGCGGTGGTGCCGACCAGCGCCTGCGCGGCGTTGCGCACGATGTTGAGGACCGCCTGTGTCAACTGCTCGGGGTCGGCGTCGAATTCCGGCAGGCTGGTGTCGAAATCGGCGACGATGGCAACCTGCGGAAACTCAGCCTGCACGACACCCTTGACCCGCACCAGGATCTCGTGGATGTTCATGCGCCGGTAAGCCGGCAGGCGATGCGGCGTGAGCAGGCGGTTCACCAGCGACTGCAGGCGATCGGCTTCGCCGATGATCACCTGCGTGTACTCGATCAAGTGCGGCCGGTCGAGTTCGCGTTCCAGCAGTTGCGCGGCACCGCGGATGCCGCCCAGCGGGTTCTTGATTTCGTGCGCAAGGCTCCTTATCAGCTCGCGATTCGCCTGCTGCTGCTCGAGCCGGCGCTCCTCGCGGGCGATCTTGAGCTGCTGGTCGATGTGACGGAACTCGAGCATCAGCGATGCCGAATTGACTTCGACCGGCGATACCGTGCAGGTCAGATGAAGCTTCGGCTTGCCGTTGACGGCGAGTTCGAGTTCCTGCTCGGTATAGGACGTGCCGCTGGCCACCGCCTTGCCGATCGCTGCGACGAGCATCGAGGCATCGACGAAAACCGACGCGGGCCTCTGGCCGAGCAACTGCTTCTTGGAGAGTTCGAGCAGATTCTCGGCCGCAGGATTGGCGTAGACGACGGTGAGCGCCGAATCGAGCAGCAGCACCGCGGTCGCGAGCAGCTCCAGACCGGGATACGCGCCTCTTGTATCGGGCAAGTCGAGCGGGGGTGGAAAGCCGAGTTTCATGACACCACGGGGTGGCTTTCGCCGCCGGCAGGAGAACGGATGATCAACAATCCCTAGCAAGTTCTGCGCCGCAGGATGCGCGTGCGCGTTCCTGAGGCAGCGAAATGCCGCGTGCGGTCGCCCGCCACGTCATTTGATGGTCGTGAGTTCCTTTTTCAGCGCTTCGATGTTCTTTTCGTGAACACCGACCGACTGCCGCAAACGCGCGATGCGCTGGCGGTATTTTTCGGCGTCGGCCCGTTCCTCCGGCAGCGGTGCCGGCGCCCCGTCGGCGTAGGCAGTTCGCGCTTCGACCAGCAGCTTTTCCTCGGCGCTGAGTTCATCGGCCAGCACGCGGCGGCGCATGTCGTCGCGGCCCTTTTGCGTCTCGGCATCGATGCGCGGAAAGCCGGGAGGGGTGGGCGCCGCCTTGGACGCGGCGGTTCCACCGGTCGTCTTGCGGGGGGCTTCTTCTCCATTTGCGCACGACAGCTGGCGCCAGGATTTGTCCGGCGCGACGTTCGTGTAATGGACATTGCCGGCCGGGTCGACGTATTTGCAAATGCTGGCGTGGGCCGCGTCGAATGCCGCAAGCGCTACGCACGCAAGGACGCCCGCGGCGATGCGCCGCACCTCGCACCGCGATCGTGCGCCGGCGCACCAACTGCCGACAGCGAGAGAAGCCGTGAACTCCATACGCAACGAGTGTAGGTGAACGGGGGGGTAAACAAAAGGGGCGGGTTCTTCCCCCGCCCCCGCCTCTCACTCGAGAACGCGCGCGCGGCGCGTCCGGTTTACAGGCTGTAGTACATGTCGAATTCGACCGGATGCGTCGTCATCCGGAAGCGGGTGACCTCTTCCATCTTGAGGCCGATGTAGGCGTCGATCATGTCGTCGGTGAACACGCCGCCCTTCGTGAGGAAGGCGCGGTCACGGTCGAGATGATCGAGCGCCTCGTCGAGGGACGCGCAGGGATGCGGCACCTTCGCTGCCTCTTCCGGCTCGAGGTCGTAGAGGTTCTTGTCCATCGGATCGCCCGGATGAATCTTGTTCTGCACCCCATCGAGCCCTGCCATCAGCATCGCCGAGAACGCGAGGTACGGGTTTGCGGTCGGATCGGGGAAACGCACTTCGATGCGCCGGCCCTTCGGGTTCGGCACATAGGGAATGCGGATCGCCGCCGACCGGTTGCGCGCCGAATACGCGAGGTTGATCGGCGCTTCGAAGCCCGGCACAAGCCGCTTGTAGGAATTCGTTCCGGGATTGGTTATTGCGTTCAGGGCCTTCGCGTGCTTGATGACGCCGCCGATGTAGTAGAGCGCGAACTCCGATAGCCCCGCATAGCCGTCGCCGGCGAACAGGTTCTTGCCGTCCTTCCAGATCGACTGATGCACATGCATGCCCGAGCCGTTGTCGCCGACGATGGGCTTGGGCATGAAGGTCGCCGTCTTGCCGTAGGCGTGCGCGGTGTTGTGAATGGCGTACTTCATCATCTGCAGCCAGTCGGCGCGCTTGACCAGCGTCTCGTATTTGGTGCCGATCTCGCACTGGCCGGCGTTCGCGACTTCATGGTGATGAACTTCGACTTCGACGCCCATCTGTTCCAGGGCGAGACATATGGCCGAGCGGACATCCTGGAGCTGATCGACCGGCGGCACGGGGAAATAGCCCCCCTTGACGGTAGGGCGGTGCCCCATGTTGCCGCCCTCGAACTTCTCGGCAGTCGACCACGCCGCTTCCTGCGAGAAAACCTTGCAGTAGCTGCCGGACATGTCGACCGACCACTCGACGGCATCGAAGATGAAGAACTCGGGTTCGGGTCCGAAGTAGGCGGTGTCGCCGAGACCGGTCGACTTGAGATAGGCCTCGGCGCGGCGGGCCAGCGAACGCGGGTCGCGCTCGTAGCCCTTGCCGTCGGCGGGTTCGACGACGTCGCAGGTCAGGATCAGCGTCGTCTCGTCCATGAACGGGTCGATGTAGGCGGTATTCGCATCCGGCATCAGCAGCATGTCGGAGGCTTGGATTCCCTTCCAGCCGGCAATTGAAGAACCGTCGAACGCGTGGCCGTTCTCGAACTTGTCCGCGGTGAATTGCTTGGTCGGCACCGTGACGTGCTGCTCCTTGCCGCGGGTGTCGGTGAACCGGAAATCGACGAACTTGACCTCGTTGTCCTTGACCAACTTGAGGACGTCGGCGGGGGTCTTCATTGCATTCTCCTGAGGGAAATCTAAGAAAGGGGGCGAAATCGAAGCGCTGCAAAGATACAGGCAATTCCTTAGCGAGAACTATGCCATAGAAGGCGCTGCCTGAACTCCCTGTTTGGAAAGGGACATTCCCCAGTTCAGAGCATGATTCGGCCCACGACGCACTCGTTTGGCGCGCGCCTCCCGTCGAATGGTCCAGTATGGTGCAACGACGGTCAGGGGTAAAAGGCGTAGAGCCGGTAACCCGCCTGCGTGGTCGCGCTGGCGTCGATGAACAACTTGATCGGCGCCTCGGTGTTCGGCGCGATTCCGGCGACGACGTCAGCGGTACCGCCCGCATAATCGGCGGGCGCGAGCGCACGGCGAGCCACGACCTGATCCTGGGCGTCGGTCAGCGTGAGTTCCAGGTGGGGGTACGCCAGAGGCCACGTCGAGCGGTTGCGCAGCGTCGCCGTCAGGACAAGCAGGCCCCGATGCGCGGGATCGGCCTGCAGATCGGATGCGTCGATCGACAGCGCGCCGCCGTTGTCGCCGTCGCGCAACGGGCTGATCGCGCATCCGAGCACGGCACAGGCCTTCGCCAGCGCCGGCTTGGCTGCGGGTACGTGCGCCGCCAGATAGTCGCGAAAGTGGAATGTTGCCTGCGCGATCAAAGCGACAAGCAGCAACGGCAGGGCGATCGCGCTCGCCTTGTCCAGCGACTCCAGCAGCCGGGCCCCGCGCCGCGGGGCGAAACGGTTCTCCCATGCCCGCGCGTCGGCGCCTGCGGAGCCGGTGGGAGCCGCCTCGGCCTCCGTGATCGCCGGCACCGTCACGGCGGCTGCGGGGGGCGCCCCGGCGCCGTCCGCGCCCGGTGCCTCGACGGACTCCGGGACCGGCGCGGGCGCCAACGCGGCTGCGCTGCGCAGCGTCACGGTCGGCGGCCCCAGCGCGGTCTCAGCGTCGGCGGACGCGTCGGACACCCGCTGCGGTGCCAAAGAAATAATCGCTTCATTGCCGTCGAAGACGTTCTTGCAGTGTCCGCAACGAACCTGCCCGCCGCGAATCGCCAGTTGCTGCGGCGTCACGCGGAAGATCGTCTTGCAACCAGGGCAGCGGGTGTACTTTTCGTCGGGCATCTGGGGTCGTCCCGACCGTAGCGATCCTGAACGGCCGGCGGGTGGCGGGGGGAGGGCTTCAGACCGCGACGGTGCCGAGGCGCGTTCCCGCCAGCGCAACCCAGCCGTCTTCCGAATCCCACACTTCCATCTTAAACCAATCGCAGTACGCCGCGAGGACCTCGGCGGTCTGGAGTTCGAGAACACCGGATAGAACGATACGTCCACCCGGGCGCACCCGGCGCGAGAGCGCAGGCGCCAGCAGTCGCAACGGATTGGCGAGTATGTTCGCCACCACCACGTCGAAGGGCGCGGGCGCGACGGCGGCGAGTGCGTCGGCATGCACGAAAGCCGCCGCCGCCCCATTGGCCTTGGCGTTGGCGACGCTGGCGAGAATGGCCTGCGCATCGACGTCGGTGCCCACGACCTCGCGGGCACCGAGCTTTGCTGCCGCGATGGCCAGGATGCCGGAGCCGCAACCGTAATCGAGGACGGTTTCGCCAGCGCGCAGTTCGCTCGCGAGCCAGCGCAGGCAAAGGGCCGTGGTCGGATGCGACCCGGTGCCGAACGCAAGCCCGGGATCCAGCGCGATATTGATCGCTGCGGGATCCGGTGGCGCACACCACGAGGGCACGATCCAGAGTCCGGCAGCGATTTCGATCGGCGCGAATTGCGCCTGCGTCTTGCGCACCCAATCCTCATCCGCGAGCTCGCCGAGGGCGAAAGCGGGAATTGCCGCGCCAACGTCCTCTGCGGCAGCCTCCAGGGCGGCGCGCGCATCCGCAGCGGACGGGAACAAGGCCGTCAGCGAGCTTGCCGGCCAGCGGCGATCGGCCTCTTGCCCCGGCTCGCCGTACAGCGCGATCTCGTCCATCGTCCCGGCCCGCGAATCCGCGACATCGACGGACAACGCGCCGGCCTCGAGCAAGGCATCGCCCCACGCATCGGCGTGCGCGGCATCGGTATCGAAACAAAGCACGAGGTAGCTCATCGGGCGCACCGGCCAGGGCGCTGGTGCGCGACGTCCCGGCGCGCGGCAACAGCGTGCCCCGCGGTCATTTGATCTTCTTGCCGAGGCGTTCTTCCAGATAGTGGATCGAAGTGCCTCCGCGCAGGAATTTGTCGTCGAGCAGCAGCTCCTGATGCAGCGGTATGTTGGTCTTGATGCCCTCGACCACCATCTCCGACAGCGCAATCCGCATCCGCGCGATCGCCTGCTCGCGCGTATCGCCGTACGCGATGACCTTGCCGATCATCGAATCGTAATGCGGGGGAACGAAATAGTTGGCGTAGACATGCGAATCGACGCGGATGCCCGGCCCCCCCGGCGGATGCCACGAGGTGATGCGCCCTGGCGAAGGAACGAACGTGAACGGATCCTCGGCATTGATGCGGCACTCGATCGCGTGACCGCGGCGCGCGATGTCGCGTTGCCGGAAGCGCAATTTCTGGCCGGCGGCGACGCGGAGTTGCTCCTGGACGATGTCGATGCCGGTGATAAACTCGGTGACCGGGTGTTCGACCTGGATCCGCGTGTTCATCTCGATGAAGAAGAACTCGTCGTCCTGGAAGAGAAACTCGAACGTGCCCGCGCCGCGATAGGAGATCTTGCGGCAGGCGTCGACGCAACGTTCGCCGATCCGGGTCAGCGCACGCGCCGAGATGCCTGGCGCCGGCGCCTCCTCGATGATCTTCTGGTGACGCCGCTGCATCGAGCAATCGCGCTCGAACAGATGGACGGCGTTCTTGTGCTCGTCGGCGAGGACCTGGATCTCGATGTGGCGCGGGTTACCCAGGAACTTCTCCATGTAGACCGTGGGATTCGCGAACGCCGCCTGCGCTTCGGCCCGAGTGAGAGCCACCGCCGAGATGAGCGCCGCCTCGGTATGCACCACCCGCATGCCGCGCCCGCCGCCGCCGCCCGCCGCCTTGATGATCACCGGGTAGCCGATCGTCCGCGCGATGCGCACGATTTCCTTCGGATCTTCCGGCAGCACACCCTCGGAGCCCGGCACGCAGGGCACCCCTGCCTTCTGCATCGCCGCCTTGGCGCTGACCTTGTCGCCCATCAGGCGGATGGTATCGGCGCGCGGCCCGATGAACACGAACCCGGAGCGCTCGACCTTTTCGGCGAAATCGGCGTTTTCGGACAGGAATCCGTAGCCGGGATGGATCGCCTGCGCATCGGTGACCTCCGCAGCAGCGATGATCGCGGGAATGTTGAGGTAGCTGCCCGCCGACGGCGCCGGACCGATGCAAACCGATTCGTCGGCGAGGCGCACATACTTGGCGTCCCGGTCGACTTCGGAGTGCACCACCACGGTCTTGATGTCGAGTTCGCGACAGGCACGCTGGATGCGAAGCGCGATCTCGCCGCGATTGGCGATGAGCACCTTCCCGAACAGCTGATTCGGGTTCTTGGCGACGATGGGAGACGACGGGGCGCGAAGAGCCAAATCAGGACCTGTTCATAGCCTAGCCGATGAGGACCAACGGCTGGCCGAACTCGACCGGCTGGCCGTTCTCCACCAGGACTTCCTTGACCACGCCCGCCTGGTCGGACTCGATCTCGTTCATGAGTTTCATCGCTTCGATGATGCAAAGCGGGTCGCCAACCTGCACCGTGGAACCCACCTCGACAAACGCTTTCGATCCGGGCGATGCCGAGCGGTAGAAGGTCCCGACCATCGGGCTCTTGACGACGTGCCCCTCCGGTTCGGCAGGCGCCGCCGCGACTTCAGGACCCGCGGGCGCCGCGATCGCCGCTGTCTGGGCTGGCGCAGGCGCTGCCGGCGATTGGGGTGCCGCGGGCAGCGCCCGGGTAATGCGCACCCGCTCCTCGCCCTCTTCGATCTCGAGTTCCGCGATGCCCGAGTGCTCGACCAACTCGATCAGGGTTTTCAGTTTGCGCAGATCCATGGGTCACCTCGCAACCCGGGCCGGCGCGCGAAGCGTCGTGGCACCTGCGCTGTCCTGCCTGCCGGCCGGGATTGTGTCCCGGGAGTCCGACGACGCGGTCGTACCGCGGGCCGCCGCCTTGCGTGAATGGATCGCCATCACGTGCGGAGCCTCCTTGAGTCAACTGATGAGCGTGCAATTTTGCCGCAGTTTCACGCGATTTGTCCAGTGTTGACGCGAGATAGGCAATCATTCAGAGCAATTGACCGACAATGGCGCGAAGCTGCGTCTCCTTCAGCGGTCCTAGCTGCGTATGTGCCACCTCGCCCTGGCGGTTGATGATCAACGTGAACGGGAGCGCCATCAGCTTGTTGCCGAACGCCTTCGAAAGCTCCATTGCGCCGTAACCGCCGATCAGCACCGGATAATTGACGCCGATCTCCCTGGCGAACGGCTGAACCTTGTCCGCCTGATCGACGGCAATGCCGACAAACTGCAGGCCCTTGCCGCCGAGCTCTGCCTGGACGCGGACGAATTCGGGCATTTCCTCGCGGCAAGGCGCGCACCAGGTTGCCCAGAAATTGACCACGACGACCTTGCCTTTCCATTGCCCCAATGCCTGCTCGCGCCCCTCGATATCGGGCAAGGCGACGGCCAGCAAGGCCGAGGCATCCTTCGCCGCGGGAGCGAGCCAGGGCCCGCCCAGCCCGCGCTGCCCGAAATGGACGCCGGCCGCCAGCGCCAGGAGCGCCGCAATGACCAGCACCGTCGTTCGTGCGATCTTCTTGTTCATCGGGCTCGGTGCGAAAGCTTGAACCCGGTGCAAGCGCTTGCTCTCGCTCGGCGTCCCAGGTCAGGGGGCATTTCAGTTAAACCACGATTTCCTGCGCGGCGCGGCTTCGACCAATGGCGCGGGACGCTCCCCCGGCCGCGGCAAAGGCACCGCCAGCGTTTGGCGCTGGACCGGGTAACAAACTCCCACATCCGCGCAGCCCTGGGACTCGACAACCAGCGTGACGGCGGATCCCGGACGCGGCGCATCAAGCGTCAACTCCATCTGGAGGCGCCCGCGGTAGGTCTCGACCTTGCCGAAGAACTGATCCTCCTTGATCTTGCCGGGTGGAGCGATCGGCGCGGCGAGGTTTCCCGGAGAGACGCTGAAATTCAGTTTGTCGCGATACAGATAGTAGCCATCGGCGATCTCGAAGCGCACCGACAGGGTCTGCGGGTCAAGCCCTTGCGCGCTCAGGGCGAAGGCGCGTTCAGCCTCGAGGATCTCCGGCGGCGCGGCGGCGGCACCGCGCACGGCGCCGCTGGCCAGGAAGGCCAGGAGCGCGCAAGCCAGCGCCCTTGCGGGCTCACGAAGCGTCGGGCTCGCCCGTCGCTTCGCGGGCAATCCAGTCGAGATAGGGGCGGAATCCATCACAAACGGGGACAGCGACAATTTCCGGAAGTTCGTAGGGATGGCAGGCGCGGATCGCCGACTCGACCTCCGCGTAACGTGCGGCCACGGTCTTGACCGCGACCGGGACCTCTTTTGCGGTTTCGACTTTTCCGCGCCAGTGATAGAGTGAACCCACCGGAGCACCGACGCTGACGCAAGCGGCGAGCCGTGCGCCGACGAGCGCGGCCGCTAGCGCATCGGCGGACGCGCGATCCGGCAACTGGGTCAGCACAAGGATGACCTGACCGGGCAAGGAGCCTCCATGCGTTTCCTGTTTCTGGCGATTGTACTGGCTTTCCCGATCCTGGACCTTCTGGTCACGGTGCGCTTCGCCCGTTGGAGCGGCGTTCCCGTCTGGCTGTGGCTCGGCCTGTCGGTCCTCGGCGGATTCCTGTTGCTGCGCAACGAGCGGGCGGCATTCCGCGACAACATCGTCGCCAGCATGCATGGTGGCCAGCCGTTGTTGCGGGGCCTCCTCGACAGCGGGCGCAAGGTGCTGGCGGGCGTCCTGCTGCTGCTGCCCGGGGTGATCAGCGACCTGCTCGCCCTGCTGCTGCTGGCGCTTCCGCTCAATGTCGGCCGCGACTTCGGCGCCGCCAGCGCGGGGCCCGGGCGCGCCGTCCGCCGGCCGGCGATCGACGGCGAGTATCACCGCCTCGACTAGAGAGGCTGAGAGTCTTTCGATCATGCCCGCTCATCACGCCAGAAGACGCCCGCTCGTCGTTGCAAATGCTCGCCATAGCCCGAGCTATGGCTGCGCTTTGCGCCTCGATCGGACGCCTTCTGGCGCGCCGCTCGGACACGCCCGAAAAACTCTCAGCCTCTGACGCCCGGCGCACCGAAGCGGCCGCGCGAAATCTACTTCATGCGGTCCATCAACGTCGGGTTTTCCTTGCCTGCCCGTCGATAGGCCCAACCCATCATCAGCACGCCCGCGACGATCATCGGCAGCGACAGCCACTGGCCCATCGTGAAGCCGAACGCGAGCAAGCCCAGAAAGCTGTCGGGCTCACGCGCAAACTCGGCTGCGAAGCGGCAGGCGCCGTAGCCCACGAGGAAGAGCCCGGACGCGGCACCCATCGGACGTCGCCGCTGCGTGTAGAGCCACAGCAAGGCGAAGAGCAACAGGCCCTCGAGCGCGAACTGGTAGAGCTGCGACGGATGCCGGGGCTCCCCGCCCGCCGGCGGGAAGACCATGCCCCACGGCAGCGTCGTGACCCGCCCCCACAGCTCGCCGTTGATGAAATTGCCCAGCCGCCCCGCCGCGAGGCCCAGCGGCACCAGTGGGGCAATGAAATCGGTGACGTCGAGCCAGCGTTTGTCCCGGGCGCGGGCGAACAGCCACATCGCAAACAGCACGCCGAGGAATCCGCCATGGAAACTCATCCCGCCCTGCCACACCGAGAAGATCTCGAGCGGCTGCTGCAGGTAATGGAGCGGCTTGTAGAACAGGATATAACCCAGGCGCCCGCCGACGATGACGCCGAACACGCCATAGAAAAGCATGTCATCGACGTCGCGCGGATGCCAGCCGGTGAGGAGATTCTTCCGCGCGCGAAGCTTTCCCAGCCACATGAACAGCACGAAGGCGAGCAGGTACATGAGCCCATACCAGCGCACGGCCAGCGGGCCGACCTCGAACGCGATCGGATCGAACTGCGGGTGGACTAGCATGGGATGCGGGTTGCGGCGCCTGCGCTAAAATGGCTGGCCGATTATACGCAGCCGGCGCGTTCCAGACGCCGGCGCGTTGCCCGCATACGCCCAACGAGGAGTTCCGCATGTCCTGCAACCGCCGCTCCAGACTCATCACCCAGGGCGTTGCCCGCTCGCCCAATCGCGCGATGCTGCGCGCCGTGGGGTTCACCGACAGCGATTTCGAAAAGCCCATCGTCGGCGTCGCCAACGGCCACAGCACGATGAATCCCTGCAACGCCGGCATCCAGCCGCTGGTCGACCGGGCGATGGCCGCGTTGAAGGAGGCCGGCGCGATGCCGCAGGTGTTCGGCATTCCGACGGTGACCGACGGCATCGGCATGGGCACCGAGGGCATGAAGTACTCGCTGGTTTCGCGCGAGGTGATCGCCGATGCCATCGAGACGTCGGTCAACGGCCAGTGCATGGACGGCGTGCTGGTCGCAGGAGGCTGCGACAAGAACATGCCGGCCGGCGTGATCGCGATGGCGCGGATGAACGTCCCCGGGATCTTCGTCTACGCGGGCACGATCAAGCCCGGCCACTGGAAGGGCCAGGCGCTGACCATCGTCTCGCCGTTCGAGGCCGTGGGCGCGTTCACTGCCGGCAAGATGTCGCAGGAGGATTACGACGGCATCGAGCGCAACGCCTGCCCGTCGGTCGGCGCCTGCGGCGGCATGTACACGGCGAACACCATGTCGTCGTCGTTCGAGGCGCTCGGCGTCTCGCTGATGGGAAGCTCGCAGATGGCCTCGCCCGATCCCGAGAAGGCCGACTCGGCGGCCGACTCCGCGCGCGTGCTGGTCGAGGCGATCAAGCGCGACCTGAAGCCCCGCGACATCATCACGCGGAAGTCGATCGAGAACGCGATCTCGCTGGTGATGGCGACCGGCGGCTCGACCAACGCGGTGCTGCATTACCTTGCGATCGCGTCGGCTGCCGGCGTCGAGTGGACGATCGACGATTTCGAGCGCATCCGCCAGCGCGTTCCGGTGCTGTGCGACCTGAAACCCTCGGGCCGTTTCGTCGCCGTCGATTTCCACCAGGCGGGCGGCGTGCCGCAGGTGCTGAAGATGCTGCTGGTCCACGGCCTGCTGCACGGCGACTGCATGACCATCACGGGGCGGACGATCGCCGAGGAACTGGCCGCCATTCCCGACCAGCCGCGCGCCGATCAGGAAGTGATCCGCCCCTGGTCGAACCCGATGTACGCGCAGGGGCACCTTGCCATCCTCCGGGGCAATCTCGCCACCGAAGGCTGCGTGGCCAAGATCACCGGGCTCAAGAAGACGTCGATCACCGGGCCCGCGCGCGTGTTCGATTCCGAGCCCGAGGTAATGGACGCGATCATGGCGAAGAAGATCAACCACGGCGACGTCGTCGTCATCCGCTACGAAGGCCCGAAGGGCGGCCCCGGCATGCAGGAGATGCTGGCGCCGACTTCGGCGCTCGTCGGCCAGGGCCTGGGCGAAACCGTAGGGCTCATCACCGATGGCCGCTTCTCGGGCGGCACCTGGGGCATGGTCGTGGGCCACGTCGCGCCCGAAGCCTACGTCGGCGGCACCATCGCGCTGGTGCACGAGGGCGACTCGATCACCATCGACGCGCACAAGCTGCTGATCCAGCTCAACGTCAGCGACGCGGAACTCGCGCAACGGCGTACCGCGTGGAAACAGCCGGCACCCCGCTACACCCGCGGCCTGCTGGGCAAGTACACCCGCCAGGTTTCGACCGCGAGCAAGGGCGCCATCACCGATGGCGGCGAGTGAGCGGCCCGTGGCAGCAATGACGGGGGTCCGGCCGGCGGTGAGATTTGCGGCCGTTGCCGTTGCCTCCTGCCTCCTGCACGCCATGACGCTTGACGTCGCGATGGCGCAGGCAGGGGAAGTCTCGTCGCCGCCCATCCTGATCAACGCGGGATTTGAATCCGAGCGCTCCGGACCCGCCGGCAATCCCGAGGGGTGGTGGAGCCTCCAGCATGCGGGCGATCCATCCTACAAGTTCGAGCAGGACCGCGAGGTCCGGCACTCGGGTAACAAGAGCCTGCGTATCAGCAACATCGGTCGCGAGCCCTTCGGTTCGATCTACCAGACGGTGCCCGCCACGATGATGCGCGGGCTTACCGTCCAGCTTGCGGCCTGGCTGCTAACCGAAGGCGCCTCCGGCAACCGTTTTGGCAAGGGCGCCTCGCTCCACCTGCAGGCGATGAAAGCGGGGCACCCGATTGCACACAACCACGGCAAGGATCAGGCGGCGACCGGCACCAGTGACTGGACTCGACGCGAGATCACGCTCCGCGTGCCCGCCGATGCCGAGCAACTCGAACTCGGCGTGACGCTCTTTGGTCCTGGCAAGGCCTGGGTTGACGATTTTGTCCTCACGGTGGTCCCGGCCGGGAACTGACGGCGACACGGTCAACCTAACCTGGCGTCGCGCGCACTGATCGGCCCACTCCAAACGCACGTCCAAAAGGAAACTGCCATGTTCAAGTCAGCACGCGGTGTCGGAGCCATTGTCGCAGTCCTGGGCTTCGCCTTTCTTGCCGGCTGCGGGGGCCCCAGCGTCACCCGGGAGGGGCCGCCGGCGGAAGCGCCTGCCTATCGGGTCGGCGATCGCTGGGTCTACAAGGCGCAGGACGGATTCCGCAATCCGGTCGTCTGGGAGGAAGTCCACGAGGTGACCGCGATGGGCGCCAGCGGCATCACCGTCCGCATCACCCAGCAGGGGCCCGGCGTCAACACCGACCGGACCGAAGACTGGGCCGCGCCCGGTCTCGTGCGCAGGGGCGCGGTATTCGACGCCGAGACACGCATCTTCACGAAACCTCTCACGCGCTTCGCATTTCCGATGCATCCGGGCCAATCGTGGCGCGAGTGGGTCGACAACTTCAACGAGACGACCGGACGAACCGGGACGTTCAGCCGCTGGGTCAGCGTCAACGGCTGGGGCAAAGTGACCACGCCGGCAGGCAGCTTCGATGCGCTTCACCTGCGGGTGAGCATGCGCCTCGACGACGACGAGTTCTGGAGGGAGGCCACCCAGGCTTCTTACGTCCTGTGGTACGCGCCGGCGGTGCGAGCCACCGTGCGGGAGGAGAAGGAAGCCCAATATTTCCAAAGGGGTGATGGGCCCAGACCCATGGCGATTCGGAGCCAGAGTTCCGTGATGGAACTCGTGTCATTCACGCCCGGCAAGAACTGATTTTCGGCGCGGCCGACGAAGGCGCGCGCTTTCCTTTTTTACCACCCCTTTTCCGGAGAACCCCGATGTCCATTCGCATCCCCGTGTCCGCCGCGCTCGCCATCCTCGGCCTTGCCTTCCCCTTCTCGATCCATGCGCAAACCCCCTCCGCCCCGGCCAATCCCGCGCGCCGTGACGGCGCCTGCCGCCGCTCCGGCACCGGCGCCCGCCGCGGCGCCGGTCGCGCCCGTCGCCGGCATGGAGGGTCTCGCCGCGTATTACTCCGATCGTCTCGACGGGCGCAAGACGGCGAGCGGCCAGGTGTTCGATCAGTCGAAGCTCACCGCAGCGCACCCGACCCTCCCGTTCGGCACCATGGTCAAGGTGACCAACACCAGGAACAACCGCAGCGTCGTCGTGCGCATCAACGATCGCGGTCCGACGCACGCAGGGCGCGTCATCGACCTGTCGCGCGCCGCCGCCTCCAAACTGGGAATGCTCCGCTCCGGACTTGCGCCGGTGAAGCTCGAGGTGGTCAAGGACGCGCCGGCCAGGCAAGCGAAGAAGTAGTTCCGACGTCGGACAGATGGAGCCGCTTCCAGATGGCTTCGGTCGGCGTTGCCTGGTTCATCGAGTAGAAATGCAGCCCCGGCGCGCCGCGCGCGAGCAGACCGGCGCACAGTTCGGTGACCACGTCGAGGCCGAAGGCGCGAATCGACGCGCGGTCGTCGCCGAAACCCTTCAGGCGCTCCTCGATCCAGCGCGGCATGTCGATCCGCGATTTTTCGCAGAAGCTCCTGAGCTGCGAGTAGTTCGTGATCGGCATGATGCCCGGGACGATGGGCACATTGCAGCCCAGCGCCGCGACGTCGGCGACAAACCGGTGATACGCATCGGCGTTGTAGAAGAACTGGGTGATCGCCGAGTTGGCGCCGGCCGCCACCTTGCGCACGAACGCAGCGAGGTCGTCCTTCGCGGAGCGCGCCTGCGGGTGGAACTCCGGGTAGGCGGCGACTTCGATGTGGAACCAGTCGCCCGTTTCCGCGCGGATGAACTCGACGAGCTCGTTCGCGTAGCGGAACTCTCCCGAGCTGCCGCCGGCCCCCGACGGAAGATCGCCGCGCAAGGCGACCAGGCGCCGGATGCCCGCCTCGCGGTACGTCGCCAGCAACTCGGAGAGGCTGCCTCGCGACGACCCCATGCACGAGATGTGCGGCGCGACGGTGCGCCCCTCGCCGTGAATCTCCATGACCGTGGCAAGCGTGCCTTCCCGCGTCGAGCCTCCGGCACCAAAGGTCACCGAAAAAAACGCCGGTTCGAGTAGCGCCAGTTGCGCGCGCACTGCACGCAACTTCAGCGCAGCTTCATCGGTTTTCGGGGGAAAGAACTCGACGCTGAACAGGCGCCGGGGCGATTCGTCCATGAGCACGGTCCGGAATTGGGAAGAAGTTGGGCGTCGGTTCGGATGCGGTGGGCGCGAGCTTTCCTGCTCAGTAGCGATATGAATCCGGCTTGTAGGGCCCTTCCGGCGGCACGCCGATGTAGCGCGCCTGCTTGTCCGAGAGCGTCGTCAGCATCGAGCCGAGCTTGGTGAGCTGCAGCCGGGCGACCTTCTCGTCGAGGTGCTTGGGCAGCACGTAGACGCCTACGGGATAGCGCTTGGCGCCGGTCCGCGCGTCGGCGTAGAGCTCGATCTGCGCCATCACCTGGTTGGCGAAAGAGGAACTCATCACGTACGACGGGTGGCCGGTACCGCAGCCGAGGTTCACGAGGCGCCCCTCGGCGAGCAGGATGATCCGCTTGCCGTCCGGGAAGATGACGTGATCGACCTGGGGCTTGATGTTCTCCCACTTGCAGGCCTTGAGCGCCGCGACCTCGATCTCGTTGTCGAAGTGCCCGATGTTGCACACGATCGCGTTGTTCTTCATCCGCTTCATGTGCTCGAAAGTGATGATGTCGATGTTGCCGGTGGCGGTGACGAAGATGTCGGCCTTGTCGGCGGCGTAGTCCATCGTCACCACGCGGTAGCCCTCCATCGCCGCCTGCAGCGCGCAGATCGGGTCGATCTCGGTGATCCAGACCTGCGCCGACAGCGCGCGCAGCGCCTGCGCCGAGCCTTTGCCGACGTCGCCGTAGCCGGCCACGACCGCGACCTTGCCGGCGACCATCACGTCGGTCGCGCGCTTGATGCCGTCGACCAGCGACTCGCGGCAGCCGTAGAGATTGTCGAACTTCGACTTGGTCACCGAGTCGTTGACGTTGATCGCCGGAAACGCGAGCCGGCCTTCCTTGTGCATCTGGTAGAGGCGCTTGACGCCGGTGGTCGTCTCCTCGGTGACGCCCCGGATCGCGGCCTTCGCCCGCGAGTAGAACGTCGGGTCCTTGGCGAGGCGCGCGCGGATCGACTTGAACAGCGCGGTTTCCTCCTCGTTCGCCGGGTGGGCGACGCAGCCGGGATCCTTCTCCGCCTGCGAACCGAGGTGGACGAGGACGGTGGCGTCGCCGCCGTCGTCGAGGATCATGTTGGGCGCGCCGCCGTCATGCCACTCGAAAATCCGGTGCGTGTAGTCCCAGTACTCGTCGAGCGTCTCGCCCTTGTACGCGAACACCGGGGTGCCGCGCACGGCGATCGCCGCCGCGGCGTGGTCCTGCGTCGAATAGATGTTGCACGACGCCCAGCGCACTTCGGCGCCCAGCGCCTGCAGCGTCTCGATCAGCACCGCGGTCTGGATGGTCATGTGCAGCGACCCGGCGATGCGCGCGCCGCGCAGCGGCTGCTCGGGCGAGAACTCGTCGCGGATCGCCATCAGACCCGGCATCTCGGTCTCGGCAATCGCGATTTCCTTGCGCCCCCAGTCGGCGAGCGAAAAGTCGGCGACCTTGCAGTCGGCCAGCGTCTTGGTATCGGTCACGGCATTCATCGATCACTCCATCGTTGGTGTGACCGCGCGTTGCCGGGGGCGAGGGACTTGCGAACGCGCCCTCGTCACCCCGTGCGCGGAGCACGGTTCAACGAGCGCGGTTGCGGATAGAGACACCCCGAGCCTGGCAGCCGCGGCGTGACCGCGACTGTTGCAACGCTCCTCGGGGGCCGGCAATTCTACATGATCCGGCGCAGCGCGCGCCGGCCAGCGTATATTCGGGCCGTTTGAACTCCATCAATCGCGCGCCACCCGCTCGCTCCTGAACGCCATGAATGCTTCGTCACCGCAGTCCGACGCCTGGCTCGTCGCCGATGTCGGCGGCACCAATGTCCGCTTCGGCCTGGCCGTCTCCGGGCGGCCGGGAATCCTCGCGCCCGACAGCATCCGTGCGTTGCGCGTGGACGCCTTCGACACCTCGTCGGCGACCCGGCACTACCTCGACGCGATCGGCGCCCAGCCCTCCGGCGCGGTATACGCAGTCGCCGGACCGACCGACGGCGCGTCGGCGCAACTCACCAATCATCGCTGGTCGTTCTCTGCGGCAGAGCTTCGCCACGCCCTGGGCATGAAGCAGGTGTCGCTGATCAATGATTTCGCCGCGATCGCCCACGCGCTGCCGGCCCCCACCGACGCCGACCTGTCACCGCTGGGGCCCAGGATGGCGCCTGGCCGAGCAGCGGGACCTCGCACGCTTGCCGTGGTGGGACCTGGCACCGGACTGGGTGTAGCGGCGTTGATCCTGCGCAGCGGCGCGCCCATGGTCCTGGAAACCGAAGGCGGTCACGCCAGTTTTGCCCCGGAGACGCCGGAGGAAATCGAAATTCTTGCCCACCTCGCACGTCGCTTCGGCCGCGTTTCCTGGGAGCGCGTGCTGTGCGGCAGCGGACTCGTCAACATTCACCGCGCGCTGCGCGAAATGGCAGGCGACCCGCCTGCACGACCCCTCACGCCCGAAGGCATCACCGAGCGCGCGAATGCGGGGTCCGACCGGCATAGCGTGCGGGCGGTGGAAGTTTTTTGCGGTCTGCTGGGCGCCTTTGCCGGCGATCTCGCGCTGGCCTTCGGCGCCTGGGACGGCGTCTACCTGGCCGGCGGCATACCGGTCCCGCTCGCACCGTGGCTTGAACAGGGGGAATTCCGCCGCCGGTTCGAGAACAAGGGGCGCTTCGCGGCGACGCTGGCGCGGGTCCCGGCAGCGTTGATCCTGCATCCCTATCCCGGCCTCCTGGGCGCCGCCTGCCGCGCCATGGCCGTCGCCGGAGAATCGGGTAGACGTTACGCGGGTACACCATGCGAAAGGGCCGCATCGAGCGGCCCTTTCAGGGATGTCCGGCGCGTGCGCCGGCATAGGAAGGCGTTACGCCTTCTTGATTTTCTCGAGCATCTTGAAAATGCCCTTCGGCGCGCCGACAAACAGACGCTTGTAGGCCTTGCTGAGGCAGCGGCGCTCGAGGGTGTTGCGACGGGTGCGGGAACGTTCGGCCATGGTTTTCTCCTTCGCGGCGTATGGGAAATTCCGGCGCGTGATGCCGCCGACGTTGAATGTCAAGGGAGACGGATTCTAGCAGACCCGGCGCTGTCGCGGGCCAAGGAGCCTCTGCACGACCGGCGAAAGGCGCTCGCTAGCGCTGGCCGATCCCGATGTTCCCGAACACGGCGGCGGCGTTCCGGGGAGCGCCGCGGACGTACTGCGGCGGTGCAACGACCGTGGCGCCGAGCTCGGCCGCCGCGTGCCAGGGCCAGCGCGGATTCCACAACAGCGCCCGGCCCAGCGCGACGAGGTCGGCGTCGCCGTTGGCCACGATCGCATCGGCCTGCTGCGGCTCGGTGATCATGCCCACGGTCATTGTCGTCATGCCGGTCGCCTCGCGGATCGAACGCGCGAAAGGCACCTGGAAGCCCGGCCCGGGAACGATGTGCTGCGCGGGGGTCAAGCCTCCCGTCGACACGTCGATCCAGTCGCAGCCGGCGGCCTTGAGCCGGTGGGCGAGGACGATGGTTTCATCGAGCGACCAGCCGCCTTCGGCCCAATCGGTCGCGGACACCCGCACGCCCAGCGGCCGGGATGCGGGCCAGGCCTCGCGCACCGCGGCGAACACCTCCAGCGGATAGCGGAGCCGGTGGTCGAGGCGCCCGCCATACGCGTCGTCGCGGTGGTTGGCGAGCGGCGACAGGAACTGGTGCAGCAGATAGCCGTGCGCCATGTGAATCTCGGCCGCATCGAGATCGATGTCGGCCGCGCGTCGCGCCGCCGCGACGAAAGCGTCGCGAATGCGCGCCATCGCTGCGAGATCGAGCGCGATCGGCGCCGCCTCGCCGGCCGCGTAGGGCAGCGCCGAAGGCGCCACGGTCTCCCAGCCGCCCGCGCCCGGCGCCAGCAGCTTGCCGCCGTCCCAGGGCCGCTGCGAAGAGGCCTTGCGACCGGCGTGCGCAAGCTGGATGCCGACCGGCACCCCGGGCATCTGCGCGCGAGCCCGCCGCAGCGTCGCGGCAAACGCTTCGGCGCGGGCGTCGTCCCAGATGCCGAGGCAATGTGTCGAGATGCGTCCCTCGGGACTCACCGCCGTCGCTTCGGTCAGCAGCAGGCCGACCCCGGACTCGAGCAACTGCGTCCAGTGCGCGAGATGCCAGTCGGTGGCGAAGCCATCGATCGCCGAGTACTGGCACATCGGCGAAACGACGATGCGATTGGGCAGGACGAGTTCGCGCAGCGCGATGCGATCGAAGAGGTTCATGACCTGTCTGCCTACAGACCGGCCGCAGCCTTGAGCGCTTCCGCCTTGTCGGTCGCCTCCCACGTGAACTCGGGCTCGTCGCGGCCAAAATGACCGTAGGCGGCGGTCTTGAGGTAGATCGGGCGCAGCAGGTTCAGCATCCTGGACGATGCCCTTCGGCCGCAGGTCGAAATGCGCGTTGACCAGCGCTCGCGATCTTGCTCGTCCGCCGATCCTGCCGGTGCCTTCGGTGTAGACCGTCACGTTGATCGGATGGGCCACGCCGATGGCGTAGGAAAGCTGCACCTGGCATTGCTCGCGCGATGCCGGCGGCGACGATGTTCTTGGCCACGTAACGCGCTGCGTAGGCGGCGGAGCGATCGACCTTCGACGGGTCCTTGCCTCGAAAATGCGCCACCGCCGTGCGGCGCCGCGCCGCCGTAGGTGTCGACGATGATCTTGCGTCCGGTGAGCCCCGCGTCTCCGTGCGGGCCGCCGATCTCGAAGCGCCCGGTCGGATTGACCAGGTACTTGGTGCCCTTCAGCATCCTCCGTGGGCAGCACCGGTTTGATGATCTCGTCGATCACCGCCTCGGCGAGCGCGCCTGGCGCTCGTTCATGCTGGGATGGTGCTGCGTCGACAGCACGACGGTGTCGATCGCGACCGGCTTGCCGCCTTCGTAGCGGACGGTGACCTGCGACTTGGCGTCGGGCCGCAGCCACGGCAAGCGGCCGTCCTTGCGCACTTCGCTTTGCCGCTGGACGAGGCGATGCGCGTAATAGATCGGCAACGGCATCAGCGTCGGCGTCTCGTCGCAGGCGTAGCCGAACATCATGCCCTGGTCGCCGGCGCCCTGGTTCAGGTACTCGTCCGATGCGTGGTCGACGCCGCGCGCGATGTCGGCGACTGGCGGCCAATAGCACACCATGACCGCGCAGCCATCGGCGTCGAAACACAGTTCGGGGTCGTTGTAGCCGATCCGGCGAATGGTGTCGCGCGCGATCTGCGCATAGTCGTGCATGTGGCTTGGTGGTGATCTCGCCGGTCATGACGACGAGACCGGTCGACACCAATGTTTCGGCCGCCACCCGCCCCGTCGGCTCAGCGGTTAGAATCGCGTCCAGCACCGCATCGGAAATCTGGTCGGCCACCTTGTCCGGATGACCTTCCGAGACCGATTCCGACGTGAAAAGAAAATCGCTCATTGCCATGACTCCCCATAAGCGGGCGCCCCCGGGCGCACGCGGCAAAAGCGAGGATTCTAGCAGGTCGGACTCGCGCGCCGCCCCGCGCGCGCTGGCTTGTCCGGCATAGCTCAGCGCCTGCCATGCCCGTCGAATCCGCCTCCCACGAAGCCGTTGCCCGTGCCGTCGGACTGCTGCGCCGCGGCGACCTCGTGGCGTTTCCCACCGAAACCGTGTACGGGCTGGGCGCGGACGCGTCGAACCCGGAGGCAGTGGCGCCGGATCTTTGCCGCCAAAGGGCGCCCTGCCGACCACCCGGTGATCGTCCATCTCGCTCGTGCCGGGGCGCTCGATGCCTGGGCGCGCGACGTGC
The DNA here is from genome assembly GCA_963709525.1 of uncultured beta proteobacterium. Lineage (GTDB taxonomy): Bacteria > Pseudomonadota > Gammaproteobacteria > Burkholderiales > Casimicrobiaceae > CAIWHR01. The sequence goes on from CAVPXB010000015.1 coordinate 32,581, forward strand.
CGGACGAGGCGCGCGCGCTGGCCGACGCGTTCTGGCCGGGACCGCTGACGCTGGTGCTGCCGCGGGCCACGGGGGTGGGCGATTTCGTCACCGGCGGCCAGGACACGGTCGGCCTGCGCGTACCCGCGCATCCCGTCGCCCGCGCGCTGCTGCAGGCCTTTGCCGAGGGCAGCGATGCCGGCATTGCCGCCCCCTCGGCCAATCGTTTCGGCCGCATCTCCCCGACCACCGCCGCGCATGTCGCCGCCGACCTCGAGGACGCGGTGGCGCTGATCCTCGACGGCGGCGCCTGCAATGTGGGCATCGAGTCGACCATCGTCGCTTTCGCTGCGGCGGGACCGATGCTGCTGCGCCCCGGCGGCATCGGCATCGACGCCCTCGCGCGGGTGCTGGGTCGCCCGCCGCGCAGTGCGGACGCTTCCGCGCCGCGCGCGTCGGGAACGCTTGCCGCGCATTACGCGCCGCACACACGCTCGCAACTGCTGCTGGCCAGAGCGCTCGTCGCCGAACTGGAACAGCGCGTCGACCGCGACGAGAATCCTGCGGTGCTCGCGCGCACGGTCGCGAAGCCCGGCGATTTCGAAGGCCGCTGGATTGCGGCGCCTGCCGAGCCCGCGCGCTACGCGCATGATCTCTATGCCAACCTGCGCGCGCTCGACGACGCGGATGCCGACGAAATCCTGATCGAAGCCCCGCCCGACGACCCGGAATGGCTGGCGGTGCGCGATCGGTTGCAGCGCGCCACCCAGGGCCAGGACGACGACCGCGACTGAGAGGCTGAGAGTCTTTCGATCATGCCCGCTCATCACGCCAGAAGACGCCCGGTCATCGTGCTGGCGCCCGATTCGTTCAAGGGGTCGCTGGACGCCCCCGCCGTCTGCGCGGCAATCGCCACCGGCTTGCGCCGGGTGTGGCCCGAAGCGAGCATTCGTTCGCGCCCGATGGCCGACGGCGGCGAGGGCACGCTCGACGCGGTGCTCGCGGCGTGCGGCGCACTGTCGGCGCGTGCGCGCGCCGAGGTGCGCGGCGCGGCGGGCGACGCGGTCAGCGCGGACTACGGCGTGCTGGACGAAGACGGGCGCCGCACCGCAGTGATCGAAGTCGCGCAGGTCGTGGGCATCACCGACGAGCGGGCGATGACCGCGCCGGTCACCCGACGCGACACGCGCGGCGTCGGCGAACTCATTCGCCGCCTGCTCGACGCCGGCATTCGCCGGTTCATGATCGGACTGGGCGGCAGCAGCACCAACGACGGCGGTGCCGGCCTCCTGTGCGCGCTGGGGCTCGCGCTGCGCGACGCCCAGGGCGCCGCACTCGAACCGACCCCGGAAGGTCTCGCCGGACTGGCCTCGGTTGCGGCAACGCAGCTCGATCCCCGGCTCGCCGAGAGTTCGATCACCCTCATGTCGGACGTCAACAACCCGTTCTGCGGCGAGCGCGGCGCCACCGCTATCTTCGGTCCGCAGAAAGGCGTCGGCTGCCGCGCAGGTGGCCGCGATAGACGCGACGCTTGCCCGTTACGCCGCGCTGGCGGAGGGCGCCGTCGGTCGCAATGCAGCGGCGAATCCCGGCGCCGGCGCGGCAGGCGGGCTGGGATTCGCGCTGCAGCTCATCGGCGGCGAGTTCCGGTCGGGCGCGGCGGTGGTCGCCGATCTGATCGGTCTCGACGCGGCGCTTGAAGGTGCCGATTGGGCGTTCACCGGCGAAGGGCGCACCGACACCCAAACCCTGCTCGCCAAGGCGCCGTTCGTCGTGGCGCAGCGCGCCGCGCGCGCGGGCGTGCCGATCACGCTGCTATCGGGGGCCGTGGATGCGGCGGCGCTGCCGGCGCTGGGGCAGCATTACGCCGGCGCCTTCGCACTGCCCGGCGGGCCGGCGACGCTGGCCGACTGCATCGCCCACGCACCGGCATTGCTTGCCGATCGCGCCGAGCAGATCGCGCGGGTGATCGCCAGCGCGCTCAACCGGCGCTGACCGAAGGGGCTATCCGATGCCCCAGGTGCTCCAGGCTTTCCACAGCATGTAGGCGGCAAGCACATAGAGCAGCAGCGCGAACGCGCGTTTCAGCTTCTTGACCGGCCACCTGTGCGCGGTGCGGGCGCCCATCGGCGCCATCAGCATGCTCGCCGCGACGATGGCGAACAGCGCCGGCAAATAGATGTAGCCCAGCGTCAGCGGCGGCATGCCCTGCAGGCGCAAGCCGGCAATCACGAATCCGACCGTGCCCGCAATCGCAATCGGCAGGCCGAGCGCCGCCGACGTCGCGACCGCATTGTGGATCTTGACGTTGCACCAGCTCATGAACGGCACCGAGAGAAAACCGCCGCCGGCCCCCACCATGCTCGAGACGAGGCCGATCCCGCCCCCGACGCCGAACAGCCCGGCCTTGCCCGGCAGTTCGCGCGTGGGCTTGGGCTTTTTGTCGAACAGCATCTGCGTGGCCGAGAAGGCCACGAACACGCCGAAGAACAGCGCCACCGCCGACGTCGACATGCCGCCGATGACCTGCGGACCGATGAGCGAACCGACGATGATGCCTGGCGCCAGCCCCGCCACGACCGGCCACAGCACCGCCCCGTGCCGATGATGCTCGCGTGCCGACGAGATCGACGTGAAGATGATCGTCGCCGTCGAGGTCGCGATCGCCATGTGGACCACGTGTGCCAGCGGGAAGGCCTCGCGCGTGAAGAGGATGGTGAGGATCGGCACCATCGTCATGCCGCCGCCGATGCCCAGCAATCCCGCGAGGAATCCGACCAGGCAACCCAGCACCACGAACACGACCAGCAACCCGACATCCACACCCATCATGATTTCTTTCCTGCGAGAGCGACGATCGCCGACCACTCGGCGGGTTCGACCGGCGTGATCGACAAGCGGTTGCCCCGCTGCAGCAGCGTCATGCCCGCAAGCGCGGGCAGCGAGCGCAGCAGCGCCAGGGGAATGAGGCGGGTCTTCTCGACCAACTTCACCTCGACATTGAACCAGCGCGGCGCATCGGGCGTCGCCTTCGGATCGTAATACTTGCTGCGGGGATCGAACTGCGTGCCATCGGGGGTCGCGGCGGCGGACACGGCGACGATGCCGGCAATGCCCGGCACGGGGCAGCTCGAATGGTAGAAAAAAGCGCGATCGCCGACTTTCATGTCGTCACGCATGAAATTGCGCGCCTGATAGTTGCGCACGCCGAACCACTGGACGGACTGTCGTTTCGCCGCGGCAAGATCGTCGATCGAGAACTCGGCGGGCTCGGATTTCAGCAGCCAGTAGCGCACGCGGTATCCGCAACGATCCAGGAGAACAAAAAAATCGATTCTAGTTGAAGCACTTAGCTTTAGCCACTGCGTTCTGGCAACATCCCGCGTCGATAGGCGGCGCACAATGGGCGACCTGACCGTGCAACGGCGCGCTGCCTCGAGGACGAGCATGACTGAAAACATTGAAGGCATCGCGGCGGCGGTTGAGAAGGAAGGGGCATTTGTCCGGCAGATCGTCGCCGCGCTGGAGACGGTCATCGTCGGCCAGCAATACCTGATCGAGCGCATCCTGGTCGCCCTGTTGACCAACGGACATATCCTCATCGAAGGGGTGCCGGGCCTGGCCAAGACGCTGGTGGTCAAGAGCCTGGCGAAGCTGATCGACGCCCGCTTCCAGAGGATACAGTTCACGCCCGACCTGCTCCCCGCCGACCTGATCGGCACCCTCATCTACAACCCCCGCGAGGGCGCCTTCACCACCCGAAAGGGGCCGATCTTCGCCAACGTCGTCCTGGCAGACGAGATCAACCGGGCGCCCGCCAAGGTGCACAGCGCGCTCCTCGAAGCCATGGAAGAGCGGCAGGTGACCATCGGCGACACCTCCTATCCGCTCGAAGACCCGTTCCTGGTCCTCGCCACCCAGAACCCCATCGAGCAGGAAGGGACGTACCCGCTCCCCGAGGCCCAGATGGACCGGTTCATGCTGAAGATCGCCATCACCTACCCCTCCCGGGAGGAGGAGCGCGTGATCATGCGCCGCGCCGGACACATCGGCAGAAGCGAATTCCTGAGCCCCCTGATTCACCCCGACGACATCGTCCGGATGCGCGCCTTGGTGGACGCCCTCTACCTGGATGAAAAAATCGAGAAGTACATCATCGACCTCGTATTCGCCACCCGGGAACCCGCGCGCTACGGATTCCCCGACCTGGAGCGCTTCATCTCCTACGGCGCCTCTCCCCGGGCGAGCATCAACCTGGTGCTCGCCTCCCGCGCGATGGCGTTTCTCCGCGGTCGTGGCTACGTCGTCCCCCAGGACGTCAAGGACATCGCGCCTGACGTCCTGCGCCACCGGATCATTCCCAGCTATGAAGCCGATGCCGAAGCAATGACCGCCGATGGAATCATCGGCCGGCTCCTGACCGAGACCGAGGTGCCGTGAACACATTGGCGTACCTTCGTGCTGCGCACTCCGGTATTCGCCCCTGGGGCGGCCCGCAAGGCTCATGATCCCCCGCCATCGTCAGGCGCAGCCGTCCCCCTGGCCGGCGCTGGACATCCGCCGGCTGCAGATTCTCTCCTCCCGGCTGGTGACCAGTATTTTCGCGGGCGAGTATCGAAGCGTCTTCCGCGGGCGCGGCATCGAGTTCGAGGAGGTGCGCGAGTACCAGCCCGGGGATGACACTCGCAGCATCGACTGGAACGTGACGGCCCGCACGGGCCACCCGTTCGTCAAGCAGTATGTCGAAGAGCGGGAGATGACCGTCATGCTCGTCGTCGACCAGTCCGCATCCCTCCATTGCGTCACGCCGCGACAGACGAAGAGCCGCGTGGCGGCCGAGATTTGCGCGCTGCTGGCATTTGCGGCGGTCCGGAGCCACGATCGGGTAGGTCTGCTCTGCTTCACCGACCGGATTGAACGCTATATCCCGCCGGCCAAGGGAGGCCGCCACGCCCAGCGGCTCATCGCCGATGTCCTGCGGCCCTCGCCCGCCGGGCACGGCACCGATCTGGCCGGCGCCCTCAACTATCTGGAGCGGGTACTGCGGCGCGGCAGCATTCTCTTCGTCATTTCGGACTTCCTCGCGGTCGACTTCCGACTGCCCCTGGCGGCTGCCGCGCGACGGCACGATGTGGTGGCCGTCTCGGTGACCGATGCGCGCGATAGGGCGATGCCGGACGGGGGGCTGCTGCGCCTGGCCGACGCCGAAACCGGGGTCCGGCGTCTCGTGGACACCAGCGATGCCAAGGTACGCAAGGCCTACGAAGAGCACGCCATCAGGAGGCAGGCCGGATTGAGCGAAACCCTGACCGCGGCGGGCGTCGAGCACCTGGCCATCGCTACCGACACGCCACCGGTCCGCGCCCTGACCCGCTTCTTCCAGAGCCGCCACGGGCGGCGGCGACGTTCAACATGATCTGGCGGTGGCTTTTCGCTTCGCTCCTGCTGGCGGGCTCCAGCGCCCTCGCCGCGACGGAAGCGCCGGCGCCATCTCCGACGGCCGCTACTCCCCCGCAATTCCACGACATCCGGGGACCGTTGCCGGCGAACAGTCTGCCCCCCTTCCTCCTGACTGCGGGCGTATTGCTGCTCGTGGGCGGGCTGTTCCTCGTCGTCCGCCGCGCCCGACACCCTTCTCCCTCGCGGCCGCCAACTCCCACCGCGCACGACCCCGATGCGGTCGACCCGCTGGCAACGCTTGTCGACGACTACCGGCGGGGCATCTGTCCCGGCGACCAGCTGATCATTCGCCTGGACGCACTGGTGCGCGACACCCTCGCCGCGCGTTCGGGCATTCCCGCCCGCAGCCTCACGTCGGTGGAACTCCGGCAAGCCCTATCGCACGGCACGGCGTATCGACTTCCGTTCGGGCTGAGCCCGTCGAAGCCCCTGCGATCGACTCAGAGCGGGTCCTTCGACAGCTCAGGACGAACGGCTCAATCGACAGGCTCAGGACGAACGGTTCAATCATACGAATCGCGCGGCGTACGCTTCCGTTCGGGCTGAGCCCGTCGAAGCCCCTGCGATCACTCAGGGCGGGTCCTTCGACAAGCTCAGGACGAAGGTCTCGACAGCTCGACGCCTAATCGACAAGCTCAGACGAGGCCAATTCATGCCGGATCGGCTCCTTGCAGCCGCGAAGCTCGATCTCAGAGCGGGTCCTTCGCCAAGACGTCGCGCCTGACAGGCGCTCCTGCGAGATCAAACGGCGTATCGGCTTCCGTTCGGGCTGAGCCCGTCGAAGCCCCTGCGATCAACTCAGAGCGGGTCCTTCGACAAGCTCAGGACGAACGGCTCAATCGACAGGCTCAGGACGAACGGCTCAATCGACAGGCTCAGGACGAACGGTTCAATCGACAGGCTCAGGACGAACGGTTCAATCGTATTCATGCCGGATCACCATCGGTTCAGCGCATGGAAGGCTCACCGGATGCGGGGGCGGCTTCAGCCGCGAATCCCGGCGCGACCGGCGCGACAGAAATCGGACCGCAGCTCGCCCGCTTCCTCGTCCTCGGCGACCGCGTCAAATTTGCCGCTCATCGTCCCGATGCGCTCGAAATCGACGACGCGCTGCGGCTGGTCGCCGGTCTCCTCGAGGCTGCATCGGCAGGGCAGGCGCCATGAGGTTCCACGACCCGCAGTGGCTCCTGCTGCTGCTCGTGCTGATCCCCTGGGCGTTGTTCCGCCACCGACGGGAGCGCGGCGCACCCGCCCTGACGATTGCAGACGGTGCGCAGCTGCGCGCGCTGCCCGACACGTTTCGCGCCCGATGCGGCCGGTGGCTCCCCTGGCTGCGCCTGCTGCTCCTCGCCTTGGCCATCGTGGCGCTCGCCCGGCCGCAAGCCGTCGCGCGGGAAACGAAAGTGCGCAGCGAAGGCGTGGACCTGGTCGTGGTGCTGGACCTGTCCACCAGCATGCTGGCCGAGGACCTTCAGGGTGGCGTGCCGCGGAAGAACCGGCTGACCATCGCCAAGGAGGTGCTGGCCGACTTCATCGGGGGTCGCCGCGGCGACCGGATCGGTCTCGTCGCCTTCGCTGCCCGGCCTTATCCGGCCGCCCCCCTGACCCTCGACCACGCCTGGCTCCAGGCGGCGGTCGCGCGGCTGCAGACCGGCGCCATCGAGGACGGCACGGCCATCGGCGACGCCCTGCTGGCGGCGCTCAACCGCCTGCGCGGATCCTCGTCGGCCAGGCCGGCGGCGAGCCAGGCCGTCATCCTCGTCACCGACGGCCGCAGCAACGCCGGTGCCACCACGCCGCAACTGGCGGCCGCGGCTGCCCGGACCTTGGGCGTCCGTATTCACGCCATCGGCATCGGCTCGCGCGGCCCCGCCGTCATCCCGGTGGCCGACCCGCTGGGCGGAACCCTCTACCGGCGGGTGCAGGCGGACCTCGACGAGGTCGCCCTGAAGGAGATCGCCACCGGCACCGGAGGCGCCTATTTCCGGGCCGACGACAAGGGAGGCCTGACGCGCGTGTTCGAAGCCATCGACCGGCTCGAGAAACGCCCGATCGAAGAGACGGTCTTCTTCACCTATGACGAACTGTTTGCGCCGCTGCTCCTGGGCGCGCTGGCGCTGCTCATGGCGGAACTGAGCTTGCGCGCCACCTTGCTGCGGACGCTTCCATGAGCTGGGCCACGCCCGCCTACGCCTGGCTCGTTCTCCTCGGCATCCCGGCCACCCTCCTGCTCGCCCGGGCCGCGGTGCGGCGGCAACGGGACATGCGCGCAGCTCACCGGGGGCGGCGGAATGCCGCCTGCGCGCTTTGCGGCTGCGCGGCGGTGGCTCTCCCGCCTGGGGCTGGCGGCGTCCTTCCTGCTGATCGTCGCGGCGCTCTGCCGTCCCCAGTGGGGGCAGGTCACGCTGCGCGAGGAAACCCAGGGGGTGGATATCATCGTCGTCCTGGACGTCTCCCGCAGCATGCTGGCGGATGACGTGGCGCCGACCCGGCTTGCGGCCGCCAAAGAGGCGGTGGCTGAACTGCTGCCCAAACTGCAGGGAGACCGGATCGGCCTGATCGCCTTTGCCGGCAGCGCGTTCCTGGTGTGCCCCCTCACCAGCGACTACGGCATCTTCAGCGCGGTGCTGGCCGAAGCCGGCCCCGATACCCTTCCCCTGGGCGGCACCGCGCTGGCGGGCGCCCTGATCGAGGCGAAGCGGGCTTTCGACGATACGGCGACGCGCGGCAAGCTGGTGATCCTGATCAGCGACGGCGAGGATCACGGCGGCGACCTGGCTGCCGCCGCCGATGCGGTGCGCAGCGCCGGCATCACGGTCCACGCCGTGGCCGCGGGAACCCCGGGCGGCGGGCTGATTCCTCTTCCCGGCGGCGAATTCCTCAAGAACCGCCAGGGCGCCATCGTGAAGACCCGCCTGCAGCCGGAGGCGCTGGCCGCCCTTGCGGCCGCGACCGGCGGCAGCCGGCTCGATTTGACCGCCGATCGTCAGGCCCTGGTCAAGCTCCATGCAACGGTGCTGTCCGCGGCCGAGCGGAGCGAAGCCAGCGTGACGCGACAGCGGCTGGCCGAGCGCTTTCAGCTTCCGTTGGCGCTGGCGGTGTTGCTGCTGGCGATCGAAGCCTTCATCGGCAGGCGCGGTGCGGCATGAAGCGCCCGCTGATCATCGCCGTCATGACGCTGTGCGCCCTCGTGGGGTTGGCCGTCGCGGTGCGCCATGATCTGGCCGGATGGTTCCAGCAGACGGGGCGGGCACGATGGGAGGCCGGCGACTATGCGGGCGCCGAGGCGGCGTTCCGACGCGCGCTCGGGCTGGGCGACGATGCCGCAGCGCGTGCCTACGATCTTGGCGTCAGCCTGTACCGCAAAGGCGACTTGGCGCAGGCGCAGCAGCAATTCGCCGCCGCCACGGTCACGACCGCGCCGGGGCTTGTCGCCGCGGCCCGCTATAACCGGGGGAACAGCCTCTACCGCCAGGGCGAGCAGCTGGCCGCACGCGATCGGGCAGGCCGCAGGCGCGATGTTTCGCGAGGCCATCGCCGACTATCGCGCGGCGCTGGTCCTGTCTCCCGGCGCCGCCGATGCGGCGGGCAACCTGAGCCTTGCCGAGGCACGGCTGGCCGCACTGGGGCGCGATGGGCGCGCGATCAGCGACCGCCCCCGGCGGGCACGGAAAAACCGATAATCCCCTCAGGCGCCGACGGCAACGGTGTCAGGGACGCCAAAGGGCAGGCGAGTGCGCGACAGGCAACGACCCCGCAAAGCGCGGTGGCAGGACAGGCGCCCGGCGCCGACAGCGCGGAGGACCCGGCCATCACCTCGGGAAAGGCGCGTCCCGATCTGACGCCGGGCGAAGTGGAGCGACTCCTGAACGAAGCCCGCGGGCGCGAGAGGCCGGCCGGCAACCTCCATGACGGAAAACCCAATCAACCCTTGGCCAGGCCGGAGAAGGACTGGTAACCCGGTGGGAACGACGGTGGCCGGCAACACCACGCGGGGCCTCGCCGGGGTCAAGCTCACGGCGTCGCTGCTGGGTGCACTGTGCCTGCTGTCGCCCGACCGGTACGCCGCGGCCGCGCCGGGAATCGATGCCCTCGGCGACGCGCCGATCGTCGAACTGCGGCCCGCGAAAACCCGCATCTACGTGCACGAGCCGGTCCCGGTGACCGTCACCCTGCTGACCGGTCAGGCATCGGTCCGCAACCTCCAGTACCCCCGCCTCACGGGATGGCGGACAGCATCGGCGAGTTCGCCGCACCTCGCCAGAAAAGGGTGGCCCGCGACAACCACGAGTACACGGCGTACGAGTTCGACACGACGCTCGTCGCGCGCAAGCCCGGAAAGGCGACGCTCGGCCCGGCAGAAGTCCGTTTCGACGTCCTGGCGTCAGCCAGCGGGCCGGCCGCGTTTTTCGGCGGCACCGAAGCGCGTTCGGTGACCGTCCGCTCGGAAGCGATCAGCCTCACCATCCTGTCGCCGCCGGAACGAGGTCGGCCTGAAGGCTACAGCGGCACCGTCGGCCGCTTCAAGATCACCCGGGACGTCGTGCCGGCCGAAGTGCGGCAGGGCGACCCGGTGACGTTGACCACGCGCATCGAAGGTGTCGGAAATATTGACAGCATCACCTGCCCGTCCGTCGCGTTGCCGGGGGTGCGGAGCTACCCGCCCCGAGCCCGGGCGACGGCCAGCCGTCTGACCTGCGAGCAGGTGCTGGTCCCGGACGTTGCCGCCGACGTCGAGATCCCGGAGGCCGGCGTCGTCGCCTTCGACCCACGCAGCGAGCGTTATCAAACGCTTCGCTCCGCTCCGGTCCGCGTCAAGGTCGAAGCGACGGTCGTCGGCGAGGCCGCTGCGGCGACGCCTGCCCCCGCGACGCCGTCCGTCGAGAAAGCCGATCGCCCTGCCGAAGGGAGGTCGCCCGTTGCCCCGGTCCTCGCCGCCGCCGGGGTGCTGCTGCTTGCCGCCCTCGCCTGGCTGGCGAGGCGCCGGAACGGCGGAACCCGGCTCGCCGAAGCCCCCGCACCCGGGCCGAACCCCACCGCCGCGAGCTGGCTCGCCGAGGCGGAGCGGGCGTCCGCCGCGAACGATCCCGCCCGTTTCCATACCGCCGCGTACCGGGCACTCCAGGGCCATCTGGGGACCCGCTACGGACTGCCGGCAAGCGGCATCACCGAAGCCATTGTGACGCGGGTCATGCGTCCGGCAGGGGCGGAGGAGCACCTGCTGGAAGCCTGCGCGCAGCTCTTCGCCACCAGCAACCGCGCGCGCTATGCCCCCGGGGGAGCCGAGGGCGCCGACATGGCGGAAACCCTCCGCCTGCTACGGAGCCTCGTCCGCTCAGCTTGAGTTTGTCGAGAAAATTTACACATCGATATCCGTGTAAATCAATCGATCTTTGTAACTCCATGATGTTAAACAAATCCATACTATTGGCATGGCTTATGCTGCGCCGCCAGTGCTTGTTGCATTCTGGCGTGAGCGACGCGCGGCAACGGATGAGGTTTTGCTGACGAGGTCAGCGGATTTTCTAGGGTCAGCCCTTGGGAGGTACGACATGGTCAAACGACAACGATTGTTGACACTGGCGACTGGTCTGGCTTGCTGCATTGCGGCAAGTGCGGCATCAGCCGCGGTCGACAAGGTCATCTGCGTTCCCTGGCAAGGGGACGTCAACAAGCAGCACACGATCATCAGCGGTCAGGCCGCGCAACTGAAGTGCGTGGTCAAGACCACGGACATCTCTAATGTCTACACAAAGTGGGTGTTCGGTGACGGTGTCGAGCTCGCCGGCCCCACGCTCAGCGGTGGGACCAAGTACAACGTCGAAACGACGCACGTCTACACGGCTGCCAACGGCACGCCGTTCACCGCCAAACTGCAGGTCTCCAACACCACCCCCTTCGCGATGTCGAAGGAAGATCCCGTACCTGCTGAAGATCGAGAACAACGACATCAGCGCGCAGATCAACATCGCAATCGATACGGGGCTGTGGTTCCTGTACAAGCAGGGCAACGTCTTGGGCGGTTATGCCGGCCATCCGCACACCTATGACGGTTCGCCGTTCGTGGCTTGGCTGCAGACGAGCTACGTCTACACCCTGGCCACACCGACCGCGTCCGCAGTCCACGCGTTCGGGATCAATGGCCACAAGGTGAAGGGGAACCCTGACGAGGATCCGTACGTCGACGCGGTCCGCGGCGGGATGAATTATCTGGTCAACGGCTACAACTACTACGCGACCTATCCGGCACTCCAAGGTGTGGCGATTGCCCCCAATGCGTCCCATCCTCTCGACAATCCCGATGCCAACGGCAACGGCTACGGGATCCAAGTTTATGACTGGCAAGAAAACCACGTACCGTATCAGGCCGGCCAGATCATGGACGCAATCATCGCGTCCGGTTTCGCGCCGACCGATCTGACCGGACGCGACTTCGCACCGAGCACGCCCAAGAGCCATAACTGGACTTACCTGGAACTGCTCCAGGACATGGCGGACATGCACGCCTACGGGCAAAACGACGCCGGCAACTGCAACGGCGGCATCTGCGGCTCCTGGTGGTACAACTGGAACTACGGCTCGCCTGGCGACAATTCAGCGAGCCAATGGCCGGCCATCGGCATGCTGCCGGCGCAGGAAGCCCCGTGGAATGTCGTCGTCCCGCCATGGGTAAAGACCTACAACGCCAACTGGCTCGCCTACAGCATGGGCTGCTCCGGCCCGTCGTCGGCCGTCACCGCCTGCACGTATGACTACTTCAGCTACAACGGCGTGGGTGGCTGTGCGGGCGACAACTGCCAACAGACCACGACGTCGGGCATGGTCCAGATGATCTTCGACGGACAGACCACGAGCGACCTCAAGTGGACACGGGCGCAAAAGCGGTTGGCGGACCAGTGGAGGAGCTTCACGCATGACGGGTCGACCTGGGGCGGGCCAAGGATCTACGGCTGGTATTCGTTCGCCAAGGCAATGCGGCTGGCCCTTCCGACGCAGGTAACGCAGCTCGTGAAGTCCACCAACGTGAGCTTTGACTGGTACTACGGCAATCCGTCGAACGCGACCTGCACCAACGAAACCACGTGCGAGAAGGGCCTTGCAGCACGAATCCTCGAAATCCAGACCAAGTCCGGCGCCAACTGGGGCGCCTGGGAGGGCACGGGGCTCACCAACCTGCCGCTGACCACCGCGTGGATGATTGTCACGCTGCGGCCGACGCTGTTTGCGGCGGCGCCGATCGCCTGCTTCAGCGCCGCGCCCAATCCGTCGTTTGCGGACCTGCCGATCACCTTCGATCCGTCATGCTCCAGCCACTCCGAATCCGGCAAGGGCCTGGCGAACCTGAAGAAGTTCGATTGGGACTGGAACAATGACGGCGTCTATGACGCGACGTCCGCGTCGCCCTCGCCGCAACTCCATTCGTTCGCGTGCGCGTCGCTGCCTTGCACCTACCCGGTCACGCTGCGGGTCTCCGATGACAACAACCCGGCACTGACGGCGACGACGGTGGTGAACATCAATATCACCAACCCGCCGCACCCGCCTGTGGCCGATGCGGGAGGCCCGTACATCGTGTCGTCGTGTTCCGCGACGTCCTGACGCTGGACGGCTCGAAGTCGTTCGACCAGGACGCGGGCCAGTATGAAGCCGGCTGCACGACGTGCCAGGACGACAAGATCACCGCGTGGGATTGGGACCTGAAGGCGCCGCTGACCTTCGACGCCATCAACAGGTCCGACGTGAAGCCGACCGTGTTGGCGGCGGACATCGCCACCTTCGTCACCATCGGCAGCATCAACGACATCGCGCTGCGGGTCACCGACAACACCGCGCTCGCGTATCCGACCAGCAAGCAGCCGAATCTGACCAATGTCGACTTCAGTGCGGTCAGTGTTCTCAACGGCTGCATGTGCAACCTGGCGGCCCGGGCCAAGAGCGGCAAGATCCAGTTGACCTGGACGTCGACGGGCGCGCCGTCGTACGACGTCTATCGCAGCACGATCGACGCCAACGCCGGATTCGCCAAGATCGCGACCGTCGCAACGAGCTACGCGACGTATCTGGACGGGACCGCGGTCAACGGCACCAAGTACTTTTATCGGGTGATCGCCAGCACCGGTTGCGGCTCGTCGGCCGCGAGCGCGACGGCGACGGCCAGGTAGGCAATTCGCACAGACGTCGTCAAAACAGGGCAGCCTCTTCGGAGGCTGCCACAAAGAAGGAGTTCAACATGAGAAAGCTTGGTATCACGCTAGCGGCGCTGTTGTTCAACATGGCTTGTATTGTGGGGTGTCGGCGGCGGCGTTCACCCTGTTCGATTGGGCCACCAACAAGAATGGCACGGTCATGCGATTCGGCCAGGCGCCCCGACCATTCCGAGCAGCTCGATGTTTTCGAGATGATTTTCACCCGCTCGGAGCACATACGCCGCGCTTGCTTTCGTCGACATCGAGATCGATGAAGCAGTCAACACTTGTTTCAACGAAAATGGCGCTGCCAACGGAACGCCCGCCGCAGGGCAACTTGGGAGATCGATGAGCCCACCGGTCATACTTCGGAGGCAACATTTACACCCACTTTCTCGCGGCATGCTTAGAGCAAACTTCAATGGTCGGTTCCTTCGACGACGCCCGAAGATGTCTCGATGGCTTAGGCTGGAATTTCACGCTGTCGGCGCCAGTCGAATGGGCCGTTATCGACTTCTTCGTCGACACGTTGATGCGCCGAGCTCGCGGGTTTCTATCTCACGCAGACTGATCCGGACTAGCAAGGCGCGCCGACGCTCTACTTCTACAGCACCCTTGACATTCGCCACGATCGACGATCGCAGACACCGGCGGCCATACCCCCGAACCCGCCACGCTCGCCCTCCTCGGCCTCGCGCTGACCGGGATGCTGGTCGCCCGCAGGAAGTTCGCGAAAGGCTCGACGCCCCGCGCGCGGGGCTGCTCGAAACCAAACGCTGCGTGATACGCTGAGAGCGGGCCCAAAAAGCTCGCTCTCTTTGTCTCTGCCACCGTGAAAGGCCGTACATGCGTTTCCTGACCTTGCGGCAAGCGTTCACCGCCCTCGCGCTGTTGCCGCTGACCTTGTCGATCGCCGCGACGCTCGTCCACGCGCAGGACAAGCCGGCGCCGATCCCGTTCCCGCCCGCGGTCACGCCGGAACAGCTCGATCGCCACACGCTGCGCATCGCCCCGCTGGAAAAGATCTCCCCGGGACAGTACCGGATGGGCGCGATCCAGCTCAACAAGACGGAGAAGTCCGTCACCTTCCCCGCCGTCGTCAACATGGACAAGGGGCTGCTCGAATACCTGCTGGTCAGGACCAGCGGCAAGACACACGAGAGCCTGCTGCGGACCGACGTCGAACCATACAACCTGCAGGTGGCCTGCATCCTCGTCGGCATGGAGGGCACCAACGCCCCGCTGGGCTTCCAGGGCGACCCTGCCAAGCCGAAGGGCGACGCGATCGAGATCCTCCTGCAGATCGCGGGCAAGGACGGCAAGCCGCAAGCCATCCGCCCCGAAACGTGGCTGACGCAACGCATCGGAGAGACTTCGCGCGACGTGCCGCCGCTGCAGTGGGTGTTCACCGGCTCGGTCGTATTTCAGGGGCGGCTCGCCGCGCAACTGGGCGGTTCCATCGTGGCGCTCTATCACGATCCCGCCGCGATGGTCGATAACGCTTCACCGGGCGGAGAGAGCGACAAGATCTGGTTCGTCAAGGAAGGCGCGACACCCCCCGTCGGCACGCCGGTGACGGTAACGCTCAGGTTGAAGCCCTAGACGACATTGGAGAGGCGCATGAAACGGATGCACTGGCTGGTATTGACGATGGGCCTTCTGGCGGCGCCGATGCAGGTCGTGGCGGCCGACAACGTCGTCGCCGGGACCAAACCCAATCTCTCGCTGAAACTCGAAGTCGAAAGCGCCATCGGCAGGGGGCTGGACTGGCTGGCCGGCCAGCAGAAGGACGATGGCAGTTGGGGACCGGCCGAATATCCGGCGTTGTCCGGGCTGGTGCTGACCGCCTTCCAGGGCGAGCCTTCCGGTTACTACAAGCGCAAGTACGAGGCGAACATCAGGAAGGGCTATGCCCAGCTGTTGAAGCACGTCAAGCCCGACGGCGGCATCTACGCCGAGAAGCTCGCCAACTACAACACCTCGACTGCGATGATGGCGCTGGTCGTGGCCAACAATCCCGCCTACGAGCCCATCATCAGGAAGGCGCGCCAATTCGAGATCGGCCTGCAGGACATTCGCGGCGACGATGTCGCCGTCAACGGCGGCGTCGGCTACGGCGGGACGTACAAGCACTCCGACCTGTCCAACACCACCTTCGCGCTGGAGGCCATTCACTACACGCGCTACCTCAAGAGCGACGTCGCCAACGACCCCGAGGCAAAGGATCTCAACTGGCAGGCGGCGATCCAGTTCCTCAGCCGCACGCAGAACCTGCCCGGCTCCAACGACCAGAAATGGGCCAGCGACGATGCCGCCAACAAGGGCGGCTTCGTCTACTTCCCCGGCCACAGCATGGCCGGCGAGCAGAAACTCGACAACGGCAGGACGGCACTTCGTTCCTACGGCAGCATGAGCTACGCGGGGCTCCTCTCCATGCTCCACGCGCAAGTGGACAAGAACGACCCGCGCGTCAAGGCGGTGGTCGAGTGGCTGTCGCGCAACTACACGCTGGACGAGAACCCCGGCATGGGTCCCGAGGGGCTCTATTACTACTACCAGATGATGGCCAAGGCGCTCTCGGCAGCCGGCATCGACATCCTGACGCTGAAGGACGGGACCAAGGTCAACTGGCGGCAGGATCTCGCCAAGCGGCTGCTGAATTTGCAGAAGGCCGACGGATCGTGGTCGAACGACAATGGCCGCTGGATGGAGAAGGACCCGGTACTGGTCACCGCCTACGGCGCGATCACCATGGAGATCCTGTACCGGGGCTTGTGACCCGCATTCCGGAGGAGGTGGCATATGCGTGTAATCCAGCAGCGATTCACGGTCAGCTATGACTATCCGGTCGTCTTCACGCGCGACGCGTTCGACGCCGACAACCCGGTGCTGGTCGACGTGCTGCGCCAGAGCGGGCGCCCGCACAACCGGGCGCTGGTGGTCATCGACAGCGAGGTGGCGCGGCTGACCCCGGGCCTGTTCGAGCGCATCGGCCAATACGGGAAGACGCACGACGCGGTGATGGAATTCGTCGCGCCGCCGTTCATGGTTCGCGGCGGCGAGATCTGCAAGCATCAGCCGCTGGAGGTGGAGCGGATTCACGCCCTCGTCGAGCGACACCGGATCTGCCGCCACTCGTTCATCATCGCCATCGGTGGCGGCGCGGTGGTGGATGCCGCCGGCTACGCGACCGCCACGGCGCACCGCGGCGTTCGTCTGATCCGCATGCCGACCACGGTGCTGGCGCAAAACGACGCCGGCATCGGCGTCAAGAACAGCATCAACGCTTTCGGCCGCAAGAACTTCCTCGGGACCTTCGCGCCGCCGTACGCGGTGATCAACGACTCGGCCTTCCTCGAGACCCTGCCGGAACGCGACAGGCGCGCGGGGATCGCCGAAGCGATCAAGGTTGCCTTGATCCGCGATCGCGATTTCTTCGATTACCTCTACGGCAAGCGGGTCGAGCTTTCGCGCTTCACGCCGGCGGTGGTGCAACAGATGATCTTCCGCTGCGCCGAACTGCATCTGGAACACATCGGTCACGGTGGCGACCCGTTCGAAAGCGGCTCGTCCAGGCCTCTGGATTTCGGCCACTGGGCCGCGCACAAGCTGGAAGAACTCTCCGGCAGCGCGATCAAGCACGGCGAGGCCGTCGCGATGGGGATCGCCCTGGATTCGCTCTATTCGCATCACCTGGGGACGCTGGGCGACCTGGATCTGCATCGGATCCTGTCGCTTCTGGAGTCGCTGGGTTTCGCGCTTCATCATCCGGCGCAGTTGCTGCTGGACGTGGAAAAAGCTCTGGGCGAATTTCGCGAGCATATGGGCGGCGAGCTTTCGATTCCGCTGCTCACGGGAATCGGTCGGAAGATCGAAGCGCACGAAATCGACATTCCGCTGATGCAGCGCTGCATTGCGGAGTTGGCCGAGCGCAGCGCGAGCAAGGAAATCGCGGCCGCCTGATGGCGCTGAATCGAACGCTGGTCCTGAACGTCGTCGGGATGACGCCAGCGCTGCTCGCGCATGCACCAAACCTGCGACATCTGGCCGAGCAGGGCGCCATGCGTCCGTTGCGGACGGTGACCCCTGCCGTCACGACCACGGTGCAGTCGACGCTGCTCACGGGCACGCTCCCGCGCGAGCACGGCATCGTTGCCAACGGCTGGTATTTTCGCGAGCTGGCGGAGATCCTCTTCTGGCGCCAGTCGAACGCGCTGGTGCATGGCGAGAAGGTCTGGGAGGCCGGGCGCAAACTCGATGCGGCCTTCACCTGCGCCAAGCTCTTCTGGTGGTACAACATGTACGCGTCGGCGGACATCGCGGTGACGCCGCGTCCGATGTATCCGGCCGACGGCCGCAAGCTGCCCGACATCCACACCCATCCGGCGGAGCTGCGCGACGAACTGCAGGCGGAGCTGGGGCAGTTCCCGCTGTTTCGCTTCTGGGGACCCGCGGCCGACATCGTGTCCTCGCGCTGGATCGCCGACGCCGCGCTGCGGGTGTTCACGCAGCAGAAGCCGACGCTGACGCTGGTCTACCTGCCGCACCTCGACTACAACCTGCAGCGCCTGGGTCCGCACCACCCGGCCATCGCCGCCGACGTGGCGAAAGTGGACGAATTGTGCGGCGAACTCATCGACGCGGCGCGACACATTGGTGCGCAGGTCGTGGCGCTTTCGGACTACGGGATCACCGCAGTGTCGAACCCGGTGCACATCAACCGCGCGCTGCGCCGCGCCGGCTGGCTGCGGGTGCGCAGCGAACTCGGCCGCGAACTCCTCGATGCCGGCGCCAGCGACGCCTTTGCGGTCGCGGATCACCAGATCGCGCATGTGTACGTGGCGCGCCACGAGCTGATCGACCAGGTCGCGGACGTCGTCGCCGCGCTGCCCGGGGTCGAGCGCGTGCTGGATGCCGCGGGCAAGCGCGAGGTCGGGCTCGACCACGCGCGATCCGGAGAACTGGTCGCGATCGCGCGCGCCGACAGCTGGTTCACGTATTACCATTTTCTCGACGACGCGCTGGCGCCCGACTTTGCCCGCACCGTCGACATTCACCGCAAACCCGGCTACGACCCGGTAGAATTGTTCATCGACCCGGCGCTCACGCTGCCCAAGCTGCGCATCGCGACCCGGTTGGCCCGGAAGTTGCTCGGCATGCGCTATCTCATGGACGTCATTGCGCTGGACGCCACGTTGGTCAAGGGCTCGCACGGTCGTCCCACCGATCTTGCCGCGGATGGGCCGCTGTTCATCACCTCGGCCCCCGAATTGCTCGGCGACGGTGCCGTGGCGGCAACGGAGGTCAAGGGACTGCTGCTGGCTCACGTATTCGGAACGCGCGCCTTCGGCGCACCTGGCGAGAGGCTCCATTGATGACACCCGACGCGTTGCTGCGACAGTGGCTCGAATCTCGGCTGCAAGGACAGGCACTCCAATGGCTCGACCAGGCGATCGAGCGCACCCGTCGCAGCAACCGCGACGCCGACCTGTACCTCGCCTACAGCCTCGTGCCGCGCCAGACCGGCAAGGCCGCCCTGGCGTTGTCCGGCGACGAGTTGCAGGCGGCGACCCGCGCCAGGCCCGGTTGGCAGCCTGCGGGCTGGCGGGTCGACGAGGCGGCGCGGCTGCTCCTGCTGCTGGTCACCGGCGCCGACGACGAGGTGCTTGCGCGTCGAATCGAGCAGCTTTGCACGACCGCCGACATGAATGAACTGGCCACGCTGTATCGCGGCCTGCCGCTGTACCCGCAACCGGAACGCTACCGGCTGCGCGCAGCCGAAGGGATTCGGACCAACATGCGGGCGGTGTTCGAAGCCGTCGTCCATCGCAACCCGTACCCGATGGAGCAACTGCCCCAGGCCGCGTGGAACCAGATGGTGCTCAAGGCGCTGTTCGTCGGCAGCACGCTCGATCCCATCGTCGGCCTGGACCAGCACGCCAATGCGGATCTCGCGCGCATGCTCTGCGACTACGCGCACGAGCGTTGGTCGGCCGGCCGGCCGGTGAGTCCGGAGCTTTGGCGGTGCGTAGGCCCGTTTGCCACCGGCACGATGCTCGCCGACCTCGGCCGGGTGCTGGACCAGGGCACCGACGTCGAGCAGGCAGCGGCGATGCTGGCGCTCTCCCGCTCGCCCGATCCACAAGCCGCCCTGTTGATGAAGACCCGGCCTTCGCTGTCGAGTACGGTCGCGCGGGGCGAGTTGAGTTGGCAAACGCTGGCGGTTGGCACACAGTCATGACTTTGAATGGAGACGCACATGCGATTCATCGACCCCCACATCCACATGGCTGCGCGAACCACCGATGACTACCAGCGCATGGCAGCGTCGGGCATCGTCGCCATCATCGAACCTGCCTTCTGGTTCGGCCAGCCGCGCACGCAAGTCGGGAGCTACATCGACTACCTGTCCGCGCTGATCGGATGGGAGCGCTTCCGCGCATCGCAGTTCGGCATTCGCCACTACTGCGCGATCGGCCTGAACAGCAAGGAGGCCAACAACGAGGCGCTGGCCGAGCAGGTAATGGACATCCTGCCGCTGTATCTCGCCAAGGAAGGCGTCGTGGCCGTGGGCGAGATCGGGTACGACGACCAGACGCCGGCGGAAGACCGCTACTACCGTGCCCAATGCGAGCTGGCGCGGCAGCTCGACATGCTGGTCATGGTGCACACGCCGCACCGGGACAAGAAGGCCGGCACGACCCGCAGCATGGACGTGGCGCTGGAGATGGGAATGCAGGCGCACCGGGTCATCATCGACCACAACAACGAAGAGACCGTGCGCGAAGTGCTCGACCGCGGATTCTGGGCCGGCTTCACGCTGTATCCGAACACCAAGATGGGCTCCGAGCGAATGGTCGAGATCGCGCGACAGTACGGGCCGGAGCGCATCCTGATCGATTCCAGCGCCGATTGGGGGGTATCGGATCCGCTGGCGGTGCCGCGCACGGCGCAGATGATGCTGGACCGGGGCATTCCACCGGCGCATGTCGAAGCCATCTGCTACGGCAACGCGCTTGCGGCGTACGGCCAGAGCGGGCAGATGAACGAACAGGATTGGACCGACCCGGCGTCGATCGACCAACGGGTGTTGTTTGGCGGCAACACGGTGCTGCGGGGCCAGGAACCCGTCGTTCCTCCTGCCGCCGGTACAGGGCCCAAGGTGTCCGAACTGGCGATCAAGTGATGGCCGTCGGGGCCGCGCCCTGGCCGCTCCGGTGGGAGCGCGGGAAGTGAAGCTCGCCGATGGCGCGCATCTCACCTACTGCACCAACATTCATCCGGGCGAGGCTTGGTCGGACGTACTGGCCAGCCTGACGAAATATCTTCCCCTGGTTCGGGACCAGGTGGCGCCGAACGAGCCCTTCGGCGTCGGTTTGCGCCTGTCCGCGGAGGCCGCCGATACGCTTGCGCAGCCGGCGCGGCTGACGGAATTTCGCCGGTTCCTCGCAGATCAAGGGTTCTATGTCTTCACGCTGAACGGCTTTCCCTACGGCGCGTTTCACGGGGTACGCGTCAAGGAACGGGTCTACGAGCCGGATTGGCGACATCCGGACCGCTTGCGCTACACCAACCTGCTTGCCGACATCCTCGCGCAGTTGTTGCCGTCCGATCACGCCCTTCACGGCACCGTCTCGACGGTACCCGGTGCGTACAAGCCGGCGCTGCGCTCGAGCGACGATGTCGCGGTCATTCGCCGGCAGATGGTGCGGCATGTGGCGCACCTGGTCGACCTGGAACGCCGCACCGGACGGCGGATCCAGCTGGCCCTCGAGCCTGAACCCTGTTGCTTGCTGGAGACCATCGAGGAATCGGTCGACTTCTTCCGCCGGCACCTGTTCGGCCCTGACTCCGTCCGGGAACTCGCCGCGCTGACCGGCACGAATGCGGACGATGCGAGTGCTGCATTGCGCGCGCATCTCGGGCTGTGCCTGGATTTGTGCCATGCGGCGGTCGAGTTCGAGGACCCGAACGCGTGCCTCGCCCGCCTTTCCGAGGCGGGCATCGCGATCGGCAAGCTGCAGATCAGCGCGGGCCTGAGCATCACGAGCTTTGACGAGACCACCCTCGGCGATCTTCGCCGCTTTGCCGATCCGGTGTACCTGCATCAGGTGGTCGAAAGCGGCGCGGGCCAACTGCGCCGCCACGCGGATTTGCCCGACGCATTCGACAGCCTGGCCGACCCGTGGCCGCGCGACGAATGGCGCGTCCATTTCCACGTGCCGGTATTTCAGGACGAGATCGGCGCGTTTCGATCGACGCGCCGTTTCGTCGAGGAGGTGCTGCGAAGGCATCGCGCGCAGCCTGTTTCCAGCCATCTGGAAGTGGAAACCTACACGTGGGACGTGTTGCCGGCCACGTTGCGGGAAGCCTCGGTCGACCGGGCGATCGCGCGCGAACTGAACTGGGTGCGCGAGATTCTTGCCGCATGAAGTTGTCGATCGCGCTGCGCCTCGCCCGCGTGTCGCTGCTGCCGACCGTGTGGACCAACGTGCTGGCAGGGGTGGCGCTTGGCGGCGGGGACTGGCGCGATCCGCGCGTGGCGCTCGTCATGCTGGCGATGTCGTTGGCCTACACCGGCGGCATGTTTCTCAACGACGCGTTCGACCGCGAGTTCGACGCGCGCGTGCGTCCCGATCGTCCGCTTCCGGCGGGCCTTGTCTCCGCGCGCGAGGTGTTCGCGTTCGGCTACGGCATGCTGTTGTCGAGCGTGCTCGCGCTCGCGGGTGTCGGGCTGCTCGCCAATCCTCCACGCTGGGACGTCGCGCTGGTCGGTCTGTTGCTGGCCACGGTCATCGTCCTGTACGACGCCTGGCACAAGCAGAACCCGGTGAGCCCGCTGGTGATGGGTGCGTGCCGGATGCTGGTCTACGTCATTGCGGCGCTGGCGGTGAATCCGCAACCTGGGCCCGGACTCTGGTTGGGGGCAACGGTCCTGCTTTGCTACCTGATCGGTCTGACCTACGCGGCCAAGAGCGAACATCTTGCCCGCCTCGATCGCGTGTGGCCACTGGGCCTGCTGATCATGCCGCTGCTCTACGCGCTGCCCATGGTCGCCGCGCAGCCCTGGATCCTGCTGCCGTCGGTCGCCTGGTCCGTCTGGACCTGGATGGCTGTCCGCAAGCTGGTACGGCGCAGTGCCGGCGACGTCCCCAACGCGGTAGGGGCATTGCTGGCGGGCATCTCGATCGTCGACGCAATCGTGCTCGCCGGGTGCGGCGAGGTCGCGCTGTCGATCGTCGCGCTGCTGATCTTCCCGGTAACGATGCGCCTGCAGAGCTGGGTGCGCGGGACCTGAGCACGGCGCGAGAACAAAGGCTTCGCGCCTGAAGGCGCTCCTGCAAGCGCGTCGGCGGGTGGACGTCTTTGTAGGAGCGCCTTCAGGCGCGAATCATCGTCCCGCCGCGCGCCGCAGCTCGAATAGGTGTCCCCCGCCTGTGCCGTGCCGTCCATCATCTTGAACCGCGGGTTCAAGAGGGTCGCCCGCCGGAGCCATCAGGCACTTCCGCTAGGGAAGCGCACACCGGCCCGCATATGGCTGGGCAACCTCGCTTCTCAGCATTGGTCCAAAGAGTATTTGAACGACTCGAACACCGCAGGGAACGTTGAACTTCTGCGCCGCCCCGGATGGTCCTCGGTACCGGTCAGGACGCCCTGTCGGCTGCCGCGAGAACTTCGTCGATGGCGACGTGCATGGCCTTGATTCTACGCCGCGCCTGCGCCCCGTCAAATGGAATATCCGGCGCATCGACGCGCGCGGCCACCGCCGCAGTGATCGCCTCCACCGCCACCGCGTGTTCGCGCTTGGCGCGCTGCATCTCGTGCGCGATATTGAGCGCCGCCATGACGGCGATGCGCTCGGCGCCGGTGACCTTGCCGGCCTCGCGAATTTCGCGCATCCGGCGGTCGAGAAAGGCCACGGCCTCCACCAGCTCGGCGCGCTCGGATTCCTTGCACGCAAACTTGTAGTCGCGCCCCAGAAGCGACGCGTCGAGCGTCACCTGGCGCTCGCTGTCGGCTGCGGATCGGGTGCTCATTCCGCGGCCTCCGGCAGTTGCGCCAGCAACGCATCGAGCCGCCGCGTGGCTTCGGCAACGCGTTCGACCGAGGACCTGTTGCGCGCGTTCGCGGCGGCGAGTTCGCGCCGCAACGATTCGTTCGCGGCCCGCAGCGCGCGCGTGTGCGCAATCAGCGATGCCTGTCTCTGTTCGAGTGCGGAAAGGTCCTGCTCGAGCGCCATTCCCGCGGACGGCCCCGATTTGATCGCAGTGTTCATCGGGACACTCTAGCCGTTCGCCGCAACGGGCGTCAACCGCCAGCGACAGAATCGGTGGCGAGCGGTTGGTAGCGAACCTCGACGACATCGATCTCCTCGACGCCGCCCGGCGTCTGCAACAGCACCGTGTCGCCCGCGCGCGCCTTCAACAGCGCCCGTGCCATCGGCGAAACCCAGCTGATGTAACCCCGGGGCGGATCGATTTCGTCGACGCCGACAATGGCCACTTCGCGCTCGTCGCCGCGCACATTGGCGACCCTCACCGTAGCGCCGAAAAAGACCTGGTCCGCGTTTGCGCCTTCGCGGCGCGCCAGCGGGTCGACCACCTCGGCCACGTCGAGCCGCTTGATCAGGAAGCGAATCCGGCGGTCGATTTCGCGCAATCGCTTCTTGCCGTAAATGTAGTCGCCGTTCTCCGAGCGGTCCCCGTTCGAGGCCGCCCACGCGACGACCGCGACCAGTTCGGGCCGGTCCTTCCTGACCAGGCGATCGAGTTCCCCCGCAAGTCGCGCAAACCCGCCGGGCGTCATGTAGTTGCGCGTGCCGGGCGGCAACGGCGCCACCGCCTCGATGTCGTCGGCATCGGGGTCGTTGTCGGGTTCGCGGGTGAAAGCCTTGTTCATGGCCTTCTATAATGCGCCTTCGACGCTGGCGGCCAAAGCCGCCCGTCGACGCGCGGAAATCTCGTCACCCTTGATCGTCGCCACCCTCCACCTCCACTGCCGCCGGTCGCCGGCGAGCCGGTCTCGTGATCGCGACGCTTGGCGCGGCCGCGCTGGCCGCGTTCGCCGTGGCGCTGGTCGTGGGCAGCGTCCCGATCGACATCGCCACCGCATGGGGCGCGCTCCGCGGCGCGGGCACCGGGCCCGAAGCCACGATCGTGCGCGAGTTGCGGCTGCCGCGCGCCGTCGCGGCGTTCGCGACCGGTGGGCTGCTGGCGCTCGCCGGCACCTTGATGCAGGTCCTGCTGCGCAATCCGCTGGCCGATCCCTATGTGCTGGGGATTTCCGGCGGCGCCGCGGTTGCGGCACTCGGCGCGTTGCTGGCCGGACTCGCGGCGTGGGTCGCGCCGGCAGCGTTCATCGGCGCGTCGGGTTCGACCTTGCTGGTGTTTGGCCTCGCACGCGCCGGCGCCGGTCGCGCCTCCTGGGCCGCTGTCCGGCTTCTGCTCACCGGCGTCGTGGTCGCGGCGGGCTGGGGGGCGCTGATCGCCCTGCTGCTGACGCTTTCGCCCGATGCACAAGTCAAGGGGATGCTGTTCTGGCTGCTCGGCGACTTGTCCGCCGCGACGCTGGGCGTGCCCGCCCTGGCGGTGCTGGCGCTGGCGCTCATGGTGGCGATGGCAGTCGGGCGCGATCTCAACCTCATCGCGCGCGGCGACGATACCGCGCAGGCGCTGGGCATCGCGGTGGGGCGCGTCACGCTGATCGCCCACGGCGTGGCTGCGCTGACCACCGCCGTCGCCGTCGCAACCGCGGGCAGCGTCGGCTTTGTCGGCCTGCTCGCGCCGCACGCGCTGCGCCTCTTGATCGGCAACGATCAGCGCCTGCTGCTGCCCGCCGCGGTGCTCGCCGGAGGCAGCTTGCTGCTGCTCGCCGACACGCTGGCGCGCACCGTGGTCGCCCCGCTGCAATTGCCGGTCGGTGTGCTGACCGCATTGATCGGCGTTCCGGCGTTCCTCGTCCTGCTGTCGCGCGGCGGGGCGCGATGACCGCGGCGATCCCTGCGCTTTCGTGCCGCGCGCTGCGGCTCGACGTCGGCGATCGCGTGCTGTGCGCCCACCTCGATTTCGATGCGCAGCGCGGCGAGTGCTGGGCGATCGTCGGTCCCAACGGCGCCGGCAAGACCACGCTGCTGCGCGCGCTTGCCGGGCTGCG
Organism: uncultured beta proteobacterium; assembly: GCA_963709525.1. Taxonomy (GTDB): domain Bacteria; phylum Pseudomonadota; class Gammaproteobacteria; order Burkholderiales; family Casimicrobiaceae; genus CAIWHR01. The sequence goes on from CAVPXB010000015.1 coordinate 58,359, forward strand.
GGCGCCCGAGGGCGGAACGATTCGGTGGGACGGCCGCGAACTGTCGACGCTCGCCGCGCGCGAACGGGCGCGGTTCCGCGCCTGGCTGGCCGCGACGAGCACCGATTTCTTCGCCGCCACCGCGCTCGAGACCACCCTCGTCGGCCGCCATCCGCACCTGCGCCGCTGGCAATGGGAATCCGCCGGCGACATCGACAACGCGCGCGCGGCACTGGCCCGATTCGGCGTCGCCGCCTGTGCGGCGCGCGACGTGACCACGCTGTCCAGCGGCGAGCGGCGTCGGGTGGCGCTGGCGGCGATGCTCGCCCAGGATGCGCGCCTGCTGCTGCTCGACGAACCGTCGGCCCATCTGGACCTGGGCCAGCAGATCGCGGCCTTCGACGTCCTCGCCCAGGACGCCTTCGACCACGGCCGGACGATGGTGATGGTCGTCCACGATCTCCACCTGGCGCTGCGCTACGCCGATCACGCGATCGCGATCGGCGGCGGAGTGGCCCGCGCGGGAACGGTGGCCGAGGTGCTGACAGCCGAGTCGATGAGCGCGCTGTTCGCGCGTGAATTGACGCTGATCGGCGAAGGCCGCGCGCGCGCCTTTGTCCCCGTCTGACGCGACTCGAGCGTCCCTATCGACGAACCTGCGCGGTCGTCGCCGCCGTCGTTTTGTCGCGCGCGCCGTCGATCGCAACACACAGCGCCTCGACCCCGTCGACAAAGCGCGGCCCGGCACGATGCAGGAGGTCGGCGTCGACGGTGTGGAGTTGTCCCTGCGCGACCGCCGGCAGCGACTTCCAGCGCTGCCAATCGTCGAGCCATGCCGGCCGTTTGCCGCCATCGGTGCCGGCGACAATGACCTGCGGCCGCGCGGCAAGCACGGCTTCGACGCTGACCTGCGGGGCCGGCAGCGCCTCGGCCGCGAACGCGTTGACGCCGCCGCAAAGCGCGATCGCCTGCGAGATGAGATGCCTGCCGCCGACCGTAAAGAGAGGCGCGTTCCAGATCTGGTAGAACACGTCGACCCGCGGTGCCGCGTCGTAGCGCGCGCGCAGCGCCTCGATGCGCGCAGCGCTGGCCGCCGCCAAGGTGCGCGCACGCGCTTCCTCGCCCACGATCCGGCCCAGGCGGATCATCTGCGACGGCAAGTCGGCGATCGATTTCGCATCCAGCACGAACACCGGCACGCCGGCGGCACGCAGCCGCGCCAGCTGTGCAGGCGCCGTATAGGGCCAGGTGACGATCAGGTCCGGCGCCAGTGCCACGATGCGCTCGAGGTCGAGCGCACGCGCGTCGCCCACCACCGGCAGCGTGCGCGCCTCGCGCGGCCAATCGGAGGCCGCGCTGACCGCGACAATCCGCCCGCCGGCGCCCAGCGCGTGCAGCAGCTCGGTCGCGTGCGGCGCCAGGCTCACGATCCGGCGCGGCGCCGCCGGCACGGTGACGGTCGCGCCCTCGTCATCGACGACGCTGGTGGCGGTCTGCGCGTGGGCAACACCCCACGCGGCAAGCGCGACGAGCAACAAGTGGCGCAGGCAGCGGCTCATGGCTGCCAGCGCAATCCGGCGAAGAGCATCGCCCCGCCGGTCGCGTAGTCCGCCGCCAGCGGGTAATCGCGATCGAACACGTTGTCCCCGCGCGCCCAGGCGGTGAGATTCCGCGACAGCACCCACTCGGCGGTGAGATTGACGATGCCGTATCCGGCCAGCCGGACCCGGTTTGCCGGGTCGTCATAGCGATACGACGAGGCGACGATTTCGGCGCCGACGCGCACCGGCCCCCACTGCCGGCCCATCGCCACCACGCCATGCTGGCGCGCGCGCCGCGGCAGGAGATTGCCGGAGGCGTCGTCTTGCGGATTCTGGAGGTCGAGCGAGGCCGCGAGCGTCGTGTCACCCTTCCGGCCTTCGAGGCCCAGCGTCACGCCGGACAAGGTCGCGCGATCGACGTTGCGCGGCGCGCAGGTGAAGTAGGCGTCGCACTGGAACACGATCAGCTGTTGTACGCGATTGCGATAGGCGACGGCCCGCGCCTCGAAAGCCGCCTCACCGACCGTTCCGGTCCAGTAGATGCCGCCCTCGAGATTGCGCGATTCCTCGGGCTGCAATGTCGGGGTGCTGAAGCCGGGGTAGTAGAGGTCGTTGAACGACGGCGCCTTGAACGCGGTGCCGTAGCTCGCCGTCAGCCGCCAGGCGGGCGCAATCCGATAGCCGTAGGCGATGGCGCCGGTGGTCTGGCCGCCGTACTGCGAGGAGTCGTCGCGCCGCGCATTCACCTGCAGCGCGTGCGCGTCCTGCCGCAACTGGTAGACGGCGAACAGCGAATCGGTGTCGCGCGCGGTGACGGCGAACGCGGCATCGGTCGCGATGCGCTCCTCGCGGCGCTCGAAGCCCGCCGTCAGCAGGCCTGCGGGCAAGGTGATTTCATTCTGCCACGCGTATTGCCGCTGGCGCGTGTCGAAAGGAAAGTCGCCGAACCCCGTCTTCGACAAACTGTCGTCGCTGCCTACGCCGGCGGAAAGACGCGAGACCCAGAACGGGGCCACCCGGTCGCGGCTCGTCACCTGCCACGACTCGACGACGGTGATCGTGCGGTCGTCGTAGCCGGGACCGCCGTCGAACTGCGCATTGAGGCGGTTGCGCAGGTACTGGGCGGTGAGCTCGTGGCCGTCGGACCAGGGCAGCGACGCACTTGCGGCAAGGTTCGCGCTCCGAAAGCCGTCGCGATCGGGGTTGTAGAGGTAGGCGTCGGGATTGACGACCGCGTTGAAGCCCTCGCTGCGCTTTTCTCCGACCGTCAGCGAGAGCCGAAGCGGCCCGGCGCTGCCGGAGATCCCGCCGTTGACGCTCCAGGTGCTGTAGCTGCCATAACCTGCGCTTGCCTGCGCGTGCGGCTCCCGGCTCCCCTGCCGCGTGAACAGCTGGACGACGCCGCCGATGGCATCCGAACCATACAGGCTCGACGCCGGGCCGCGCAGGATCTCGATCCGCTCGATGGTATCCAGCGGTATCGCTTCCAGCGTCGTCGATCCGGTCGACGATGACCCGACGCGCATGCCATCGATCAGCACCAGCGTCTGTCCGCGATTGGCTCCGCGAAGGAAAATCCCCGACACCGCGCCCGGGCCGCCGTTCTGCACGATTTCGGCGCCCGCCTGCCGTTGCAGAAGCTGAACCAGGCCGCCGGCGCCGATGCGCGCGATTTCCTCGGCGTCGATCACCGTGACGTCGGCGAGAAGCGCGGCGATCGGCTGCGCGCTGCGCGTCGCGGTGACGAATACCGGATCGAGCGCGGCGGCCTTTTCGGGCACACCGGGGCCTGCAGCCTGCACCGGAGCGCAGAGGAGCGGGAAGAAGAGCACGGCCGCGACCGCCGGCAACCTTCTGCCAGGGGCCAGGCGCGTGGAAGAGGGCTGCATGGCAAGGCTCCGCGTTGACCGCGCATCCCCGCACGATCATGGCGGCGAAGACGGGCTGCGTCTCGCCAGCGACCCGGCATGGCGTGGTTCGCGCATGCCAGGTCCGCGCAGGCCGGTCTCCGGGCTCGCCTTACGGACCATCCGCCTTCCCGCCGCGGGCTGCGGCAGTGGCGTCGTGGATGGGCCTCGAGGGCTTACCGTTGCGGGGGCAGCCACGGATTGGGCGCACTACGCGCGCGGCACCGTGTTCCCGTTTCACCCCTCGCGAGGAATTCGCGACGGGCACCTGCAGTCCGCATTTTACCAGCGTTGCCGCGCGCGCCGTCGGCATTGCCGTTGCCCCCTGTTACAATTCGCGCCTTTCCGCTCTCGCCCCCACCGGCTCAAACCGGCCCCGGGGCCGCCTGCCGTGACGCAAAAGCTCTACATCCGCACCTTCGGCTGCCAGATGAACGAGTACGACTCGGACAAGATGGCCGACGTGCTCGACGCCGCAGGCGATCTCGCGCGCACCGATCGGCCGGAAGACGCCGACATCATCCTGTTCAACACCTGCTCGGTGCGCGAGAAGGCGCAGGAGCGCGTGTTCCACGACCTCGGCCGCGTGCGCGAGTTGAAGCTCGCCAGGCCGGACCTGATCATCGGCGTCGGCGGCTGCGTCGCGAGCCAGGAGGGCGCCGCGATCGTCCGGCGCGCGCCGTACGTCGACGTCGTGTTCGGACCGCAGACGCTGCATCGCCTGCCGCAACTGATCGCCGCCCGGCGGGCGTCGGGCGAGGCGCAGGTCGACATTTCGTTTCCCGAAATCGAGAAGTTCGACCACCTGCCCCCGCCCCGGGTCGAGGGCGCGTCGGCGTTCGTGTCCATCATGGAAGGCTGCAGCAAGTACTGCAGTTTCTGCGTGGTTCCGTACACGCGCGGCGAGGAGTTCTCGCGCCCTTTCGACGACGTGCTGACCGAGGTGGCCGACCTCGCCGATCAGGGCGTGCGCGAAGTGACGCTGCTGGGTCAGAACGTCAACGCCTATCGCGGACGTATGGGCGCAACCGACCAGATCGCCGATTTCGCGACGCTGATCGAGTACGTGGCGGAGATTCCGGGCATCGAGCGCATCCGCTACACCACGTCCCACCCGAAGGAGATGACGCCGGCGCTGATCAAAGTCTACGGCCGGGTCGACAAGCTCGTCTCGCACCTGCACCTGCCGGTGCAATCCGGTTCCGACCGCGTGCTCGCGGCGATGAAGCGCGGGTATACGACGCTCGAATACAAGTCGATCGTCCGCCGGCTGCGGGCCGAGCGTCCGCAACTGTCGCTCACGTCGGATTTCATCGTCGGCTTCCCGGGCGAGACCGACGAGGATTTCGCGCGCACGATGACGCTGGTCGCGGACGTCGATTTCGACGGCGCGTTCAATTTCACCTACAGCCCCCGGCCGGGCACGCCCGCGGTCGAACTGGCCGACCCCGTCCCCGCGACGGAAAAGCAGCGCCGGCTCGAACGCCTCAACACCTTGCTGGACGCGCAATACCGCGCCTATAGCGACGCGATGGTCGGCAGCCGCCAGCGGGCGTTGGTCACCGGGCGCGCCGTCAAGAACCCGGACGAGCTGCAGGCCCGCACCGAGAACAACCGGGTCGTCAATTTCGCCGGCGCCGCGGCGCTGATCGGAAGCTATGCCGAGGTCACGATCACGGCCGCGCTGCCGCACTCGCTGCGTGGCGAGATATCACGTTCCGTTCGGGCTGAGCCTGTCGAAGCCCGTTGACGGGCCCCCTTCGACAAGCTCAGGGCGAACGGTTCAACATTAATGATGTCGGATCAATGGCCCAATCGCCCCACCGAAAGACCGCAACGATGATCACCCCCAACGTTCCGTCGACCCCGTCGCAGCTGCGCCACGCCCGCTTGCCGGTGATCGCCGCCATCGCATTGGCGCTCGCCGGCTGCGCGACGTTTCCCGAGTCCGCCGGAGTTGCCCCGGCGGCGCCCGGCGCAAGTTCCCCGCCCCGCGCCGCGGGGTCCGGCACGCCGCCCGCCGGCGCACCCGTCACGCTCGTACCGGGCCAGCCGCGGCCTTTCGCCGAAGTGATCAAGGAGGCGAAGGAAACACCCGGCTTCTTCCGGTCGTGGCAGAAAGACGACAAGGTCTGGCTCGAGATCGGCCCCGACCAGTTCGATGTTCCGTTCCATTTCCTGATGAACCACGCGCAGGGCATCGGCGAGCGCGGCGTCTACGGCGGCATGATGGGATTTGGCCACGTGGCCCGATTCCGCAAGGTCGGCACCAACGTGCAGCTCATCGCCGGCAACACGCAGTTCACCGCCAAGGAAGGCTCGCCCATCGCGCAGGCCGTCAAGGAAGGCTTTTCCGACAGCCTGCTCGGCAACGCGACCGTCGTGAGCCAGCCACATCCGGAGCGCAAGTCGGTGCTGGTCGAACTCAACCCGCTGCTGCTCGCCGATCTTCCCGCGGGGTCGCGCTTTGCGCAGGGCGTCCATCAGCGCGGCTACACCTTCGATGCGCGCAATTCGTCGATCGAGCGTGTTTACGCCACCGACGACAGCGTGTCGGTGCTGGTGCAGGCGCACTACGCCAATCCGAAGGCGTCGCTGCCGCCCGCGCACACGACCGGGCCGACACCGCCGAATCCGTACCCGCCCTTCGAAACACTGCCCGACCGCCGCAGCCTGTTCCTGGGACTGCAGTACAGCTTCACCAGGCTGCCGGTCCCGATGCAGCCGCGCGCGGCCGACCCCCGGATCGGTCATTTCGTCGACGAAGTCTGGGACTTCACCGACGACCGCAGCCGCACTGCGCGGCAGCACTGGGTCCAGCGCTGGCGGCTGGAAAAGAAGGACGCCGCGGCCGCGCTCTCCGAGCCGGTGAAGCCGATCGTGTTCTGGATCGACCGCAACGTGCCGGAAAAGTACCGTGGCACCGTGCGCGACGGCATCCTCGAATGGAACAAGGCGTTCGAGCAGCTGGGCTTCAAGGACGCGATCAAGGTCGAAATCCAGCCCGCCGGCGCCGAGTGGTCGACTTCCGACGCGCGCCATGCCACCGTGCGCTGGTTCGCCGGCACCGACCCCGGATTTGCGATCGGCCCGAGCCGGACCGACCCGCGCACCGGCGAGATCCTGGACGCCGACGTCGCGATCCCCGAGAACTGGGCGCGCATCCAGCGCCGGTTCGCGCGCGAGGATCTCAACACCGCCAGCGTCTGGCCCGCGTTCGACGCCTACAAGACCGCGCTCGGTTTCGATCCGCGCGCCTGCACGTTTGCGTCCGACGCGCTGGCCGAAATGCAGTTCGGCCTCGACCTCCTGGTCGAGCGCGGCGACATCGCGCCCGACAGCCCCGAGGCCGAAGCTTTCGTTCTGGCGAGCCTCAAGGATGTGACGATGCACGAGGTCGGGCACACGCTGGGGTTGCGCCACAACTTCCGCTCGTCGACCGTCTATGCGCTGGACAAGCTTTCCGATCCCGAATTCACCGCCGCGAATGGGCTCGCGGGGTCGGTGATGGATTATTCGCCGATCAATCTCGCATTGAGCGGCGAGCGACAGGGTCAGTTTCACCAATCGACGCTGGGACCGTACGATTTCTGGGCGATCGAATACGCTTACCGACCGCTCGACGCCGCGGTGGAGACGGCGGAACTCGCCCGCATCGCCGCGCGCGGCGCGTCCGATCCGCTGCTGGCGTTCTCGTCCGACGAGGAATCGGCGGCAGGACTCGATCCCGCCGCCAGCCAGTTCGACTCCTCCGCCGATCCGCTCGCCTGGCTCGCACGGCGCCTCAAGCTCTCGCGCGAGCTGTGGGGGCGTCTTGAATCGAAGCAGCTCGATGCCGGTCAGCCCTACGACGTGCTGCGCCGCAGCTTCGACTCCGGCCTGCGCCAGACAGCGCGCGCCGCGCAACTCGTCACCAAGTACGTGTCCGGCGTCAGCTACGTGCGCGATTTCGCCGGCACCGGACGCTATCCGCTGACGCCCGTCGCGCCGGACAAGCAGCGTGCGGCACTCAAGCTGCTGGCCGATGCGGTGTTCTCCGTCGACAGCTTCCGCTTCTCGCCCGAGTTCATGCAGCGGATGGGCATCGACTACCTGATGATCGAGTGGCCGAATACCGACCCGAATTTCAGCCTGTCGGCGCGCGTGCTGTCGCTGCAGGCGGGCGCGCTGGGCCAGTTGATGAGCGACACCGTCGCCACGCGGCTGCTCGATTCCGAGAGCAAGGTCGCCGCCAGGGACGATGCTTTCCGGTTGTCCGAACTCTACGCCACGCTGCACGCGACGATCTGGAGCGAGCTGAAATCCGGACAGGACATTCCGTTGATCCGGCGCAACCTGCAGCGCGAACACGTCAACCGCGTCGCGGCAACCCTGTTGCGCCCATCGGCGACGGTGCCTGCCGACGCCCGCGCATTGCTGCGCGTCGAAGCCGCGGCGCTGCGCACGGAGATCACCGCCGCGCAGAACCGCGCCACGTATTCGAAGGAAGCCCGCGCGCATCTCGCGCAGGCCGCAACCACGCTGGACGAGGCGCTGAAGGCTCCGGTGGTCCGACAAGCGGTCTGACGACGACGCCGGTCCCTGCAGGTGGCGCGGCGCTTGCGCCACCCGCGGCTTTGCCGCAGACTGAAGGGGTCACCTTCGCCCCCTTCGCCGACACCTTGGCCAACAGCACCGTCGACGTCACCCTCTCGCCGCTGGACAATCGCGCGCTCGCCAACCTCTGCGGCGCGCTCGACGGCAACCTGCGCCAGATCGAAGCTGCGTTCGATGTCGCCATCGCCCATCGGGGCGAGCATTTCACGGTGACCGGTGCCGCCGATGCGGGTCGCCACGCCGCCGCAACGCTGTCGCGGCTGTACACCCAGGCCGGCGAGCCGCTGTCCCTGGACGACGTCCAGCTCGGCATCATCGAGATCACGCAGCAGCGCGAAACGCCCACCGGGGAAGCGGCGCCCGTGCTGCGCACCCGCCGCGCCGACCTGCACGGACGCACGCCGAACCAGACGCGCTACCTCAAGGATATCGCCGAGCACGACATCACCTTCGGCATCGGTCCCGCCGGCACCGGCAAGACCTACCTTGCGGTCGCCTGCGCCGTCGACGCGCTGGAGCGCGACGTCGTCAAGCGGCTGGTGCTGGTGCGACCCGCGGTCGAGGCGGGGGAGCGGCTCGGCTTCCTGCCGGGCGACCTCGCGCAGAAGGTCGATCCGTACCTGCGCCCGCTCTACGACGCGCTCTACGACCTCATGGGCTTCGACAAGACCGGCAAGCTGTTCGAGCGGGGCACGATCGAGATCGCGCCGCTCGCCTACATGCGCGGCCGCACGCTCAACCATTCGTTCATCATCCTCGACGAGGCGCAGAACACGACCCCCGAGCAGATGAAGATGTTCCTGACGCGCATCGGCTTCGGCACGCGCACGGTGATCACCGGGGACGTCACGCAGATCGACCTCGCGCGCGGCCAGAAGAGCGGCCTCATCGAGGCCGACCGCGTGCTCGCCGGCGTGCGCGGCATCGCCTTCACGCGCTTCACCAGCGCCGACGTCGTTCGCCATCCGCTGGTGCAGAAGATCATCAACGCCTACGAGCGGGACACCGAGATCGACAAGCGCCGCGACGACGCCGCCGACCGGCAGGCCGGCAAGCCCAAGAGACGCCAGTAGCATTGAATGAGCACCGGCAAACACCCCCGCCTCGCCCTCGCGGTCCAATATGCGGTGGCGGCCACGACGCTGCCAGCACCGGCGGTCTTGCGGCGCTGGGCGCGGGCTGCGCTCGACCGCGATGCGAGCGTGACGATTCGCTTTGTCGGCACCCGCGAGGGAACGCGGCTCAACGCGGATTTCCGGGGCAAGGACTGCGCCACCAACGTGCTCAGCTTCGTGTACGATGACACGACACCCTTGAGCGGCGATCTGGTGTTGTGCACGCCCGTCCTGCGCCGCGAGGCGCGTGTACAGGGCAAGGCGCTCGCCGATCATTGCGCGCATCTCGTCATCCACGGCATGTTGCATCTGCAAGGCATCGATCATCGTAGCGCCCGTGCCGCCCGGGCTGATGGAAGCGCGCGAGATTGCATTGCTCGCGGGCCTGGGCGTTCCCGATCCCTATGCCGATCCGTATTCGGGACGGCCCGCGCGTCGCGGCTGAAACCGTTCGCCCGCTTTCCTTGCAGCGCCAGCTCCCCGTATCCGTGACCAACGCCGACGACAAGCCCGAAAAACCCTCGCTGCTCGAGCGCCTGTCCGCCTTCCTGACGCGCGAACCCGAGGACCGCGAGGAGCTCCTCGCGCTGCTGCACGGCGCCTTCGAGCGCAAGCTGCTCGATGCCGATGCGCTGTCGATGATCGAGGGCGTCCTGCAGGTATCCGAGATGACGGTGCGCGACATCATGATTCCGCGCGCGCAGATGGACGTCGTGGCACTCGAGGACGAGCCGGCGGCGTTCATTCCGCTGGTGCTCGAAACCAGGCACTCGCGCTTTCCCGTCACCGGTGAAAACAAGGACGACATCGTCGGCATCCTGCTCGCCAAGGAACTCCTCAACTACTACGCCGACCCCGGCAATTTCAAGCTGCGCGACACGCTGCGGCCGGCGGTGTTCGTTCCCGAGTCGAAGCGCCTCAACGTGCTGCTGCGCGAGTTCCGCGCCAACCGCAACCACATCGCCATCGTCGTCGACGAGTACGGCGGCGTGTCGGGCCTCGTCACCATCGAGGACGTGCTGGAGCAGATCGTCGGCGACATCGAGGACGAATACGACTTCGACGACAGCGAGGACAACATCATCGCCGAGACCGGCGGCCGCCACCGCGTGAAGGCGCGCACCGAGATCGCCGATTTCAACGCCCACTTCGGCACCGATTTCGCCGACGATGAGTTCGACACCGTCGGCGGCCTCGTGCTCCAGGCCTTCGGGCGACTGCCCAAGCGGGGCGAGACGGCCACCATGGGCGAGCTGCGCTTTCGCGTGGTGCGGGCCGACAGCCGGCGGTTGCACACGCTGCAGGTCGAAGCGGTGTCGCCACCGGAAGCGGGCGATACGACGGGTGCTGCCTGACGCGCAAGCGCTCGCCGTGCGGCGGGCGCGATGATCGATGGAACACCGTGACGTCCCCATTTCCGTTCGGGCTGAGTGATGTCTCGATATCGATGCGGCCTGAATGGCCCCCATTCCCGTTCGCCCTGAGCTTGTCGAAGGGCCGCGGCCAACACAGAAGGCTAACTGAGTGCTGCCCCTGTGCTTTGCCTTCCTGCTGGGCATCGGCACCGTTTTCGGCTTCGCCCCCTTCGGCCTCGCGGGCCTGCCGCTGCTCACGCTGGCGCTGCTCTTTTCGCTCTGGCAGCGCGCCGCATCGCCGCGCGCCGCTGCAGCGCTGGGCTTCGCCTTCGGGATCGGCCTCTTCGGCGCCGGCGTGTCGTGGATCTACATCGCGCTCAATACCTTCGGCGGCATGCCGCTGCCGTTGGCCGCCCTCGCGACCGCGGGTCTGTGCGCCTATCTGGCGCTGTTTCCCGCCGCTGCGGGCTGGCTTGCGACCCGCCTGACGGCGCGCGGCTCGTGGCTTCGTGCGGCGGCAGCGGCCGCCGCGTGGACGCTGGCCGAATGGGCGCGCAGCGTCGTCTTCACCGGATTCCCGTGGCTGAGCCTCGGCTACGCGCAACTGCCTGCCGGCGGCACGACGCCGCTGGCGGGATTTGCGCCGATCGGCGGCGTGTTTCTGGTCACGCTGGCAGGCGCGCTCGTCTGCGCCGCGATCGCCATGGCCATCGCGACTTTCGCACGCGGCACGCCGCGACGCGGCATCGCCTGGCTGCTGGCGCCCGTTGCCCTCGGCGGCGCCGGGGCAGCCGTCGATCGCCTGGTGTGGACGCAGCCGACGACAGCTGTCAGCGTTTCCCTGCTTCAGGGCAACGTCACCCAGGATCGGAAGTTCGCGCCGGAGTTCCGAGCCCGCACTTTCGATCTCTACAGCGACCTCGTCACCCGCAGCCGCGGGCGGCTGATCGTGCTGCCGGAAAGCGCGTTCCCGGTGTTTTCCGACGAAGTGCCGGACGCCGTGCTGCAGCACATCCTGCGCACTGCCGCCGCCCGCGACGGCGACGCGCTGGTCGGCATGTTCACCGCCGATCCGCCGCTCCCCGGCAGCGGCGAGATGCGCTACTACAACAGCGTGCTCGCGTTCGGCACGGGCGACCTGCAGCTCTATCGCAAGCGCCATCTCGTTCCGTTCGGCGAGACGATTCCCGCCGATGCGGTGGTGGGATGGGTGATCCGCAACCTGCTGTCGATTCCTCTCGCGAGCCAGACCTCCGGCGCCCCGGACCAGCCGCCGCTGCAGGTCGCCGGACAGCGCGTCGCCGTCAACATCTGCTACGAGGACGCGTTCGGCGCCGACATCCGGACCCAGGCGCGGGATGCGACGCTGCTCGTCAACGTCACCAACGATGCGTGGTACGGTCGATCGCTCGCCGCCGAACAGCACAACCAGATCGCCGCCATGCGGGCCAAGGAAACCGGGCGGGCGCTGCTGCGCGCCACCAACACCGGCATCACGTCGGCGATCGGGCACGACGGGCGGGAGATTTCGCGCCTGCCCTGGTTCGAGCCCGGCATCCTCGAAGTCACCGTCGACGGTCGCACGGGAAACACGCCGTATGTGCTCTACGGCGATGCGCCCGCTGCGCTGACCGCGCTGGCCCTGTTGATCGCGGCGGGCATGCGGTCGCGGCATTCCCCGGTGCCCGATTCTGAAACTGGGTAAAATCGCCATCTTCGATCGCGATTGCGGCTTGCCCGCGCCTCCCTCACGCATGCTCACCTTTCAGCAAGTCATCCTCGAACTCCAGAACTACTGGGACCGCCAGGGCTGCGCGCTGCTGCAGCCCTACGACATGGAAGTCGGCGCGGGCACCTCGCATACCGCCACCTTCCTGCGCGCGCTGGGACCGGAGCCCTGGCGCGCCGCGTACGTGCAGCCGTCGCGACGGCCCAAGGACGGCCGCTACGGCGAGAATCCCAACCGCATGCAGCATTACTACCAGTACCAGGTGGTGCTGAAGCCCGCGCCCGCCGACATACTCGACCTCTATCTCGGATCGCTCGAAGCGCTCGGCTTCGATCTCAGGAAGAACGACGTCCGCTTTGTCGAGGACGACTGGGAGAACCCGACGCTGGGCGCCTGGGGCCTCGGCTGGGAGGTGTGGCTCAACGGCATGGAGGTCACGCAGTTCACCTACTTCCAGCAGGTGGGCGGCCTCGATTGCATGCCGATCACCGGCGAGATCACCTACGGCATCGAGCGCCTGGCGATGTACCTGCAGGGCAAGGAGAACGTTTTCGACCTCGTCTGGACCGAGTGGCAGGAGCAGGGCGTCCGGCGCCAGTTGAGCTACGGCGACGTCTACCACCAGAACGAGGTCGAGCAGTCGACGTACAACTTCGAGCTGTCGAACGCGCCGAAGCTGTTCGAGCTCTTCGCGTTTTTCGAGTCCGAGGCGAAGCGCCTGCTCGAAGCGAAGCTGGCGTTGCCTGGTTACGAGATGATCCTCAAGGCTGCGCACACCTTCAACCTCCTCGATGCGCGCGGTGCGATCTCGGTCACCGAGCGCGCCGGCTACATCGGCCGCATCCGCACGCTGTCGCGGCTGGTCGCGCAGGCCTATTTCGAGTCGCGCGAAGCGCTGGGCTTTCCGATGCTGCACGCGCCCCGCGCGAAGGCGGCCTGATGATGTCTGCGGCCACGCTCACCGTCGAACTTTTCACCGAAGAGCTTCCGCCCAAGGCGCTGAAGCGATTGGGCGAGTCCTTCGCCACCGCCATCGCCGACGGTCTCGCGCAACGGGGATTCCGCCACGCGGACAGCCAGGTCACCGCCTTCGCCACGCCGCGCCGGCTTGCGGTTTCGATCACCCGGGTCCTCGCGCGCTCGCCCGACCAGACGCAGCGGGTCAAGCTGCTGCCGGTCAGCGTCGGCTTCGACGCCGCCGGCCAGCCAACGACGGCGCTGCTGAAAAAACTGGCGTCGCTGAACCTCGGGCCGGAATCGATCGCCAGCCTGGAGCGTGCAAGCGACGGCAAGAGCCGAGGCACTGTTCATCCACCGCACGGTGGCGGGCGAGCTGCTGCGCGCGGGCCTCGAGGGCGTGGTCACGGACGCCATCGACAAGCTCCCCATCCCCAAGGTGATGACCTACCAGCGTGCCGACGGCGTGATCGTGAAGTTCGTGCGCCCGGCGCACAGGCTCCTCGCCTTGCACGGCGCCGACGTCGTGCCGATCCGCGCGCTGGGGCTCACTGCGGATCGCGTGACCGACGGTCATCGCTTCCTCGGCCGGTCCGACATCGCGATCGCCACTGCCGGCGCGTATGACGAAACGCTGCGCGCCGAGGGCAAGGTGATCGGGAGCTTTGCCGAGCGCCGCGGCGCGATCGTCGCCGGCCTCAAAGCGGCCGCCAACGGCGCGACGGTCATCATGCCCGATGCGCTGCTCGACGAAGTGACCTCGCTGGTCGAGTGGCCGGCAGTCTATGCGGGCAGCTTCGATCCCGCGTTCCTCGACGTGCCGCAGGAATGCCTGATCCTGACCATGCAGCAGAACCAGAAGTATTTCGCGCTGGCCGATGCCAGGGGCAAATTGATCAACCGGTTCCTGCTGGTCAGCAACCTCGCCACCCACGATCCGTCGGCGATCATCCAGGGCAACGAGCGGGTGCTGCGCGCGCGCCTGGCCGACGCGCGGTTCTTTTTCGACCAGGACCGCAAGGCGCGGCTGGAGACGCGGCTGGCGAAACTCGAGAACGTCGTCTATCACAACAGGATCGGCAGCCAGCGCGAGCGCATCGATCGCGTGCTGGTGCTCGCCGGCGACATCGCCGGCATGCTGGGCATCGACCGGGCACAGGCCGAACGCGCGGCGCTGCTGGCCAAGGCCGACCTCGTCACCGACATGGTGGGCGAGTTCCCCGAGCTGCAGGGCCTGATGGGCCGCTATTACGCCGAGCACGATGGCGAAGCGCCGGCGATCGCCGCGGCGATCGAGCAGCACTACTGGCCGCGCTTTGCCGGCGATGCGTTGCCGCAAGGCCCTGTCGCGCAGGCATTGGCGCTCGCCGACAAGCTCGAGTCGCTGGTCGGGCTGTTCGGCATCGGCAGCGAGCCCACCGGCGACAAGGACCCGTTCGGGCTGCGCCGCGCCGCGCTGGGCGTGATCCGCATCCTGATCGACAAACAACTGGCCCTGCCCTTGCCCGACCTCACGCAGCGCGCGTTCGCGGCATTCGGCGGCATGCCTGCCGTCAAGCCCGCGGCAGCGAGTCTCGAGCAGTTCATCTACGAGCGCCTGCGCGGCGTGCTGCGCGACCAGGGCTACACGGCCAACCAGATCGCGGCGGTCGTCGACGCCAACCCGGCCGAACTGCACCTCGTCCCCGCGCGCCTCGACGCAGTGCGCGCGTTCGAGGCGCTGCCCGAAGCAGCCGCGCTTGCCGCCGCCAACAAGCGCATCGTCAACATCCTGAAGAAATCCGGCGCCGAGGCGGCTGCCGCAGTCGATCCGTCGTTGCTGGCCGACGGTGCCGAGCGCGACCTGCACGACGCCTTCGCAAGCTTGGGACCCGCCGTCGAGTCCTTCTGCATCGCCGCCGATTACGCGAACGCCCTGCAGGTGCTGGCGAGCGCCAAGCCGGCGGTCGACCGCTTCTTCGACGACGTGATGGTGATGGTCGACGACGCTGCGCTGCGCGCCAATCGGCTGGCGCTGCTCTGCGGCGTCGCCCGGACGATGAACCGCGTGGCCGACATCTCGCGCCTCGCGGCCTGAGAGGCTGACCCGCGCTCCCCCGCCCGCGAAAGACAAAATGGTCCAGTTCGCCGCCGAAACCGTTTCCACCTCGCGCACGCAAAAGCTGATCGTGCTCGACCGCGACGGCGTGATCAATCACGACAGCGACCATTTCATCAAGACGCCGGACGAGTGGCGCCCGATTCCCGGCAGCCTCGAGGCCATCGCCCGGCTCAACCACGCCGGTTACCGCGTCGTCGTCGCGACCAACCAATCGGGCATCGGTCGCGGCCTCTTCGACATGGCCACGCTCAACACCATCCACGAGAAGATGCACAAGGCGCTGGCGTTCGCCGGCGGCCGGATCGACGCGCTGTTCTACTGCCCGCACACCGGCGATTCCGACTGCGAATGCCGGAAGCCCCGGCCCGGCATGCTGCGCGAGATCGGCCAGCGTTTCGGCGTCGACATGGCGGGCGTCGCCTGCGTCGGCGACAGCCTGCGCGATCTCCTGGCGGCCGAAGCCGTGGGCGGGCAGCCGATGCTGGTGCTGACCGGCAAGGGCGAGAAGACGCTGCGCGAAGGCAATTTTCCCAAGAACACGGTGATCTTCCCCGATCTCGCGTTCGCGGTATCGGCGCTGCTCGCCAACGAGTGACGCCGACCACCGAAATCGAGCAGTGGGTCGAGCGCGAGGTCGCGCGCCAGGGTGTGCCGCGTTGATCGGCCTCTCGCCGTCGACGCGGGACGCCGGCAACGCGCGCCGCATCGTCCTCGACGGGGAAGTCGTCGACTACCGCCTGCTTCGGGCGCGCCGCCGCTCGGTCGGAATGGCGATCGATCTCGCGGGGCTCACCGTGCGCGCACCGCGCTGGGTGACGTTGCGCGACATCGATGCGATGCTGGTCGAGCGCGCGGCGTGGATCCTGAAGTCGCTTCGGCGCTGGCGGGAACGGCGGCGGGATGTGCTGCCGCGCGAGTGGGTTTCCGGCGCGGCAATCCTGTTCCGCGGCGAATCCCTCACGCTGGATGTCTACCCGGCGCGGGAGAAATCGATCGCCGTCGATCTGTTTCATTTTCGGGTCCTGCATCCGGCGGCGCACGACGGGGACGAGGTCGCCCGCCACGTCGAAGGCTGGCTCAAGGCCGAAGCGCTGCGCGTGCTGTCACCGATCGTGGTCGATCTCGCCCGCCGCGTCGCGCCCGCGCCGCCACCGCTAAAGCTCTCGAGCGCGAGAGGCGCCTGGGGCAGTTGCACGCACGCCGGCGTCATCCGCCTCAACTGGCGGCTGATCCAGTTGCCCGATGCGCTCGCGCGCTACATCGTCGCCCACGAGGCCGCACATCTGGTCGAAATGAACCACTCGCCGCGCTTCTGGGCCGTGGTCGAGGCGCTCCATCCCGGGCACAAGGCGGCCCGGCGCGCGCTGGATGATTGGGCAGCGCTGCTCGAGGCCTAGCGATCCGGCACGATGACGTGTCAAACGACGGTCTTTGCAGGAGCGGCTTCAGCTTCCCGGTGCAGCAAGGTCCGGCAACCGCAGCGATACGCCCGCCTGCGCCTCTACGAGCCGCCCAATGCGCTGCCGAGTTCCTCGCCGGACCGCGTGTCGCGCCAACGCCCTTCCTGCGGCCGGAAGTGAAAGCCGCCGCTGCGCGCCGCGACCCAGATCTCCCGATTGGCCACGTGGCGGTTGACGATCAGCTTGCTGCCATCCTCGCACTCGATCTCGAGAATGCCGTCGTTGAGGGTCCAGTCCACGTCGGCGTCGGACGCCAGGAGCGCGCGGTCGAGGCCCTCGCCGACGAGGGCGAGCACTGCGTCGGCGGCAGCGATGAATTCGGAATCGGTCGTCATGGTCGAAGGCTCCTCGACGCGCGATCGCGGTCAAGCAACCGCGGACGGCGTGTTAGCATTTCGTCCCGATGGTACGCGAATTCACGCCTGCACCGATCCGTTCGCGTCGCGCCCGCGGCGCGCTGCTCGCCGCGACGATTTTCGTGGCGGCAACTTTACCCGGCTGCGGCGTCAAGGGCCCCCTCAAGCTGCCGTCGGCGGCGCCGGCGGCGACCACCGGCGCGCCCACCGCCGATGTATCCGCCGGCACCCCGGACGCGCCTCGCAAGCCATGAGCGCGAATACCTTCGTTCCCAGCACGAAGGTAGTCCCATGAATGCCTTTCCGCGCGTCAACGGCGAACTGCACGCTGAAGGCGTCGCGCTGACCGAAATCGCCGCGCGTTTCGGCACGCCGTGTTACGTCTATTCGCGGTCCGCGCTCGAAGGCGGGTTCCGCGCCTTCGACGACGCATTCGCCGGCACCGATCACCTCGTTTGCTACGCCATGAAGGCGAATTCGAACCTCGCGGTGCTGAACCTCCTGGCGCGGCAGGGATCCGGATTCGACATCGTTTCGGGCGGCGAACTTGCGCGCGTGACCGAAGCCGGCGGCGACCCCGGCAAGGTCGTGTTCTCCGGCGTCGGCAAGTCCGAAGCGGAGATGGAGCAGGCGCTTGCCGCCGGAATTCTCTGCTTCAACGTTGAATCGACCGCCGAGCTCGACACCTTGAATGCCGTCGCGGGCCGCCTCGGCAAGACGGCGCCGGTATCGTTTCGGGTCAATCCCGACGTCGATCCGCGCACGCATCCGTACATCGCCACCGGCCTGAAGGAGAGCAAATTCGGCGTCGCTTTCACCGAGGCTCCGGCGCTGTACCGACGCGCGGCGGCGCTGCCGCACGTCGCCGTGCGCGGGATCGATTGCCACATCGGTTCGCAGATCACCGATCTTTCCGCGTGCACCGAAGCCGCCGCGCGCGTTTTCAGCCTGGTCGACCGCATCGAGGCCGACGGCATTGCGCTCGACCACGTCGATCTCGGCGGCGGAATCGGCATCCGCTACCGCGACGAGGAAACAATCGACCCGCACCAGTATGCGTTGGCGGTTCGCCGCGAGCTCGGGACTCGCCGCCACCGCCTGCTGTTCGAGCCCGGACGTTTCCTGGTCGGCAATGCGGGGATCCTGCTCACCCGCGTGCTCTATCTCAAGCCCGGGGAAACCCATCACTTCGCGATCGTCGACGCGGCGATGAACGACCTCATCCGCCCCGCGCTCTACGACGCCTGGCACGCCGTGGAACCCGTGCTCGCGCAGAGGGGAGAGCGGCGCTGCTGGCAGATCGTGGGGCCGGTATGCGAGAGCGGCGATTTTCTTGCGCGCGATCGCGAGCTCGCCCTTGCCGCCGGCGATCTTCTTGCGCTGCGCGGTGCCGGCGCCTACGGTTTCGTGATGAGCTCGAACTACAACTCCCGCCCGCGCGCCTGCGAATTGATCGTCGACGGCCATCGCGTCCACCTCGCGCGATCGCGCGAGACGCACGCCGATCTGTACGCAGGCGAAGTCATCATTCCGTGATCGCGCGCGACGATTCGCAACGCGCAGCGCGCAAGAAAATGTTGTGCGAATTCGCAACAGCGATGATTGCGACGCAACGAATCGACGAAGAATTCTTGCAAATAAAAAAAATGTGGCTAGAATTCAGGCAGCAGGTAGCAAAGGGTTTGTCAAGAGGTTGCAGTATTCCAAACGATCGACCCCTCGCCGTCTGCGTATAAACAGAAACACCATAACAGTTGAAGTAACTCAGACAGGAGAACTAACGATGGCTGACATCCTTTCCACGTTGACGCCGGCCGCTCCGGCCCCGGCGCCCAAGAAAGCGACCAAGAAGAAGGCTGCCCCGAAGAAAGTGGCAGCGAAAAAGACCGTGAAGAAGGCAGCAAAGAAGACCGTCAAGAAAGCCGCCAAGAAGACCGTCAAGAAGGCAGCGAAAAAGACCGTCAAGAAAGCCGCCAAGAAGGCAGCGAAAAAGACCGTCAAGAAAGCCGCCAAGAAGACCGTGAAGAAGGCAGCGAAGAAGACCGTCAAGAAAGCCGCCAAGAAGGCCGCCCCGAAGAAGAAGGCAGCGGCAAAGAAGGCGACGAAGAAGGCCGCCCCGAAGAAGAAGGCCGCTGGCAAGAAAAAGGCCGGCAAGAAGTAAGGGCTTCGCGCCCTTCCGTGTCCACCACATAACTGAGGCGGACAATAAGCAGGCGACGCGTCATGCGTCGCCTGTTTTCATTTGCGAGAGCCGCCGGCGACGCGCCCGACGCCAAAGCGCCGGGGCGCTGGAATTTCTTCAGCGGCCCGGGGAGGGTTTGCGCTTGCCGGACTTCGTGGCACCGCCGCCGTTTCCGGTGGCAGTTTTTGGCTTGGCCGGTTCCTTGCTGCGCGTCGAGAGCACGCGC
This sequence comes from uncultured beta proteobacterium, assembly GCA_963709525.1. GTDB lineage: Bacteria > Pseudomonadota > Gammaproteobacteria > Burkholderiales > Casimicrobiaceae > CAIWHR01. The sequence goes on from CAVPXB010000015.1 coordinate 77,863, forward strand.
TTGCCCGTCGAGCGCTTGGCCTTGCCGGCATTGGGCGCGAGATCGCTGGTGATGCGCAGCTGCTGGCCCACCGTGACGTTGTTCTGGGGGAGGCTGTTCCAGCCGCGAATCTCCTGCGTCGTCACTGCGTAGCGCGACGCAATCGCCGTCATGCTGTCGCCGCGACGCACGCGGTAGTAGAAGGTGCGTCCCTGCGGCACCGTCGTGAACACCGCCTGTCCCAGCGTGGCTTCCGACTCGGCCGAGGCGCGCTGCGAGGGCACCAGCAGCACATGACCCTCGCGGATGCGCGTCCGGGGGCCGATGCCGTTGATCGCCCGCAGCGTTTCGATCGACATCCCGAACTTGGTCGCAACCTGCGGCAAGGTCTCGGCCTTGCGCACGCGATGCGCCTGCCAGGACACCAGCGGCTGATCGGACAATTCGAGCTTCGCGGCAAAGAGTTCCGCGCGGTCGATGGGCAGCAGGATCGTGTACTCCTCGGCCCCCGCGATCACCGGGCGGTTGTGGTGCGGGTTGAGATACTGGAATTCGTCGAGCGGCATTTCGGCCAGCTCGGCCGCGCGCTTGACGTCCATTTTGCGCGCCGTCTTGACGACGGCGAAATAGGGCGCATCCGGAACGTCGGCGAGATCGAGCCCGAATTTTCCAGGATCGGCGATGATGTTCTTGACCGCCTGCAGCTTGGGCACGTAATTGCGCGTCTCGTCGGGCATGTCGAGGCTCGGGTAATCGGTCGGCCGGCCCGCGCGCTGGTTTTTCGCGATCGCCCGGGCAACGTTGCCTTCACCCCAGTTGTAGGCCGCGAGCGCGAGTTGCCAGTCGTTGAATTTCGCATACAGCCGCTGCAGGTAGGTGAGCGCGCCGTCGGTGGCGGCAATCACGTCGCGCCGCGAATCGAACCAGAAGGTCTGCTTGAGCCCGAAATCCTGGCCGGTCGAGGGCATGAACTGCCAGATGCCCGACGCGCGGCTGGTCGACAGCGCGACCGGGTTGAACGCGCTTTCGACCATCGGCAACAGCGCGATCTCGAGCGGCATGCCGCGCTGTTCCACCTCCCTGACGATGTGGTAGAGGTAGCGGCGGCTGCGATCGACCATTCGCCCGACGTAATCGGGCCGCGTCGAGTACCACTCTTCCCATTTGGCGACATGGCGGTCGTCGAGGTTCGGCAGCGCGTAGCCTTTGCGTATGCGCGCCCAGAGATCATCGGCGGGCGCCGGCAATGGTTCCAGTTCGGCCGCGGCGAGCGCCGTGAACGGGTCAGAGACGATCGCCGGCGGCGGCTCGTCCGGCAACGGCAGCAAGGCGAGCGGCGTTGCGACGATCGACAACGGCTCGGGCGGTGCCGCGGGTGGCTCGGGAGCAGGTGTTGCGCAGGCCGCAAGCAGCACGCAGACGAAGAGGGCAGGAATTCGCGAGGGCAATTGTTGATCCGACACGACGGTCTATCAGGTTCCGTTCGTGCTGAGCCTGTCGAAGTCCTTCGACAAGCTCAAGGACGAACGGTTCAATCGTTTCCATGTCGGATCAAGAGGGCCTTTTGGCGCTACGGGAGGATTCATGCCGAACACGGCCGGCGACCGGCCGAACCAGCCGCCGCGATGTTAGGCGCAGGCAGGCACAGCGTCAACCAACCGATGCCGGGGCGCCGCCGTCAGCGGAAGACGTTCTTCCACTCGCGCAGCGCGGCAAAGACATCGACGGGGCTCGCCAGCCCCGTGCCCGCGCGCGCGCGCGCCGCCGCGGCGACTTGCGGAATCGCCACGCGCAGGAAAGGATTGGTCGCCAGCTCGAGATCGAGCGTGCTGGGCACCGTGGGCTCTGCGCGGTCGCGCTTGCCTTGCTCGACGGCCTGCCGGGCCACCAGCGCGGCATTGCCGGGTTCGACCGCAACGGCGAAGCGAAGGTTCGCGAGCGTGTACTCGTGCGCGCAGTAGATCTGCGTCGGGCCGGGCAGCGCCGCGAGCCTGGCGAGCGAGGCCAGCATGTCTGCCGGCGACCCTTCGAAGAGGCGGCCGCATCCGCCGGCAAACAACGTGTCGCCCACGAAGGCGACCGGCACCCCCGCTGCCTCGCCCGCGTAGGCGATGTGGCCGGCCGTGTGCCCCGGCACGTCGAGGACCGTCAGCGTGATGCCCAGCGCATCGAGGTGGACCGATGCGCCATCGAGCAGCGGATGCGTGCCGCCCGGGATCGTCTCGCGCGCGGGGCCGTAGACGGGGACGTCGAAGCGTCGCAGCAGTTCGGCGTTGCCGCCCACATGATCGCCGTGATGGTGGGTGTTGAGTATGCCGGCGAGCCGCAGTCCCTCCCGGTCGAGATACGCCAGCACCGGCGCCGCATCGCCGGGATCGACGACGACGGCGTGCGCGCCTTTGCGCAGCAACCAGATGTAGTTGTCGCTGAAGGCGCCGATCGGGATAATCGCGGGCATGGATGCATCGTCGCAACCCACGGGCGCTTCGTCAAGCGCACTCGCCGACTGGCTCGCCACGCCGCTCGGCCACTATCTGCTGACGCGCGAACAGGCGTGGTTCGACCGCACGGTGGCCGACATATTCGGCTACCACGCCATCCAGATCGGATTGCCCGAGTACGGCTTGCTGGCGCAGAGCCGGATCGCCGCGCGATGGAGCGTCGACTACGACGCGCCGGCGCAGTTGCGGGCCGACCCGCATTGGCTGCCATTTGCCGAGAACGCGCTCGACCTCATCGTGTTGCCGCACGCCCTCGAGTTCACGCCCGAACCGCACCAGCTGTTGCGGGAGGTCCATCGCGCGGTGCGGCCCGAAGGACAGGTGCTCATCTCGGGGTTCAATCCTTTCAGCTTGTTCGGCGCCAAGCGGTACTTCGGACGCGAGCAATTCCCGCCGTGGAACGGCAATTTCATCGCGCTCTACCGCCTCAAGGACTGGCTGGCGCTGCTGGGTTTCGAAGTCACCGGCGGCGGGCTCGATTGCTACGTGCCGCCCTTCGGCAATCCGTCCTGGCGCACGCGCTGCGCGTTCTTCGAGTCCGCCGGTGACCGCTGGTGGCCGATCGCCGGTGGCGTCTACTACCTGCGGGCGACCAAGCGGGTGACGGGCATGCGTGTGATCACGCCCGCGTGGCAGCGCCCCAAGCGCGGACTTGCCCCGGCGCCGCGGCAGGCGCGCGAGTCCATCGAGCGCAACGCGGTCGAGCTTTGATGAGCGACAGCGTCATCATCCACACCGACGGCGCCTGCAAGGGCAACCCGGGCCCCGGGGGCTGGGGCGCGCTGCTGGAATGGGGCGGGCACGAGCGCGAGCTCTTCGGCGGCGAGCCGGCAACGACCAACAACCGCATGGAGCTCACCGCCGTCATCCGCGCCCTCGAAAGCCTCAAACGCGACTGCGACATCCTGCTCTACACCGACTCGCAGTACGTGAAGAACGGCATCGAAAGCTGGATCCACGGCTGGAAGAAGAACGGCTGGAAGACCTCGGACCGGAAGCCGGTGAAAAACGCCGACCTCTGGCGCGAACTCGACACGCTGGTCGCGTCCCATCGCGTCAGGTGGCACTGGGTGCGCGGCCACAACGACCACGCGGGCAACGAACGCGCCGATGCACTCGCCAACCGTGGCGTGGCCACGCTGTCGCGCTGAGCCCGATCCGCCGCTATTTCTCGATCACCTCGCCCGTTTCGCAGCCGGTCCGGCGCATCGGGTAGATGACCTTGCGCTCGGCGCCGCTGATCGTGCCCTCGACGTGCGCGTAGAGCCACCCGAGCGTTCCCCGCCGATAGATGATCGTCTGCGGAAACTCGTTGACGCGGTTGGCGAAGGTGAAGATTTCGTCGTCCCCGTCCCGCGTCTTGCCGGTGAGCTTGAACAGCGTCTCCGCCTTGCCCGCCGGAATGGCAACGTAATATTCGCCGTCCGGGCGCGATTCGAGCCGCAGGTATTCGAAATCCTGCGTCTTGCCGGCCATCACCGTGTGGCTCACGCCGACCATCATGCCGCCGCGCAGAGGCATCCACTGCTCGCGGAATTCGCGTTGATTGACGCTGCCCCGCCAGCAACCCGCAAGCCAGGCCAGCGGCGCGAGCGGTCCGCTCTCCACCGGGGCCGAGGCGGCCGGTTTCGCGTCCGCGACAGCCGGGGTTTGCGCGCCGACCGTGGCCGCAGGAAGCAGCCACGCCGGCAACGTCAGAAGGAGAAGGGCGAGGCGGGATCGTCGATGAAGCTTGCGCATTGAAATCATTGCGTTCGCGAGAGAGGAAGATTGCGATGGAGGTTCTGCGGCTTCAGCCGCCCAGCATCGCTTTCTTGAGGTCGGCCTGCACCGGCTTGTCACCCAGCCATACTTTGGTCAGCGCCTTGTTGAACGCCTCGCCGGCGATCGAGCCCTTGGGCGCGCCATTGAGGCTGATGCGGGTCATGCCGTCGACGAAATCGAGTGCCACGACATTGCCTTCCTTGACCTCGCCGAAATCTTTCATGATCGCAGTCATCTGGTCTGCCTGCACCTTGACCGCCGCCATTTCCGCTTCGGTGTTGTTGTCCTTCAGCCCGTCGTTCAGCGCGCCAACGAGCTGGTCACCCGACAGGTCGCGCAGCAGGTTCATCTGGATGCGGCGCGGTCCCTTGGCGAGGATCGCCGCCGCATCTGCGGACTTGGCGGGAACGTAGAGGCTGGCCACGTAGATCTTGAGAAACACCCGGGTCCGGATGCCGGCACCATTGAGCACCAGATCCTGCCCGCCTACCGATATCTTGTCGTCGAGCTTGACGCCGCCCACTTCAGCGGCGAGCGCGGAAAACGAAAGGGCCAGCGTTCCGATCAACAGCACCAGCTTATGCAGCATGACAATTCCTCCTTGGATTCGGCGGTTCGACAAAAGCAGAGATCCCGTCGGCATCGCGCACGCTCCGGTTCAACGTGCAACACGACGATTATGACATCCAATCCGGCGCCCTTGCCGCGCGCCCCACCTCAAATCGGCAGCGCCGAATCCTCGGTAACGCCGATCATCTCGGCGAGCGGCCGCCGGGTGGCGACGATCAGCACATCGCTCGTCCGGTCAAAGAGCAGCAGGTCGCGCGTCGCGCTGTTGACCGGGCGCCACGAAAAGCGGCCGGTCTCCCGGAAGGCGAGCAGTCCGTCGGACCAGGTGTAGCGGTGCCCTGCGACCAGGGAAACCGCCAGACCCGCCGCATCGAGCAGGTCGAGAATCGCCTCCCGGTCGCAGCCCGGGCTGTACTTTCGCAGGTAGGCATTGCTGTGCAATTCCAGGAGCAGGCAATCGAGCGGGCCGGCAAGCAGGCGCCGCATGCCGCCGAGCACCCTGCCTTCGGTTCCGTGAACGTCCATCTTGGCGATCGTCGGGGCAATGCCGGCGCGGGCGCAAAGATCATCCAGCGTTGTCGTCGCGACGGCCTCCGCCTCGCCCTCGACGCCGGGAATGCGTCCGCCGCGCGAGGACACATGTTCCGGCAGCGTGGCGAACACAACCTCGTTGCGACCCGAACCGTCATGCAGGGTCGTGCCTTCCGCCCACAGGATCTCGCTGCGATCCGACAGCGCCGCATGAAACACCTCGGTGTTATCCAGGCCGTTTGACCGGACCATTGCCTTCAGCAGCTCGGCATAGCGGGGATTGCTTTCGACCGCGAGCACCCGGCCGCGACCGGCCAGCAGCCGGCCGGCGTAGGCGGTGTAATAACCGATGAAAGCGCCCAGATCGCCGAACACCGGCGCCTCCAGTCGGGCCAGCATCCTGGCCAACAGGGCGCTCATCACGGCCTCGTACTGACCGTTGCGTTCGAACACTGCCTTGAAGGAGCGAGCCTGCTCGCTATCCTCCGGGATCAGCAGTTCGAAGGCCGTGCCATGCACGTCGAGCTTCATCGTTTCGGTTTTCAACGTTGTCGCTCCCTGGTCGTTTCCTTGTCATCCGCCGCGCCGATCGGCGGCACGCAGCGCGCGTCCCGTGAAGGCAGCGGCGCGGCAATGGCCGTACCCGCGTCGCCGCTGTCACCGGTCAGGAGGGCGCGCGCCACCGGCCGTGCCGTTCGAAGTCCTGCATCGCATCGGCCTTGAGGCCGAGCGTCCGCGACGCCTTGATCGTGACGCAGGGCAGCACGTCGCTTGCGCCGCGCGCCGGAAATTCCCCGGGGAAGACCGCGTCGAGAACGATCCGCGTCTCCTCGATGCCGAGGCATTCGCGTCCACCCAGCCCCCCGGCGAAGCGCCCGGCGAGCTCGAACATGTGATAGCGCCCCTGCGCGTCGCGCCGACACTGGACGTTGAGCGGCCCCTGCCAGCCGAGCGTCGCCAGCGCGGCCGCATACCCCCCTGCGGTTTTGCTGAGCGCCGGGTCGTCGACCCGCACCGAACGCTCCGGTCTGCCGCAGACCATCGTATTGAGGGTCGCGCCGATTTCGATCACCCGATCGTCCCAGACCAGCCACTGGCTCGCATACTGCCCCGGATCGACGTAGCTGAACCAGAGCGGACAGCCGGCGCTGAAATCAGGCAGTCGCTCGCGCCAGCCGGGCGCCGGAGAGATCAGGACCTGGGCGACGAAATCGCCGTCGGCAAAGAGGCGCGCCAACTGCTCGCGGTCGAAAACGAAGCGCGTGCCGCGCGAGCCGTAACCGCGGCATGGCTTGCCGATCAGCGGAAAGCCGTGGATTGCCGCAAGTTCCAGGGCAGCATCCAGGGTGTTCGCGGTCGGCGCCACCGCCAGTCCGCGGTCGGCGGCAAGACAGGCACTCGCCCACTTGTCGCCGATGATTTCTGCCGCCGCAACCGAACCGACCAGCGCTCGCCCCGGCAAGACGACCTCGGCCGCCAAGTGGGCGAGCGCGATCACATCCTCGTCGCGGGTCGGTATCCACAAATCCGGCGCTTCGACCTTGCCGATTGTGGCCAGCGTGGTGCGAAACGCATCACCGGCGAGCGTTGGCGGCACACGGTGGACGTCGTCGCAGAGGTAGTTGTTGACAGCCTCCGCCTCGCTGTTCGTCCCGATGAGGTGGAAGCGCGCGCGACCGAGTCGCTCGAAAGCCTCGAAGAGATTCGTCGCCACCAAGCTGCCGACGCTGGTCAGCAGCAACCGGCGCTTGACGGGATTCGGGTGGCTCACGATCGTGTTGTCTTCCATTTCCCCTCCCGCAATCACTCGGACGATTCGTCGACCCCCTGAGGACCGCGCGGCGAGCGCATCGACCCGCCGAAAAAGGGATCACCTGCGGCAAATGCCAGAGTCCCTCGCGCCGCGATCAGCGCTGGCCCGTCGGCGACGAGTGCCGCGCGCAGCGCGTCCGCCAGATCGCTGGCGGTCTTCGCAACGTAGCCATCAGCGCCGATGAGCCGTGCGAACGCGGCCCGAACACAGGGGCATCCCCGCGGACAGCGCGGCCTCGGCCGGCGAATCGGCACGCAACTGTATCGTTCCCAGGGATCGATTGTCGTTGATGACCCAGATCACCGGAACACGATGACGAACCGCCGTCGCCAGTTCGATGCCGTGCATCAACATCGAGCCGTCGCCGGCCAGTGCAACTACGGGCAGGCCCGGGCGCGCCAGCTTGCCGCCGATGGATGCCGCGAGGCCCCAACCCATCGGCCCGGTCACCGGACTCGCAAAGAGGCGTCCTGGTGCCTGGCAGCGCCAGTACTGCCCGACGACACGCCGCCCCATGCCGGCGTCGACAAAGAGGATCGTCGATTCCGGAAGCACCGAACGCATGACCTCGACGATCTCGCCCGGATGCAGGCCATCGGCTGCCGGCAGCCAGCGCGCCACCTCGGGCACCCTGCGCAAATCCTCGAGCCATGCGCGGCGGGCGCCAGCGCCTGCTGCCAGCGGCCGCAAGGCGGCGTCCTCGCCTTCGGCCAGCCAGCGCAGCGTCGCCGCGAAATCGGCAACGACCTGCGGAAGACCGGCGAAGCCCGGGGCGCCAGCCCAGGACACCAAGTGAAACCCCGGCCGCTCGCGCAGGATTTCGGCATGCCAGCCGAGCGTGTTGCGTTCGGTAAAGTCGGCGCCCATCACCAGCAGGCCATCGAGTTGGCCGCCGAGCAGGGCAGCATGCGCGCGCGGCGAACCACCGTAGCCGAAGCAACCCAGGCACAGCGGGTGGTCTTCGGGCAGGATTCCCTTCGCCGTCATCGTCGTCGCGAGCGGCAGGGCATGGCGTTCGACCGCCGCGCGCAAGAGCGGCGCCAGCGCCGGATCGGTCGCCGACTCGCCGACGAGGAGAGCGATGCGACTTGCCGAATTGCCCAGTCGGTGGAACGGCTCGCTCCAGCTGTCGGCAGAATTCTCTCGGCGAGCGAGCGACGACCGCGCCGGCAGCCCTTCGGGACCGAAAGCTGCGGCGAGCACGTCGCGCGGCGCTGACAGGAACGCCGGTGCAGCGGGGGTGGCTGTCAACGCCGCCAGCACCGCCGCGAGGTCTCGGGGAACATCGTCGACCTGGCGCGACTCCCGCGCGCAGCGCATCAGCTCGCCAAAGAGGTGGCGATCACGCGTCCCGCAGTCACCGCCGTCCTGGAAAGCCCCACGCACGGCGCCGGCACTGGCGACATTGCCGCTCAGAAACAACACCGGCACACGATCGGCGGCCGCCGATGCCGCCGCGGTCAGCATGTTGATCGCTCCGGGAGCGGATATCCCGATCGCACAGCCGGGGCGACCCGACACCCGGGCGTAGCCGTCAGCCATATAACCGGCGCCGAGTTCGTGGGCGCACACCACGGGCATCAGGCGCCCCGCCGCCAGCGCAGCGTTGTAGGGCCCGGTCAGATAGCCCGGAACGAGGAAGGCGCACGTCGTGCCCTGCGCGGCCAGCGCGGCCAGGATCTGGTCGGCGACGCTGCCACCGGTCAGGCCGGGGCCGCTCACGACGCCACGCAATCACCGATGATGGCAACGATCCGATCGACATCGGCATCGGCGAGCGCCGGGTGGATCGGCAGGCATAGCACGCTGGCTGCGGCACGACGCGCCACCGGCAAGCGCTCCGGCGCTGCGCTCGGAAGATGGCGGTACATCGGCAGGTCACAGAGCAGCGGGTAGAAATAGCGCCGGCAATGCACGCCGGCCGCGCGCAACCGGGCATGGAGATCATCGCGCGAGACCGGAAAACCGTCCTCGACGAAGACCGGGAAACTGCCGTGATTGCATCGACCCTGCCAATCCGCTTGCAGCGAGGGATCATCCAGGCAGCGTATTCCCGGAAGCCCCGCCAGAAATCGCCGGTAACGACGATCGATCTTCCGGCGGCGGGCGATGGCCGCATCGACGTGGCGCAACTGAAGCAAACCGAATGCCGCCTGGACTTCGTTCATCTTGGCATTGATGCCCACCTCAGGCACGCTCACCTCGTCGGCAATGCCGAAATTGCGCAGGCTATCGATCCTTGCCCTGAGCGCCGGGTCGGAGCAGACGAGGGCACCCCCCTCGAAAGTCGAGAATACCTTCGTGGCATGCAGGCTGAGAATCGAGAAATCGCCGTGACGAAGAACGCTGCCGCCATCGTCCGCGACGCCAAACGCCTGTGCGGCGTCGTAGATCAGACTGACTCCGCGCCTGGCAGCGATGTCACCGAGCGTCGCTGCAGCGCAGGGCAGACCATAGACATGCACCGGCAGAATTGCCGATGTTCGCGCCGTGATCGCCGCCTCGACCTGCTCCGGATCAAGATTGAGCGTCAGCGGATCGACATCGACAAAGACCGGTTCCAGAGCACTCCACAGCAGGCTGTGCGCCGTCGCCACGAAGGTATAGGGGGTCGTGATCACCTCGCCGGTGAGTCCCAGCGCGCGGAACGCGAGCAGCAGCGCGAGTGTCCCGTTGGCAACAAGTGCGACATGCGCGAGCCCATATCGATCGGCCAGTGCCGCCTCGAGCTGGCGGACAAAGGGCCCGTTGTTGGTCAACTGCCGCGCAGTCCAGATTTCCTCGAGGTACGGGATGAACTCGGAGAGTGGCGGCAGAAGCGGCTGGGTTACCGTGATCGGCTGCTCAGGCATCGTGCAACTCCAGCCAGCGTGGAACACCTGCCGGCGCCTTCGTGGGAGAGGACGCCAACTGATCGCAGAAGGACTCGCCGCGGTCGCTCATGCTCGATCGAACGCGTGTCGTTCCGTGGTGCGCCACGCGCTCACCTCCTCCTCTGGCGATTTCTTGGAAGCGACAACCGTTCGGAGCGGGACGAACGACCAGTTTTTCGAATCAGCTTTCGCATCCTCCAGAGTCTGACAGAGAAGAAGATGCGGGGGATAGCGCCGGAACAGGCCGGACTTTATCCACTCGCGCTGCAAACCGCGGATGCCGACGATCGATTTTTCCACCACGTCCGGCCGCGCCTGCTCCTGTTCGCGGTGGCTTCGGAATCGACTGAGCCGCGCGTTGAAGAACGCCGCATTCCCCTGCACGAGCAGCCGCGACCAGATGGCCAGGTCGATCGCGCCGCGCACTTCCTCTCCGTTGAATTGGAACGGACGCGGATCGTCCAGTGCGGATTTCGATTCGAGATCCCGCTTTCGGAACAACGCCGTGCTCGGCTCGCCTGCGAAGTTGAGCCCGTACATGATGATCGCATTGGCAAGACTCACGCCTTCAATCACGAGATCGCGATCGACGACGGGAAGCGTGGCCGGCAGGTCCTCGATGACCGTCGAGCTGGCGTCGATGCGCCATCGATGCGACGTTGCGAGGGTGAGGTCGGGCACCCGGAGAAAAGCGTCCAGCATGACTTCAACGCAGGCGGATTCAAGCACATCGTCGTCGTTGAGGAACTTGATGTACTCGCCGCGAGCCAGCGACAGGCATTTTTCGTAGTTCTTGCGCGCTTGCAGGCGCACGGGGTTCTTGAAGTACCGGATGGAGGCCTGGGTGGCGAACGACTCGACGATCGCCGGGATCGATTCACCCTCGGAGTCGTCACAGATGATGATCTCGACATTCCGGTACGTTTGCGCCACGGCGCTCGCGAGAATTCCCGGAAGTACCTCGGGTTGTAGGCGGGCACGAGGATCGACACCAGCGGTCGCGTGTCCGTGCTCGCGACCGGCTTCACCCACCCCGAGCCCACCGATGCTCGAGGCGCATCGTAGAGACCCACCATTGACGCGCACCGCGCCAGCGCAGCGTGGACGTCAACTGCACGAGGTTCCACGAGCGTCAACGATCCGCCGGGCGCCAGCACCCGCCGGCATTCGGACAGCAGCTGCACCTGATCGCGAAAGACCAGACTTCCCGCGTCGTCGCCGAGCGCAATCGAGCGTACCGCCCGATCCTCGAAAGGCAATTCGCCGCCCGGTTCGGGTGCCACGTCGGCGTCGGCGCGAGCGCTGACGTCCAACAGTTCGCTGCGCCGCGATGCGAGCGCGATTCCCACGTTCCATTGACCGTCCGACACGCCGATATGCGCCGCCTACACCGCCTCGAAGATGCCGGCGGCCCCCATGCCGGTGCCTATGCACATGGTCACCATCCCGTACTTCTGCTTCCTGCGCCGCATCCCATGCACGATCGTCGCCGTCCGCACCGCGCCGGTGGCGCCGAGCGGATGCCCCAGCGCAATGGCCCCGCCCAGCGGATTGACCTTGGTGGGATCGAGGTCGAGATCCTTGATCACCGCCAGGCTCTGCGCCGCGAACGCCTCGTTGAGTTCGATCCAGTCGAGCTGGTCCTGCCTGATGCCGGTGTGGTGCAGCAGCTTGGGAATCGCGGCGATCGGCCCCACGCCCATGATCTCGGGCGCGACGCCGCCGACGGCGAAGCCGACCCAGCGCGCGAGCGGTGCGAGGTTGAGTTCCTTCAGCACTCGCTCGCTGACGAGGATCGAGGCGCCGGCGCCATCGGACATCTGCGAGCTGTTGCCGGCGGTCACCGAGCCGCGCGCCGCGAAGACCGGCTTGAGCTTGGCCAGGCCCGCCGCCGTGGTCTCGGCGCGCGGGCCCTCGTCGCGGTCGAAGCGGCGGCTCTTGACGACGATCTGGCCGCGCACGAGATCGGGCAGGCTGTCGCGCACCGGGTAGGGCGAGATCTCGGCGTCGAACTCGCCCGCCGCCTGCGCCGCCAGCGCCTTCTGGTGCGAGGCGACGGCGAACGCATCCTGCGCCTCGCGCGTCACCTGCCAGCGTTCGGCGACTTTCTCCGCCGTGAGGCCCATCCCGTAAGCGATGCCCAGGTTCTCGTTGCGGGTGAAGATCTCGGCGTTCATCGCCAGCCGGCCCGCCATCGGGATCATGCTCATGCTCTCGGTGCCGGCCGCGATCATGATGTCGGCTTCGCCGGTGCGGATCCTGTCGGCGGCGATCGACACCGCATTGAGGCCCGACGCGCAGAAGCGATTGATCGTCATCCCGGAAACGGTGTTCGGCAGCCCCGCGAGGAGGAGGCCGATCCGCGCGATGTTCATCCCCTGCTCGTACTCGGGCATGGCGCAGCCGACGATGACATCCTCGATGCGCGAGGCGTCGATCTGCGGCACCTGGAGCAGAACGCTCTGCAGCACATGCGCGAGCAGAGAATCGGGCCGGGTGTGCCGCAAAGCACCGCGCGGCGCCTTGCCGACCGGCGTGCGCGTGGCCGCAACGACATAGGCTTCCTGCAATTGTCTGGTCATGGTCGGAATCCTTTCCGTTTCAGTTGCGCAGCGGCTTGCCGGTGGCCAGCGTGTGCGCGATCCGCTCCTGCGTCTTCGCGTTGTGCAGCAGCGCCATGAACTCGGCGAGCTCGAGATCGAGGAACCACTTCTCGTCGACCAGTGTTCCGGGTTCCAGTTCGCCGCCGCAGAGCACGCGCGCCACCTTGAGCCCGATCTCGAAATCGTAGGGCGAGATGAAGCCGCCGTCGCGCATGTTGAGCAGCATCATCTCAAGCGTGGCCAGGCCGGTCTTGCCGGCGACGGGCACGTTGCGCGCAGGCAGCGGCGGCCGGTAGCCCGTTTCCGCCAGCGCGCGCGCGGTGGCCCTCGCCACATGCAGCAGTTCGTACGCGTTGAAGATGACGATGTCGGCGTCGCGCAGATAACCGAGCTCCTTCGCTTCGCTGGCGCTCTTCGCGACCCGCGCCATGGCGATGGTCTGGAAGTACGTGCGCAGGAACGGGAACTGGTCCATCTGGCTGCCGTTGGCGCCACGCGCGACCTCGCGCGTCGCACGCACGGCGAACTCCTTGCATCCTCCGCCGGCCGGCAGCAGTCCGACCCCGACTTCGACCAGCCCGATGTACGACTCGAGCGCGGCCACCGTGCGATCGCAATGCAGGATGAACTCGCAGGAACCGCCGAGCGCCATGCCACGCACCGCCGCAACGGTGGGGATCAGGCTGTACTTCAAGCGCTGCGCGGCCTGCTGGAACTTGGCAACGACGCCTTCGACGTCGGACCATCGCCCCGCCTGCACGGCGGGCGCGATCGACGACAGGTTGGCGCCCAGCGAAAACGGCTCCCTGGTCTGCCAGATGACCAGCGACGAGCACTCGCGCTCGGCGCGTTCGACCGCCGCCAGCACGCCATCGAGCACGTCCTCGCCGATGGTGTTTTGCTTGGTCTTGAACGACAGGATGCCGACGTCGTCGCCCAGGTGCCACATGCGCACCGCCGGGGTTTCCATGATCGTCGTCCCGGTCGGCCATTTCTCGCCCAGCACCGAATCGGGAAACTGCTGGCGCGCGTAAACGGGCAGCGTCGAACGCGGCTTGAAGCTCACCGTCGCGGCACTGAAGGCACCCGCCGGCGTGTGCACGCCGGCCGCGGCCGGACCCTCGCTCACCCAGGCGGGCAACGGCACGTCCGCCAGCGCGCGGCCGGCGGCGATGTCCTCGGCGACCCAGCCGGCGACGTCTTTCCAGCCCGCGGCCTGCCAGGTCTCGAACGGCCCCATCGCCCAGCCGAAGCCCCAGCGCAACGCCAGGTCGACGTCGCGCGCGTTGTCGGCGATCGCCGTCAGGTGCACGGCGCAGTAGTGGAAGAGATCGCGGAAGATCGCCCACAGGAACTGCGCCTGCGGATGCGCATGCGCGCGCAGCTTGGCGAACTTCTCGCCGGGGTGCTTGATCGCGAGGATCTCCGCGACCGCGGGGTCGATCCTGCCGGTCGCGGGTCGATAGTCGCGCGCCGCGGGATCGAGGACCTGGATCTCCTTGCCCAGCTTGCGGAAGAACCCCGCCTTCGTCTTCTGGCCCAGCGCGCCCTGCGCGATCAGGCCGGCCAGCGCCGGCGGCGTCTGGTAGATGCGGTGCCACGGGTCGTCGGGCAGCGTGTCGTGCATGGTCTTGATGACGTGCGCCATGGTATCGAGGCCGACGATGTCGAGCGTGCGGTAGGTGGCGCTCTTCGCGCGGCCGATGATCGGACCGGTCAGCGCGTCGACGACCTCGTAGCCGAGGCCGTAGGTTTCGGTGTGCGCGATCGTCGCCAGCACCGAGAACACGCCGACGCGGTTGGCGACGAAATTCGGCGTGTCCTTGGCGCGGATGACACCCTTGCCGAGCGTGGTGACGACGAAGGTCTCGAGCGCGTCGACGAGCGCCGGGATCGGTGTCCTTCTGGGCGATCAGTTCGACCAGGTGCATGTAGCGCGGCGGGTTGAAGAAGTGGATGCCGACGAAGCGCTGCCGCATCGCGGCCGGCAGCGCCCCGGCCAGCGCGTTGATCGAGAGCCCCGAGGTGTTGGACGCGAAGATCGCGTGCGGCGCAAGATGCGGTCCGACCCTGGCGTAGAGATCGTGCTTCCAGTCCATGCGCTCGGCGATGGCCTCGATGATGAGGTCGCAATCGGCGAGCCGCGCGAGATCGGCGTCGTAGTTGGCGGCGTCGATGTAGGCGACGCGGTCCTTGGTTGCGAGCGGCGAAGGCTCGAGTTTCCTGAGGCCCTCGAGCGCCTTGTCGACAATGCCGTTGGGATCGCCTTCCTTCGCGGAAAGGTCGAACAGGATGACGGGCACGCTGGCGTTGGCGAGGTGGGCGGCGATCTGCGCGCCCATCACGCCGGCGCCGAGAACGGCCACCTTGCGGATCGAAAAGGGGGAGGTTGACATGATGAGATGTGTTGCCTTGGACACCCGACGGCCAGCGCGTCGTGCGCGGGCGGCGCCGGAAAAAACGCGGCCGGGAAACCGCTCCCGGCCGCGCAGGACCTGCAGGTGACGGAAGGGTCGCTAAGACCGCGCCGTCAGAACGAGTACGTCATCTGGCCGGAGAAGATCGTCACGCTGGCATCGTAGTTGCCCTTGACCTTGCCATACACCGCGACGTCCTGGGCGGTCGCGTTCGTCAGCTGGTTGACCGAAGACGAATCGCCGATGATGTAGGTGAAGCCGGCATCGAACACGATGTTCTTGGAAAACTTGTACTGCCCGCCCACCGACAGCCAGACGCGGTCGCTGTCGGGCAGGCGGACGCTGCGTTCGAGATCGTTGGTCGGTGTCTCGTCGTACGCGATGCCGCCGCGGAACATCCACTGGTCGTTGTAGTGGTAGTTGGTGCCGACCGAGTAGCGCCAGATATCCTTGTAGTTCCAATGCTGACCTGCAGCATTTCACCGTTGGTGCGCGTCGACCTTGAACACCGGAATGCTGCTCCAGCCGGTCCATTGCACGTCCGCCATCAGGTCCCAGCGGTCGTTCAGCGCGCCGAAGTAGGAAGCGTTGAACTTGTCCGGCAGCTTGATATCGAGGCTGCACGCCACTGTTGTAGAGCCGCGCCGCATTGAGGGCGCTGGCCAGCGCGTTGACGATCGGGGCCAGCGTCGGCGGCAGCGGCGGCAGCGCGGGAATCGTGTAATTCACGTTGCCGGAAACGTTGTACTTCATCGTCGAGCGGTAGTGCGCGCCGATGCGCGACTTGTCGTCGATGTTGTACAGCACGCCGATGTTCCAGCCCCAGGCGCTGTCATCGCCCTTGATCTCCCCCTTGCCGTCGAGCCCCGACGTGGCCGCCGCGATCGCGTTCGACGTCACCGAACCCAGCGGAATGCCGGCCTGGGCTCCGGTCAGGAGCAGCAATCCGGAGTAGTTGACCGCTTGGTCGAGCTTGGCGTCGATCCGCTGGTAGTTGACGCCCGCGCCCACGGAGAACTGGTCGTTGATCTTCCACGCCAGCGCCGGATTGACGTTGACGGTTTTCAGGTCCGACTCCATGCCCTGATAACGACCCATCCAGCCGTCGCCATAGGAGGTGACGAGACCGAAGGGCGCGCTGACGCCCAGGCCGAAGAACAGCTGCTTGTTGATCGGCACCGTGAAGTACATGTTCGGCACGAAATTGTTGGTGCCCGCATCGCCACCCTGGTGGCCCAGCGGCTGGTTCAGCGCGGCGATCGATCCGTCGTTGTTGAACTGGATCGACGGCGAGATGATGTGCAGCGCGGCAACCGCCTGCATGGTCGGAATGCGCGTCATGCCGGCCGGATTGGCCCACACGGTGCTGGCATCCTCGGCCACGGCGGCGCCGCCCGCGAAGGCGTTGCCGAGTCCGCTGCCGGATTGTTCGGCGAGCGCGAACGCGGCGCCCTGCGCCTGTCCGGCGGCAAAAGCCAGCGCGCAGCCGGCGACGGCAACGGCGATTCGGGTATGACGGAACGGGGTGTTCATTTCGGTACTCTCCTCACGGCGGGTTGTTGGGCGCGCGCCACGCACGAATCGGCGCCCTGTTGATTTGGCTGCTGCAACTGGCTATTTTTTTGGCCGGCATCGCGTCCGGATCGACGTTTCAATATACACCCGGCGCGCAGCCAAAGGCACGCCATTTCCCTTGCGAAACAGGCGCCCGAGCCCGGTTGTTGCAAGTTGGCACAGACCGGCGTCATGGTTCATTCCGGCGGCAGCTGGCGCGGCCGGCGATCCTTGCCGACGGCGACGTAGGTGAGGCTCGCCTCGGTGACCTTGACGGTGATCTCGTCGGTCGGATTGCGCTGCGCATAGACCTCGACATCGACGGTGATCGACGTCCGCCCGGTCCTGGTGATCGTCGCGAAAAAACTGACCAGGTCGCCGATCAGCACCGGCTCCTTGAACACGAACGAATTGACCGCGACCGTCGCCACCCGCCCCCGCGCGCGCCGCGACGCGGGGATCGAGCCCGCGATATCGGCCTGAGACATGATCCAGCCGCCGAAGATGTCGCCATGATAGTTGGCGTCCGCCGGCATCGGGACCACGCGCAATGCAGGTTCGCGATCGGGAAGCCCTGCGCGAAGTTCGGACATCGAGCGCTCGCCGATCGGGTTGTCAGGCGGCCTTTTTCGCCTCGTCGCGCAGTTCCCGGCGCAGGATCTTGCCGACGTTCGACTTCGGCAACTCCTTGCGGAATTCGACATCGCGCGGACACTTGTAACCGGTGAGATGCTCGCGGCAATGCTTGAGCACCTGGTCGGCGGTCAGCGTCTCGTCCTTCTTGACGACGAAGAGCTTGACCGCCTCGCCCGACTTCTTGTCCGGAACGCCTACCGCGGCGCATTCGAGCACCCCCGGATGCATGGCAACCACGCCTTCGATCTCGTTGGGGTACACGTTGAAGCCGGAGACCAGGATCATGTCCTTCTTGCGGTCGACGATCTTCACAAAGCCCTTCTCGTCCATCACGCCGATGTCGCCGGAGGCGAACCAGCCGTCCTTGTCCATCACCTTGGCCGTCTCGTCGGGACGCTGCCAGTAACCGGCCATCACCTGCGGGCCGCGGATGCAGATCTCGCCCGGCTGCCCCAGCGCGCACGGGCTTGCCGTCGTCGTCGCGCAGCTCGATCTCGGTCGACGAGATCGGCAGCCCGATCGACCCGTTGTACGCCGGGATGTCCACCGGGTTGATCGTCGCCGCGGGGGACGTCTCGGTGAGCCCGTAGGCTTCGATCAGCGTGCAGCCGGTCACCTTCTTCCATTTGACGGCGACGGCTTCCTGCACGGCCATGCCGCCACCCAGCGTCACGCGGAAGGTCGAGAAGTCGAGCTTCGCGAACTCCGGGTTGTTGACCAGCGCGTTGAACAGCGTGTTGACGCCGGTCATCACCGTGAACTTGTGCTTGGCCATCTCCTTGACGAAGCCGGGGATGTCGCGCGGGTTCGGGATCAGCACGTTCTCGGCGCCCAGCGTCATGAACGTGAGGCAGTTCGCCGTCAGCGAGAAGATGTGATAGAGCGGCAGCGGCGTCAGGATGACTTCGGCGCTGTCGTGGCCGAGGAAGGGCAGGATCCACGCCCGCGCCTGCAGCAGGTTGGCGACGATGTTGCGGTGGAGCAGGATCGCGCCCTTGGACACGCCGGTCGTGCCGCCGGTGTACTGCAGGAAGGCGATGTCGTCGTGCCCGAGCGGGACCACCTCGAGCTTGCGCTTGCGGCCGTCGGCCAGCGCATCGGACAGGCGCAGCGATTCCGGCAGGTTCCACGCCGGGATCATCTTCTTCACCTTGCGCAGCACCAGGTCGACGATCAGGCCCTTGAAGCCGAGCAGCTCGCCGATGCTGGTGACGATGACCTTGCGCACCTTGGTCTTGGCCGCGATCTCCTGGTACGTGGCGGCGAAGTTCTCGACCACGAACAGGATCTCGGCGCCGGAGTCGATCAGCTGGTGCTCGAGCTCGCGCGCCGTGTACAGCGGATTGACGTTGACGATCGTGCAGCCGGCCCGCAGCGCGCCGAACAGGCACACCGGGTACTGCAGGATGTTGGGCATCATCAGCGCGACGCGCGAGCCCTTCTTGCAACCCTGTCCCTGCAGCCATGCGGCGAACGCCGCGGTCAGCGTGTCGAGCTCGGAGAAGGTGATCGACTTGCCCATGCAGGTGTACGCCTTGCGGCTGGCGTACTTGGTGCAGCTTTCCTCGAACACGTCGCGCATCGACGCGTACGTGTTGACGTCGATCTCCGCCGGAACGCCCTTGGGATAGTGTTTCAGCCAGATTTTGTCCACGATCATCCTCCTTGCCGCGCCGGGATTGGCGGGCCCTCCGAATGGGTCAACGATAGGTCATGCATGCGCCTTGGCCCTCCGGCCTCTGCTCGAGGGGGCCGGTAGGACCGCGAGGTCCGGGTTTCGAGCAACCATCGTACACCCAGATTCGGCCTAGCGCGAGGCATCCGCGTAGTGCAGCGGCCCGCCGGTGAACGGGGCAAACCCGGTGCCGAAAATTGCGCCCGCGTCCACGAGATCGGCATCGGCGACAATGCCTTCGGCCAGCGCCGCTTTCGCCTCGCCAATGTAGGGTCCGACCAGCCGCTCCGCGAGGCCGGTCGGCACCGTTCCTGCCGGCTGTTTCGCGGGCTTGCCCGACGCGTAATCGTAGAAGCCGCGCCGGGTCTTGCGGCCGAGGTGGCCCGCGGCGATCAGGTCGGCGAGCCTCTTCGGAGGCGCCGCGTCCGGCGACAGCATCTTGCCGACCGCCACGCAGATATCGAGCCCGACGGTGTCGGCGAGTTCGATCGGCCCCATCGGCATGCCGAACGCCAGCGCCGCCTCGTCGACGGT
Source organism: uncultured beta proteobacterium (assembly GCA_963709525.1). Lineage (GTDB taxonomy): Bacteria > Pseudomonadota > Gammaproteobacteria > Burkholderiales > Casimicrobiaceae > CAIWHR01. Next base: position 97,313 of record CAVPXB010000015.1, read on the forward strand.
TTCGGGGGCGATGCCTTCGTCGACGCAGCGCATCGCCGCCATCAGGTAGGGGCCGAGGACCCGATTGACGAGGAAACCCGGCGCGCTCTTCACTGGCAACGGCAGCTTGTCGATCTGGCGGATGAACGCGGACGCTGCTGCGACAAGCTCGCCGCGCGTCGATGCGCCGACGACGACCTCGACCAGCATCATCTTCGCCACCGGATTGAAGAAATGGATGCCGATCAGGCGCGTCGGATCGCGCATCGCCTCGGCGATGCCCTCCAGCGGAATGCTCGAGGTGTTGGTGGCGAGGATCGCGCCGGGCCTGGCCTTGGCCTCGAGCGCGGCAAAGAGCGCGCGTTTGGCGTCGAGGTTCTCGAAGATCGCTTCGATGATCACGTCGGCGCGGGCCACCCCGTCACCCGCCACGTCGGGGATCAGCCGGTCGGTGGCATCGCGCACGCGGCGCGCGTCCTTCAGGCGCTGGCCGAAGAGCTTGGCCGCGCGCCCCATCGCCGGCGCCAGGCGCTCGGCGTTCTGGTCCTGCAGCGTCACCGTGAGTCCGCGCAGCGCACACCATGCGGCGATGTCGCCGCCCATCGTGCCGGCGCCGACGACGTGCACGTGCGCCGCCTTGAAGTCGCCGTCCTTGCCCAGCGATTTCAAGCGCTCCTGGAGCCGGAACACGCGGATGAGGTTCGCGGCCGTCGGCGTCTTGAGCAGCGCCGTGATGGACGCCGGATCGGAGGGAGGGACAGCCAGCGCATTGCCATCGTGCCGGGCGAAGAGATCGAGGATGGCGTAGGGCGCCGGGTAGTGCTCGCGCCGGGCGCGCTTTCCCACCTGCTTCGCGGCCTGCGCGGCGATGAACCGGCGGACCAGCGGGTTCAAGCTGAGCGACAGCGGCAAGCCCAGCGCGCGCGGCGCAGGCTTGGCCCGGAGCACGCCGCGCACGGTGTTGTCCATGATGCGCGGCGGCACGCATTCGTCGGCGATGCCGAGTTTCTTTGCCCTGCGCGCGTCAACGGTCTTGCCCGTGAGCAGGAGGTCCAGCGCCGCCGGGGCGCCGGTGAGCCGCGGCAGGCGGGAGATGCCGCCCCAGCCGGGCACGATGCCGAGCATGACTTCGGGCAGCCCCAGGCGGGTGGAGGGCTCGTCGACCACGACGCGGTAGCGGCAGGCGAGCGCCAGTTCGAGGCCACCGCCCAGGCAGAAGCCGCGAACGAGTGCGAGCGTTGGATAGCGAACCGCGGCCAGCCGGTTGAACGTGTCCCACCCCCGCTTGATCAGGGCGATGGCATCGGCGTCGGTTTTGACGTCGCCGAACTCGTCGATGTCGGCGCCGGCGATGAAGCCGTTGGGCTTGCCCGACGCAATGACCAGTCCCGCGGGGGGATCGCGATCGAGTTCGTCGAGCGCTTCGTTCAATTCGGCCAATGCCGCAACGGACAGCGTGTTGGTCGTCGCGCCGGCCTTGTCGAAGACGAGTCGCGCGAGGCCGTCGGCGTCGCGGGTGATTTTCCAGTGTTGCATCAGCGTTTCCGTTCGGTGAGCGTGGCAGATGGGGTTCGCACGGGCTCGGCTTCAGAGGCTGAGAGTTTTTCGGGCGTGCCCGAGCAGCGCGCCAGAAGGCGTCCGATCGAGGCGCAAAGCGCAGCCATAGCTCGGGCTATGGCGAGCATTTGCAACGAAGAGCGGGCGTCTTCTGGCGTGATGAGCGGGCATGATCGAAAGACTCTCAGCCTCTCAGACGCGTTCGACCAGCATCGCGCCACCCAGCCCGCCACCGATGCAGATCGCGGCCATTCCGCGCCTGCCCCCGGTGCGGCGCAGCACGTTCAGCACGTGGAGGACGATGCGCGCGCCGGAAGCGCCGACCGGATGCCCCAATGCCACCGCGCCGCCGTCGACGTTGAGCCGCGCCGGGTCGAGCCTGCCGAGTGCCGCGGGGAGGCCGAGTTCGTCGCGACAATAGCCGGCGTCTTCCCACGCCCGCAGACACGCGATCACCTGCGCGGCAAAGGCTTCGTTGAGCTCCCAGGCATCGACATCGTCGAGACCCAGGCCGTGCCGCTGGAGGATCGGCGTGGCGGCATGGACCGGGCCGAGTCCCATCTCTGCGGGATCGAGCCCCGCCCATTGCGAATCGACGATCCTGCCCAGAGGCACGAGACCGTGGCTTTCAACGGCGCGCTCCGACGCCAGCACCAGCCACGCCGCGCCATCGGTGATCTGCGAACTGTTGCCGGCGGTGACATTGCCGTATTTCCGGTCGAAGAACGGACGCAGCTTGGCGAGGTTTTCCGCCGTCGAGTCCTCGCGCACGCCGTCATCGGCCGCGTACAGCTTTCCCGCCTTGTCGTAGAGCGGGACGACTTCGCTGTCGTAGTGGCCAGCCTTCTGTCCGACCAGCACCTTGCGGTGGCTCTCGGCGGAAAACGCGTCCATCTCGGCGCGCGTGATGCCGAAACGAAACGCGAGGTTCTCGGCCGTCTGCCCCATGAGCAGCCCCACCATCGGATCGGTGAGGCCCTTCATCAGGCCGATCACCGGCGCAAGATACGAGAGCCTGAATTTGGTCGCCAGGGCGGCGCGCTGGCCCAATGTCTTCGCCGCATACCAGTTGGACAGCCACAACACCATGGCGTCGGAGAACAGCAACGGCACGCGCGACAGCGCGTCGACGCCGCCCGCGAGCACGAGGTTCGAGCGCCCGGCGCGGATATTGGCGATTGCCGAGTCGAGCGCCTGCATGCCCGACGCGCAGTTGCGCATCACCGTCCAGCCCGGCACCTTGTTGCCGCAGCCCATCCGCAACGCGACGACGCGACCGATGTTCACCTCGTCGGGCGAAGGCGCGGCGCAGCCGAGGATCACCTCGTCGAGCTCCGAGGGCGCAAACCGCTGGCGCACCAGCAGCGCGCTTCCGGCAGCGGTCGCCATGTCGGCTGCCGCAAACGGACCGGGACGATTGCGCGCCTTGAGAAACGGCGTGCGCGCGCCATCGATGATGTAGATGGGTTCGATCATGGTGTCGTTGAGGGCCATCGGGGGCCGCCGCCAGGACGTTGCGTCTCCGGCGGCGGCGTGGGTGACGGAGGCGAGCGCCCTGTCGCCGGAGCGTCAGGCCGCCGCCTTGTGCACGATCGACGGCACCGCCTGCGTGACGATGCCCGCCTTGCTGTAATCCGACGGGCGCATGCCCGAGGTGCCGAGATCCTGCGGAAAATCGTCGACGCGAATGACCCGGGCGCAGAGATCGCGGGCAGCGATCACGGCTTGCCCCTCCGGCGCGCTGACGATGCCGGCAGCCTGCGCCCGCGCCACGAGTTGGTCGATGCCCGCGCCGGGCGGCAGCTTGGCGTCGAGGCGCGCTTCCTTGATCGCCGCCCTGATCTTCGCCTCGACCGGCTCGGAGGCCAGCGTCGCGATCAATGCCCGCTCGATCAAGGCCACCGGGTCGTCGTCGGCCGCGGAGACGAACGAACCCGCGACCAGGCGATCGCGCGTGGCGGACGGCTCCAGCATGAGCTTGGCGACGTCGTGACCGAGCTTGTCCGAGGGCACGACGTAGGGGCGGCCCAGCGGGAAGACGAGGCGGCGCATCACTGCGGCAACGAAGCGATTGGGGAAGTTCGACAGTACGCCCTCGAACGCATTCTGGGCCTTGAACATCGCATCCCAGATCGCCCAGTGCATCAGCGGCGCGTCGGCCTTCTGCTGCCCTTCGTCCTCGTAGCGCTTCAACGTCGCCGAGCAGAGATAGAGGAAGGACAGGATGTCGCCCAGCCGCGCCGAGAGCTTCTCCTTGCGCTTCAACGCCCCGCCTAGCATCCCCATCGAGATGTCGGACAGGAAGGCCAGCGCCGACGAGAAACGCGTCAGCTGCTGGTAGTAGCGCCGCGTTTCGGGCGCGACGCTTGCGGGCACCGACACGAAATGCGATCCGGTGATGCCCATCACCAGCGTGCGCGCCATGTTGGCGATGGCGAAACGGATATGGCCGAACAGCGCGGCGTCGAAGTCGATCGACGCCTTGGCGCGATCCGCCTCGCGCGTGGCCTTCATCTCGTTCAGCACGTAGGGATGGCAACGGATCGCACCCTGGCCGAAGACGATCAGGCTGCGGGTCAGGATGTTGGCGCCTTCGACGGTGATCGCCACCGGGAGCTGCATGTACGCGGCGCCGAGGAAATTCGACTGCCCCATGCAGATGCCCTTGCCGCCGACGATGTCCATCGCGTCGTTGACGACCTGGCGGCCGCGCTCGGTCAGGTGCAGCTTGGCGATGGCGGAGATCACCGCCGGCTTCTCGCCGAGGTCGACGGCGGCCGCCGTGAGCGCCCGCGCGGCATCCATCAGGTAGAGGTTGCCACCCATTCGGGTGAGCGCCTCCTCGATGCCCTCGAATTTGCCGATCGGGGTCTTGAACTGCGTGCGGACGCGCGCGTACCCGCCGGTCGCGCGCACGGCCAGCTTCGCCATCCCCGTCGCCGACGACGGCAGCGAAATGCCGCGCCCGGCGGCGAGGCACTCCATCAGCATCCGCCAGCCGCGGCCCAGCATCGGCTGGCCGCCGATGACCCAGTCCATCGGGATGAACACGTCCTTGCCCCAGGTCGGACCGTTCTGGAACACGGCACTGAGCGGAATGTGCCGGCGGCCGAGATCCACGCCCGGATGCGAGGCCGGGATCAGCGCGCAGGTGATGCCGACGTCGTCCTTGTCGCCTGCGAGGTGGTCGGGGTCGAAGGCGCGGAACGCGAGGCCGAGCAGCGTCGCCACCGGACCCAGCGTGATGTAGCGCTTGTCCCACGTGACCTTCAGCCCGAGCACGCGCTTGCCCTCGTGCTCGCCCCAGCAGACGATCCCGTAGTCGGGAATCGATGCCGCATCGGAGCCCGCGGTCGGGTTGGTCAGCGCGAAGCAGGGAATCTCGAGACCCTTGGCCAGCCGTGGCAGGTAGTGGCGCTTCTGCAGGTCGGTGCCGTAATGGGCGAGGAGTTCGCCCGGTCCGAGCGAGTTCGGGACCATCACGCTGACTGCGACCGTGCCCGAGCGCGTCGACAGCTTGGTCATCACCTGCGAGTGCGCGTAGCCGGAGAAGCCCAACCCGCCGTACTCCTTGGCGATGCCCATGCCGAGGAAGCCCTTGTCCTTGATGTACTGCCAGACGTGGGGTGGCAGGTCGCGGTGGACGTGCGTCGTTTCCCAGTCGGTGATGAGTTCGCACAGCTCCTGCGTCTCGACGTCGAGGAAGCGCTGCTCTTCGTCGGTGAGCGTCGGACGGCGCACGGCGAGGAGCTTCTTCCAGTCGGGCTTGCCGGAGAAGAGATCGCCGTCCCACCACACGGTCCCGGCTTCGATGGCCTCGCGCTCGGTCTGCGACATCGGCGGCAGGATCTTGCGGAACACGGCGAGGATGGCGTCGCTCATGAGCTTGCGCCGCAGCGTGACGACGTTGAGTGGAATGGCCAGCAGCACGAACAGCACGGTCAGCGCCAGGGCGAGCCAGGTGGGCAGCAGGTGAGCGCCCCAGGCGACGCCCAATGCGGCGGCGACGGCAACGGTCCACGCGATGCCCGTGGCGTTGGCATACGCCAGCGCAATGGCTCCGAAAAGGACGGCGACGATCCAGGTGAGGATGAGCATTGAAGGCTCCTTGCGGCGAAGGGTCGGAGGGGGATGAGAGAGGGTCGTTCGTGGCGGCAACAGGGGCGCGGGATCACCGCAACCGGGAAAGTGCTCCATCGATGGTGGTGCTGCCGTCCCCCGTGTCGGTCGGCGGCGATTGCAGACCGGCCAGAAGGAAGGGGGCCAGGCGGTGCAGCAGGGTCTCGTCGTTGGGGTGTTCTGCCGGCGTGATTTCGGCGATGAGCTTCAGCACGTCGGTGCCCGCCAGCGTGTAGGAAAGCGCACCCATGATGAAATGCAGGCGCCAGGAAAGTTCCTTCTTCGACAAGGTGGGCAGGGCGCGACCGAACGCAGCCTTGAAGCGCGCAATCATTTCGGCGTAGTGCGCGGACAGGAAATGGCGGATGAAGGGCGCGGGATCAGCGTAGGCGCGCCCCAGCAGGCGCAGGAAATTCGTGCCGCCGCGCGCAGGGTCGCGCGCCAGGTACAACGCCGGAATGAGCATCGCCGACAGGATGCGCTCGCAGGACACCGGACCCGGCGCGTCCTCGCCTTCGAACTGGTCCAGCAAGTCGACCCGCGCTTGATTCATGGCATCGAGGCGGCGCGTGAGGATGGCCTGAAACAAGGCTTCCTTGCTGCCAAAGTGGTAGTTGACCGCGGCCAGATTCGCCTCCGCCGCCGACGTGATCGTGCGCAGGCTGGTCGCCTCGAAGCCGTGTTCCATGAACAGCGCTTCCGCCGCGTCCAGGATGCGCTCCTTGGTCGCCGCCGGACCGCGCGCAGCATTGATTGCGACGACTTCGCCCGCCATGACTTTCGGCTCCTTCAGCATATCTGCCCTTGCTCTTTCGGGTCGGCGTTACAGCGCGCAGACCACCCGCCTCTTGGCGACCCTCTAAGGAAATCAATGAAACGTATGTTTGAATTTTACGTTCACCCCCCGCCGGCGTCAAGCTGCGGTGCAGCGGATCCCGCAATCACCGCCACCGCCTGCCGCAAGTGATCCCCGGATACCCCGTCCGAACCGATATGCCCGCGCGCCCGACCTTCCTGCGAGGCCGGCGAGGCCCGCTGGAGGCGCAACGGTTTGGCTATACTGCGCGACACCGTTCGAGGAGGAGACATGGCCACCATCGCCATCGCCAAGAAACACTCGCTGTCGCACAAGAAGGCCAAGGAAGCGGCGCAAAAAGTTGCCGAGGACCTGAACGCGCGCTTTGACCTGGGCTACTCGTGGAACGGCGATTGCATCCATTTCTCGCGCCCGGGTCTCACCGGACAGCTGCACATCCTGAAGGACGAGGTTCGGCTCGATTGCAAGCTCGGTTTCCTGATGAGCGCGATCCGGCCGGCAATCGAGAGGGAGGTGCACAAGGAGTTCGACAAGCGCTTCGGTTCGCGCAAGAAAGCCTGAGCGTCGTCGAGCAATCGCGGCGCGTGCTCAGAGGCTGAGAGTTTTTCGGGCGTGTCCGAGCGGCGCGCCAGAAGGCGTCCGATCGAGGCGCAAAGCGCAGCCATAGCTCGGGCTATGGCGAGCATTTGCAACGAAGAGCGGGCGTCTTCTGGCGTGATGAGCGGGCATGATCGAAAGACTCTCAGCCTCTCAGAGGGTGTAGACGAAAACAACATCTCGCGCGTTATGCTCTGATCGAGGCATTCTGGCGCGGGGTGTTGGATGGCGACGAAGACGCGAAACGAGCAACTGGGGCGCCCTGGGCGGCGACCCTCGCTGAACGCTGACCACACGGCAGTTCTTCGGGCGATCATTCAAGAGCAGCCGCGTTCCTCTCTGGACGAAGTCACGCGAGAACTGCTTCGTCGCATGGGCGTCAAGGTCAGCACCGTGACCGTGCGCAAGGCACTGCGGGAGGCTGGCATCGAGCGGCTCAAGCCGCTGCGCCGGGCCGGCGAGCGGGCCGCGGTTCAGGGAGCTGCGCCGGTCCGCTACGGCTACACGGCTGCGCATCGCCGTCGCGATGGCGCCAGCGGCATGAACACCGACCTCACCGAGGCCGAGTGGGCGCTGGTGGCCGACTTGTTCGAGCGTGACGGACAGCGCGGGGCGCCGGCGCGTTACGAGCGCCGGCACATGGTCAACGCCTGCTGCTACGCGCTGCGCACGGGCTGCGCGTGGCGGCTGCTGCCCAAGACCTTCCCGCCCTGGCAAGCGACCTACAAGTCCTTCAGCCGCTGGGCTGCGGCGGGCGTGTTCGAGGCCATGCACGACCGCCTGCGCCAGCAATGGCGTGATCGCATGGGCAGGGCCCCGGAGCCGACGGCGGCCATCATCGACGCGCAGAGCACGCGCAGCACCGCGCAGGGCGGCAATACCGGTTTCGACGCCGGCAAGAAGGTCAAGGGGCGCAAGCGCCATCTGGTGGTCGACACCTTGGGTTTGCTGCTGGCCGTCACGATCACCGCCGCCAGCGTGCAGGACCGCGACGCGGCAGCGCCGGTCGTGGCGCAGGCCTGCGCCAAAGTCCCAACACTGAAGAAGCTCTACGCCGATAGCGCCTACGGCGGAAAATGCGCCACCGCCATCGAAGAGGTCCACGGCATCAGCGTGGAGATCGTGCGCCACCCCGGCAACCGCAGCACCGGCACCTGGCAGGACGCTCAGCAGCCCTTGTGGCCCGAAGTCGTCGCCAAGGGCTTCGTCGTTCAGGCCAAGCGCTGGGTGGTCGAGCGCACTCATGCTTGGAACGAGCGCGCTCGCCGACTCATCGCACACCATGACCGCTCCAACTGGGCCCCCGTCGCCTGGGTCTGGCTCGCCGAAGCGCGTATGCTCGCAACCAGACTGGCTTCATAGATCATTTCGTCTACACCCTCTCAGCCCGAACGGAAATCGGGACCGGCCTCGGGGCCGAGGGCGAGGGGATCGGCGAATGGCGCCGTGTCGCCGGCAAAGATCCGGTCGACCAGCGCGGTTTCGCGTTCGGCGATGGTGGCGAGGAAATGGTCGGCGCCGCGCATCCTGTGAAAGGCGTCGAAGCCCCGCTCGAGGAAGTCGTGCAGCACCGACAGGCCCGCGAGACGCGCCGGCTGCCGCATCATGACCAGCGCGGCGTGAATCAACGGCTTGCGGACAAAGCTGTCCAGCGCCGCGCCAATCTCGCCGATCAACTCGATCTGGCGCATCCGCTCGGCCCGATGTTCCATGCTGCGAAACGCGCGGCAATAATCCGCCACCGTGAACACGGCATCGGCGCGCGGCAGGCGGGCAAGGAGCCTGCGATCCATTTCCTGCGACAGTCCGTTCACCTCCATTGCCTGCGCGACGGTGGCGATGACGCGATCCGGGAGCATGCGCACCATCACCGGCACCACGCGCGCCAGGTCGGCATCGCGTTGCGCGAAGTTGGTCCCCCCGTAAAGGTCGGATTGAAAGAATGCGATCGCGTCCGCATAACGCGGATCGGCGGCGAGATCGACGTAGGTGTTGCGCAACCGCAGCGCCTGCCACGCCGCGATGCGCTCCAGTGCTGCGGCGAGGGTCGGATTGCGCTGGCGCTCGTCGTGTAGCTGCCCCACCCGTTCCAACTCGCGAACGAGCGCCGATTGCGCAGTGGGGGCAGGTGGCGGTAGCGTGGGCTCGGACATCGGGGCAAGCCGCGTTTGCAACGCCCCGTGTTCGCGGGGACGGGCTTTCGTTTTTTCGACAGCGATATAAAGTCTAGCCGATGCGTTCCCTCCCGGCACGCCGCTCATTAGGTTGTTCAGTCTAAATCCACCCCTTAGATTGGCTGTCGCGCCCGTGCGGGCCAATGCGGTGTTTCAGCCTTCCAGGAAAGCCTACCTGCTCCGGATCCGACTGCACTGATGACCTCGCGTCGAACCTTCCTGGCCGCCGGTGTCGCCGGCGGCATCGCGCTCGGCTTTGCGTGGTGGTGGCGCGACCGGCCGGCATTCGTGCCGGGGGGCGCCGGGGTCGATGCGCTCACGGCGCTTGACCGCTCCGCGCCCGCGATCGTCGCGGCCATCGTGCCCGTCCTGCTCGCCGGCGCGCTGCCCGCCGCCGACCCGGAGCGCCGCAGCGCCATCGACGAAACCACCCTCAACGTCGGCCGCGCAATCGCCGGCCTGCCTCCCGCGGCGCAGCAGGAATTGGGCGAACTCTTCGCGCTCCTGGGTTTCGGACCTGCGCGCATCGCATTGGCGCGCGTGGTGGCGCCCTGGAACGAAGCGGGCGACGACGAAGTGGCCGCGTTTCTGGAGCGTTGGCGCGTCTCCGGTTTCCTGCTGCTTCGCTCCGCCTACGATGCGCTGCACCAGATCGTGCTGGCTGCGTGGTACGGCAATCCGCGCTCGTGGCCTGCCATCGGCTATCCAGGTCCGCCCAACTTTTCGCCATGACCACCGCCGTCGTGCCCACGGTGCGCCCCGACCCCATTCGCTCCGGCATCGACGCCGGGTGGAAGATCATCGACGCCTCGGCCCTCGCGCGCGACCTCGCGCTCGAAGCGGATGTCGTGATCGTGGGCTCCGGCGCCGGAGGCGGAACCGCGGCGGAGATCCTTGCGTCCGCGGGCTTGAAAGTGATTCTGGTCGAGGAAGGCCCGCTCAAGTCTTCGCGCGATTTCCGCATGCGCGAATCCGACGCCTATCCCGCGCTCTACCAGGAATCGGCCGCGCGCAAGACACGCGACAAGGCGATCAACATCCTGCAAGGGCGCTGCGTCGGCGGCGGCACGACGGTCAACTGGACGACCTCGTTCCGCACCCCGGAGGCGACGTTGCGACACTGGGCGGCGGCGCATGGGCTCACCGGCTTCGGCGTCTCCGATCTCGCGCCCTGGTTCGAGCGGATGGAAGCGCGGTTGTCGATCGCGCCCTGGGAAGCGCCGCCCAACGCCAATAACGCCGCGCTCGCCCGCGGTGCGGAACGCCTCGGCATACCCACAGGCATCATCCGGCGCAACGTCAGGGGATGCTGGGACCTGGGCTATTGCGGCCTGGGCTGCCCGATCGACGCCAAGCAATCGATGCTGGTGACGACGATACCGGCGGCGCTCGACCAGGGCGCGACCTTGCTCACCCGTGCGCGTGCGCTCGAATTCCGCCAGGAGCGCGATCGCGTGGTGGCGCTGACCTGCGCCGGAATGGCTGCCGACGGCGTGCTTCCGGGGCCGCACCGGATCACGCTGCGTGCGCGGTCTTTCATCGCGGCCGCCGGCGGGATCGGCTCGCCCGCGCTGCTGTTGCGCAGCCAGGTGCCCGATCCGCACCACCTCATCGGCAAGCGCACGTTCCTCCATCCCACCCTCGTTTCGGCGGCGATCCTGCCGGAGCGGGTGGAGCCCTGGGCGGGCACGCCGCAGAGCGTCCATTCCGATCACTTTCTCGACACTCTCGCACCCGCGGGGCCGATGGGCTTCAAACTCGAGGCGCCCCCCGTGCACCCGATCCTGGGAGCGATCACGCTGCCCAATCACGGCAGCGGTCACGCGGCATGGATGCGCGAGTTGCCCCACCTGCAGGTGGTGCTCGCGCTGCTGCGCGACGGGTTTCACCCCGACAGCACAGGCGGCACGGTGGCGCTGAGAAGCGACGGCACCCCGGTGCTCGACTATCCGTTCACGCCCTATGTGTGGGAGGGCGTGCGGCGCGCCTTCGCCACCATGGCGGAAATCCAGTTCGCCGCCGGAGCGACCCGGGTCATGCCCGTGCATGGTTCCGGGACCGGGTACACGCAATGGGGGGCCGCCAAGCGTGCGATCGACGCTTTCGAACTGCGTCCACTCGTCACTCCGGTGGTCAGCGCCCACGTCATGGGCGGCTGCCCACTGGGCGCCGACGCCAGGACCTCCGTCGTCGATCTGTCCGGCCGCCATCACCACCTCGCCAACCTCCACGTGCTCGATGGCTCGCTGTTCCCGACGTCGATCGGCGCCAACCCGCAGCTGTCGATCTTCGGCATCGCCGCGCGCCTGGCAGCGGGTCTCGCCGCGACGCTCGCGAAGCGGGGCGCCTGATCGGCTGGAGTCGTCCGCAGTGGCCGCACGCAGCGCGGCGATTAGTGTGTTTCCTCTAACCCCTGGCGCTATATTCAATCCAATCGCTGATTGTGCGCGAGACACGCCAAACCACCGAAAGGAAAACATCATGCTGAAGCAAGCCTCGATCAACCTCCAGCCGAATCACCTCTCCGAAGCCGCGTTCGCCGCCTCGCGTCAAGTGTGGCTCGCAAGCCTCGGCGCCGCCGTCGTCACCCGCGACTGGGTGCAGCAGGAAGCGGGCACGGTGATGAAGACCCTCGTCAAGGAAGGGACCGTCGTCGAATCCCGGGCGATCCGCTTTGTCGGTGACCAGCTCGAAGGTTCGGTCGCTCGCGCCAACACCCTGTGGCGGCAGACGCGGCACACCGTCGAGACGACGGTTCGCGCCTACGCCGACACGGCGGTGACGCTGGTCAAGGAAACGCTGCCGCGGTCGTTGCCGAAGATCGAGCTGCCGCTGATCCGCGCGCGGAAGGCGAAAGCAGCGCAGCCGGTCGCGCGCGCGAAGCGCGTTGTCCGCGCACGCACCGCGAAAGTGGCCCCCAAGGCGAAGCGCGCCGTGAAGGCCGCGACCAAGCGCGTGGTCAAGGCCGCGACGAAGTCCGCCTGACGGGAGTACACTGCGCTCGAGCAGTGGTCTGTTTCGTCCCGCGCCCCGCGCGCGGGCGGAGCTGGTGCACGATGACTGGAGCGCCCTGAGGGAGGCCCATGCCGGCTAGAGCCGCTGTCGGTAACGTGTCGCGTGCCCAAAAACGTCGACGCGCCCGCCCCCGGATGGGCTTGGCGTTGGCGGGGGGCGGTCCGCTGGGCGGGATCTACGAGGTCGGGGCGCTGCTCGCGCTGACCGATTCCCTCGACGGCATCGACTTCAACCAACCTCGACGTCTACGTCGGCGTGTCGTCGGGCAGCTTCGTCGCCGCGGCGCTGGCCAACGGCCTTTCGCCGGCGCAGATGTACCGGCTGTTCATCGACGATGGCGCGGATGCGTCGCTGACACCCGAAATATTCCTTCGCCCCGCCTTCGGGGAGTTCGCGCGCCGGGCGTGGTCGCTCCCGGGACTGCTGGCGCTTCGCCACGTGGCGCTATCTGCGCGCCCCGTTCCATCACAGCCTGATGGAATCGTTCGCCGTGCTCGGGCGAGCGATGCCTACCGGATTTTTCGACAACGGAGCGATCGACGCCTTTCTGAGCAAGCTCTTCTCGGCCCCGGGCCGGACCAACGATTTCCGCAAGCTCCCGAACAAGCTCTTCCTGGTCGCGACCAACCTCGATACCGGCGCGTCGGTCGCCTTTGGCGGGCCCGGTCGCGACCACGTGTCGATCTCGCGCGCGATCGAGGCGTCGTCCGCGCTGCCCGGACTGTTCCCGCCGGTGTCCATCGAGGGCAATCACTACGTCGACGGCGCCCTCAACAAGACGCTGCACGCATCGGTGGCTCTGGAAGCGGGGGTGCAACTCCTGCTCTGCGTCAATCCGCTGGTCCCCTTCGATGGCACGCGTGCGAAACCGCGCGATCACATGACGGTCGCGAAGCTCAATCAGGGCGGATTGCCGCTGGTGCTGTCACAGACCTTCCGCGCAATCATCCATTCGCGAATGAAGGTCGGGATGGAGAAATACCGTCGCCAGTACCCCGACGCCGACATCGTCCTCTTCGAGCCCGATCGGGAAGACGCGGACATGTTCTTCGCCAACATCTTCAGCTACGCGCAGCGGAAGCGCCTTTGTGCCGCGGCCTTTCGCAAGACCCGCCAGAATCTCCTCTCCCGCGCGGCGGTGCTCGCTCCGCAGCTCGCCAGGCATGGCGTCACGCTGCGGCTCGACCGGCTCGATGACGCGAGCCGCCACGTCCTCGATGCGATAAGCGACCCGCGCCCGTTGCACACCCGCAGTGGTGCCAGCACCGTCCACCAGGCCGCGCGCGACCTCGAGCACACGCTCGACCACCTCGCCCGCTGGGTCGCGCGCGCGCACCGCACTGTTGGCCGGGCACCATGAAGCCTGAAATCCGATCGTAGGCACGGCTTCAGCCGCGATTGCGCAACCCGTGTCATGGGCAGGAGCGGCCTTCGCGCCTGAAGGCGCTCCTGCTGCAGGGCCGCGCGCCCGGGTTTGCCAGCTTCGCGCCGCCGCTCTACACTCACCGGCGCCCACTGCTGACAACCATGGCGGAAAGAAAACGACCGCGCCGCACCCGCGAGCGCATCCTCGAAACGAGCCTCGCGCTCTTCAATCGTTTCGGCGAGCCCAACATCACGACGGCCAACATCGCCGACGAGATGAACATCAGTCCGGGCAACCTTTACTACCACTTCCGCAACAAGGACGAGATCATCGGCGAGCTGTACGCCGCCTTCGACGCGCGCGTGCTGCCGCTCCTGGTCGCACCCGACGCGCGCGCGGTCAACGTCGAGGATCTCTGGCTGCTGCTGCACCTCTTGCTGGAGCAGATGTGGAACTACCGGTTTCTCTACCGTGACCTGGACGAGCTTGCCTCGCGCAATCGCCGCATCGGCGCGCGCTTCGGCGAGCTGCTGCGGTCGGGCGCTGCCACCGTGGTAGAGTTGAGCCGGGGCATGGTGGCCAGCGGCGCGATGCGCGCCTCCGAGCGCGAGATTGCCGCGCTGGCGCAAAACGTGGTGCTGGTCGCAACGTACTGGCAATCGTTTCAGCGCATGGGGCGTGCGGGGCGGGGCCGCGACGACGCGGTCGATTTCGGACGCGGCGCCTATCAGGTGCTGTCGCTGATCGCGCCCTACCTCGTCGGCGACGACCGCAAGCTTCTCGATCGGCTGGGTGCCGACTATCTCTGACGGAGGTGCCTCGCGATGGCCAGAAAATGGGCCAAGTTCCCGTACCCGGACAAGTCCTATCACTACGACGCTTCCGGCTTGAAGAAGGCATGGTCGCGACTGCACCGGGGCGACTGCGAACCCTTCGCCAAAGACGCCGCGGTGCTCGACGCGTGGCGTCATTACCACGCGGGAGAGTTTGCGCAAGCGGTGGACGCGGGTCTCGCTGCCGGCGGCGCCGGAGTCACCGCCGCGGCCAAGGCGCAGGCGATCTACGCCACCTATCTCGAAAAGTCCGAGAAGACCAGGCTCGCGCTGTTCGACGAAGCGGCAGGCTGGGCGGACAAGCGTCGCGGCGAAGCGCCCAAGGACGTCAACGCGCACTACGTCTACGCCTATGCGCTGGGCCGCTACAGCCAGGGCATTTCGGTCGCCAAGGCGCTCACGCAAGGGTATGGCGGCAAGATAAAGGATGCGTTGCTTGTCACGCTGAAGCTCGAACCCAGGCACGCCGAAGCGCAGACGGCGTGGAGTGCGTACCAGGCTGAAGTCATCGACAAGGTCGGCGCCATCATCGGCGGCATGACGTATGGCGTAAAAAGGGACTCGGCACTCGAACATTTCCAGACGTCCCTCAAGCTGCATCCGGATTCGGCGATTGCCCGCATCGAGTACGCCAACGGCCTCATCATGCTTTTCGGAAAGAGCCGGATGGCCGACGCGGAACGACTCTATCGGGAAGCCGCCGCCTGCACGCCCGTCGACGCGATGGAGCGGCTGGACGTCGAGCGCGCCAAGGCGGAACTCGCGTGAACGCCGCGCGGGCAGCCGGCGGATTGCTTCTCGCGCTCTCGCTTGCTCGGTGGCACTCGGCGCCGCGGACGTCCCCGCCCAGGACAAGGCCGCGCCCGCGAGCGGACGGATCGACACCCTCAAGCGCATTCGCGACACCGGAGCGATCCTCATCGGCGTGCGCGAGGCGTCGGTGCCCTTCTCCTACCTCGACGCGCAGAAGCAGCCGCAGGGCTACTCGGTCGAGCTGTGCCAGCGCATTGCGGACGCGATCAAGGCCGAGCTGAAGCTGCCGCGCCTGGAGTTGAAGTACGTCACCGTGAGCTCGGCCAACCGCATCCCCGCGTTGCTCGAGAATCGGATCGACCTCGAGTGCGGCTCGACGACCAATACGCGGGACCGCCAGCAGCAGGTGGCGTTCGCCTACACGACCTTCGTCGCCGGGATCAAGATGCTGGCGAAAGGCAATGCGGGCATCACCGGCATCGACGACCTGCGCGGCAAGACGGTGGTGGTGACCAGGGGCACCACCAGCGAGAAGATGCTGCGGCAGATGAATGACGAACGGATTCTCAAGCTGACGCTGCTCGAAACCAGGGATCACGACGAGTCTTTCCGCGCGGTCGAGGATGGCCGGGCGGTCGCCTTTCCGATGGATGACGTCTTGCTCTACGGGCTGATCTCGAAGGCGTCGAGGCCGCAGGATTTCGCCGTCGTCGGCAAGTATCTCTCCGTCGAGCCCTACGCGATCATGATGCGCCGCGACGAACCGCAGCTGGAGCGCATTGCCAACCGCGCGATCGGCGAGCTGTTCCTGTCCGGCGAGATCCGCCGCATCTATGCGCGCTGGTTCACCACCGGCGAACTCACGGTGCCGTTGAACCAATACCTGAAGGAAGCCTTCGCGGTGCCCAACACCTACCCGGCCTGGCCCTGACCCCTGCGCTAAGCGGCAGCGACCGACTGCAGCGCGAGATGCGGATCGAGGTCGCCACTCCAGGGCGGCGAGAGCAGGGAGGTCCAAACCAGCTTTTCGAACTCCGGCGCAAACCCGGCGATGACCTGCGCCGGGTCGGGAACGAGGCCGCGGTCGGTGATGAGCCCGAATTGCACGTTGCCGTTGTACGACAACAGGGATACGCCGACGCCGATGTCTCCCGATTGCGGCACCCAGAACATGAAGCCGCCGATCTTCGCGCCGGCGAGGTAGAGCGGCTCCTGCGGGCCAGGCACGTTGGTCATCACCGCGGTCGCATTGCGCGCCAGCGCCAGCAGCAGCTGGTCCTGCAGCAGCTTGGGGCCGGCACCCATCGCCGCGAGGAGTCCCAATGACAATATCGGCTGGTAACTGCCTTTGAGCGCGCGCATGTTCTGCCGCACCGCGTACAGGCGCTCGATCGGGTTTTCGATCCCGATGGGCAGTTCGAGGAACACCAGCCCGAACTGATTGCCGAGCTTGTGGGCCTTCTCCACCGGACGCAGATTCACCGGCACCAGCGCGCGGATCACCACCCCCTCGACCGGATCGCCCTTGTGGATCAGATACGTGCGCAGCGCCCCCGCGACACAGGAAAGCAGCACGTCGTTGATCGAGGCGCCCAGCGCCTTGCCGATCGCCTTCACCTCGGCGAGCGGCAGCGGCTCTGCCCACGCCACACGCTTGGTGATGCCGGGCCTGCCCTTCAACCGGGTCGGGGAATCCTGCCCCATCAGCGCGAGCTTGGCGACCTCCGTCGTCAACGCACCGCCCTGCTCGGCCAACGCGACCGCCTTCGCCGGGTCTTGCCAGATCTCCACGCCCTTGTCGATCATCGTCGCGCCGATCTTGAGCGCCGCCTGCATCACGCTGGCAAAGGGTTTCATCAGCGGCAGCGACGCTTCGGTGGCGCGCGCCTGCGCCTTCCTGGGTGGCGGCGCCGGCATCGCCGACGGGCCATCGGGCGCGGCATCGGTCATCGACAACAGCACCTGCACCAGCGCGATGCCGTCGGCGTAGCAGTGGTGGATGCGCACGATGGTGGCGCATCCCCCCGCGTAGTTGTCGACCAGGTGGAATTGCCACAATGGGCGCGCCGGGTTGAGCGGCGTGCCGGCCAGACGGCTGACCAAGGCCTGGAGTTCCCGCGTTCCCGCCTTTCCGGGCAAGGCCACGTGCGCGACATGGTGGTCGAGATCGAAAGCGGGATCGGCCTCCCAAAACGCTATCCCGGAACGGACGACGGGAATATCCCTGAACCGCTTGAAGCAGAGAAATCGCTTGGCGACGACCCGTTTGAGACGTCGGATGTCGATGCGCTCGTGGAAGGTCAGCACGCCGCAGATCATCATCAGGTTGCCGGGCCGGTCCATGCGCAGCCAGGCCGTGTCGACTGCCGAGATCTTTTCGCGCCGTGCCATCGGTGCCTTCCGGTGGGATGTGGGATCGCCGGTGTCCCGGCGTGCGGGCGGCGGATCGTTGCATCCCGCGTCCCGCCGATTGCGCCCGATTTCAGAGTCGCGTTAAAGTAGCACAAACCCCGACGGCGGGGTCAACCGGTTCCGAAGGATTCCCCATGGCAGCAGCGAAGAAGGACGACCTCAAGGCAAGTTTCGAAACTGCGGCCGCCGCCGCCAAGAAGACCAAAAAGAAGCCCGACAACGCCGCGCTGCTCAAACTCTATTCGTACTACAAGCAGGCAACCGAAGGCGACGTCACCGGCGAGCGGCCGGGCGGATTCGATTTCGTCGGCGGCGCGAAGTACGACGCCTGGGCGAAGCTCAAGGGCACGTCGCGCGACGACGCGATGACCCAGTACGTCAAGCAGGTGGAAAAGCTCAACCGCGACTGACGCCGCACCGGGAACCACCCGCGAAAGCCCACGGCCTGCCGCAGGCGGGCCTCACGCGTTGGTGCGGTGACGCGAAGGATCTACTTCAGCGCCGCCTTGGCCGCCTTGCTCGCCCTGCGTATCGTCTTGCCGGCGGTCTTGGTCGCCGAATCGGCCGTCGCCTTGACCGCTTTGGTGGCGGCCTTCACGGTATTCGCCGCGGTGCGCACGGGCGCGCGCGCGGCGCCCTTGACCCGCGCTTTGACGCTCGATGCCGGCGGCTTCGGCTTGACGCCGGTCGCCTTCAGCAACTGGTTGACCGCCTCGGAGAGTTCATCGACGCGCGCGGCAAGGCGCTGAACGTCGTTCTGCGTGTAGACGCCCAGCTTCGACAGCGCGCGTTCCACGCGATCCTCGAACACGTGTTCGAGTTTGTCCCAGGTTCCGCCCGCCATTTGCTGCATCTCCTTCGCTTTCGCCGTTGCCGCACCGCGCGCCGCCGCCGCGGTATCCGCCGCCGCGCGCCTGGTCCTTTCCTCGAGCCGCTCGCCCTGCTTCACCAGCGTCTCGAACACCTTCATGCCTTCCGCCTGCGCCCGCGAAAACGCGCCCAGACCCGCGAGCCAGATCTGGTGTGAAGAGTTCAACACGGACTGCGACAGCTCCTTTGCCGATGGGGTCGGCTCCTTTGCAATTTCCGCTTTCGCCTTCTTCAGCATCGCGCCTCTCCCGAATTTGTCCATCGAACCCACACCCGGCCCGTACATAGTATTCTAGGACTCGCACTCTAGAGCAAGCACTCTAAACCGCGCGCGCCCCGGCATCTGCAGGACACCATCGGCGGCGCGTTCCGCCGGTATAATCGCCGGAGAACCGAATCGGGTGAACGACACCCGGCGATTTGCATCCGGCCACGCGGCTCCCGAAACCCCGGGCCGACCGCCAGGAACAGCGGAGGAGGAACACCATGGCGTATTTTGTCACCGGCGCGACCGGCTTCATCGGCCGCTTTCTTGTCGCCAATCTGTTGAAGCGCGGCGAACCCGTCTACGTTCTCGTCCGCCGCGGCTCGCTGAAGAAACTCGCGGCGCAGCGACAGGAATGGGGCGCCGACGACAAGCAGGTGATTGCCGTGGTCGGCGACCTTGCAGCGAAGAACCTCGGTGTCGCCGACGCGGATCTGCGCCGGCTCAAGGGCAAGATCGGCCATTTCTTCCATCTTGCTGCAGTCTACGACCTGTCGGCCAGCGCCGAGGCGCAGCAGAGCGCCAACGTCGACGGCACGCACAACGCGGTGCAGTTCGCGGCCGCCATCGCCGCCGGCTGCTTCCACCACGTGAGTTCCATCGCCGCGGCCGGGCTCTACGACGGCGTCTTCCGCGAGGATATGTTCGAGGAGGCCGAAGACCTCGATCACCCCTATTTCAGGACCAAGCACGACTCCGAGGGCGTCGTCCGCCGCGAATGCAAGCGGCCGTTCCGGATCTATCGCCCCGCCTTCGTCGTCGGCCACTCGAAGACGGGCTACATCGACAAGATCGATGGCCCCTACTACTTCTTCAAGTTTGTCCAGAAGATGCGGCGCGCGCTGCCGTCCTGGATGCCCACGATCGGCATCGAGGGCGGGCGCCTCAACATCGTCCCGGTCGATTTCGTCGCCGACGCCCTGGACTTTCTTGCGCACAAGAAGGGCCTCGACGGCAGGTGCTTCCACCTGACCGACCCGGAGCCGTATCGCATCGGCGAAGTGCTCAACATCTTCGCCAAGGCAGGGCACGCGCCGCAGATGACCATGCGCCTCAACGCGCGCATGTTCGGGTTCATCCCGGCGCCGATCCTCTACGGCCTGGGATCGCTGGCGCCGATCAAGCGGATGGTCAAGGCGGTGCTGACCGACCTCGGGATTCCGCGCGACGTGTTCCAGTTCATCAACTGGCCGACGCGCTACGACAACCGCGAGACGGTCAAGGCCCTCAAGGGCTCGGGCATCGCCGTCCCCCAACTCGACAGCTACGCCGCGAAACTCTGGGATTACTGGGAGCGCAACCTCGACCCCGATCTCTTCATCGACCGCACGCTGTCGGGCCGCGTCAAGGGCAGGGTGATCGTCGTCACCGGCGCGTCGTCGGGCATCGGCCGCGCCACCGCGATCAAGATGGCCGCCGCCGGAGCCAAGGTGGTCCTGGTCGCCCGTGGCGAGGAGAAGCTCGTCGAGACCCGGCAGGAGATCGAGGCCGCCGGCGGGCGCTGCTGGATGGTCGCGGCCGACGTGTCCGACATGGCGTCCTGCGACGCGCTGGTCGCGCGGGTGCTGAAGGAGCATGGCGCCTGCGACTACCTCGTCAACAACGCGGGCCGCTCGATTCGGCGCGGGGTCCTCAACTCGTTCGAGCGCTTCCACGATTTCGAGCGGACGATGCAGTTGAACTACTTCGGCGCGCTGCGGCTCATCATGGGCTTCCTGCCCGGGATGATCGAGCAGAAGCGCGGCCACATCATCAACATCAGCTCGATTGGCGTGCTGTCGAACGCGCCGCGCTTTTCCGCGTACGTGGCGTCGAAGTCTGCGCTCGATTCGTTCTCGGCCTGCGCGTCGTCGGAGTTTCTCGACAAGGGCGTGAACTTCACGACCATCAACATGCCGCTGGTGCGCACTCCGATGATCGCGCCCACGAAGATGTACGAAAACGTGCCCACGCTGTCGCCCGAGCAGGCGGCCGATCTGGTCGTCGAGGCCATCGTCTACAAGCCGGTGCGCATCGCCACCCGGCTCGGCATCTTCGGCGCCATCTGCCATGCCGCTGCGCCGCGCCTCACGCAGATCATGCTCAACACCGCGTTCAACATGTTCCCGGATTCGGCCGCGGCGCAAGGCAAGAAGGGCGAGCCCGCGAAGGTCGAGCCCCTGTCGCCGGAGCAGATGGCCTTCGCGCAGCTGACGCAGGGCATCCACTGGTAGCGCGTCGCCTCGCCAAAGCGGGGCGAGGAGATTGTCGCGCGGCGGCCCGAACGATCAGGCTGCGGGCCGGGGCGTCACGCCCGCAGCGATGAGCTCGCGCACGACGGCGGCATAGACGGCCGGATCGCCGAGCAGGGCGTTGTGCCCGACCCCGCGGAGGACGATCTCGGCCGCGCCGTCGAGTCTTGCGCTCGACTGCGGCGCGACCATCGAGTCGTGCGGACTCCACAGCGAGACCAGATGACACGCCGGGCGCGGGTCCGAGTTCAGCGTCGCGAGCCACGGATTGCCAGGCCGCATCTGCGCCAGCGGCGCGCCGGGGAACAGGTACGCGTGCATGCTGCCGTGGTGCGGCGCGCCCAGCGTCAGCAGAAGCCGCACCTTCGCGGCGCCGTAGCGACGCAGATAAGCGCGCGCGACGAGCCCGCCCATGCTGTGCGCGACGATCGCGACGTCCCGGGCGCCGGTCGCGGTAAGGATGGCGTCGACTTTGGCCGCCACCTGGTCGGCGAACACTTCGATCGACGCCAGCGGCGGTCCGTACGACAGCGCATAGACCGGGGCGCCCACCTGCCGCTCCAGCGTGCGTTTCATGCCGACCCAGACCCCGGCGTTGCACAGCACGCCGTGCAGGAGCAGGACGGCGGTCGCCGCCGGCGCCGGCGCCGGATCGCGCATCAGCCAGCGATAGAACACCATCCGCGGTCCGGAGCGACCGATGGCGCGCATCTCGTTCCAGAACAGCGCAACGCGCTGCTGCATGGAGAGTTGCGCGTCGGGCGGCACCGGCGAACCGAAGATCGCCGCCACGGTGAACCACAACACGGCGGCGACAGAGGGGGCGCCGAAATACAGCAGCCCCGCGCCGAGGAGGAAGGGCCACGCGGGTGCTCCGGCGGCGATCGATTGCCAAGCCCACCCGATGTAGGCGGCCGCACCGCCTGACAGCACGATGGCGAGTGCGATCGCGGTGAGCATGGCGGCGATTGTACGCGAGCGACCTGCCGGCCGTGGAGCGTGGAGCGAGAGTCGCAGGCGGGCCGCGTTGGGCGTTGCTACCTCAGCGTCCGGCGACGGCGGGCTGCAGGTATTGCGCCGCCTGCGCCCAATGAACGCGCCAGCTCTTGAGCGCACCGATGGTCGCGGCAAGATCGGGGATCAGGACGACGCCCGGCAAAGTCCGGCGCACGCGGCGCGTCATCTCTCCGCCGGCCCACAGCGTGGTCGTCGGCGGCAGCTGGCGGCGCAATGCCGCGAGGCCGTCGCTCGCCTGCCGAACCGGAAACGCGCCGGAGAACGACAGCGCGACGAGATGAACGTCGTGCGCCAGCGCAGCGCGCCGGATGTCGTCGAGGGGGGTCTGGATGCCGAGCGAAATGCACTGGGCGCCCTCGGGCACCAGCAGCGCCTCGACCATGAGAAGCCCGAGGCCGTGATGCTCGCCCGGGAAGGTCGTCAACAGCACGCGCGGCGTGCCGGTCTGACGCGGAAACGCATTGATCGCGGCACGCAAGGCGATCTGCAGCTGTTCGGTGTAGAGGTGCTCTTCGAACACTTCCAGCTCGCCGCGCATCCACGCCTCGCCGATGGCGCGATTGAGCACGGTGACGGTGTCGAGGACGAAGCTGTGCACGCCCTGGCGCATCAGGAGATTGGCCAGCGCGCTCTGCAGACCCGGCGCGTCGTGGGCGCGCAGCAGCAGCAGCAAGTCGCGCTCGAAGTCGGGCGCCCCTTCGACTTCACGCGCCGGCGTTCGCGCCTCCGCCAGCGCGTTGAGCTCGACCTGATCGTTGTGGATGATTCTGCCGGGCCGCATTCCGACGTCCATGAGCCGCTTGATCGACCGCAGCTTCATGACCTCGGCGACGGCGTACTGGCGCTCGCCGTTCTCGTCGCGCTGCGGCTTGGGGAACCCGTAACGTCGCTCCCACATGCGCAAGACGTCCTTGGAAAGCCCGGTTTCGCGCTCGACCGCACTGATGCTCAGTGCCAATGAAGTGTTTTCGACAAATGTATTCATTGTCCAGGACAAACTATTGACAAAATGTCTTTTCAACCTTAGTGTACGGCCGTATTCAGTAAATGTCCAGGACAATTAGTGTTTTTGTCGACCCCCTCTCGCTGCACGCCCGTACGGCCGACGCCTGTGCCGCCCGATCGGACATGCGTGCAACCCAGCGGGCCCGCGAGACGCCGGACAGGTCGTAGCACAAAAGAAGGGTCCTCATGAAGATCGCAATCGTCGGCTCGGGCATCTCCGGCCTCTCCAGCGCGTGGCTCCTGACGCAGGCCGGCCACGCGGTCACGGTGTTCGAAGCCAACGATTACCTCGGCGGCCACACGCATACCGTCGACGTTACGCTGGATGGCATCACGGCGCCGGTCGATACCGGTTTCCTCGTCTTCAACGACCGCACTTATCCGCGGCTCATCGCCTTGTTCGATGAACTGCAGGTCTCGAGCGTGCCGTCGCAGATGTCGTTCGCGGTCTCTGTCGACGGCGCCAGCATCGAATGGGCGGGGACGAATCTCGCCAGCCTCTTCGCGCAGCCGCGCAACGCGTTGCGGCCGGCGTTCTGGCGGATGCTCGCCGATATCCGGCGCTTCAACCGGGCCACGACGGCGATGGCGCGCGAGAACTCGGCCTGGTCGGTGACGCTCGGCGAGTACCTGGATGCGGAAAGCTACTCGAACGCCTTCCGCGACTGGTACCTGCTGCCGATGGCCGCGGCAATCTGGTCATCCCCGAAGCGGGAGATCCTCGACTTCCCGCTGAGGGCGTTCATCCGTTTCTGCCACAACCACGGCCTGCTGCAGATCATCGACCGGCCGCAGTGGCGGACGGTGCTGGGCGGCGGGCGTGAGTACGTGGCGAAGATCGCCGCCCGCCTGTCCGACGTCCGGATCGCCACCCCTGTCCGCAGCATCCGGCGAGGAAGTCGTGGCGTAGAGGTCGACGCGCGAGGCCGCAGCGAACGCTTCGATGAGGTCGTGCTGGCCTGTCACAGCGATCAGGTACTGGAACTGCTCGCCGACGCTTCGCACGCGGAGACGCGGTTGCTGTCATCGGTACGCTACCAACCCAACCGGGTCGTCCTGCACACCGACACGGCGCTGCTGCCCCGAAACCCGCGCGCGTGGGCGGCGTGGAACTACCTCGCGACCACCGATGCCGACGGGACGAAGCCGGCCGCGGTCAGCTACCTCATCAACCGATTGCAGCCGCTGCCGTTCGCCACCCCGGTGATCGTGACGCTCAATCCCCCGCGCGAGCCCGACCCGTCGAAGCTGCTGCGGGCCTTCGAGTACAGCCACCCGTTGCTCGACGGCCGCGCGCTGCGGGCCAGACCGCGTTCGCCCAGCTGCAGGGCTCGCGGCATACGTGGTTCGCCGGCGCATGGCTCGGTTACGGATTTCACGAGGACGGCATTCGGTCGGCCCACGACGTGGCGGACGGCATCCGGCGACAGACGGCGAGCCCGTCGTTGCCGCAAAGGGTGCCGCCTGAATGGGCCGCCCGATCATGACCGCGATCGCCACCTGCCGAGCGGCCCCCGCCGCTGCCACGACGCAAGCGCAGGCCGCCGCCGCGTTCGGACCGGCGCTGGTCACGGCGAGGTGGCGCATCGCCGCCGCTCGCCGGCCCGCCACGCGTTCTCCTATCCGGCCTTTCTCCTGCGCCGCCGCTGTCGCGGCTGGGCGAACTTGCGGCGGCCGGCATCGCCTACAACACCCGGGGTGTCGTGTCGTTTCACGACCGCGACCACGGCGCGCGCGACGGCACGCCGCTGCTGCCCTGGATCCGCAAGCTGCTCGCCGCCGGAAGGCGTCGCCGCCGACGGCGAAATCGTGCTGTACGCCTTTCCGCGGATGCTGGGCTACGTGTTCAACCCGGTCGAGCTTCTGGGTGTGCCACGACCGCGACGGGAGCGTGCGCGCGGTGCTGTGCGAGGTGCGCAACACGTTCGGCGAGCAGCACAACTACCTGCTGGCGCATCCCGATGGCGCGGCGCTCGCCTCGGGTGCCGACGCTCACGGCGCGCAAGGTCTTCCACGTCTCGCCGTTCTGCGAGGTCCGCGGCAGCTATCGCTTTCGCTTCAACTTCGATCGCCTCGCGCTGGCTCGCGCGCATCGACTATTCACGACCGACGACGCCGAGCCCCGCTGCTCGAGACCTGGATCTCGGGCGTGCCTGCAGCCGTTGGCGCCCGGCGCAGCGCGGCGCGCTGCTGTTCGCGCTATCCCCTGTTCACGCTCGGCGTGGTGGCCCGCATCCACTGGCAGGCGCTGAAGCTGTGGTCGAAGCGCGTGCCGTTCTTCACCAAGCCCCCTCCGCCGGCCGAAGCGACGACCCGATGACCAGCCTCGACACCACTGCCCGCTCCCCCCTCGCCGTCGGCGGCAACGCAGCAACCGCCGGGACGATGCCGTCCGGCGCACCGGCACCGGCGCGACTGCTGTTCGCGCTGCTGCGCCGGCTCGACCAGGGCGAGCTCGTCGTGCACACGCCCGCGGGAACGACCCATCATTTCGGCCCCGGCGGCGAATCGGCGGGCCGCGGCGAGTTCATCTTCCGCGACTGGCGACTCGCCCGCGAAATCCTCACCGGCGGCGACGTGGCCTTCGCCGAGGCCTACATGGAGGGCCGCTGGGACACCCCCGACCTCACCGCGCTGCTCACCGTTCTCGCGCGCAACCACGCGGCGCTGGAACTCGCCTTCTACGGCCGCTGGTGGCAGCAACTCGTCTTCCGCCTGAAGCACTGGCGGCGTGCCAACACGCGGCGGCAGGCGCGCCGAAACATCGTCGCCCACTACGACCTCGGCAACGACTTCTACCAGCGCTGGCTCGATTCCACGATGACGTACTCGTCGGCGCTGTTCGACGCTGACTTCGGGCAGACCACCGCCGAGGCGCAGACGGCCAAGTACCGGCGCATCCTCGCGCAGCTGGCGCTGCCGCCCGGTGCGCACATCCTCGAAATCGGCTGCGGCTGGGGCGGCTTCGCCGAGGTCGCCGGCCGCGCCGGCTATCGCGTCACGGGGCTTTCGCTGTCCGACGCGCAGACCGCGTATGCACGCGAACGCATCGCGCGCGCCGGTCTCGGCGACCGCGTGCAGTTCCACCTGCGCGACTACCGCGACGAGACCGGGGTCTACGACGGCGTCGCGTCGATCGAGATGTTCGAGGCGGTCGGCGAGAAGTGGTGGCCGACCTACTTCGACACCGTCCGGCGCGTGCTCAAGCCCGGCGGCCGCGCCTGCGTCCAGACCATCACCATCGCCGACGCGCGGTTCGAGCGCTACCGGACGCAGTCGGACTTCATCCAGCAGTACATCTTCCCCGGCGGCATGCTGGCCTCGCCCGCGCTGTTCCGGCGGGAAGCGACACGCGCCGGTTTCGCGGTCGGCGACGTGCGCGATTTCGGCCCCGACTACGCGGAGACGCTGAAGCGCTGGCTGGCCGCGTTCGACCGCGACGTCGCCGGCATCCGGGCGCAGGGTTTTCCCGAGCGTTTCATCCGCTGCTGGCGCTTCTACCTCGCCTACTGCGCCGCCGGCTTCGACAGCGGCTCGACCGATGTCTCGCACTACACGCTGGTCGCCGGTTGAGATGCCGCGGCGCGGGCGCTCGCCGTCGTCGCCTTCGCGCTGGCCGTCGCGCTCGCGCCGGCGGCGCACGCCGTGACCGCGCGCCGCCGCCGCTGCCGTCGGCGGTGACCGCGCTGGCGCCGAGCCTGCTGCCGCAAGGCGGCGGCGTGCTGACGTTCTTCGGCATCTCCGTCTACGATGGCTGGTACTGGAGCAGCGCGCGCGGCTGGTCGCTGGAGCAGCCGTTCGCGCTCGATCTCCACTACCACCGCAAGCTCGAAGGCGCGAAGATCGCCGCGCGCAGCGTCGACGAGATCGCGCAGCTCGGCCTCGGCAGCGCCGGCCAGCGCGCGCGCTGGGGCGAGCTGATGCGGGCGATCTTTCCGGATGTGGCGAAGGGCGACCGCATCACCGGCGTCCACCTGCCTCCGGGCACCGTCCGCTACTTCTTCAACGGCCTGCCCATCGGCGACATCGTCGACCCGGATTTCGCGCGTGCCTTTTTCGGCATCTGGCTCGACCCGCGCAGCTCGCGCCGCGATTTTCGCAACAAGCTCCTGAACGAGCCGTGAGCGGGGCCGCCGACGGAACCGCGACGGTGGCGCCCCCCGGCGCTGCCGCTTCGCACGCGAGCGGCGATCCCGGCCTGCTGCGCACCGCCGCGTACGGGCTGTTCGCGATGCCGCTGGCGATGGCCGCGCTGCCGCTCTACGTGCACCTGCCCAAGTTCTACGGCGGCACGCTGGGCGTGGATCTCGCGCTGCTGGGCGCGGTGCTGCTCGTGCTGCGCCTCGCCGACGGACTCGTCGATCCGCTGCTGGGCGTCTGGAGCGACCGGCTGCCTTCGCGCCGCGCCGCCGTCGCGCTGTCGGCGCCGATCCTCGCCGTCGGGATGATCGCGCTGTTCATGCCCGTGCCGCGCGGCGGGACCGCGCTGCTGGTCGTGGCTCGGCGTGCGCGCTGGCGCTCGTCTACGCCGCGTATTCGGTGGCGATGATCAACCACAACGCCTGGGGCGCCGAACTGTCGACCGATCCGGTCGGCGCGGACCCGGATCACCGCGGTGCGCGAAGGGCTGGCGCTGCTCGGCGTGCTCGTCGCGAGCGTCGCGCCGGCGTTGCTGGCCGACGCGGGCGATCCCGCGGGCGGTCTCGGTGCATTCGCGTGCTCTTCGCCGCTCTTCACGCTGCTGTGCGCCGCGGTCACGCTGCGCGCGCCGGTGCCCGCCCGCCGCGCCGCTTCGAGCGCGGAGCCGCTGGCAGCGCGCCTGTCCGCCCCGCTCGCCGACCCGCTGTTCCGCCGCCTGCTGCTGGTGTTCCTCGCCAACGGCATCGCGTCGGCGATACCGGCGACGCTGGTGCTGTTCTTCATCGCCGACGTGCTGCAGGCGGAATCCCGCCAAGGGCTGTTCCTCGCGCTGTATTTCATCGCCGGCGGCGTCGGCATGCCGCTGTGGGTGCGGCTCTCGGCCGCGTGGGGCAAGGCGGCGGCGTGGATGCTCGGCATGATCGCCGCGATCGTCGCCTTCGTCTGGGCCTGGGGCCTCGGGCCGGGCGACACCGCCGCCTTTGCCGCGATCTGCGTGCTCTCGGGCCTGGCGCTGGGCGCCGATCTCGCGCTGCCGCCGTCGCTGCTCGCCGACGTCATCGGCCGCGACGGGCGCGCGCGCCCCACCGGCGCCTACTTCGGCCTGTGGACGCTGGCCACCAAGCTCAACCTCGCGCTGGCGGCCGGGGTCAGCGCTGCCGCTGCTCGCGTGGCTTGGCTACGCGCCGGGCGCGCCCGGCGGCGCGGGCCTGCCGGCGCTCGCCTTCGTCTACGCCATCGTTCCCTGCGTGCTGAAACTCGGCGCGCTGTTCGCCCTCTTCCGCTTCCAGGCGGCATCCCACAAGGATCGACCATGATCTTCAAGACCACGCTCGCGATGCTCGCCATCGCGGGCCTCGCCGGCTGCGCCACCGTCGACGTCGCCGACTACAAGGCGGAGAAGCCCGTGTTCGACCTTGCGCGTTACTTCAACGGCACGATCGACGGCTGGGGGATGTTCCAGGACCGCTCGGGCAAGGTGGTGAAGCGCTTCACCGTGCGCATCGACGCGCGCTGGGACGGCAACACCGGCACGCTGGACGAGCATTTCGAATATGCTGACGGAGAAAAACAGAACCGCGTCTGGAAACTGGTCAAGAGCGGCGACCGCTATACGGGAACGGCCGCCGATGTGGTTGGCGCCGCGAGTGGCGTGGCGGCCGGCAATGCGTTCAACCTGAAGTACGTCCTGGCGCTGCCGGTCGACGGCAGGACCTGGAACATGGACATGGACGACTGGATGTTCATGATCGACGAACAGACGGTGCTCAATCGCACGACGATGACGAAGTTCGGCTTTCGCGTCGGCGAAGTGACACTGTCGTTCCGCAAGCGCTGAACCGCCGCGGGCGACCAAACCCCTGCCCGAACCGATTGCTCCGATGCGCTTCTTCCGCCTCTGAATCCGCCGCTGCCGGCGTGGCCCGACGCCCGCGTCTGGGTGATCGGCGCGTCCCACAGGCATCGGTGCCGCGACCGCAACGGCGCTGCTCGCGGCCGGCGCGCGGGTCGCGCTGTCGGCGCGGTCCGGAGGACAAGCTGCACGCCGTGGCCGGCGACCATCGCGCGACCGCGCGCATCGAACCGCTCGACTTCACCCAAGGCGCGCAGGTGAGCGCGGCCTGGAAGCGCATCCACGCCGACTGGGGCGGCTGCGATCTCGTGCTGGTGGTCGCGGGCACGCATCGCGAAGTCCGCGCCTGGGAACTCGACGAAGCCGTCGCCGATGCGCTGCTCGAAACCAACCTCAACGGGCCGCTGGCCACGGTGGCCGCGGTCCTGCCCGGTCTCCTCGCGCAGGGCCACGGCGCGATCGGCATCGTGTCCAGCGTCGCCGGCTATCGCGGGTTGCCGAAGGCGCTGGTCTACGGCGCGTCGAAGGCAGCGCTGATCAACTTCACCGAGACGCTCTATCTCGATCTTCATCCGAAGGGGATCGGCGTGTACCTGATCAACCCGGGTTTTGTCGCCACGCCGCTGACCGCCACCAACGAGTTCCGCATGCCGCACCTCATCAGCGCCGACGAGGCGGCAGCGCAGATCATCGCCGGGCTGCGTGCGGGCGACTTCGAGATCCATTTCCCGCGCGCGTTCACGCGGCAGCTGAAACTCCTGCAGCTGCTGCCCTATCGGCTGTATTTCGCCGCCGTCCGCAGGGCGACCGGGCTATGACTGACGCTTCCCGCGACTCACGCCGTCGCCCGGGTCGTCGTCGTTCTACGAAAACCTGACCCCGAGCGGCCGTGGCACGCATCGCCGAAATCTACGCGCCTCAGGCGAGCTTTCGCGATCCGTTCAACGAGGTCCGCGGCGTCCAGGCGATCCGGGACATCTTCGAGCGCATGTTCGTGCATCTCACCGACTGCCGTTTTCATGTTCTCGACACCGTGGTCGACGCGCGCGGCGCGCTGCTGGTCTGGGATTTTGAATTTCGCATCCGCAAATACAATCCCGATACCCGGCAGACGATCCACGGCAGCTCCCACCTGCGCTTCGACGCCGCGGGTCGCGTGATCTACCACCGTGACTACTGGGACGCAGCGGAGGAGTTGTACGCCAAGCTGCCGCTGCTGGGGCCGGTGATGCGCTGGCTCAAGCGGCGCTTGCGCTGACCGTCGGACCCGGCGCGATCAATCCGGAGTCCGGCGCGCGGCGCGTCCCCTCAATTTTGACTCCTTGGGGCGGCTTCAGCTATCATGACGGGTTGCGGCGAACTAGCTCAGTTGGTAGAGCAGAGGAATCATAATCCTTTGGTCCTGGGTTCGAGTCCCGGGTTCGCCACCAGGTAATACAGGCACTTGGACCAACTCTGCGGGGTTGGTCTTTTGCTTTCTGGGGCTCGTGTAGCCACGGTGTAGCCCGTTTCGGCCATTCCATCCGCCTCGATGACTGGTTCGGTACCCGCTTCGCCCAGCCTGCCAATTACTTCCGGGCACCAGGAAGCCTACGCAGCTACTGCCGGCGTCCCTTGCCGGTCAGCAAACTGACGATCGCATCGAGCAGCGCGGAGTTGCACCGCACGCCGCCCTCGATCGGGCGACTTCAGTCACCCCAAAGGGCATTCGACAGCCTGCTTGTTTCGTGTGGCTACGGGTCGCGCGAAGGAATTTGACCGCCGCTTGACCGTAGGCAACAAGGCGCCAGAGAAAAGTGTGTAGAGTGGATCTTGCAATCAGCCAACAGGAGGCGGATATGACGATCCTTCGGCAATTCATGGTTGCGCTCCTCACCGTCGCCACGCTCGCCACGGGTGTAGCAAACGCGGCGTCCACGACCAACTATTCCGACCAGTGGTGGATCGAAGCCGAATCGGGCTGGGGCGCGTCCGTCCTGCAACAGGCGGACATCCTGTTCATCGACCTCTTTGTCTACGGGGCCGACAGCAAGCCGACGTGGTTCACCGCTGCGGCATCCAACCAGAGCAGCGCCCCAGCGGGCCACACGCTCTTCACCGGCGACCTGTACCAGACCAACGGGCCGTACTTCGGCGGAGCGTTCAACTCTTCGGCGGTCAGCTACGCAAAGGTCGGCACGCTGACCTTCGACGCCGACACCACCAACACCGCCAAGCTGACCTACACGGTCAACGGCGTCCCGGTCGTGAAGAACGTCACCCGCCAGACTTGGCGGTACGAGAACCTGAGCGGCAGCTATTACGGCGGGGACAGCGGCGAGCAGACGCAGTGCGGTGCCGATAACGGGCACTGGGAGACGCAGTACCAATTCCAGATCACGCACAACAGCGACAACTCGATCGCAATGCGAATCACCGATCAGAGTGGCGATTCGACGATCACCGGCACCTACTCCCAGTTCGGGCACATGGGTCAGTTCGCTGGAACGGGGACGCTGCCAAATGGATTGGCCGCCATCGTCAGCATGTTCGAGATCGAGCGGACCATCTCGGGAATCACGGGCCGCGGCCACATGGTGTTGCAGCAGGGCGGCATTACCGTTTGCGTCTGGGACGGCCGCTGGGGCGGTGTGCGGCGCTAGGCACCGCGGGTGCAGACTCCGGATCAGGCAACAAGATGGAGGAAATGCCATGACAACCATTCGTCGCGCAATGTTTGCATTCCTGACCGTCGCGATGCTGGCCACAGGAACAGTACGGGCGGCATCGACGACCAACTTCTCCGACCAATGGTGGATCGAAGCCGAATCGGGCTGGGGCGCGTCCGTCCTGCAACAGGCGGACATCCTGTTCATCGACCTCTTTGTCTACGGGGCCGACAGCAAGCCGACGTGGTTCACCGCTGCGGCGATCCAACCAGCGCGCTCCCCGGCGGGCCACATGCTCTTCACCGGTGACCTCTACTCGACCAACGGGCCCTACTTCGGCGGAAGCGTTCAACCTCGGCGCCGTCAGCTACGCAAAGGTCGGCACGCTGACTTTCGACGCGGACACCGTCAACACCGCCAAGTTGACCTACACGGTCAACGGCGTCCCGGTCGTTAAGAACGTCACCCGCCAGACTTGGCGGAACGAGAACCTGAGCGGCAGCTACTACGGGGGTTTCGTGTGGGATCAACCGTGCGAGGACGGGACCGACAACGATCACAACAGCAGCCATCTACGGCTCGATGCAGATCACGCAATCAGACCGCCAACGCGATACGGATCGACATGCAGATCACGGCGCTCACCAGCAACGGCGTGCCACAGACCGTACCGGCGAACTGGTCTGCGACGATGAACGGCCCCTACACCCAGTCCGGGCACATGGGTCAGATTCGGGCCACCATTGCGGACACCGAAACTACGGACACGATAGTGTGAACTCTGTTTGAAATTGAACGAACCATCAACGGAATCACCGGCCGTCTCACGAGCGAAGTTCTCGGGAGACGACTGCAAGATCGCACGTCGATATGATGGCCGCTTCGGCGGGGTTCGCCGCTAGAGTCGCGTAACGGCGAGCGGTCGGTAGATCGAGGGCGGCGCCGCTTCAACTCCAGCGGCGTGGCCCGCCAGGCCTGATTGCTTGCGCGGTCGCGCCGCGATTGCGCGTGCCGATGACGAGCGTGATCGCGCAGCGCATCGCTCCGGGCAGCGTCCTGGCCCACACCACCATGGCGCATCACGCCCACACCGGCGCGTTCGAGTCCGGCCATTCCTGTCCCATCGCTGCGACGCCTCCAGTGCCAATGCCGGCGTTCCTTGCCGGTCAGCAACGCGACGATCGCATCGAACAGGACCGTCACAGCCTGCCCGTCCGTTGCCAGCGATGCCCGCAGCAGCAACGCTCCGCCGATGCTGGCCGCATCCTCGCTCGGGTCAATCGCGGCCTCGGGCGGTTGCAGCGGGAAGTCCAGCCCCTGCCGCCGGTTCTGCTTGCATAGGTGGACACCCCCCGTTTGCGAAGCGAGGCCTGTGTTGGCGCCGAATCGGTTGCCGCTTGCGGCGAGAGAAGCCGAAACCGGCGCGGCCGCGTTCGAACAGGGCGGGCTTCTCGGCTCGAGCCGGTGGCGACTTCGGGCAATCAAGGTTACATTGCGCGTTCCTGCATTTCATTGAACGAAAATGAAAGGACTGCCGTGCAACTGAACCGCGCACTACGTAGCCGTTCGGGAGGATTGCTCGCCTTCGTCTTCGCCGCCTTTGCGATGATTCACGACGTCGGCGCGACATCGTCAAATACCGACGTGACGGACATCTGGTGGAACCCCGCCGAACCGGGCTGGGGGCTGCAAATGGTCAATACGGGAACATTCGTCTTTGCCACAGGGTACATCTATGGCGTCAACGGTGAGCCGCTTTGGGTAACCGGCGAGCTGAGCCGGATCGCGGCCGATTTGGTTACGTTTACCGGCCCGCTGTACATCACGACAGGTCCGTATTTCGGCGGCCCCTTCAACCCCAACGCCGTCAACTCACGACGGGTAGGCACGATGACGTTTGTTCTGAACACCGTCAGCGTCGGGCAGCTCACGTATACCGTGGACGGAGTGCCCGTCAGCAAAACCGTTCAGCGTCAGCCGCTCACACTGGATAACTACAACGGCAGCTATGTTGCAGTTGTGACGCAGACGGCCGAAGGCTGCTCGAACCCCGCGAACAACGGGACGAGCACGAGCGCGGGAACGGTGAGGATCACCCAGAACGGAAGCTCGATGGTCGTGGTGACGAACCTGGACGGAATCACGTGTACGTCAATCGGCAGCTTTGCGCAGCTCGGGCGCATGGGGCGCCTTCAGGGCACGTACTCTTGCACGACGGGCGAGGTCGGGAACGCGGTGGTTTTCGAAATGAACAACGTCCCCTATATGTTCACCGCTCGGCTGCAATCCCAGAGTACCAATGTTGGATGCAGTAACTCAGGGGAAGTTGCGGGATTGATTCCGCGGTAGTTTTCGACCGCTGCCGAGCCGGCACGGACATCGTGAGGCGCGGCACTTTGTAACTCGTTTCTGGAACCACGCCCGACCGTTCAGGCGAAATATCGCCAGACCGCCCGCGCCGCCACGATCAGCAAACCCAGCGAGACAGCGCCGGCAAGCGCGCCCAGCAGAATTCCTCGCGCTGCCGTCAGCGGCTCATGTTGCGGCGGACCGGTGTCAAGAGAAATCTGGGGCGACGCCGCACGACGCAGTCGCATTTGGGTGGTGGGTGAATTCTCCATCAGGCTGGAACTCGATCAAACTCCGGTACACAGGCGTACCCAAGCCATCGCGCCCGCTGCGGGCCGCAATCGGGTATTGACTCCGGAGCCCGCTCTCGCCGCGCTTCGCTGCGGGGTCTGGGCCCGGCACAGGCGGGGTCAAGCAGTACGCGTGCCAGAAAAACATTGCTTCATGCAATCAAACACCTGAAGGAAGTGTCGAGTGACGGCACCGGCAGGTATGTAAACACCGTCGACACTCCGATTCGCGCTTCAACCCTGCCCGCCCGTTCGCGGAACGCTTTCGCCAGCGACGCCCCGACGGCGTCCGCATCGCCACCGGCGAGTCGGCCCACCGACTCGATTTGCGCGACGCCGAACACCGGTTACGTGAAGCGGAGCGCGGCCACGACCCGGCCCGAAGTCGGCGACGGTGAGACATTGCGGGTTCGACCCCCCGTCAATCAGCAGCGGTATTTCACGTTGCTGCCGCGCACGACCATGGGTCTGCACTTACCATGACGGCAACGCGCATGCCGCGCGCAGGGAGTGCAGCGCAATGACCCAGGATCGCGCCCGTCTGCTCGATGCATTGCACAGTTTCGAGCACGGAAAAATCGTCAGCGCCCGCGACGCGGTCGCGTTGATCCGCGACGGCGACACCATCGCCACGACCGGGTTTGTCGGCATCGGATTCGCCGAGAATATCGCGGTCGCACTCGAGGAGCGATTCCTCGCCAGTGCCAAGGACGTGCCGGACGGCATCGGCAGCCCGCGCGACCTGACCCTCGTCTACGCTGCGGGGCAGGGCGACGGCAAGGAGCGCGGTCTCAATCACCTGGGCTACAAGGGACTCGTCAAGCGCGTGATCGGTGGCCACTGGGGGCTGGTGCCCAGGTTGCAGGCGCTGGCGGTCGCCAACCAGATCGAGGCCTACAACCTGCCGCAGGGCGTGATCACGCACCTCTTTCGCGACATCGCCGCGGGCAAACCCGGCCATCTCACCCGGATCGGCCTCGGCACCTTCGTCGATCCGCGCTTTGGCGGCGGGAAGATCAACGCCGCGACCACGGACGACCTGGTCCGGCTGATGCCGCTCGACGGCGAGGAATACCTGTTCTACAGGACGTTCCCGATCCACGTCGGCATCGTCCGCGGCACCACCGCCGACCCGGACGGCAACATCACGATGGAGCGCGAGGCGCTGACGCTCGAGGGGCTCGCGATCGCGATGGCCGCGCACAATTCGGGCGGCATCGTCATCGCCCAGGTCGAGCGCCTGGCCGATCGCAACACGCTCAACCCGCGGCAGGTGAAGATCCCGGGCATCCTCGTCGATTGCGTCGTCGTCGCCGAAAAGCCCGAGTACCACATGCAGACGTTTGCGGTCGCGTACAGCCCCGCGTTCTCCGGCGAGATTCGCGTTCCCGCCTCGTCGATTCCGGCGATGGAGATGTCGGAGCGCAAGATCATCGCCCGGCGCGCGGCGCTGGAGCTCAGGCCCAACAGCATCGTCAACCTGGGCATCGGGATGCCCGAAGGCATCTCCAGCGTCGCTGCCGAAGAAAAGGTCATCGACCTCCTGACGATGACCGCAGAGCCCGGCGTCGTGGGCGGCATTCCCGCTGGCGGCATGAACTTCGGCGCCGCGACCAACACGCAGGCGATCATCGACCAGCCGTACCAGTTCGACTTCTACGACGGCGGCGGCCTCGATCTCGCGTTCCTCGGCCTCGCGCAGGCCGATCGCGAGGGCAACCTCAACGTGTCGAAGTTCGGCCCTCGCCTCGCCGGGGCCGGCGGGTTCATCAACATCAGCCAGGCCGCGAAGTCGGTGGTCTTTGTCGGCACCTTCACCGCGGGGCGCCTGCGCGTCGAGGCACGCGATGGCGAGCTCGTGATCCTCGAGGAAGGGCAGGCGAAGAAGTTCATCGACATGGTCGAGCATCGCACCTACTCCGGAGCGCAGGCGTGGAAACGCCGCCAGCCGGCGCTCTACATCACCGAGCGCTGCGTGTTCCGGCTGACCGAAGGCGGGCTCGAACTCACCGAAGTTGCACCTGGCGTCGATATCGAGCGCGACATCCTGGCGCAGATGGATTTCCGCCCGATCATCAACGGTACCCCGGGCCTCATGGACGCCGCGATCTTCCGCGACGCGCCGATGAACCTGCGCGAGCGTCTGCTCGCGGTGCCGTTATCGCAGCGCTTCACCTACGACGCCGCGCAAAACCTCTTCTTCATCAATTTCGAGCGCCTGTCGATCCAGTCGAAGCAGGCGATCGAGGACGTGCGCCTCGAGGTCGAGCGACAGCTCTCGCCCATCGGCCGCAAGATCTACGCGATCGTCAATTACGACAATTTTGTCATCGCGCCCGAGCTTGTCGACGCGTGGACCGACATGGTGAAGACCGTGGTCGGCAAATACTACTGGGGGGTGACGCGCTATGCGACCTCCAACTTCGTGCGCATGAAGCTGCGCGACGCGCTGTCGCAGCACGGCCTGTCGCCGCAGATCTATTCCTCCGCCGAGGAGGCGCACCAGCACCTCGCGGACTTCGGTCACCGCAACTGACATCGAGCGTGTTCAGCCCGTGAGCACGGCGAGGAGGTCCTCGCGTTCGCGTTGCGCCGCCGCGAGGAGATCGTCCAGTCGCGGGGCTTCGAGTTCAAGCCGCGTGCTTTCGAGGAGCTTCAACCGGGTCTCGCTCTTCTGCGGGTCGAACGGATTGTCGGTTTCGGCGGCAAGCCCGGCGACGAACAGGATTTCCTCGAGTGCTTCGGGTGGCCAGCCGCCGCTGTAGGGCTGGTCCAGCTCCAGCGCCTCCAGGAGTTCTCCGGGCAGCGCCATCGACTCCAGGATCGACCGCCGCAGCGCCGCGTTCCAGAACTCGACCAGCTCCGCGAACCCGCGAAAGTCGGCGACGATCGCCGGATAGCTGCCGACGCGGGCGATGAGATACAACTGCCCGATATCCGCCATCAGGCCGGCGAACAGCGCGGTCTCGGCGTTCCGCGCCCGGACGTGGCGGGCGATGGCCCACGCCCACGCGGCGACGTCGACCGAGTGATGCCAGACGCGGCGCGCGAGATCGCGCATCGCCCGCGACCGGTGTTCCTGTCCCAGCTGGTCCATGGCCACGACCAGCGCGATCACACGCACATTCGACAGGCCGATCCGGCGCACCGCTGCCGATACGTCGCTGACCCGATTGCCCGCCGGGCTGAACACGACCGAGTTCGCCATCTGGATGACGCGCGCCGAGAGCACCGGCTCGATGCGGATCAGCTTCGCGATATCCTCGAGCGACGAGTTCGGATCGTCCGCCACCCGCTTGATCCGCAGCGAAAGGTCGAGCACGGTCGGGAAGTTGAGGTTGCCCGTTTCGAGCTCGCGCTCGATGGCCATGGAAAACGCTGCGAGCTGCTGCGCAAATTCGCTCATCGGGGTGCCTTGCCGTCCTTTGCTGTGCGCAGGTCCGCACCTTGTGCATCGTCTGGGGCGCGCCCGTCGGGGCGGGTGCCGCGGCGTTACGCTCCAGATCGCATTGTCCGACCGATCGCGGGTTCGGGTCCAGTCCCGGACACCGCCTCGCCGGCGACGCCGGCCTCGGGGTCGAACTCGAATCGGCCCTCGCAGATCGTCGGCGAGCCTCCCGCCGGGCGCACGACGCGAAGGCTGCGGGGGCCATCGCCGGCAAGGCGGAAAATCGCGCGACCGGCGAGAAGAAGTGCCGCGCGTGCGCAATCCCTGCGGTGCCGCGGGCCGTTGCAGGCGCCGATGTGCTGTGTTACAGATGCCGGCACGTTGTGCGACCGGCCGCGCTCGGACAGGCGCCCCCTTTCAACCACCCGTGCGAGTCTTGCCATGACCTTGACGCAACGCTTGCGATACCCAACCCAAGGCGCGGCCCTGATCGCTGCCGGCCTGGGAGCGTTGCTCGCCGTCACCGCCAGCGCGGCGCCCATGAGCGCCGCCGAGCTGGCCTCCGTCTGCGCCGAGGCCGACGACCCGCCGCACTGCGGGCGGCTGGTCGAGGCCGTGCAGCTGAAGCGCCTCCCCAGTCTCGCGCAACGCGACGGCGCCACGCTGCAAGTGTCGTTGTATCCGTCGGGCAAGATGGCGTTCACCGACATTGAAGCGCCTTCGGGCGAGCGCACCTACAGCCTGTGGGACTTCATCAGCGAGATCAACGCCGTGATCCTCTACACCTCCGAGGGCGACAAGGTCACGTTCACGCTGTTGCAGCGCGCCAACGGCCGCAAAGTCGAGCTGCCGGGCGAGCCCGTGCTCGCGCCCGACCGGCAGCGCATCGCCACCGCGGATTTCTGCCCCGAGCACTGCGTCAACGAGGTGGCGGTGTGGCGCGTGACGCGCGAAGGCGTGAACCGCGAGCTGGTCTGGAAGCCCGCGGCTGCGTGGGCGCACGCGACAGCGAGCTGGAAGGACGCCGACACGATCCGCGTCGAGTACACGCCGATCGGCAGCAGCGAGGAAAGATCTCTCGAACGCCGACTGAACGATCCCACCTGGTCGCGCGCGCCAGCGCGCTGACCGATCGCTCCCGCAAGCCGTGATGACGCAGGAACTCCCCGCCGATCAGCGCGACGGCGCGGCCACCATGCCGCCCCATCGCCCGATCCGCAGTTTTGTCCTGCGACAGGGTCGCCTGTCGCCGGCTCAGGCGCGAGCGATCGACGAACTCGGGCCGCGTTTCTGCCTGCCGTTCGCACCGGCTGCGCTCGATCCCGTCCGCGTGTTCGGCCGGGCAGCGCCGTGCATCCTCGAAATCGGCTGCGGCATGGGCGAGACGACGGCGGCGATCGCAGCGTCACGTTCAGCCGAGGATTTTCTGGGCATCGAAGTGCACGGCCCCGGGGTTGGCAGCCTGCTCAACCGGATCGACGCGCAGCGACTCGCCAATGTCCGCATCGTCCGCCACGACGCGGTCGAGGTCGTCGCCGCGATGATTGCGCCGGCGTCGCTGGCCGGCATCCACGTTTTCTTTCCCGATCCCTGGCCGAAGAAGCGCCACCACAAGCGGCGGCTCCTCAAAGCGGACTTCGTGCACGAACTCGCGCTGCGCCTCTCGCCCGGCGGGTATCTGCACGTGGCGACCGATTGGGAGGAATACGCGGAGGAGATTCTTGCCACGCTCACGGCAGAGCCGCTGCTCGCCAACACCGCGGACGCCTACGCGCCGCGCCCCGCGTACCGACCGTTGACCAAATTCGAGGCCCGTGGAATGAAGCTCGGGCACGGGGTGTGGGATCTCGTGTTCCGCCGCCGGTAACCGGGCACTGCGAGCCGATCAGCCCCGCTGCCCGGGCGTCAGCGTCAGCAGTTCTTCCAGCGCCACCCTGGCCACGTCGCGCGAAAAATGCGTGCGGATATTGTCGCGTCCGCCTGCCGAGAGCCTTCTCCCACAGCACGGGATCGTTGTAGAGCCGACAGATCGCCTCGGCAAAGCCTTCCGCCGTCTCGGCGACCAGCACGTCTTCGCCCGGCGTGAGCGACATCCCCTCGACCGACGCCGGCGTCGCCACCACCGGCAAGCCGTAACTCATCGCCAGGTTCACCTTGCCCTTGACGCCCGCGCCGTAGCGCAGCGGCGCGATCGACACCCGGCAGCCGGTGAAATATGGCGCGACATCGGGCACATAGCCAGTGATGACAAGGTCGTCGCTGGCGAGCGCGCGCACCGTTGCCGGCGGATCGGCGCCGACGATCGTCGTCTTCACGCCCGGCAGCAATCGCCGCACGTGGGGCAGGATCTCGCGCGCGTACCAGAGCACCGCGTCGGTGTTGGGCGGATGCTGGAAGCCGCCGATGAACACCAGGCCCTCGCGCTCGGCCCAGGGCTTGCCTCCGGGCAGCAGCTCGTGGATGTTCGAGAGCACGCGCACCCGCGCCTGCGGCAACGCTTCGGCAAGCAATGTCCTTTCGATCGGCGACACGACGAGCGTGACGTCGGCCTTGGCGATCAGCGCGAGCTCCGCCGCGCGCGTGGCCCTGGCCGCGGCCTTGGCGCCGGCGCTGTCCTGCAGTTCGGCGAGGCGCTCCTCGCGCAGGAAGTGCAGGTCGACGGTGTCGAACACCAGCAACGCCTGCGGCGCAAACGCGCGCACCGCATCCATGTGCTTGGCAGCGACGTAATGGCGCGCGATGACGATCAAATCGAACTCGACGCCGCGCGTTCCCAGCAACTCCGAGATCGACGTCGCGTAGGGGTGGAACATCACCTCGACGCCGCGTTGCTGCAGGTCGCGCACGTACGGCTGCCGGTATTCGAGGCTGTCGGCGGCAAAGCTGACCTTGCATCCTGCCTCGATCAGAATCTCGAGCAGCGCCAGCATGCGCACCGAGCCCGAGTCCTGGTCGGGCGTCAGCATGCACGCTTCGATCACCAGCACGCGGCACCGCGCATGGCGATCGCGCTCGGCCCAGACGAGCATGCCGTTCGAGCGATGACCGGCCAGCTCGCGCGCCCACTTGTGCGCGAACTTCTCGCGATTGGTCACCTGGTGTTGCTTGATGCCCGCGGACTCGTCGGTGCCCGAGGTCTGGCCCTCGAAATGCACGATCGCCGCCGCCGGCTGGTAGTAGACGCGGCGACCGGCGGCGCGCACCGCGAAGGCAAGATCGGTGTCCTCGTAATACGCAGGGGCGTAGCGGGTGTCGAAACCGCCAATTTCACGGAACAGCGCGACCGGCATGGCGAGGCACGCACCGGAGCAGTAGTCGACCTCGCGCAGGTAGTTGTGCTCCGGCCGATCCGGATCGCCATCGCGGCCATCGTTCCACGCCGAGCCGTCGCGCCAGACGATGCCGCCCGCTTCCTGCAGGCGTCCATCGGGGTAGAGGAGTTTCGCACCGACGAGCCCCGCCTGCGGCCGGCGCGCGAACACGTCGAGCAGCGCGTCGAGCCAGCCGTGGGTGACGATGGTGTCGTTGTTGAGAAACACGAGATACTCGCCGCGCGCGAGTTCGGCCGCGCGGTTGCAGCTCCTGAGAAAACCCTGGTTCCCGGTGTTGCGCTCGATGCGTGCGCCGGTGACGGGCGCCAGCGCCACCGACGCCGGTTCGGGCGACGCGTCGTCCAGCACGATGACCTCGTAACACCCGGCCGGCGTGTTGGCCGCGATGCTCTTCAGGCAGGTGTAGGTCAGCAACGGCTTGCCGTACGCGGGGATCAGGATCGACACCCGCGGCACGCCGATCGGTGCCGGGAGTGCCAGCGGCGCGATTGCCGCTTCGAGATGCCAGGGCGCGACGGCCCCCGGACGGAACCGGCGCGGCCGCACGAACTTGATCCACAACCGACGGGCGAGCGCGCGGGCGCCGTCGTCGCGCAGGATGGTGAGCGCGAGACTTGCCTGGCGCGGCGTGCGCCGCACGCCGGTCCAGCGCGCCCGCGTCTGCGCAGTGGCAACCTTCAACCGATGGATGACGGCGCGCAGCGGCGCAGTCAGGCGCCAACTGGTCGACGACTCCAGCGCCTGGACGCGCTCGCGCGCGGCCTCGAGCAGAAAGCGCTGGCGCTCGAACTCGCGCTGCATGTCGTTGCGCTCGCGCTGGCGCAGCACGGCCTCATGTTCGCGCAGCACCGCCTCGCGCTGCAGATCGCGCTCGGCGACCTCGACGCGGCGCTCGAACTCGCGGCGCGCCTCGGCCTGGCCGCAGAGCACCCCGGCCGCGTAGAGCGCCGGCAAGGTCAGCGCCGGACGTTCGGCCGCGTCCGGCGCCGTGAAATGGCGCGCGTCCAGCGCCGGCAGCGGCGCTCCCGGCGGCGCGTCTGCCGGCAGTGCGGCGAGATACCGGCTGCGATACTCGGCGGGCGCCATGGCGCCGGTGGGCCCCGCGGCGACGGTCTCGGCGCCGCCTGCGCGCGTGGCGACCATCAGCGCCTCGTTCCACGCCGACGGGCTCGAGTTCCAGGCCAGCAGCTGGGCTCGCGGATGATGGGCAAGCCGCTCGGCGAACGCGCCCAGATCCGAGGCGACGATCGGCAGACCGGACGCAAGCGCGATCGACAGCGTATACGACCAGGTCTCCGGGACCTGCGCCGGGAAGAGCAGCGCGTCGGCCCTTTCCGCTGCGAGCAGGCGCGCGAGATCGCCTTCGTCGTACGCGCCCGCGATCGACAGCGGCACGTCAGGCGCGCAGGGCAATGGTGCCGTCGTCGGTCCGAGCACGCGAAAGGCCAGCGGCAGCCGGCGTCTCTTCGCGTCGCGCGCGCACTCGGCCACCGCCGCGAGGCCCTTCTCCGGCGACAGGCTGCCCAGGGTGACGACACGCGCCACGTGCGGCAACGCAGGCGCTGAAGCCTCCGGGTGCGGCCAGACCTCGAACGCGAGGTAGGGCAGGTAGCTGCCCAGCCTGTTCGCGACGTCCTGCGACGGCACGATGCGCCGCTCGGCGCCGGCGAGAAAGTCCGCCAGCAATGCCCGCCAGGCGTCGATGTCGAGACTCCAGGCGTTGGGTCGGCGCGCGATGCAGTCGTTGCAGCCAGCGGCGTCGGGTTCGCCGCAGTACCTGCCATCGAGGTCGGCGAGCACGTTCTGCGGGCAGATCGCGTAGTAGTCGTGCAGCGTGCAGTCGTAGCTCGTGCCGAGCGCCTGCGGCAGCGCCAGCACCGCGCGCGGCAGGCCATGGAGGTGATGGAAATGGAATCGAACGACGCCCAGCGCCTGCAACACTGCCGCGAGCACCGCCTCGTCGCCGGGCAGCGCGAAATGCAGCGCCAGCGCGCCGTCGCGCCGCCGCAGCAGCACGTGATCGCCCGCCGCAGGGACCAACTCCAGCACGTCACAGCGATCGGCGACCAGCGCCGTCAGTTCGTCGACATGCCGCCGCACGCCGCCGCCCCAGCCATGGGTGACGAACACGATCGCCCCGCGCGGCGTCGCCGCGAGGCGGGCGAGCAACTCGCGTTGCGCGGATTCGGTGGGGG
Organism: uncultured beta proteobacterium; assembly: GCA_963709525.1. Classification (GTDB taxonomy): domain Bacteria; phylum Pseudomonadota; class Gammaproteobacteria; order Burkholderiales; family Casimicrobiaceae; genus CAIWHR01. The sequence goes on from CAVPXB010000015.1 coordinate 140,517, forward strand.
CCAGCGGGATCGTCAAAGTGGCGTGGGCGCGGGCAGCGATCAACCGATATCCAGCACCAGCGGCTGGTGGTCGGACGCCTGCGTCTTCTGGTCGACCGCGAGCGAGCGCACACGCGGTTTCAGGTCCTCGCTGACGAAGATGAAATCGCAGTGCAGTTCCGGCCCGTCCGGTTGCATCTTGTTGTAGATGCAGAACGTCGACGGATGCGGCTGACCGGGATGGGTGTGCATCCAGCAGTCGGTCAGCGGCGGCGTGCCGTCGGCGAAGGGTGCGAGCAGGCGCGCGTGATCCGCGTCGACCGGTTCGAGATTGAAATCGCCGCAGATGATCGTCGCTGCCGGGCGCAGGTGGGCGGTGAACGGCCCGCCGCTCGTGTCGGTGATCGAGCCTTGCCGCGCATGCGCGTGGCCCTCGGCGTAGATGGCGCGCAGCGCCTGCACCTGCGCGCTGCGCTGGCGTTGCGAATACCACTCGAGATGCGTGGTGATGACCCGCACCTCGCCGAACGGTGCTGCGATCACCGCCTCGACGGCGATCCGCGGCATGCCCTTGACACCCGGCTCGACCGGAAACGGCAGCAGGTGCCGGAACACCTGTCGCACCGGCAGGCGCGACAGGATCATGTTGCCGAAAAGGCGCCGGCTGCCGTTTTCGCCCGGGTGATCGACCGCGATCGCCGGCAGCGCCGAGTAGCCCGGCAGCAGCGCGGCGAGTGCCGCGAACTGGTCCTCGCCGGCGCTGCCGGCGAGCCGCGGGTGGGGGAAATTGGCGGCGATCTCCTGCACGCACAGGACGTCGAAATCGGCGAGGTGCTTCGCTTCGGCGACGATGCGTGCCGGATCGACGTGGCCGTCGATGCCGCAACACCACTGCGTGTTCCAGGTGATGAGTTTCATTTGATTCCCGCCCGCATGAACGATTGGACAAACTGCCGCTGGAAGAGGAGGAAGGCGATGAGCAGCGGCCCCGAGGTCAACAGCGTCGCCGCGGTGATGATCGACCAGTCGATGCCCTGGTCGGTCGAGGCGAAAACCTGCAGCCCGACGGTCAGCGGCCGCGACTCCACCGAGTTGGTGATGATGAGCGGCCAGAGGAAATTGTTCCAGTGGTAGCTCACGCTGACCAGCGCGTAGGCGAGGTACACCGGGCGCGCCAGCGGCACGTAGACCTTCCACAGCACCTGCAACGGCGAGCAGCCTTCGACGCGCGCGGCCTCGTCCAGCTCGCGCGGAATGGTCTTGAACGTCTGCCGCAGCAGGAAGATGCCGAAGGCGCTCGCCATGTACGGCAGCCCGATGGCGAGGATCGTGTCCTTCAGTCCCAGCGCGCTCATCGTCCGGTAGTTCTCGACGATCAGCACGTCGGGCATGATCATCAGTTGCACCAGCACCAGCGCGAACAGCAGGTTGCGTCCCGGGAACTCGAAGCGCGCGAACGCGTACGCGGCGAGCGTCACCAGCACCAGCTGCACCGCAAGGATCGACGTCACCAGCAGCACGGTGTTGACGAAATAGCGCGCGAAGGGCGCGGCGACCCAGGCCTTGGCGAAGTTGTCGAGCGTGAGCGGCGCGCTCAGCACGAAGCGGGTCGAGAACTCGCCGGGGTGGAACGCGGCCCAGAACGCGTAGACGAGCGGCAGCACCCACAGGACACCGAGCGTCCACGCCGCGGTCGTTTCCAGCGCGCGTCCGAAGCCCCGCTGCCCGTAGACGGCGCTCATTGGTAGTGCACCCGCCGCCCGACGAACCAGAACTGCGCCAGCGCGACCGTTCCCAGGATCGCCAGCAGCACCATCGTCAGCACCGCCGCATACGCCGTGTCCCAGAAACGGAAGCCGATTTCGTAGATGTAGAAGAGCAGCAGCTCGGTCGCGTTGTCGGGCCCGCCGCGCGTCATCACGACGACGTGGTCGACCATCCGGAACGCGTCGATCACCGCGTTGACCAGCACGAACAGCGTCGTCGGCATCAGCAGCGGGAACGTGACGCGGCGGAAGAAATACCAGCGCGACGCGCCCTCGATCGCCGCGGCTTCGGCGAGGTTCGGCGACATCGACTGCAGCGCCGCGAGGTAGAAGATCATGAAAAAACCGGCTTCCTTCCACACCGCGACCACCATCAGCGCCGCCAGCGCCGAGTTCCTGCTGCCGAGCCAGTTGTGGCTGGCGAAGCCGAGCCCCTTGGTGATCTGCTCGAGCAGGCCGTACTCGGGCGTGTAGAAGAAGAGCCAGATGTTGGCCACCGCGATCATCGGCAGGATCGTCGGGGTGAAGAAGGCGAGGCGCAGGAAGCCGCGCCCGGCGATGCGTCCGTTGACCCAGGTCGCCATCAGCAGCGAAAGCGCGACGGCGACCGGGATCGTGCCCAGCGCGTACCAGAGGTTGTTGGTGAGCGACTGCCAGAAGATCGGATCGTCGGCGAGCAGCCGGTAGTTCTCGCCGCCGACGAACACCGCCGGCCGCGCGCCCTTGGGCGTCGAGAAGAAGCTGTGCCACGCGGTGGCAAGCGCCGGATAGTGCGTGAACAGCGCGAGCAGCGACGCGGCCGGCAGCACCAGCAGCCAGCCGTACACCCATTGCGTGGTGCGCGTCATCGCGAAACACTCCGCCAGGCTTGCGGCATTGATCCGGCACCGAGATGCATCAAGTCCCGTTCGGGCTGAGCCCGTCGAAGTCCTTCGACAAGCTCAGGACGAACGGTTGAACCATATTGATGCCGGATCGCCGGGATTAGGGCCGCAAAGGTCATGATCAGCGTGAAGTTCAGCGCGTGAAGCTCCTCAGCAAGCGCTCGGCATCGCGCTTGGTGAGCTTCTGCGCGACCTCGACCTGCTCCTTCCAGTTCTGCGGCGGCCGGTTCGGGTCGAGCCCGGCCTCCTTGAACAGTTCCTTGTTGTAGTAGAGAACGATCGTGGAGCGCTGGAAGGGGATGCCCCAGGTCTTGCCGCCGGTCTGGCTGTTCTCCATGAACGCCGGATAGAAGCTCTTCAGCCACGCCTGGTCGTCGGGCGTCTTGACGAGGTCGTCGAAGGGAACGATCGCGTCCTCGTCGATCAGCGAGTACATGTCGGTCGACAGCAGGATCGACGTCACCGGCGGCTCGCCGCCCTTCACCGCGGTCAGCACCTTGGCGATCGAATCCTGGTAGGTGCCGGTGTAGATCGGCTTCAGCTTGATCGCGGGGTTCTCTTTCTCGAAGTCGGCGGCGAGGCCATCGACGAGCTTGGTGATCGGTCCGCCGACGGCGACCGGGTAGTAGAACGACACCTCGACGGGCGCCTGCGCGAAGGCGAGGCTGCCGACCAGCAATGCTGCGCAACCGAGTGCCGCGCGACGGATATTAGTGGCCCACATGTTTTCTCCCGTGTCGAAAAATAACCGATGCTACGCCAGCAGGGTTGCGCTTTCCTGACGCTGCCGCCCCTCGCGACGACGTCCGTCGCGATCGAAGAAATGTTGCGCGCCCGCGGGCCACGCGAGCCACGCCGCGTCGCCCTTGGCGAGTCCCGTGGCGCCCGCCACGCGCACCGCCAGCGTCGCGCTGCCGAGCCGGCAGGTGAGCAGCGAATCGGCGCCCAGGTACTCGACGGCGGCCACTTCGCCCCGCGCGCCCCGATCGAAGGCGACCGCGATGTGCTCGGGCCGCACGCCCAGCGTGAGCCCGGCGAACTCCGCCGGGCGCGACGGCCGGGCCGTCGGTCCCGGCGACGACCGCGCCTCCCGCGCCCGCCTCCAGCGGCAGCAGGTTCATCGGCGGGGTGCCGATGAAGCGCGCGACGAAGGTGTTGGCGGGCATTTCGTAGAGTTCGACCGGCGTCGCGTTCTGCTCGATGCGGCCGCGATTGAGCAGGATCACGCGGTCGGCCATCGACATCGCCTCGACCTGGTCGTGGGTCACGTAGACCATCGTGATGCCGAGCGAGCGCTGCAGGCCGCGGATCTCGCCGCGCATGTCCTGCCGCAACTGGGCATCGAGGTTCGACAGCGGCTCGTCCATCAGGCACACCGGTGCTTCGGCGATGATCGCGCGCCCCAGCGCGACCCGCTGCTGCTGGCCGCCGGACAGTTGCCCCGGCTTGCGGTCGAGCAGCGTGCGAGAGGCCCAGGAGGTCGGCCACGCGCTTCAAGCGCGCCGCGGTCTCCGTCGCCGACACCTTGCGCACCTTGAGGCCGAACACGATGTTCTCGGCCACGACCAGATGCGGAAACAGCGCGTAGCTCTGGAACACCATCGAGATGTTCCGCTGCGCCGGCGGCAGGTCGGTGACGTCACGCCCCGCGATGCGGATGCGCCCGCCGTCGGCCTGCTCGAGACCGGCGATCAGCCGCAGCGTGGTCGACTTGCCGCACCCGGAAGGACCGAGCAGCACGTTGAGCGTGCCCGGATCGAGCGCAAAGGAAATGCTGTCGACGGCGCGCACCTGACCTTCGGCGGCCGTCCAGTGCTTGCTGACGTTTTCGGCAACGATAGCCGACACGAAGGGACTCCCCGGCGCGGTACTGTATTTTTTGGATGGATTCAGGAAGACAACGGCGCCGCGGAAACGAGGCGCCGATGAGACGGGCCATGATACACCGCGTCCCGGCCGGGCGGAGGAGTCGGTCCGGTCGGCACTCAGCGAAACAGGTGCGCCAGAGCGGCGCCGGGATCGGCGGCGCGCATGAATGCCTCGCCCACCAGGAACGTATGCACGCCGTGCGCGCGCATCAGCGCGACGTCGGCCGGCGCGAGGATGCCGCTTTCGGTCACCACCAGCCGGTCCGGCGGAATGCGCGGGAGCAGGTCGAGCGTGGTCGCCAGCGACACCTCGAAGCTGCGCAGGTTGCGATTGTTGATGCCGATGAGGGGTGTGGCGAGCTTCAGCGCGCGATCGAGTTCCGCGCCGTCGTGAACCTCGACCAGAACCGCCATGCCGAAGTCGCGCGCGCAGGCCTCGAAGGCCGCCAACTGAGCGTCGTCGAGCGCGCTGACGATCAGCAGGACGGCATCGGCGCCCCAGGCGCGCGCTTCGGCGATCTGATACTCGTCGATGACGAAGTCCTTGCGCAATGCCGGCAGGCTGACCGCTTCCCGCGCGGCCGTCAGGTAACCTGGCGCGCCCTGAAAATACATGCGGTCGGTGAGCACCGACAGGCAGGCAGCGCCGCCCGCCTCGTAGCGCAGCGCGATGGCCGGTGGATCGAAGATCGGGCGCAACACCCCCTTGCTGGGGCTGGCCTTCTTGATCTCGGCGATCACGGCTGCGCGCCCGGCGGCGATCCTCATGCGCAGCGCCGCCTCGAAATCGCGGACGGGCGCATTTTCACGCGCAACGCGCTCGACGACAGGCCACGGCAACGCCAGCCTGGCGGCCGCGACCTCCTCGACCTTGGTGGCGAGGATGCGGGTCAGTATGTCAGTCCTGTTCACGGTCGGCGTCTTCCTCATGGTATTCCTGATCGAGATTGACGTGCCAGATCGCCTCGCGGTCCCGCGACGGGTCGAGGATGCATTCGACCGCCATGCGCGCGCTGACCATCGAATGGTCCTGGTTATTGTAGCGATGCATGCCGTTGCGGCCGACGAGCCACAGATTGCCGAGCGTGGCCGCGAAGCGCTTGACGACTTCGAGCTGTGCGTAGCTACCGAAGTACGCGGGATAGGCCTTGGGCACGCGCACGACCACGCCGTCCTCGACCTCCTCCGCGCGGGCCAGTCCGATCGTCTGCAGCTCGCGTGCCGCGAACGCGAGGAAACGGTCATCCGGCATCGACCACAGGTCATCGCCGTCCTGGCAAAAATATTCGAGGCCGAGGAAGATCTTCGGTCGCGACGCCACCATCGCCGGGCTCCAGTTGTTGAAGATCTGAATGCGGCCCATGCGCACCTCCGGCTCCTGCACGTAGATCCAGTTGTCCGGAGGCATTCCCGTCTGCGCGTCGGCCGGCGTGCCGGGTGGCGGCGTCATGCGCGGCAGCAGCAGCCCCGCCGTCATGAAGTCGCGATAGGGCAGCCCGTCGCCGACGGCGCGCACGTCGGCGGGTGCGGCGGGCGACAACGCGCCGACGAGCTCGCTGATCGGCATCGTCGAGACCAGGTGCGCGGCGTCGATCCTGTACGCGCTGCCGTCGCGGTCGCGCACTTCGACATCGCGGATGTTGCGATGGTCATGGCGGATGCCCACCACCCTCTGGCCGAGGCGGATTTCGCCCCCGCCGGCGCGTACGCGCTCGGCGACGACCTCCCACAACTGGCCGGGGCCCAGCTTGGGGTAGAGGAAGCGCTCGATCAGACTGGTCTCGGTCGCCTTCTGGTCCGTGCCGCCGTCACCGCGCCGCAACGCGCCGCGAACCGCGTGCGCGACGGCACGGCTGATCGAAAGGCCCTTGATCCGCTGGGCGCCCCACTCCGCCGAGATCTCCGTGCAGGGCACGCCCCACACCTTTTCGGTGTAATCCTTGAAGAACGTCCGATATAGCCGCTGCCCGAACCGGTTGACGAGAAAGTCCTCGAGCGTGCGCTCCTGCGCGCGGGGAAACGCGTGGCTGCGCAGGTAACTCGCGCCGATGGCAGCGGTACGGCCGAGGCCGAGATTGGCCAGCGTCGCGGGGCTCAACCGGATCGGATAATCGAAGAACTTGCGCAGGTAATAGATGCGCGAGATGCGACGCCTGACGAGCATCACGCGATCGGCGTCCGGAATTTCCCGCGGGGCCGCCGCGTCCAGTTCGCGCGACTGGCTCCGGTAGGTGATCCGTGTCGGTGCGCTGCCTTCCGGATCCGCGACGGGCAGGATCTCGCGCCACCAGTCCATGACCCAGTCCGATTTCGAGAAAAAGCGGTGGCCGCCAAGGTCCATCCGATTTCCGCCGTGCACGATGGTGCGCGAGATGCCCCCGACCTGCGCTTCCAGGTCGAGCACGACCGGCGGCCGCCCCGCACGCACGAGTTCAAGCGCGGCCGTCAGGCCGGCAGGCCCGGCGCCGATGATGACGATGCGCGGTTCAGCCATCGCTGTGTCCGCCTCCGGCGCGCGGCACCGAGAACATCAGCGCTCGACGCAGGAGGAAAACGGTGACGAAGGACGCCAGCACCGCAATGCCTTTGGCGACCGCGAGTGAGAATCCGAGCTGTTCGCCGGCCGCAACGATCGCGACGGTCATCAGCAAGCCCGCCACACCGGTGACCGCGTAGAGCACGAGCTCGAAACCGACCGTCGATCGATAGCGCCGATGGGCAAACACCAGGCGAATCGCAAGCAGATAGTGAATCCCGAGGCCGGCGGCATAGCCGATCGCGCTCGCCGGCGCGGGCGGCATGCCGATGCGGACGAGCGCGAAGAGCACGCCCACGTCGGCGCCGAGCGAGACCGCGCTGGCGAGCGCATAACGCAGTCCTTCACGCAGCACGGCGCGCGGCGCGCTCAAGCGGAGGTCTCCAGTTGTTTGCACTGCCGATGGCTCAAAAGCCCTTTTGCGCGGTCGGCGTCCATCAATGCGCGCCGGCCGTGCCCGGCAGGCAGCCCGCGCGCGGAATATTGGCGGCAATGGCGTTCTCCCAGGCGCGGAAGTCGGCGATCTCGCCTCCGGCATCGATCGCGACCAGCGTCGCCGTCGCCGGATTCCAGCAATGGACGCCGCGAAACCCTGCCATTGTGAACGACTTGTCGGGCTTGAGCGCGTGATGCCCGCCTCCGGCAAACAGGCGCCCCCATTCGGGCAGGTTCTGCCAGGTCGCGCCGGCGACACGGTCGAGGTGATCCTCGGCCTGCGTGGGGCGCGAAGCCAGGCCCCCCTGCGCGTTGCGGGCGAACGGCGCCACCCGGATCTGATCCGGGAGCAGCACCAGCGCGTAGCCGTCGGGACCGACGCGCGCCGCGAGCGCCGGCAGTGCAGCCTGCACCTGGCGCATGGTCGCCGCTGCCTCGTGCCATTGTCGCAAGCTCCCCTGCTGCCCGATAAGCAACAGCACGACGAGCCCGACACCGAGCGCGCGGCGCGCGCGGCCCGGCGCGAGCGCCATCCCCGCAGCCAGCGCGACGAAGAGCCACGGCAGGTAGAAGCTGCGCGCCCCGTCGCCCTGCAGTGATGCGACCGGAAACGAACTTGCCGGTGCGATGGTGTAGACCACCGCCGAGACAAGGAGCGCCGCGGTCAGCAACCGCGTGCGGGTGCGTCGACCGACGGCATCCGCCACCGCCAGCGCGGCGATGAGCGCAAGCGCCCCCGCGAGCGCGAGCGCCCACGCGCCACCGTATGCGCCCGGCTGCTCGGTCGCCACCGAAGCAAGCGGCGCCATCCGGTCGACCCACTCGCCGATGCCGCGCGGAAACGTCGACGCCGGGTAGACCTTGAGCGGGGTTCCGAACAGTATCAGGCGCACGAGGGCGTAGAGCGCAAACGCGATCCAAGCAGGCAGGAGTTCGCGCACGGCAAACGCGACGCGGCGCGTCCTGGCGTGGGCGATGGAGAAGCCTTCGCCACCGCTCGCCAATGCCGCACAGATCGGCAGCGCGACGAACGGCAGCGGCATGGCGCTCTCCTTCGCGAGCAGGGCCCCGATCAGGAACGCGACGCGAAACGACTGACGCAACAGGCCGGCCGCGACACCGCCCCTGCGAAAAGTCGCAAGGAACAGCAGCGCGAACAGCGCCGCCAGGAGGTCGAAGCGGCCAACCAGCCAGAACGTCACCTCGCCCGCGAACGGGAAGGCCGCGAATATCGCGCTGGACAGCGCTGCCGCGGCGGTGCGCGCCCCGGGTTCGTCCGGCGACCACTTCCACGCCAGGCCGCCGATGAGGGCAGCATTGGCGAGGTGCAACACGAGGCTCTCGACGTGCCAACCCGCGGCGGCGGTACCGAACAGCCGCCAGTCCAGCGCAAAGGAAGCGAAAGCGAGCGGGCGCCATGCGAAATTGCCCGATTCGAGCGGCCGCCAGAATCGCTCCAGGATCCACCTGCCGAGCCCGTGCGCGCGGTCGGCCTGGTAGATCCAGTCGAGATGCGAGAAGTCGTCGCTGAGGAACCCCCCCGGCCAGCCACGTGCGTGCAGCGCGACCACGACGAGCAGGATGACTGTCGCGAAGACGGCCCAGCGCGTCCCTGCGGGCACCCGCTTCCCGGTCACGACGTGCAAATTTCGATCCCTCCGCATCGCGGCGCGGGTATCGCGACCCTAAGGACCCGGCGTGTACAGCGTTGAACCGTTCGTCCCGAGCTTGTCGAAGGAGCCTGTCCCGAGCTTGTCGAAGGAATTCGACGGGCACAGCCCGAATGGAACTTCATACATCGACGTGCCGGATCAACAGCATCGCCTATTTTCCGCGCGAACCCAGGCGTTGCGTTGCCGCGACGAACTGGTCGAGCTTGTGCTTCGCCGCACCCGACACGATCGCCTGCCGTGCCAGCTCGATACCCTCGGCGATCGAGCTCGCGATGTCGGCCGCGTACAGTGCCGCGCCCGCGTTGAGCACGACGATCTCGCGCGGAGTGCCCTCGACGTTGGCGAGCGCTTCCTGCAGCATCTCCTTCGACTCGCCGGCATCGGCCACCTTGAGTCCGCGGTTGCTGATCATCGCAGGCCGAAGTCCTCGGGGTGGATCTCGTACTCGCGGACTTCGCCGTCCTTCAGCTCGCCGACCATCGTCGCTGCGCCGAGCGAGACTTCATCCATCCCGTCCTTGCCGTAGACGACGAGCGCGTGCTTGCTGCCCAGCCGTTGCAGCACGCGGACCAGGATGCCGACGAGATCGGGGTGGAAGACGCCCAGCAGCTGGTTGGGCGCGCCGGCCGGATTGGTGAGCGGTCCCAGGATGTTGAAGATCGTCCTCACGCCGAGCTCCTTCCTCACCGGCGCCGCGTGCTTCATCGCCGCGTGGTGGTTGGGCGCGAACATGAAGCCGATGCCGGTCTCCCCGATGCACGAGGCCACCTGCGCCGGGGTCAGCATGATGTTGGCGCCGAGCGACTCCAGCACGTCGGCGCTGCCCGACTTCGACGACACCGAGCGGCCGCCGTGCTTGGCCACGCGCGCGCCGGCGGCGGCGGCGACGAACATCGACGCGGTCGAGATGTTGAACGTGTGCGCGGCATCCCCCCCGGTGCCGACGATGTCGAGCAGCGGCGGCCCCGGTGGAACTTCGACCCGGGTCGCGAACTCGCGCATCACCTGCGCGGCCGCCGCGATCTCGCCGACGGTCTCCTTCTTGACCCGCAGGCCGACGGTGATCGCGGCGATCATCACCGGCGACAGCTCGCCGCTCATGATCCGCCGCATCAGCGACAGCATCTCGTCGGGAAAGATCTCCCGGTGCTCGATCGTGCGCTGCAGTGCTTCCTGGACGGTGATGGTCATGTCGTCTTTCCTTGTGGCGGTGGAACGAGAAAGTTGCGCAGCAGCGCGTGACCGTGCTCGGTGAGGAAGGCCTCGGGATGGAACTGCACGCCCTCGACGGCGAACTCGCGATGGCGCACGCCCATGATCTCGCCGTCCTCGGCGGTGGCCGTGATTTCGAGACAGCCCGGCAATGAGCTCTTCTCGATCGCGAGCGAATGGTAGCGCGTGACCGCGAACGGCGACGGCAATCCCGCGAACACGCCTTTGCCGTCGTGCGTCACCGCCGACATCTTGCCGTGCATCACCTGCTGCGCGCGAACGATGTGGCCGCCGAAGGCCTGCCCGATCGACTGGTGGCCCAGGCACACGCCCAGGATCGGAATGCGTCCGGCGAAGCGCTCGATCAGCGGCACCGAGATGCCCGCTTCGCGCGGCGTGCAGGGCCCCGGCGAGATGACGATCTTCTCCGGCTGCCAGGCTTCGATCTGCTCCAGCGTGATCGCGTCGTTGCGATGGACGTGCACGTCGGCGCCCAGCTCGCCGAAATACTGGACGAGATTCCAGGTGAAGCTGTCGTAGTTGTCGATCATCAGCAGCATCGCTCACTCATCCTTTTGATTCTTCCCTGCGATGCCGACAGCGACCGGAAAATTGTTCGGGTGAGCCGAACCCGCGGTTGCCACGGAGCGGCGCAAGTTGCGATGTTACGCGCAGCGAAGACCAAGATGCTCGACGAAAGGATCGAAGTCCCTGTCGCTGTAAAGAAGGGTCAACCCGTTCTCGATGCAGTAGGTCGCAATCACCGTGTCGATCGTCTTGCGCACGCTGATCCCGTGCAGTCTCAGCGCGCGAAAGTTCTCGGCGGCTCGAATCGCAATGGCTTGCCCCGCCAGGTCCACGATCACCAACGAAGTCAGCAGCCTTCTGGCCTGATTGAAATCGCGGTCGCTGGTGAAGCCTTGCAGTACCTCAGCCAATATCAGGTCGCCTGTCGCAACCAGCTCGGTACCCAGCAGCGAATCCAGTTTCGCCGCTTGCGGTGTAGCGACGCCTCGGAAGAAGTCGATCCATACGCTGGAATCGACCAGAATCACCTGTCGCGCCTCATGGCATCAAGATCGCCCTCCCAGTCGAGCTTGCCACGGAAACGCCGTATTTCCTCTTGCTGCCGGAGCCGCAGCAGGGTGCGAAGTCCCAGCTCGACCACGTCCCGTTTGGTCTTCAGCCCGGTCGCTCTGAGCGAGTCCTTCATCAGCTTGTCGTCGATGACGATGTTGGTGCGCATGGTGTGTATTTTTCTATATTAACGTACACACTATAGACCATCGCGTGGAGCAGCGCAACGATAGGTGCGGTTGCAGGCGCACCAACGTCAATTCCGGACTCTCTCCCGACAGTCCGGGTAACGCTCGATTACGTCGCCGTCCCTTTCCTTGTATTGCCCGGCATCCCAAGTCTGACTACGCATCATCGCGTCCAGCCGACGAATGGCCTGGTCTGAAATCGAGATGGCGGCGGCGTCTTGTTGGATCCAGGTAATCGGTCGTCTGCTCGTGTTGCGGGCGCGCGTCGCCTGGCAAAGACTGCTCTCCGTGGCTATTCTTGTCGTGGCCGTATGCCGACCCGAAACCGATGCACGCGCAGCGCTTTGGCAAGCGCCGTTGGGTGGCCCCGCGCATGGCAAAATGTTCCCCCCACCCTCGCATCTCGACCCCAACATGCCACCGCGCTCTGTACGCAAGTCTGCCTCGAAGGTCAAATCCCGCAAGGGCGCGCTGCCTGCCGAACCGCGTCTGTCGCGCACGCGCCGCCCGGCGGAGCTCAAAGTCGCCGACTGGCAGACCGCGTTGCGCCGCCAGTTTGGCCGCGAGCAGCGTTTCGACCTCGAGAATATGGGCAGCGAACCGGTGTTCTCCGACTTCCGGGTGCACAACCCCGACAGCGGCAGGCGCTACCGCGTGGCGATCCGCGGCCGCGCGCCGGGAGAGAATTTCTGTTCCTGTCCGGATTTCGCCACCAATCACCTCGGCACCTGCAAGCACATCGAGTTCACGCTTGCCAGGCTGGAAGCGAAGCGCGGCGGCAAGGCGGCACTGGCGCGCGGATTCTTGCCCGTGTACAGCGAAGTCTGGCTCGACTATGCGGGCGCGCGTCAGGTGCGCTTTCGCGCCGGCACGGCCTGCCCGCCCGATGTGGCGTCGCGAGCGAAGTCGCTGTTCGATGTCGCCGCCGGCTGGGCGCTGCCGCGGGACCGGCAGGGCGGACTGGAGCGGCTGCTGCAAGCCGCACAGGACAGCGGCCACGAACTGAAAATCCACGATGACGTCTGGCAGTTCATCGCCCAGATACGCGACGGCGAACGCCGCCACGCGGCCTTGGCGGACGCGTATCCCAAGGGTGCCAGGGATCGGGCTCTCGCCAAACTGCTGAAGGTCAGGCTCTACCCCTTCCAGGCCGAAGGCGCGCTGTTCGCGGCGCGCGCAGGCCGGGTGCTGATCGGCGACGAGATGGGCCTGGGCAAGACCATCCAGGCCATCGCCGCGGCCGAGCTGTTAGCGCGCCACTTCGGCGTGCAGCGCGTGCTGGTGGTGTGCCCCACCTCGCTCAAGCACCAGTGGCAGAAGGAGCTCGCGCGCTTCACCGACCGCGAGGCGCAGGTCATCCACGGCCTGCGCGCACGCCGCCAGTTGCAATATCGCGAAGACGCTTTCTGCAAGATCACCCATTACGAAACGCTTGCCCGCGATGCCGACCTGATCGCCGCCTGGGCGCCCGAACTGGTGATCGCCGACGAGGCGCAGCGCATCAAGAACTGGAACACCATCGCCGCGCGTGCATTGAAGCGCATCGCCAGCCCCTATGCGGTGGTGCTGACGGGCACGCCGCTCGAGAACCGGCTGGAGGAGCTGATCTCGATCGTGCAGTACGTCGATCAGCACCGGCTTGGCCCCACCTGGCGCCTGCTCGACGAGCATCAGTTGCGCGACGAGGCCGGCCGCGTGATCGGCTACCGCGCGCTCGACCGGATCAGCCAGACGCTGGCGCCGGTGATGCTGCGTCGGCGCAAGGCCGAAGTGCTCACGCAACTGCCTGAACGGGTGGACAACCGCATCTTCGTGCCGCTGACACCCGAGCAGCGGGTGCACCACGACGAGAACGGCGGCATCGTCAGCCGCATCGTCGCGCGCTGGCGCAAGACCGGCTACCTGTCGGACGCCGACCAGCGCCGCCTGCAATGCGCGTTGCAGAACATGCGGATGGCCTGCAACAGCACCTGGCTGCTCGACCATGAGACCGACCACGGCCACAAGGTCGACGAGCTGATGACGCTGCTCGACGAGCTGCTCGAAGACGCGAGCGCCAAGGTCGTGGTCTTCAGCCAGTGGCTGGGCACGCACGAGTTGATCGTGCGCCGCCTGGCACAGCGCGACTGGGACCATGTGCTGTTCAGCGGCCGCGTGCCCGGCGACCAGCGCGGCGCCCTGGTCGATCGCTTTCATGCCGATCCTCGCTGCCGCCTGTTCCTGTCGACCGATGCCGGCGGCGTCGGGCTCAACCTGCAGCACGCCGCGGCCATCGTGGTCAACATGGACCTGCCGTGGAACCCGGCCGTGCTCGAGCAGCGCATCGGTCGCGTGCATCGCATGGGCCAGTCACGCGGCGTGCAGGTCGTCAACTTCGTCGGCCAGGGCAGCATCGAGGAAGGCATGCTCTCGGTGCTGGCATTCAAGAAGTCGCTGTTCGCGGGGGTGCTCGACGGCGGCGAGAGCGAGGTCTTCCTGCACGGCACGCGCCTGTCCCAATTCATGAAGAGCGTCGAGCAGGTGGCCGGCGCCATGGGCGAGGCCGACGCGGATCCGGTGGCGGAGTCGCCGCCGGCGCCCGCGGCGGTCGGCACACCCTTCGCTGCGGTCGACACGTCGCCGGTGCAGGACGAGGGTCTGGTCACGGCAGGACGCGCCAACGTCGCCGAACCGGGTGAAGCGACGGCGCCGCTCGCCGAAGATCCACGCCCGCTCGCCGAGCCGGCCGATCCCTGGGCTGCCATCCTCGAAGCCGGGGCCGCATTGCTGCAGGGGCTGGCGACCGCGCGCGGGCCGGGCGGCGCCGCGCCCGGCGCGGCACCCATCACGATCGAACGCGATCCGGTCACCGGCCAGGCCAGCGTGCGCCTGCCCTTGCCCGACGCCGCCGTTCTGCAACGATTGGCCAAGGCGTTCGAGCCCTGGTTGCGGTGAAGCGACGCGCTATCGCGAGCGCTGCGTCGATTGCAGGGCCGACACGACGGCAGCGGGCAGAGCGCCTCGCTGGTGCGACCGCCGAATTCGAAAGCAAGGTGCGGAGTGCGGTGGACTGCGGCCGCGTGTAGGCTCCACAAATCGGCACGCCTTCCACCAACATCCTTGAACATGAGCGCCACGAAAAAGCCTTCCGCCTCGTCCGTCGTCAACGACCCGCGCTGGGGCCGAATCGTCGCCCGCGATGCCGGCGCCGACACCGGGATCCGGTTCGCGGTCGGCGCGTGCTCGCTGGGGTCGATCCTCGTCGCACAAAGCGACCGCGGCGTGTGTGCCGTCCTGATCGGCGACGACCCTGATCTGCTGGTGCGCGATCTGCAGGACCGGTTTCCGCGCGCCGCGCTCATCGGCGGCGACGCCGGGTTCGAGCAGCGCATCGCGCAAGTGATCGGTTTCATCGAGGCGCCGCGGCTGGGACTCGATCTTCCGCTCGACGTGCGCGGCACCGCGTTCCAGCAACGCGTCTGGCAAGCGCTGCGCGATATCCCCCCCGGCACGACCGTGAGCTACGGCGAGCTTGCGCGCCGCATCGGTGCGCCAAGATCGGCACGGGCTGTCGCAGGCGCCTGCGCCGCGAATCCGCTGGCGGTGGCCATCCCCTGCCACCGCGTGGTGCGCAGCGACGGTGCGCTTTCCGGCTATCGCTGGGGCGTGGAAAGAAAGCGCGCGCTGCTGGAGCGCGAATTCGGCGGCCACGACCCCGCCGCCACCTCGACGCTGCGGTCCGATTGACCAGGATCAACGAGGACCGGCGAGCGCACGCCTAGCATTGTCGGTGTTCCAGGTCCGCCGCCGCCAGACCCGTGCACCCGGGTTCCGGTCTCGTCCGGTACGTGACAGTGGCGATCCGATTCAGTGTGGTCCGGGAGGACGCGTGATCATGCGTGCCGGCTCCAAGGGCGAATACCGGAGTGCGCAGCACGAAGCCAATCCAGCGAGCCCGCCGGGCGACGCGGGCGGCCCTTCGCCGCGCGGATGGCGGCGCAGCGTCTCGGGGCTGCGAGCGATTTCAAAATCCCTCAAGTTCAAGGTCGCCCTGTATCTCGCCGTCGGTCTCACCGTCATGCTCGCCCCTACCACGGCGTTCATGGTGAAGCAGCAGCGGCAGGATTTGCTCAATACCGCGGTTGCCCACGTCATGCAGCTCTCGGACGCAGTCATCCGCAGCACGCATTTCATGATGCTCCAGAACCAGCCTTACTCCGTGCACAGGATCATCGAGGACGTGGCGCGCGACAGGAACATCGACCGCATCCGCATCTTCAGCAAGAAGGGCACGGTGATCGATTCGACGTACGCCGCCGAGGTCGGCCTTGTTCTCGACCGCAGGGCGGAAGGCTGCATCTCGTGCCATCAGACCGAACTGGCGCGCGTGAGCGTCGGCGACAGGGATCGGGTGCGCATCTTCTCGGCCGCGGACGGCAGACGCATGGTGGGGACGATGCAGGCCATACGCAACGAAGCCTCCTGCCAGAGCGCCGGCTGCCATGTGGACGCGTCGCAGCAGTCGGTGCTCGGAGTGGTCGACATCATCTATTCGCTGGATGAGATCGACGCCGAAGATCCGTTCCAGCGCGATGGGGATGATCGAGCTCTCGCTCGTCTTCGTGCTGCTGGCCGCGGCTTGCGTCAGCGTGCTCGTGCATCGTCTGGTGTACGCGCCTCTGCGCGATCTCGAGGCCGGCGCCAAGAGACTCGCCTCCGGGAATCTCGAGCAGCCGATCCCGGTACGCAGCGGCGACGAGTTCGGCCAGGTGGCGGGCTCCTTCAACGCCATGACGACGGCGTTGTGGGAATCGCAGTCGAAATTGCGCGAGGCGGCGCGCACGCTGGAGCAGAAGGTCGAGGAGCGGACGCGGCAGTTGCGCGAGGCCGAAGCCGAGGCAACCCAGCACGAAAAGCTCGCCGCGGTCGGGTTGCTCGCTTCAGGCGTCGCGCACGAGATCAACAATCCGCTGACGGGAGTGCTCACCTTCTCGCACCTTGTCCGCCAGAAGATGGCGGACGGGTCCGCGGAAGCAGAAGACATGGACCTCGTCATTCGCGAGACCAAGCGCTGCGCCAGCATCGTTCGCCGGCTGCTCGACTTCGCCCGCCAGAAGACCCCGGAGATGAAGTTCACCAACTTGAACACCGTGATCGAGGATGCCAAGCGGTTCATCGAGCGTTCGGCCCATCTGCATGACACGGTCATCACGATCGAACTCGATCCCGATCTGCCGCAGGTGTGGGCTGACGAGGACCAGATGAAGCAGGTCGTCATGAACATGCTGGTGAACGCGCAGCATGCGACCGAGGGGGGTGGCAGCATCTCCATTCGCAGTCGCCGCCACCCGGTACCGATGTCCCCGGAGCCCGGTGCCGAGCCGGTCGAAATGGTCGAGATCTCGATCCTCGATACCGGCTGCGGCATACCGCAGCGTGACCTGCAGCGCATCTTCGATCCGTTCTTCACGTCGAAGGAGGTCGGCAAAGGCACGGGGCTCGGTCTTTCGGTGAGCCATGGTATCGTCGAGGCACACGGCGGGACCATCAAGGTGGAAAGCACGGTCGGCAAGGGGTCCGCGTTTCGTGTGTATCTGCCGATCGCGGTGGCGCGGGAGGCGCAAACAACAACCGCGACGGGCAGCAGCGAATGAGCGCCAGGATATTGATCGCCGACGACGAGGAAATCGTCGTCAGGAGCACGGTTCGCATCCTGGAAAGCGGCGGGTATGCGCTGCAGACCGCGCGCGACGGCATCGAAGCGCTGAAGAAGATCGATGAAGCTCAATACGACCTGGTGATTCTCGACATCATGATGCCGAGGATGGATGGCCTGGAGGTGCTGCGGCGGGTGAAGGAGGCGCATCCCGACATCGAGGTGATCATGTTCACCGGCCTGGCCGAGATCGAGACCGCGGTGACCTGCATGAAGCTCGGCGCCTTCGACTACCTGGCGAAACCATTCGACCCGGAGGAACTGAAGCTCGCCGTGACCCGCGCGCTCGAGCGCCGGTCCCTGCGGCAGGAAAACCTGCATCTCAAGCTTGCCGTGAGCTCCAAGTACCGCCTGGACAACATGATCGGGTCGAGCGCGCGGATGCAACAGGTGTACCGGCTCATCGCGCAGTGCGCGGCAACCAACACCACCGTGCTTGATCACCGGCGAAAGCGGCACCGGCAAGGAGCTCATCGCCCGGGCCATTCATCACAACAGCCTGCGCAAAGCAAAGCCGTTCGTGGCCGTGGATTGCAACTTCGCTGTCGGAGAACCTGCTCGAAAGCGAACTCTTCGGCCACGTCAAAGGCGCCTTTACGGGCGCGGTGTCCAACAAGAAGGGCATGTTCGAAATCGCCGAAGGCGGCACGCTGTTTCTCGACGAGATCAGCAATATCTCCCTTGCCACGCAGGCGAAGTTGCTGCGGGTGATCCAGGAGCGCGAGTTCCGCGCGGTGGGCGACACGCGTACGCAGAGTGCCGACTTCCGTCTCATAGCGGCGTCCAACAAGGACTTGCAGGCGATGTTGGCCGCGGGCACGTTCCGCGACGACCTCTACTACCGGATCAACGTGTTCCCGATCCATTCGCCGGCGCTGCGCGACCGGCGCGAGGACATCCCGGCGCTCGCGTTCCACTTCGTCAAGTCCTTCGGCGAGGAGCTGGGCAAGAACGTCGACAAGATTTCCGAGGGAGCGATGCAGCCTGCTGACGAGCTACGACTGGCCGGGAAATGTCCGCGAGCTGGAAAACGCCGTGCACCGAGCCACGATTCTCGCGAACGACAACGTCCTGCGCAGAGCACACCTGCTCGCGATCACGGAGGCGCGTCCGGATCTCACGCAGGAAGTGCCGCGGACCGGGGAAGCAGCTGAAGCGCGTGAAGCAGGCCGCGCGCGAAAAAAGCGTCGAACACATCGAACGGCTGTTCGTGCTCGAGGCACTCAAGCGCAACGCCTGGAACGTGACGCAAAGCGCCAACGAAACCGAAATGCTGCGCTCGAATTTCCAGGCGTTGATGAAGAAGCACCACATCCACGCGCGCGAAACGGAAACCACAGCCGACGACGGCGACCCTGGGGCCGAGGCCGAGTCCTGAAGCGCCGGCGGCAGAGCGCAGGGGCGCGCGGGCCCGAACGCCCGACCCCGTCCGTCAGCAGGTGATCCTGGGTTGTCGCGGTTTCAGAGGGGCTGCGCGCCGGACCGGCCTGAAACGGCGTCCGGCGCGTCATCCACTTCCTCGTACCCGGTGATCATCGCCTTCAGGTGCTCGCTTGCCGTCCGGCCCAGCGTGGTGAGGTAAACGTGCACCAGGATAAAGACCACGAAGGCGATGCACAGCACGACGTGGATGGTGTCGACGACTCGCGCGCCTCCCAGGAGCTCGACGGTGCCTGCGAACCGCTGCAGATCCCACAGCACCAGCCCGGTGTAGAACTGGACGGGCACGAGCACCATCATGACGATCTGATAGGTCATGCTCTGCAACGCATTGAACTTGCGGTAGGCGCTGACGTGGTGCGGGTTGGGGTGCCCCTTGAAAATGCCATAGCCGTAATACCCGAGCTGCCGCATGACGTTGCGAAAATGCGCCGTCGGGCTGAACTCCGGGTGGTAGACGGTGATCTTGTCCGAAAACAGGTAGAACAACAGCCAGACGAAATAGTTGGCGATCAGCACGAACCCGATCGCGTTGTGCCAGTCGACCACGGTCTTGAAGGACATCCCCAGCAGCACGTTGTAGCGAATCTGCAGTCCGGTGACGATCAACGCGACGAATCCCAGCGCGTTGGTCCAGTGCCACAGCCTGACGGGAATGGGGTGTACGTAGACACGTGTCATTGGCGTGTTCCATCACTGTTCGGGCGGCGGCGGAACAGTCGCCGCACCGCCAGGTGCAAGGCCGGCACCGCGATGCCGCCGACCAGGCCGAGCAGCAGCATGATGTCGAGCAGCTTCAGCCGCGTACCACCGATCGCGTAGAAACTGCGCAGCGCTTCCCAGGTCATTGGCGAGCTCAGCACTGCCTTGTGGGCGTCGTAGCGGACGGGCCTGCCCTCCGCGTCCAGTATCGAGATCGTGACGTTCTGGAACGGCGCGGCGTTCTCGTCATGGCATTTGACGCAGTCCCTGATTGCCCGCGCCTTGCCCGGAATCTCGTGCGCGTCCGTGCCGGACCGCAGCTCGATGCGACCCCGCAGCGAGATATCGCCGCCATCGCGTTCGAGATCGGCCAGGAACGCGCTCAATTCGCTTGCGTCGAGGCCGTCCTGGTTGGCGTCGGCCACGCGGGCGCGTCGCTCGAACTGCAACGAGCCGTCGCGGTCGATCAATGGCGCCGCTCCGACAAAAATTCGCAGGTCCACCTTGCGCAAGACGTCGGGCACATGGCAGGCCGAGCAGGCCACGGCCCGGAGATGGCTCGGGGCATTCGGCAGCCATTGCTCGTGCTGCTCGGCGGTATCGCCGTGGCACGCCAGGCAGGCCTCTTTCTGCTGGTCCTGCACCGATACCGGCGCCCCCAGATGAGGCCGATGGCAATCGCCGCATACCGGCGCCGCGGTATTGCCCGCGCGCAGCCGGATTGCGTGCGCGCTGGCCTCGTAAGTCTTGAACACGCGGCCGTGGCAGGCGCGGCAGGTATCCACCTTCGCCAGCGCAAATTGGCGTGCGCTGGCGGCAGGCTTCACGTTGCCCGGGTGATCGGAGACCTTGATTTGCGCGTGACAGCCGACACAGCCGACCGGACGGTGGATGGAACGGGCAAATGCCGCGCCGTCGATCGTCAGCGACAGGGTATCGCCATTGGCAAGCTTCGACGTCATTCCCTCGGTGCCGTGGCAGCCGAGGCAGATCTTGTCGTCGTCGGACAAGCCTTCCCCCTCGTTGCCGGCGCCGGCGGCGCTCGCTGCCAGCCCCGCGCCGAGCATTGCAGCAGCAGCAACCATGACAAACTGCCGGCGCGCACCCGCGCACAGCCGCTTGCCTACTCCTCGATCGATACCCATGTCGTTCGTCCCGTACCTCAGCTGTCGCAACCGGCACCCGCCAGCGCAACCGTCTGCCCGATACTACATCGGAGACGGTTGCACTGGCGGGTCGCGGAAACCTTGGCGAGCGTCGCCGCCCGGAGTGCAGGCTAGGCTGTATCCGCGCGCTTCAGGATGGCCTTGATGCCCATCCAGGCGAGCATTCCCAATCCCACGAACGGCAGGGCGATCACGTAGGCAAGCCCGACGAACGGCGCGGCGAAAAAGAGCGCGACGTTCCTGAGCCAGGTCTTCATCCCGCCCGTGCGCTTGGCCAGCGCCCGTCCGCCATACCAGAACGGCAGCACGAACAGCGCGACCAGACCAACGAGCGGCAGCACCAGAATGTAGACGAGGCTCAGAAGCAGCGCACCGACGGTCAATCCAAGCCCCTTCGCTGCGCCCAGGGCAGGCGCCACCTCGGGCACCGGCTCGAACTGCGCCACCGGCGCTTCGGCCGGCGCTGCCGCGGTCACTTGCGGTGCCGCACCGGCATCCCGTTCCAGCATCGCGTCACGGGCGCTGTCCTCGATCATTTCCGGAGAGAGCGGCTTGTGCAGCACGGTGGAAACGCCGACGGCCTTCGCTCGCGCTTCGTTTTCAGTCGTGGCATAGCCGCTCACGATCACGACCGGAAGCCACGGCTGCTGCTTCTTGATCTGCTCGGCAACGGCGATGCCGTCCATGCCGGGCATCCTGATGTCGGTAAAGACGGCGTCGTACGTCTCGGCCGCGATCTTGCGCAGCGCCTCGGCGCCATCGCTTGCCATTACGACTGCGTATCCCCGGTTGGAAAGCACCCGGTCGAAGCTCTTGCCGACCACGGGGTCGTCATCGACGACCAGAACTTTTCTCAGCGTTTTCATGACACTTCCCTTCAGTCAACTCACAATACCTGTGTGCCGCATGGCACCACCACCCAAACCGTTCGACCCGAGGCCGCCTTCGCCGTCCTGCCGCAATGTCCAGTGCTTTTGTTCCATCGCACTGTTCGCCGCCTCGATCACTTCGCCGGGAGCGAGCGGCTTGGCGAGATAGTCGCAGGCGCCGAGTCGGATCGCCTCCTTGGCCGTGTCCACCGATGGATATCCGGTGATCACGATCACTTCGCTTTCCGGCCAGCGCCGCTTCATCGTCTTCAATACCGACATGCCATCCATGCCCGGCATGCGCAGGTCCAGAAGCACGACGTCGTAAGGCTGCGTTTCCATCGCCTTCAGCGCATGCTCTCCGTCGCCTACCGCCTCGACCTGGCAACGAACGCTCTTCAGCACTCGCAGATGGCTGCGACGCACCACTTCTTCGTCGTCCACGACGAGGATCGTTGCATTGGCGTTCATCATTCGGTCCTTTCGGGGTCTGCTTTCACCTTTTGATATGCGAGATCCGTGCCAGAGTTCAGGCGCTGTGCCGCGCGACAACTTCTCATTATTTTTCATGACCTTATGCACATGCGGCACACGGTCGCAGTACCGATGGGCGCGGCCGGAAGCGCAGTTCATTTGTGCAGCTTCGGGCCGCCGCAGGCGGAATTCCGTTGCCAATCCGGCAGTTGCCGCAAGTACGGGGTGTACTTTTTGGATGTGCACCCGCGGGGGGGGCGATAATCGGTCCGGTCGAAGCTCCGCGCGAGGACCCCGGTTCTCATCGTGCTTTGCCCAACCACTGCGCATGTCCAGCCATGATTGCCCACGCCCGACCGCAGCCGATCGCAGGGACTCGCTGCGATGAGAACCAGGCGTCCGCCACGGGCCCGATGCGGGTGACGGCAACCCGACCGGCCGTAGCCGGAAGCGCCGGGGCCGCAGCGCGTTGGCGCGTGGGCGCTGTTGCCGCGACGTGCCTGCTGGCCGCCTGCGCATCGACGCCGGTCTACCCGCCGACGGGGCCGTCGACCGGCCACCGCCCGCCGCCACGGGAAGCCTCTTTCAGCAGCAGCGAACTGCTCAAGTCCGATATCGACGCCGTCGCCGAGGTGCATCTGCGCGAAAGCATCGCGTCCGCCAGGCTCCTGATGGAGAAGCTCTACCGGCGCAACCCGCGCGAACTCAGGAAGAGCGGCGCCGCCACGCCGGAAATTGCGGTGGCGCATGCGTTCGATCCGCGCTACATGTGGCGCTTCGCGGAGCTCTCCCATATGCGGGGGATCGATGCGCTGCAGATCGCCTTCCGTCCGGAATTCACCGGCGACCGGGTATTCGCTTTCGGCGTCGGACTCGGCAGCATGATCACGCAGGCGTACGACGACAAGACGCAGTTCTACCTGACCGACAGCCTCGACGCCCAGCGCCTGTACAACGCCGCGCGCAACGTCGAGATTGCGGCATGGAAGCTCGCCAACGCCCGCGGGCCGAATGCCGCGCTGCTGCTTCTCAGCAACGACATGTCGGCGACCGCGCCCAATCTCTCCTTCGAGCGCGAGATCGGCAAGCTCGTCGCCTACCAGGACACGCTCGCGCTCGTCATGGCGCAGCGGACGAACCGCACCATCCGGCGTTTCACGCAGGGCGTCGCGACGGCGGTGTTCCTGCCGCTCTGACCCGTGCCCGCCGCGCCCACCCCCTGTCGAACGAAGCGCTACGGACCCCGATGACGACCTGTCCCAACTGTTGGCAGCCGATGCATGCCCACCGCTTCAGCGCGGCGCTGACCGCGGTGCCGGTGGAGGTCGATGTCTGCTCCCCGTGCCAGCTTTTCTGGTTCGACCGTGCCGAAAGCCTCGCTCTCGATCGGCACGCGGTGCGCGAGCTCTTCCGCCTCATCGCCGACAGCGCCCGCGAAGAGCGGAACGCGCTGCGCTCGTCCCACGCCTGTCCTCGCTGCGGAAAGCTGCTTGCCATCACGCATGACCTGCAGCGCCGCACGCGCTTCACCTACTGGCGCTGTGCGATGGGTCACGGCCGGCTGACGGGATTCCATGCGTTTCTGCGCGAGAAGAACTTCCTGCGCGAGCCGTCTGCCGAAGAGCTGGCGAAGTTGCGCGAGCACGTTCGGCAGATAAGCTGCTCGCAATGCGGCGCGCCGATCGACCTCGCGCAGGAGAACGCCTGCAGCCACTGCCGGGCGCCGATCGCCCTGATCGATCCGGAGGGCGTGGCCAAGACGCTGCGGGAGCTCGATGCTGCCGCCCCGGGGAGCGCCCCCCCGGCGCCCGGCGGCGACGCCGAAGGCCGGGCCGCGATGGCGCAGGCCATGCTCGACGGGCTGACCGCCGGAGAGCGCGAACGTCGCCACGACGGCAGACGTGGAATCGACCTCCTCGCGGTGGGGGCGGGTACGCTGGCGACGCTGCTGGGACTGTGGCTCCGGTGACGCGCCGCGGCGCCGCGAGCGGTTGTCACCGTCGCGGCCCGGGGCTTCAACTCTCGGCGTCGAGCCCCTGCTGCACCATGTCGGCGGCGCGCAGCACCGCGCGCGCCTTGTTCTGCGTCTCGATCCACTCCGACTCGGGCACCGAGTCGTGGACGATGCCCGCACCCGCCTGCACGTAGAGCATCCCGTCCTTGATCACCGCGGTGCGGATCGCAATCGCGGTGTCCATGTCGTCCTGAAAGCTGAGATACCCGACGGCACCGGCGTAGACCCCGCGCCGGGTCGGTTCGAGTTCGTCGATGATCTCCATGGCGCGAACCTTCGGCGCGCCGCTCACGGTGCCGGCGGGAAACGCCGCGCGCAGCACGTCGATGCTGGTGAGTCCGGGTTTCAGCTTGCCCTCGACGTTCGACACGATGTGCATCACGTGCGAATAGCGCTCGACGACCATGCGATCGGTCAATTCGACGCTGCCGGTCTGCGCGACGCGGCCGACGTCGTTGCGCCCGAGGTCGACCAGCATCACGTGCTCGGCGATTTCCTTGGGATCGGCCAGCAGTTCCTGCGCGAGTTTTTCGTCGGCCTCGCGCGTGGCGCCGCGCGGGCGCGTCCCCGCGATCGGCCGCAGCGTCACCGTGTCGCCTTCCTTGCGCACCAGGATCTCGGGCGAGGCGCCGACGACGTGGAAGGCGCCGAAGTCGTAATAGAACATGTACGGCGACGGGTTGAGCGAGCGCAGCGCGCGATAGAGGGACAATGGCGACGAGACGAACGGGCGCTGCATCCGTTGCGACAGCACCACCTGCATGATGTCGCCCGCGGCGATGTAGTCCTTGGCGCGCCGCACCGAATTCTGGAAGCCCTCGGCGCCGACCTCGCTTTCCGCCTGCGTCAGCGGCGCCGCCGTCTGGAAAGGGATCGCCACCGGCGCGCGCAGCTTGCGCCGCAAGGCCTGCAACCGGGCCATGCCGCGCGCATGGGCGCCCGGCTCGGCCGGATCGGCGAAGACGATGAGGTAGATCTTGCCGGCGAGGTTGTCGACGACGGCGAGCTCCTCGGTCAGCAGCAGCAGAACGTCGGGCACGCCGGCGAGGCCCGGCGCTTCGGGCGGCGCCGTATGCGCGAGCTTCGCCTCGATGTAGCGCACCGTGTCGTAGCCGAACATGCCGGCGAGCCCGCCGCAGAAGCGCGGCAACCCGGGTCGCGGGGCCACGCGATAGCGGCGCATGAACGCGCCGATGAAATCGAGGGGATCGCCCTCGTGCCGCTCGACGACGGTGCCGCGATCCTCGACCTCGATGGCCCGACCGCGGGCGCGCAGGCAGACTTTGGCCGGCAGGCCGATGAACGAGTAGCGGCCGAAGCGCTCGCCGCCCACCACGGACTCCAGCAGGAACGAATACTTCTCGCCCGCGAGTTTCACGTACAGCGACAGCGGGGTGTCGAGATCGGCGAACGACTCCAGCACCAGGGGGATGCGGTTGTAGCCCTCGCTGGCAAGCGCGCGGAATTCGGCCTCGGTCATCGAGCACCCGGTTCAGGCGATGACGAGGGCGCGGCGCCGTTGCGCGGAGCCGGGACGATGACGCTCATGTCGCGGACGATCCGACGTAATGAACGCAGTCGGCGACCTCGACGAGCGACGGGACGATGGCATCGGCGTCGACGTTCTCGATGGGCTCGCCTTCGTTGTAGCCGTAGGGCAGGATCAGCACCGGACATCCCGCGGCACGCGCCGCCTGCGCATCGTTGACCGAGTCGCCGACCATCAGCAGCCGCGCGGGGGCAACGCCGAACGCCGCCGCGACGTGCAGCAGCGGGCCGGGTGCCGGCTTCTTGGTGGGCAGGTCGTCGCCGCCGACCAGGATCCGGAAATAGCGGGTGAGGTCGGCAAGGTCGAGATGCGGCCGCACGAAGCGCGACGACTTGTTGGTGATCACCGCCATCGGAATTCCCGTCGCGGCCAGGCGGTCGAGCCCTTCGCGCACGCCCGGGTAGAGCACCGACTCGCGACCCAGCAGCGCCGCGTAGTGCGCCTGATAGCGCACCAGGCCGTCCGCGACCTCCGCGTCCTCGATCGCCGCCGGAGAAACATGATTCGCGCGGGCAAGCGAGCGCCGCACGAGGTTGGGAACGCCCTTGCCGACGAAATCGCGTATCTCCGCCTTCGGCAGCGGCGGATATCCCAGCTCGTCCATCAGCGCATTGACGGCCGCTGCCAGGTCGTGGATGGTGTCGAGCAGCGTGCCGTCGAGATCGAACGCGATGGCGCCGACGTCGAACCGCGGCTGCGTCGCATGGGACTGTGGAAGCATCATCGACCCCGCCGTCAACCGACGGCCGCCACCGCGGCACGCATCGCCGCGATCGTCGCGCGGTAGTCCCCCGCGCCGAAGATCGCCGATCCGGCGACGAAGGTGTCGGCACCGGCGCGCGCGATCGACGCGATGTTGTCGGTCTTCACGCCGCCATCGACCTCGAGCAGGATCTGGCGGCCGGTGCGCTGCTGGGCGGCCTCGATCCGCCGCCGCACCGCCTCGATCTTGATCAGCGCATGGGGGATGAACGATTGGCCGCCGAAGCCCGGATTCACCGACATGATGAGCACCAGGTCGAGCTTGTCGATCGTGTGCTCGAGCCAGTCCAGCGGCGTGGCCGGGTTGAACACCAGGCCCGCACGACAGCCGCAATCGTGGATCAGCCCGATGGTCCGGTCGACGTGCTCGGAGGCTTCCGGATGGAAGCTCACGATCCCGGCCCCTGCCTTGGCGAAATCGGGAATGATGCGATCCACCGGCATCACCATCAGGTGCACGTCGATGGGGACGGTCGCGTGCGGCTTCAGCGCCTCGCAGACCAGCGGCCCGATGGTGAGATTGGGCACGTAATGGTTGTCCATCACGTCGAAGTGGATGAGGTCGGCGCCGGCGGCGATGACGGCGCGAACCTCCTCGCCGAGGCGCGCGAAGTCGGCGGAAAGCAGTGAAGGGGCGATTTTGCAGGTGGGCATCGCTATAATCGGCGTGGTGGAAGAAAGGGAAGTTGAAATCGGCAATGGAAACCAGGGAAAGATATCAGATCACCGTGGCGGCGAAAGCCCGATACGTTGCCGATCAGTCGGATCCGTCGCGCAACCATTTTGTGTTCGCCTACACGATCACCATCGCCAACACCGGCCGCGTCGCGGCGCAACTCGTGAGCCGCCGCTGGATCATCACCGACGGCGACCACAAGGTGCAGGAAGTGAAGGGGCTGGGCGTGGTGGGACAGCAGCCCCTGCTCAAACCGGGCGACACCTTCGAGTATACAAGCGGGGCCACGCTGCCCACGCCGGTGGGCACGATGCAGGGCAGCTACCAGATGGTCGCCGAGGACGGCGAGAGCTTCGAGGCGCCGATCGCCACGTTCACGCTGTCGGTACCGCGCGTTCTGCATTGATCGCCTATCGCCCGAGAATCAGTTCGCCGAATCACTGTCGCGTCGTGGCGCCGGCGGCGGGCGCTTCTTCCTCGGACTCATGGTCCACCAGACGATGAAAACCGCCAGCAGGAGCGCGACGAGCACTTCGAGCAGTATCCAACCCATCGCCTTGCCTCTCCTCGTTCAACCGCGCCGCTTCGGCCGACTCTCGACCGCAATCGTGCTGGCGGCATTCGTCACCGGTTGCGCGACGGTCGTGCCGCCGCCGCCGGAAGCCGTCGCCCCCGCAGCGCCCCCCGCAACACTCCCCACGACACCCGCGTCCCCACCGTCGCTGCCGGCCCAATACCTGCCGGCGACCTGGACGGCGCTGCCCGGCTGGAGCGAAGACACCGTTGCCGCTGCGTGGCTTGCGTTTCGGGCGGGCTGCGCCGCGCTCGTCGCCAGCCCCGCGACGCGAGCCACCTGGCAGGATGCCTGCTCGGCCGCGACCGCCGTCGACCCGGTCGGCCATTCGACGGTGCGCGCGTTTTTCGAGCTTCATTTTAGTCCCTACCAAGTGCGTGCCGCCGACGGCCGTGACGCGGGGCTCGTCACCGGCTATTACGAGCCGCTGCTCGCGGGCAGCCGGACGCGATCGGCGCGGTTCAGCGTGCCCCTTTACGCGGCGCCCGACGATCTGCTGACCATCGATCTCGCCGCCCTGTATCCGGAGCTCGCGGACAAGCGCGTGCGCGGCCGCGTCGAGGGCAAGCGTGTCGTGCCGTACTGGCCGCGGGCGGACATCGAGAACGGCGCAGCGCCGGTCGCGGGCAAGGCGCTCGTCTATGTCGAGAACGCCGTCGAGGCCTTCTTCCTGCAGATTCAGGGGTCGGGACGCGTCAGGCTCGCCGACGGCAGCGTCATGCGCGTCGGTTACGCCGATCAGAACGGGCACCCTTACCGTTCGATCGGACGCCTGCTGATCGAGCGCGGCGAAATGACGCTGGAGCGGGCATCGATGCAGGGCATCCGCGACTGGGGGCGGCGCAATCCCGAAAAGCTGCCCGCGCTGCTGAACGAGAATCCGAGTTACGTGTTCTTCCGCGAGGTGCCAGCGCCCCTGCCCGGAAGCCCCGAGGCGGCGATCGACGGCCCCATCGGCTCGCTGGGCGTCCCCTTGCTGCGGGAACGGACGATCGCCGTCGATCCACGCTCGATCCCGCTCGGCGCACCGGTATTCCTCGACACGACGTGGCCGTTGACGTCACGGCCAATGCAACGGCTGGTGCTGGCCCAGGACACCGGTGGCGCGATACGCGGTGCGGTACGGGCCGATTTCTTCTGGGGCTTCGGCGACGCGGCGGGCCGGGAAGCCGGACGGATGCGCCAGGAAGGCCGGGTCTGGCTGCTGTGGCCCAAAGGGGCCCCGCTGCCGCGTCCATGACCCATCGTCGTGCCGTAGCGCTGATGGTACTGGCGACGCTGCTCTGGAGCATCGCGGGGGTGGTGACGCGCCACCTCGATGCCGCGCGCAGCTTCGAGGTGACCTTCTGGCGCAGCCTGTTCAACGCGCTGGCGCTGGTCGTCGCCCTCTCCGCGATGCGCGGGGTCGCGCTGTGGCGCGGCATCCTGCAGGCTCCGCGAGTCGTGTGGGTGTCAGGCATCTGCTGGTCGGTGATGTACACCGCGTTCATGGTCGCGCTCACGCTCACGACGGTCGCCAATGTGCTGGTCACGCTGGCGATCGGGCCGCTGGTCACGGCGCTGTTCGCGCGGCTGTTTCTCCATCACCGCCTGCCGCTGCGCACTTGGGCGTCCATCGCCATTGCGGCGCTGGGCATCGCCTGGATGTTCGGCCAGGAGGCGAGCGCCGGCGTTTCGTTCGTCGGCACGCTGGTCGCTCTCGCGGTGCCGGTGGCCGCGGCGGTCAACTGGACGATACTGCAACATGTCGGCCATGGCGCCGGCGATCCGGACGCGGCGGCACCCCAGGACATGCTGCCTGCCGTGCTGATCGGCGCCGGTCTGTCGGCGCTGGCAACGCTGCCGCTCGCGATTCCGTTTCAGGCGTCTGCTCACGACCTCCGCCTGCTCGCGTTGCTCGGCGTCGTGCAACTGGCGATTCCGTGCCTGCTGGTGGTTCGCCTTTCGCGCGTACTGCCGGCGCCGGAGATCTCTCTCCTGGGCCTGCTCGAAGTGCTGTTCGGCGTGGCCTGGGTGTGGCTTTGGGCCGGCGAACAACCGGCAAGAAGCGCGCTCACGGGCGGCGCGCTGGTCCTTGGCGCGCTGATCGCCAACGAGGCGTTCGCGCTACGACGCGCGCGTTGAACGCCTGGCGGCGGCGCCTGCCGCCTTGCGCGGTGCGCGCTTGACGGCGGCGCGCGGCGCCGGCGCCGGCTTGACCTTCGCCGACGGTGCCTTCGCCCGCGCCGCCAGTGCAAGACGGCGCACCCGGCGGATGTCGGCGTCCGAATACACGCCGTTGACGCCCGAGATGGCCGCGAGCTTCATGCCGTGCTTGCGCCCGAGGCGGTAGATCTCGCGCACCTTCTCCCATTCGATGTTGCGGCCGACGGTGAAGTTCTCGAATCGTCCTTCGAGTGCCAGCACGATGGTCTCGGCCAGGCACGCGTAGGCGACGTTCTTCGGCAGGCCGATGTTCTTCATCGACACGTCTCCGGGCAGCAGGATCTCGCCGGATTCGATCACCAGCACGTCCGGACGCTTGGCGACTTCGCTGGGCGGCAGGTCGAGCGGGCGGGCCACGTCGGTGATCACGCAGCCGGGTTTGACCTTCATGATGTCGAGGATCTTCTTGCCGGCGCCGGAGGTCGCGGTGACGATCATGTCCATGTCGGCGATGTCCTTGTCGGCGCGCGAGGACAGGAACAGCTTCGCGTCCGGCGTCTCCTTCAGGATCGACTCCTTGACCGACAGCAGCTTGGCGGTCTCGGGCGACACGAGGTAGACCTCTTCGGCCACCATTGCCAGGAGGCGCGCGCAGACGGAGCCGATGGCGCCGGTGGCGCCCACGACCATCGCCTTGAACTGGACCTTTTGCCCCTTCGCCGTTTCGGGCAGCAGGCCCAGCCGAAGCATGGCTTCGTGCGCCGCCCACAGCGCGCCCGACGCGCTGTAACTGTTGCCGGTGGTGATGGGCAGCGGCGCGCGTTTGGCGACGGTGAGGCCGGCGTCGCCGACCACCTTGGTGAACGCACCCAGGCCCATGATCTGCGCGCCCAGCCGCTTGGCCATCCGCGCGGCATCGAGCAGGCGGCGGTAGGTGAACTCGGGGCTGTGGCTCATGATTTCCTTGGGCGTGCCGCCCACGGAGATCAACCAGCCCTCGGCCTCGACGCCGGTGGGCGACTTGATCCCGGACACCTTCGAATAGACGAACGGCGGCGCGTAGGCCATCGCCTTTTCCAGGGAATTCATGAACACCGGCGGCGAAACGTAAGACAGCAACTCGATCGGCTTGACGTTCTTGAAATACTCCTGCGACAGCGGGTGGATGACGAAGGCAAAGCGGTTGATGCGCCGGAAACCGCAAGGATGGATGACCCGCGGCTCGAGCTTCAGGTTGGTGATGATCTCGAGGTAATCGTCTTCGAGCATATCGTCAGGGGTTTTTTCCGTGGCGGCGATGATCATGGCATCGAGAAGGCTCGGGTCCAGCACGTGGCCGAACATCATCGGCGCCCCGTCGATCACCATGTTGACGCCCTTGTCCCTGAACTGCGCGATCCGATGCTCGTTGACCGTGGAGGTGATGATGGTCTTGCCGCCCAGCTCTTCCACGCCGAAGTCGTCCAGCTCGTGCACCGGCGCCACGATGACCGTCGCGTTCTGCATCGCCTTGCGCAGCACGAACTTCGTCCACTCCTTGACCGGGGCCGAGGACATCAGGCGGGAGGGCGTCCAGTCCAGCACGTAGTGCGCGCCGCTGGTGTAGAGCTCCAGCGCGTCGAGCGAGGTCAGGAGCTTGGGCACGCCGAGCTGCAGCAACGGATCGGCGAACTGGAGATTGTGCGTGTACTCGGACATCGCCATGGCCAGCTTGTAGTTGGTCATCCCCGAGAAGAACAGGACGTTCGCGTTGTTGAAGTAGTTGCCGAGCTTGATCTGCACGTGACGCAACGCCCATTCCTGCAGGATGTCGGACAGGCGCCCGCCCGTCGTCACGGGGATGCGCGTCACCGCGCCCTTCATGCGCGTGCTGTCCTTCTCGATGTAGCGTCGCGCGCCGACCGTGTAGTTGTCCTTCACGACGCCCAGTCCCATGGCGTCGGCGTGCTGTTCCCAGTGTTTCAGCAGCTTGACGGCCTTGGCAGTGCTGCCGTTGGTGCCCAGGCGGCGCACGTTGAAGCGCTGCCCGAGGAATCGGGCGCTGAATTCGAAATCCTGGTCGTTTGCGCCCAGGCTGATACCGACGACTTTTTTCACGCGAACCCCCACGGCGAACGGTTCCTGGCAAGCTTGCGGCAGACGGACCCCGGTGCCTATTCCCTGCTGCAATTGAGTACACTGGACGCTGGCGGAAGATAGTGGCCCGCCGCGCCCGTCTGGAACAAAGTGTACGCGCCGGAATGCAAATTCGCTGCAAGGAAACGGATCGTGATATCGAATTTATTGGGTGACGTGGTGCGCTCCGTCGGACTGTCGACGGCGATGCGCGCGGCAGGGGTGGTGACCGGGCTGTTGCCGATCCCGCAGCCGACGCTTCTGGTGGGCGCAGGATCGAGCCGACGCCTGGGGGAGGTTCTCTCCGGCTTTGGCCACCGGAAGATCCTGATCGTGACCGACAGCGTCGTGTCCGGCATGGGACTTCCGGGCGCCTTCACCACCGCGTTGACCGCCGGCGGCACCGCGTTCGCCATGTTCGACGCGATCACACCCGACGCGCCGATTCCGTTGATCGAGCAGGGCATGGCGCTGTACAACAAGGCAGGCTGCGATGCCGTCGTGGCGTTTGGCGGCGGCTCTCCAATGGACGCGGCAAAGACCATCGCGCTGGCGGTCGCCAACAAGAAACACCCGCGCAAATTGGTCGGGTACTTCAAGGGCCTGCGGGCGCCGGCACCGATCTACGCTGTCCCGACCACTGCGGGCACCGGGTCCGAAGTCACCGTGGCCGCCGTGATCTCGGATCCGGAAACCAACAGGAAGCTGGTGATCGCCGACACGCGCATCGTCCCGACGATGGCGGCGCTCGACCCGGCCCTGATGACCCGCCTGCCGCGCCCGGTCACCGCCGCGACGGGCATGGATGCCCTGACCCATGCCATCGAGGCCTACATCGGCCATTGGTCGACGGCTTACACCGATCGGATGGCCTTGGCCGCGGTCGGCATGATTTACGCCAACTTGCGCGTCGTCTTCGGCAACGGCAGAAACCTCGCCGCGCGCGAGCAGATGTCGCTGGCGGCGACGTACGCCGGCATCGCCTTCACGCGGGCCAATGTCGGTTATGTCCACGCCATCGCGCACCAGCTGGGCGCCAGGTACCACACGCCCCACGGCCTCGCCAACGCGATCATGTTGCCGCAGGTGCTCAAATTCCTGAGCCCGGCGATCACCAAAAAGCTGGCGGTGCTGGCAATCCGTGCCGGCGTGGGCAAGGAGAGGGAGCGGCCCGCGGTGCTGGCGCGCAAGTTCCTGGACTCGGTCGACGCCCTGAACCGCGATCTGGGCATTCCGCAGCACCTCGACGCGCTGCGCGAGGAGGACATTCCCGACCTCGCCAAGGCCGCCTGCTGGGAGGCCGATACCAATTACCCGGTGCCCCGTTACATGTCGCCCGACACCTGCGCGGGGCTGCTCCGGAACGTGCTGCCCCAAGTCAAGCGGTCAGATACGTAACGAGTTATTACGTATCTGACCCCAGCACGTCCTCCGCCTGTCGGTCGGCATGATAGGACGAGCGCACCATCGCCCCGACCGCCGCGTTGCGAAAGCCCATCGCCAGCGCTTCGCGTTCGAATCGCGCGAACGCATCGGGATGGACGTAGCGCCGGACCGCGAGATGGCCTCCCGTGGGCTGCAGATACTGGCCGAGGGTGAGCATGTCGATGCCGTGGGCGCGCATGTCGCGCAGGGTGTCGAGGATCTCGCCGTCGGTCTCGCCCAGGCCCACCATCAGTCCGGACTTGGTCGGGATCGCCGGCAGGCGCGCCTTGAATTCGCGCAGCAGGGCGAGCGAATGCGCATAGTCGGCGCCGGGTCGCGCCTCCTTGTACAGCCGCGGCACGGTTTCGAGGTTGTGGTTCATGACGTCGGGCGGCGCCTCGACGAGCACGTCGAGCGCGCGCTCCATGCGGCCGCGGAAATCGGGGACCAGCACTTCGATCCGTGTGGCCGGCGAGCGCTCGCGCACGGCGCGAATGCAGGCGACGAAATGCTGCGCGCCGCCGTCGCGGAGGTCGTCGCGGTCGACGCTGGTGATGACGACGTAAGCGAGTTTCATCGCGGCAATCGTCCGGGCGAGATTGGCGGGCTCGTCGGCGTCGAGCGGCAATGGCCGGCCGTGGCCCACGTCGCAAAAGGGACAACGCCGCGTGCAGATGTCGCCCATGATCATGAACGTCGCCGTGCCCTTGCTGAAACACTCGCCGATGTTGGGGCAGGAGGCCTCCTCGCAGACCGTATGCAGCTTGTGCTCGCGCAGGATTTGCTTGATCTCGGCAAAGCGCGGCGTCGATGCCGCGCGCACGCGGATCCATTCGGGCTTCCTGAGCCGCTCGACCGGGATCACCTTGATCGGGATGCGCGCAGTCTTGGCGTCGCCCCTGTGTTTCACCCCTGCGGCATTCGCGGGCAGCGGGACGTTCTTGTCGCTCACTCGGTGTCTCCCCTCTGTCGCGACCGCAGCCGCAGGCCCTCGGCGAGGAAGGGCGCCAGTTCCGTACCGACGTCGTCGACGCTGCGCGCGATGCCGAAGTCGGCAAGCTGCGTGACGGCCAGCCCCGGATAACCGCAGGGGTTGATGTCCGCGAAAGGCGCAAGATCCATCGCGACGTTGACGCTCACGCCATGATACGTGCAGCCGCGGCGCACCTTCAGCCCCAGCGCCGCGATCTTGGCTTCGACCCCGTCGCGATCGACGTAGACGCCCGGTGCCGCGGACTTGCCATACGCCGCGATGCCCTGCGTGCCAAGCCATGTTATCACCGCGGCTTCGATCGCCCGGACCATGTCGCGCACGCCCAGCTGCCGGCGCGTCAAGTCGACGAGGAGATAGGCGACCAGCTGGCCGGGGCCGTGATAGGTGACCTGGCCGCCGCGATCGACCCTGATGGTGGGGATGCCATTGTCGCGCAGGAGATGTTCGCGCCGGCCGGCGAGTCCCAGCGTGTACACCGGCGGGTGTTCGGTCAGCCAGATTTCATCGACGGTCTGTGGCGTGCGCGCGTCGGTGAACGCCTGCATCGCGTGCCAGGTCGATTGGTAATCGGTGCGACCGAGCGCGCGAACGATGACGGCGGTCATGAGGGCCTGCGCTTCGACGCGATCGGCGCTCGCGTCCAGTCCCGCGCCCGAAACTCGAATGCCTGCGCCCGTGGCGCAATGCCGAGCCGCGATCGCGCCATCAAAGCACCATTGCCACGGCCGGATGCGACGACAGGTCTCGATACAGGTCGTCGAGTTGCCGGCGCGACGTGGCCATGATCGTGCAGGTCACCGAGAGGTAGTTGCCGGCAGAGGATGCCCGCATCTCGACGCCCGCCGGGTCGAAATCCGGCGCATGGCGCTGCACGACCGCCACCACGGTCTGCGCGAAATCGTCGGTGGCGCGCCCCATTGCCTTGATCGGGAAAGCGCAGGGAAACACCAGCAACGATTCGGTGGCGGGTGGGTTTGGCTTGTCTGGCGTGTTCATCGCGACTCTGCGCATTCAACTATGGGGGCAGGCGGCGAAACGCACAACCCGCGCCAGCGTCAGGGTCATGCTCCGCTTGAAAACGCGGCCGCCGCTGTTACCATCGCGGCGTTCCGTCTCGCCCCCCAACGCCCTCTCCCTTGCCTGCTTCCGCCCATCTGCGACCCAGCGCGGCGTTCACTGAACGTGAATTTCGCGACGCCCTGGGCGAGTTCGCCACCGGGGTCACGATCATCGCCGCACGCGGGCCGAACGATCGCTGGACGGGGTTCACGGCGAACTCCTTCAACTCGGTGTCGCTCGCGCCGCCGCTCGTGGTCTGGAGCCTCAACCGGCAGGCCACCAACCTGGCGGCATTCGAGGCGGCCACCTGCTACAGCGTCAACGTCCTCGCCCACAACCAGCAGGCGCTGGCCGAGCGCTTCGCGGCGCCCATCGACGACCGCTTCGCCGGCGTGGCCTACAGCCTCAGCGAACGTGGCCTACCGCTGATCGACGGTTGCATCGCGTGGTTCGAGTGCCGGCATTTTCGCGTCGAGCGCACGGGCGACCATATGCTGTTCGTCGGCGAAGTGCTGCACTGCAGCCGCAGCGGCGGACGGGCGCTGCTATTCCATCGCGGTGCCTTTGGCCACACCGGCCGCGGCTGATCCGGCACGGCGATGTTTCAGCTTCCGTTCGGGCTGAGCGAGCCGCGGCTTCCGTTCGGGCTGAGCCAGCCCTGGCTTCCGTTCGGGCTAGCCAGCCCCGGCTTCCGTTCGGGCCGAGCCAGCCCCGGCTTCCGTTCGGGCTGAGCCGGTCGAAGCCCCTTCGACAAGCTTCCTTCGACAAGCTCAGGACGAACGGTTCAGGTTCAGTCATGTTCATGCCGGATCAATGGGCGCGACCGGTATGCGTGTCGAACAGTGCGTGCATCCGCCGAAACACGGGGCCGGGCACACCGCCGGCAAACGGCTTGCCGTCGACGGTCGTGACCGCGAGCACTTCCTTGGTCGATGACGACAGCCACCACTCGTCCGCTGCATAGGCTTCCGCGCGCGGAATGGGCCGGATCTCGAACGGGATCCCCGCCTCGAGCGCAAACGCTTCCGCCGCGCCGTAGGTGATTCCCGGCAGGATCAGGTGGTCCTTGGGCGGGGCGATGATCGTCCCGTTCTTGACGATGAGCGCGTTCGAGGCCGACGCCTCGGTGAGAAAGCCGTCCCGGAACATCACCGTCTCGATCGCGCCCGCATCGGCGGCGAACTGGCGCATCAGCACGTTGCCCACCAGTGAAATCGTCTTGAGATCGCAGCGCTTCCAGCGGTTGTCCTCGGCGGTCACCACGGCGACGCCATTGGCGAACTGCGCTGCCGACGGCGTGGGCAGCGGAGTGCTCATCATGAACACGGTAGGCGCGGCATCTTTCGGGAACGCGTGGTCGCGCTTGGCCACGCCACGAGTTATCTGGAAATAGATCGCCTGGTCGTCGAAGTCCTGCCTGGCGACCAGCGTCGCAATGATCGTTTCCCACTCCGCGGTCGTGATGCGGATTGGCGAGGCGAATCCCGTCCAGGCTGTGCTGGAGGCGCGCAAGATGTTCGGCCATCCGGAAGGGCTTGCGGCGATAGACCGGAACCACCTCGTAGACGCCGTCGCCAAAGATGAATCCGCGATCGAGGACGGAAATCTTCGCGTCCTCGATCGGGAGAAAACGGCCGTCGAGATAGACGATCATGGCAACCCTTTCGCGCGCCTGCGCAGTGTCTACTTGAACCACAGCCGCACCGAGTCCCAGGCGCGGCCGAAGATATTCGCGAGCGGCACCTCGGCCAGCGCCACCAGCGGAAACTCCACCAGC
Organism: uncultured beta proteobacterium; assembly: GCA_963709525.1. Lineage (GTDB taxonomy): Bacteria > Pseudomonadota > Gammaproteobacteria > Burkholderiales > Casimicrobiaceae > CAIWHR01. The sequence goes on from CAVPXB010000015.1 coordinate 177,571, forward strand.
GGCTTGCCCTCGAGTGTCACCTTCACCATCCCGATGCTCTGCCCACGTCCGATGGGCGCCAGCAGCGGCTCGGTCGCCACCAGGGTGAGCTCGAGCTTCGCCGCCTTGCCCTTGGGCAGCGTCAGGTACTGGTCGGCGAGAAACCCCGCCTGCACCGCGGCTGCGGCGCCCTTCCAGACCCGCAGCGACGATACCGGCTTGCCGGCCTGATAAAGCTGCACCGTATCGAAGGCCTGGAAACCGTAGTTGAGGAGCTTCTGGCTCTCGCTCGCCCGCGCCGCATCGGAGGCCGCTCCCAGCACCACGGTCAGCAATCGTCGCTCGCCGCGCTTGGCCGAGGCGATAAGGCACCAGCCGGCCGCATCGGTATGGCCGGTCTTCACGCCGTCGACGTAAGGGTCGATCCAGAGCAGCCGGTTGCGGTTCGCCTGCGTGATGTTGTTGTAGCGGTAACCCTTGAGCGCGTACAGCGGATAGTTGTCGGGGAAATCCCGGATCAGCGCCGCCGCGAGGTGACCCAGATCGTTCGCCGTGGCGAAATGCTGCGGATCCGAAAGCCCCGTCGCGTTGGTGAAATTCGATCCGGAGAGGCCCAGCCGCTTCGCCTCCTGGTTCATCCGTTCGGCGAAGGCCGGCTCCGAGCCCGCGATGAGTTCGGCCAGCGCCACGGACGCATCGTTGCCGGACTGGACGATCATTCCGTGCAGCAGTTCGTCGACGGACACCGCGCGCCTGGGCTCGACGAACATGCGCGAACCTTCGGCACGCCAGGCATTTTCGGAGATGTTGACCGCCTGCGACGGCGTCAGCGTGCGGTCGCGCAAGGCGCCGAAGGCAAGGTACGCGGTCATCAGCTTGGTGAGCGACGCGGGATCGCGGCGCTCGTCGGCGTTCTGCGCGGCGATCGTCTGGCCGCTGGTGACGTCCAGCAGCAGCCACGACACCGCGGCGATCTGCGGCACGGGCTGCGCGGCCAAAGGTCCGCACAGAAAGAGGCTCGCCGCGAGGGCGAGGAACAGGGGCAACCGGAACATGGCGAGGGGTACGGCGTAAACGGCGATTATACGACCGCGCCCGGCGCCTCTCCGCGCCGGTGCCGCGTGGTACCGGTCAGTCCGGGTATTCGGCGAGCGGAATGCAGCTGCAGAAAAGGTGGCGATCGCCGTAAACGTTGTCGACCCGCGCCACCGGCGGCCAGTACTTGTCGGCGCGCAAGCTGGCGACCGGGAACGCCGCCTGCTCGCGCGCGTAAGCGTGCGGCCACTCGTTGCCGCAGGCAGCCGCTGCCGTGTGCGGCGCGTGTTTCAGCGGATTGTCGTCGCGATCGGCGCGGCCTTCCTCGACGGCGCGGATCTCGCTCGCGGATCGCGATCATCGCGTCGATGAAACGATCGAGCTCGCGCCTGGGCTCGCTCTCGGTAGGCTCGACCATCAGCGTGCCGGGGACGGGAAAGCTCATCGTCGGCGCATGGAAACCGTAGTCCATCAGCCGCTTGGCGACGTCGTCCACGGTGACGCCCGACGTTTCCTTCAGCGGCCGCAGGTCGAGGATGCACTCGTGCGCGACGAGCCCGCCCGGGCCGGAGTACAGCACCGGATAGTGGCCGGCGAGACAGCGCGCGACGTAGTTGGCGGCCAGGATCGCGCTTTCGGTCGCCGCGGTGAGCCCTTCGCCGCCCATCATCGCGATGTACATCCACGAAATCGGCAGGATGCTGGCACTCCCGCAGGGCGCCGCCGACACCGCGCCGATCGCGTCGGCGCCGCGGGGCTGCGTGCGGTGCCCGGGGAGGAAGCGCGCCAGATGCGCGCCCACGCCGATCGGTCCGACACCGGGGCCGCCGCCGCCGTGGGGGATGCAGAAGGTCTTGTGCAGGTTCAGATGCGACACGTCGGCGCCGAACTCGCCGGGCGCGGCGAGTCCGACCAGCGCATTGAGGTTGGCGCCGTCCACGTACACCTGCCCGCCGTGCGCGTGCACGATCTCGCAGACGCGGCGGATGCCGGCTTCGAAAACGCCGTGCGTCGACGGATACGTCACCATGATCGCGGCGAGGTCGTCGCGGTGCTGCGCGGCCTTCGCTTCGAGATCGGCGAGGTCGACATTGCCGTCGCGGTCGCAGGCGACGACGACGACCTGCATGCCGGCCATCTGCGCCGATGCCGGGTTGGTGCCGTGCGCCGACGACGGAATGAGGCAGACGTGGCGATGGCCCTGGCCGCGGCTCCGATGCCAGGCGCGGATCACCAAGAGCCCCGCGTACTCGCCCTGCGAGCCGGCATTGGGCTGCAGCGACACCGCCGCGTAGCCCGTCGCCGCGCACAGCATGCGCTCGAGATCGGCGATGAGCTCACGGTAGCCTTCGGCCTGGTCCGCGGGCGCGAACGGATGCAGGTGCGCGAACTCGCGCCACGTGATCGGGATCATCTCCGACGTCGCGTTGAGCTTCATCGTGCACGACCCCAGGGGAATCATCGCCCGATCGAGCGCGATGTCGCGGTCCGCCAGGCGGCGCAGGTAGCGCAGCATCTCGGTCTCGCAATGGCAGCGGTTGAAGACCGGGTGGGTGAGAAACGCCGATGTCCGCAGCAGCGCCCCGGGCAACGCGGAAGGTACGGCCGCATCGAGATGGGCGACGGTGAACGCAGGGTCGTCGCCGGCGAAGATCTGCCAGATGCGCTCGACATCGCCGCGCGTGGTCGTCTCGTCGAGCGAGATGCCGAGCGTCGCGTCGTCGATGCGTCGGAAGTTGACGCCGAAGGCCAGGCCGTGGTCCACGATGCCGCGCGTCTTGGCCCCCGTGTTGACGGTGATCGTATCGAAGAACTGCGTGGCCGGAACGGTGTAGCCCAGCCGCTCGAGGCCCGCCTTGGCGATCGCGGTCAGGCGGTGGACGCGCCGCGCGATCGTCTTCAGGCCTTCGGGACCGTGATACACGGCATACATGCCGGCGATGACGGCGAGCAGCACCTGCGCCGTGCAGATGTTCGAGGTCGCCTTCTCGCGCCGGATGTGCTGCTCGCGCGTTTGCAGCGCCAGCCGATACGCGGGATTGCCGGCGGCGTCGACGGTGACCCCGACGAGGCGGCCCGGCATCGAGCGCTTGAATTCGTCGCGCGTCGCCAGATAACCCGCGTGCGGACCGCCGTAGCCCATCGGCACGCCGAAGCGCTGCGCGGACCCGACGACGACGTCGGCGCCCCATTCCCCGGGCGGCGCGAGCAGCGTCAGCGCCAGGAGGTCGGCGGCAACGATCACCATCCCCTCCGCTGCGTGGACCGACCCGACCAGCGCAGCGTAATCGCGCACGTCGCCGTTGCCGCCCGGGTATTGCAGCAGCACCGCGAACGCGCCGGAGTCCGCGGCGTCCTGCGCGGCACCGACGACGACCTCGATGCCCAGCGGTTCGGCCCGCGTGCGCACGACATCCAGCGTCTGCGCAAACACGTCGTCCGCGACATAGAAGCGCGGGCTCTGGCTGCGCCCCATCCGCTGGCACAGCGTCATCGCCTCGGCCGCCGCAGTCGCTTCGTCCAGCATCGACGCGTTGGCGATCGCCATGCCGGAAAGATCGCAGATCATGGTCTGGAAATTGATCAGCGCCTCGAGGCGTCCCTGCGAGATCTCGGGCTGATACGGCGTGTACGCGGTGTACCACGCCGGGTTCTCGAGGATATTGCGCAGGATGACGCCGGGCGTCAGGGTTCCGTAATAGCCCTGGCCGATGAACGACTGCAGCACCCGGTTGCGCGCGGCAATCGACTTCAGCCGGGCCAGCGCCGCGGCCTCGCTCATCGCCGCAGGCAGGGCCAGCGGCTTCGCCCGCCGGATGGCCGCCGGCACGATCGCGTCCATCAGCGCGGCGCGCGTCGGGTGCCCCAGCGCGGCGAGCATCGCCGCCTGGTCCGCCGGCGTGGTGCCGATGTGCCGGGCGATGAACGCATCGCCGCATTCGAGCGTGGTGAGCGGGTCGTCCGCGGTCGTCGATTCGACGGGGAGCGCTGCGTTGGTTTTCATGTTGGCGAGGGGAGAGGATCGTGGTTCGTACGGTCAGGCGTCGCCCAGTGTCGCAGTGTAGGCGGCTGCATCGAGCAGCGCGCCAGCTGCGTCGGCTGCGGCCGGCTTCAGCTTGAACAGCCACGCCGCGTACGCGTCCTCGTTTGCACTCTCGGGCGCACTCGCAAGGGCCTCGTTGACGGCCACGATTTCGCCCGCCACCGGCGCGTAGACGTCCGAGGCGGCCTTGACCGATTCGACCACGGCGCAGGCGTCGCCCGCCGCCAGTTTGCGGCCCACCGCCGGCAGTTCGATATAGACGAGGTCCCCCAGCGCAGCCTGCGCATGGTCGGTGATGCCGACGGTCAACGTGCCGTCGGTTTCGGTGCGCACCCACTCGTGCGCTGCGGTGTAGCGGAGGTTGGCGGGAACGTTCATGGGTAGGGCTCCGGTGAAGGCGGTTGGATTTGGGGGCGCGTACGCAGCCCTCGGCGAGCGTTGGGAGGCGTCAGAGGCTGAGAGTTTTTCGGGCGTGTCCGAGCGGCGCGCCAGAAGGCGTCCGATCGAGGCGCAAAGCGCAGCCATAGCTCGGGCTATGGCGAGCATTTGCAACGAAGAGCGGGCGTCTTCTGGCGTGATGAGCGGGCATGATCGAAAGACTCTCAGCTTCTCAGGCGATGAGCGCCTTGCCGTTGCGGGCAAAAGGCGGCTTGACGACCCGCGCGGCGAGTTCCTTGTCGCGCACCGCAACCTTGACGATGTCGCCGACGCTGACGGTGGCGGGCAGCCGTGCCAGCGCGATCGACTGGTTCAACGTGGGACTGAAGCTGCCGCTGGTGATCTCGCCGTCGCCTTGTGCGGTGCGGACCGCCTGGTGCGCGCGCAACACGCCGCCTTTCTCCAGCAGCAGCAAACCGACCAGTTGCCGCGTCGGGGGCGTCGCCAGCAACGCGGCTTTGCCGACGAAATCGCGCGGGCTCGTCAGATCGACGGTCCAGGCCAGCCCGGATTCGAGCGGCGACACCTTCTCGTCCATGTCCTGGCCGTAGAGGTTCATTCCCGCCTCGAGGCGCAGGGTGTCGCGGGCCCCCAATCCGCACGGTCGCACGCCCGCGGCCGCGAGCGATCTCCACAGCGTTTCGGCGTCGGCGGTCGGCACGACGAGTTCGAACCCGTCCTCACCCGTGTAGCCCGTCCGTGCGATGAAGTGCGGGCCGAATGTCGCCGCATTGAAGGGCTTGAGTCCGGCCGTCACGGCCTCGCTGCCCGGCAGCACCTGCCAGACCCTGGCGCGCGCCTGCGGGCCCTGCACCGCGATCATCGCCAGGTCGGGGCGCGGGGTCAACGTGAGCTGCCGGGCCCGCACGGCGATCAGACCGGCGAGCCACGCAATGTCCCTGTCGGCGGTGCCGGCGTTGACCACCAGCCGGAAGAAAGTCTCGTCGAGGAAGTAGACGATGAGGTCGTCGATCACGCCACCATCGGGGCGCAGCAGGCAGCTGTAGAGCGCCTTGCCGGCATCCTTCAGTTTGTCGACGTTGTTGGCGAGCACATAGCGCAGGAAATCGCGCGCGCCATCGCCGCGGAGATCGACGACGCGCATGTGCGACACGTCGAACATCCCGGCGCCCTCGCGGACGGCGTGATGCTCTTCGATCTGCGAGCCGTAGTTGACCGGCATGTCCCAGCCGCCGAAATCGACCATGCGGGCGCCGGCGGCGCGGTGGGCAGCGTTGAGCGGAGTGGTCTTCGGCACGTTGATTCTCCCGGCAGGACGACGAACATGGGCAGAGCGCGAGTGTCGCTGCGCCCCGTCTGTCCTTTTACCTGAGAGATTGCAGCGCGGCCCTGGTGGCCGACGCCGGTGCCCCTTCGGTGGGCCGTTCGCATCCATGCGTCGATGCGCGGCCGCTCTCCAGATATATTGCCGTCCGGCAGTCCACTTTGCCTGAGCGATTGCGGGAGTTGCGCCTTCGGCGGCGCACGGGGATGGTCCCGGTGCGCGCTCTCCTGATCGGACCCGACGAAGGTTACCCGCGCACCCGCGCGGTGTCAAAGCGCATCGGGCGGCGGCCGAACGTCCCTGCCGGGAAGCTGGCATACGGTATCCGCCGTCGGTCCACGGCACTCGTCGCCAGGCGGTCCCGGACTGGGCATCGAAGCAGCGCGCGAGGTGGCATGTTCCATCGCAACGAGTCGGGCCCACTGGTTTGCGGACACCGGAATGATCTACGCGACCACGCTGCTGCACGCGGTCGAGCGGTCAGTCATGCTGCAATAGCTGCTTTGCAGGGCAGGCCAAGAAACTTGGCTGTGGCGAACCACGAATACCAACATCCATCGGATTCAACCGCAGCGGATGTAGAAACCGCCGTTGACGTCGATCGTCGTTCCCGTGATGTGACGCGCCGCGCCGGAACTCAGGAACAGAACGGCAGCGCCGATGTCCTCCGGTTCGCTCAGCTCACCCAAGGGGATTCGCTTGACGAGTTCGGCCAGCCCTTCCTTTCCGTGGGTACCGACGGTGAGCGTCGTTCCCACCAAACCTGGAGCCACCGCGTTGGAGGTGATGTTGTGTGCCGCTCCCGTGCGGGCCAGCGTCTTGGTGATGCCGTACTGCCCGCTCTTGGTGGCGGCGTAGGCGATATGGCCCCCGAGCGACCCCTGGTGGCCGACCACGGAACTGATCTGGATAATCCGCCCCCAATTGCGACTCTGCATGTACGGGAACGCACGCCGGGCACAGCGGAAACACGAAGTCAGGTTGGTTGCGAGGATGAACTCCCACTCGTCATCGGTCGTTTCCGTCACGGTCTTCTTGCAGGTATTGCCGGCATTGTTGACCAGGATGTCCACCCCACCGGATTGCTTCTCGATCAGGTCGAACGCGGCCGCGATGTCTTGCTCCCGCGTGACGTCTCCCTCGAGCGGATGGACGATTCCGCCTTCGTCGGCGATGGCCTTCAGCGCAGCGGCATAGGTGCTCGCCGGACTTCGGTCCAGCGCGTAGACCGTCGCCCCGCCAGCCACGGCCAGCACCCGCGCGATGCCGAGGCCGATGCCGGCCGCCGCCCCGGTGACCAGGGCAACGCGTCCCCGGATCGACAGCAGATTCTTGAGGTCAATTGAATAGGACATTGGGCAACCATGTGGAGAGCGACGGGATATAGGCAACAAGGAACACGACAACCATCATGACGGCAACGAACTGCCAGATCGTGCGGGTGACCTTTTCCAGGCCGACTTCGCCCACCTGGCACGCGATGAACAGCAGCACTCCAAACGGGGGAGTGATCCCGCCGACCATGACGCAGACGACCATCAGCGTGGCGAAATGGATCGGGTCGATGCCGAGCGCCTGGGCTACCGGGTGGAGCACCGGGGTCAGGGTGACCAGGACGGCCATCCCATCGATGAACAGGCCCAAGGCGATGAGGAGCGTAACCACAACGAAGAGCAAAACGTGGACATCCGACGATATGGCGTTCAAACCCCGAACCACCATGGCCGGGAAGCCTCCCATCACCAGCAGCCAACCCAGGATCGACGCCGAGGCGATGATGAACAGGACGACCGTGGTGCTCTCCACTGCCTTCACCATCACATGGTAGAGCTTCTTCATGTTGAGTTCGCCATAGAAGAAGCCGAGCGCTGCCGTATAGAACACCACGATGGTGCCCGCCTCGGTGGCAGTGAAGGCGCCTCCGACGATGCCGACGATGACGACCAGCGGGGCCATCAGTGGCAGGAACGAATGCCAGGCGGACACCAGCAATTCCTTGATCCCGAGCCAGGGCTCGCTGGGGTAATTGCGTTTGCGCGCGTAGTAGCCGGCGAAGATCATCAGGGCGATGCCGATGGTGACCCCGGGGAACAGGCCCGCCATGAACAGGCGTCCAATCGAGAGATTCGTCAGTGAGGAATAGACGATCATGAGAATGCTGGGCGGGATGATCGGCCCCATCGTTGCCGCCGCGGCGACGAGACACACCGCGTAGTCCTCGTCGTACTTCTGGCGAATCATCGCCGGGATCAGGACCTTGCCGAGGCCTGCGGCATCGGCCGTAGCCGAACCGGAGATCCCGGAAAAGAACATGCTCGCCACCACCGTGACAAAACCCAAACCGCCCTTCAGATGGCCCACGAGCGATTGGCAGAACCGCACGAGGCGATCGGTGATGCCCGCCGTGTTCATCAGCTCGCCGGCGAGGATGAACATCGGTACCGCGATGAACGGGAACGATTCCAGCGCATTCATGGTTCGCTGAGCGATGATCTCGTAGGGCAGGAAGCCCTGCACGGTGATGGCCGCAACGGATCCCAGTCCCATCGCAAACGCCAGGGGAACTCCGATGGCTCCCAGGACAACGCATACGAGCAGGAGGGTGGCGATCATGATTTGTAGCCTCCGCGGGAGTCGCCGTCCTTCGTACCCTTCGTCAGCCGCAGGATGTTCCCGATGGAAAAGATCAGCATCAGCGATGCGCCCACCGGCATCGCGAGGTAGACGACCCCGTAGGAGATGCCGAGCGAGGCGATCTCCTGGCTCATCTGCGACATAGCCAGCCGCCATCCGATGATGACCAGGAAGACCGAGAATCCGGCGATGAGTACTGCGCTGGTCATCCTGAATGCCCGCTGCAATGAGGGTGGCAACGGTCGGAGAAGGTAATCCAGGGAAAAGTGTGCCCCGCGCCAAAGCATCGCGCCGGCGCACACCAGCACCATCCACATCATGGTGATCTGCACCAGCTCGTTGCTCCAGGGGATCGAGGAGTTGAAGGTGAAACGGCTGACGATCTGAAAGAAGCTCACCAGCGCAATCGTGCCGATGGCGATCACGCCGAAGGCCATGATCACTCGATACAATCGATCAAACATGTCCGTTCTCCTGTTCGACGCAACGGTATGGGGGTGATCATCGTCACTCCGGTCCGCAGTTTCGCCAGCGTGGACGCATCGGTCGTGCCCGAGCACGCGGTCGGGGTTGGCCCATTCAAGGGCGATTGATAACCGACCGGAGCCGGCGCCGCGCCGGCCGGCCCCTGCGCGGCTACTTCGATTCGTCGATCAGCTTGATCATCACGTCGGCGCCCGGTGTCGCCTTCTTCAGCGCGTCGATCGCGGGCTGGGTGGCCGCCTTGAACGCCAACTTGTCTGCTTCGCTGATCGTCACGCCCTTGCTTTGCAGGGCCTTGTACGACGCTTCCGTTCGTACGCGGAACTCGGCGTTGCCGGCCTTCGTGAACTCGGCGCCGCAGGTCAGGAATACTTGCTTGGTCGGCTCGGGAAACTTCTGGAAGGTCTGGTCCTTGATGACCAACGCCATGCTGTTGTACATGTGTCCCGACTTCAGCAGGTACTTGACCACCTCGTCGAGCTTGGCATTCACGACACCTTCGGGGCTGGTGTCGACACCCTCGGCAACCTTGGTTTGTAGTGCTGTGTAGACCTCCGGCCATGGCACCGGCACCGCAACCGCCCCCAGGGCTTTGTACATCTCGAGCCACGCGGCAAGAGGCGGCGAGCGAAACTTCATGCCCTTCATGTCGGCGACGGTCTTGACGGGGCGCACGGACTCGAAGTCGCGGAATCCGTTGTGGAGATAGCCGATGACCTTCATCCCGTGCTTCTTCGACAACGCGTCGCTGACATACTCGCCGACCTTGCCCGAGAACGCCTTTTCGGCGTGGTCGAAGCTCAGGAACATGTAAGGCCAGGTAATCACGCCCAACGTTGGTTCCAGCGGCGTCAGGTTGGCCATGTCGGTGACCGTCATCTGGACTGCGCCCATCTTGATCTGCTCGAGTATCTGGCGCGCGTCACCCATCTGCGCGGCAGGCACATGGTTGATCTTGATATCGCCGGCCTTGCCCTGCACGCAACTGATGAACTTGTTGGCGAACTCGGTATTGATCGAGGCCATCGTGTCGTGGTGAGCCAGGATCAGATCCGCCGCTAATGAACCCCCGGAGATGACCGCCAGCACAGCAGACGCCGATAGTGCCGTTCGCATTGCCCTCTTCATGTCGATTCCTCCTTCGTGTGACCAACGATGTCCCGCCGCTTGGGGTCCTTCGACCTGACCCGCGGAAAGACTAGCATGATCAAATATCATATTGCAACAATTTTTGTATATGTATAAATATTAATTGTAAAACAATGTATTACAGTACATATGTGCGCATTTTCTGAAATTTATATTTGATTAATTTTCTGTTGCTTGCCAGAGAAAACAGCGATAACATCCAGTCCAATGGGTGATTTATGATCAAATCTGAGAAGCCAAAAAACGCCGCAGGCGACGACTCCACGCTGATCGAGAGCGTCACAGGCAAGCTCCGCGAAGCGATCATCAACGGCGTCTTCTCTCCCGGGACACGGCTCGTGATTGCCGACCTCGTCAGGCGCTTTTCGGTCAGTCCCATGCCGGTGCGCGAGGCGCTGCGTCGCCTCGAAGGCGAAGGCATGATCGATTCGCTGCCCAACAAGGGCGCGACCGTCAGGCGCCTCGACAGCGGGATGATCGCGGACATCTACGAGGTCCGGGGGGCTCTCGAGGTGATGGTGGTTTCACGTCTGGTCGACAGGCTGACGCTGGCCGACCTCGATGCGCTGGAGAGGATCCAGCAGGGACTTGAATTGGCCGTCACCAACGAGGATGAGCGCGCACTGATCGCAGCCAACACCCGATTCCATGCCTATCTCGGCGATATCGGGCGCAACCGCGAAGTAGCGCGGGTGCTGGGATACGGCGGCGGACTCATCACTGCATTGCGCAATCGCTACGGCATCTCCAGGTCCCGGCGGGAGGCGGTTGTCGCCGAGCACCGGGCACTTCTCATGGCGCTGCGTCGAGGCGATGGCTTCGAGGCGGCGAACATCGCCAGGATGCACGTCATTGCGGCCAAGAACGACCTGCTCGCCCTTCTCGCGAAGGACGAACAGAGTCAGTCATGATCGGGGAGCCTGCAAATTGAAGATTACCGATGTAAGAACCTTCGTCGTCGATGCCTTCCGCGCGAACCTCGTCTTCGTGAAGGTCTACACCGATGCGGGTATTACCGGCGTCGGGGAGGGCACCGTGGAGTTCTCCGAGCAGTCCGTCGCGGCAGCAATCCTCGAGAAGAAACCCTATCTTCTGGGCAAGGATCCCTTCCAGGTCGTCCTCCATCGCGAAATGATGAATCGCGATACCTACTTCCGCTCCGGTGTCGTCCTTCGCAGCGCCATCAGCGCCATCGAGGCGGCACTCCTCGACATCAAGGGCAAGGCGCTCGGGGTCCCCGTCTACGAGCTTCTGGGTGGCAGGGTCCGCGACCGCATTCGCTGTTACGCCAATGCGTGGTTTGCCGGCGCGCGCGAGCCTGCGGACTTCGCCGAGAAGTCCAAGTCGGTCCTCGATCTGGGATTCACGGCGCTGAAGTGGGATCCTTTCGGCTCTTCCTACATGGACATGACGCCGGGGGAGTACTCCAGCGCAATGCGTTGCATCGAGGCCGTACGCAATGCGGTTGGGCCGAACATCGACCTCCTCATCGAAGGTCACGGGCGTTTCAATGCGGCCACCGCGATCCGGGTCGCCAGGAAGATGGCCCAGTTCGACCCGTTCTGGTTCGAGGAGCCGACCCCACCCGAGAGCGTCGAAGCCCTGGCGAACGTGCGCAGACATTCCCCCTGCGCCATCGCCACCGGCGAACGCTATTACGAGCCGGCGCGCTTCATGGAATTGATCGAGGCCGACGGCGTCGACTACCTGCAGCCCGACGTCTGCCACGTCGGTGGACTGACAGAGGTTCAAGCCATCGCATCGATCGCGGCCGCGCGTTACATCGCCATTGCGCCCCACAACCCGATGGGGCCGATCGCCAACGCGATGAATCTCCACCTTGCGGCCGCGCTGCCCAACTTCACGATACTCGAAACCATGATGTTCGACGTGCCGTGGCGAGGCGAGATCTGCCGCGAGGACGTGAAGATGCAGAACGGAGACATGCTCATCAATGACACCCCGGGCCTTGGAATCGACATCGACGAGGAGGAATGCGCGAAGCACCCGTTCAAACCCTATGCCCTGCGGCACTACATCGGCACGCTGACCGACATTCGGCCGACGGACTCGCAGAAGCCGTTCTTCGAGCTCAAGAAATAGCGTGCCCGACTACACCCTGACCGCTGGACGGCTCAGCACCACCGTGACTACCCGTGGCGGCTGTCTGCTGCGATTCGACACCCAGGTGAATGGCGAACTGCTGCCGCTGTTTCGCCCGTGCATCGCATCCGCGGAACCGAACCATTGAATCCCGTTCACGTTGCCTCGTATCCGCTGGTGCCGTTCGGCAATCGGGTAAGGGGACAGCGCTTCCGTTTCGGGGGCCGAGAGATCGCCTTCAAGCCGAACCAGCCGTGGTTTCCCGAATACCTGCATGGCGATGGCTGGGTGAGCGACTGGAGCGTCGCCAGCGTCGACCGCGGCCGCATCTGCATGACGCTCATCCGCAATGGCGACGACATTTCCCCCTACAGCTACGTCGCCGAACAGACCTATGCGCTCGATGAAGGCTCCCTGACCATCGACCTCAAAGTCACCAACGCGGGCAGGGAGTCTCTGCCATTCGGCCTGGGTCACCATCCCCACTTTGCGTGGCGCCCGGGAACGATCGTGAAACTCGGGCCGGAAGGCCGGTACTGGAGCGAAGACGAACACCATATGCCGGAAGCCGTCGTGCCCTTCCCGGTGGAACTGGGTCGATCCGAATTCGCCGCTCCCCCAAATTGTCGGCTCAACAACATGATCGAAGACTGGAGTCGCTGCGCCGTGGTGATCTGGAGAAACGAGGGTCTTTCGCTGACGATGACGGCGTCCGAGGCGTTCCGGTTCCTGATGTTCTTTGTCAGGGCGCCCGCGATGCCCTCGGGCGAGCACCCTGATTTCTTCTGCCTGGAACCGATGACGCACCGCGTCGGTGGCCACGAGCAAAGCGACAGCGGTTTGGTGGCGCTTCGCCCAAACGAGTCCATCTCCGGTTCGATCACTTTCACCGCGGGCAGACTGCCCAGCCGTTGATGATGTCCCCACCTTATGGTGTAGAACGCGCCGTTGAACCGGGGCGTTCGTCGCCACGCGGTCCCGGGGTCGATTCAACGCATACCGCCGCACGAACCGGCTCGTCCCAACTCTTCGGCCGGTCACGCCGAGCCATTCGACGACAGCGCCCGCGGGTCGTGATCGGCCGCTGATCGTCGATTGCCCTGTGGCTCCATGGACAGGTCGGCACACAGCGTCGTTGCCGCGCCGCCGACATTTTCGAGCGCCGCAAGCCGCTTAACAAGAAGGGCCCGCCGGGAGTTAACCCAGGCTGACCACGCATTACGGCGTATGTGGCCGCTTACTTCTTGAGGCTCAGGACATACGCGATCATCGTCTTGATGTCGGCTTCCGAGATCTGCGGATGCGGGGGCATCGGCACCGGACCCCAGACCCCGGACCCACCCGCCTTGACCTTGGCGGCAAGCTTGGCCGCGGCACCGGCGTCGGCTTTGTACTTGGTGGCGACTTCCTGGTAGGCGGGGCCGACGAGCTTCTTGTCGTTCTGGTGGCAGGCAGTACAACCCGATTTCTTGACCAGGTCTTCGCCGGGGCTCGCGCTGGCGACACCGGTAAGGACGAGACCCAGCACGGCAATCAAAAGGGCAGCGATTTTCATTGCTTCTCCATGGGGATAGGTGATGCGGCGGCGAGGATGGTACCGGAACCCGCGCGCGGCCGCCACGGCTGCGCCGTCCAATCCTGTAACGCCGCGGACGCCCCCGCGTTGACTGCCGCGACCGAATTCACCCAGGGCCCGCGCCGAGCCTCTTCACCACATCCTCCAGCACCGTGACCGGCGGCAGGCATTGCGTGCCCAGGCAGATCCACGCGGCCACACCGCTCGCGGGGACCTTTGCCTTGGCCAGCATCGCCGGCAGCTTCGATTCCGCCGACATTGAACACCCGCACGTGGGGTCGATATTGCCGTTCCAGCGCCCGCTGCCATTCGGCGCACGCGCCCGCATTCCCTGCCAGCAGCACCGACGTCGGCGGCGTGATCGCGTCTTCGAGCGCCATCAGCAGCGACGCGTAGCCGGCGGGCGCATTCGCGAGCGACGGCGCGAACAGGCGCAGCGCGCGCTCCGCGGCGGCGATGTACCGCGGTGCGGCCGCAAGATGGCCGAGCGCGATCAGCGCGCACGCCGCCACGCCGTTGCCGGACGGGGTCGCCTGATCGTGGCCCGGCTTGCCGCGATGGATGAGCGCCTCGTGGTCGTGGCTGGTGAAGAAGAACCCGCCGTCGACAGGATCCTCGAACTGCTGCAGCAGAGCTTCGGCGAGCGCGCATGCCCACTCGAAGTCGTCGACGCGGAACCGCGTCTGCATCATTTCGAGCAGCGCGGCGAGCAGGAACGCGTAGTCGTCGAGATAGGCATTCAGCGCGACCGAATCGCCCTTGCGCGTGGCAAGCAAACGTCCGTCGCGCCACGCCGTGCGGCGCAGGGCATCGGTTGCCGACCGGGCGAGATCGGCCCAGCGCGGCTCGTCCAGCGCGCGCGACGCGCGGGCGAGACCGCCGATGGCGAGTGCGTTCCACGCAGTCAGGATCTTGTCGTCGAGCCCTGGTCGCACGCGTGGCGCGCGTGCGGCGAACAGGGCGCCCTTCGCCGCAGAGAGCCGGGTCTGGGCGTCCGGCAGCGACAAACCGAGGTCGGCGGCGATGCCTTCGATCGGTTTCGCGATGCGCAGATGCCACGCGTGGCCCTCGAAGTTCGGCGGGCCGTCGAGGCCGAAGTGCGGCGCGGCCACCGCGTGCTCGTCGGGCCGCAGCGCGGCGCGGAAGGACTCGCGCGAAAAGACATAGAACTTTCCTTCCTCGCCCTCGCTGTCGGCATCCAGACTCGACCAGTACGCGCCGTCCGGCGCGCGCATCTCCCGCTCCAGCCAGCCCACGATCCCGCGCGCGACATCGGCATGCGCCGCCTCGCCGGTGACGCGCGCCATGTCCGCGTAGAGGCCGAGCAGCGGCCCGTTGTCGTAGAGCATCTTCTCGAAATGCGGGATCGCCCACTCGGCATCCACGCTGTAGCGACAGAAGCCGCCCCCCAGCTGGTCGTGAATGCCGCCCGCAGCCATCCGCTCCAGCGTGAGTCGCGCCATCGCCAGCGCATTTTCGTCGCCGTGCCCGGCGAACGCGTGGAGGCAGAGCTCGAGCTCCATCGGGTGGGGAAATTTCGGTGCCGCGCCGAAGCCCCCATGAACGTCGTCGAAGCGCTGCCAGAGGATCGCCAGCGCCTGCCGGACTGCGTCGGCGGGCAGCGTGGCGTCGACGTCGCGCCGGGGCTCGAACGCCGCCATCGCTTCCCGCAGGTGCGCGCTCTGCCCCGCGATCGCGTCGGCTTGCTGATGGAACGCGGCCGCGGCCTTGGGCAGCAACTCGAGAAAGCCCGGCAGGCCGTACCGCCCCTGCCGCGGAAAATACGTGCCGGCAAAGTACGGCTCGCCCGCGGGCGTGAGGAACATCGTCAGCGGCCAGCCGCCGGGGCGCCGCGTGAGCAGCGAATGCGCGGTCTGGTAGATCTGGTCGAGATCGGGGCGCTCCTCGCGGTCGACCTTGATGTTGACGAAGTGCGCGTTCATCGCCGCCGCGACCTCGGGATCCTCGAACGACTCGTGCGCCATCACGTGGCACCAGTGGCACGCCGAATAGCCGATCGAAAGCAGGATGGGCTTGCCTTCGCGCCGCGCGCGGGCGAGCGCAACCTCGTCCCACGGCTGCCAGTCGACCGGATTGTCCGCGTGCTGCAGCAAGTAGGGACTGGTCGCGCTGGCGAGTCGATTGGCCATGATCGTCGTTGGAGAAAAGCTGCAGCGCGACGACGCCCTCAGGGCGACTCGTCGAACGCCACCCGTTCGAAATCCGCGCCGCGCTGCAGGAGCCGGATCAGGCGAAACCTGCGCTCGGGCCCGACGTCGATGGTGCGCATCACACGGCCCGGACTGAAACTGCGCGGCGGCAGGACGAGGCTTGCCTTGTCTTCGGGCGTTTCGGGAAGCAGCAACACCGGTATCGGCGGATCCTCGGACATTGCCGTGGACAGCGGTCGTGCCGAGATGCATCTCGGTGCCGCCGCCCAGAAGCGCATCGAAATCCTGAGTCCGCCCGCATCGTCCTGCACGAGGCGCGTCACGAATCCCAGCCGCGCCCGGTCGCCCTCGCGGGCCACGGCGAGCTGATCGAGCATCCAGCGCTGTTGCGCGACGCCAACCCGGGTGAGCGTGGCGTCGCGCCGCTCGCAGACGCCGTGCCAGCGCTCCCAGGGCCAATTGCTCTCGGCGTCGTCACGACCGCGGTCGTAATCGGCCATCGCACCCAGCGTCTGCAGATGCTGGTTCTTCTGCGCGTAGACACGACCGAGCGGATCCTCGCGGTCGAAGGTGCGACCGCCAACGCGAAAATACGCGACCGCCACCCCGCCCGCGCAAAGCTCGAAGTTCTGCTCTGGCGCCTCGCTGACGCGGCGCGGTGCCTGGTACCAGCGCGCATCGAGATGGCCCAGGAGGGCGATGCATTGCTCGGCGCTGCAATCCTGGCCCAGTTGCAGCTCCGCCGGATTGGCCCCCCCCTGCAGGCGTTTCAATCGTCCGCGGACGCTGGTCGAAAGCTTGGAGGGATAGCCGAAACGCATCGTTGCCGGCACGCTCGCCGGCGGGTTCGCCACCAGCGCCGCACCCTGCGGCACATCGAGATCGACCGCCAGCACCGGCCCTTCCGATTCGCGCTGTTGCGCGTACGGGAAGATCTTGCGCGCCCACATCGACAACCAGCGATCGGCGAGTTCGATCTCCTTCACCCGCATCGCGTACGGATCGGCGAGTCCCAGCAGCAGCGCATGGCTGTACGTCGAGTAGCAGGAGATGCCCACTCCATGCGGCATGAGCTCGTCGGAAACCGCCGTCACCGCGCACTCGAGCATTTCCGCGAGCCGGTAGTAGGCGTGCAGCTCGCGCCATACCTCCGGCGGCACGGCACGGCGCGCGAGGCCGTGCACGAGGATCAACTGCTTGCCGACATAGAGCCCACGCTGCAACAGCTTGGGCTTGACCCCGGCGAGTTCCGGATCGCCCTCGAGCAGCGGCTTCAGGCATTGCGAATACTGTCCCCACAACGACTGCCAGAGCGCGATCGCCTGGTCGGCGGCCTCGAGCTCGCGGTCGATCGCAGGCTGGGCCTTGCCCGCATACCGACGCGCGAGTTCGGTATGCAGATACGACACCTGATCGCGGAGAATTTCGGCGATGGTCGCGCGCTCGCGTGCGGAAAATTCGGCGCCGGCCAGTGCGCGCAGCTGGCCCGCCACGGCAGCATGCAGTTGCGCCACGTTGCTGAAAGGCAGCGTCTTGGCCCAGGCTTTCGCGCTCTCGGCGTCGCTGAACGCCAGCGGCGGCGCGTCGGACTGCGCGTCAGGCGCAGCGTTGGCACCGGGCAATGCAGGGTCGTTCATAGGCGTCAATCGTATCTCGCTCGCGACGGGCACGCCGCGGCGCCGTGATCGAGTTATAGCACAACCGGATAGCGACTCCTCGAGGTGACCGCCCGCCGTGCGGCGCCAGAATCCGCGCGTCCGTCGGCTGCCCGCCAGCGGCTGCGACGACGATCAGACCAGCACGCGCTCGATGCCGCCGGCGTTCGCCTTGGACACATAGTCAGCCATCCAGTCAGGGCCGAGCAGGCGCCTGGCCAGTTCGACGACGACGTAGTCGGCGCTGGTCCCGGCGTCGTCCTCGTAGCGCGACAACCCCTGCAGGCACGACGGGCAGGAGGTGAGTATTTTCACCTCGCCGGTGTAATCGTCGGAGCGCAGCGCGTCGGCGCCCTTGCGCATTTCCTCCTCCTTGCGGAAGCGAACCTGCGTCGAGACATCGGGACGCGTGGTCGCGAGCGTGCCCGACTCTCCGCAGCAGCGGTCGTTCAGCGCCACCGGGGCGCCCATCAGCGCGTTGACGACCTGCAGCGGCTGATGCAGCTTCATCGGCGAGTGGCAGGGGTCGTGGTACATGTAGCGCACGCCCGGCACGCCCTCGGGCCGCACGCCCTTCTCCAGCAGGTACTCGTGGATGTCGATGAGCCGGCTGCCCGGGAAGATCTTCTCGAATTCGTATTTCTCGAGCTGGTCGAGGCAGGTGCCGCAGGAGACGATCACCGTCCTGATGTCGAGGTAGTTGAGCGTGTTGGCGACCCGGTGGAACAGCACCCGGTTGTCGGTGATGATCTGCCGGCCCTTGTCGTGATGGCCCGAGGCGGTCTGCGGGTAGCCGCAGCAAAGATAGCCGGGCGGCAGCACGGTCTGCGCACCGACGTGGTAGAGCATCGCCTGCGTGGCGAGGCCTACCTGCGAGAACAGCCGCTCCGAGCCGCAGCCGGGAAAATAGAACACCGCCTCCGACTCCTCGGTGACCCGCGCCGGATCGCGGATGATCGGCACGATGGTGTCGTCCTCGATGTCGAGCAGCGCCCGCGACGTGCGCCTGGGCAGCCCCCCCGGCATCGGCTTGTTGATGAAGTGGATGATCTGCGCCTTGATCGGCGCGCGCCCCACCGTCGACGGCGGCTGGCGCGTCTGCGCCTGCACGAGGCCCAGACGCCGCGCCACCTGGTAGGCGAGCCGCTGCGCCTTGTAGCCCCAGTCGATCATCAGCTTCTTGGCGATCTTGATCGTCGTCGGGTCGGTGGCGTTGAGGAAGAACATCGCGGCCGCCGTGCCGGGACTGAAGGGGTTCTTTCCCTGCTTGCGCAGGAGGTTGCGCATCGCGATCGACACGTCGCCGAAATCGATGTCGACCGGGCAGGGATTGAGGCACTTGTGACAGACGGTGCAGTGCTCGGCGACATCGGCGAACTCGTCGAAGTGGCGCAGGCTGACGCCGCGCCGCGTCTGCTCCTCGTACAGGAACGCCTCGATCAGCAGCGAGGTGGCGAGAATCTTGTTGCGCGGGCTGTACAGCAGGTTGGCGCGCGGCACGTGCGTCGCGCACACCGGCTTGCACTTGCCGCAGCGCAGGCAGTCCTTGATCGAGTCGGCGATCTGCCCGATCTCCGATTGTTCGAGGATCAGGCTCTCGCTGCCGAGCAGGCTGAACGACGGCGTGTAGGCGTTGGTGAGGTCGGCCGGCAACTTCGGATCGCGGATGAGTTTGCCGGCGTTGAAGCGCCCCTGCGGATCGACGCGCTGCTTGTACGCGGCGAACGGCGCCAGTTCCTCGTCGCTCAGGAATTCCAGCTTGGTGATGCCGATGCCGTGCTCGCCCGAGATGACGCCGCCCAGTTCCTTGGCCAGCGCCATCACCCGCGCGACCGCGGCCCGCGCTGCCTTCAGCATCCCGTAATCGTCGGAGTTGACCGGGATGTTGGTGTGCACGTTGCCGTCGCCGGCGTGCATGTGGATGGCGACGAACACGCGGCTGCGCCGCACCTCCTTGTGGATCGCGTTGCAGCGCGCGAGCACCTGCGTGAACGCAAGCCCGGCGAAGATCTCCTCCAGCGGCTGCTTAAGCTCGGTCTTCCACGACACGCGGATCGAGTGATCCTGCAGCGCGGCAAAGGTGTCGTCGAGCCGGTCGGCAAGATCCTGCCAGCGCGCGCGCGTTGCCGCCACCAGCGCGCCGGCCTCGTCGGCCTTCTCCGCCAGGAGATCCGGATCGGGCCTGGCTTCATCGTTCGCGGGCTCGGGCATCGGCCCCGCGAAGAACGCCGCCAGCGCGTCGCAGAGCTTCAGCTTGTTGCCGACCGAGTACTCGATGTTGATGCGCTCGACGCCGTCGGTGTAGTCGCCGAGCCGCGGCAGCGGAATGACGACGTCCTCGTTGATCTTGAACGCGTTGGTGTGCTTGGCGATCGCCGCGGTGCGATGCCGCTCGAGCCAGAATTTCTTGCGCGCCTCGGCCGACACGGCGACGAAGCCTTCGGCCCCGCGCGCGTTGGCGATGCGCACGACTTCCGATGCCGCCTTGGCAACGTCGTCCTCGCTCGCGCCGGCGATGTCGGCCAGCAGCACCATGGTCGGCCGGCCGTGATGCTTCGCCTTGGTGGCGTAGCCGACCGCGCGCACGTAGCGCTCGTCCATGTGCTCGAACCCCGCGAGCAGCGCGCCGTGCGGCCGGGTGTCGAGGAAGCTCTTGATGTCGACGATCGCCGGCGTCGCGTCGCGCACCGGACCGAAGAACTCCAGGCAGACGGTGCGCTGCGCCGGCGGCATGGTGTGCAGCACGAAGCGCGCCGACGTGATGATGCCGTCGCAGCCTTCCTTCTGGATGCCGGGAAGCCCCGACAGGCACTTGTCGGTGACATCCTTGCCGAGCCCCGCCTTGCGGAACCTGTTGCCGGGGATCACCAAGGTTTCGGTGCGCGTGGTCGTACGCCCGCTGTTGTCGTACCAGGCAAGCTCGAAGGTCGCCACGTCGGCGTCGTGAATCTTGCCCAGGTTGTGGTCGACGCGCGTGACTTCCAGCCATTCGGCATCGGGCGTCACCATCCGCCACGACACCAGGTTGTCCAGCGCCGTGCCCCACAGCACTGCCTTCTTGCCGCCGGCATTCATCGCCACGTTGCCGCCGATGCACGACGCGTCGGCCGACGTGGGATCGACGGCGAACGCGTACCCGGCGGTTTCGGCGACGTTCATCACCCGCCGCGTCACCGCGCCCGCGCCGCACTCGATCATCGGCGTGGGGTCGGCATGCCCCGGCAACTGACGCAGCTCGATGGCGGACAAGCGCTCCAGTTTTTCGGTGTTGATGACCGCCGAGCGCGCCGTCAGCGGCACCGCGCCGCCGTGGTAACCGGTACCGCCGCCGCGTGGAATGATCGTGAGCCCGAGCTCGATGCAGCCCTGGACGATCCCGCGCACCTCGTCCTCGGTATCGGGGTAGAGCACCACGAACGGGTACTCGACCCGCCAGTCGGTGGCATCGGTGACGTGAGAAACGCGCGCCAGGCCGTCGAATGCGATGTTGTCCCTGGGCGTGTGCCTGGCGAGCACCCGGACGACGTCCTTGCGCAACGCCGCGGTTTCCGGAAACGAGCGCGCGAAGCGGTCGACTGCCGCATGCGCGGCCGCACCCAGGCGCGCCACCTTGGCGTCGCGCTCGGCGTCGTCGCCCTGGTTGGACACGCGACGCTTCTCGATTTCGTGCAGGCGATGGCGCAGCGCGTCGACCAGCAGTTGCTGCCGCTTGGGGTTGTCGAGCAAGTCGTCCTGCAGATACGGATTGCGGTCGACCACCCAGATGTCGCCCAGCACCTCGAACAGCATGCGCGCCGAGCGTCCGGTACGCCGCTCGCCGCGCAACTCATCGAGCAGCGTCCACATCTCGCCGCCCAGCAGGCGGATGACGATTTCACGATCGGAAAACGACGTGTAGTTGTACGGGATCTCGCGCAGGCGCGGCGCGTCGGCGTGCGGCTGGTCGGCTTGCAGGAAACGGTCGGTGATGGCGTTCATGATGCGAGCGAGTTTAACGCAGCACAGCAAGTGCGGACGCCGTCAGCCGCGATACCACGCCAGCCCCTCGGCCAACGCCCAGTAACGGGCGAATTTTCCGAGCGCAATGAACAGCATTGCCACCGCAACGTTTTGACGCAGCCAGCCGGATGCCACGCACAGCCCGTCGCCGATGACAGGAACCCACGACAGGAGCAGGGCGACCGGGCCGTAGCGCGCAAGCCAGTCGAGCGCGCGATGGGGGATCGGCTTGGGCAGGAACCTTCCCAGAAGATAGGAGGTGAAGCCACCCAGGGTGTTGCCGGCTGTCGCTACCGCCACGGCGGGCCACGCGAGATGCGGCGCCTGTTGCAACAGCGCCACCAGGACGATTTCGGAGTTGCCGGGGAGCAAGGTTGCCGAGAGGAAACTGCTGGCGAACAAGCCCCAGAGGCCGAGGGTCTCGAGCGCAGGATCCATGGCCTTAGGCCCGCTCGAGCCGCCGGTAGCCGATCGCCTCGGCCACGTGCGCCACGGCGATCGTGTCGCGGGAGGCAAGGTCAGCGATCGTCCGCGCCACCTTGAGCACGCGATGGTAGGCGCGGGCAGAGAGCGACAGTCGCGCCATCGCCTGCGCGAGCAGCGCCGTGCCCGCGTCGTCCGGAACGCAGTGCCGCTCCATCTCCGGTGGCGCGAGCCGCGAGTTCGACTTGCCCTGCCGCTCGGCCTGTCGCGCATGCGCCGCGATCGTGCGCGCCCGGGCGGCGGCGCCCGATGTCGACGTGTGTGGCGGCGAGTGTTCGGGAGCGCGGATCGCGAGCGCCGCGGGAGGCAGGGCCGGGACATCGATGCACAGATCGATGCGGTCGAGCAACGGCCCCGAGATCCGGTTGCGATACCGCAGCACCTGATCCGACGTGCAATGGCAGCGCCCGCTTTCGTGTCCGAGCCAGCCGCAGGGACAGGGATTCATCGCCGCCACCAGCTGGAACTCGGCGGGAAACGTGCTCTGGCGCGCGGCGCGTGAAATGTGGATGACGCCCGCCTCGAGCGGCTCGCGCAGGACTTCGAGCACCCGGCGGTCCCATTCCGGCAGTTCATCGAGAAACAGCACACCGTGGTGCGCGAGCGAGATTTCGCCCGGCCGCGGGTTGCTGCCGCCGCCGACCAGAGCCGCCGCACTGGCGGAGTGATGCGGCGCACGAAAGGGCCGCCGCCCCCACACCAGCGACGAAAAGCGCCCGGCAAGCGAAGCGATCGCGGCGACCTCCTGCGCCTCGGCTTCGGACAGCGGCGGCAGGAGGCCGGGCAGGCGTTGCGCGAGCATCGATTTGCCGGTTCCTGGCGGCCCGACCATCAGCACGCTGTGCGCGCCCGCCGCAGCGATCTCCAGCACGCGCTTCGCGGCCTCCTGGCCGCGCACATCGGCGAGATCGGCGTAGGCGGGCTCGTCGGTGGCCGCCGCCCCGGCGGCGCGGACCGCCACCGGTTGCAGCGGCTCGGTGCCGGTCAGGTGCGCGCACACGGCCAGCAACGATGCAGCGGGGAACACGATCGCATCGTGAATGCGCGCCGCTTCGTCTGCGCTCGCCGCGGGCAGCACAAAGGCGCGGCCATCGCGACGGGCCGAGAGCGCCATCGGCAACGCGCCGCGGATCGGTCGCAGGGCGCCGGTGAGCGCGAGTTCTCCGGCGAATTCGCAGCGCAACAGCTCGCGCGCCGGAATCTGGCCGGTCGCGGCGAGAATGCCAATGGCAATCGGCAGATCGAAGCCCCCGAGCTTTTCGGCAAATCCGCGGGCGCGAGATTCACCGTGATTTTTCGCGCCGGAAACTCGAATTGCGCATTCTGCAGCGCGGCGCGGACGCGATCCTTGGATTCGCGAACCTCTGCGTCGGGCAACCCGACGAGGTTGAACGCCGGCAACCCGCCGGCAAGATGCACTTCGACCGTCACCAGTGGCGCTTCGGAACCGGCGAGCCCGCGGAGAAAATACGACGGCGACGCCCATGACGAATGCCCTTCCGCGCGCGTCATGCGCCAGGATCCCGGCTACAAGTACCGCGACGACACCTACGTTTCGCTGCCGGGGGGCGGGAGGCGCGCTTCGAGGGCGGCCAGCCGCTGCTCGAGGACGTCGATCTTGTCGCGCGTCTTGAGCAGCACCGCTGCCTGCACGTCGAACTCCGCGCGCGGAACCAGATCGAGGCGGGCGAGGCCCGCCCCCAGCATGGCCTTGACGTTTTTCTCCACGTCCTTGGCCGGGCTGTTCTCCAGCGCCGCACCGATGCGGGCAGCGAGGTCGTCGAGTGCTTTGCTCTGGAACATCGGATGTGGCTCCCGGAAAGTGACTGGTAGCGGAGAAAGGGGGCGAATCAACGAGCGTCGCGAACGAGTCTAGCAAAGTCCGCTCGCCCGCCCCCTCGTCCGTAGGGATGAGACGGCGGTCGTGGCTTTTGGTTGCAGGTCGACCCCTCGCACCGTTGGCGCGCGGCCGGACCAAACAGCGCACCGCCGCGGTGCAGCATGGAAGGCTGGCGCTTGCTGCGGCGCAGCGTAATAATCCCAACGCCTTGATCTAAATACATTTTTCATGGCTGGCACACGAAATGCTGAGGATACCTCGAAGTTCCGAGATCTCCTTCAGATCTTTTTGACCACGCCAACGAGGAAATTGCCATGACCCTGATCCGTTCTTCGGTCGCCGCGTTTGCGGTCGCCACGGTGTTCTCCACTGCCGCTGTTGCACAGACTGCGGCGCCCGCCGCCGCCGCCCCGCGGCCGCCCCCCCCGAGCACACGGTCACCGCCAACGTCGGACTGTTCAGCGAATACATCTTCCGCGGCATCTCGCAGACGGCCGGCAAGCCCGCGGTGCAAGGCGGCTTCGATTACGCGCATTCGAGCGGCTTCTACTTCGGGACCTGGGGATCGAACATCAGCTGGCTCGAGGATTTTGGCGCCTATAACCGTTCCAGCCTGGAGTGGGATTTCTACGGCGGTTACAAGGCCAACTTCCCGGGCAGCGAAGACTGGACCTATGACGTCGGCACGCTCTACTACTACTACCCGGGCAGCAGGAACCCGGGCGTCTACAACGCCGATACCTGGGAAGTCTACGGAGCCGTCGGCTGGAAGTGGGTGTCCCTGAAGGCGAGCTACAACCTCCTGGACTATTTCGGTGCGCGCCCGACAGGCGGCAAGACCGACGGCACCTGGTATGTGGATCTTTCGGCCACCTACCCGATCGGCGAAACCGGCTTCGCGCTGCTTGCCCACTACGGGATTCTCGACGTCAGGCACGACGGCAGCGGCAGTTCCAAGGTCGGCTATGAAGACTGGAAGCTCGGTGCGTCGTACACGGTGCCGGACGGAACGCTGAAGGGCGTGGAAGTCGGCGCGTATTACACCGGCAACACCGCCAATTCGGGTTTCTACACCGACCTCACCGGCTACAACACCGCCAAGGACCGCGGCGTCGTCTACGTCAAGAAGACGTTCTGATCCCCAGGGAAATTTACCACTGCGAGGCACTCATGAAACTTGTTTCCGCCGTCATCAAGCCGTTCAAGCTCGACGAGGTCCGCGAGGCCCTGTCGGCGATCGGCGTCCAGGGCATCACCGTGACCGAAGTCAAGGGCTTCGGCCGGCAAAAGGGGCACACCGAGCTCTATCGCGGCGCCGAATACGTCGTCGACTTTCTGCCCAAGGTGAAGATCGAGGCCGCGATCAAGGATGACATGCTCGACCGTGTCATCGAAGCGATCGAAAAGTCCGCCAACACCGGCAAGATCGGCGACGGCAAGATCTTCGTTTTCGACCTCGAGCAGGTCGTTCGCATCCGTACCGGCGAGACCGGTCCGGAAGCGTTGTAAGGGGGCCCCAGATGAAAAAGCTACTCGTGTTGCTCGCCCTGTTCGGGGCCTTCGCGTTGACTGCGCCCGCAATGGCGCAGGACAAATCGGCCCCCGCGACAGCTGAAGCCAAGGCGGAGGCTTCGCCCGCCGCAGCTGCACCGGCCGTGGCACCCGCATCGGCCGCTCCAGTCGCCGCAACTGCGGCCCCCGCAGCCGCCCCGACACCCAACAAGGGCGACAACGCGTGGATGATCGTTGCCACGCTGCTGGTGATCATGATGTCGATCCCGGGCCTGGCGCTGTTCTACGGCGGTCTGGTGCGCTCGAAGAACATGCTGTCGGTGCTGATGCAGGTGTTCGTCGTGTTCTCGCTGATCGTCGTGCTCTGGGCGGTCTACGGCTACAGCATCGCGTTCACCGAGGGGGGCGCGTTCTTCGGCGGCCTCGACCGGACGCTGCTGGGCGGCATCTTCACGATGAAGGACGGGATAGGCTCGTTCGCCACCGCCGCAACGTTCAGCAAGGGCGTGGTCATTCCGGAGCTTCTCTACGTCGCGTTCCAGGCGACCTTCGCGGCGATCACCGTGTGCCTGATCGTCGGCGCCTTCGCCGAGCGGATCAAGTTCTCGGCGGTGCTGCTGTTCGCGGTGATCTGGTTCACGTTCTCGTACCTGCCGATCGCGCACATGGTCTGGTTCTGGCCCGGCCCCGACGCGTTCACCGACGCCAAGGCCGCGGAACTCGCGATGTCGAAGGCCGGCTGGCTGTTCCAGATGGGCGCGCTCGACTTCGCCGGCGGCACCGTCGTGCACATCAACGCCGGCATCGCGGGCCTGGTCGGCTCCTACGTGATCGGCAAGCGGATCGGCTACGGCCGGGAAGCGATGGCACCGCACAACCTGACGTTCACGATGGTCGGCGCGTCGCTGCTGTGGGTGGGCTGGTTCGGCTTCAACGCCGGCTCGGCGCTCGAAGCCGGAGACGTGGCGGTGCTCGCCTTCGCCAACACGCTGATCGCCACTGCAGGCGCCGTGCTCACGTGGACGCTGGGCGAGTGGATGTGGCAAGGGCAAGCCGTCGATGCTGGGTGCCGCGTCGGGTGCGGTCGCCGGCCTGGTGGCCATCACCCCGGCCTGCGGCTTTGTCGGCATCAATGGCGCGCTGATCATCGGCCTTCTCGCCGGCGCCGTCTGCCTGTGGGGCGTCAATGGCCTGAAGCACCTGCTGGGCGCCGACGACGCGCTGGACGTGTTCGGCGTCCACGGTGTCGGCGGGATCCTGGGCGCGCTGCTGACCGGCGTGTTCGCGGCGCCGAGCCTCGGCGGCCAGGGCGTGTTCGACTACGTGGCCGGCAAAGTCGGCGACTACTCGATCGTGAGCCAGGTCTTCATCCAGGCGAAAGCCATCGGCACCACGATCCTCTGGTCCGCCGTCGTCGCCTTCGTCGCCTACAAGATCGTCGATATGGTGATCGGGCTGCGCGTCGCCGAGGAAGAGGAGCGCGAGGGTCTGGACATCAGTTCGCACGGCGAATCGGCCTACCGGATGTAGGCATCGCCGGGAAGGTTACGCGGGGCGCCTGCAACGGGGGCCTCGCGTATATCGGGGAACCTCTCTCCTCCCCGACGTATTACCGCAGTTTCTCCTCAGTGGCTTTTCGGGGCGCCCCGCACGGCGCCCCGTTTTTTCTTGCTGCTGCGAACCGCGTTCCGAGCCATCCGGTGGAAAGTCCAACAAGGGAAAGTGCTATCCTCCGACCCGCAAGTCCCGCCACGCCGCTTCTTTCTTCGAGGAGAAAATCATGAAACTTCGCCTGTTGGCAGCCGCCACCCTCTCCGCACTTTCGCTTGGCGCCGCGGCGCAGGATCTCACCTGGAGCAAGAACATCCAGCCACTGGTCAAGGAACAGTGTGGCGCCTGCCACGGTGCCAGCGCGCCGAGCTACGAGGACTGGAACCTCGATCGCAAGAACTTCGAGGCCAAGAAGATCGGGCCGCGCATGGACAACTACACTGACTTCATGCGCCACGTGGTGTGGCCGGCCACGGGCTCGATCGCCCGCCGCCTCGACGACGGCAAGAACGCCGACGGCAAGCCCGGTAACATGTACATGTTCCTCGGCGCGAGCGACGCCGATCGGGCGAAGAACCTCGCGACCCTGAAGGCGTGGCTGGGCGAGGGCGCGTGGAACCTGAACCGCTGGGAGCTGCGCGGCAGCGTGCCCGCCATCACCAAGGAACAGCTCGACAAGGTCAAGGCCAAGTACTGACGCATGACCGAAACGCGCTCGCGGAAGGCATGCTTTGTGCGCCGGGGCAACCGATCGACGCGCGCGCCGTCACCGCCTGACGTTCCGAGCGCAGGCGCTTCCCCTATTTGCGTTTCGCCCGGGGATGCGCCTTGTCGTAGACCTTGGCCAACGCCTGGAAATCGAGGTGCGTGTAGACCTGCGTGCTGGCGATCGACGCGTGCCCCAGCATCTCCTGCACCGCCCGCAAATCCCCCGACGATTGCAGCACATGCGACGCAAACGAATGGCGCAGCATGTGCGGGTGCACGTGACGGGACAGGCCCTGCTTCACCGCCCAGTCGGCGACCCGGCGCTCGAGCGTGCGCGGCGTGATGCGGCGCCCCGTCTTGCCGACGAACATCGCCTTTTCGTCGGACGCCACCAGCGCGCTTCGAAACGGCAGCCAGGCGCGAATCGCATCGCGAGCAGCGGTTCCGACCGGGACGAGGCGCTCTTTCGCGCCCTTGCCCCACACCCGCACTTCGCCCGTGTCGAGATCGACGCGATCGACATCGACGCCGACGAGTTCGGACAGCCGCAGCCCGGACGAATAGGCAAGTTCGATCAATGCGCGATCGCGCACCGACAGCGCATCGTCGCCGCCATCGAGGGTGGCCAGCTGCCCCGCTTCGTCGGGCGAAAGCGCGGAGGGCAGCTTCTTCGCCGATCGCGGCGGCTTGAGCCCCGCGCAGGGATTCTCCGCGACGGCAGGCTCGCGATCGAGGACAAAGCGATAGAACGCGCGCCACGACGACAGCACGCGAGCGAGGCTTCGCCCCGACAGTCCGCGCCCGTGCAGGGTCGCGAGCGAACGGCGCAGGCGGGAAGCGTCGAGGCGCGCCATGTCGGCGTCCCCGGCGAGGCCCGCGAGCACCTGGGCGTCGTGGGTGTAGGCGGACCGCGTATGCGTCGGGCGGGACGCCAGGTGCGCGGCAAAGGCGTCGATCCACCCGGCGTTGACGGGCGCGATGGTCATGGTCGGGTCGGATGCGGAGCGGACCAAGGGCGAGCAATCGCGGCTGGGGGCGTTCGCGGTTATCCGGACGGGAAGCGCGCAGCCCCGGTCAGATCGTCGGCAGGTAGCGCGCTGTAGCCACGCTCGTCAGCTCCGCAAGACGCGTGAGGTAGGTCGTGCCCATGCCGGCAAAGAATCGCCCGGGGTCTTCGCTCGCCAATCCCAGCAATCCGAAAGTGTGCGCGGTGCGCAGCGGCAGGAAGGCATACGACCTGCACGTCTCTGGCACCTCGAACCAGTCGCGCGTCTCGAACGGGGCCGCGGGTCCGCAATAGGGTCCGGCAAGCCTGTCGGCGTACTCGTGCAGCTCGAAACTGGTGGCGGCAAGCTCCGGCAGATACGACTGCTCGGGCACCTTGCCCCACAGGCGGCTTGCGACCTGCGGGACGGCAAAGTCCTCGCGCAGGCTGTGATAGAGCACCGACAACGTGGTCTCGAGGTCCGGCGCCGCGAACAGCGCGAGCGTCGAGCGATGCAGCTTTTCGCTGATCACGTCGTTTTCGCTGCCATAGCGGATGAGTTCGCGCAGTCGCTCCTCGAGTTCGCTGTTCTTCTCGCGCAGCGTGATGATCTGCCGCTCGGCAATCGGAATCGCGTGCCCGCCATGCGGATGCGGAACGAAGATCTCCGCCACGACATCGGCGTAGTCCTCGAAAAAAACGGGGTTCTGCTGCAGGTAATCGGCGACCGCCTTGGCATCCATCAGGGTCCATCCTGTTTCATGTTGGGCGTCGCGCGCCCTGTCATTGACCCGCGGCGAGTGCCTGCGGTGGGTCGGCGGTATCCCACCAACCCTCGAACACCGTCACTGCCGGACCGGTCATCCACACCGGCTGTCCCGGCCCCCTCCACTCGATCGACAACGCGCCGCCGCGCATCAGGACGCGCACCACCGCACCGAGCAGACCGCGCCGAATGCCGGCGACAACCGCGGCGCAGGCCCCCGTTCCGCAGGCGAGGGTTTCGCCCGCGCCCCGCTCCCAGACGCGCAAGCGAATGTTAGCGCGATCCATCACCTGCATGTAGCCCGCGTTCACACGCTGCGGAAAGCGCGGATGGCGTTCGATCCGCGGACCCTCGAGCCCTACCGGGGCAAGATCCACGTCGGCCACCACCTGCACGGCGTGCGGGTTGCCCATCGATACCACGGTGATGTCCCTCACGGTGCCATCGACATCCAGCGGCTGCGCCGGCGCGTCCGACGCGGAATCGAAGGGGATGTCCTGCGGCAGGAAACACGGCACGCCCATATCGACGGCGACCTCGCCGTTATCGACGACTTCCGGCGTGATGATGCCGCTCGCGGTCTCGACGCGGATCCTTCGCTTGTCGGTGAGCCCCTGGTCGCGCACGAACCTGACGAAGCAGCGCGCGCCGTTGCCGCATTGCTCGACCTCGCCGCCGTCGCTGTTGAAAATCCGGTAGCGGAAATCGACGCCGGGAAGCGTCGGCGGCTCGACGACGAGCACCTGATCGCAACCGACGCCAAGACGGCGGTCGGCGAGGCGCCGCACCTGTTCACGCGAGAGGTCGACGCGTTGGCGAACACCGTCGAAGACGACGAAATCGTTGCCCAATCCGTGCATCTTGGTGAAGCGCAGCTTCATCGCCTCGCCCCCGGCATCCAGGCCGCGACCGGCAATTCGCCGCGTCGCACGAACGGCAGTCGCAGGCCATCCTGTACCACGGCGGCTCCGGTGATTTCGTACGCTAGCGGGCCCGACCCGGGCGCGCGGTCGAGCACGCCGATCAGCTTGTCCACTCCGGTTCGCAGGTCGAGTTCGACGCGCGTCGCGCCCGCCGCCTGCAAGGTCACCGGCGCCGGAAGCGAAGCACTGGCGAGCCGGGCGCCATTGACGGTAATGTCCGCGTCGATCGACGCGACGCTCAACGCATAGGCATTGGGGTTGTGGACGTCGAGCGCCAGCTGCAGCTTCATGTCGGTGAGCTGCAGGCGGCCAACCCTCACGCCGATGAGCTCGACCTTCGGCGGCAGGGGTTTCGTCGGCAGCACCCCGCAGGCCGCGAGCAGGAGCGCGCAGCCGGCAATCACCACAAGCTGCGACACGCCCGCAAAACCGATCGATGGCCGGCCCATGTCTGCGGGTCAGACGTTGAACTGCGATTTCGACCGCCGTGTCTCGCATCTCCTCACGGCCTGCGTGCCCGGCCCGGGTCTGTATCCGGTCGTGTGATTGGATTCCATCGGTTGCCCCTCAGGTGCGTCGGCTGCGCATTTTCGCACGATGGGCCGCGGTCGCCGATCCCGCGATGAAAACCATCGGCTCAGCCGATCAGATCGCCCTCATTGACCGCGGGAAATCGTATCTCGCCGAGCCTGAGATTTCGACGGTCGCATCGCTATCGCGACCGCCGCGCGTTACGTTGACATATGCCGGATTTGCGAGGAGCATTAATTCCGCCAACTGCTTGGTAGTAGCGCAGTGCCGCGTTGCGGCGCCTGTTCCCGAATGCAATGTTGAATCGAATCAACAGGGGAGGGGTTATGGTCGATCTTCTAAGGCAATGGACATCGGTCGTCATCGTGTGCGCCGCAAGCTTGGCGCTCAACGGATGCCTGATCACCAACATGTCCGGCGGCACGGTCAACGGACTCACGACCGTCCAGGCGACCGCGCAGTTACTGCAGCAGTCCCCGTGCGTGGTCGACGAGGCCGCGCAGACCACCACTTGCACTCCCGTGATGCAGGTGGCGGGCCCTGGCCCGGGCACGCAGACCTTCCGGTTTCTCATCAAGCTTCTGGGTTACGCGCTGCCACTCCATCTCTACGATCCTTTGATCGTCCAGGTTCCCGCCTCCATGTCGAACTTTGCCGGCTCGATCGTGGTTGGCCCGCCGGGCATCGCGCCGGACACGCCGCTCTCCATCATTTCCGGCCTTAGCTCGGTGCCCATTGATGCGCGCACACGCTTGGTCGCCGAACCCGGAATGCAATTGGTGATCGTCGACTTCCAGGCGCCGGACAATGCACCGTTTGGCACCTATACGCTCAAGCTCAAATTCTCGGGCTCGACCAACTCGATAAAGGTGATGTTTGCCGCCAAGATCATGGCCGGCACCGCTGCGTATTACGTGCCGATCTTTCCTTGCGTGACCGACTTTGCCAGCGTGTCACCCATTGCGCTGCCCGTGACGGACCTGGCCGGGGTGATCCAGCTGATCCTTTCCGCTCAGGCATGTACCGGCGTCAAGAGCTATGACTTCTCGGGCCTTCCGACGACGGTGGGCGTCGAACTGAATCAGCAGGGCTTGACCGGTTCGTGGTACGAGCCCGCGACCAGCGGACAGGGGTTCGAGCTCGAGGTGTTTCCCGATCTGTCGGCGCCGGGAACCGGTCTCGCCTTCGTGAGCTGGTTCACGTACGACAGCGTCGTCGGGGGAGCGGAACGCCAGCGCTGGTACACGCTCAGCGGCCCGATGGTGAGCGGACAGCCCAGTGCTTCGTTGACGATCTATCAGAACACCGGCGGCAATTTCAACGCTCCGCCGACCACCGCATCAACAGCAGTCGGGACCGCATCGCTGAGCTTCGACTCGTGCACCAGTGGCTTGCTGTCGTACAGCTTCACCGACGGCACGGGCCGCACCGGAAGCATCCCGCTGACGCGCCTGACGCAGAACGTGACCTGCTCGACCACGAGCGCGCGTCCGACGAATGCGGATTTCGGCTTTTCCGGAAACTGGTACGATCCCGCGACCTCGGGCCAGGGAATCACCGTCGAGGTCAACCCGAATTCCAAGGCGCTCTTCTTTGCCTGGTACACCTATGTGCCGAACGGCGTCAGCGCCGGGCCGGCTGGACAGCGCTGGTACACCGGGCAACAAACCACCGCCCTGGCGCCGGGCTCGCGCACGATCCCCGTGCAGCTCTACCAAACCACCGGCGGTTCGTTCGACGCAGCGACCAATCCTGCCCCCAATACCGTCGTGGTGGGGAGCGGATCGATCGCGTTCCAGAGCTGTTCGAGCGCGACGTTGAGCTACAACTTCAGCGCTGGCAGCAGCAGCGGCGCGTCCGGAACGATTGCCTTGAAGCGCGTCGGGCCGGTGCCGGCTGGCTGCGCGCCATGAGCGGGACGTTGGAGCCTTTGGTCCGCGCATAGGGTCTGGCCCCTGTCAGGCGGCGAGGGCGCGTACGGACGACATCCTGGCTGGAAGGGCTGCGTGCGCGTGGTATGCGGCAGCCCCGACGCCGCGCGCTGTGGCATGATCCCACCATCATGCGCCAGCTCAACCAGAACGATGCGCTCTTCCTCGCCTCTGAGAGCGCCCATTCCAATTCGAACGTCAGTCTCGTCCAGATCTACGATCCGTCGACGGCGCCCGGCGGCCGGCTCCGGTTCAAGAGCGTCCTCGCCCTCGTGGAGAGCCGGCTGCACCGCTCGCCGATCTTTCGGCAGAAGCTTCGCCAGGTGCCGTTCGGGCTCGACGACCCGTACTGGATCGAGGACGAGAACTTCGACCTCGAGTATCACGTGCGCAACATCGCCCTGCCGAAGCCGGGCGACTGGCGCCAGTTCTGCATCCAGGCGTCGCGCATCCACGCGCGAGCGCTCGACCTCAACCGCCCGCTCTGGGAGATCTACGTGATCGAGGGCCTCGACAGCCTCCTCGACCTCCCGAAGGACAGCTTCGCGCTGCTCACCAAGCTCCACCACGCGGCGATCGACGTCGAGCAGGGCACCGAGATCATCACGCTGCTGCACGACGCGACACCGCTTTCGCCCAAGGTCGAGCCGCCCGTGCCGTGGTTTCCAGACTCGCCTCCGAGCGACCTCGAACTCGCCTGTCGCGGCGTCATGCACATGGCGACGTCGCCGCGGCGCCTTGCCCGCCCGATCGTGAACGCGTTCGCTCGCGTCGTCCCCGCGGCCCGCTCGTTTGCGAGCGAGCTGCTGCAGCGGCAGGAGTCGGTCCCGGTGACGCGATTCAACACCATCGTGTCGCCCTACCGGGTGTTCGAGACGCGCCGCTTCCTTCTCGACGAGTTCCGCGAGATCCGCCGGCTCGTCCCCGGCGCGACGATCAACGACACGGTGCTCGCGGTGTGCGCCGGGGCATTGCGCAGGTACCTCGAGGCGAACGACGAGCTGCCGGACGAGGACCTGACGACGATGACTCCCGTCTACGTGCGGGATTCCGGCGGGAAGCCGCAGGTGGAGTGGATGAACCTCGCGCTCGGCGTGAACATCGCGGACCCGGTCAAGCGGCTCGCCTTCGTCAAGGCCCGGACGGCGGCGTCGGAGCTCATGTCGCGCGCGATCAGCGCACGCGAGCTCACCGACATCGGCACCCATGCGCCGGCCGCCACGTTGGCGCTCACCGGCAAGATGCTGGGCCGTGCGCTGCTCGGCGCCGGTCGCCGGGCGCCGCTCGCCAACTGCGCGATCACCAATGTGCCCGGGCCGACGGTTCCGATCTATCTCAACGGCGCGCGGATGACGTATTTCTCCGCGATCATGCCGATCAACGACGGCCTCGGGCTCGTCTTTGCGGTCACGAGCTTCGACGGGAAGGTCATCATTTCGCCGACGTCCTGCCGCGAGCAGATGCCCGATCCGGAGGCCTTCGCGCAATGCGTGCGCGACTGTTTCCAGGACTACCTGGCCGTCGCGCGCGCGCGGACGCGGACAAGGGCGAAGGCGCCGGCCCGGAAGCGATCCGCGCGGACGGGAGCCCCGGAGTCAGCAGCCGGTACAACTGCCCGCTGACACCAGATGGCACGAACGGCTGCCATCGGCCCTCAGGCTGCACGAGGCGGTCAGCGACGATCCAGAGCACCAACGGGTTGAAACCCAGCCCGAGATGGCTGCCCGCCACGCGGACGTTCTCGTGCAGCGCCGGGTTGCCGTCGATCGTCGCCTCCTGCGGCGGCACGACGCCGTCGGTCAGCGAGTAGATGCACGAGATCGGCACGGGCAGCGCCTTGGGCCCGCGCAGGCTTTTCGCGCGCAGGTGCGTCACATGCGCCGCCGTTCCCATCGGGTGGGCGATCAGCCGGTAGAGCGCCTTGACCAGCGGTGGCGATTGGCTGCCGGTGGGATCGAAGGTCACCGGGCTGCCGAGCGTGATCACCGAGCGGATGCACTCCGGGGCCTCGTGCGCTCCATACATGGCGAACATGCCCCCCAAGCTCCATCCCACGAGGCTCACCTTGCGGCCGCTCTTGTGGTGCATGTAGCGGATCTTCTGTTCGAGCGCCTTGGCGTGCCTGCTGTTGAAGCCGACGTTGCGCCCGAAGCCCCAGGTGTGCACTTCGTAGCCTCGGTTCTCGAGGAAGAGCTTGAGCACGACCAGCGTTCCATCGTCCGCCATGAATCCCGGAAGCAGGAGCACCGGGTGGCCATCGCCGCGCGGAGCCAGGGCGACCAGCGGCAGAAGGCATGGCAGCGCGGCCATCTCGAAGAACACCCGCGGCTCGATCAGCTGGTGCAGCAGGTGAGGCTTGCCGACGTGCAGTTCTCGCGTGGCCATCTGCGGTCTGGTCGCTTTTCACGGGGCGTCGCGACGAACCCATCGCCGCCGTCCGCCCGGTTCCTGCCCGCAGGATGCCACAAGCTGCCCTGAGCGACGCCGTCAGGCAGCGCGGAACATTGATCGTCGTCAAGCCGCACGCTACGATCGCCAATGGCTCCTGCGGCGCATTGCCGGAGTTCTCGGGCGGCGGATGCTCTGGGCATCGCGGGCCTGGGGGAAGACCGCCTCCTCGCGATAGAACCCGAAATCGATGGGCAGCTTGATCAGGAGGAATCCCGCATGAAACCCCTCTCCGGGCTCGACGCACTCTTTTTGCACCTGGAGACGCCCGAGACGCCGATGCATGTGGGTGCGCTGCACCTGCTCGCGCCGCCGCCGGGGGATCCGCGCGCTTACGTCGCCGCGGTGCGCCGCCACGTGGCGGGTCGCCTGCATCTATCGCCCGTGTTCACGCGCCGCCTGGCGGCCATGCCCCTTGCGCTCGCCAATCCTGTCTGGGTCCATGCCGACGCGGTCGATCCCCGTACGCACGTGCTTCGCGTCAGACTGCCTGCGCCGGGCACCTTCGCGCAGCTTGAAGCGACGGTCGCGCGACTGCACGCGCGGCTGCTCGAGCGCGACCGCCCGTTCTGGCGGCTGTACGTGATCGAGGGTCTCGCTTCGGGCGAGCTCGCGCTCTACACCAAGGTCCATCACGCGACGCTGGACGGGGCGGCGAGCGTGGCCTTCGCGCACGCGCTGCTCGACACCACGCCCCTGCCCCGCGCCGTGCCGGCAAGCGAGCATCCGGCGCAAGGCGAGCACCCGGGGCTCGGGCAGCTGTTGGGAACCGCTGTCAGGACCACGGCGGCGCAGGCCTTGCGTGCGTTCAGGCAGCTGCCCGAACTCGCCCGCGTACTGGCCACGCTCGTCGCGCGCTCCGATGCAAATTCCGCGCGTACCGTGCTCGGAGCCTCGTTCCGGTTCGCCCCAAGGACGCCCCTCAACGTCTCGATCGGCCGCGCTCGTGCGGTCGCGACCCTGTCCATCCCGCTGCCGGCCATCGCGCGCGTCGCCGACCGTCATCAGGTGACCGTCAACGACGTAGTGCTGGCGGTGGTGAGCGGCGCGCTGCGGCGCCATCTCGCCACCCACGGCGGGCTGCCCGCGGAGCCGATGGTCGCGGCGGTCCCCGTTTCGCTGCGCGAGGCCGGCAACACCGACGCGACGACGCTCGCGACGATGAGCCGGATGAGTCTCGCCACCGACGTCCTTGACCCGCTCGCCCGCCTGCACGCGATTCACGCCGGCTCGCGCAGGACCAAGTCGCTGACCCGGGAACTGCGCTCCGTCATTCCGACCGACTTTCCCTCGCTCGGCATGCCGTGGCTGTTCGGCGCCGCCGCTGCGCTGTATGGTCGCGCACGGCTCGCCGATCGGATCCCTCCGCTCGCGAACCTGGTGGTCTCGAACTTTCCCGGTGCGAGCTCGCCACTGTATCTGGCGGGGGCGCGTCTGCTCACCTGGTGGCCGCTGTCGATCGTCGAGCATGGTCTCGGCTTGAACGTCACCGTGCAGAGCTACGCGGGCTCGCTCGACTTCGGCGTGATCGCCGCCCGCGACGTGCTGCGCGACCCCGGCGCGTTCGCTGGCGCGATGCGCGAGGCGTTCGCCGAGCTGCAGGCCCTGCGCAGGCGAGCCGGGAGTACGCCGTGACGAGTGCGACGGTGCGGGGCATTGAGCTCGACTACGAGAACTTCGGCGACGTCGGCGCGCCCGCGATCCTGCTGATCATGGGCCTCGGGATGCCGGGCGTCGCGTGGCCCGACCCCTTCGTCGACGCGCTCGTCGCCGCCGGCTTCCGCGTGATTCGGTTCGACAATCGCGACTGCGGCCACTCGAGCAAGATTGCCGGTGGCCGCCTGCCCGACCTGCGGATCGCAATCGTACGCGCGCTCCTGAGGCGCACGGTGACGGCTCCGTACTCGCTGGACGACATGGCCGCGGACACCGTCGGCCTGCTCGATGCGCTCGGGATCGAGCGCGCCCACCTGGTCGGCGCGTCGATGGGCGGGATGATCGCGCAGAACGTTGCGGCGCTGTATCCGCAACGCGTCGCGAGCCTCACGTCGATCATGTCATCGACCGGCAACCCGAGCGTGCGCGTCGCCATGGGCAAGCCACGCGCGCTGCGCGCGATCCTCACGCGCCCCGCCAGCACCAGCGACGCCGAGGCACTGGTCGAGCACTATGTCCGCGTGTACGGCGTGATCGGCAGCCCCGGGTTCGCCGTGGACGCGGAGCTGCTGCGGCACAACCTCAGGCGGATCGTGAACCGCGGCTTCCATCCCGCAGGCACCGCGCGCCAGCTGCTGGCGATACTCGCATCCGCGGATCGCCGCCCGCTCTTGAATCGCATCGTGGCACCGACGCTGGTCGTCCATGGCAGCGACGACCCTCTGGTTCCCGTCGCGGCGGGGCGCGACACGGCCTTCCACATTCGGGGCAGCCGCCTCGACATCATCAGGGGCATGGGGCACGACCTGCCACCGGGCGTGCAGCCGCTTCTCGTCGAGCGAATCGTCGAGCATTGCCGCGGCGCCCTGTGCGCGGCAGGACCGTGATCTGCTCCTTGGACCGCTCCTCGTCGCGCTGGCGATCGCCGGCTGTGCGACCCAAGCCCCGAACCCGTCCACCGCGCCGGCGGCCCGGACCGGATCCGCTGGCGCTCGTTCGTCGGGGACAACGGGATCAAGTTCAATCCGCCCGACCCACAGTTCAACGCGGTCATGAATCTCGCTGAGCGGCTCGAAGCGGCCGTTGGTGGGCAGACGGGTGCGCGCCGACGTGGATCGAGGCCCCCGCCATTGAGCGTTGTTACACGGACCCGCAGATGACAGAATGCTTCGACACCATGCGGCTAATGCTTCCCACCACCTGCCATGATTCAATCCTATTCATGCCGGATCGACAGGGGAGCTTAGGAGACGCCATGCGAATCGTCCTGGCTGCAATTGCCGCGGTCGCCCTCACAGGCTGTAGCT
Organism: uncultured beta proteobacterium; assembly: GCA_963709525.1. Lineage (GTDB taxonomy): Bacteria > Pseudomonadota > Gammaproteobacteria > Burkholderiales > Casimicrobiaceae > CAIWHR01. Next base: position 215,762 of record CAVPXB010000015.1, read on the forward strand.
CGTTGTCGAGCACTGCTGATCCGGCTTCCGACGCACCTGCGACGCGAATCTCGGACGGAGGCCGGTTCACGCAGGCACCGTCCTACGGGGAAACACTGAAGTTGTGGCGAAGCGCCGAAGAGATCAACGCATGGATCGGCGCTCGCTTTGAATACGACATGTCGCGCGCCGTTCAACTTTCCGAAACTCAACGCCAGAAGAACGGGCGCATGCCCATCCTCACGCCTGAGGAGTTCTTCGCCGCACCAAGCGGTGTCTGCGTGGACCTCTCGCGCTTCGCGGTCGAGACGCTTCGCGCCATTGATCCCGAAGCCAAATCAGCATACGTCGTCATCGAGTTCGACCCAACGTCGATCGCTGGCAACACGCTTCGTCGTCACTGGGTCGCATCGTTCGAGAGAAACGGGAAACGTTACTACTTCGCCGACTCCAAGCGCCCTGGCCACATTGCCGGGCCGTACGGGGATACGCAGGAGTTCATCGGTGAGTACGCCCGGTACAGGGGCCGGCAGATCGTGTCATTCCGCGAAGTGGAATCATATGAACGCAAAGCACGTACGAAGGCTGCGAAGCAGATTCGCGACGAACGCCCCTAACCCGCCATCCGAGGAAGACCGCCCGCCTGCGGGGCGAGGTCGTTCGCTTCCCGGCCCTTCAGGCACAGCGCTGAACCGTCACTTGAAATGGATCGCGCCATCGAACAGCAGTTGTCGGCGACATGGCGGCGCGACGGCTGGGTCGAAGCACATTCCGCGACGAGTTTGGCGTCGGTCACTCCGGCTTGACGCCGGCTTCGACGGTCACCTTGCGCCATCTGGCGATCTCTCCTTTGATGTGCGCCGCAAATTCCTCGGGCGTGCCGCCAACCGGCTCGGAGCCGTCGACGGCCAGTCGCTCGCGCACATCCGGCATGTGCAGGATGCGCACGATTTCCTTGTTGAGCTTGGCGATGACAGCCGCAGGCGTTCCCGCCGGCGCCAGGATCCCGTACCACCCGGCGACCACGAATCCCGGCGCGCCTGCTTCGATCATCGTCGGCAGTTGCGGTGCCGCAGGCGAGCGGGTGGCGGTGGTCACCGCGAGCGGCCGCAGCCTGCCGGCAGCGATGTGCGCGTTTGACTGCAGGAGCGTCGAAAAGAGCATTTCGATCTGGCCGCCGAGCACGTCCTGCATCGCCGGCGAGCCGCCCTTGTAGGGAATGTGCGTGAGCTTGATGTGGGCGAGTGCCGCGAACAGCGCGCCGGACAGGTGACTCAAGCCGCCGATCCCGGAAGACCCATAGTTGAGTCCATCCGGCTTTGCCTTCGCCATTGCGATGAGGTCGCCTACCGACTTGACCGGAACCCCGGGATTGACGACCAGCACGTACGGCTGCGTGGTCGCCTGGATGACGGGTGCGAAGTCCCCGATGAGGTCATAGGACAGGTTCCTGTACAGGCTCACGTTGACCGAATGGCTCGCCGAGATCATGGTCAGCGTGTAGCCGTCGGGCGGCGACTTGGCCGCAATCTCGACGCCGATGGTGCCATTCGCGCCCCCCCGGTTATCAACGACTACCGGCTGGCCCCAGGCTTCGGTCAGCTTCTGCGAAATCGCCCGCGCCGTGAGATCGACGCCGCCGCCGGCGACGAAGGGCACGATCAGGCGGATCGGCCTGGATGGATAGGATTGGGCGAGGTCGCGCTGCGCCAGCGCCGGCGCGCTCGCGGCGAGACCCGCAATCGCCATCGCGCATGCAGCCACCCAGTGCGTACGGACCCTCATCGGATCACTGCCGCTCGCGCTCGCCGGCGGGCTCGATCCGGCGCACGGCAAACGGGGAGCGCACGGGTTGCAGGCGCCAATCCGATCCAGCGCCACCGCTCACCGCGGGCGCCTCCAGACTCCGTCGCGCTCGAGCGCCGCGACGTCGGCCGGGTCGGCGGCGCGGCCAACAACGGATTCGAAGGCCTCGAGCGCCGCTGGGGCGGGCGCACGTCCGGCAGGCAGGTGTCGACCGGTGAACCGCTCGACCGCCGCACCGACCTCATCGAAACCCAGCAGCAAGCGCTCGAAGGTGGCGCCCGTGAATCGCCCGTTGAACTCGTGGATGAGAAGCCGGCCGTCCGGCACCCGCTGGCACTGGATGTTGAGTGGCCCCCTCCAGCCAGCTTCCGCAAATACGCCCGCACACTTGGCGCCGATTTCGTGTGAGGTCAGGTCCGCATCCAGCCCGACCCACTTCGATCGGCGCCGGTCGCTGACAATGAGTATGGACATCACGTGCGCGATTGCGCCGTCCGGTGCGATCAGTGCCTGGATCGAGTGTCTGAGGCCCTGGAACGTGTGGTGGAGCGGAATGCCCTTGGCCTCGATCGCCGCGAGGTAGTCGGTGACGGTCCGGGGATCGCCGAGGAACTGCTGGACAACATAGTCGTCCTGGTCAAGGGTCCTTCGGAGCTGGGTCTCGTTCCAGAGCATGTAGACGCCAAGCGAGGCGTAGCCACGGCGCGGCTTTGCCACCAGCGGGAAGCCGTGCGTCGCGGCGAAGGCCGCACGCTCGTCGTCGCCGCATCGGATGATCGACGCCGCGAACGGGAGGTCGTGCCGCGCACTGAACTCCGCGCTGAACCACTTGTCGCTGATGACGCCCGCCGGCGCGGCGCTGCCGCAAAGCAGGCGGTGCGCAAGTTCGGGGCGCCGGTCCCGAAGCGACGCTAGAAATTCGGCATCGTCGTCGCGGCAGGGAATGACGAGGTCCACGCTTTCCCGGTCCATGATGTCGAGCACAGCGTGCTCGAATGGCTCTGCCGCGGCGGCCGTGGGCGGTACCCGGTAGACGACATCGAAGTCGAAGAGTGCGGGCTCGTTTGCCACGCTCGACGTCGCCAAGAGCACGAGCCCGTCGCGACGGCCATTGAGCGAGCTCAGAACATTCTGACCGACCCGGGTGCCGCCTGAGAGTAAAAGTAGACTGAGGCTCATCGTGAAGTCGAATTTGCGGTCCCCGGAGTCACGGGACACCAACATCGTCGTCGGCGCGGTTGCGCCGCGACCCGCAAGTCAAGCGGGAATCGCGCCAAGTCTAGCTTGGACCGGGGGTCAAGCGTGCGCATCGTATGGGCCATTTCTGGAACTCGAGGCGCAACGCGCGGCCGTAATTACCTGGCAAACCGCCGGCGATTTCGAAGCCTTGCCGGACCATCCACCTGCCCTTCTCAGATCGATACTCATGCGATTTGGTTTCGCCTGCAAAGTGATCATAAGGGGATCCCCCGCTCCCGCCGGAACGCGTGGATGACGCTTTGTCTGCAGCCCGGCTCAGGTCGAAAGCTTGCGGCCCAGCTTTTGCTGCACGGAATCGATCTTGGACTTCAGCCGGCCACCGGGCCCGGCCCGGTAGTCGACACGAATCTGCGTGCTGACGCGATCGCAGTCCGCGCGCATCGCCTCAAAGCACGCGGTGACCACCGCCATCGCGTCCGACCACTCGCCTTCGATGATCGTCCCCATCGGAGTGAGCTGATACTGCAATCCGCTCCGGTCGATGATGTCGAGGGAGCGCGCCACATAGGCGCTGACGCTCTCGCCTTTGGTGATAGGTGACATCGAGAATTCGAGCAGGACCACGGGAGATTCCTCCATTCAGGTTGCGGAATCGTTCAGAGCGTCACCGAACGTCGCGAGCGCGGCCGCGAGGCGGGCGAGCGCGTTCACGCGCCAATTATCGCTTCATTTCACAGTCCCGCGATTGGCGGGTATTCCGGCGCGTCCGGCGTCATGGGCGTCGCGCCGCTGCCCTTCCGTGCAGAGACGAGCCGCACGATCGCCTTCTGTTCGTTCATGCGTCCGCCGCCGATCGAAATGGCCCGGTGCCGAATCCGCATGCCGCTGCGCGTGGCGTGCTCACGGCGCCGCCGCGGCCAGGTTCGGCTGCGCCTCGCGTATCGGCAGATTGACCAGCGCGGCAGCGGTCGCGAGCGCGATGTCCGCGTACCACATCCAGTCGTAGTTGCCGCTCGAGGCGATCGCAAGCCCGCCCAGCCAGGCGCCGAAGAAGCCGCCGATCTGGTGCGACAGCAGCGTCAGCCCGAACAGGGTGGCGAGATAACGCGTGCCGAACAGCTTGCCCACCAGGCCCGCGGTCGGCGGCACTGTGGCGAGCCAGCTGAGCCCGAGGACGAACGCAAAGACATAGAACGTGAGCGCGGATCGCGGCGCCATCAGGTAGAAGGTGATCGCCACCGCGCGTATGCCGTAGACCCAGACCAGCAATATTTTCATGCGGTAGGTTTGCGCCAGCCAGCCTGCGCCGAGGCTGCCTGCAATGTTGGCCAGACCGATGATGGCAAGCGACGCGGCCGATACCGAAGCGGGGAGCCCGCACAGGGCGACCTCGCCCGGCAGGTGGGTCACCAGGAAGGCGATGTGGAAGCCGCAGGTGAAAAACCCCGCATGCAGGCACCAGTAGCTTCGGTCCTTGAATGCGATCAGCGTCTGCTCGGACAGGCTGATGCCGCCCGAGTGCACCTTGGGGCCTCCGCTGTGTTTGTCGCGCAGCGGCAGAGCCAGCGGTATGGCGAGCAGGGCGGAGGCGGCCAGCGAGAGCAGCGCCGTGACCCAGCCGAAGGCGGTGATCAGCGCCTGCGACAGGGGCGCGAACACGAACTGGCCGAAGGATCCGCCGGCGTTGATGAAACCCGAGGCGAAGGCGCGGCGTTCCGCCGGCAGCTGTTGCGCCGTGGCGCCTATGAGGATGGAAAAGCTGGCACCGCCCGCCCCGGCCGCAGCCACGACGCCCAGAAACACAATCAGACCGAAACTCGAATGCACGAAGGGCGTGACCGCCAGACCCAGCGCGAGCAGCGTCGCGCCCAGGGCGATGATCCTGAACGAGCCGGCGCGATCGGCCAGCGCGCCGAAAATGGGCTGGGCGGCGCCCCATACGAACTGACCCACGGCGAGCGCGAAGCTGATGGTGACGATGCCAAGACCGCTGGACGAATTGAGCGGCGACACGAACAGGCCCAGCGCGTTGCGCAGCCCCATGGTCACGGCGAGTATCAGTGCGGCGGAAACGACCAGGACCCAGTACCGGCGGTTGGCGCTCATGCGTGTTTTCCTGACAGGGTGGGAAGCGCGGCGAGCGCGCGCTCGATTCTCCGGTGCAGTCCGCCCACGGCTGCCACGCCGAGCATGGATTCGACTTCGCACTGCGCCTTGCGCCATAGGGGCAGTGCGGCCTTCAGCTTGCGCCTGCCGGCGGCGGTGACGCTGATGCTGCGGCTGCGCGGATCGGCTCCGATCGAGATGGTCACCCAGCCCTGCGCGGCGAGCGGCACCAGGTTGCGGCTGAGGGTGCTCCGGTCCATTTCCAGTTCGGCGGCAAACTCGGACAGCGTGCGTTCGCCACGGGCCGCGCTGGCGAGGAGCGAATACTGGGTGACTTTGATCGCCTGGGCGGCGAGGTGCGCGTCGTAGATGCGCGTCACCCGGCGCGTCAGCTTGCGCAGCCGGGCGCAGGTGCAGCCAAAGCTCGGGACGGACGAGACAGTCGACATGGCGCGATCATGGCTTAATGCGTGTAACTACACTTATATCACGGCTTGAGCCGAGTGGTCTGACGGGGGGATGGGGTGGTTGGGCGTCGTCGCGATGACCCTCGCGGCGTTGGGCGAGCCAGGACTCGAGGTGCTCCCGGAGCGACGATAGAGCGCGCTCTGGCTCGGGCGAACGAAACCTGTGCCTGCGATAGGGACACCCCGCGCCCATCTGGCGACGCGATGCCGGCTGTTGACCCCCCCGGGAATAGCGGACCGCGTATGGCTGTTTGCCGCTGATATGACGTGGAAGGAGTGTGCTATGAACATGCCATGGCTCCGATGGGCGACCGTCTGTCTTTCGATCAGCGTATTCCCGGCAGAGGCTTCCTTCCATCTGTTCCGAATCGACCAGGTGTACTCGAATGCCGACGGCACCGTCCAGTACGTCGTGATGCGCGAATCCAGTGGCGCCAACGGCGAGAATCAATGGAGCCAGCAACAGCTTGAAACAACCACTGCGGCCGGTGTCCGCAAGCAGTTGCGCTTCCCGTCGAATCTTCCTTCGGCCAGCACCGCGAGCCGCAGTGTGCTCATCGCCACGCCGGGCTTCGCGGCGCTCGGCCTCATTGCGCCGGACTACACGATCCCCGCGCGGTTCGTTCCTACCGACGGCGGCAAGCTCGAGTTCGCCAGCGGCGTCGACGAGATCCAGTTGCCGGCCCTGCCGAGCGACGGGACGACCGCGGTCAACCGCAGGGGTGCACCGGTTCCCGCCACGCCAAGGAATTTCGCCAATGCAAGCGCGAACATGGCGGCGTTGCCCGTCGGTAGCATCGAGTTCTACAACGCGGCGCTGGACCACTATTTCATCAGCGCCCTGGCTCCGGACATCGACGCGCTGGATAGCGGACGCATCGGCGGATGGACACGCACCGGCCTCTCGTTCAGCGTCTTTCCTTCGCAGGCGGCGGGCGTCGGCGGCGTCAGCCCGGTGTGCCGGATCATCATTCCACCGCCGAGGGGCAACTCCCATTTCTTCTCCGCCTCACCCCAGGAATGCGCGGACACGCTGGCGAAATTCCCGTTCATGAGCCAGGAGACACCCAGCGCCTTCTTCGTCGCGCTGCCGACGACCGGCGACCCGAATCCAGGCGCCTGTCCGACCAACACCGTCCCTGTCTACCGGGTTTTCAACAACCGCGCGGATGCCAACCATCGCTACACCACCGACCGTGCCGTACGCGAGTTGATGGTGTCGCGCGGCGGGACCGCGGAGGGCTACGGTGACGATGCAGTGATCATGTGCGCACCGCCCGGGAGCCTCCCGCCGCAATGACCTGCCGCCGGCGCCGCGATGTTTGCGACCACATGAGCACTGCACACGCGCAATTCGTGAAGGCCCGGGAGCGGCTGTCGAAACTCCGGAGCCACTGCCCGGCGGGTTGCGTCGAGCACGACGACTTCAAGAACGCCATGGGACGCCGCGGCCCACGTGCAGTGTGGGCGCGCCTGGCCTTGGCCTTCGTACTGGCGCTTGCCGTGGCGGCGGCACCGCCTGTCCCCGCAGCAAACATCACCATTGACGCCGAACGCGATGGCGAATCCATCGACATCCGCGCGAGCGCGGTCCTGAACGCCGATGCCGGCACCGCGTGGCAGGTGCTGACCGACTACGGCCGCTACACCGACTTCGTCCCGGATCTGCGTCTGAGCCGGGTCGTCGCCCGTCGCGGCGCGACGGTCACCGTCGAGCAGTCCGGGGACGCGGCACTCTGGCTGTTCAGGATGCCCCTCGATATCACTTTCGAGATCAATGAGATTCCGCCCTACCGTCTGCAATCGCGCGCGGTGGCGGGCAGCCTGCGTGCGCTCACAAGCAGCTATGCGCTGACGCCGGCCGCATCGGGATTGCGGCTCGACTACGTCGGGCGCGCAGCGCCGGGGTACGCGCTCTTCGGTCGCATCGAGCAGGCGGTGATCGAGCATAACGTTGCCCGTCAGTTTCAGGCACTCGCCGACGAAATCGAGCGTCAAAGCGCGATCGTGCGTTCCCGTGCGATTGCGGTGGTGAAATGAGGAGCGGTTTCGATCGCCCGAAGCTCAGCTTCCGCGTACGCACCCGTGGCATGGAATGGCCTGCGTTGCTTGACCGGCGGACAGATGCGGCGATGCCGACCGATGGCGTCAACGCCCGTTACGGCTGCGGAGGCGTAGTTGCTGGTGCGCGGCTGACCGTCGCCAGGATCTCCTCGCCAGGGAGGGGGCGCCTCACCTGACGCGGTACCGCTGAGGCGTGGGCGATGCGCTGCTTCGCGGGAACCACCCTGATGAAATCTTTCGGTGAAGCCGCGAAGATCGCGCCGTGGCATTGGAATGTCGCGCTCGACCTGGGCGACATCCCTCGACTGAGCGATGCCCAGCAGCGGGTGGGCTTCGGAGGTTTCAAGAACGAAGACCTGAACAAGTCGCCGGTGTTCGGGCGGCTGCGACTGGCGCTCGGACTTCCCCACGACTGGGTCGCGGGCGTGCTGCAAAAACATTGACGTTTGCAATGCCGACGTAAGGGCGGGAGGTTTGCGCCTCTCGTCGCGGCCGATCCAACGTGGCATGCCTGCGGTGCAGTCCTATCGTGAGGCCGGCTATTTGAGCCCGAACAGGTTTTCCTCGATGAACTTCCAGGTCGCCAGGTAATCCTTCGCGCCGATCATGCCGGCGAAGCCCTGGTCCTCCATCCTGCCCAGCAGGTTCCACAGCTTGTTGGTGATGCGGTTGTTGGCTGCAAACGTGCCCCTGATGTCCCAGCGCGTGGGCGAAGTGTCCGAGGTCAGGAAGTCGTCGTACTTGTACTTGCGCAGGTAGTACAGGAACTCGGCGTACTCCAGCAGGTGCTTGGTCCCGCAGAAGTAGTCCCAGTCCCACTTGCCGTCGTTGTCGTTGATGTGGATGTAGTAGGGCTGACCGCTCTCGGCGAGCAGCACCAGCTCCTCGGCCGGGTTGGTGGCGCCGTACATCGCGTGGCCGAAGTCCAGCGTGATGCCGAGTTCCCTGATGCCGATCTGCTTGATGAGCAGCAACGTCTTGGACGTGTTGTTGAGATAGCAGGTCCCGCGCGTCTCCGAGGGCTTGAATTCGATGAACAACGGAGTGTTCTTCTTGTACTCGGCCGCCTCGCCGAAGGTCTCGATCAGACGTTTCCAGATGACCGCGTAGTCGCTCTGGAAGCTGAACTCGTAGCCGTCGCCCAGCGGGCAGCAGGTGACCTTGTCGGCGCCGACCTTCTCGGCGAAGTCCTTGGCCTCCTTGATGAGCCGCACGGCGTTCGCACGTACCGCCTTGTCCGACGAGGTCAACCCGCCGTTCCTGAACTCCGGCTCGGCCTTGACGTTGACGTTGATGGCCGCGAACTTCAGGTGGTACTTGTCGGCGAGCGCTTTGGTCGACGCCGGGTCGGTGACCTCGTAGGGATAGATCGACTCGACGCCCGTGGTGCCTTCGATCTCGGCCACCATCTTGAATTTCTCCTCGAGGCCGAGCGGCTCGTTGTATTCGTGGAACCGGTCCTTGGTGCGGCCGAGGAACGGCGTGATGATCGCCAGCTTCAACATGGTTCTCTCCTGATGGATCGACGCCATGCGCCGACTATTCCGCCAACGGTTTCAAATACCGCAACGCTGCTTCATATTCCTGAATCGCTACACTGGGCGCACAGCGAAATTCGATGTCCAGCGAGCCTGCGTAGGGGGATGCCCTGAGTGCGCCGAGCGTCTCCCGCCAGGGGATGCTTCCCTTGCCGGGGGCAAGCGCCCGGTCATCCTGCAGGTTGTCCTTGAGGTGGGTGCCGAAGATGTGCCTGCCCAACTGCGCCGGAATGAGGGGAACCCACTCCCGGGCGCTCCAGGCAAAACCCGTATCGAAGTTGTAGCCGAGCGCCGAACTGCCCAGAGCGTCGCGCAGGCGGAGGAAGCCCTGGACACCACCGATCAGGTTGCCCGGAATGAGTTCGACGGCCAGCCGCCGGTCGGCTTGCTCTGTGAGTTGGAGCATGCGCCCCAGTTTCTCGATCAGCCGTGAGCGGAAGCCTGCATGCGCTGCGGCGGCGAGGTCTGCCGGCGCTGTCGGACGGAAGGGCGGCATCGGCGACCGTCAGGACCTTGCACTCGGGAAAACGTTGCATTCCCTCCGAGCGCTTTTTCGATCTCGACAATCCCGAAGTCGGAAGCCAGCGCCTCCGGGCTCTCGAAGGCGTGCAGCAGGAAATGGCCGACGAACTGGCTCGCGACCATGCCGGTCGCGTCGGCGGCACGCTTGATGAGCGCGGCGCCTCCCGTGCGCCACTCGTCGAGATTGGCGGTGTGGAAGACCTCCGGCTGAAACGCCTCGAAGCCGCTCGCCCGCAAGTCCGGCAGGCTGTCCGCAATATCCCGGCAGCTAAACCCGTCGCCAAAGCGCGAAATGAAATAGGCAGGCGAGACGCCAAACATCCTGAACCCCCGTTGACTGTATACAATATTTAAAACAAAATATTCTTGTCGTCAAGCGAAGTCAACCTCGGACCTTGATTGCAATCAAAAATGCCAACATGATCGATTTCGCATTTTCCATGCTGAGTTCGGGACGTCTCGGATGATCCCCCGCAGCCAGATGCAGGCCCTGCAAGGCCGCGCTTTCGATCTGTTCCGGACTGCCGGGCTTTTCCTGACTGAGGAAGAGCGCGAACGGATCGAAGTCGCGGATTTCGGCCTGAGCCATCCGGAGATCGAAGGGGCGCAAATCTTCACCTTCGTTCAAACCGACCGCTACGCCGCCAAGATCATTGGCCTGTTCCCGGGCCAGACCCTGCCCGAGCATTGGCATCCTCCGGTGGGTGACGACCCCGGCAAGCAGGAAACCGTGCGCGTGGCCTGGGGCCAGCTCCTTTTCTGCGCAGAAGGCGCAGACACGCTCGTTCATTCGCGCATCGTGCGCGGCAAAGAAGCTGTCTATACGACGCGTTGCGAGTTCGTCTTCGGTCCCGGGGACACCCGCACTTTCCATCCAGGAGAGAAGCACTGGTTCCAGGGGGGGCCTGACGGCGTGGTGCTCTACAGTTTTTCGTCAGTGGTGCGCGACGCCCTGGACGGATTCAGCGACCCGGCCATTCGGCGCCATACCCGGATCGCGGAGGATTGAAACATGACCGGGAGAAAATTCATCCTCGGCCGCTCGATTTGAACTTCTGCCTCGGCTTCCCTGGTGCAATGTCGGCCGATCCGCGCTTGACTCTCGCCCCGAGCGTTGACCACCTGAAACTCCAAACAGCGGGTTAGACCTGGATGTCCAAGATCGAATACAAAGCACTGTCCGACCAGGTCTACGACAAGATCAGGCGCATGATCGACGACGGCCTGCTGGTGCCGGGCGGCAAGATCAACAAGCTCGCCCTTTCCGAAACGCTCGGGGTTAGCCAGACCCCGATCAACGACGCGCTCAGTCGCCTGACCGGCGAGCGGCTTGTCGAGCAGCGCAGCCGCCACGGGTATTTTGTGCATGCCTACAGCTGGGAAGAACTGATGCCGATCTTCGAGCTGCGGGCCGGCCTGGAAGGCATGGCCATTCGTCTGTGCGTGGAGAACAAGCAACCGTCCCAGATGCGCCGGCTCACGCACGCCTTTGATGGTTTCGAAGCGCAGGTGCCCGAATCGCGATACGACGACTACTTGCGCGCGGACAAACTTTTCCATGAGAGCATCATCGAGTACTCGGGCAACCCATTCCTGCTCGAACTGATGCGAAGTTCCGGCTACCTGCTGAAGAGCAACCGGCGCGGCCTGGTTCGTCCTCCCGGCGAGACCCTGCCCGAGCATCGCGCAATCATCGACGCCGTGCTGCGGCGTGATGCCCGCGAAGCCCAGGAACAGGCCATCTTGCACCTGTTGCGTTCACGCGATTTCATGCGAACGCTGAAGAGCTGACGGGGAAGTCGGTGCCGTCGGCGCCAAGCGCAGTGGAACAGCCTGGCGCAAGACCATCTCAGAGGCTCGAGCGCGAGCCGCGCGGCAAGCTTCGGACCCCTCGGTGAGGAACCCACTGCACTTTTGCACGACAAGACAGCACTCGTCTCGCCTGGCGGGCTAAGGGTGTTACATCTCTTTCCGATACGTCCCGATTCGGCCTGTTTGAATCCGTCTGCTTAGACGTTAAACCGCAACTGTGGCCGCCGCGCCCCATTGGCTGCCCTTGCGTTGGTCGAGCATTTTCGCATGACGGGCGGCGGTACCCGATACCGCGATGGAAACGCCGTCGTGGCCCCCCCACGCGCGAGGTGATCCCGCCACGGGCAGCAGGTTACTACCGCGCCGCCTGACACGCGCCGCTGGAACCCATGCTGCGGAGACAAGAAAGGTACCAGCCCCCCTGAAGGATCTTCGCCATCTCTTCGGCAAATGGTTTGCTCCCGACGTAGCCTCCGGGTCTTTACACCATCTTTACATCGAGAGGTCTAGCATCGGATCCTGGCGAGGCACTCCAATGTCGACAGAACCTCAAATTTCGGCACAACAAACCGTTGGCGCAGCGAAAGCGGCGCTGATCGCGGTGGCGGCTTGCGCGGCGGTCACGCTCATTGCATTGCCGGTCGCATCCGACCTCGACCATGCCAACCTCGTCATGGTCTACCTGCTGGCGGTGGCGCTCGTTACTGTGCGCTTCGGGCGAACAGCCGGTGTGGTCGCGTCCTTCGCAAGCGTGCTGCTGTTCGACTTCTTCTTCGTCGAGCCGCGCTTCTCGTTCGCGGTCCAGGACGCCCAGTATCTGATCACGTTCGTCGTAATGCTGGTCGTTGCCTTGCTGATCGCCACCCTCACCGCGCGCCTTCGCCGCGAGGCCGAACTTGCTGCTGCTCGCGAGGCGCGGACCCGTGCGCTCTACCAACTGGCGCATGAAATTTCCGGTGCCCTCAACGTTTCTCAAGTCCAGTCTCTGGTCGCCACCTTCCTGAAATCCGAGTTTGCCGTCGAAGCGGAACTGCTGCTGCTCGGCCCCGACGGAGAACTCGGTTCCGTGGCGGAGGGATCGAGGCGGCCGCCGACGGACCTGGCAGTCGCCAAACGTGTGCTCGCTACCGGGGAATCCATGCCGTTCTTCGAGTCGGAAGTTGGTGCCATGGCGCTCGCACTGCCGCTCAATGCGCCGATTCGCCGGCGCGGGGTATTGGTCGTTCGCTCCCGGGAACGCGACTCGGTGGTCGCCGCAAGCCAGCGCCCGCTGCTCGACGCCGTAGCCGCGCTGATCTCGACCGCGATCGAACGGGTTCACTTCGCCGAGGTCGCAGGCCGGACGCAGGTTGAGATCGAGTCGGAACGCCTGCGCATATCGGTGCTGTCGGCGGTATCGCACGACCTGCGGACCCCGCTGACCGTCGTCGTCGGACTGGCCGACGCTTTGGCCTGCGGCGGGTCATCGTTGCCACCGGAACTCAGCCGCGCAGCCACCGAGTTGCGCGAGCAGGCGATGCGCCTCTCCCGGATGGTCGAAAACCTGCTCGACATGGCCCGGCTGCGCGCAGGGCGGGTGAAGCTCCTCAAGGCCTGGCAACCGCTAGAGGAAGTGGTCGGCAGCAGCGTGAGTGCGGTGGAAGCAAACTACCCCGGACTGACGGTCCGGATAGAACTCGCCGCGGACTTGCCGGTACTCGAGTTCGATGGCGTCCTCATCGAACGCGTGCTCGTCAACCTTCTCGAAAACGCGGTCAAGCACGGAGCGGGAAGCGAAATTGCCGTCCGCGCCGCCAGGCAGGAACGCTTCGTGGCGGTCAACGTCGAGGACCGGGGACCCGGGGTGCCTCCCGGGGGCGTCGACCGCCTCTTCGACATGTTCGAGCGGGGCAGTCCCGGCGCGCAGTCAGGTGGCACCGGCATGGGCCTCGCGATCTGCAAGGCGATCATCGAGGCGCATGGCGGGACGATAAGCGCCGGCAACCGCGAAGGTGGCGGGGCGTGTTTCACGATATCACTGCCGGCGACGCCACCACCCAGGGAATTGCAAGCGGACTTGCCGGTCGCCGACACCTCACGATGAGCCCCGACATCCCCCCGATCCTGATCGTCGAGGACGAGCCGCAGATCCGGCGTTTCGTTCGCGGGGCACTCGAGCGCGAGGGTTTCCGCGTCTGCGAAGCGTCTACCGCTGCCGGCGGGCTTGCGGTGGCGGCGCAAGCACACCCGGCAGTCACCGTGCTGGATCTCGGCCTGCCGGATCGCGACGGCCTGTCGTTCATTCGCGACCTGCGCCTCTGGTCCAGGGCACCGATTGTGGTTCTCTCCGCCCGTTCCGGCGAGCGCGACAAGGTCGAGGCACTCGACGCGGGGGCCGACGACTACCTCACCAAGCCTTTCGGTGTCGCCGAACTGCTCGCCCGCGTGCGTGCCGCGCTGCGGCGGAGCGAGTCCTCGATGGTCGAGCAGGCGCCGATCTTCCGCTTCGGCGACGTGCTGGTCGATCACCTGAGTCACCGCATCGAGAAGGCCGGTGCCGAAATCCGCCTGACGCCCATCGAGTACCGTCTTTTGGCGTTGCTGATCGCCAATTCGGGCCGCGTCCTGACGCATCGCCAGATGCTGCTCGACGTCTGGGGGGCGGCTTCCCCTGAGGCCAGCTCCTATCTCCGCGTCCACGTCGGCAACCTGCGGCGCAAGATCGAGGACGATCCCGCGCGGCCGCGCCACATCCTGACCGAGACCGGCGTCGGCTATCGGTTTGCAACCTGACCCCATTCATGAGCACATCATCGGAAACCAAACACAACCGCTCCGCGCTCGCGCTCGCTGCGCTCGGGGTCGTGTACGGGGACATCGGCACCAGCCCGCTCTATGCGCTGAAGGAAGTGTTCGGCAGCGTGCACCATCCAGTGCCGATCGAGCCGGCGAATGTGCTGGGCATCCTGTCGCTCGTCTTCTGGGCGTTGATCATCGTCGTCACCGTGAAGTACGTCGCGGTGGTGCTGCGTGCCGACAACAACGGCGAAGGCGGCATCATGGCGCTCATGGCACGAGTGCTGTCGCAGAAGCGCCTGGGGCCCCGGCGGACGCGCGTGGTCATCATGCTCGGACTGATCGGCGCTGCGCTCTTCTACGGGGATGGTGCAATCACCCCGGCCATCTCGGTACTCTCCGCCATCGAGGGACTGGATGTCGCGACCGACGCGTTCAAGCCTTGGGTCGTGCCGCTGACCGTCGCTATCCTCATCGCACTGTTCCTGGTGCAAAAGCACGGCACGGCGAAGGTCGGTGCCGCGTTCGGTCCGGTCATGATGCTCTGGTTCTTCACCCTTGCCCTGCTCGGCGCGTGGCAGATTGCCGGCAACCCCCTGGTATTGACCGCGGTCTGGCCCGGACACGCCGTCGCCTTCCTCGGTACCCACCCCAAGCTGGGATTCTTTGCGCTCGGCGCTGTGTTTCTCGCCCTCACGGGGGCGGAGGCCCTCTATGCGGACATGGGCCATTTCGGGCGCGGTCCGATCCGGCAGGCTTGGTTCGCCATCGTGCTGCCGGCGCTGGTCGTCAACTATTTCGGTCAGGGCGCGCTGCTGCTCGCCGATCCGACGACTGTGCGCAATCCGTTCTACCTCCTTGCTCCGACTTGGGCGCTGATCCCGCTGGTGATCCTCGCGACCGCCGCCACGGTGATCGCGTCACAAGCAGTCATCACCGGCGTCTATTCGATGACGAGCCAGGCCATCCAGCTCGGTTATGCGCCGCGGATGACCATACACCACACATCGGGAGCGGAAATGGGGCAGATCTACTTGCCGGGCATCAACTTCGCCCTGCTGATTGCGGTCATCGTGCTGGTGCTGACGTTCCGCTCCTCGTCCAATCTCGCCGCAGCGTACGGCATTGCCGTATCCGGCACGATGATCATCACCACGCTGTTCGCCTATCTGGTTGCCCGCTTCGACTGGCATTGGCGAGCCGTTCTGGCTTTACCCGTCTTCGCTATCTTCGTATCGATCGACAGCGCCTTCTTCGCCGCGAACACGATCAAGTTCGCCGATGGCGGGTGGTTCCCGCTCGTCTTCGGGGGTCTCGTACTCTTGCTGCTGACCACGTGGAAGCGTGGCCGCGAGATCCTGCGCTCCCGGTTCGCCGCCGGGACGCTGTCGCTCGACGCGTTTACCAAGTCGCTGGAGTCCGACACGGTCGCGTCGGTGCCGCTGACCGCCGTGTTCCTGACTTCGTCGCAGAACGACGTTCCGCGCGCGCTGCTGCACAACCTGAAACACAACGGCGTGTTGCACGAGCGCACCATCGTCTGCTGTGTTCAGATCCTTTCGATTCCGCGTGTGCCGGCGGCGCAGCACGTCGTCGTCGAACGACTGACGCGGCGTTTCTACCGGGTCACACTACATTTCGGGTTCATGGACACGCCCGACGTTCCCGCGGTGCTCGAATGGTGCAGCGAGCAGGGACTCGAACTCGACCCGATGCAGACCACCTACTTTCTTGGGCGGGCCAAGCTTCTTCCCAGGCCAAAGAGCGACATGGCACTTTGGCGCGAGCGTCTGTTTACCGCGATGTACCGCAATGCTGGCACCGCCGCCGACCACTTCCGTCTCCCACCCAATCGAGTGGTAGAACTTGGCGCACAGGTATCCCTGTAGCTGATGGCCGGCTGACGAACCACACGGCACCGTCTCCTGCCGGCGAAGGCCCGCTATCAAGCGATGGGTACGATGACCGCGGTCGGCCGGACAGACGTTAAACAGCAATTGCGCCGGTAAACCCGCGCCGCTGCTCACAATGTCACTGCGGCGGCGCGTTTTGTACCCGCTTTCGTACCCGCTTCCGGGGTTTCGTCCGCGCCAACCAGCGCCACTTCCTTCTACGTGGATTGCCGAGCAATCGCGCTGTGGGAAGACGCTATTGTCCGGGACCAGCCGTGTGTTGACAACTGCTATACACCACCGTAAGATCCGTATATCTGTTGTGTGTACGAACTAGGAGAAACCCATGCGCGACGCCGCCATCAACCTGCGGGCACGTCCCGAGCAGCGGGAACTGATCGACCAAGCCGCACAGTTGCTCGGCAAGAACCGCTCCGACTTCATGCTCGAAGCCGCCTGCGACAAGGCTCAGTCGGTACTGCTCGATCAGGTATTTTTCAAATTGGATACCGAGAGGTTCCGGCAGTTCACCAAGCTGCTCGACGCGCCGCCCACGCGCAATCCGGGACTTGAGCGCCTTATGGCGGTCAAGGCCCCCTGGGGCAGGAAGTCCGCGAAGGCCTGAGCTTGCAACTCGGTCCGCCGGAGCCCTTGGTGGCTTCACATCGACTGGATGACTTCGAGTGCGGCGAGGCCGTGCTCGATGACTGGCTCAAGCGCAGGGCGTTGTCCAACCAGTCAAGCGGTGCAAGCCGCACCTTCGTCGTCACCGACGAGGGCGGCCGCGTCCACGGTTACTACGCCATGGCGGCCGGCGCCGTTTCGCACCAACTCGCAACGAGCGGTGTGCGACGCAACATGCCTGATCCGGTTCCTGTCATGGTTCTCGCCCGGCTCGCGGTCGATCGCAGGGCGCAGGGATTGCACTTGGGCGCCGCCTTGCTCCAGGACGCGGTCAATCGCACGGTCGCCGTATCGCAGAACGCGGGCGTCAGAGCCCTTCTCGTGCATGCCCTTCACGAGAAGGCCAAGCAGTTCTACGAGCACTACGGGTTTCAATCCTCGCCGACGCATCCGATGACGCTAATGTTGCGCTTGAGCAGCGTGAAGGCCTGACAGAATCTTCCCCGGCGGATTCTGCGTGACCGTTGGCGACGAGATCATCCGGTTCACGCTGGACCCTCCGGGCACTGAACGCAACAACGGCCAGTTGCGCCCGGTCCGCACGTCAAAAGAGCCAAAGAATCTACAGCTCAAGCTGTCGTGGTACCAGCCGCCCACCGAGATACCCGTCTCGTGGACAGATTCCGCCGGCTGTCCGCTCGAAGAACAGCTTACCGACGTGGCAGTCGGCCTCATTGTCGCTGGCGAATGGTTGTACCGCCACGGGCTCATTCGCCATCACGAATGGCTCGTAGAGCGGAAACAGGAGCTTGCAGAAGAGGCGCGGCGACAAGAGGAAGAGCGACAGCGCAAGGAACGCGAGAAGATCTTGAAGCGCGAGCAGGCCCGTCGAGAGAAACTTCTTTCCGACGCGGCGGCATGGAGCGAAGCAGCGCTGGTGCGCAGCTACGCCCAGGCAGTTCTGGACCGAACGCAGGTATCGATCGCTGCCGACTCCCTGACAGAGTGGGCAACTTGGGCGCTGGCGGAAGCCGACCGCATGGACCCCTTGAGCCAATCCATCGAATGCGTGGTGGCAATGCCCGGAAAGAGCTGCGGGAGAGCTGGGCATCGGTCAGCATATAGCGGATCTCCGGCACTGCCACCGTACCCGCTTTCTTTTGGCGGGGTTTGACGGGGCATACCCGAAAACATGCCCGCTTTTGAACCGGATTGCAATGAACCGGTTCAGGGACCTATGGAACAATAACTGCTGTATTTAGGTGTAGTTATGTTTCCAGTGGCTTCCAAGAAATACCCGAGAAGTCCGGAATTTTGCTCAGACGTTGAAGCGGAAGTGCATCACGTCGCCATCCTTGACCACGTACTCCTTCCCTTCGAGGCGCATCTTGCCGTGCTCCTTGGCGCCGTGCTCGCCCTTGCAGGCGATGAAGTCGTCGTAGGTGATGACTTCGGCACGGATGAAGCCCTTCTCGAAATCGGTGTGGATGACCCCGGCGGCCCGGGGCGCGGTGTCGCCGTGGTGGATGGTCCAGGCGCGCACCTCCTTAGGGCCGACGGTGAAATAGGTCTCCAGACCCAGCAGCTTGTAGCCGGCGTGGATCACTCGGTCGAGCCCCGGCTCGGTCACGCCCATGTCGTCGAGGAAGACGCGCTTGTCCTCGCCGGAAAGGTCGGCGATCTCGGCCTCCATCGACGCACACACCGACACCACCGGCGCGCCTTCCTTCGCCGCGTGGGCTTCGACCGCGGCGAGCAGCGGATTGTCGTGGAAGCCGTGCTCGGCGATGTTGGCCACGTACATCGTCGGCTTCATCGTCAGCAGGAAGAACGGCGCCAGCACTTCCTTCTCCTCCGGATAGAGGTCGGCGGTCCGCGCCGGCCGGCCGGCATCGAGCACTGCCTCGACCTTCTTCAGCACCGCGAGGACGCGCTGCGCTTCCTTGTCGCCGGCGCGCGCGGGCTTCTCGGCCTTGCTCACCTGTTTCTCGACCGCAGCGAGGTCGGCGAGCGCCAGCTCGGTGTTGATCGTCTCGATGTCGGAGACCGGATTCACCCCACCCGTCACGTGGACGACGTTGTCATCGTGAAAGCAGCGGACGACGTGCGCGATGGCGTCGGTCTCGCGGATGTTGGCGAGGAACTTGTTGCCGAGCCCTTCGCCCTTCGACGCCCCGGCGACGAGCCCTGCAATGTCGACGAACTCCACGACCGCGGGCAGCACGCGCTCGGGACGGGCGATGGCGGCCAGCAAAGCGAGACGGGGGTCGGGCACCTCGACGATGCCGACGTTGGGCTCGATCGTGCAGAACGGGTAATTGTCGGCGGCAATGCCGGCCTTGGTCAGCGCGTTGAAGAGCGTCGATTTGCCCACGTTGGGCAGCCCGACAATTCCGCATTTCAAGCTCATTTGACGTCCTTGGTGTGGAGCGAGAGCATCGCCCGTTCGAATTGACCGCTGGCGACCGCCGGCCAGGCGGCGAGCCCCTTGTCGATGGCTGCCTCGATCGCCGCGCGCTCTTCGCCGCGCGGCGGCTTCAACACGTAGTCGACGACCTCCTGCTGCGGCATGTCGGAATCACGCGGATGCCCGATGCCCAGCCGCAGCCGCCAGAACTCGGGGGTTGCGCATTGCGCGCCGATGTCGCGCAAGCCTTTGTGCCCGGCGTGGCCGCCGCCAAACTTGAGCTTCACTTCCCCGGGCATCAAGTCCAGTTCGTCGTGCGCCACCAGGATCTCCTCGGGCGCGATGGCGAAAAACCGGGCGAGCGAAGCAACGCTCCGCCCCGACAGGTTCATGTAGGTGCCCGGCTTCAGCAAGCGGACATCGCCACCCGCCTTGGCCACCAGCCCGTGGAACTTGCCCTCGCTCGTGAACGACGCTCCCAGCTGTGCGGCGAGCGCCTCGGCGAACCAGAACCCCGCGTTGTGGCGGGTGGCCGCGTATTCGCGACCGGGATTGCCGAGGCCGACGACGAGACGGATCATGGGGCGCGTGGGGCGATGGGTGGACGTGAGTCAGTGTCTGGGAGTCGTCGGCCTCCGGCCGCGGCGAACCCAACGAAAAGGCCCGCCGGACTGCTTCTCGGCGGGCCTCCGGGCCGACAGGACGGCGAAGGCTTACTTCTTCTTGTCGTCCTTGGCGGACTCTTTCTTTTCGGTCTTGTCGGCGGCAGCGGGCTTCGCTTCGACCGCCGGCGCGGCGGTGGCAGCGGCGGCTTCGGCGCCCGGTACGGCTTCTGCGGTCTCTTCGGTGTGCGCGCGCGGCATCACGGCCGTGGCGACGACCGGGTCGAGCTTGCCGTGCGAGACAGCCACGAGGCCGGCCGGCAGCTTCAAGCTCGATACGTGCAGCGACTGGCCGACCGCCAGCGTCGAAAGGTCGACTTCAATGAACTCGGGCAGATCCTTCGGCAGACATGCGATGTTGAGCTCGTTGACCACGTGGCTCACCAGCGCGCCGGACTCCTTGACGGCAGGTGAAAGGTCTTCGTTCACGAAGTGCAGCGGCACCTTCATGTGGATCCTGCGGTTCTCGTCGATGCGCTGGAAGTCGACGTGCAGGATCTCGTTCTTGAACGGATGCATCTGTACGTCGCGCAGCAGCACCTTGGTCGTCGCGTCGTCGACCTTCATCGCGAGGATGGACGAATGGAATGCCTCGTTGCGCAGGGCGTGAAAGAGCGCGTTGTGATCGAGTTCGATGGGCTGCGGGGCGACGGTGCCGCCGTAGACGATGCCGGGCGCCTTGCCGGCGCGGCGCATCCGGCGGCAGGCTCCGCGACCTTCGTCGGTGCGGGCAAAAGCGGTGAATTCGAACTGCATGAAGGAACTCCCTATGTCTGCGGCCTTCCTTGAGGCGGTTCTCGCGCGAAGGCGAGGGGACCGCTCGGTCGTCCGCGGTTGGCGACACCCCGTTCACGCACGCGCTGCGTGCCGGGGAAAGCCTTGAATTATAACCCGAATGACCTCAAACGCCCAAAATGCGCAGCGCCCGCCGGATCACGGTGCGAGAAACGGATTCTGCGCCGCGTCGCGCGGATCTTCGCCGCGGATTCCATCCCCGGCAAGGCGCGCGGCAACCGCGTCGTTCTCACTCGGTGAACAGCGAGCTCACCGATTCTTCGTTGGACACGCGCGTCATCGTCTCGGCGAGGAGCTGGGCGCAGGACAGCAGCCGGACCTTTGGGCAGGCCTTCGCCTCGGCAGACAGCGGAATGGTATCGGTGACCACCATCTCGTCGATCTCGGACTCGGCGATCCGGGCGACTGCGCCGCCGGACAGCACCGGATGCGTGCAGTAGGCCAGCACCTTCTTCGCCCCGTGCTCCTTCAGCGCCAACGCAGCCTTGCACAGCGTGTTCGCGGTGTCGACGATGTCGTCCATGATGACGCAGGTGCGACCCGAGACGTCGCCGATGATGTTCATCACCTCGGAGACGTTGGCGCGCGGACGGCGCTTGTCGATGATGGCGAGGTCGGAGTCGAGGCGCTTGGCGATCGCGCGCGCGCGCACAACGCCGCCCACGTCGGGCGAAACCACGAGCAGATCGTCGTAATTCTGCTTCCACAGGTCGCCCAGCAGGATCGGCGTCGCGTAGATGTTGTCGACCGGAATGTTGAAGAAACCCTGGATCTGGTCGGCGTGCAGATCCATCATCATCACGCGGTCGACGCCGACGGTCGTCAGGCAATCGGCCACCACCTTGGCGGTGATGGGCACCCGCGCCGAGCGCGGGCGGCGATCCTGCCGCGCGTAGCCGAAATACGGCATCGCGGCGGTGATTCGGCCCGCCGACGAGCGCTTCAATGCGTCGACCAGCACCAGCACTTCCATCAGGTTGTCGTTGGTCGGAGCACAGGTCGATTGCAGCAGGAAGATGTCGCGCCCGCGGACGTTCTCCAGTAGCTCGACCATCACTTCGCCGTCGGAGAAGCGCCCGACGACGGCGCGCCCGAGGCTGATGTTGAGATGCCGACACACTGCCTCGGCGAGCTTGGGATTCGCGTTGCCGGTAAAGACTCTCATCCGTTCAAAGGCCATGACGTTCTGCGAAGAAAATGGGCAGGCCGCGCGCCAACGCGACCTGCCCATCGGGATGAGTGGCTGGGGAGGTAGGGATCGAACCTACGAATGCCGGAATCAAAATCCGGTGCCTTACCACTTGGCGACTCCCCAGCAGAAAAACCGGCGCGCACGATTGCGCGTGTTGGCTCCGCCTGGAACCCCTCCGAAGATCATGCAAAACCCGCCAGCGGATGCCGCGACAGCGTGCGCGCGACAAAGCCAGCGAATCCCGGCGGCCTTGCGGCCAATGCTGCACGCGCCTGCCGCGACGCGGCGAACGTCGCGAACACGCACCCCCCCGACCCTGTCATGCGCGCCTGCGGCGAGTGCTTTCGCAGCGCCGTCAACGCAATGGCAATGTCCGGGTGGCGGGCAGCCGCAACGGGCTGCAGATCGTTTTGACCATAACCCTCGGAAAAGACGTCCATTTTCGCTGACGGCGAGTTTCGTGTCAATTCCGGCGCAGTGAAGATCGAGGCCGTGGACACCGAAACGGGCGGTACCCACACCGCCACCCACCGTTGCGGCAACGACACCGGCGTCAGCGCCTCGCCGACGCCGCGCGCGAGCGCCGGCGTCCCGCCGATGAAGAACGGCACATCCGCGCCAAGCGTCAATCCGACTGCGGCGAGCGCACCGCGGCTGAGGTTCAGCTGCCACATCCGGTTCAGGGCCAGCAGCGCCGATGCCGCGTCCGAACTGCCGCCCCCCAATCCGCCGCCGGTGGGAATTCGCTTGACGACGGCGATATCCGCGCCGTACGCGGTCCCGGTCGCCTGCTGGAGCGCGCGTGCGGCGCGAACCGCGAGGTCGTCGTCGGCCGGGACGCCGGGCAGGTCGGTGGTGCGCGCGATCACGCCATCGTCGCGACGCGCAAGCGTGAGCGTATCGCCGAAATCGAGCGCGACGAACAATGACTCCAGCGAGTGATATCCGTCGCCGCGGCGCCCGGTGACGTGAAGGAACAGGTTGAGTTTTGCCGGGGCCGGCACCGTGAGCTCGTGCATGTCACGATTGTGGCCGTGTCGGCACCCGATTGCAAAATGCGGGACGTCAGTGCCAGCGGTCGATGGCGATGCGCATTTCGGTCTCGCTG
The DNA here is from genome assembly GCA_963709525.1 of uncultured beta proteobacterium. Classification (GTDB taxonomy): domain Bacteria; phylum Pseudomonadota; class Gammaproteobacteria; order Burkholderiales; family Casimicrobiaceae; genus CAIWHR01. The sequence goes on from CAVPXB010000015.1 coordinate 238,711, forward strand.
CCGAACAGTCGCAGGCGCGCAGGCTGTCGTTCTCGATCGTCGGCGTAGCCGTAGACGATTTCCCAACCGTCCTGTCGCAACACCCGCGCGCGTCCGGAGGCGTCGGTTTCGACCGTCCACGGACTGGCCGCGTGCGGAGCGCCGCGCACCCACGCCGACAGGCCTGCGACCGGCAGTGAAAACCCGAGTGTGCGCGAGGTCAGCGCGGGCCAGTCGGCGGCAACCTCGCGCCGACCGTCCGCGAGCACGATCCCGACCTCCCTGCGCGTCGCATCACCCGCGAGTTCGGCGAGCACCTGGCCAAGCGGCGTGGTGACCGTGAACGCATCGCGCGGCGGATCGTGGCGCCACGAAAAACCGACTGAAATTCCCTCGTCGCCGCGCTTGGCCGACAGGCGACCATCGACACCGAACGCCGCGTCGGACAGCGGCGCGATCGGCACCATCGGCGGAGTCGTCAAGGGAGCGGGCGTGGCGCATGCGGCCAGCACCAGCGCGACGGCGACGGCGATCGCCGGACTCCGCAGCCTGTCGACGCCATGGGTGCGCGCAGCGGGTCGATCCACGGTTGCTCAGAGGCTGAGAGTTTTTCGGGCGTGTCCGAGCGGCGCGCCAGAAGGCGTCCGATCGAGGCGCAAAGCGCAGCCATAGCTCGGGCTATGGCGAGCATTTGCAACGAAGAGCGGGCGTCTTCTGGCGTGATGAGCGGGCATGATCGAAAGACTCTCAGCCTCTCAGCGCTCGAGGCGACGCATGGTGTCCAGCAACACCGCGTTGTCCGGGCTCGCCTTCAACTGCGACTGCCAGACCTCGCGAGCGCGCTCCCGCTCGCCTTTCGCCCAGAGAACTTCGCCAAGATGGGCGGCAATTTCGGCATCCGGCCGCGATTTGAGCGCCTGACGCAGGTAATCCTCGGCATCGGCGAGCTTGCCCATCCGGAACAGCGCCCACCCCATGCTGTCGAGGATAAAGCCGTCGTTGGGTGCGAGCTTGAGCGCGCGCTCGATCAGCGCCAGGCCTTCGGCGGTACGCGGCGTGCGATCGACCAGCGTGTAGCCGAGCGAGTTGAGCGCGTGCGGGCTGTCCGGTTTCAGCTCGATAAGCCGCCTTAGCCTCGCCTCGACGACGTCGAGGCGATCGAGTTTCTCGGCGACCATGGCGATGTCGTAGAGCAGATCAGGGTCGTCGGGATTCTCGGCGAGCGAGCGCTCGAGCACCGCGTAGGCGCCTGCCATGTCGCCTGCGTCGCGCAGGAGCTGCGCCTCGGCCTGGCGCACCTGCACGCGCTGCTCCAAGGTGACCGCGGGCAGGTCGGCCAGGAACCGGCGCGCTTCGTCGACCCGCTTCAGCTTGCCCAGCATTGCCGCGGCGCGCAGCTTCGCGAACCAGCCCCGCTCGCTGTCGGGAACATCGCGGTAACGCTCGAACGCCAGCTGGTAGCGGCCCGTTTCCTCGGCGATCTGCGCGAGATAGATTTCCACCGCACCGGTGTCGCCAAAACCCGCCTTTTGAAGGTCTTCGAACAGCGACTCTGCCTGCGCCCAGTCCTTCATCTCCAACGTCAGCACCGCGAGCGCGTACTCGACCTCCCGGTTGCCTTTGTCGGCCGTCCACAGCTTTTCGAACACCGATCGCGCCTCGGGATAGCGCTTCTGTCCGACATAGAGTTGCGCGAGGGCGCCCGCCACCGGGCGCGAGGCCGGTTCCTGCTGCAAGTGCGACTTGAGGACCTCGATCGCGGCGTCCGGCGATCGCTTGCCCAGAATCTCGGCCTTGAGGATCACGGCCCGATCCCAAAGCGGTCGCTGGACGAGCGCGCGTTCGACCGCCTCGATCGATGCAGCAGCAATCGAAGGCTCGGCGAGTCCCGTCAAGTACCCGGCGAGGGCGACGGCGAAGTGGGCTTCGGGGACCTGCGGGTACGGTGCGGCCAGCAGCTTGACCAGCTGCAGCGTTGCCACCTTGTCGGCCTGGCGTGCGAGCAGCCGGTTGATTTCGAGAAAAGCCTCTGCCAGCGCTTCCGGCGACTTCGCGGCTTCGGCGAGCGCCCGTTCGAGCGCTTCCCGGGAGGGGGCGCTCGCGTCGGCGGCCTCCAGCGCGCGCGTCGCGTTGCCCAGCGACAATGCGGTCACCAATTGCCGCGGGCGCTCCGCATCGGGATCGAGACGCGCCCACAGGCGTGCGGCCTCGAGCGCGATCGCGCGCTGCCGGGTGGCCAGACCGACTTCGGTGGCGCGCTGGGCGAGACCGATGCTGCCCGTATCGCGCGCGGCCTCGAAGTATGCGCGGGCCGCGACGGCGACATCGCCGCGCTGCATCGCGATATCGCCCACCAGCAGTCGATACATGATTTCGCGGGTGAGACCGGGCTCGCCGTCGGAGCGGGCAGGCGCCGGCTGGGGTGCCGACGATGGCGGTGAGTCCGCGTGCGCGCCGGCGCCGATGCCGGCCAGAAGCAGCGTCAGCGCAATCGCGAGCGGTAACTGCAAGGCGTCCTGCATGATGATCATCCTGAAACAAGAGTGCGCGCGAGGCCCGTTGCCGCGGCAGGAGCGCCCGGCGCGTGTTCGGGCGACGATGGTAGCGTATATTCGGGCGCCCAACCGGATGAGCCTGGCTTGACAGCCCATGCCGCCCGAACCCGGCGCCACCCATGCCCGAACTGCCTGAAGTGGAAACCACCCGCCGAGGCTTGCTGCCGCACGCCGTCGGGCGGCGGATCGCGGCCGTCAATGTCTACGACCCTCGCCTGCGCTGGCCGGTTCCCGCGACCTTGAACGAACGCGTCGGGGGACGCACGATCGACCGCATCGACCGCCGCAGCAAGTACCTGCTGTTTCACATCGGCGACGGCGCGCTGCTGGTGCACCTGGGCATGACCGGCAGCCTGCGGGTCTACGCCTCGCCCCCGGCGCGTCGGACCCACGACCACGTCGACATCGTCCTGGATACGGGGGCGGTGCTGCGCTATCACGACCCGCGCCGTTTCGGGGCGGTGCTCTGGGCCGAGGCGCCCGTCGACGCCCACCGCCTGCTCGCCGCGCTGGGCCCTGAACCTTTCGACGCAGCGTTCAACGCGGACTATCTCGCCGGCGTCACTAAGCGCCGCCGCACGGCGATCAAACTCGCGTTGATGGACAGTCATCTGGTCGTCGGTGTGGGCAATATCTACGCCAACGAGTCGCTTTTCCGTGCCGGCATTCGCCCCACGGTCGCCGCCCACCGGATTTCCAGGGCCCGGCTCGACCGCCTCGTCACCGAGGTCCGCGCGACGCTGTCCGCTGCGATCGCGAAGGGCGGCTCCACGCTGCGCGACTATGTGGACAGCCAGGGCAAGCCAGGCTATTTCCAGCTCGAATACTTCGTCTACGGCCGGGGAGGCGCGCCCTGCCGGGTATGCGGCACGCCGATCCGGAGCGTGCGCCAGGGCGGACGCGCGACCTGCTACTGCCCCCGCTGCCAGCGCTGAGCGCCTTTCGGCCTTTGCCGAAATCGGGTCCGCATGTCGCTTGGCATGTCCTGTGCTTGCCTTTTCGTGCTCCTACATTCCCGCGCACGCCGATGACCGCTTCCCGCAACGAGCTGGCACCCAGGGCACGTGACCTCACGGTGCGTTTCGAGGCCTATGGCGACTGGCGCCACCGCCTTTCCGCGGCCATCTCCAGCCTGCAGGCGCAGCTGTCCGACCAGGGACTGTCCGACGCCCAGGGCGATCTCAAGGTCGCCCAACTGCTCGAACGCCTGGCGCAGGACAAGCTCATCGTTGCCTTCGTCGCCGAATTCTCGCGCGGGAAGTCGGAGCTCATCAACGCCATCTTTTTTGCCGACTTCGGCCAGCGCCTGCTGCCCTCTTCGGCCGGCCGCACGACGATGTGCCCCACCGAACTGCTGTACGACGCTTTGCTGCCGCCGTCGATACGGTTGCTGCCGATCGAAACCCGGGCGCGGGAGGCCACCGTGTCCGAATTCGCCAATTACCCCGACGAATGGGTGACGCTCCCGCTCGATCTGGCGTCCCCCGAAGAGATGGGCGCCGCGCTGGCACAGGTCGCCAAGGTCAAGAGCGTGCCGGTCGAGGAAGCGCGCCGCTACGGCCTGGCGGACGAAGAGGACGTGCTCGCCCCGCTCGCGGCAGGCGGCGATGGCCCGGTCGAAATCCCCTGCTGGCGGCACGCCATCATCAATTTTCCGCACCCGCTGCTGCAGCAGGGGCTCGTCATTCTCGACACGCCCGGGCTCAACGCCATCGGCACCGAGCCGGAGCTCACGCTCTCGCTGCTGCCCAACGCCCATGCGGTGCTGTTCATCCTCGCGGCCGATGCCGGCGTCACCCGAACCGATCTCGACGTCTGGAACGAGCACCTCTCGGGTGAAGATGCCGCAAAAAAGGCCGGACGTATCGTCGTTCTCAACAAGATCGACGGACTGTGGGACGAGCTCAAGACCCGCGACGCCCTCGAGGCCGAGATCGTCCGGCAGGTGGAAAGCTCTGCGCGGATGCTGTCGGTGTCCGTCGACCAGGTATTTCCGGTCTCGGCGCACAAGGGGCTGGTGGCCAAGGTCAACGGCGACGATGCACTGCTCGCCAGGAGCCGCCTGCCCGAACTCGAGCGCGCGCTGTCCGACCACCTGATTCCCGCCAAGCGCGAGATCGTCGGCGCAGCGACGCTCGCCGAAGTGACCGCCATCACCGTCGGCGCGCGCGCGATGCTCGACGCGCGGCAGGCCGGTGTCGCCGAGCAGCTCGCCGAACTGCGCGCGCTGCGCGGCAAGAATCAGGACGTGATCCTGCACATGATGGACCGCGTGCGCGAGGAGAAGGAAACCTTCGAGCGCGGATTGCAGCGCCACGCCGCGCTGCGCTCGGTCTTTACCGAACAGTCGAACAAGCTGCAGGACAGCATCGGCCTCGAAGCACTGCGTGCCAATGCCAGCCGGACACGGCGCGAGATCGAGAAGAGCCCTTTCACCAAGGGCGTGCGCCAGGCGATGGGCGATTTCTTCGCCACCATCCACAACGACTTCGGCCGGGCCGCGCGGCAGGCCGCGGAGATCCACGACCTCATGCGGGGCATGTACACGCGCTGGTCGGAGGAGCAGGGCTTCGAGCGCTACGCGCCGCCGCCCTTTTCGATGCTCAAGTACGCGAAGGAAGTCGATCGTCTGGAGCGCGCGTACAACACGCATTTCAACACGCTCTGGAACATGGTCAGCAAGGCGAAGTTCGCGCTGATGAAGCGGTTCTTCGAGACCATCGCGTCGCGCGCCAAGCACCTCTACGACGTCGCGAATCGCGACGCGGAAGGCTGGTTGCGCATGGTGATGTCGCCTTTCGAGACGCAGGTACGCGAGCATCACCTGCAACTGCGGCGGCGGCTCGACAGCATCCGGCGCATCCATAGCGCCAGCGGCGAGATCGAAACCCGGGTCGCCGAACTCGAGCAGCAGGACGAGGCGCTGGTCGACGACATTGCCGCCATCGACCGGGAACTGGCCGCCATCGCGACCATCATCTACGCCGAAGACGCGCTGCCGCTCGCCGCCAACGGCTGAGCCACCTCTACGACGCAGCGCCGCACGGTCCTGCAGGAGGGCCTTCAGGCCCGAAACGGTTCGCGGCTACAGCACGCCCTTCGCGACCATCAGCGCGCCGTACTTCAGCATCAGCGCGTCCTTGGACTCGACGCGGTCCGGATTCACCGGAATGCAATCGACCGGGCAGACCTCGACGCATTGCGGGGTGTCGAAATGGCCGACGCACTCGGTGCACTTGTCGGGATCGATCACATAGATCTCCAGACCCTGCGAAATCGCGTCGTTCGGGCATTCGGGTTCGCAGACATCGCAATTGATGCACTCGTCGGTGATCATCAGCGCCATGGCGACGCTCCTGGAAAAGTGTTCCGTGTCGTCAATCCGGCACGGTGACGCATGAGATTCCGCTCGGGCTGAGCCCGTCGAAGCCCCTTCGATTGACTCAGGGCGGGCCCTTCGACAAGCTCAGGGCGAACGGTTCAATCCTGTTCATCCCGGGTAGTATGAGCTCGTGAAGCCCATCGATTGAACGGCCCTTCGACAAGCTCAGGGCGAACGGTTCAATCCTGTTCATTTCGGATCAATGGGAGGCTGCGGCGCTGGCACCGTTACCGCAGCTTGCCGCCGACCTTCGCCCGCAGCCGCGAGTAGACCAGCGGATGCACGAACGCGGAGACGTCGCCGCCGAACTTGGCGATCTCGCGAACGATGGTGGCGGAGACGAACATGTACTGCTCGGCGGGCGTGAGGAACAGGGTTTCGACCTCGGGATGCAGGTTGCGGTTCATTCCGGCCATCTGGAATTCGTATTCGAAATCGGAGACCGCGCGAAGGCCGCGCAGGATCACGCGCGCCTCCTGCGCATGGACAAAATCCATCAGCAGGCCGGAAAACGACAGCACCTCGACATTCGAAAACGAGGAGAGCACCTCGCGCGCCATCGCAACACGCTCGGCAGTCGAGAAGAACGGCCCCTTCGACTGGCTGTCCGCGACCGCGACCACGACGCGATCGAACAGCCTGGCCGCGCGCCGCACCAGGTCTTCGTGACCGCGCGTGAAGGGATCGAAGGTTCCGGGATAGACGACTTTTAGCATCGGCGAGGTCCGGTAGTGGCGTGAATCATCCCGGCTCGGCCCGGGCGAAAAGATGATAATGCACCTGCCCCGCCTTGTCGCTGCGCAATGTCCGCATTCCGGCCGGGGGCCGGATGTCGTGCGCCGCCTCGGCGAAGATGCGGCCACACGGCGACAGGCGCGCGAGGCAGGCCGGCAGCAGCCAATCCCAGGGATCGCTCGCGAACGGCGGATCGAGAAAGATCACGTCGAATGCTCGCCTCTCGCGGGCGAGCAACGCGCGGGCGTCCCCGGCCAGCGCCTCGATGGCGCTCGCGCCGAGCGTCGCTGCATTTTCGCGCAACGCTTCGACGAGCGTGCGGCTGCGATCGACCGCTACGGCAAGCGCGGCACCGCGCGACACCGCCTCCAGCGACAGGGCGCCCGTACCGGCATAGAGTTCGAGGCAACTCATTCCCGTCAACTCCTGGCCCAGCCAGTTGAACAGCGTCTCCCGCACCCGATCCGGCGTCGGCCGCAAGCCCTCGACGTCGGGGAACCGAATCACCCGTCCGCGATCGCGACCGCCGATGATGCGAACCCGATTGGCGTTGCGCATGGACAAGGGGAATGGCTCCGGTGGCGTGGAACAGCAGGACGATGCGCCGCTGCCGCCAGGCGGGCGGGCGGGGGGCATACCGGGTTAAAATTATAACTTTTGCCGGCAACGGGCGATTTGCCATCGCTTCGTTTCCGGTCCTGCGTCGACCTCCCGCCTCCCCACTCCGATGTTCGACCTCTTCAAGCGCAAGCCTGCCGACGAGACCGCCGCCCAGCCCGCCGACACCAGGGTCTCGTGGGCCGAACGGCTGCGCGCCGGGCTTTCCAAGTCGCGTGACAAGCTGACCGGCGCGCTGGCGGGGGTCTTCAGCCGCAAGACGCTGGACGACGAAACGCTGGAAGCGCTCGAGACCGCGCTCATTGGCGCCGATGTCGGCATGCCGGCGACACAGCAGTTGCTCGGCGATCTTTCCGCGCGATGGAAGAGCGCAGGAGGCGAGGGCGACCCCAGGGCAATGCTCAAGGACGCGCTGGCAGCGTTGCTCGGCCCGCTGGAAAAGCCGCTGGTGATAGGCGCAGAGCGACCGTTCGTGATCATGCTGGCGGGCGTGAACGGCGCCGGCAAGACCACATCGATCGGCAAGCTCGCCAAGCACTTCCAGTCGCAGGGACTCTCGGTGCTGCTGGCCGCGGGCGACACTTTTCGCGCCGCGGCGCGCGAGCAACTCGCGATCTGGGGGGAGCGCAACAACGTCTTCGTCGTCGCGCAGGAAGGGGGCGACCCTGCTGCGGTGATGTTCGACGCGATCGCCGCGGCGCGAGCGCGGGGCGTCGACATCGTGCTCGCGGACACGGCCGGACGCCTGCCCACCCAGCTGCACCTGATGGAAGAGATCCGCAAGGTGAAACGCGTGATCCGGAAGGCGGATCCCACGGCACCGCACGAAACGCTGCTGGTGCTCGATGCCAACACCGGCCAGAACGCGCTGGCACAGGTGAAGGCCTTCGACGAGGCGCTGGCGCTGACCGGCCTCGTCCTCACCAAACTCGACGGCAGCGCCAAGGGGGGCGTCATCGCCGCCATCGCCAAACAGCACCCGATTCCGTTGCGGTACATCGGCGTGGGCGAAACGATCGACGATCTCAAGCCCTTCGTGGTCGGGGAGTTTGTCGACGCCCTGATGGGTTGAGCCTGCGATTTCGGGGTGTTCGATGGCCGCCACTATCAGCTTCTCGGGTGTCACCAAGCGCTATGCGGGCGGGCCGGCAGGGGGGCGAGCGGCGCTCGACAACGTCAGCTTCGATGTCGCCGCCGGCGAATTCGTCTATCTCACGGGGCACTCGGGCGCCGGGAAAAGCACGGTGTTCCGCCTGCTGGCCGCCGTCGAGCGACCGACGGCAGGCACGTTGCTTCTCAATGCACAGAACGTCGGCCGGATGTCGGTGGCGGCGATTCCTTTTCTGCGGCGCAACCTCGGACTGGTGCTGCAGGACCAGCGCCTTCTCTACGACCGTACGGTTTTCGACAACGTGATGCTGCCGCTGGCGGTGGCCGGGGTCACGCCGGCGGAGGGTGCGAGGCGCGTGCGCGCCGCACTGGACAAAGTCGGATTGCTGGGCCGCGAGCGATCGAATCCGGTGGCGCTCTCCGGCGGCGAACAGCAGCGCGTATGCATCGCGCGCGCCATCGTCAATCGACCTGCATTGCTGCTCGCCGACGAGCCGACGGCGACGCTCGATGCCGCGTATGCCGATGCGATCCTTGAACTTTTTTGTGCGTTTCACGCGGCGGGAACCACGGTGCTCCTCGCCACGCATGACACTTCGCTGATCGCCCGCTTTCCGGGACGACAGATCGCACTGGCGCAAGGGCGCGTACAGCCATGAGGGCCTGGGCCGGCCTGCATCGGGCAGCGCTCGCCGACGCCCTGGCACATGCCGCGCGAACGCCCTTTGCGTCGCTGCTCTCGATCGGCGCACTGGCCGTGGCGCTCGCTTTGCCGCTCGCCGGGTCGGTGGTCGTCGGTGCGTTGAGCCGGGTGGCCGCGCGATTCGACGCCGACCCCCAGATCTCGGTCTTCCTGCGCCGGGAGGCCGGCGCGAAGGATCGACAGGCGCTCGAGAAGGCGATCCGCAGCCGACCCGGAATCAAGACCCTCAAGGTCATCACCAAAGAGCAGGCGCTTGCCGACCTTCAGGCGACCGAAGGTGTGCGCGACCTCCTCGCCGGACTGCCCGGCAATCCGTTGCCCGACACGCTGATCGTCGCACCCGCCGATTCCAGGCGGGCGGCGATCGACGCGCTGCGCACCGAGCTTCTGCAGTTGCCCAACGTCGCCGCCGTACAGGTCGATGCCGCGTGGGTCGAGCGCCTGGAGGCATTCGTGCGGACCGGGCGACTGATCGCGACCGGTCTCGCGCTGATGCTGGGCGTCGCCGTCGTCGCGGTGAGTTTCAACACCATCCGGCTGCAGGTGCTCACGCGGGCCCGCGAGCTCGACGTCGCCGTGCTGTTCGGCGCGACGCGCGCCTGGCTGCGCCGCCCGTTTCTTTACTTCGGCGCGCTGCAGGGGTTGGCGGCGGGGGGGCTGTCCGTCGCACTGGTGGGCACTTTCGTCGCAATTCTGAACCAGGGCCTGCGCGCCGGCGCGGCCATCGCCGAGATCCCGGACGGATTTGCGACGCTGACATGGGAGTTAGTGCTTACTGCGTCTTTAGGCTCCGCTGTTCTTGGGTGGATCGGCGCCTGGCTGTCGGTACGCGAGCATCTCACGGCGCACTCCAGCGCACCCGGCTGACCCGCGGCGGCGGGAATGTGGCGCTGGCCGCCCCGCATTTCCGATCAAATCGTTCGGGAACTCTTCATCCGCTTAGCACTCTTATACGCCGAGTGCTAAAATTGAGCCGAGAGAGCGTCCAAAAGCATTGTCCGCTGCGCGCTTTCGCTGCTGTCCCAAGGAGAACCAAGACCATGACCGGAACCGCCCTTACTTTCCCGACCCCTGCGTCGCTGGGTAGTCTCGATCACTACATCCAGGCCGTGAATCGGTTTCCGCTGCTCACCCCCGAGCAGGAAACTGCGCTCGGCCGCCGCCTTGTCCGCGACAACGATCTCTCGGCGGCGCGCGAACTGGTGCTGTCCCACTTGCGTCTCGTGGTCGCCGTGAGCCGCAACTATCTCGGCTATGGGCTGCCGCAGGCCGACCTGATCCAGGAGGGCAACGTGGGCCTGATGAAGGCCGTCCGGCGCTTCGACCCCGAGCGCGGGGTGCGCCTGGTGTCGTTCGCGCTGCACTGGATCAAGGCCGAAATCCACGAATACATCCTGCGCAACTGGCGCCTGGTGAAGGTCGCCACGACCAAGGCGCAGCGCAAGCTGTTCTTCAACCTGCGCCGGATGAAGGCCAGTACCGCGGCGCTCTCGCCGGCCGACGCGCGGGCAATCGCGAAGGAACTCGGGGTCAAGCCCGAAGAAGTCGTGGAGATGGAAACCCGCCTGTCCGGTCGCGACGTGGTGCTCGACCCGCAGCCGGATGAAAACGGCGATTCGATGGGCCCGATCGCCTGGCTCACCGACACCGAGGACGAGCCGATGCAGATCCTCGAGCGGCGGCAGACCGCGACCAACCGCACCAAGGGCCTGTCCACCGCACTCGCCAAGCTCGACGAGCGCAGCCGCCGCATCATCGAGTCCCGCTGGCTGCGCGAGGATGATCCCGCCACCCTGCAGGATCTGGCCGATGAATACGGCGTCTCCGCGGAGCGCATTCGGCAGATCGAGGTGAAGGCGATGAAGTCGATGCGCGCGCAGATGGGGGCGCCAGCCTGAGAGGCTGAGGACCGGCCCTTCGACAAGCTTCCTTCGACAGACTCAGGACAGGCCCTTCGACAAGCTTCCTTCGACAGACTCAGGACAGGCCCTTCGACAAGCTCAGGGCGAACGGTTCAATCATATTCGGGCCAGCGTTCTTCGTTTCCGCCACGGAATTCGCGGCTGAAGTCGCCTACCGCCATTTCTACAGCTCGACCTGCGTCCCCAGCTCCACCACGCGGTTGGTCGGCACGCGGAAGAAGTCCGAGGCCTTGACGGCCATCTTCGACATCGCGACGAACAACCGCTCGCGCCAGAGCGCCATCCCGTGGCGGACCGTCGCGATCAGCGTTTCGCGCGACACGAAGAACGACGTGTCCATCATGTCGAACTGCAGGCCGTCGGCCCCCGGCGCCTCCAGCAGCGCGGGTACGTCCGGATCTTCGGTGAAACCGTAGAACGCTTCCATCCGCCAGAACTGGCAGCCGAGTTCGGTCGTGCGCACGCGCTCGGGCGCCGCCACGCGAGGAATGTCGCGCGTCACCACGGTCAGGAACACCACGCGGTCGTGCAGCACCTTGTTGTGCTTGAGATTGTGCAACAGCGCATGCGGCACGCGATTGGCGGTCGAGGTGAGGAACACCGCCGTGCCGGGCACGCGCGGCGGCGGGCTGGTGCCGATGCTGTCGATGAAGAGGTCGAGCGGCATCGAATCCTCGTTGAGCCGCTCCATCAGGATCTGGCGGCCCTTCTTCCAGGTCGTGAGCAGCGTGAACACGGCGGCGCCGATCAGCAGCGGGAACCACCCGCCATCGGGAACCTTGATGAGGTTCGCCGACAGCAGCGCCGCATCGATGGCGAGCAGCGGCAGGGCAATCAGCACCGCAATCGGCCGCGACCAGTGCCAGACGCGGCGCATCACCACGTAGATGAGCACCGAGTCGATCATCATCGCCATCGTCACGGCGATCCCGTACGCGGCGGCGAGATTGTCGGAGGTCCGGAAACCCAGCACCAGCAACGTCACGGCAACGAACAGCGTCCAGTTGATGAACGGCACGTAGATCTGCCCGATCTCGCGGTCGGACGTGTGCAGGATCCGCAGGCGCGGGCAGTACCCCATCTGGATGGCCTGGCGGGTGAGCGAGAACGCGCCGCTGATCACCGCCTGCGACGCGATCACGGCCGCCGCCGTGGCCAGGATGATGAGCGGCAGCACCGCCCATTGCGGCGCCATCAGGTAAAACGGGTTCTTGACCGCTGCGGGGTCGCCCAGCAGCAGCGCCCCCTGACCGAAATAGTTGAGCGTCAGCGCCGGCAGCACGACCAGGTACCACGCCCGCCTTATCGGCGGCGCGCCGAAATGTCCCATGTCGGCGTAGAGCGCCTCGGTGCCCGTCACCGCCAGCACCACCGCACCGAGCGCAAAGAACGTCGCCAGCGGGTGCTCGACGATGAAATGGACCGCGTACAGGGGGCTCAGCGCAGCGAGGATTCCGGGGCGCTGCACAATTTGAAAAAGGCCCAGGGCGGCAAGGGCGATAAACCAGACGACGCACACCGGCCCGAAGAGAGCGCCCACCGAGGCCGTCCCCCGCCGCTGGATCCAGAACAGGCCGACGAGAATGGCCACGGAAATCGGCACGATGAACGAATGCAACAATGGCGAAAGGACTTCGAGGCCCTCGACCGCGCCCAGAACCGTAACGGCCGGCGTGATCATCCCGTCCCCGTAGAACATCGCCGAGCCGAAGATGCCGAAGCCCACCAGCCACCAGCGCGCCCGCGAATGCTGCTCGACGCCGCGGGAGACCAGCGCCGTCAACGCGAGGATGCCGCCCTCGCCGCGGTTGTCGGCGCGCATGATCAACGTCACGTACTTCAGGGTGACGATGATCATCAACGCCCAGAACAGGATCGACAGCAGCCCGTAGATGTTGTCCTCCGTAGGCGCCACCCCGTGCTCGCCGGAAAACGCCACGCGCAAGGCGTACAACGGAGACGTGCCGATGTCGCCGAACACGACGCCGATGGCGCCGAGCATGAGCGGTGCCATCCGGCGGCCGGCGTTGGGGGGAGAACTCATCGCAAGGGTTGTCGGTCGGGTTCCGGGAATTGCGGAGTGTTACGTGCCCGCATCCTCGCCGCGCCGCGCGAAGCGGATATTGAGCTGCTTCAGCTTCCGGTAAAGATGGGTTCGCTCCAGCCCTGCCTTGTCGGCAACGCGGCTCATGTTACTCTGCTCGCGTCCCAGAAGTTGTTCGAAGTAGATGCGCTCGAAGGCCTCGCGCGCCTCGCGCAACGGCATTTCGAAAAACCGCGCCGTAATCTCGGGAGCGACGAGTTGCGCCGCCGGTCCGCCCTCGCCGAGCAAGCGCTTGACCTGATCGGGCGTGATCTCGCCCGAGCCCGGGTTGAGCGCCAGGTTCACGATGACGTTGTGCAGGTGATCGATGTTGCCGGGCCACCACGCATTCGAGAGCGCCGTCAGCGCCGCCGGCTGCATCGCCGACAGCGTCCTGCCGATCGCCTGGTTGGCGTTTTGATGCTGGGCGGCGAGGTCCGTCCAGTAACGTTCGATGAGCAGCGGAATGTCGTCTCGTCGCGTGCGCAGCGGCGGCAGGATGATCGCGCCCACCGCCAACGCCGACAGCAGCGCCGCATCGAAACGCCCTTCGGCCGCGAGATTGCCAAGGGCCTCCGCGCTGCTGCAGATCAGCGTCACGTTGGCGCGCGCGAGCCTGGGCAGCAGGAAGGCGAGACCTTTCTGCTCCGCTTTCGAGTACTGGCCGATTTCAGCGCAATACAGGGTTCCGTCCCGCGCCTCGTCGACCATCGCCAGCGGATTGGCGGCGAGGCGCTCGCCCGTCGACAACGTAACGGTCGGTGTGCCGGGAAGCTCGAGGGCGCGCGCGACGGTATCGTGGCCGGTACCGGGTTCGCCCAGGACCAGGACTGGCTTGTGTGCAGCAAGCAGCTTCTCCAGCGCACGCTCGACGTCCCTCACCGGGGCGGAGGACCCCAATGCGGCCAGCGAAACGTGCCGGGGCTCGCGCGCCGATGCGGTCTTGAGTGCCCTCGCGACAGTGCCCAGGAGCTTCTGCAGGCCAATGGGTTTTTCGAGGAAATCGAAGGCACCGATCTTGGTCGCCTCGACGGCGGTTTCGATCGTGCCGTGGCCGGACATCATCACCACCGGCATCGACAGCAGCCCCGCTGCCGCCCACTCGCGCAGCAGCGTCACGCCGTCGGTGTCCGGCATCCAGATGTCCAGCAGGACGAGCGAAGGCTGTTGCCTGGCGCGAATCGCCCGCGCCTCCGTCGCGTTTGAAGCGAGAATCACGCGATAGCCCTCGTCCTGGAGAATTTCGGACAGCAATTCGCGGATGCCGATCTCGTCGTCGACGATCAGTATGTCTTTGGCGGGAGTCATGAATCCTCTTTGCTAAGTCACCCGCGGCGCCGGGAAAACCAGCGTGACCTGCCCGCCATTCGGCGAGCGATTGGCAAGCTCGACGCGACCGTGATGCTCTTCGATGATCTTCTTGACGATCGCAAGCCCCAGACCCGTACCTTTCGCCTTGGTCGTCACGTAAGGCTCGAACGCCCGATGCAACACCTCGTCGGAAAACCCGGCGCCCGCGTCACCGAAAGCGAGCGTGGCCTCTTCGGCACGCTGCGACAGCGCGATGTCGAAGCGCGGCGCGGCGGTTTCGGCTTGCGCGTCGATCGCGTTCTGCACGAGATTGTGGATCACCTGACGCAGGCGCGTCGGCTCGCCGCGAATCACCACCGGCGCGGCAGGCAGCGACAACCTAACATGCGGACGCAGATTTTCATACAGCGCGAGCACATCCTGCAACAGGACGCCGAGGTCTACGGATTGCATCCTGCCCGGCCGCGGTTGCCGCGCATAGATCGCGAAATCGTCGACCATCTGCTTCATCGCCGCCACCTGCGCGATGATGGTGCCGGCGCCGCGCCGCAGCGTCTCCTGATCGGACGCGTCGAGCTTCGGCGCGAGTTTGACTTCGAGACGCTCGGCCGATAGCTGGATCGGGGTCAGCGGATTCTTGATCTCGTGCGCCAGCCGCCGCGCGACCTCGGCCCACGCCGCATCCCGCTGCGCTTGCGCGAGATCGGTCACGTCGTCGAACACGACCACGTAGCCCGCCACAGGATCGACCGGCAGCCGCGAGCCCCGCAGCAGCAGCGTCCGCGTCACGTTGGCCACCGCCAGTTCGGCCTGCTTCTGCCATTGCCCATCGCGGCTGGTGTGAAAGTTCTGGTTGACCAGTTCGGCGAAGGAGCTCAGCGCGGGCAGCTTGCCGCCCCAATCGGAAAGCACGGCCCCGGTGAGATCGGTGAGCGGCTGCTGCAGAATCACCGCCGCGCTCGCGTTGGCGATGCGAAGGCAATAACGATCGTCGAAGGCCAGCACGCCCGCCGACAGGTTGCCGAGGATGCTCTCGAGGTACGCGCGCGTGGTTTCGATCGCCCGGCGCGATTCTTCGGTCTTCTCCTGCGCCTCGGCAAGCTGTGCGGTCATCGTGTTGAACGACTCGGTAAGCACCCCCAGCTCGTCTTTCGAAGTCACCGGTTGGCGGCGCGAGAAGTCGCCCTGCGCGACCGCCCGCGTTCCCTCGGCAAGGAGTCCCAGCGGCGCGGCGAAGCCCTCCGACAGCACGACGGCCAATCCCAGCGCCGAGGTCAAGGCAAGCAACAGCGTCAGCGTCAGCGTCAACACATAGAGACGCTTCAACGACTGCCGCGAGAACGAGATTTCCTGGTAGTCGCGCCATCCCGCCTGCACCTTTTCCGCATCCTGGGCGAGGCCTCTTGGAACCGGCTCCACCAATTGCAGGAGTCGCAGGGGCTCAAGGCGATCGTCGACGTTGACGGGTATGACGACGCGCGCGATCAGCGTGCCTTCCGGTCCCTGTTCGATCGCGGCAAATGTTTGCTGCATCCTGGCGCGGCGCATCGCCTGCGGCGGCGGCGGCTCCGGCGTGGCGGTCGAATTTCCGGTGCCGGCGACGGCCAGGAGGGCGCCGGAGGGCGTATAGAGCGCCACCTCCGCTGCGCTGACCTGCTCGGCGGCACGGGAAAGGCGAATCGCCATCGGGACGGTGCCGCCTTCCGACAGCGAAAGCGCCATCTGCCCCGCCTTGTTCGTCGTTTCCTTGAGCAGATAGTCGAGCGCGCTGCGCCCGAGATTGAGGCCGCCTTCGAGTGCGCGATCCACGCGCACGTCGAACCAGCTCTCGATGCTCCTGCCGAGGAACTGGAACGAGACGGCGTAGACGAGCGCGCCCGGAAGGACCGCCACCAGCGAGAACAGCAGCACCAGGCGCAGGGCCAGCCGGGAGCCGAACACGCCCTTGCGGAACTTGCGCCGCAGCCGCCAGAGCTGATAGCCCACGAGCAGCATCAACAGCACCACCAGCGCCGTGTTGAGCAGCAGCAACAGGTCGTAGCGCCCGGCGAACAGCTTGGTGTTCGCCGACGCCGACGCCAGCAGAACCAGCGAAATGGCCGCGAGGCAGGCGAAGATCAGCAGCAGCCAGCGCACTCCGCGCGAGGGAAACATGCCGCTCACGGCGAGAAGCTCCAGCGATGCCAGTCCGACTGCAGCGACCACTCGCGCGACGTGAGGGCGTTGACCTGAAGCGGCTTGGGCAACTGGTTGCCGTCGAGGCGCAGGCGGACTGCGGCGTCGTACTGCACGCCGGCCACGAGCTGGTCGCGGCGGGCGACCTGGCGCGAGGTCACCCGGGACAGGAACCGCTGCACCTCGTCGAGGCCGCTGAATGGCTGGCCCAGCAGTCCGCTCGACACCCGGTACTGCTGCGTCAGCGCGTTGTAAGCGACGCGATACTGGGTCGAGTATTGCACTGTCTTGTCGTCGAACCAGTACCAGCGCGGGCGCGACAGTTCGAGTTCGAGCACGAAGTAGAGCGGGACGCCCTTCTGCAACGCTTCCTCGAGCGTGGGATTGACCGCCAGCTCGAACTCCGCGTTGAGATAGATGCCTTCGTCCTCGGCACGCAACTCCGCCGCGCGCACGGTGATGGTATCGGCGCGAACCGGGTCCGACGCGACGCCGCTCGCGAGCATGACGATCGCCAGCGCGACCTTGCACCAGCGCCGGAACGCCGCGGCAAAGACGGCGCCGCGGCGGCATTCAAGCAGGTTGGCAACAGGGATCGCGGAGCACATGGCGGGGGAGAGGACGGCGCACGCCCGGTAGGCACCGAACGGGATCTTGCCTGGGGAACGGGGCCGGTGTGCTGCGGAGGGGCAACGCGCTCTCGAAGGGCGTTACCCCTTGCGGAACAGGGCGTAGAAAAAACCGTCCTGATTGTGGACCGCGCCGGGGAGCGAAGGCAAGAGTTGACCGCCCCGATGCGGGACCTCCGGCGCAAAGCTGAGGGCTTCGCGCAACGCATCCGGGTGCCCGGTAACGAACGCCTGGGCCTGCGTTTCGTTTTCCTCGGCGAACAGCGAACAGGTGACGTACAGCATGAGTCCTCCCGGCGCGAGGCAGGGCCACAGGGCATCGACGATGCGCCGCTGCTGCCGCGCAAGGCTCCCGATGTCCTCCTCGCGGTGCAGCCATTTGCCGTCGGGGTGCCGACGCACCACGCCCGATGCGGTGCACGGGACATCGGCCAGGATGCGGTCGAACGGGCGGGAGTCCCACCACCCGGCGGGTTTTCCGGCATCGCCTTCGACCAGCGTGATGCGCGAGCCGGCGAGCTGCAGCCGCGACAGGTTGCTGGCGATACGCGGCAGCCGCGCGTGGTCATTGTCGAGCGCGACGAGATCGACGTCCGCGAGTTCGGCGATGTGCGTGGTCTTGCCGCCGGGCGCAGCGCAGGCATCGAGCACGCGCTGACCGACAGCAAGCTGCAATAACGGCGCCGCAAGCTGCGCGCCGAGGTCCTGCACCGAAAAGACCCCTTCGGCATAACCCGGCAAACTAGGCACGGGGCGCGGCGCCTCGACGATCACGCCGGCCTCGCCAGCCGCGACCGCGGCAATGCCGGCCGCCTCGAACTGCCGCAGCAATTGCTCGCGCGAACCGACCCGCCGGTTCACGCGCAACGCGAGCGGCGGCCGTTGATTGCCGGCATCGAGCAGCGCCTGCCAGTCGTCGGGATGATCGGCACGCATGCGCTCGATCCACCACGCCGGGTAGGAGAATTTGGCCACCGGATCCCGCGTCACCTCTGCCTGCAGGGCTTCGCGCTCGCGCAAGTAGCGGCGCAGGATCGCATTGGCCACCCCTTTGGCGGCCGGGCGCGCGATCTTGGCAGCGGCCGCGACCGCGCGATCGACGATCGCGAATGCCGGCGCACGCGTGTGCTCCAGCTGATACAGCGCGACCGCGAGCAACGGCCCCAACAGTGGATCGGAGAAGGGTTTGGCGGCGAGCTTCTTCACCAGCGCATCCAGCAATCCCCAATGCCGCAAAGTACCGTAGGCCAGTTCCTGGACCAGCGCCCGCCGGCGGCCCGCAGTGTCGTCGGTGGCGCTCGCCACCGCGGCGAGCGCCGCGGGCAGCGCCACGCCCTCCATCACGCGCTGCACGGCAAGGGCTGCCAGTTGCTGAGCTTCCTGCATCGAAATCCTTCCTGGTCCGAGTGGCGCCCCCGCCGGCCGCGGAGCGAAGCGAACGCCCCGCCGCGCGAGGTCAGCGCGCGGGCATCGTCAGTGCCATGCCCGCGGCAATCCGGCGTCCGGCGGCACACGCCGCGGCGCTCATGCGCCGGCTGCCGGCAGGCTGCAACTCGGTGACTCGCAGCATCCCCGTGCCGCAGGCCACGACGATGCCATCGCCATTCGCCCTGATCACCGTCCCCGCAGGCGCGATCGCGCCGCCCATCGGGAGCGGCTCGGCCTGCCAGATCTTCAGCACTTCTCCGCCCAGCATCGTCGCCGCCCCCGGGACCGGGGACAGCGCGCGTATCTGGCGGTCGATCGCAACGGCGTCATGCTCCCAATGAATGACCTCTTCCGCGCGATCGATCTTGGCGGCGTAGGTCGCGCCGGCTTCCGGCTGCGGACGGCCGTGCACGGCCCCATCGCGTTCGAGCCGCGCCAGGACGACCACGATGCCGTCTCCCCCGCGGCCGCCAGCCGCTCGTGCAGCGAGCCGGTCGTATCAAGCGCCGCGATGGGCACCGGAATGGCATCGAGTATCGGCCCGGTATCGAGCCCGGCATCCATCTGCATGATCGTCACGCCGGTCTCGAGGTCTCCCGCCAGGATCGCGCGATGAATGGGCGCCGCGCCCCGCCAGCGCGGCAGCAGCGACGCATGGACATTGATGCACCCGTGGGTCGGCCAGGCGAGGATGGGCGGCGGAAGAATCAGCCCGTAGGCGGCCACGACGAGCACGTCGAGCGGCACGGCCAAGAGGGCGGTCCGCGCGTCGTCGGTTCGCAGCGTCGAGGGCTGCAACACGCGGAGGCCCGCTGCCTGCGCGTGGAGCTTGACCGGCGAGGATTCCAGTCTGAGGCCCCGCCCGCGGGGCCGGTCCGGTTGCGTCAATACCAGCGGCACCTCGCATCCCGCGGCGAGCAAGGCCCGCAATACGGTGGCAGCGAACTCGGGCGTTCCGGCGAAACCGACCCGCATCAACCCGCCAACCGCTGTTTTTTCCGGGCCTTCGCCGCCAGCCGGGCACGCTTGAGCGCCGACAGGTGATCGACGAAGACCTTGCCGATCAGGTGATCGATCTCGTGCTGTATGCAGACCGCCAGCATGCCTTCGGCGTCGAGCTCGAACGGGTCGCCGCGCTCATTCAGCGCCCGCACGCGTATCCGCGCCGCGCGGTACACGTCGTCGTAGTACCCGGGAACCGACAGGCAGCCTTCTTCGTTTTCGGCCCTGCCTTCGGCGATGAGGATCTCCGGATTGATGAAGACGCGCAGTTCGTCCTTGGTTTCGGACAAATCCATCACGATGATCCGCTTGTGGACATCGACCTGCGTCGCAGCGAGGCCGATGCCGGGGGCGGCGTACATGGTTTCCGCCATGTCGCGGATCAGCTTGCCGATTTCAGGCGTGACGGCGGCCACGCGTGCCGCCACCTTGCGCAATCGGGGATCCGGAAACTCGAGAATATTGAGCAGCACGTTCGTCGCGACCTTGCAAAAAGCAGACTCGGGATGCAGAATCCTCCCTAAGCCCTTATTTTGCGGCGATTTAGGACGATAGCAAGACATCCCCCGAGCCCCGCCCCACCGGAAGAGGCTTTATGCGTCAAAAGTTTAGCACACCGATGCGCGTCGTCCTGGCTGCCGCGACCGCGTGCATTCTGGTCGCCTCCGCGCCACAAGCTGCCGACATCGAGGTGAAAAACCCGGTGCCCTCGACCTACACGGTCACCAAGGGAGACACGCTGTGGGGCATTGCCAGCCGCTTTCTCAAGGATCCCTGGCGCTGGCCCGACATCTGGCGGATGAACCGGGACGCGATCAAGAATCCGCACCGCATCTACCCGGGCGATGTCATCGCGCTCGACCGAGGCGCGGACGGACAATGGCAACTCCGCGTGGCGCAGCCCACCGTTCGGCTCTCGCCCACCGTTCGCGTCGAGCAACTCGACGCCGAAGCGATTCCCAGCATCCCGCCGGGCGACATCGAGCCCTATCTCTCCCGACCGCTGATCACCGGCCCCGAGGGTCTGGTCAATAGCGGGGAAATCGTCGCCGGGCGCGATTCGCGCGTCGTCCGCGGCAACAACGACCAGGTCTACGCCACCGGGCTCGACCCGAAGGCAGGGGACCGCCTGTACATCTATCGCCCCGGCCGCACGCTGAGGTCTCTGGACACCGGCGAAGTGCTGGGCTACGAGCAGCGCTTCATCGGCAGCGCCCGCGTCGAGCGCTTTGCCGACGTCTCGACCGTGCGCATCTCCACCGCCAAGGAAGAGGTGCTGGTGGGCGACCGACTGGTGCCCACGCCGCCGGAGCAGATCGTCAACTTCGCGCCGCACGCGCCCGACAAGCCCGTCTACGCGCGCATCATCGCGACCGGCCGCGATTCCGTCGAGGTCGGCTCCGGATGGATCGTCACCATCGACAAGGGCGCGAGGGATGGCATCGACGTCGGGATGGTGCTCGCGGTCTACCGCGTCGTGCCGCCCATTCCCGACCCGAAGCCCACCAAAGAGCCCGACCGCATCGACTACCTCCTCGGCGCGACCCGTTTCCTGCAGGCGGATCCCAACTTCCTCCAGGTGCCTGACGAGCGTTCCGGCCTGATGTTCGTGTTCCGGGTGTTCGACCGGGTTTCCTACGCCCTGATCGTCAGCACCACCGACCCGATCGACGTCGGCGACCACGCGCGCAAGCCCTGACGGCGGCGCGGCGGCGGGCCGGCGGGGGGCCGTAGCGCCATGATCATCGATGCACGTGTCGATGCGTGGGCCGCGCTCCAGGCCTGCGGCCTTCCGGCGCGCGCGCTTGCCGACCTGCTCCGGGCCTTCGACGGGCCGGAAGCGGTGCTCGCCGCGACGCCGGCCCGGCGCCGTAAAATCATCTCATCCGCCGCAGCGGCCCTCCTGGACGCCGGCCCCGACCGCGACCGGCTTGCCGCCACCCGGGCCTGGCTGGCGCAGCCCGACGCCGATTTCGTCGCCTGGGACGACGCCGACTACCCGGGCCCATTGCTGGAGATCGCCGACCCCCCGCCCGTCCTGTTCTGCCGCGGAGAGCGTGACCTCCTTGCCCGCCCCGCCTTCGCCATCGTGGGCAGCCGCAATGCCACGCCGCAGGGCCTCGCCGACGCCGCAGCGTTCGCCGCGGCGCTCGCGGCGGCGGGTCTCACCATCGTCAGCGGCATGGCGACCGGCATCGACGCCGCGGCCCACCGGGGCGCGCTGGGAACCCGGGCGAGCACCATCGCGGTCACCGGCACGGGGCTGGACCGCATTTACCCGGCGTCGAATCGCGAACTCGCGCATGCCCTTGCCCGGACCGGGCTGCTGCTGTCCGAGTTCGCCCCCGGAACGCCGCCGCTGAAGTCGAACTTTCCGCGCCGCAATCGCATCGTGAGCGGACTCGCACGCGGCGTGCTGGTCGTCGAAGCAACCCTGTCGTCGGGGTCGCTGATCACCGCGCGCCTGGCTGCCGAGCAGGGACGCGAGGTCTTTGCGCTGCCGGGCTCGATCCACTCGCCGTTCTCGAAAGGCTGCCACAAGCTGATCCGCGACGGCGCAAAGCTCGTCGAAACCGCGCAGGACATCCTGGAGGAACTCAAGCTGCCGGTCATCGGCGCTTCCGTCCAGCCATCCGCCCCCACGCTGGCGGCGGTCGATCGGGCGGGGCCGCGCGACCCCGAGGCCGCCAGAGTGCTCGCCGCGCTGGGTCACGATCCCGTCGACGTCGACACGCTCGTCGTGCGCGCCGGAATCAGCGTCGGGGCGTTGACAGCGGCCCTCGCGGTGCTGGAGATCGAGGGCCTGGTGGCGACGCTGCCGGGAGGGCGCTGGCAACGCCGAACTTGACCGCAGGCCTCGCGCGCGCCCTCGCGCGCGTGCGCGCCTTGGCCCCCCTCGGCCAAAGGATTCCTTGCCCCGGCCGCTTTTACTTGGGTACTATCGGGCGCTCTTTTGCCAATGCTCCCCATGTCCAAAAGCCTCATCATCGCCGAAAAGCCCTCCGTCGCCGCCGACATTGCGCGCGTGCTGGGGGGGTTCACCCGCCACGGCGATTATTTCGAGAGCGACCGCCACGTGCTGTCCTCCGCCGTCGGCCACCTGCTCGAAATCGGCATGCCCGAAGCCGAGGAGGTCAAGCGCGGCAAGTGGACCTTCGGCCACCTTCCCGCCATTCCGTCGAAGTTCGCGCTGAAGCCGATCGAGAAGAACGAAGCCCGGCTCAAGGTTCTGCTGAAGCTCATCAAACGCAAGGATGTCGGCGATCTCATCAACGCCTGCGACGCCGGGCGCGAAGGCGAGCTCATCTTTCGCTACATCGTCCAGTTCGCGAAAGCGACCAAGCCGATCCGCCGGCTGTGGCTGCAGTCGATGACGCCGGCGGCCATCCGCGACAGCTTTGCCCAGCTGCGCACCGACAGCCAGATGCGCCCGCTCGCCGACGCTGCCGTCTGCCGCTCCGAATCCGACTGGCTGGTCGGCATCAACGGGACGCGGGCGATGACGGCGTTCAACTCCAAGGCGGGCGGTTTTCAGCTCACGACCGTCGGCCGCGTCCAGACCCCGACGCTGGCGATCCTGGTCGAACGCGAAGAGAAGATCCGCGCCTTCCGGCCGCGCAACTATTGGGAGGTGATCGCTCGCTTTCAAGCCAGTGGCGGCGAATACACGGGACGATGGTTCGACGAATCCTTCAGGAAGCCCGATGACGACCCGGACGCGCGCGCCGAGCGGCTGTGGGACGAAGCCCGGGCGCAAGCCTTGGCGGCCAGGTGCGCCGGCGCGCCCGGCATCGTGTCGGAAGAATCGAAGCCTTCGACGCAGGGCGCCCCGCTTCTGTACGACCTCACCAGCCTGCAGCGCGAAGCCAACGGCCGCTTCGGCCTGTCGGCGCGCACCACGCTGTCGCTCGCACAGTCGTTGTACGAAAAGCACAAGGCGCTGACCTATCCGCGCACCGACTCGCGCGCGCTGCCCGAGGATTATCTCGGCACCGTCAAGGCGACGATGGAGTCGCTGGCCGAATCGAACGCCTATGGCGGTTTTGCCCGGCAGGTCCTGAAGGAGAAATGGGTCCGGCCGAACAAGCGGATCTTCGACAACAGCAAGATTTCCGACCACTTCGCGATCATCCCGACGCTGGTGCGCCCGAAGAGCCTCAACGAGCTCGAAGCCAAGCTCTACGATTTCGTCGTCAGGCGCTTCCTCGCCGCGTTCTATCCGCCGGCCGAGTTCACGCTGACGACCCGCATCACCCGCGTCGTGGATGAGCCCTTCAAGTCCGAGGGCAAGGTCATGGTCGCGCCGGGCTGGCTCGCCGTCTACGGCAAGGAAGCGCAGGGCGAGGAAGGCTCGCTGGCCGCGGTCCGGCCGGGCGAGAAAGTGAAGACCGAGAAAGTCGAGGCCGCCGCCAACACCACGCGAGCGCCGGCACGGCTCAACGAGGCGACCTTGCTGTCGGCGATGGAAACGGCCGGCAAGCTGATCGACGACGAGGACCTGCGCGAGGCGATGCGCGAAAAGGGCCTCGGCACGCCGGCAACCCGCGCCCAGATCATCGAGGGCCTGCTGGCCGAAAAGTACATCTACCGCGATGGCAAGGAGCTCGTTCCCGCCGCGAAGGCGTTCTCGCTGATGACGCTGCTGCACGGACTCGGCGTGCCCGAGCTCTTCTCGCCGGAGCTCACCGCCGAGTGGGAATTCAAGCTCGCGCAGATGGAGCGCGGCGAACTCGCGCGCGCCACGTTCATGCACGAGATCGTCGCGATGACCAAGCACATCGTCGGCCAGGCGAAAGGCTACGAGAGCGACACCATCCCCGGCGATTTCGCCACGCTCTCGGTCCGCTGCCCCAGGTGCGGCGGCGAGGTTCACGAGAACTACAAGAAATTCCAGTGCCAGTCCTGCGAATTCGGATTCTGGAAGATCATGGGCGGGCGGCAGTTCGAGGTTGCCGAGGCCGAGACGCTGCTGCGCGAGCGCACCATCGGTCCGCTCGAAGGGTTCCGCAGCAAGATGGGGCGTCCTTTCTCGGCGACGATCAAGCTCAACGACGCGCTCGAGGTCAAGTTCGACTTCGAGGATGCCGCCGGTGGCGATGACGCCGAGGCGCCCGATTTCAGCGCGCAGGCGTCGCTGGGCGACTGCCCCAAATGCGGCGCCCGGGTGTTCGAGCACGGCCAATCCTACGTCTGCGAAAAGGCGATCGGCCCCGCAGGAGTCTGCGATTTCCGCTCGGGCCGCCTCATCCTGCAGCGGCCGATCGAGCCTCTGCAAATGCGCAAGCTGCTCAGTTCGGGCAAGACCGACCTGCTGCAGTTCGTGTCCGCGCGCACGCGCAGGCCGTTCTGGGCCTTCCTCGTGCGACAGCCCGACGGCAAGATCGGTTTCGAGTTCGAGGCGCGTAAGGACGGCAAGGCGGGCCGCGGCGCCCGTGGCACCGCCGCAGCGTTGCGCGTGCTCGGCAAGCACCCCGACGACGGCGCGCCGATCGAGCTATACGCCGGCCGCTACGGCCCCTACGTCAAGCACGGCAGCATCAACGCGACGCTGCCCGACCACGAGCGCGTCGACACGCTGACGCTCGACGAGGCGTTGCCGCTGCTCGCCGACAAGCTGGAAAAGTCGGGAGGGGCGCCGACAGCCAAA
Organism: uncultured beta proteobacterium; assembly: GCA_963709525.1. Classification (GTDB taxonomy): domain Bacteria; phylum Pseudomonadota; class Gammaproteobacteria; order Burkholderiales; family Casimicrobiaceae; genus CAIWHR01. The sequence goes on from CAVPXB010000015.1 coordinate 263,990, forward strand.
CGCCGCGCAGCGAAGCCCAAAGCCGCCAAGACACCGACCACCCGCGCGCCACCGCGCGCCAGGTCGCCGAAGCGCCGCCGCCGGCGCCAGGCACCCGGGTGCGCCAAGACCGCCGTGACCAAGAAACGTGCCGCAAGAAAGCAACGACCCAAGAAGCCCGCCGCTCAGACCCCCGCAAGACACGGCGTCGGCCAAGACGACCCGCGTAGCGCGGACGACACGGAAGTAGCGCTGCTCCATCCCGGCAGGCGGCACGCCCCGACCGGGGGACGCGCGTCTACTGCGGCACGCAGAGCGTGACGCCTATGCCCGTGCCCTCCGGCAGGTAGTCCTGCGCGATCATCGCGGCGCGCACCGCGAGGTCGGTCGTGTAGCGGTGATTCGGCGCGCCGCCCTGAAATTGTTGTAGAGCCGGTAGACGGGGATCGTACCCGCCGCGCACGTGCCATCGGTCTGCCGGCAGCAGCGCGTGAAAGACTTCCGCCTCGAAGATCCAGTCCGGGTTGGTCTTCAACTTCGCGCACTCGGCGGCATCGGCGGTGTAGAAGTGCGAGCTCTTCGGCGGGAAGGCCACGGTGAAGAACCGGCACACCGGCACCGTACCGTCGCGCGGCGTCGGCATGGACCTTGAACGCGCGCCCCGTCCGCGCCCAGCCGACAAACGTGCCGTCGTCGAGCCTGGCGATTTCGTTCGCGCTGGCGGTGACGAAATAGTGCCCGAATGCGGCGTGATAATACTCGATGACCGCAGCCGTCGTCGTGTCCACGGGGGCGAGGGCCTTCGCCGCGCGCACCGCCGCATTGGCGTCGAGGATTCCCGGGCCACAGCGGTCCGTCGTGCAATTGGAGCCGGCGGGAAAAGGTTTCACCGTCGAGACGAGGATCGAGCGCAGTTGCGCCGGCGTCAACGCCGGTGCGGCGGCGAGCATCAGCGACGCGGTGCCGGCGACCATCGGCGCGGCGAAGCTGGTGCCGCCGACAATGCCGAAGTAGTCGCCCGCGGGGGTCGTGAGCCCCGCATTCGACAACACGATGATGCCTTGCGATCCCACTGCCGGCCGGTACTGCCCACCCGGCGCCGACAGCGCGATGCCCGGGCCAAAGTTGCTGTAGGCGGAGAGCTTGCCCAGCGTCGTCGTGGACGCGACGGCGATCACTTCGGGGCAATTGGCCGGCGAGTGATTGGCGACGTCGTCGCTCTCGTTGCCGGCCGCGGCAATCACCGCCCGCGTATGGCCCGCCGCGTGGACGGCGGAGAAAACGGCGCGATAACCGGCATGGCAGGCGCCCTTCCCGCCCAGGCTCAGGTTGATGACTTGCGCGGGGTTGGCGTTCGGCGGGACGCCGGGCACCGCGAGCCCGCCGGCCCAGGCCACGGCATCGATGATGTCGGAGTCGTAGCCGCCACACTTGCCCAGCACGCGCAGCGGCAGGATGCGTGCCGACCAGTCGATCCCGGCGACCCATTGGCCGTTGTTGGTGTTGGCTGCCACCACGCCCGCGACGGCGGTACCGTGCCAGGAGCTGCTCGTACGCTGCAGTCCGCGAAGCCCGGCAGGCCCTTGTCGGCCGACGTGATCCAGTCGCCCGGATCCGCAGCATCGGCATCGCGGCCGTCGCCATCGTTGGCGACCTGCGGGTCGCTGATGAAGTCGTAGCCCGGGAGGTTGCGACCCTCCATGTCGGCATGCGGCCGGAAACCGGTGTCGATCACCGCGACCACGTTGGCAGCGCTTCCCGTCGTCACGTCCCAGGCCGCGAAGGCGCTGATGCCGCCGGGTTCGTTCTCGAGGTAACCCTGGCCGCCGATGAATTCGTCGTTGGCGCGCACCAGGGGCTGCCGCCAGCCGTCGGGAAACGCGTACTTCACGTCGGCGTGACCGGCCAGCGCTGCCGCCAGCGCCTCGGCATCTGCCGCCGCCAGCGGCGCGGGCAACGCCACGACTTCGCCGCCCAGCGCCATCGTGCGCAGGTGCGTCAGCGCGACCCCTGCATCCGCGGCCAACGCGCGCACACGAAGCGCAGGGCGGAGCATCGCCTTGGCGGGCTCCCCGTCCTTGAACTTGACGACCAGGCGGGTGACAGCGTCCGCGGGTGGGGCGCCGCGGGCGCCTGTCGCCGCCAGCACCAGTACCGCAGCGGCAGCGACGATCACTCCCAACAACCGGCAATTCATCACCTCGACTCCCGACGGGCGCACGCAAAGAGGCTATTTTCGCACGCGACGCGCCGTGCGCGAAAAACCCGCCGCGCCTCCGGACTACGGCGACGCCGCGATCAGCTCACCCGCTGCCCCGGGTCTGCACGAACCTCGTCCCGGAAGAGCGCAAGGGCTTCGTCGACCGTCATGGCCTTGAGCAGGCGTTCCTGCACCGCCGCGGGGGACCATTGCCCCGCGGGCACGATGTCGGCGAAGCGCGCCGCGGCGTCGGCGTCGTCGAAGAACTTCAGGAACATGCGCGTGAGCTGGTCGTGATCGCACAGGCCCAGCTCCAGCCGAAAGTCCACCCGCCCCGACCGGATCGCCGCCTCGTCTATGAGCTGCGGGTGGTTGGTGGTGAGGAACACCACCGAGCCTTCGTGCGCGGCGACGCCATCGAGGGCGTTGATGAAGCCGGAGTAGGACACCTTGACGCCGGCGTCGGCCTTGCTGCGCTGCTGGAAAAACGCGTCGACGTCCTCGATCAGGATCACCGAGCGCCGCGGCACGGTGCCCAGGAGATTGCCGATCTTTTCGTCGGTGACGTTCGGGGACGCGAGCGAGAGCACGCACACGTTGAGCGCCATTTCGGAGGCGAGCGCGGTGACGAGCGAGGTCTTGCCGGTACCGGGAGGGCCGTAGAGCAGATACCCGCGCCGCCACGGAATTCCCAGCGTCTCGTAGCGCCCGTGCGCAGCGAAAAATCGACTGAGGTCGGCAAGGATCGCTTCCTTCTGGCCCGCCTTCAACACGACCGAGTCGAGCTTGCGGTTGTTGCCGAGGCGCGCGCGCGTCCACTCGTTGTTGTAGGGGCTCGGCACGTAGATCGCGATGTGATTGAGTTCGCGCTCGATCCGCCGCTGCATCGCTGCATCGACGAGCGTTTCCAGCGGCGCCTTGTTGCGCCCGAACGTCGACAGGCTGATCTTCTCGATGATCGAGGCGGCGACCTGCACCTCGCGCTTCATCCACATGAGGCGGCGGTCGAGGACGAAGAGGTGAAAGCCCTCTCCCGGCGAGAATACCGTGGCAGGTCGCCCCCCCTGCTGCAGCTCGTCGTTGAGGCTCTGGTAGGCCGTGCCCTGGCGTACGGCGCGCACGGTGAAGTTGTTGAGCCGCCGCAGCGCATCGCGGCTGTCCATGTATTCGACCAGCGCCGGAAACATCAGCTCGTCGCGGCTGTCGACGGTGAGCGTGGTGACGAAGAAATGCTTCCCCCACGCAAAGACCTTGCCCGGCAGTTCGCGGAACCACATGACGACGATGCCGAGAATCGCCAGCAGCACGCCGCCGGAAACGAGCTGGTTGGACGTTAGCGCCGATTGCAGTGCCTCGAACACGGGGGGACTCCTGAAACGATGGATCGAGCGCCTTCAACGCGGCAACCGGCCGGCGCGCTGACACTCAGTACACCGATTCGTAAGTACGCACACGCAATGAAATCGATGCGTTTCGGGTCAGGGCAAGGCGCAAACCACAGCGATACCTCGTGGTATCGCGAGGATTTGCAACGCTGCCATGGCCCGAAATGCGCGATTTCATGTGAGCGTATTTGCGAATCGGGGTACTTAGCCGGGAATCCTCGCGATCCGGACGGGCACGGCAACGAATCCGCCGCCGCTACTTCACAAAGTCATCCAGCGTTATCACCCGCCCGCCCGGCGGCACATCGGCGGGATCGTGCGTGACCAGCAGCGTCGGCAATCCGCGCTCGGCAGCGTGCCGGAACACAAGGCGCCGGAAATCGCCGCGCAGCTGCGCGTCGAGGCGGCTGAAGGGCTCGTCGAGCAACAGCGCCCGCGGCGCGGACAACAAGGTTCGCATCAGCGCGACACGGGCGCGCTGACCGCCCGAAAGGGTTGCCGGGTCGCGCGCCTCGAATCCGGGCAACTCCGCTTCGGCGAGCGCCCGCGACACGCGCTGACCACGCTCGACGCGGTCCAGAACCTGCGCGGCGATCGCGAAGGAGAGGTTATCCCCCACCGACAGGTGCGGAAACAGCAGGTCGTCCTGGAACAGGATGCCGACGCGCCGCTGCTCCGGCGCGTAGCGCGTGATGTCCTCATCGCCGACGCACACGCTGCCCGTGGCGCGAAAGGCGGCGTCCAGCGCCCCCGAGATGAACGCGAGCAGCGTGGACTTGCCGCAGCCCGAGGGTCCCATCACGGTGACGCACTCGCCGGGCGCGACCACAACGTCGAATGCCGGGACGAGCTCGCGCCCGGCAAGCTCGATGCGCACCTGCGTGAGGCGCAGCGCGCCGTGCTGCGATTCGCTCATCCCCACCGCTCCATGCCGCGCCGCCTGGCGTAGACGATCGCCGGCACGATGACGGCCGCAAGATAGACGAACAGCGGAAACGCCGTCTGCGCGAGCGCATGAACCCCGATCACCCGGCGGTCGGCGCCTGCCGCCAGCGTCACCGCCTCGGTCGTCAAGGTCGCCACCCGTCCGTTGCCGGCGAAGAGCGTCGGCAGATACTGGCTCACGCTCACGGCGAACGCGACCGCGCAGGCGATCAGGATCGGACGCAGCAACAGCGGCAGTTTCACGCGCGCGAACACCCGTGCCGGGGACGCGCCCAGGCTCGCTGCCGTGCGCGCGTAACGCGGATCGAGCGCGCGCCACGGGTCGGCAAGCGACAGAAAGAGATACGGCAGAACGAACACGAGATGCACCCAGATGACCGCCGCGAACGCGCCGTCCCAGGCCAGGCGCACCAGCAACACCTGTGCACCGAACAGGAAGGCGATCTGCGGGACCAGCAAGGGCACGTAGAGAAGCCAGAGCGACCCCAGGCCGGGGGCGCGGCGCGCGCGCCTCGTTCTCGAGACAGGCCAGCACCAGCACCAATGCCAGGAGCGTGGCGGCAATCCCGATGCCCAGCGTCTGCCAGGTCGCGGTCGCGAGACCGCTCAGCCGGCGCACCCCGTCGGCCACCGACCACGCGCTCGGCAGCGCATCGGGAAACCGCCATTGCGCGGCCACCGACCACAGCGCCATGCCGACGATCGCCGCTACCGCCAGCACGAACAGGAGGCCGCACACGGATGCGATCAGCATCGTGGCGGACGCCGCCGCGGCCCCCCTGCCGCCCGCGACCAGCCACCTGCGCGTCGCACGGGCGACGAAGCGCTCGAGCCCGAGCCAAGCCACCATCGACCCCGCGACGACGACGAGTTGCAGACAGGCGGCCGCCGCCGCGGGGAAGTACCAACGGATGTCGGCATCGGCAAACCAGCGCACGGCGAGGACGGAAAGCGGCGGCGGATTGCCGGGGCCCAGCACCAGCGCCACGTCGACGACCGACAGCGAGAAGGCGAGCACCGCGTAGATCGGCAACCGGATCTGCGGGTAGACCTGCGGCAGGATCACCTTGAGCCAGGCCACGCTGCGGCCGTACCCGAGCGAGCGAGCGACGTCCAGTTGCCGCGCCGCCGGCACCTGGTTCAACGCCCCCAGCGTCATCAGCACCAGGTAGGGGACTTCCTTCAGCAGCAGCGCGACGACCAGCGGCCAGCCGGAAGGGTGGCCGACGGTCGCGACATCGGGAGGCAGCGTCCAGCCCGTGAGCCACGGCGAGAGCGCGCGCACGAGCCATCCCGACGGCGCGACCAGGAACGCGAGGCCAATCGCGAGCGCCGAATGCGGCGTCGACAGGAGCGGCGCCAGTACCGCACCCAGCCGCCGCGCCGACGGCCGCCCATAGGCGAACGCGCACAGTCCCAGCGCCAGCACGACGGAAAGAACCGTCGCCGCGAATCCCGTCGACAGCGTCAGCAGCACGCTGGTGGCGAACCCCGGCTGGGCACAGAGCGTGCGCCAGGGTTCGAGCGAGAGCGTGCCCCCGCCCAGCGCGGGCAGATAGCCGAAGGCCGGCAGCAGCGTGCCGACGAGGCCCGCGACGACCGGCAGCAGGAAGACCGTCATGGTCAGCACCGGCGCCCAGGCGAGCGCGTGGCGCCAACGCGAAATCCCGGCGCGCAGCGGCACGCCGTTCACTTCGTGTACCGTCGCTCCCATTCGGCGGTGATGCGCGTCATCCACGACGGATGCGGCTCCGGCAACGTGTGGCCGAGTTCGGCATTCGTGGGCAGTGCCGGGTGTTTCGGCAGGTCGTCGAAGCGCTTGCGCTCGACGGCCGTGAGCCGCGCGAGATCGAGCACCGTGAAGTTGCCCATCTGCCGCAGGTCCTGCGCGTGTGCCTGCGTTGCCGGATCGAGCAGGAAGTTGGCGACGACCATCGCGCCTTCCTTGTGCGCTGCGTTGTACGGTATGGCGACGAAGCTCGTGTTGCCGATCGTGCCTTTGGCGAAAACGAAGGTCCGCACCGATTCCGGCAGCAGCCCCGCATGGATGGCGACTGCCGCTTCCGACGGATTGAACGCGATCATCATGTCGATCTCGCCGTCGTTCATCAGCTGCCGCTGCGCCGGGCCGTTGTCGGGAAACTGCGCGCCGCGGCGCCAAAGCTCGGGCTTCAGCGTGTCGTACCACGCCCACAGCGGAGCGGTCAGCGCCACGAAGCTGCCGTCGGTCGCCGGCTGCTGCAACCGCGCCGGATCCGCCACCAGCTCGACGAGCGCCTGCTTGAAGAACGTCGCGCCGAGGAAATTGCGCACGTTGGGGTGCGTCGTGCGTCCCGGATGGCGCTTCGCCCAGGCGACGAAATCGGTCATCGATTTCGGCACGTCGGCGACGCGCTTCTGGTCGTAGACGAAGACGATCTGCGCCATTCGCCACGGGCTCGCGAGACCATCGACGGGCACGGTGAAATCGACGCGGTTCGACGGCTTGCCTGCCGTGTCGACGAAAGCGGTGTTGGGCAGCGCCGCGGTGAACGGGCCGTAGAGCAGACCCTGTTGCTTCAGCGCCAGGAAATTGGGCCCGTTGATCCAGACGAGATCGACGCTGCCGTCGCGGTCGCGGCTTCCGGCCTTCTCGGCGACGACGCGGGTCACCGCCTCGCCGGTGTCCTTCAGCTTGACGTGATTGACCTTCACGCCGTAGCGCCGGTTGACTTCATCGCCCACCCAGGCGATGAAGGCGTTGGTCTTCTCGTCGCCCGCCCACGCGTTCCAGTTGACGGACTGTCCCCGCGCGGTGGCGACGATCTCGGTCCAGGCAGGCGTCTGGGCATGCGTCTGGGCATGCGCCACCGGCATGGCCAGCGCCATGACGAGCGCGGCTGCACCGACCCGGCGACGCAGGTTCATCATCGGGACTCCCGTTGCGCGGACGTCGGGTGGCTGGCGCCGGGCAAACCCGCGCCGCGCAGCGCTTTCGCCGCCTGCCGCCGCACACGCGCGGCGTCGAGCACGGATCCCAGCACTTCTTCGTGGAAGCGATCGCAGCCGATGCACAGGTTCTGATACGGCTGCCCGTCGGGGCGCGTCGTGCGCGAGCGGGCGATGAACGTCGCTTCGTCCCAGCCATGCGCCAGTCCCATCCGTTCGGGGTGGCCCATCGTCACCGCCTCGTAGGCCCGAACGCCTGCAAGCGAATCGAGGATCTCGATCAGGCCTTCGTCGCAAAGATTGCCGATCGGAAGCGCGGTCTTGACGCAACAGGGGAACACTTCGCCGTTGGGCTCGACCGAGACTTCGGAACCGTTGTAGCGATGGCGCAGGAAGTTGAGCCCCCCCGACCAGCGATTGCAGAAGTTGTCGGCGATGCCCGCCTGCGAAAGGTTGTTCTGCCAGGCGCGGCCGCGCGGCCAAAGCTTGCCGATCCACGAATCGGGCGTGGCGCCGAAAAAGCTGTACACCGGGCCGTCTTCCTCGTGCCAGTTGCGCGTGGTCGCCGACAGCCCGGACGCACGCATGCCGTGGCGCTCGAACATCGCCGTGAGCTTGGCCACGAACGCCTTCTGCTTGTCCGGTCCCTCGAGGCCGACGTGAAAGTCATCGACACTCGCGACCGAAATCATCCACACGCCGCGCGCCAGAAGGTCGTCGACGATGGCATCGGTGAGGAGGTCGCCGGTGGTCTGGACGACGATGCGGATGCCTCCTTGCGCGGCGTAGCGGGCGCCGAGCCGTTCGATGACCTTGTAGGTGACGCGCTCGCGCACCGGATCGATCAGCGCTTCGCCGCCGGAGAGCACCACGCGGCCGACCTTCTCCGGGAAACTGCCGTCGGGCAGCGGAGCATCGAGATCGAGGTAGGTGAGGCGCTCGGGAAAGTGGTCGATGATGTGCGGGAAGTTGCGCTCGGCCTCGGCGACGACGCTTTCGAGTTCGGCGCGTACGTAGGGGCGAAACCGGTCTTCGTAGCAATGCCTGCACTTGCGGTGGCATGCCCAGCACATCACGTAGTAGATCGACTCCATCGGATCCTGGTCGGGGGATTGCGCCTCGGCGACGCGAGCCTTCGCGCGCGGCGCGGACGGCGCGAACGAAGAAGAAGCCGATTATGCAGCAACGCGCTGTCCGGACAGCCGTGCGATCCGCAGGGTCAATCGACGGGATACCAGCGCGGCCGCGCGAACGCGAGGCCGCAGGCCTCGCCCACCGCCGGTCCCGGCACACGGCGCGTCTTCTGCACCCGTACCTCGGTGTCGCCGACCGTGATCCGGTAGTCGATCGTCTCGCCGAGAAAAGCCTTGCGTGCCACCACGCCGCGGATGCCGTCCGCGTCGACAAACTCGACTTCGGTCGGGCGCGCCGCGAGCAACCCCTTGCCCGCCGCGATCAGCGCCGGCCCCGGCGGCGTTGCCCCGGGGAAGGGAGCGTGAACGCCCGCGATCACCATCCCCGTGGGCGTGAGGTCCGCCTGCAGGAAGCACGACAGGCCGATGAACTCGAACACGAAGCGATTCGCGGGCGCCCCGTAGATTTCGAGCGGCGTGCCCACCTGCTGGACGACGCCGGCGCTCATCACCAGGATGCGATCGGACAGCGCCATCGCCTCGGACTGGTCGTGCGTGACGTAGAGGATCGCGAAACCGAAGCGCCGCTGCAGATCCTTGATCTCGAAGCGCATCTCCTCGCGGAAGTGCGGGTCGAGCGACGACAGCGGCTCGTCGAGCAGCATGACCTCGGGGCGGATGGCCAGTGCGCGGGCGAGCGCCACGCGCTGCTTGCCCCCCCCGGACAGGTCGTCGGGCCGGCCCTGCGCGGCACTCAGGAGATTGGTGTGCCTGAGCGCTTCCTCGGTGCGGGCCACGATTTCGGCTTTCGGCAGCTTGCGAATGCGCAGCGGAAAGGCGACGTTTTCGAAGACGGTCAGATGCGGCCAGACGGCGAAGGCCTGGAACACCATGCCGAAATTGCGATTCTCCGGCGGCAGGTAGTAGTTCTGCTTGCGCGACGACAGCAGCTTGTCGCCGGCGCGGATCTCGCCTTCGTCGAGGTCCTCGAAGCCGGCGACCATCCGCAGCGTGGTCGTCTTGCCGCATCCGGAGGGGCCCAGCATCGCCACGCACTCGCCCTGCGCAATTTCCAGATTCAGGCGGTCGACCGCCATCACCGCGCCGAAGCGCTTGGTCACCTGCTTCAATTCGAGATACGCCATCGCGTTTCGCCGTCAGCCCTTGCGCCCCACCGCGCCCTTGAACACGCGCTTGATCACGCCCTCCCCGAGCACGATGATGACGAGCGCGATGCCCGCGAGCGCCGCCGAGTAGACGGTTTCGCCGTCCTCGTTCAACGTGTAGATCGCCACGCCGATGGTGCGCGTCGTCGGCCCGTAGAGCAGCACCGACACCGTGAGCTCGCGCAGCGCCGGCAGGAAGATGAGGAAGAACGCCGCCAGCATCCCGGGACGCACCAGCGGCAGGACGATGTCCCGCAACGCCTGCCACATCGTCGCCCCCGACGCGCGCGCCGCCTCGACCAATGAATCGTGCACCTGCTCCAGCGCCGCCGAGTTGGCCTTGAGCGAGAACGCCATGTAGCGCGCGATGTAGGCGACGAGAATGATCCACACGGTGTTGTAGAGGTTGACGCCGTACTTGCCGCTCCAGGCGAGGATGACCCCCAGCGCGATCACCGAACCCGGCACCGAGAACGGCAGCATGCCGAGGAACTCGAGCAGGCCCTTGCCGCGCACCCGCATCTTCACGATCACGTAGGAGATGATCACGCCGGCGAACATGGTGATGATCGCGGCGGTGAAGCCCAGCGTCAGGCTGTTCCAGATCGCGTCGCGGGTGAGCTGCCACTCGAACAGGATGTAACGGTAGTTCTCCCAGGTGAGGTTCTCGGCGACGAAGGGCAGCCCGTAGGTCTTCAATCCGCCGACCATGAAAATCGTCGCCGTCGGCAACACGATGGTGAAGCCGATGTAGGCAAGGCAGAACACGAGCATCGGCGTGCGCAGGCCGCGCAGTTTCAACTCGGTCGGCCGGAAGCTCTTGCCGGCGATGATCTGGTAGCGGCCGCGGGAGAGCACCTTGTTCTGCAGCCAGAGAATGAACGCCGCGGTGATCACCAGCACCGTCGCCAGCACCGTGCCGGTGCGGATCGAGTTGAAGCTGCCCGCGCTCTGGTGGATCTTCTCGTAGATCAGCGTGGGGATGTTGTAGATGCCAGCCTCGATGCCGAGCACGGCGACGGTGCCGAAGTGCGCCATCGAGTAGAGCATGATCAGCAGCGCGCCCGACAGGATCGAGGGCAGCACCAGCGGAATGGTGATCTTGCGCGTGATGGTGAAAAGATCCGCGCCGGAGATCCGCGCCGACTCCTCCAGCGTCGGGTCCATCCGCTCGAGCGCGCCGGACACCTGGATGAATACGAAGGGGAACAGGTACATCGTCTCGACGCCGATGATCCCCGCAAAGGTGTAGATGTCGAAGATCGGGCCGTCGAAGCCCAGCACGTCGATGAAGAAGCGGTTGATGTAGCCCGCGCGCGGCGACAGCAGCATCTTCCACGCCAGCGCGCCGATGAACGAGGGCAGCATGAACGGCACCAGGAACAGCACCTTCATCGCGCCCTTGAACGGCAGGTCGGTGCGGGTGACGAGCCACGCGAAGAACGTGCCGACGATGGTGCCGGTGACCGTCACGCCGGAAGCCAGGATCAGCGAGTTGAGCAGCGCCTGGTAGGTGTCCTTCTCGCGCAGCACCTTGATGACGTCGGCGACGTTGAAGTGCCCGTCGACCCAGAACGCGTTGAAGAAGATCAGCAGCACCGGGACCGCGACGACGATCACCAGGATCGCGATCGACAATCCGAGCAGCACCTGCGGCGTGCCGAAGCGGGAGGCGGTCGCCACTGTCATCGCGCCTCCTCGTCGATCGCGTCAGCCTCGAACCACTGGACGGTCGCGAAGCCGACGCGGCAGGCCTCGCCCTCGGTGAACAGCAGGTCGCGATCGAGGCATTCGTGGCTGGGCAGCGCGGCGCGAATCTCGCGGCCCACGACGTCGATCAGATAATCGACCTGCGCGCCCAGGAAACTCGCGCGCCGCACGATGCCCGGCAGGCCCGATCCCGTCCGCGCAAGCTGCACGTCGCTGGGCCGGAACCCGGCCGCCAGCGCGTCTCCCGGCCGATCCGGCGCAGGACCGGTCCACGGCACTGCGGGATCGCCGACGCAAAGCGCCGACCCCTCGCGCCGCACGGGCAGGAAATTGGCGGTGCCCAGAAAGCGGAACACGAAAGCGTCGGCGGGTCGCTCGTAGATCTCCTCCGGCGCGCCGATCTGGCGCAGGCGCCCCTGCATATCCATGACGGCGATGCGATCGGCGATGCCCAGCGCGATCTCCTGGTCGTGCGTGACGTAGAAGATCGTGATGCCGAGCTTTCTCTGCAGCGCCTTGATCTCGAAACGCATCTCCTCGCGCAGGTTGGCGTCGAGGTTGTTGAGCGGCTCGTCGAGCAGCAGGAGTCGCGGCTCGGAAACCAGCGCCCGGGCGAGCGCGACGCGCTGCTGCTGGCCGCCGGAAAGCTGCGACGGCAGGCGCGCATCGAGCCCTTCGAGGCCGACCTGGCCGATGGCGCGCAGCGTGCGTTCGCGCCGCGTGGACGCGCCCACCCGCGCAAGCTTCAGCGGATAGGCGACGTTGTCGGTCACGCTCATGTGCGGCCAGACGGCATAGTCCTGGAACACCACCCCCAGGCCGCGCTCGTTCGGCGGCACGGCCCGCCCGGAGGCCGCGTCGGCGACGCGCTCGCCGCCGATCGCGATCGTTCCGGCGTCCGGGACCTCGAACCCGGCGATGAGGCGCAGCAACACCGTCTTGCCGCAACCCGACGGCCCCAGCAGCGTGAAGCACTCGCCGTCGGCGAGGTCGAGATCGAGCCCGGCGAGCACCGACTTCGTGCCGTAGCGCTTGACGAGTCCGGCGATGCGGACGTCAGCCATGATCTATTGATCCGGCATGAATCTGTTTGAACCGTTCGCCCTGAGCCCGTCGAAGCCCTTCGACAAGCTCAGGGCGAACGGAACCTGATGCATCGCTGTTCCGGATCAATGAGGCGGGGAGTGCGCGCCTGGCGCCGCCCGTCGTGGGGCGGGGGATCACTTTTGCATGATGTCGGCGAATTTCTTGATGGTCGCTTCCTTCTCGGACATGATCTGCTGATAGTCGATCTTCATCGCGCGCTTGATCGCCTCGTCGACCGGGGGCAGCTTGAAGCGCTCGGGCACCTTGACGTCGGCGCGCACCGGCAGCGTGCCTTCGTTGGCGATGATCGTCTGCCCTTCCTTCGACAGCACGAAGTCGACGAACTTCTTCGCCGCTTCCGCATTCGGGCTGCCCTTGAAGATCGCGATCGGGCTCGGGATCACCAGCATCTCGGGCGGATAGACGAGCGCCAGCGTCGCGCCCTTGTCGATCTTGTCCAGCGTGATGTAGTCGACGGCGAGGCTGGCGACGAGATCGCCGGACGCGGTGTCGTCGACGACCTGCCCCGAACCCTTGCCCATCTTGGCGCCGTTGGCGCGCAGCGCCTCGAAGTACTTCCAGCCGAAGGCATTGGAGAGCACGGCCACGCTCATGTACGCGGTGCCGGACAGCGCCGGATTGGCGATCCCGTAGGCGCCCTTGAAGGCAGGCTTCGAGAGGTCGGCCCAGGTCTTGGGCGGCTCCTTGATGACGCGGGTGTTGTAGGCGATGCCCAGCGTGCCCAGGCGCACCGCGGTGAAGGAGCCGTCGTAGTCGGGCAGCGGGTTGAACAGCGCCTTGGACTCGGCCGGAATGTACGGCTGCAGCAGACCCTGCGCCTTCATCTGGTAGAAGTCGGGCACCTCGGAGGTCCACAGCACGTCGGCGAGGATCTTGCCGGATTCGCGCTCGGCGGCGATCTTGGCCATCAGCTTGCCGGCACCGGCCGATTGATAATCGAGCTTGATGTCGGGGTGCTTTTTCGCGAACGCCGTCTTGAGATCGCCGATCATCGATTCCTTCATCGACGTATAGACGAACAGCTTCTGCTGCGCCTGCGCGCCCGTTGCAACGACACCCAGCACGGCGAATGCCGCACACCACGATACGAGTCGGTTCAGTCGCGTCATCACTTCTCCTCGATGTAAGTGGCGAACTGGCGCAAGCACGGCTCGCGCGTGCCGCCGATCATGGCGCAGAGTCTCGCGCCGAACGCGTCGGCGCGGCTTGTTCCAGGTCAAACCCTGCTGTTTCTGGCCTCACCGCGGTCGTTCAACCGAAAGGCCGTACGCCGATCAGCGGGCCGTGCAGAACGAACGCGAACAGGCCGTAAGCCACCAGACCGGCGATCACGGTGATCGCGTCGCGCGCCGCGGTTCCCGACGGATGGCGGGTGCCTGCGGCCCGGTCGCGGCGGCGGGAGGCGATGAAATCGGCGATCGCCCACGCCAGGAAGGCGCCGAAGAGAACGACGGCGGCGAGCCTGCCGTTGGCGAGGAGGTGGGCAAAGGCCCACAGCTTCACGCCGGCGATCATCGGGTGCCCGACCGCCGCCTTGATGCGATTGCCCGGCACATAGGCGGCGGCGACCAGCACGAACGCCGGCAGCAGCAGCAGCGCCGCCAGGTGCCGCGTCCACACGGGGGCCGCCCACAGCACCACCGGGGTGCCACGGGCGACGCCGAAGCCGTACACCAGCAACGCGAAGCCGGCGATCGACACCACCGAGTAGGCCAGCTTCCACCGCTCCTCCCCGCGACGGGCGATCTGCGCCGCGCGCCACGGCTCCGCCACGATGCGCACCGAGTGCGCGCCCAGGAACAACAGCAATCCCGCAATCAACAGCGTCATCGTCGCCTCGCTTGGAAGGAAGTCCGGAAATCAGGCCTTGCGGCTGCTGACCCGCTTCACGCCGGCGACGAACCGCGCCAGCGTGTCCGACAGCACCCCGCGCGGAATCATCGCCTCGATCAGCTGAAAGTGGCCGCGCGTGGCCAGCGCATGATCGAGCGCCGCCTTGAACTCGCGTCGCGTGTGCACGCGGCAGCCTTCGCCGCCCAGCGCCGCCGCCGCATCGGCAAAGCGCCAGTCGTCGAGGTCGTTGAACTTCGACTCGGGCTGGAAGGTGCGCAGCATTTCCCAGCTCGCGTTGTTGAACACGATGACGATCGGATCCCAGCCATAGCGCCGGCAATTGCCGAGTTCCCAGCCGGTCATCTGGAACGCGCCATCGCCCACCAGGATCAACGGCCGCTCGCCCGACGCGGCCTGCACGCCCAGGCCTGCCGGAACCCCGAAACCCATCGACGCGTAGTAACCTGGCGCGACCAGCGCCGTGTGATCGATGTCCATCGCCGTGAACAGGCAGTCGCCGACGTCGGTCGCAATCGGGATGAGGCCCGCGACCGCCATCAGGTCGTTGATCGCGCGGGCGATGTCGACGGGCGCGAGCGTCGCCTCGTCGGCGACGAAGCCGCGGGGGTAGTGCGTGCTCGCCTCGACCCGCGGCACCGGCCGCGGCGTGACGCGTTCGAGCAGCGCGTCGACCAGCGCCGCCAGCGGCAGCGACGGATAGGTGTGATGACCGAGCGTGACCTCGCCATTGAGCGCGCGGATCGTGTGCCGCAGGTCGATCTGCCGCGACGAGACGCCGAAATTGGTATCGGAGATGATGACGCCCAGCAGGAACAGCGCGTCGGAGCTGCTCGACGCGCGCGGTGATGTCAGGGTCGCCTGCCACGCCCAGGTAGGTCCCCAGCAAGGGCGCGTCGGTGCCGGCGAGAAGGCCGCGACCCATGATGCTGGTGACGACCGGCAGCCCCAGCTTGCGCGCGAGCGCCGCCACCTTGTCCTCGAGCCTGAAGCGGCGCACTTCGACGCCCACCATCAGCACCGGCGCGCGCGCCGAATCGAGCCGCGCGAGGATGTCGTCGACGCACGCTGCCAGCGCGTCGGCATCGACCGGTTCGGGCGGCAGCTCGGGCACCTCGGCGCAGGCTGCGTTCACCATGTCGCGCGGGAGTTCGATGTAGACCGGTCGCGATTCGGTCCGGCAGCGGGCGAGCGCGCGCGCGATGCGCGCCGGCGTGCGCTCCGCGTCGTCGAGGCGCACCTGGTCGCAGGTGATCTCGCGATAGATCCGGTATTGCGAGTCGAGCGTCTTGGCCTGGTGGTGCAGCAGCAGCCCGGTCCCCGCTTCGCCCTTGCCGGGCGCCCCCGAGATGACCACCACCGGCGAGCGTTCCGCATAGGCGCCCGCGACCGCGTTGACCATGTTGAGCGCGCCCGCGCCGTAGGTCACCGCGGCAACGCCGAGGGTGCAGTTGATGCGCGCGGTCGCGTCGGCCGCAAACCCGACCGCCGGCTCGTGACTCAGCGTGTACAGCGGGAGTATCCCCGACTCCTCGATCACCTTGAAAAAGGGCAAGGCGAAATCGCCGGGGATGCCGAAAATCTGCTGCGCGCCGTGACGACGCAACGCATGAAGCAGGGATTCGGCCAGTTTCATCGACGAGAGGGCGCATTCGCCAACGAGCGGGGCGCGCCGAGCCATTCAGACGCGAAGCATACGCCGATCCGGGCACGACTCGTTTTCAGCTGGCGCGCAATTCCGGTGTGGCAATCGCCTGCAGCAGCGGCACCGACGTGATCGCCTGCTCCGCCGCCAGCGGCCGGGGGGTATCGCCCGGAGGCTGAGCGGCCCGGAGAATTTCCGTGAGCGTCGAACCGGGCTGCGGCCGACCCAGGAGGTAGCCCTGCATGGTCGTGCAGCCAAGTCCCATCAGGAACTCGAGCTGGGCCACGGTTTCGACCCCCTCGGCGACGACGCTGAGCTCGAGACTGTGCGCCATCGAAACGATCGCGCGCGTGATGGCGGCGTCCTGCTCGCACGCGACGGCATCGCGGGTGAACGACTGGTCGAGTTTCAGCTTGTCGAAAGGAAGCCGGCGCAGGTACGACAGCGACGAATACCCGGTGCCGAAATCGTCGATCGCGATCTTGACGCCCATGCCCCGCAACTGATTCAGCGTATGCACCGCCGCATCGTAGTCGACCATCAGCATCGATTCGGTGATCTCGAGCTCGATGAATTGCGGCGCCACCCCGAGAATTTGCGCGATCTCGTCGACCCGGGCAGCGAGTCCCGGGTCGACGAGCTGGGCGGTCGACAGGTTGACGCCGATCGGGACGGCGCCGATGCCGGCGTCGCGCCAGATGTTGTGCTGGATCAGCACCGACACCAGCACCCACTCCCAGATGGGCATGATGAGGCCGGTCTCCTCGGCGACGGCGATGAACTGGCTCGGCGGGAGCAGTCCGCGCGTCGGATGATTCCAGCGCAGCAGCGCCTCGACGCCGGTGATCGCGCCGGTTCGCACGTCGACCTGCGGCTGGTAGTGAAGCATGAATTCCTGGCTTTCGACGGCCTGGCGCAGGTCGTTCTCGAGCAGCAGCCGCGTGGCGGTTGCGGCGCGCAGTGCTTCCCGATAGAACGAGAACCGGTTGCGGCCCTGGGCCTTGGCCTCGTACATGGCCACATCCGCGTTCATCAGCAGCGTCGTGAGATCATCGCCGTCGCGCGGGTAGAACACCACGCCGATCGAGCCGGACACGAAGACGCGCTGCGCGCCGAGGCTCACCGGTTGCACGAGCGCTTCCAGAACCCGCTGTGCCACGCGACCCGCGTCGGCTTCGCTGGCGACGCCGTTGAGCAGCACGATGAACTCGTCGCCACCGCGCCGGCACACATCACACTCCTGCTGTCGTCCGGCCGGGGTCGGTGCCGCCGGGTCGAGCCGCAGCACGCGCGTCAGGCGTTGCGCGATGATGCGCAGGAGATCGTCGCCGACCGCGTGCCCCATCGTGTCGTTGATGCGCTTGAACTGGTCGAGGTCGAGGAACATGATCGCGAACGCCTTGCCGGTCTCCCGTGCGCGGATCAAGGTTGCCTCGAGATTGGCATCGAATCGGGCGCGATTCGGCAATTCGGTCAGCGTGTCGTAATACGCGAGCCGGTGGATTTCCTCGATCGCGCGCGTGCGCTCGGTCGCTTCCTGGATCGTGCCGACGACACCGACGATGCGTTTGTCCGGATCGATCAGGGTCTCGCCCAGCAGTTGCGCGTGGCGCAGCTCGCCCCTCGGAGTGACGATGCGAAGGTCAAGCGCCGGTTGCGCCCTTCCCTTGGCCAGCTGGATCAGCCAGCGCCGGAACGGATGCCTGTCCTCCGGATGCACGAATTTCAGCGCGTCTCGCGGCTGCAGGCGGAAACCTTCCGGCGGAGCCCCCAGGACGCGAGCCACTTCGACGGAGCAGATGATTCGCTGCGTGGCGTAGTGCCACTCCCAGCTTCCGACCCGGGCGATCCGCTGCGCGCGGGTGAGGTGGCGAACGACGCGCCGGCGCCGGCGTTGCTCCTCGTCGCCCACCGCCCGCGGCGGCAGGTAGCCGCGACGGGCAAACACGGGGCGGCGGCCGATACGGACGACGTACGCCTGCAATCCCTTGATGCCCTGCGAAAACGTGTCGGACCATGCCCGTACCGAGGCGACCGGCGCCGCCAATCGCGGCGGGCGTGCCGGATGTGCAAGGAAGACGAATGCCGCCAGCCCCAGGGCGCAGAGCCCGACCGGGATCGGCCAGAGGGCGTGGTTGCGCGCAACCAGAAACACGATCCCCAGACAAACCACGAGCCCGACGCCGATGACAGTGGCGATCTGCCGCGTGGTCCTGGCGGCAGTCGTCCTCCCCGGGGCGATGCCGGCAGGCGCTGGCGGTGACGCGGCAGAGGGCAAACGGATCACGGTTCGACGCTGTTGTTCTGGAGCCTGCCCGCGACGCCCTGGCGGACGACCGTCCATGGGTCGCCACCGGGAATTCCGCCGCCTTCGAGAAGGCACCCCACCGAACCCGCAAAGACCGTGCCAGCGAATCCGGGGTGGACGGATGCCGTCTCGCCCCGACGCCGCCGGGCAGCCCGCCGCGCTGACGCCCCGAGTCACTTGTTGCCGCCGCGCCCGATCCCCGTGACGCGGCAGCGGACGGGCCGGCAGCGGGAGCCGTCGCCGCGGCGCGGAACCGCCTCGGCGATTTTGTCGGACGGACCCTTGTCTTGCGCAGTGCAGCATGGGAGACTCGGGTTTGCCTATCGGTGGCGGTGGTTGCCCCCCGTTCACGCCATGAAGACTGCCCATATCTCCGGTCATTACGACCTCACCGAATCCGAGTTCGAACGGCATTACCGGCACCAGATCGACGCAGCGATCGCGCACGGCGACCAGTTCATCCTCGGCGACGCCAACGGGGCCGATCTGCGCGCCCAGCAGTACCTGTTCGAGTGTCTGGGCGCCTCGGATCGGGTGCGGGTATTCCACATGCTCGACCGGCCGCGCCACAACGCGGGCTTTGCCACCGTCGGCGGATACGACAGCGACGAACTGCGCAACGAGGCCATGACGGGCCAGAGCGATTACGACATCGCGTGGGTCCGCGCCGGCTACGAGCATGCAGGCACGGCGAAGAACCTGCTGCGTCGACAGCGCCTCGCGACCGCCCCCGCGGCCATGGACCGCAAGGAACCCTGAGCGTCACATGGAAAACACTTCAGTGATCGCGCTGGCCTCGACAGCGACACACCTGGTGGCGGCGCAAAGGCGCGACATGGCGCAACTCGCCCTTCTTAAGCGAGCGCTCACTCTCTCCGGTCAGTCCGCACTGCAGCTCGTGCAGGCCGCCGCCCGTCCGGCGTCGAACGCGTCGCACCTGGGGACGATCATCGACACCTGGGCGTGACGCAACCGTTCCGCTTCTACAACGCGACCGTATTCAGTCAGGCTTTCCAGGAAAGCGACAAGGTCGTCGAGATCGGTTGCGGAAAGACCGAGCGGCCGCAGAATGCGTTCGCCCTCCGCGTGCAGACGATCCTCGTCGATCTCCGAATAGTGCCGGACAACTTCGCGCAGCGTGGCAAGACTCCCGTTGTGCATGTAGGGCGCCGTGCGCGCGACCTGACGCAATGACGGCACCCTGAACTCGCCGAAATTGCGGTGCTCCTGCGCGACAAAGCGCGTTGCGGTCGCGGTGCGCCGCGCCGGATCGTCGTTGAACGCCCCCAGCAGGTTGTACCGGCTCGCCCGGACGCGCCGGACCCCTTCGTGCCGGCCCGGGTCCACGCGCCCGGGTCCCGCGAAAAAAGGAATGCCGATGTCGTGAAACTCGCCGTTGGTGAAATTGGGCCCCAGATGACAGACGTTGCAGCGCCCTTTGCCGACGAAGATGGCGAGCCCGCGCCGTGCTGCGGCCGGGTATCGCGCCGCGGCGGCGGCGTCACCGCGCGCGAGCGCATCGCGAAAATCGTCGAAGGGCGTACGTCCGGTGACGAGCGTTTCCTGATACGCGGCGAGCGCCTTGGCGACATTGACGGCGACGATCTCGTCGTCGGACGGAGGCGATTCGCCGAAGATCGCGCGATAGCGGTCGCGCAGATCGCTGTCCGCGCGCACGAGCGCCGCCAGCCCCGCGAAGTCGCTGCCCATTTCGCGCGGGTCGAGGAGCGGGCGCAGACTCTGCGCCCAGAGGTTGTCGCCGGCCCCGTCCCAGCCGAACCAGCGTTGCAGCCGGACATTGGCAAGCCCGAGGGTGTTGCGATCGGTGGCGGCCAAACCCTGCGCGCGCGGCAATCCGTCGGTGAAGGCGCGCCCCGGCGCGTGGCATGTCGCGCAGGCGATCGGTCCCGGGACCGGACAGTCGCGGGTCGTTGAAAAGCCGCTCGCCGAAAGCGATGGCCGCCGCCTGGCCGGACACGCGGTTCGACGGATCGTTCTGCCACGGCACCGGCCAGGGCCCGTGCGCAAGAATGGCGCGGAACTTCCGGCGCGGTGAACGCAGGATCGGGCGCGGGCGCTCCGTTCGCCGCGAAGACGATGCAGCTCGCCGCAAGCGCCACGAATTTCGCGTACCGGGGCGTCACTCGAGATGCGTCGTGGCTGTGAGTCGCTCGGTGCCGGTGCTCGTCACCAGATCGAAGAGGAGGTCCCATCGTCCGGGCATGTGGAACATCAGTCCTTCGGCTCGGTACAATCCCGCGCCGCGCGCAACGACCACCGGCCGGTAGTTCATCCCGTGCCGGTGTTCCGGCATGACCGCATCGACGGCGAGCGCGTCCGGCGCACCGGCGCCGCCGCGCGGACACACGGCGATGTCGAGGGCAAAGAGCTTCCCGGCTTTGATCGGCGCCGGCACCGCGGCAAACACGATTTCGTAACGCGCGTTGTCGACCCGGCTCGTCGTGCCGCGCAGCGCTTCGCCACAGGCCCACGCCGTCGGGGCCGCGACCAGCGCCAGCGCGCCCACAACGGCGGCAGCGCGCACGGCACTCACTTGGCGAGACCGGGCGTCCAGCCGGCGAACAGCGCCTCGCCGTTGCGCCAGGCGATGCGCTCGGCCAGCGCCGGAGGAAGATCGGCCAGCCACGCCCGCGACCAGTTGGCGTGCTCGACGATGTAATGCCAGCGTTCCGGCGTGAAGGTATCGGTGCCGACCATGAACCGGTCAGGAAACTCGGTGAACACGGCGCGCCACTCGGCCGGCACCTTGCCGGCTGCCCCCTGGTCGCTGCGAAACGCGAGGTCGCACCAGAGATTTCGATGCTTGCGCAGCATCTCGCGCACCAGGTCCGGCCGATCGAAGCCCGAGTGCGCCCAGAGGATGCGGGCGCCCGGATCCTGCCGGAACAGGCGTTCGATCGCGTCGGCATCGGAATGCGCGTGCAGGACCAGCTGGTGCTGCTTCGCCAGTGCCACCAAGCGCCGCGGCACCGGCAGGTCGGCATCGGCGCCGTACACGTGAAATTCACCGATTGCGGCGTACCGGCTGCGCGACAGGCGCTCTTCGAGGAAGACGGGGACCGTGTCGTCGCGCATCCAGGTGCCGACCTCGCTGCGCCGGCGATAGGGCCGCAGCGAAGGCAGCACGAGGTCGGGCGCTTCGGCCACGAGCCGCTGCGTGCCCTCGTCGCCAGAGCTCGACACGAGCGCGCGTTTGAGGCCCGCCTTGCGCAGGATGGCCACCGCGTCCTTCGGCGGCAGGTTGTCCCAGGCGTCGTGGCTGTAGTGGATGTGGGCGTCGAAGATCGGCAGTTCGGCCGCTTCGACGCCCCGCGCAGCACCGAGGACAACGCACAGGATGCCGATGGCCAGCAACTGCGCGCCCGCAGCAACGCGGCCGTGCTTCACAGCGTCGACGCTGCTGGCGCACGAAAGGGGATTCACCATGGTCGGAGATCCTGCTCGCTTGCGCGACGGGAGTCGTGATCGGGGCCGGACCCCGGGGTCACGAATCATAGGCGATCGCCGGTCGCGCGTCACATGCAGCGCACCCGCAAAATGTCCCTTCCGCCAGCCCGGTCTTGCTGCACCGCCGACCGCGGTCGAATCCGGTCAGCGCCGGCGCACGAGCCCGCGCAGGAACACGATGGCGTCGTCGACATAGGTGAAGACGACCGGAACAACGAGAAGGCTCAAGAAGGTCGAGGTGATGAGACCGCCGATCACGACGATCGCCATCGGCGCTCGAAAGCTCGGGTCGGTGCCAACGCCGATCGCGATCGGCAGCATGCCGGCGCCCATCGCCACGGTGGTCATCACGATCGGCCGCGCGCGCTTGCGGCAGGCGTCGAGCAGCGCCTCCCAGCGGTCGAGGCCGTGGTCGCGGCGCGCGAGGATGACGTAGTCGATCAGCAGGATCGAGTTCTTGGTCGCGATCCCCATCAGCATGATGAGGCCGATCATCGACGGCATCGACAGCGCGGTGTGGGTGACGAACAACGCGAGGAAAGCGCCGGGCACCGAGAGCACGAGTGCCACGAGCACCGTCACCGGCTGCACGAAGTCCCGGAACAGCAGCACCAGCACGATGTAGATGCACAGCACGCCGGTGGCCATCGCAAGGGCGAAACTGCTGAAGAGTTCCGCCATCGCCTCGGCATCGCCGACCGTGGTCTGGGTCACGCCGGGCGGCAGATTGGAAAGACTTGGCAGCGCGAGCGCCTGCTTGGCGACTTCGCCCAATGGCTGCTGATTGAGCTCGATCTCGAAATTGACGTTGCGCTGCCGGTCGTAGCGGTCGATCTGCGCCGGCCCGCTGTCGATCGCGAGCGAGGCCACGTTGGCGATCATCACCGGCCCGTGCTTGCCGGGCACCGACAGGCGTTCGAGCAGTGACAAGTCCTGGCGCGCGGCCGCGGGGAGCTTGACCACGATCGGCACCTGCCGCTCGGCCAGGTTCAGCTTCGCGAGGCTCTGGTCGTAGTCGCCGGCAGTGGCGATGCGCAGCGTGTCGGCGATCGCGGCGGAGGTCACGCCCAGATCCGCCGCGCGGGAGAAGTCGGGCCGGACCACCAGTTCCGGCCGCATGAGACTGGCCGTCGTGGTGACGCTGCCGATGCCCGGCAACGTGCGCAGGTCGCGTTCCACCCGCCGCGCGTGTTCGCTCAGCACGGCGCCGTTCTCGCTCGCCAGCACCAGCACGTACTTCTCCGTCGAATTGCCGAAGCCGACGGTGAGGCGCACGCCGGGGATCTCGGCCAGCCCCTCGCGCAACTGCCGCTCCACCTCCTGCTTGCGCACGCCGCCGCGCTCCTGGCGGGGGGTCATGTTGATGGTCAGCGTGGCCTTGCGTACCTCGGCGGCACCGCGCGCCTCGAAGGCGTTGGACCCGGCCGCGCCCCCGCCAATGGCCGTGTAGACGAGCTTGACGTGCGGGTTCTTCTGCACGATCGAGCGTGCCTGCTCGGCCACGTCGAGCGTCTGCTGGAAGGTGCTGCCGGGCGGCAAGGAAAGGTAGACCTGCGTCTGCGACAGGTCGTCGGGCGGCATGAACCCGGTGGGCAGCAGCGGCAGCAGCGCGAAGGAGCCGAAGAAGAAGCCGGCGGCCGCGAGCGTGGTCAGCACGCGATGCCTGAGGCACCACGCCGCCCAGCCCAGGTAGGGCGCGAGCCAGCGCGGCGCGGCGTGCCCGTCGCCGGGGGGAAGCAGCAGGTAGGCGGCCATCATCGGCGTGAGCATGCGCGCGACGACCAGCGAGAAGAGCACCGCGATCGCCGCCGTCCAGCCGAACTGCACGAAGAACTTGCCGGCCACGCCGCCCATGAACGCGGTAGGCAGGAACACGGCGATCAGCGTGAACGAGGTCGCGATCACGGCGAGGCCGATCTCGTCCGCTGCTTCCATGGCCGCCTGGTAGGGCGACTTGCCCATGCGCAGGTGACGCATGATGTTCTCGATCTCGACGATCGCGTCGTCGACCAGGATGCCGACCACCAGCGACAGCGACAGCAGCGTCACGACGTTGAGCGAGAAGCCCATCAGCCACATCGCCCCGAACGCCGGGATGATCGACAGCGGCAGCGCGGTGGCCGACACCAGCGTGGCGCGCCAGTCGCGCAGGAACAGCCAGACGACCAGGACCGCGAGCAGCGCGCCTTCGAGCAGCAGCCACATCGAGCCGTCGAAATTCTCGCGCACCGGATCGACGAAGTTGAAGGCCTCGACGATGGCGATGTCCGGATGCTCCGCCTTGAGCTTCGCGAGCTCGGCGCGCACGCCTTCGGCCACGTCCACCTCCCCGGCACCGCGGCTCCTCACGATCTCGAAGCCGACCACCGGCTTGCCGTCGAGCAGCGCTGCCGAGCGCCGCTCGGCCACCGTGTCGGACACGGCGGCGAGCTGATCGAGCCGTACCCGCCGGCCGTCGGACAGCACGATGTCCATGCGCGCGAGCTCTTCGGCCGAGCGCACAGTGGCGATCGTTCGCACCGACTGCTCGACGCCGCCGACGTCGGCGCGTCCGCCGGAGGCCTCCTGCTGCGTCTGCCGCAGCTGGCGGGAGATGTCGGCCGCGGTGGCGTTGAAGGCGAGCATGCGCGCAGGATCGAGCTCGACGCGGACCTCGCGATCGACGCCGCCGACCCGCGCGACCGCCCCCACGCCGCGCACCGAGAGCAGGCGCTTGCCCACGGTGTTGTCGACGAACCACGACAGCGCCTCGTCGTCCATCCGGCTGGAGGCGACCGTGTAGGTGAGGATTGGCGCGCCGGCGAGGTTGACCTTGGCAACCACCGGATCGCGCAGGTCGCCCGGCAGCGAAGAGCGGATGCGCGACACCGCGTCGCGCACGCCGTCGACCGCCTCCTGCGGCGGCACCTCCAGGCGAAACTCGACGGTGATCGTCACGCTGCCGGACTGCACGATCGAGTAGATGTGCTTGACGCCCTGCAGCGTGGCCATCGAGTCTTCGAGCTTGCGCGCGACGTCGGTCTCCATCTGCCCGGGACTTGCTCCGGGCAACGCCGCGGTCACCGTCACCATCGGCAGGTCGATGTCCGGGAACTGCTGGATCTTCATCCCCCGGAAGCCCATCGCCCCGACCAGCGTCAGCAATACGAACAGCAGGACCGCCGGGATCGGATTCCGGATGGACCAGGACGAGACGTTCACCGCGTGATCCGATTCAGCGGGCGACGGGAGCCGGCGCGGGCACGACGCGGACGACGTCGCCGTCGGCGAGGAAACCGGCGCCGCTGGCGACGACCTGTGCCTCGGGTGGGAGGCCGTCGGTGACCTCGATCCGCTCGCCGACCCGCCGGCCGATCCCGATCTTGGTCTGGACGACGCGGTTGCCGGCATCGAGCCGGAAGACGTAGGCAAAGCCTTCCCGCTGGACGACCGCGCTCTGCGGCAGCGACAGCGCGACGGCGCGCCCGAGCTCGAACTCGCCGCGCGCGAACATGCCCGCGCGCGCCGGACTCGACTCCGCCACCGGCAGGTCGACGTAGACGATGGCATTGCGGGTCTGCGGGTCGACCGTCGGCGCCACCATGCGCGCCTTGCCCCTGACTTCGCCGCCATTGGGCAACCGCACGATGGCCTCCATGCCCGGGGCGAGGCGGTCCAGGTCGCTCGCCGTCACCTCGGCCCGCCACTCCAGGCGGTTGCCGCGGATCAGGCGAAAGAGGTCCTGCCCCGGCTGGGTCATCGCGCCTACGGTGGCCGTGCGGGCGGAGATCGTGCCGTCGTCGGGGGCGAGCACCTGGGTCTGCGCGAAACGCACCTCCTCGGCCTTGAGGCGCGCCTCGGCGGCGGCGAGCCGGGCGATGGCCGTCTGCTCGGCGGTGGCGGTCTGCGTGGCCGCCTGCGGACTGACGAAACCCTTGGTCGCCAGGTCGCGAGCACGGGCGGCGTTGCTCGTGGCCTCGGCCAGGACCGCCTGGGCTTCGGCGACCGCCGCGCCCGCCTGAGCCACGTCGGTGGTGACCGCTTCCGCATTGACGCGCGCCAGCGTCTGGCCGCGACGCACCCGATCGCCGACGTTGACCAGCACCTCGATGATGCGAAAGCCGGACAACTCTCCGCCTACCACGGCTTCCTGCCACGCGGTGATGTTGCCCTGCGCGACGAGCGTGCGCGGCCAGTCTTCGCGCTGCAGCGGGATCAGCGCGACGGTCAGCGCCGGGCGCGAGGAGGCTTCCTTTTTCGGATCGGTCGGCGGCGCCCCCGCGGGTCCGCGCGGAAGCAGCGACCAGAGCGCGAAACCGACCGCCGCGAGCAACAGCACACCTGCCAGCGCCCGGGTGGCGAACCGGTGCTTTGAGGTTGGTGGAGGAGGAGAACTCATGCCGGGCTTTCCTGAGGACTGGTCGCCGAAGGCGGGGCGCGCTTCACCGCAGCCGCTGGCCGGTGCCGCGCGCCTTCGCGTTCCGGCAAGGGCGATACTGTAACCGACGAGAATACAAGCGATGAGGCACCCGGTGTAGCATCCGGCGACAAGCCCTTACGCCACGCCGGCCACGCGCGCCAGTCGCCCCCGACGGGGGCACCCAGACATCGGATACGGTCATGCGCGTCCTGCTCGGAGCGATTCGCCACGAAACCAACAGCTTCTCGCCGCTGCCGACGCCGTTCGCGTCGTTCTTTCCCGATGCCGAGCCAGTCACCGGCGGCGCGGTGCTGGCCGCGCACGAAGGCGCGAAGACCGCGTTCGGCGGGTTGCTCGACGCCGCGCGCGAGATCGCCGCGACGATCACGCTGCCGCTGTTCGCCGACGCGCTGCCCTCGGCGCCCGCGTCGGCAGCAACGCTGGATCGACTGATCGATCTGCTGCTCGCAGACGATGCCGATACGCCGGAGGCGATCCTGCTCGACCTCCACGGCGCGATGACGCTCGATGACGGCAGCGACGGCGAGGCGCGGATCCTGCGCGCCGTGCGCGCCCGCTGGCCGGAGGTGCCGATCGCGCTGGCGCTCGACTTCCACGCCAACCTGGCGCAGGAAGTCGTCGACCGGGCGACGATCATCTGCGGTTATCGCACTTATCCGCACGTCGATGCGTACGAGACCGGTCTGCGCGCAGCGCGGCTGCTGTTCGCCACGCTGGCTGGGACGCTCTCCCCCGTCGTCGCGCTCCGCCGCGTGCCGCTGCTGCCGCAGATGCTGCGGCAGGTCACCTCCGAGGAGCCGATGCGTGCGGCCTTCGCCCTGGCGCAGGCCGCAACCGACGGCCGCGACGTCGTCGATGTGTCGGTCTTCGGCGGCTTTCCGCTTGCCGACAGCGCGGTGACGGGGCCGTCGGTGGTGGCGATCGGCAACGATGCGGCCGCGGTGGCGCGGATCGCGTCGCGGATCGCAACCGTGCTGTGGGACGGGCGGGCGCGCCTGGTCGACGACGACGCGGAGCCCATCGCGTCGACGCTCGCGCGTGCCAGCACGCTCGACTCACCGGTGATCCTCGCCGATTGCGGCAACAACGCGGGCGCGGGCGGCACCTGCGACACCATGACCGTGCTCGCCGCGATGCTGGCCGCCGGCATGCGCGACATCGTGGCCGGGGTGTACTGGGATCCCGCGGCGGTTGCTGCGCTGCAACGCGCGCACCCGGACGAGGACATCGCCGTGACCATTGGCGGACACCACCGCTATGCCGACGATCCCACCGGGCCGTTGCGCCTGACCGGTCGCGTGCGCCGGGTCACCGACGGCCGCTTCCACGCGCTGGGACCGGTGTACCCGGGCATGCTGCTCGAGCTGGGCACTTGCGTGGTGTTCGATGCCGGCGCTGCCACGCTGCTCGTCGCCGAGCGGCGCCTCGAAGGCTTCGACGCCGGCATGTTCACCCACGCGGGCGTCGATCCTGCGCTCGCCCGCTATGTGCTGGTCTTCTCCCGCGTCGCCTACCGCGCCGGATTCGCCCGCTACGGCGAGAGCCGGCTGCTCGTGCACGGCCCGGGCGCCGCCGCCGCCG
Source organism: uncultured beta proteobacterium (assembly GCA_963709525.1). Lineage (GTDB taxonomy): Bacteria > Pseudomonadota > Gammaproteobacteria > Burkholderiales > Casimicrobiaceae > CAIWHR01. The sequence continues at coordinate 291,816 of CAVPXB010000015.1, forward strand.
CGTTCGACCGGCTCCCATTCCGCCACCTGCCCCGGCCGCTATATCCGCTTCACGACGGTGCGGCGTCGGCGTAGGATGGTGCATTCGCCAACCTCCGGAGCAAACCCCATGCGTCACACCCTCTCCCTCGTCGCGTTGATGGCCCTGGCCACGGCAGCGACTGCAGCAGACATCCGCGTCATGTGCTACCAGGATGGCAACGAGTGCGACGTCACCGCGGAACTCATCAAGCGCTTCGAGGCGCAGAACCCGGGCACCAAGGTGATTCTGGACGTGGTCCCGTACAAGACGATCGTGGAGCAGTTGCCGGTGCAGCTCGCGGCCGGACAGGGCCCGGACATCGCGCGGGTCACCGACCTCGGCGGATTGTCGAAGCACTACCTCGACATCAGCGCGCACGTGAAGGACGCCAAGTACTGGGAGGCCAACTTCGGCGCGACGCTGCCATGGCTGCGGCCGACCGCCGGCGACAAGGGCATCTACGGCTTCATGTCGCAGCTGACGATGACCGGCCCGTATGTGAACAAGACGCTGTTCGAACAGGCCAAGATCCCGCTGCCGGGGCCGAAGGCGACCTGGGATGAGTGGATCGACGCGACGCGCAAGGTGGCGAAGGCGACGCAGACGCCGTCGGCGATGGCGTGGGACCGCTCCGGCCACCGCTTCGCCGGCCCGGCGATCAGCAACGGCGCCAGGATCTTCGACGCCAAGGGCGATCTGGTGCTCGACGATGGCTACAAGAGCACCGTCACCAAGTTCGTCGGCTGGAACAAGGACGGCACGATGCTGAAGGAGGTGTGGGCAGGCTCGGGCGGCTCCACCTACGCCGACTCGATCGGCGAGTTCAAGAACGTCCGCGTGGTGATGGTGCTGTCGGGCTCGTGGCAGATCAACCGGCTGCAAAAGGACATCGGCACCGCCTTCGACTGGGTGGCCGTCCCCAATCCTTGCGGACCCGCCGCTTGCACCGGCATCCCCGGCGGCGCGGCATGGGTCGCGCTGAAGACCACCAAGTCGCCCAAGGAAGTCGGCATGTTCCTCGACTTCATGGCACAGGAGACCAACTACGCCGAGTTCGCCGGCAGGACCAACAACATCCCGGCGCACGCGGGCCTGGCCAAGAAGGGCGTCGCGTATCCGGGCGCCACGCCGGGCGCGCGCGCCGCGCTCGGGACCTTCGGCGGCGGTGTGGCGAACCTTTCCCCGGTGGCCTATCAGTTCCAGGGTTACAAGTACAATCGCGCGATCATGCTGCCGACCGTGACCCGAGTGACGCAGGCGATCGTCGGCGAGATGAGCGTCGACGAAGCGATGACCAAGATCTCCGCCGACATGGCGGACGCGGTCAAGCAGGCGCAGAAATAGTCCCGGCGGGCGCTGCGGAGCGCAGGACGGGCGACACCAGGAACCGTTGATCGAAAGACCTTCAATTGCAACTGGTGTCGCGCCTCCTCGGTTTCTTTTTCAACCTGTTCGAACCGCTGTTCCGGCTCGGCCAGCGCTGGCTCGGGCTGTCCCGGCTCGGCTGGCTGTTCGTCGGCCCGAACCTGCTGGTCTTCGGGCTGTTCACGTTCCTGCCCATCGTCATCAACTTCGTCTATGCCACGACAGGGGGCGTCAAGCTGATGCCCTTCGAACGGCCTTTCACCGGCATGGAGAACTTCGGCATCCTGTTCGAGTGCCGCGACTATTTCGACATCCAGACCTGCCGCAAGGACATCTTCTGGCGCGCCCTGTTCAATACCGCGCGCTTCAGCATGATCCAGGTGGTGCTGATGGTCACGTTTTCGCTCCTGACCGCGCTGGTGCTCAACCGCAAGATCATCGGGCGCGGATTCTGGCGCGGCGTGTTCTTCTACCCGGTGCTGCTGTCGCCGGTCGTCGTGGCGCTGATCTGGAAATGGCTGCTGCAGACCCAGGGCGTCTTCAATGCCGGCCTGGTGGCGGCGGGTTCCGCGCCGATCCACTGGCTGACCGACGCGCACTGGGCGTTCTTCTGGACGGTGTTCGTGTCGATCTGGGCGCACATGGGGTTCTACACGCTGATCCTGCTCGCCGGCCTGCAGGCGATTCCCAAGGAGATGTACGAGGCCGCCGAGATGGACGCCGCCTCGCCATGGCGAACCCTGCGCCGCATCACGCTGCCGCTGCTGATGCCCAACCTGATTGTGGTGCTGGTGCTGGCGATGATTCGCGCGGTGCAGATCTTCGACGAGGTATTCGTGCTGACCGGTGGCGGGCCCGGTTCCGCCACGACCTTCATCGTCCAGTTCATCTACCAGACCGGCTTTGCCGAGCAGATTCACCTTTACGGGCTGGCGGCAGCCGCCTCGCTGGTGCTGGCCATCGGCCTGATGGCACTGACCTTCGTGCAGCTGAAACTGACCCGTGCCGGCGAGGCGGGCAAGAGGGCCCGGTAGCGACATGTCAGCGCTCGCCTTCCTGACTCGCACCCGGGGCCGCGGCCGGCTTCACTGGACCGACTGGCTCTCCTACGCCTATCTTTGCGTCGGGCTGTTCACGATGTTCGCGCCGATCCTCTGGCTGGTGATGTCGTCGCTGAAGACCGAGAGCGCGATCGGCCAGTTTCCCCCCTCGTTCCTGCCGTACAGCCAGAAGTCGGTGTCAGTGCAAGGGCACGACAAGCCGCTGCCCCTCTACATGACCAGGGACGATCAGGGAACCCTGCGCGAGATGGCGCAGGTGCGGCGCATCGGCATCATGGCGACGATGGTCGACCCGGCGAGGCCCGGCGATGAAATCCGCGTCAACATCAACGACCGCAAACCCATCAACGAACTCAGGTTCGCCACCAGCAACTACACCGACCTGTTCGGCAAGTTCAGCTTTGGCAGGTACCTGTGGAACAGCGTGTTCATCACGGTGGTGGCCACGCTGCTGACGCTGCTGATCAATTCCATGGCGGCGTTTGCACTGTCCAAGTATCAGTTTCGCGGCCAGAAGGCGGTGTTCATGCTGATCATCGCCACGCTGATGATCCCCCCCACGATCATCCTGGTGCCGGTGTTCCTGGTGATCAACAGCGTCGGCCTCTTGAACAGCCTGTGGGGCGTCATCCTGCCGGCGATCGCCACGCCCACCGGCGTGTTCCTGCTGCGCCAGTACATGCTGACGATTCCGGACGAGTTGCTGGAAGCCGCGCGGATGGACCATGCCAGCGAGTGGCGCATCTACTGGAGGATCATCCTGCCGCTGGCCGCGCCCGCCCTGGCCGTGCTGGCGATCTTCTCGGTGATGTGGCGCTGGAACGACTTCCTGCTGCCCTTGATCGTCCTGTCCAAATCCGAGTTCTTCACGCTGCAGCTCGCACTCAACTCGTTCCAGGGCGAGCTCAACACCCAATGGCACTACCTGCTGGCGATGACCGTCATCACGCTGGTTCCCGTCACGCTGGTGTTCGCCTTCCTGCAGAAATACATCACCACCGGCATCGCCAGCGCGGGTGTCAAATAGGACCATCCATGGCGACACTCGAACTCAAGGCAATCGACAAGGCCTTTGGCGATACCAGGATCATCCACAATGTCGATCTGATGGTCGACGACGGCGATTTCGTCGTGTTCGTCGGGCCCTCCGGCTGCGGCAAGTCGACGCTGCTGCGCCTCATCGCCGGCCTCGAGTCCGCGACCGCCGGTGAGGTCCTGCTCGACGGTGCGCGTGTCAACGAGGTCTCGGCGTCCGAGCGCGGCTGCGCGATGGTGTTCCAGTCCTATGCGCTCTATCCGCACATGAGCGTCTACGACAACATGGCCTTCGGCCTGCAGAACATGGGCGTTGCGCGCGACGTGATCGCGACCAAGGTGAAGGCTGCAGCGGCGCTGCTGCGGCTCGACGAGTTGCTGCAGAGGAAGCCCACGCAGCTCTCCGGCGGGCAACGCCAGCGCGTCGCCATCGGCCGGGCGATCGTGCGCGAGCCCAAGCTCTTCCTGTTCGACGAGCCGCTGTCGAATCTCGACGCCGAGCTGCGCGTGTCGATGCGCGCCGAGATCCGCGACCTGCACTCGCGGCTCAAGGCGACGATGATCTACGTCACCCACGACCAGGTCGAGGCGATGACCATGGCCGACAAGATCGTCGTGCTGCGCGCCGGCCGCATCGAGCAGGTGGGCTCGCCGCTCGCGCTCTACAACACCCCGGCCAATACCTTCGTCGCCGGCTTCATCGGCAGCCCGCGGATGAACCTGGTGCCCGCGGCGGTCGCGGTGGCCGGCGGCGCCCGGCTGCCGCTGCCCGACGCCCACACGATCGGCATCCGGCCGGAGCACACCGTCCTCGCCGCCGACGGCCCGCTGCGCGTGCGGATCACGCAGGTCGAGCAACTGGGCGGCAGCAGCCTGCTGCACGGCCGCATCGCCGACGAATTGCCCTTCGAGCTCGTGCTCCCGGGACAGACCGAGGTGAAGCGCGGCGATACCATCGGCGTGGCGCTGCCGGCAGAACGCCTGCACAGCTTCGATCGCGACGGCCGCCGGCTCTGACGTCGCGCTGACATGCGCATTCTCGGCCGCGGCAGTCTGCTGGACTGCGATGCACACGGCGCACGCTTCGCGCTGACCGATGGCGAGCTTGCGCTGCGGGTTCTCGAGCACGCGATCGTGCGGGTGACCTGGCGACCCGGCGACGGTTTCCGCGAACCGCGCACCTGGGCGATTGCACCCGCGGCCGACGTGCCCTGGGAAGGCCGTGCCCGCGACGACAGCGGCGGGTTCTCGTGTCCGCCGGTCTCGGTCTTGCGCACCGCTGACGGCGTCAGCGTGGCCACCGACGCGCTGCGCATCGTCGTCCGCGGCAGTCCGCTGACGATCGGCTGGCAGGATGGGCACGGCAATGCGCTCGCCGCCGATCGCCCCACCTCCGCCTATTTCCGCAGCGAGCGAACCGGCGCGGTCCGCCACTACCTCGCCCGCGACCGCGGCGAACGCTTCTACGGTCTGGGCGACAAGACGGGGCCGCTCGACCTGCATGGCCGGCGACTGCGCACGCTGGCACTCGACTCGCTCGGCTACGACCCCGAGCACGGCGACCCGCTGTACAAGCATTGGCCGTTCGTGCTCACCCGCACCGCCGGCGGCGGCTGGTACGGGATCTACTACGACACGCTGGCCGCCTGCAGCTTCGACTTCGGCTGCGAGCACGACAACTACCACGGTCTCTATCGCCATGTGGAGATCGACGACGGCGACCTCGACTACTACGTGATCGCGGGCGCGACACCCGGCGAGGTGATCGCGCGCTTCGTCCGCCTGATCGGCGGCACGCACCTGCCGCCGCGCTGGAGCCTGGGCTACGCGCAGACCGCGATGGGCGCTGACCGACGCGCCCGACGCGCAGGCGCAACTATCCGCGTTCATCGACCGCTGCGCCGAGGAGCGCGTCCCGGTCTCGGCGTTCCATTTCGGATCGGGTTACTCGTCCCGCGGTCCGCGCCGCTACGTCTTCACCTGGAACCTGGAGAAGTTCCCCGATCCGCGCGCGCTGACGGCGAAGTTCCGCGCGCACGGCATGCGGCTGGTCGCCAACATCAAGCCCTGCCTGCTCGACGATCACCCGGCTTACGCGGCGGTGCGTGCAGCCGGTGGCTTCGTGCACGACGCGGCGAGCCGCGAGCCGGTGATCGACCAGTTCTGGGACGGTGTCGGCAGCTATCTCGATTTCACCGCCCCCGCAGGCGTTGCGTGGTGGCAGCAGGGCCTCGCCGAGCAACTGCTCGACTACGGCATCGACGCGGGCTGGAACGACAACAACGAGTACGGCGTGATGGACGACGGCGCGCGATGCGACGGCTTCGGCTCATCGCTGCCACTGCACCGCGCGCGGCCGCTGCAGGCGCTCCTGATGACGCGCGCGAGCTTCGAGGCGCAGGCGCGGCACCGGCCCGGCGAGACGCCGTTCTCGGTCACCCGCGCCGGCTGTCCCGGCATCCAGCGCTACGCGCAGACCTGGTCGGGCGACAACACCACCAGCTGGGCGACGCTCAAGTGGAACCTGCGCACCGGCTTGCAGATGAGCCTGTCGGGAATGTTCAACGTCGGGCACGACGTCGGCGGTTTCGCCGGCCCGGTCCCCGACGCCGAGCTTTTCGTGCGCTGGGTGCAGGCCTGCTGCCTCAACCCGCGGATGGTGATGAACTCGTGGAAAGCCGACGGAACCGTCAACGTCCCCTGGCTGCACCCGGAGGCGACGCCGCTGGTGCTGCAAGCGATCGCGCTGCGCTATCGGCTGCTGCCCTATCTGTGGCAGCTTTTCGAGCGCGCCCACGCGCATGGCGAACCCATCATACGGCCCACGTTCTACGACTTTCCCGATGATGAAGCCTGCTATGCGGACAGCGACGATTTCATGCTCGGGGGGGACGTGCTGGTCGCGCCGGTCGTGACCCGGGGCGCGACCACGCGGCGCGTTTACCTGCCGCAGGGACCGCAGGCGTGGATCGATTTCGCCACCGGGCAGCGATTTGCTTCCGGGGCGACGTTCGAGGTTCCGGCGCCGCTCGAAAAACTCCCGCTGTTCGTCCGCGCCGGCAGCGTCCTGCCCCTGGCCGACAGTGGTGGCGAGGTGCCGACGCACGGCGACCCGGTGCGCCAGGTCGCCTTTCCCGCCCGCGGCTAGCCTGACTACAACCCGTACCGAAGTCAGACGTCGAGATTCCTCACGCCCAGCGCATTGCTTTCGATGAACGCGCGCCGCGGCTCGACATCCTCGCCCATCAGCGTCGAGAAGATTTCTTCCGACGTGATCGCGTCTTCGATCTGCACCCGCAGCAGGCGCCGCACGCTCGGATCCATCGTGGTCTCCCACAACTGTCCCGGGTTCATCTCGCCCAGGCCCTTGTAGCGCTGCAGCGAAACCGCGCCACGCGCCTCGGCGAGCAGCCATTCGAGCGCCATGCGGAACGTACCGACAGCGAGTTGCCGCTCCCCGCGCCGGACCACCGCGCCGGGAAGGATCAGTCCCTGCAACACCGCACCCGCGGCTTTGATCTGCGCGAAGTCGCCGCTGGCGAGAAAATCGCCGTCGATGCCCGTCACATGCGGCGTCCCGTGCTGGACGCGAATGACGGCCAGGCGCCGCGTTTCCGCGGCGGCGTCGTACCGCGCCTCGACCCGGATGGCGTCGTCGGCGATGGCTGCCTGCAGCGCCTGCGCACTCGCCAGGGCGACGTCCTCGGTCGAGAGGTCGATCGCGACGCCGGTCAACAGCGCGTGCAGCGCGGCCGGTTCGATCAGGCGCGCCAGGCGATCGATGACGGCCTCGGCGAGCAGGTACTCGCGCGCCACCGTCGCCAGCGTTTCCGCCGACAAGGGCTGCCCGCCGGAGCCTGGGGTCAGTTCGGCGCCGTTGAGGGCGACCTTCAGCAAATGCTGCTTCAACTCGTGGTCGTCCTTGAGGTAGGTCTCCTGCTTGCCCTGCTTGACCTTGTACAGCGGCGGCTGCGCGATGTAGATGTGACCGCGCTCGACCAATTCGGGCATCTGGCGATAGAAGAACGTGAGCAGCAGCGTGCGGATGTGCGAGCCGTCGACATCCGCGTCGGTCATGATGATGATGCGGTGATAGCGCAGTTTGTCGGCGTTGTACTCGTCCTTCTCTTCCTTGCCGCCGGTCGAGCGACCGAACCCCGTCCCCAGCGCGGTGATCAGGGTGACCAGTTCCTGCGATGACACGAGCTTGTCGAAGCGCGCGCGCTCGACGTTGAGAATCTTGCCGCGCAACGGAAGAATCGCCTGGAACTTGCGGTCGCGACCCTGCTTGGCCGAACCGCCGGCGGAGTCCCCTTCGACCAGGTAGATCTCGCACAGCGCGGGATCGCGCTCCTGGCAATCGGCGAGCTTGCCCGGCAGGCCCATGCCATCGAGCACGCCCTTGCGCCGCGTGAGTTCGCGCGCCTTGCGCGCCGCCTCGCGCGCGCGCGCCGCGTCGACGATCTTGCCGCAGATGATCTTGGCGTCGGCCGGGTTCTCGAGCAGGAAATCGGCGAGCTTGGCGGAAACCACTTCCTGGACGATCGGCATCACCTCGGAGGAAACCAGCTTGTCCTTGGTCTGCGACGAGAACTTGGGTTCCGGCACCTTCACCGACAGCACGCAGGTGAGTCCCTCGCGCATGTCGTCGCCGGAGGTCTCGATCTTCGCCTTCTTGGCGATCTCCTCCTTCTCGATGTAGCTGTTGAGCGTGCGCGTCATCGCCTGCCGCAACCCGGTGAGGTGCGTGCCGCCGTCGCGCTGCGGAATGTTGTTGGTGAAGCACTGGACGCTCTCGGCGTAGGAGTCGTTCCACTGCATCGACACCTCGATCGTCATGCCTTCCTTCTCGCCGATCGCATAGAAAATCTTCGGGTGCAGGACGCTCTTGCTGCGGTTCATGTACTCGACGAAGCCGCGCACGCCGCCCGAATAGGCGAAATTCTCGCTCTTGCCGTCGCGCTGGTCGACGAGCTCGATCTTGACGCCGTTGTTGAGGAACGACAGTTCGCGTATGCGCTTGGCGAGGATCTCATAGTGGAACTCGACGCGGCCAAACGTCCCGATGGCGGCCATGAAGTGCACTTCGGTGCCGCGGCGATCGGTGTCCCCAGCCATGGCGAGCGGCGCTACGGCAGCACCGTGGCGAAACTCCATCTGGTGCATGTGCCCGTTGCGCCAGATTCGCAGTTTGAGCCAATCGGAAAGGGCGTTGACCACCGACACCCCGACGCCGTGCAACCCGCCGGAGACCTTGTAGCTGTTGTTGTCGAACTTGCCGCCGGCGTGCAGTTCGGTCATGACGATCTCGGCCGCGGAGCGTTTGAATTCGTCGTCGTCCTTGATGTCGGTCGGAATGCCGCGGCCGTTGTCGACGACGGAGACGGAATTGTCGGCGTGGATGACCACCTTGATGTCGTCGCACCAGCCGGCCAGCGCCTCGTCGATGGCGTTGTCGAGAACCTCGAACACCATGTGGTGCAGGCCGGTACCGTCGGACGTGTCGCCGATGTACATGCCGGGGCGCTTGCGCACGGCCTCGAGGCCTTTCAATACCTTGATGCTCGATGAATCGTAGTCTTCGCCGTTGGTCGACGGCTTGCTATCGGCTGGAATCATTGCGGCTTTCAGTGTGCGGTTCCCGGCGGCTCGAAGCGCCGGCGCCGACTCGCGTCGACGCCGTAACCGGCTTGCGTCTTCAATTCATCCCGCGTCAGATGCGCATCGGCATCACGACGTATTTGTAATCGCTGCGCTCGGGGATGGTGATCAGCGCGCTGGAGTTGGCGTCGCCGAATGCCAGTTGCACGCGCTCCATCGTCTGGTTCTGCAGCACGTCGAGCAGGTAGGTGATGTTGAACCCGATGTCCAGCGCGTCGCCCTTGTAATCGACCTCGAGTTCTTCCTCGGCCTCTTCCTGTTCGCTGTTGGTACAGATGATCTTCAACTGCCCCGGACCAAGCACCAGGCGGACGCCGCGGAATTTTTCGTTGGACAGGATCGCCGCGCGCTGCAGGGCCGCCAGGAACAGGACGCGCTCGAGTTCGATCGCCTTGGTGTGTCCGGTGGGGATGACCCGGTTGTAATCGGGAAACTTGCCGTCGACCACCTTGCTCACGAGTTCGACATTGCCGAACGCGAAGCGCACCTGGTTCGACAGCAGTTCGATGCGCACCGGTTGGTCGACGTCGGCGAGCAACTTGCCGAGTTCGAGCACCGTCTTGCGCGGGAGGATGACTTCGCGGCGCTCGAATTCGCCTTCCACGCCGAGACTCGCCCACGACAGCCGATGTCCATCGGTGGCGACCGCCTGCAGCGAGCCTTGATCGATGACCAGCAGCATGCCGTTGAGGTAATAGCGGATGTCCTGCTGCGCCATGGCGAACTCGGCCGCCTTGATCAACGAGCGCAGATCGCGTTGCGGCAGCGACAGTGCCTGGACCTGATCCTGCCCGATGCCGATGCGCGGGTAGTCGGTCGCCGGCAGCGCCTGGAGGTTGAAGCGCGAACGGCCCGCGCGCACCGTCATCTTGTTGTGGGTGGCCTCGATGTTGAGCGTGGCGTCTTCCGGCAGCGCGCGCAGGAGATCCTGCAGTTTTCGCGCCGCGACGGTCACCGCCTGTTCTTCCCGCCCCGGCAATTCGGAGTACGCGGTGATCTGCATCTCGAGGTCGGTCGCGGTGACGAACAGCTTTTCGTCGCGGTGCTCGAGCAGGACGTTGGCCAGAATGGGCAGCGTATGGCGTCGCTCGACAATCCCCGATACCGCTTGCAATGGTTTCAACAACGCATCGCGGGCTATTTGCTTGAGTTGCATTATATAAACCAATTAACAGCTAATAGGAGCCGGCTTCAATCCGGTATGGTTCCGGAAACGAGCGCCCGATCAGCAGGTTGGAGACAATTAGTCCTTGTGGATAACCACGGTTGCCACGGTGGAGCGATTGGGGGCTTTTTGGCGGTTGGCGGCAAAGACGGAGTAATCCACAAAGTATAGACGCGAAACCCTCAATCTTACAGGGGAAAAAACGCCTGCGCCCGAGGGAATAAGTTGTTCCTGGAGGCGCTGCAGAAGTCACCCCGGGCGGGCTTCAACTGCGCAGTACCTGAAGCAGGAAATTGACGTCGTGGTTGAGTTGCGGCACGGTCTCCCGCAGTTTTGCCACCTGCCGGCAAGCGTGGAGGACCGTCGTGTGGTCGCGTCCGCCGAAATTGTTGCCGATTTCCGGCAATGACAATTGCGTCAATTCCTTGGCCAGGGCCATGGCCACCTGGCGGGGGCGGGCGATCGCGCGCGAGCGCTTCTTCGAGTGCATGTCGGAAATGCGGATCTTGTAGTAATCGGCGACCGTCTTCTGGATGTTGTCGACCGACACCTGGCGGTTCTGGACGGCGATCAGGTCGCGCAGCGCCTCTTTTGCCACGGTCAGCGTGATGTCGTGCCCATGGAATGAAGAATAGGCAATGACCCGCTTCAGCGCGCCTTCGAGTTCGCGCACGTTGGAGCGCACGTGTTTCGCCAGCAGGAAGGCGACCTGCTCGTCGAGTTTGAGCCCCGTGGCGGCGGCCTTGGAGAGCAGGATCGCGACCCGCATTTCGAGTTCGGGCGGTTCCAGCGCCACGGTGAGGCCCCAGCCAAAGCGTGATATGAGGCGTTCCTCGATGCCCAGCATTTCCTTGGGGTAGGTATCACAGGTGATGACCACCTGCTTGTGGCCTTCAATCAAGGTATTGAAAAGATAGAAGAATTCTTCCTGGGTTCGACTTTTTCCATTGAAGAACTGGATGTCGTCGATGAGCAGGAGATCGAGCGAGCGGTAGTAGCGCTTGAAATCGTCGAAGGCCTTGTGCTGGTAGGCGCGGACGACATCCGAAAGATAGGCTTCAGCATGCACATACCGAATCCTGGCCGAAGGATCGCGGGCGAGGATGTCGTTGCCAATGGCCTGGATCAGGTGCGTCTTGCCAAGGCCCGAACCCCCGTAGACGAACAACGGGTTGTAGGAGGTGGGCCGCTCGGCGACCTGCATGGCGGCGGCGCGCGCGAGTTGGTTGGCTTTGCCGGAGACGAAGTTGGAAAACGTGAAGCCCGGGTTGAGGCTGGTCGCTTCGTTTCTGCGCGCCGCGGCGGGTGTCGGCGGCGCGAACAGGGCAGGCGGCGCTTCGGTCGCTGCGCTCTTGTCCGGTTGTCGCGGTGTGGCATCGAGCGCTACCGGCAGGCGGGGGAGCGATGCCGCGACCGCCAGCGTGATCGCGACGCGGCGTCCTTCGGTGTTCTCGGCCACTTCCACGATCCGGTCGGCAAAGCGGTCCTTGACCCATTGCAGGACGAAGCGGTTGGGCGCCAGCAGCCGAAAACCATCGTCCAGGGCCTCGACGCCGAGCGGGCGGATCCAGGTGTTGAACTGTTGCGGGGTCAACTCGTCGCGAAAAGCGTCGAGGCAACGCTGCCAGAAGAGCGGGAACGCGGACACGGGGCAGGACTTCCGAAGGGTGGGGCGGGAAGCGACACCAAAACCCCGCCTCCCCGCAGAGCGCCATTGTAGCGAGTCCAGCCAAAGTTATCCACAGCCTGAACGCGGCGCGAACGCAGCCAGAAGCTCCCGGGAAGCGCGATCCGGCGGCGGACTAAGGGTTGCTTGGCAGCCCCGACCAAGGCATCGAGGATCGCATTGCCGTTGACAGCAGACCACTTAACGCGTTTAAATGTAAGGCTTTTTCACCCAAGGCCGTCCATCATGAAACGCACGTACCAACCGTCAGTCGTCAAGCGCAAGCGCACGCATGGATTTCGCGCGCGCATGAAAAGCGTCGGTGGTCGCAAAGTGCTCTCGGCGCGGCGCGCCAAGGGCCGCGTCCGCCTCGCCCCCTGAGCGCGCGCTTCGCGGCAGCAGCGGTGGATCAAGCCGGTGAGCGTCGCTATCGGCTGACCGGCGTCGGCGCCTATGACGCGTTGTTCGCCGACGGTCGGCGCCGCGATGGCGACTTCCTGCAGCTCCTCTTCCTGCCGGCGCGTCTGGCTTCGGGCCGGGTCGGGTACGCGATTCCGAAGAAGGTGCTGGCATTGGCCGTAGACCGCAACCGGATCCGCCGCGTGCTGCGCGAAGCGGTGCGCGCCGCGCGTCCCCCGGTCTGCGAGTACGATGTCGTTCTGCGCTTGAAGCGGGGCTGCCCGCGCGCCGATGCCCGTCTGGTCGCCGCCGATGCGAGGCGCTTGCTGGCAGGATTGTCCGGCGACGGGAAGCGGCCGTGAGAGGCCTGCTGCTGGCGCTGGTCCGTGGCTACCAGTATTTCCTGCGCCCGCTGCTGGGTTCCAATTGCCGATTCGCGCCCAGCTGTTCCGATTACGCGCTGGAGGCCATCGGCAAGCACGGCGCGCTCAAGGGAACCTGGCTCGCCGTGCGCAGGGTTGCACGCTGTCACCCGTATCATCCCGGCGGTTACGATCCGGTGCCCTGAAGTCCATCTTTGCATTCCAACCGAGTCCGCAGTAACGGCGGGCATCGCTACGCTAGGCTGTCATGGATACGCAACGTCTGATCCTGTTTGTGGTTTTCTCGTTCTCGGCGCTGTTTCTCTGGGAAGCGTGGCAGCGTGAGCACCGCCCGCCCCCGCCGCTGACGGCGGCGGCACCGGCGACGGCGCCCGGGAAGACCGCGGGGAGCGCGGATCTGCCTGCTGTCCCGACCGCCCCACCGGCGCCGGCGGCGACTTCAGGCGCCGTCCCGGCAATACCCGGCGCCCCGGGGTCCCCCGCGGCCGACGTGGCTGCGGCGGGCAAGCGAATCACGATCACCACCGATCTCTACCAGGCGGAGATCGACACCCTCGGCGGGGTGATCAACCAGGTGGCGCTCACCCAGCACCACGACCAGAACGACGAGACCAAGCCGTATTTCGCGCTGCAGAAGTCGATCGACCGGACGCTGATCGCGCAGGCGGGACTGCTGGGCGAGGGCATGCCCAATCACCGGACGCTGTTCCAGGCGCTGCCCGGACCGCGCGAACTGGCGCCCGGAAAGGACAAGCTCGAGCTGCAATTGCAGGCCACGACGCCGGAGGGCAGCAAGGTGGTGCAGACGCTCACCTTCCATCGCGGCAGTTACGTGATCGACGTCGCCTTCGACATCACCAACGCCGCAGCGGAGCCGATCGCGCCCTACGCGTACTTCCAGTTGACGCGCGACACCAAGGCACTCGGCCTGCAGAGTTCGTTCGCTCCGGTGGCCTATACCGGTCCCGTCATCTACAACGAGACCGACAAGTACAAGAAGGTCGAGTTCGGCGAACTCGACAAGCTCGCCACCGATCCGGCGCGCAAGCTGCCCTACACCAAGAACACCGACAACGGCTGGGTGGGCATGGTCGAGCATTACTTCGTCACCGCGTGGTTGCCGTCCGACGAAAAGAAGATCAAGCGCGAGTTCTACGCCAAGAAGCAGGACGGCGGGCTCTATGCCGCCGGCGTGATCGTGGCGGCGCCCTCGATCGCCCCCGGGGCGAGCGGCCGTGTCGACGTGCCGCTGTACGTCGGACCGCAGGACCAGAATCAGCTGGCGAAGCTCGCCACAGGCCTCGATCTCGTCGTCGATTACGGCATCTTCACCGTCATCGCGGTCCCGCTGTTCTGGCTGCTGAAGTGGTTGTACGGAATCATCGGCAACTGGGGCTGGGCGATTGTCGCAATGACGATCATCATCAAGAGTGCGTTCTATCCGTTGAATCACGCCAGCGCGCGGTCGATGGCCAAGATGAAGATCATCGGCCCCAAGCTCAAGGCGCTGCAGGCGCAGTACGCCGACGACAAGCAGCAGCTGCAGGTCAAGATGATGGAGATGTACAAGCAGGAGAAGATCAACCCGCTGGGCGGCTGCCTGCCGATCCTGGTGCAGATCCCCGTCTTCATCGCGCTGTACTGGGTGCTGCTGTCGGCGGTCGAGCTGCGGCACGCGCCGTGGATCGGCTGGATCCAGGACCTCTCCGCGCCCGACCCCTTCTACGTGCTGCCGGTGATCTACGCCATCACCGCCTATCTGCAGGTCAAGCTGTCGCCGACGCCGATCTCCGACCCGGTGCAGGCGAAGGTGATGCAGATCATGCCCATCGCCTTTTCGGTGATGTTCGTGTTCTTCCCGGCGGGGCTCGTGCTGTACTGGCTGATCAACAACTGCATCCAGATCTTCCAGCAGTGGCACATGAACTACCTGCTCGAGAAGGAAGCGGCGGCCAACGCGGCCAAGCGCCGCTGACGATTCGCCCGTGCGGGGACGCTCCCGCGCCGGCGTGGAGCCTACGATGCGGTCTCCGGTCGACACCATCGCGGCCGTCGCCACGCCCCCCGGGCGCGGGGGCATCGGCGTCGTGCGGGTGTCGGGCGAGGGCGTGCCGGCGCTCGTTGAGGCCTTGATCGGCCGGCCCTTGTCGCCGCGGATGGCGACGCTGGCGACGTTTCGCGCCGCCAACGGCGACGTACTCGACCAGGGGCTCGCGCTGCACTTCCCGGCGCCCGCACTCCTACACCGGCGAGCACGTGCTCGAATTGCAGGGCCATGGCGGCCCGGCGGTCATGCGCCTGCTGCTTCAGCGCTGCGTGGAACTCGGCGCGGAACTCGCGGCGCCGGGGGAGTTCACGCAGCGCGCGTTTCTGAACGGCAAGCTCGACCTCGCGCAGGCCGAAGGGGTGGCGGATCTCATCGACGCCGCGACGGCGACGGCCGCGCGCGCCGCGGCGCGCAGCCTCTCCGGTGCGTTCTCGCGCGCGATCCGGCACGAGGTCGACGCGTTGGTGGAGCTGCGGATGCTGACCGAGGCAACGCTCGACTTCCCCGACGAGGACATCGATTTCCTGCGCCGCGCCGACGCCACCGGGCGCCTTGCCCGGATACGCGAGGCGCTCGCGGATATCGACTCCCGCGCCCGGCAGGGCGCGCTGCTTCGCGACGGGCTCACGATGGTCATCGTCGGGCAGCCGAACGTCGGCAAGTCGAGCCTGCTCAATCAACTCGCGGGCGAGGATGTCGCCATCGTCACCCCGATTGCGGGGACCACGCGCGATACCGTGCGCTCGCAGATCGAGCTCGCGGGGGTTCCGGTGGCCGTGGTCGACACGGCCGGGCTGCGGCCGACCGACGATCCGATCGAGATGCTCGGCATCGAGCGCGCCTGGGCGCGGTTGCGCACGCCGATCTCGTGCTGGTCATGGTCGATGCGCGGGACGCGCCGAAGAGGTGTTGTCGGAGCGACGCGGCGATCCTCGCGCAACTGCCGGCAGCGCTGGCGCGGGTCGTCGTGCACAACAAGATCGACCTCACGGACGGACGTCGCCGCGCGAGGAGCTGCGCGCCCACCGCATCGCGCGACCAGGTCGCGCCGCCACGTCTGGTTGTCGGCGAAAACCGGCGCCGGGGTCCCGCTGTTGCGGCAGGCGATGCTGTGCCGCGGTGGGGCTGCACGAAGACATGGAGGGCAGCTTTCTTGCGCGGGCGCGGCACCTGGCGGCGCTGCGATGCGGCCGGGCGCCACCTCGCTGCTGCCGCGCGGCACCTCACGGCGAGGCGCCGCCGCTGGAACTCTTCGCCGAGGAGTTGCGCGAGGCGCAGACGGCGCTCGTCGGCGATCTCCGGCGAGTTCTCGGCCGACGATCTTCTGGGCGAGATTTTTTCCCGCTTCTGCATCGGGAAATGACACGACACGCCGCTTGCTGCCGGTTGCGTTGGCGCAAATTGCGCGCGGGATGCGGATGCTATAGTCGCGCGCAATGCTCGACCCTTCGGCGGGCGCTCCTGGAGGAAACCATGATTGCACGTCCACTGCTGGTACTGGCGCTGGCCGCCTTCGCTACGACCGCCCTTGCTGCGCCCGACAAGCCCGAATGCATCGCCGGTGCCAAGCCGGGCGGTGGGTTCGACCTCACCTGCAAGCTCGCGCAGCAAAGCATGCAGGAAGCCAAGATGCTCGCGTCGCCGATGCGGATCACCTATATGCCGGGCGGCGTGGGCGCGGTGGCGATGAACGCCATCGTCGGCCAGCGGCCCACCGACGGCAACGCGATCGTCGCGTTTTCCGGCGGCTCGCTGCTCAACATTGCGCAGGGCAAGTTCGGCAAGTGGACCGAGAACGACGTCCGTTGGCTGGCGGCGATCGGCACCGACTACGGGTGTGTTTCGGTGCGCGCCGATTCGCCGTACAAGACGCTCAAGGACCTGCTGCAGGCGCTCAAGGCCGATCCGTCGAAAGTGGCGATCGGCGGCGGCGGCACGGTCGGCAGCCAGGACTGGACGAAGGTCGCCACGCTGGCGAAGAAGGTCGGCGTCGATCCGAAGGCATTGCGCTACGTTTCCTTCGAAGGCAACGGCGAAGTCACCACGGCGCTGCTGGGCGGGCACATCCAGGTCGGCAGCGGCGACATCGGCTCCGACCTGCCGCAGCACAAGGCGGGACAGATCCGCATCCTGGCGGTGTTCGCCGACCAGCGCCTGCCGGGCGACGCGGCGATCCTTCCAACGGCGAAGGAGGGCGGCTACGACTTCTCGTGGCCGATCATCCGCGGCTTCTACGTCGCGCCGAAGATTTCCGAGGCCGATTACAAGTTCTGGCTGGACTCGTTCAACAAGCTGCTCGCTTCGAAGGACTTTCAGCAACTGCGCGACCAGCGCGACCTCTTCCCGTTCAGCATGACGGGTGCCGAGCTAGACGCATTTGTCAAGAAGAGCGTCGCCGAGTATCGCACCATCGCCAACGAGTTCGGCCTGGTGCAGAAGTAATCCTGCACCCCGCACGGGCAGGGCCGGCACGGCCTTGCCCACCGGTGCGCCTCAGCCGTTGGAGAGCTCATGGTCGATCGCATTTTTGCCGGCGTCTGGTTGCTGCTGTCGCTGGGCTTCGCCGCCGTTGCCCGGACCTACGAGGCGCAGTACTCGTATGAGCCGATTGGGCCGCGAGCGTTTCCGATGCTGCTGGCGGCCATATCGGCCGTGTGTGCGCTTTGGCTGCTGCTGCGACCGAAGCGCATCGCCGAGACCTTGCCGCCGTTGCCGGAGGGCGGCTTGCAGCACGCCGCCGTCCTGATCGCCGGTTTGTTCGCCTACGCGTTCCTGTTCGAGTGGGTGGGTTTTGCGGTGGCCACCGTGCTGGCAACGCTGGTGATCGGGCGACTGTTCGGCGGCTCCTGGGCGCAGGTGGCGATGGCGGGGGTCGCCTTGGGCGTCTCGCTGTTCCTGCTCTTCGACACGACGCTGGATGTGACGCTGCCGATCGGCGCGCTTTGGAGGGGATGACATGGACAACCTCAGCGCTCTCTGGCATGGCTTCGCGGTCGCCGCGACGCCACTCAATCTGTTGATGGCGCTGGTCGGGTCGTTTGTCGGGACTGTCGTCGGCGCGTTGCCGGGACTGGGGCCGATCAACGGCGTGGCGATCCTGTTGCCGATCGCGTTTGCGCTCAAGCTCCCCGCGACCTCGGCGCTGATCCTGCTTGCCGCTGTCTACCTGGGTTGCGAGTACGGCGGGCGCATATCGGCGATCCTGATCAACATTCCGGGCGACGCCGGCGCGTTGATGACCACGCTCGACGGCTATCCGATGGCCAAGCGCGGCGAGGCGGGCGTGGCGCTGTCGATCTCGGCGTGGAGCTCCTTCGTCGCCTCGGTGATCGGCACCATCGGCATGGTGCTGTTCGCTCCGGCGCTGGCGCACTGGGCGCTGGCCTTTGGTCCGGCCGAGTACTTCGCGCTGATGGTGTTCGCGATCGCCTGCCTCGCCGGCATGGTCGGCGAGAGCCCGGTGAAGACGCTGCTGGCCTGCGTCATCGGCCTCGCCTTGGCGACGGTGGGCATCGACGCCAACAGCGGCGTCTACCGCTTCACCTTCGGCGACGTCCATCTCGCCGACGGCATCCAGTTCGTGGTCGTCGTGATCGGCCTCTTCTCGGTGTCGGAAATATTGCTGATGCTCGAGCAGACCCATACCGGGGGCGAGGTCATGAAAGCGTCCGGGCGCAAGTGGTTCAACCTGCAGGAGATGATGTACACCTGGTGGGGCACGATCCGCGCGTCGGTGATCGGCTTCGTCATCGGCGTTCTGCCGGGAGCGGGCGCGTCGATCGCCAGCGCGGTCACCTACATGATCGAGAAGAACCTGACCGACACCGAGGGCACCTTCGGCAAGGGCGACATACGCGGTGTGGCGGCGCCGGAGGCGGCGAACAACTCGGCCGCCAATGGGGCGTTCATTCCGATGCTGACGCTGGGCGTGCCGGGGAGCGGCACGACCGCGGTGATGATGGGCGCGCTGACGCTCTACAACATCACGCCGGGGCCGATGCTCTTCAAGGAGCAACCCGATCTCGTCTGGGGATTGATCGCGTCGATGTTCATCGGCAACGTCATGCTGCTGGTGATGAACATCCCGATGGTGGGGCTTTTTGCGCGGATGCTGACGGTGCCCAACTGGTTCCTGGTGCCGACGATCGCGGCGGTGAGCTTCGTCGGCGTCTACGCGATCCATGCGACGACCTTCGATCTCGTGCTGATGACCGGTCTGGGGGTGTTCGGCTACTTCCTGCGCAAGCTCGACTTTCCGATGGCGCCGCTGATCCTGGGCTTCGTGCTGGGCGACATGATGGAACAGAACCTGCGACGTGCGCTGGCGATCTCGAACGGTGATCTGCACATCCTCTACGGGAGCGGCATCACGATCGGGCTATGGGTTGCCGCGGTGGTGATGCTGGTGGTGCCCCTCTTGCTGCGCTGGAAGCGCAACAACAAGCTGATCCCGATGCCGTGATGGCGCGCGGGGGGCGGTTGGGCTCCCGATGATCGGCCGCCGGGAGCATTGGCTGCGCGGCCTCGCCGGCGTGGCCGCAGGCGCGGTGGCGGGTTACGTCTGCAGCCTGCTGCACACGCCCATCCCCTGGATGCTGGGTCCTTTGCTGGCGCTGGCGATGCTGCGGGTCAGTGGCGTCAACGTCACCGCGCCGCCCGGTGCGCGCCAGGTCGGGCAGTGGATCATCGGCTCCACGCTCGGCCTGTATTTTGCGCCGCAGGTCATCCGCGACGTGGCGGCGGCGTGGCCGTTGCTGGCGCTTGGCGCGTTGTTTGCGATCGCCGCCGGCTACGTCGGTGGCATGGTGCTGTCGCGCCTGTCCGGCGTCGATCGGACGACGGCGGTGTTCGCCTCGGTACCCGGGCGGGGCGACCGAGATGTCGGTGCTGGGCGAACGCTTCGGCGCGCGCGTCGACCAGGTCGCGGCCGCGCAAAGCTTGCGGATCCTGGTCGTCGTGGTCGTGGTGCCGTTTGCGTTTGCGTGGCTGGACGCCCATGGCAGCGATCGCTATCAACCGAGCAGCAGCGCGTTTGATGCCACGCGGCTCGCCGGGCTGTTGGCGGCCACGCTCGCAGGCGGCTTTGTCGCGCACTGGCGGCGGGTGCCCAACGCCTTCATCCTGGGCGCGCTGGCGGTGGCGATTCCGCTGACCGCGTCGGCGATTCCGCTGTCGACGATGCCGGCGCCGCTGTCGAACGCCGGGCAATGCCTGCTGGGCTGCACGCTGGGCTCGCGCTTCGAGCCCGATTTCCTGCGTGGCGCGCCGCGGTTCATCGCCGCCGTGGTCGCGACGGTGCTGGGCGCAATCGCGACGGCGGCGGGCTTCGCGTGGGCGCTGGCGTGGATCGCGGGCTACAACCCGTGGACTTTGGGGCTGGGTTTGGCCCCCGGGGGCATGGCGGAGATGTGCATCACGGCCAAGATGCTGCAGCTCGGCGTGCCGTTGGTGACGGCGTTTCATGTCACACGGATGGCGGTGTTGCTGGTCTGCACCGCGCCGCTGTTTGCGTGGCTGCAACGTCGGCGTCGGGCGCGACAGGAGAGGAGCGGTCGATGACCTGGGATCCCGGGCTCCATCTCAAATGCGCCGGCGAGCGGATGCGCCCGGCGCTCGATCTCCTGGCGCGCATTCCTTTGCCTGCTGCGCAGTCGATCGTCGACCTCTGGACCACCGAGTACCTGCACCTGCTGCCGGCTGGCGACGGGATCGAGCACCCGGTGATCGCGTGGACGCGGGGCTCGGCCCTGACGCCTTTTCTCGAGTCGCTGGACGCGCCGGCGAAGGAGGCGTTTCTCGACGGCTACGGTACGCGCGTCGCCGCGGCCTACCCGAGGCGTTCCGACGGACGGGTGATGTTTGCGTTCAGGCGCCGGTTCATGGTCGCGGTGCGCGCAAGTGTCGCAGGGGGCGAGCGGGCGGCTTGCGTTTGATCAAAGCAGCGTCGCGTTGTCGTTGGGGAGACCGTCGGGCCGGTGTAAGATTTGAGCCGACTCTTGGCATCTTGCCCGGAGCGGGGAGCTTGCGCCCCGTGAAGGCCCAACCACATTTCTATAGGTTCACTCATGTCCACACCCGAACTCATTTCCGCCATCGCCGCCGACATTGCGGCGCCTGCAAACGTGCGCCACACCCGGCTCTTGATGTGGGTGCGCGACATCGCTGCGCTGACCAAGCCGGCTCGCGTTGTCTGGTGCGACGGCGGGGAGGAAGAGTACGAGCGCCTGTGCGAGGAGATGGTCGTCGCGGGGACGCTGAAGCGGCTCAACCCCGCCAAGCGATCAAACTGTTTTCTGGCCTGGTCGGATCCCAGCGACGTGGCGCGCGTCGAGGATCGCACGTTCATCTGCAGCGAGAAGGAAGAAGATGCCGGCCCGACCAACAACTGGCGGCCGCCGGCCGAGGTCCGGCAGACGCTGGGCGCGTTGTTCGACGCCTGCATGCGCGGACGCACGATGTACGTGGTGCCATTCTCGATGGGGCCGATCGGCAGCCACATCGCGCACATCGGCATCGAGATCACCGACAGCCCCTTTGTCGTCGCCAACATGCGGATCATGACCCGGATGGGGCGTGCCGCGCTGGCAGTGCTGGGAGCGGATGGCCCGTTCGTGCCCTGCGTGCATTCGGTCGGCGCGCCGCTGGCGCAGGGGCAGAAGGACGTGCCCTGGCCGTGCAACAAGGACGACAAGTACATCGTCCATTTCCCGGAGACGCGCGAGATCTGGTCGTATGGCTCCGGCTACGGTGGCAACGCGCTGCTGGGCAAAAAGTGCTTCGCGCTGCGCATCGCTTCGGTGATGGCGCGCGACCAGGGCTGGCTTGCCGAGCACATGCTGATCCTGGGCGTGACCTCTCCGCAAGGGGAGAAGACCTACGTGGCGGCAGCGTTCCCGAGCGCCTGCGGCAAGACCAATTTCGCGATGGTCATCCCGCCCAGGGGCATCGAGGGCTGGAAGGTGACGACCATCGGCGACGACATCGCCTGGATCAAGCCGCGAGCGGACGGGCGGTTCTACGCGATCAATCCGGAAGCCGGCTATTTTGGCGTGGCGCCGGGAACGTCGTTCGAGTCCAATCCCAACGCGATGATGATGCTGAACGAAAACACGCTCTTCACCAACGTCGCGCTGACCGACGATGGCGACGTGTGGTGGGAAGGGATGACCAAGACGCCGCCCGCGCATCTGATCGACTGGCAGGGGAAGGACTGGACGCCGGATTGCGGGCGCAAGGCGGCGCATCCGAACGCGCGGTTTACCGTGTCGTCGGTGCAGTGCGCGTCGCTCGATCCGCATTGGGACAGCCCGGATGGCGTGCCGATCGACGCGTTCATCTTCGGCGCCCGCCGCAGCGACACCGTGCCGCTGATCACCGAAGCCAGTTCGTGGGAAGAGGGGGTTTACAAGGCGGCGACGATGGGCTCGGAGACGACCGCGGCCGCCACCGGCAAGGTGGGCGAAGTGCGGCGTGACCCCTTCGCGATGCTGCCGTTCTGCGGCTACCACGTCGGCGACTATTTCGCGCACTGGCTCCGGATGGGCAAGGTCATCGCCAAGCCGCCGAAGATCTTCAACGTCAACTGGTTCCGCACCGATGAGAACGGCAAGTTCGCGTGGCCGGGCTTCGGGCAGAACGTGCGGGTGCTGCAGTGGATCGTCGATCGCTGCCGCGGACGTGGTCGCGCCGTGCAGACGCCTTTGGGTCTGGAACCCGCCTACGAGGATCTCAACTGGAGCGGGCTCGACTTCCCGAAGGCGCAGTTCGAGCAGGTGATGAAGGCGGACAAGGCGAAGTGGGCCGTGGAACTCGTCTCTCACGACCAGTTGTTCGCGAAGCTGGGGACAAAGCAGCCGCCAGCGCTGGCTACCGAGCGGCAGCGGCTGGGCGAGCGGCTCGCGGTGTAAGCGCTCACTACTAGGGGGGGGCGGCGGACGCCCCCGACAGGTGATTTTTGCGAGCAATCAAAGGGTCAGGGCTGTTGCTGCCCTGGCCCTTGTTGTTTGCGGTGACAGTCCGGAACCGCCGGCTGCGCGATCCCGGCGCGATTCAAAGCGAGGCCAGCAGCGCGGTGACCTCGTCGCGTCGGGGCGCACCATCGCGTCCCCCGAAACGTGTGCACTTGATCGCGGCCGCGACGTTGGCGAAGCGCGCCGACGCCGCGACATCCCCCGTCTCGCACAGCCGCAGCGTGAAGGCGCCGTGCCAGACGTCACCGGCACCAAGGGTGTCGACCGCGGCGATCCGCGGCGCGGGCGCGCGGCGCTCGCTGCTGCCATCGCGCCAGAGAAAGCCGTCGGCGCCGAGCGTGACCCCGACGACCGCGGGCGTCAGGGCCGCCATCCGGCGCAAGCCCTCGCCGGGGTCATTTGCCCCGGACGCCCGCTCGAGGCCGGGCTCGGAAAAGGCGACGTGCGTGGCGCGGCGCGCGAGATCGACAAGGTCCTCGGCGGGCCCGACGTCGCCGTCGAACACGGCGAGCCGACCGGCCTCGCGCGCCGCGTCGAGCACCGCCGCCGCTGCCGCCGGCCACCGGACGTCGGTCAGCACGGCCGCGAATTCCTGTACCCGGGCCAGTGGCAGCCAGGTGGCGTCGGGGCTGAGCCCGGGGTCGTTGTAGATGCAGATGAGCCGCTCGCCGTCCTCGGCCACGAGGATCGCGGTGCTGGGCGACGCGCAGTCGGGCACCCGCCGCACGGTACTTGCATCGACGCCTTCGCGCACGAGTCCGGCGAGGATGCGCTCGCCCAGCGCGTCGTCCCCCAGTCGTCCCCAGTAATGCACCTCGCCTCCCAACCGGGCAATGGCCACGCTGGCGTTGGCGGCCATCCCGCCGCCGCACTCGATGAAGCCCGTCGCCAGAACCTTGGTGGCGGTGGCGGGAATCGCCGGCACTCGATAGATGGCGTCCAGGGCGGACATGCCGAGGCAGAGGATGCGGGTCATGGGGTTGCGCTGCAGGGACGGAAAGTAGGGGCGATGCCGTGACCGGATTGTAGGCGTCCGCAGCGCGCTCCGGCACGCCGGTTCCACGTGGAACATCGTTTGGGCGGGGAAGCGAGCGGCACCGGCTGCTAGCAGCCGGTCGGACTTAGGTCATCGTAGCGAGCCGAGTGGGAGAGCGAGGACAGATTTTCACGCTTTTGAGGCGCATGGCGGGACCATGTAACGAAAAAGCGGGGAAATGTGGACCGCTATCCCACCGGCGCAGTAGATGAACCCTAAGTCCGACCGGCTGCTAGAATGAAATGGCCGCGTGGGGACCCGCCGCGCGCGCTTCCGCCGCCAACGATCGCGCAACCATGGACCTCTTTCTGCTGGGGCTGCTGGCCCTGTTCGCCGGGTTCATCGATGCGGTGGTCGGCGGAGGCGGGCTGATACAGTTGCCGGCGCTGTTCGGGCTGTATCCGCAGTTGCCGCCGGCGTTGCTGCTGGGAACCAACAAGGCGGCGTCGATCGCAGGTACCGCGGTTGCCGTCACGCGCTACATGCGGCAGGTGCGGCTTTCCTGGCGCGCGCTGGCGCCGGCGGTGGCGGCGGCGCTGATGTTCGCCTTCCTGGGCGCGCGCGCGGTGGTCTGGCTGCCACGCCATGCCGTGCGGCCGCTGATCCTGATCCTGCTGGTGGCGGTGGCGCTGTACACGTTTCGTCGCCATGATTTTGGCCGCGACCACGCGCCGCGGCTGTCGGCGGCGTGGGAGCCGTGGGCCGGATTCGGCACCGGGGCGGTTCTCGGCTTCTACGACGGATTCTTCGGCCCCGGCACCGGTTCATTTCTCATCTTCGTCTTCGTTCGCCTTTTCGGCTGGGACCTCCTGACCGCGTCGGCGTCGGCCAAGGTTGTCAACGTCGCGACCAATTTCACCGCGCTGGCTTTTTTTGCGGCGACGGGGAACGTGCTGTGGCTCACCGCCCTGGTGATGGCGATCTGCAATATCGCGGGGTCGTGGGTGGGGGCCGGCATGGCGCTCGCCCGCGGTACGGGCTTCGTGCGCCGGATCTTCCTCGCCGTGCTGACGGTGCTCATCGCCAAGTTTGGCTGGGACACGGTCGCCGCCGGATTCTGAGCTGAGAGGCTGAGAGGTTGTTGTTTCACGTGGAACCAAAGGCTTTCGCCGCCACCGCCAATCGCGTAGAATCCGCCCTCCGGCGCACCCGCCGCGTCGGCGAAAAATACTTTTTAAAACATGCTCTTTCCCAAGCGCTTCGACGTGATTGTTGTCGGCGGCGGCCATGCCGGCACCGAGGCGGCGCTCGCCAGCGCGCGGATGGGACGGCAAACGCTGCTGCTGACGCACAATATCGAAACCCTGGGCCAGATGTCCTGCAATCCGTCGATCGGGGGCATCGGCAAGGGGCACCTGGTCAAGGAAGTCGATGCGCTGGGTGGGGCGATGGCGATCGCCACCGACGAAGCGGGCATCCAGTTCCGGACCCTGAACTCGAGCAAGGGTGCTGCAGTGCGGGCGACACGCGCGCAGGCCGACCGGATCCTCTACAAGCAGGCGATTCGCTCGCGGCTCGAAAACCAGCCCAACCTGACGCTGTTCCAGCAGGCCGTGGACGACCTGGCGCTTGACGGCGACGGGGCCGGTGCGCGGGTGACCGGCGTGATCACGCAATTGGGCGTGCGCTTCGAGGCCGCTGCGGTGGTGCTGACTACCGGTACGTTCCTCTCCGGGCTGATCCATGTCGGCCTGCGCCGCTACGAGGCTGGCCGCGCCGGCGATCCTCCGGCCAAGGCGCTGGGCGCGCATCTGCGGGAGCTGAAGCTGCCAGCGGGGCGCCTGAAGACCGGAACTCCGCCGCGGCTCGATGGGCGAAGCATCGACTTCAGCGTGCTGGCGACGCAACCGGGCGACGATCCGGCGCCGGTGATGAGTTTCATGGGCACGCGGGCGATGCACCCGCGACAGGTCCCCTGCTGGGTGACGCACACCAACGCCCGGACGCACGAGATCATCCGCGGCGGACTCGACCGGTCGCCGCTTTTCACCGGCGTGATCCAGGGCGTGGGCCCGCGCTATTGCCCCTCGATCGAGGACAAGGTCGTGCGCTTCGCCGACCGCGACAGCCACCAGATCTTTCTCGAGCCGGAGGGCCTGTCGACGTACGAGATCTACCCCAACGGCATCTCGACCTCGCTGCCCTTTGATGTGCAGCTGGCGCTGGTGCAGTCGATGAAGGGCTGCGAGAACGCCCACCTGCTGCGGCCCGGCTATTCGATCGAATACGACTACTTCGACCCGCGCGCGCTGAAGTCGACGCTCGAGACCAAGGCCATTGAGGGGCTCTTTTTTGCCGGCCAGATCAATGGCACGACCGGCTACGAGGAAGCCGCGGCGCAGGGCCTGCTCGCGGGCCTCAACGCGGCGCGGCGCGTTCGCGACGAGCCGGGCTGGTGCCCTCGCCGTGACGAAGCCTACCTCGGCGTGCTGGTCGATGACCTCATCACGCGCGGCGTGTCCGAACCGTACCGGATGTTCACTTCCCGGGCGGAATATCGGCTGCAGCTGCGTGAAGACAACGCCGATCTGCGCCTCACCGACACCGGGCGCGCGCTCGGCCTCGTCGACGACGCGCGCTGGGACCGCTTTGCTCGCAAACGCGACGCGGTGGCGCGCGAGCGGGAACGACTCAAGTCGACCTGGGTCAATCCCAATCTCGTTGCGGCGCACGACGCAGCGCGTGTTTTCGGGCAACCCATTGAGCGTGAGTACTCACTTATAGAACTGCTGCGCCGCCCGGGCGTGAGTTACGCCGCGCTCGCGACGCTGCCGGCGGCCGGCCCCCCGGTCACCGATGCCGAGGTCGCCGAGCAGGTCGAGATCGCCACCAAGTACGAGGGCTACATCGAGCGCCAGCAGAGCGAGGTCGCCCGGCATCGTGCGCAGGAAGAGCTCTGCCTGCCCGCGGATCTCGATTACGCCCGAGTGCGCGGTTTTTCGGCCGAGGTGCAGCAGAAGCTCAGCCGCCATCGACCGGAAACGATCGGACAGGCCGCACGCATTTCGGGCGTCACGCCGGCGGCGATAGCGCTGTTGCTGGTACACCTCAAGCGCGGATTTGCTCCCGCGGCGCCGGCCGCCGATGCCGGGGGCGACGCCGCCGGGCGGCGGAGCGCGTGAGGGTGGCTTTGGACCTCGGCGCGGCGGTGCGGCCACTGGGCATCGCGCTCGCCGATCGGGCGCGGGAGCGCTGCGCCCTGTTCCTCGCGCTGCTCGCCAAGTGGAACCGCACCTACAACCTCACCGCCATCCGCGCGCCGGAGGAGATGATCACCCATCATCTGCTCGATTCGCTGGCGGTGCTGCCGTTCCTGCCGGCGCAGCCGGGCACGCGCCTGCTCGACATCGGCAGTGGCGCGGGCCTGCCCGGGTTGCCGCTCGCCATCGTGCGGCCCGACCTCGCGGTGACGCTGCTCGACAGCAACGCGAAGAAGACCGCGTTCATCCAGCAGGCCATCAACGAACTCGGTCTGACCAACGCGACGGCAGTCACCGCGCGCGCCGAAACGTTTGTCGCCGCGCAGCCCTTTGACGCGGTGATCGCGCGCGCCTTTGCCGAGTTGTCTGCCTTCGTCGGCGTTGCCTTTCCTCACCTCGCTCCGGGCGGCGTGTTGCTGGCGATGAAGGGGGTGATCCCGGAAAAGGAAATCGCCGCCTTGCCGCCTTCGGTGACGGTCGTGGCGACGCCCGCACTCGTGGTGCCGGGACTCGACGCGCAGAGGCATCTCGTCATCATGCAGAAGAGGGAGACCGGGCCATGACCCGAATCATCGCCGTCGCCAACCAGAAGGGCGGCGTGGGCAAGACGACCACCGCGGTCAATCTCGCCGCGAGCCTCTCGGCGATGAAGCGTCGGGTGCTTCTGGTGGACCTCGATCCGCAAGGCAACGCGACCACCGGCGCCGGGCTCGACAAACGGGATCTGCCGGCGACCGTCTACCAGGTGCTGCTGGGCGAGCGCAAGATCGCCGAGGTGCGCGTGACGTCGCCGACGGGCGGCTTCGACATCGTCCCCGCCAACCGCGAGCTCGCGGGGGCCGAGGTCGAGCTGGTGGACTTCCCGGAGCGCGAGACGCGCCTCAAGGACGCGCTGGCCGAAGCGCTGCAGCAGATGCGCGCGGCGATCAGCGCGATCGTTGCCGACTACGATTTCATCCTGCTCGATTGCCCCCCGTCGCTGTCGCTGCTGACGTTGAACGGCCTGTGCGCCGCCGATTCGGTGCTGATCCCGATGCAGTGCGAGTACTACGCGCTGGAAGGGCTGTCGGACCTGGTGCAGACGATCAAGAAGGTGCGCGTGAACCTGAATCCCAGGCTGGAAATCGAAGGTCTGCTGCGCACGATGTACGACCCCCGCAACACGCTGGCGCAGAACGTCGCCGCGGAGCTCGAAAAGCATTTCGGCGACAAGCTGTTTCGCACCGTGATCCCGCGCAACGTGCGGCTTGCCGAGGCGCCTTCGCACGGCATTCCGGTGCTCCGCCTCGACAGGAGTTCCAAGGGCGCGCTGGCGTATCTCGCGCTCGCCGGCGAGCTGCTGCGGCGCAGGGAAGCCCTGGATGTCGCCGCAGGCGGCATTCCCGCGACGCTCGCCTGAAGCGATCGTCCATCGCGAAGAAGGAACCCCCATGACTCGACCCAAGGGACTTGGCCGCGGCCTCGATGCGCTGCTCGCCGGCAGCAGCGAGAAGAACGCCGCGGAATCGCAGCAGATGATCGCCATCGACCGGCTGAAGCCAGGCAAGTACCAGCCGCGCACGCGGATGGACGAAGCGTCGCTCGACGATCTGGCGGCGTCGATACGCGAGCAGGGCATCATGCAGCCGATCCTGGTGCGGCCCGTGGAGGGCGCGCGCTTCGAGATCATCGCCGGCGAGCGGCGCTGGCGGGCGGCGCAGCGGGCCGGCCTCACCGAGGTGCCCGCGCTGGTGAAGGTGGTGCCCGACCAGGCGGCGCTGGCGCTGGCGCTGATCGAGAACATCCAGCGCGAGGACCTGAACGCGCTGGAAGAGGCGCAGGGCATCGGGCGTCTCATCGACGAGTTCGGCCTGACGCATGAAGCGGCGGCCAAGGCCGTAGGTCGGTCGCGCAGTGCGGTCAGCAACCTCCTCCGGCTGCGGGAACTCGCCAAGCCGGTGCAGGATTACATGATGGGCGACCAGCTCGACATGGGCCATGCGCGAGCGCTGCTGGGCCTGTCGACGGGCGCGCAAGCCGCCGCCGCCACGCGCGTCGTGGCGCAGGGGCTCTCCGTGCGCGAAACCGAGCGCCTGGTTCACCGGCTGCAGAACGCGGGTCGCCGCAAGCTTGCGCCGCGCGCCCCGCGCGTCGATGCGGATCTCGCGCGGTTGCAGGAAGATCTTGCCGAAGCGCTGGGCGCGAAGGTGGCGATCGAACCCAAGAAGGCCGGCCGCGGCCGCGTGGTGATCACCTATTCGAGCCTCGAGCAACTCGACGGATTGTTGCAGCGGTTGCGGCGTTGACGATAACGACAGCGCCTCGGACGAACACCTCGCTCCGCAGGACCCGGAGCGAGGTGTCAAGCGGAGTCGTCAGCCGAGCTGCCTCAGCATCGTCGCGGCGTCGGAGACCTCGAACTTGCCCGGCGCTTCGACGTTGAGCGTCTTGACCACGCCGTTGTCGACCAGCATCGAAAAACGCTGGCAGCGCACGCCCAAGCCCTTGGCCGTGAGGTCGAATTCGAGTCCCAGCGCCCGGGTGTAATTCGCGCTGCCGTCGCCCATCATGCGAAGCTTGCCGGAGGTCTTCAGGTCGCGTGCCCAGGCACCCATCACAAAGGGGTCGTTGACCGCGACGCAGATCACTTCGGCCACGCCCTTCGCCTTCAGCGCGTCAAGGCTCGCGACGTAGCCGGGCACGTGCTGCGCCGAGCAGGTCGGCGTGAAGGCCCCGGGGACGCCGAAAATGACCACCTTCCTGCCGGCGGTCAGCGCCTCGATCTGGAAAGGATTGGGGCCGATGCTGCAGCCGCCGCCTTCGACTTCGACATATTCGGACAGTGCGCCTGCGGGAAGCTTGTCACCAACCTTGATCGTCATGGGTTTTCCTTGGTTGAACGAACGAACGGCATGGAATCGAACGGCCCCATAGAGTTGCAGGCATTGGCGCGAAATTCAACCCCCTCCGGCAGACGGGATTCGTCCGGATTGCCGGCGAGCCGGGCCTGGTGGAGCGTGGAGCGCCAGGCGATGACGGTCGACGCTTCGCGCACATCACGATCTTCGTCGACGCCAAGCGCGCGACCTCGACGCGACACTCCCGCCCGGCGCAAGCGCTGTCGCGACGGCGAATCGGCCTGACCACCGGACCGCCTCGCCGGATGTCGTTGCGCCGCACCATTTTCATTGCGAACGAGGTGCCTGAGTCGCTATAATCATCGGGTTTGCTTACCCTGGAAGCGCGCGACGACGCCTCGCATGCCCAAGGGCGGCCCGAGCGCGCAACCGAGTGACTTCCCCGCTCCACACCCGATCGTTTCGCGCCATGCTGCTGTGGCAAGCAATCGCGACGGTGGCGATCGCGACCCTCGCGGGTTTCGCGGTCGGCGTTCACGGGATCGGGTCGGCGTTGCTGGGGGGCTTCATCAACCTCGCAGCCAACGGCCTCTACGCGCTGGCCTACGGCCTGATGCGGCCCGCGGGGCCGGGGGGCGAAGTGATCGCCGCGGTGAGGGCCGAGGCGAGCAAGATCCTGCTGTTGATGTTGTTGCTGTTGGCAGTGCTGGTGGTGTATCGGGAACTCGTGCCGTGGGCCTTTCTCGCCGCGTTCATCCTGACCGCACTGCTGTTCCGATTGGTTCTGATCATTCGCGACTGACACGAGACTCGACATGGCGGCCGGACCCACGAATCCCACCGAATACATCCAGGGACACCTCACGCATTTCGCCAAGCCCATCGGCGATGCCGGCGGCTTCTGGACGCTGCACGTCGACAGCTTCGTGATGGCGGTGCTGATCGGCGTGCTGTCGTTCGGTTTCCTCTGGTGGGTCACGCGCAAGGTCACTTCCGGCGTGCCGTCGAAGCTGCAGGCGTTCGTCGAACTGGCGCTGGAGTTCGTCAACGGCCAGGCCAGGGGGATCTACCACGGCCAATCCCGGCTCGTCGGCCCGCTCGCGCTGACCGTATTCGTGTTCGTGGTGATGATGAACGCGATGGATTTCCTGCCGGTCGATATCACCGCGAAGTTCACGCATCTGTTTCGCCGATCACTGGCGCGTGGTTCCGACCGCCGACATCAACACCACGTTCGCGCTGGCGCTGTCGGTGTTCGGCCTGATGATCTTCTTCAGCATCCGGGCCAAGGGCCTCGGCGGCTGGATCCACGAACTCGTCACTTCGCCGTTCGGCAAGAACCCGCTGCTGTGGCCGATCAACCTGGCGATGAACATCGTCGAGCTGGTGTCGAAGCCGCTGTCGCACTCGCTGCGGCTGTACGGCAACATCTACGCCGGCGAGGTCATCTTCCTGCTGCTCGGCATGTGGGCGGCGACCGGCCTCGCCGGCACGCTGTTCGGCGGCGTGCTGCATCTTGGCTGGGCGATCTTCCACCTGCTGATCGTGCCGCTGCAGGCTTTCATTTTCATGATGCTTACCGCCGTGTACATGTCGATGGCCGAAGAGCAGCACTGACCGTTTTCCGCTTCACCCCCGTCACCCGAGTCCCACTCCCGTTACTGAAAAGGAAAAGCAACATGGAAAAATTGCAACTGCTGGCAATGATCCAGGCCTACACCAGCGTCGGCATCGGCCTCATCATCGGACTGGGCGCGCTCGGCGCCTGTCTGGGCATCGGCCTCATGTGCTCGAAGTTCCTGGAGAGCGCCGCCCGTCAGCCCGAACTCATGCCCCAGCTTCAAGGCAAGGTGTTCCTGCTCCTGGGTCTGATCGACGCGTCGTTCATCATCGGCGTCGGCCTCGCGATGCTGTTCGCGTTCGCCAACCCGCTGCTCGCCGTCATTCGTTAACGCGGCTCCCGCGCAACCGACAACTGCCAGGGGGCAGCCATGAACATCAATCTGACCCTGTTCGCGCAGGCGCTGGCCTTCGCGGCGTTCATCTGGTTCACCTACCGTTTCGTCTGGCCGCCGCTGATGGGCGCCATCGAAGCGCGGCAGAAACAGATCGCCGACGGCCTGGCCGCCAGCGACGCCGGGCGCCAGAGCCTCGCCAAGGCGGAACTGAAGATCGGCGAAATGATGACCGAGGCCAAGCATCGCTCGGCAGAGATCATCGCGCAGGGCGAGAAGCTCAAGACCGAGACCGTCGAGCAGGCAAAGGCCGAGGCGAAGGCCGAGGCCGAGCGCATCCTCGCCGCTGCCAGGGCCGAGATCAAGCAGGAAGTGGCCCGGGCGAAGGAATCGCTGCGCGATCAGCTCGGCGATCTCGTCGTCGCGGGTGCTTCGAAGATCCTGAAGCGCGAAGTCGACGCCAAGGTGCACGCCGACCTCATCGCCGCCGTCCGGCAGGAACTCTGACGAGGACGCGCCATGGCGGAACTCATCACCATCGCCCGCCCCTACGCCCAGGCCGCCTTTGCGCTGGCGCGGGATGCCAACGCGCTGCCGGTCTGGAGCGAGGCGCTGCGCCTGGCCGCGGCTGTGGTCGCCGATGCCAAGGTGGCGGCCACGCTCGACAATCCGGGGCTTACGGCCGCAGGCAAGGAGTCGCTGCTGCTGTCGATCTGCGGCGACGGGCTGTCCGCCGAACAGCGCAATTTCCTGCGCGTGCTGGTCGAGGCCGACCGGATCGCGCTGCTGCCGCAGATCCGGGCGCAGTTCCTGCAACTCAAGGACGAGGCGGAGGGGGTGGCGAAAGCGCGGATCGACAGCGCGTTTGCGTTGAGCGATGCCCAGATCGCGGAAATTACCGGGGGGCTGGAAAAGCGGTTTGGCCGCCGGATCGATGCCACCGTCAACGTGGATCCGACGCTGATCGGTGGCGTGCGCATCACGGTGGGCGACACCGTGGTCGACGGCACCGTGCAGGCGCAGCTCCATGCCATGGCGCGAGACTTGCGGGCCAAATTCTGAAATCACCGTGACGTCGCCGGACTTCCCCGGCGGCGCGACGCGAGGACCCATCATGCAGCTGCAACCTTCCGAAATCAGCGACCTGATCAAGAGCAAGATCCAGAACCTCGACACCCATGCCGAGGTGCGCACGCAGGGGACCGTGGTCTCGGTCACTGACGGCATCTGCCGCGTGCACGGCCTGTCCGACGCGATGGCCGGTGAAATGCTCGAGTTCCCGGGCAACACCTTCGGCCTGGCGCTGAATCTCGAGCGCGACAGCGTGGGCGCGGTGATTCTGGGCCAGTACGAGCACATCACCGAGGGCGACACCGTCAAGTGCACCGGCAAGATCCTGTCGGTGCCGATCGGTCCCGAGCTCATCGGCCGCGTGGTCGACTCCCTCGGGCAGCCGATCGACGGCAAGGGCCCGATCAACGCCAAGCTGACCGATGTCATCGAAAAGGTCGCGCCGGGCGTGATCGCGCGCAAATCGGTGGGGCAGCCGGTGCAGACCGGCTTGAAGGCGATCGACTCGATGGTGCCCATCGGCCGCGGCCAGCGCGAACTCATCATCGGCGACCGCCAGACCGGCAAGACCGCCGTGGCGATCGACACCATCATCAACCAGAAGGGCAAGGACCTGATCTGCGTCTACGTGGCCATCGGGCAAAAGGCCTCCTCGATCAAGAACGTGATCCGCAAGCTCGAGGAGACCGGCGCGATGGCCTACACCATCGTCGTCGCCGCCACGGCGTCCGAGTCGGCTGCGATGCAGTACATCGCGCCCTATTCCGGCTGCACGATGGGCGAGTACTTCCGCGACCGCGGGCAGGACGCGCTCATCATCTACGACGACCTGACCAAGCAGGCCTGGGCCTACCGCCAGATCTCGCTGCTGCTGCGCCGGCCGCCGGGCCGCGAAGCCTATCCCGGCGACGTGTTCTACCTGCACTCGCGGCTGCTCGAGCGCGGCGCGCGGGTCAACGAGGAATACGTCGAGCAGTTCACCAACGGCGCGGTCAAGGGCAAGACCGGGTCGCTCACCGCGCTGCCGGTGATCGAGACGCAGGCTGGCGACGTGACCGCGTTCGTGCCCACCAACGTGATCTCGATCACCGACGGCCAGATCTTCCTCGAGACCGACCTTTTCAACGCCGGCATCCGGCCCGCGATCAACGCCGGCATTTCCGTGTCGCGCGTCGGCGGCGCCGCACAGACCAAGGTCATCAAGAAGCTGGGCGGCGGTGTGCGTCTTGCGCTGGCGCAGTATCGCGAGCTCGCGGCCTTCGCGCAGTTCGCCTCCGACCTCGACGAGGCGACCCGCAAGCAGCTCGACCGCGGCCGCCTCGTCACCGAGCTGATGAAGCAGCCACAGTACCAGCCCCTGCAGGTGAACGAGATGGCGGTGACGCTGTTCGCCGTCACCAGAGGCTATTACGACGATGTTCACGTCGACAAGGCGCTGCCCTTCGAGGTGGCGCTGCGCGCGTATCTGAAGAGCAAGTACGAGCCGCTGATGAATTCGATCGAGAAGACCAAGGACCTGTCGGCGGACGACGAGAAGGCCCTCGTCGCCGCGATCGAGGACTTCAAGAAGAACGGCGCGTACTGATCCCATCCACGGCGACTGAAAGCAAGGATCTGTCATGGCGGGATCGAAAGAGATCCGTAACAAGATCAAGAGCGTGCAGAGCACGCGCAAGATCACCAAGGCGATGGAGATGGTCGCGGCCTCGAAGATGAAAAAGGCCCAGGACCGGATGCGCGCGTCGCGCCCCTACGTGCTGCGCGCGCTGCAGATCGCGATGGACGTGGCGAAGGCGAACACCGAGTACCGGCATCCCTTGCTCGTCAAGCACGAAACCGTGAAGCGCGTCGGCGCGATCGTCATCACCACCGACAAGGGGCTGTGCGGGGGCCTCAACACCAACATATTGCGGCTCGTCCTGCAGCAGCACAAGGAATGGCGCGCCAAGGGCATCGAGGTCGATTATGTCGCCGTGGGCAGCAAGGGTCTGGGCTTTCTCACCCGCCTGGGCGCCAACGTCGTGTCGAGCGTCGTCCATCTGGGCGACCGTCCGCACCTGTCGAAGCTCATCGGCCCGGTCAAGGTCCTGCTCGACAAGTTCGTCGAGGGAACGGTCGACGAGGTGCACGTGTTTTCGACGCTCTTCGTCACCACCATGAAGCAGGAGCCGCGGCAGATTCGGATGGCGCCGATCCCCGAAACCTTCACGACGTCGACCGGCGAGGAGCGCAGGGCGAAGTCGCGGCCCGGCACCTGGGACTACATCTACGAGCCCGATGCCAAGACGCTGCTCGATGACGTGCTGCGCCGCTATGTCGAAGCGCTGATCTTCCAGATGCTGAACGAGAACATGGCCTCGGAACAGTCCGCGCGCATGGTGGCGATGCGGGCTGCTTCCGACAACGCGGTGACGATCATCGACGAGCTGCAGCTCATCTACAACAAGTCGCGGCAGGCGGCGATCACCAAGGAATTGGCGGAAATCGTCGGCGGGGCTGCGGCGGTTTGAGGGGACAGACCACGTTTTCCGACCGACGGATCCGCGCTTGCCCGTGTGAAGCGGAAAACGTGGTCTGTCCCAGTAACCAGAGCCTAAGGATACGAACATGAGCCAGGGAACCATCGTCCAGTGCATCGGCGCGGTCGTCGATGTGGAGTTCGCGCGGGCCGACATGCCCAAGATCTACGACGCCCTCAAGATGGACGAGATCGGGCTGACGCTCGAAGTGCAGCAACAGCTGGGCGACGGCGTCGTCCGCACCATCGCGCTGGGCAGCTCCGACGGCCTGCGCCGCGGCATGCGGGTCGTCAACACCGGCACCGGCATCCAGGTCCCGGTCGGCACCAAGACGCTGGGCCGGATCATGGACGTGCTGGGGCGCCCGATCGACGAGCGCGGACCGGTCGACGCCGAGAAGACGATGGGCATCCACCGCACCGCGCCGACGTTCGAGGAGCTCTCGCCGTCGCAGGAATTGCTCGAGACCGGCATCAAGGTCGTCGACCTCATCTGCCCGTTCGCCAAGGGCGGCAAGGTGGGCCTCTTCGGCGGCGCCGGCGTGGGCAAGACCGTCACGATGATGGAGCTCATCAACAACATCGCCACCGCGCACTCGGGCCTTTCGGTGTTCGCGGGCGTCGGCGAGCGCACGCGCGAGGGCAACGACTTCTACCACGAGATGATCGATGCCGGCGTCGTCAACAAGGACGACCTGTCGAAGTCCAAGGTGGCTATGGTGTACGGGCAGATGAACGAGCCGCCGGGCAACCGGCTGCGCGTCGCGCTGACCGGGCTCACGATCGCCGAGTCGTTCCGCGACGACGGCCGCGACGTCCTGCTGTTCATCGACAACATCTATCGCTTCACGCTGGCCGGCACCGAAGTTTCGGCGCTGCTGGGGCGGATGCCGTCGGCGGTCGGCTATCAGCCGACGCTGGCCGAGGAAATGGGCCGGCTGCAGGAGCGGATCACGTCGACCAAGACCGGCTCGATCACCTCGATCCAGGCGGTGTACGTGCCGGCGGACGACCTGACCGACCCGTCGCCCGCGACGACCTTCGGCCACCTCGACGCCACCGTGGTGCTGTCGCGCGACATCGCCTCTCTGGGGATCTATCCGTCGGTGGACCCGCTCGACTCGACCTCGCGTCAGGTCGACCCGCACGTCATCGGCGAGGAGCACTACAACTGCACGCGCCGCGTCCAGCAGACGCTGCAGCGCTACAAGGAGCTGCGCGACATCATCGCCATCCTGGGCATGGACGAGCTGTCGCCGGAAGACAAGCTGGTCGTCGTCCGGGCGCGGAAAGTCCAGCGCTTCCTGTCGCAGCCATTTTTCGTGGCCGAAGTGTTCACCGGCTCGCCGGGCAAGTTCGTGTCGCTGAAGGACACGATCAAGGGCTTCAACATGATCGTCAACGGCGAATGCGATCATCTCCCCGAACAGGCCTTCTACATGGTCGGCACGATCGAGGAAGCGTTCGAGAAGGCAAAGACGCTGCAATAGGGCGTGATGGCGGTCCCTCGCGGACACCTCACCACGAACCAGCGGAGAATTCATGGCCAATACCATTCAGGTCGACGTCGTCAGCGCCGAGGAGCTCATCTTCTCGGGGCCCGTGGAATTCGTCGTGCTGCCCGGTGTCGTCGGCGAGCTGGGCATCCTTCCCGGCCACACGCCGCTGCTGACCGAGATCAGGCCGGGCGCCGTGCGCATGAAGCTGCCCGATGTGGAGGGCGAAGAGTTCATCTTCGTGCAAGGCGGGTTTCTCGAGGTCCAGCCGGGGCACGTCACGGTGCTGGCCGACACCGCCATACGCGCCAAGGATCTCGACGAGGTCGCGGCGCAGGCGGCGAAAGCCGCGGCTGAAGAAGCGATGCAAAACAAGGTGTCGGACGAAGAGATCGCCGTGGCCGAGGCGCAGCTTTCGACGGCGTTGGCGCAACTCGACGCCATCCGGCGGGTTCGCAACCGGAGTTGAGCCCCTTCGCCGGTCGCAGCGAATGAATCCCGGGGGGCGGCGCAGGCTGCCCCTTCCTGTTCGTGGGCCCCCGATGGATGGGGTATGATGTTGCGGCGCAGCAATTCGGGCGTTGTTCCTTGTGCGTCCGCGACCAGAGGCCACCCATGCGGGACTTTAAGAACCACACCTTTGACGAGATCGCGGTCGACCAATCGGAGACCGCGTCACGCACGCTCACCAGCAGCGACATCCAGGCGCTGGCGCTCGCCGCCGGGGACGTCGAGGGTTTCTACCTCGACAAGAACGACCCGACCGACCGCCCCTCGGCGCAGGCTGCTGCTGCCGTTGCGATGGTCGCTGGCCTGCTCAACCGACAGTTGCCGGGCCCTGGCAGCGCCATCGTGGGCACCCAGCTGCACTACAGCGGCGACTGCTATGTCGGCGACACGTTGACCGCGACCGTGACCGCCCGGGTCAAGCATGTCCAGGGCCATCGGATCGAGTTCGGTTGCCGGTGCACGAACCAGCACGGCGAGGTGCTGGTGGATGGTGTGATAACGGTCGCCGCTCCCACGCAGCGGATCTCCCACAGCAACCTCGCGATGCCGGAGTTGATCCAGCGCCGCAACGATGGCTTCGGCAAGCTGATGCAACGCTGCGACGCGCTGCCCGCGGTCATCTGCGCGGTCGTGCACCCCTGCGATTCCGCATCGCTGGGTGGCGCAATCGAGGCCGCGCGGGCCAACCTCATCATCCCGCTGCTCATCGGTCCGGAAGCAAAAATCCGCGCCGTCGCCAACGCCGATGGCATCGACATCACCGGCTTTCAGCTGGTGAACGTCGAACACAGCCATGCAGCGGCCTTCAAGGCCGTCGAGATGGTGCGCGCCGGGCACGCCGAGGGCTTGATGAAAGGCAGCCTGCATACCGACGAGCTGATGGCGGCTGTCGTGCCGACGACGACCGGCCTGCGCACGGCACGCCGCATGTCGCACGTGTTCGTCCTCGACGTGCCGACTTATCCGCGGCTGCTGATGGTCACCGACGCGGCGATCAACATCGAGCCCGACCTCGCTACCAAGGTCGACATCTGCCAGAACGCAATCGAACTCGCGCACATCCTGGGCATCGCCAAGCCGAAGGTCGCGGTGCTTTCCGCCGTCGAAACCGTGAACCCGAAGATTCCCAGCACCCTCGACGCCGCGGCGCTGTGCAAGATGGCCGATCGCGGCCAGATCATCGGGGGCATCATCGACGGGCCGCTCGCCTTCGACAACGCGATCTCGGTCGAGGCCGCGCGCACGAAGAAGATCATCTCCGCGGTCGCGGGCGTGGCCGACATTCTGCTGGTGCCCGACCTCGAGTCCGGCAACATGGTTGCCAAGCAGCTGCAATACCTCGCCGGTGCCGATGCCGCGGGAATCGTGCTGGGCACGCGCGCGCCGATCGTGCTCACGTCGCGCGCCGATGGCATTCGATCGCGACTTGCCTCGACCGCGGTGCTGAAGCTGGTCGCGCACGATCGTCGCAATCGCCTGCTCGCCACCAAGCCCTGACCTGCCGCGATCATGGAAGATGCCATCGTCGTACTGAACGCCGGTTCGTCGTCGATCAAGTTCTCGGTGTTCGAAATCGCGGCCGACGCGCCGGTCCTGACCCTGCGCGGCCAGATCGAGGGCCTGTACACGTCGACCAAGTTCGTCGCCAAGGACGCGGTCGGGGCGACCACGGTCACCCGCGAATGGAGCGATGCGGAGCCGCAGAACCACGACGGCGCGATCCGCTACCTGCTGGATTTCCTGTACGACAAGCTGGCGCAGCATCGACTGCTTGCGGTGGGCCATCGGGTGGTGCACGGCGGACTCGAGTATGAGCACCCGGTGCGCATCGACGGACAAGTGCTGGCCCGCCTCGAGAAATTCATCCCGCTTGCCCCGCTGCATCAGCCGCACAATCTCGCGGCAATCCGCGCGCTGCGGGCCCGCGTGCCCAATCTGCCGCAGGTCGCCTGCTTCGACACGTCGTTTCACCGCACGGCGCCGACGGTGGCGCAGGCCTTCGCGCTGCCCCCGGCGATCACCGACCGCGGGGTGCGGCGCTACGGCTTTCACGGGCTCTCCTACGAGTACGTCGCGGCGACGCTGCCGCAATTCGACGCCGCCGCCGCGCGCGGCCGGGTCGTCGTGGCCCACCTGGGCAACGGTGCCAGCATGTGCGCGATGGCCGCGGGACGCAGCGTCACGACGACGATGGGATTCACCGCCGTCGACGGCCTGCCGATGGGCACCCGCACCGGTGCGCTCGATCCAGGCGTGGTGCTCTACCTGATGGACGAACTCAAGATGGACGCCCGCGCGATCGAGAAGCTCCTCTACAAGGAGTCGGGGCTCCTCGGCGTTTCGGGCGTCTCGTCCGACATGCGCACGCTGCTGGCCAGCGACGATCCTCGCGCCGCCTTTGCGGTGGAACTCTTCTGCTATCGCGTCACCTGCGAACTCGGGTCGCTGGCGGCGGCATTGGGCGGCCTCGACGCGCTGGTGTTCACCGGCGGCATCGGCGAACACGCCGCGCCGGTGCGCGAGCGCATCCTGCGCGCGGCGGCCTGGCTTGGCGTCGAACTCGACCCTGTCGCCAACGCGGCCGACGGACCGCGTCTGACGAAGGATGGCAGCCGCACCCGCGCGTGGGTGATTCCCACCAACGAAGAGCTGATGATCGCGCGCCACACGCGCGCGCTGCTCGCCGCCGGTTGACGGCGGCCGTCGCAGGCGCGCCGTCATGCGAGCGGCAGCTGTTGCTCGGCGAGCTTCACCCAGTAGCTGGCGCCGATCGCCAGCACGTCATCGTTGAAATCGTAGGCCGGATTGTGCAGGCCGGGCGTGGCGTCGCCGGTTCCCGACCCCAGCCACACGTAACAGCCGGGCTTCGCCTGCAGCATGAACGCGAAATCCTCGCTGCCCATCTCGGGCACGGGATCGGCGATCACGCCCTGCGCTCCGACCACGGCGTTGGCCGCGGCCAGCGCGTGCCCGACCTCGGTGGCCGAGTTGATGGTGGATGGATAGCGGCGTTCGTAACGGACGGTCGCGCGCATCTCGAACATCGCCGCGGCCCCGGCGACGATGGTGCGCAGCCGCTGCTCGATCAGGTCCTGGACTTCGGGCTTGAACGAGCGCACGGTGCCGCGCAGAACGACTTCCTCGGGGATGACGTTCCAGGTGTCACCGCCATGCACCTGCGTGACGCTGACCACGCCGGCATCGAGCGGGTGGAGGTTGCGCGCGACGATGGTCTGCAGCGCATTGATGGCGTGGGCGACGAACAGCATCGGATCCTTGCCCTGGTAGGGCATCGCGGCGTGCGCGCCCTTGCCGGTGGCCACGATCTCGAAGATGTCGTAGGCGCCCATCAGCGGACCGGCGCGGGTGGCGATGGTGCCTACCGGCAGCTTCGGCCAGTTGTGCATGCCGTAGACCGCCTGCACGGGAAAGCGGTCGAAGAGTCCCTCCTCGACCATCACCCGGCCACCCCCCTCGTTTTCCTCGGCGGGCTGGAAGATGAACACCACGGTGCCGTCGAAGCTCTTCTTGCGCGCCAGCGCAGCCGCGGCGCCGAGCAGCATCGACGTGTGCCCGTCGTGGCCGCAGGCGTGCATGCGCCCGTCGTGACGCGAGGCGTAGGGGGCGTTGCTGCGCTCGTGGATGTGCAGCGCATCGAGATCGGCGCGCAGGCCGATCGCCCGGCTGCCGCTGCCGGCGCGCAGCACGCCGACGACGCCGGTCCTGGCCAGCCCGGTGTGCACCTCGAGTCCCAGCGCGCGCAGGCGTTCGGCAACGAAGGCGCCGGTCGCCGTTTCCTCGAAGGCGGTTTCGGGATGCGCGTGCAGGTGGTGGCGCCAACCCTTCATCTCGGGGACGAGGCGCAGAACTTCGGGGCAGAGTTGCATCGGGGGCTTTCGGGAAAGCCGATCAGTCGGCGTTGTCGGCGGGTTCGCCGTCGAGCGTGTAGCGAAAATCGCAGTGCGGCGCGCCCTGCATGATGGTCTGCGAGCGCGCGAAGCCGATCGCCGGGTTGTAACCGCGGCAGAACTCGCCGTCGCGATTGCAGGAGAGCACCGCGCCGAGTTCGGGAATGCCGA
This sequence comes from uncultured beta proteobacterium, assembly GCA_963709525.1. Taxonomy (GTDB): domain Bacteria; phylum Pseudomonadota; class Gammaproteobacteria; order Burkholderiales; family Casimicrobiaceae; genus CAIWHR01. The sequence continues at coordinate 333,291 of CAVPXB010000015.1, forward strand.
GCTCGCGGTACATCTCGGCGTAGCGGCAGCGGGTCACGTTGAAGTCGAGCCGCGTCGGTGTGGCCTGCAGGAAGTCGATCGCCAGCGCATCGTCGGCTTGCCACCGCGGCAGCAGCGCGGCGAAGTCGGCCAGGTCGGGCGCACCGCCCTGCTCCTGCGCCATCGCGGCGCCGGTATCGCGGGCCATCCGCACCACCGCCTCGCGCAGAATCGCGAGTGCTGCGTCGCGGGTCATGTGGCGCTCCATGGTGGCGAGCAGGGTCCTGGCGAATTCGGCTTCGATGCGCCGGCGTTCGAGGATGCTGGTCATGGGCAAGCCTCCGGGACAAGGGGATGAACAAGCGGGGATGAGCAGACTTCAGTCGCGGCCGAGGTAGGTGGCGCGGATGCGTTCATCGGCGCGCAGCGCTTCGGCGGGGCCTTCCAGCGCGACCCGCCCGCCTTCCATCACGTAGCCGTGATCGGCGACCTTGAGCGCGGCCTTGACGTTCTGTTCGACCAGCAGGATGGCGGTGCCGGTGGCGCGAATCTCGGTGATCAGATCGAAAATCTGCCGCACGATCTTTGGCGCGAGGCCCAGCGAGGGCTCGTCCAGGAGCAGGAGACGCGGCGCGCTCATCAGCGCGCGGCCGATGGTCAGCATCTGCTGCTCGCCGCCGGACAGCGAACCTGCGGCCTGACGGTAGCGCTCGCGGAGCAGCGGAAAGCGGCCGAGAACTTCGTCCAGGCGCGCGTCGAGCGCCGTGCCGTTCAGCGCCCCAGCGCCGAGGATCAGGTTTTCGCGCACCGTCATGTTGTTGAACACCTGCCGCCCTTCCGGCGCCTGCGCCAGACCTGCCGCAACGATGCGGTGCGAGGGACGGTTGGTGATGTCGGCGCCGGCGAAGCGGATCGTTCCCGAGGTCACGCGATAGACGCCGGAGATCGCGCGCATCAGCGTCGTCTTGCCGACGCCATTGGCGCCGAGCACGGTCACCACCCCGCGTTCCGGTACCACCAGCGAGACGCCGGACAGGATCTGCTGCAGTCCCATGCTCACGACGACCGCGTCAACCTTCAGCAGCGGAGCTGCCTCGGCCGTCATGCGTCGTCTTCCACGCCGAGATAGGCGTCGAGCACGGCGGGGTCGGCCTGCACGACGCCGGGCGTGCCGTCGGCGATCTTGCGCCCCGAGGCCAGCACCAGGATGCGGCGGCAGATCTTCATCACCAGCGCCATGTCGTGCTCGACCAGGACGATGGTCAGGCCCTCGGCGTTGAGCTCGCCGATGAAGGCCGCGAGCTCGGCGGTCTCGTTGTCATTGAGTCCGGCGGCGGGCTCGTCGAGGATGAGGAGCTTCGGCTTGCCGGCGAGCGCACGCGCGATTTCCAGGTATTTGCGCCGCCCGTAGGACAGATTCGCCGCCAGTTCGCTGCCCTGGGCGTCGAGGTGCACGCGCCGCAGGGCTTCGGCCGTCGCGGCGGTGATGGCAGCGCGCTCCTGCTCGCCGCCGGCAAGCGCGTCGAGCCAACGGCCAGGGCGTTTGCCGATGGCGCCGATCGACACGTTGTCGAACACCGTCATGTTCGGAAAGATGCGCAGGTTCTGAAACGTCCGCCCGATGCCCAGGCGCGCGATCTCGAAGGGCTTGCGGCCGGTGATGGTCGTGCCCTCGAAGGCGATCGATCCCGCCGACACCGGCGTCACCCCGGAGATGAGGTTGAAGAGCGTGGTCTTGCCGGCGCCGTTGGGACCGATCAGGCCGACCAGTTCGCCCGCCTGCACGTCGGCCGACACCGCGTCGACGGCAACGAGGCCGCCGAAGCGACGGGTGACCTGATCGAGCGCCAGAAGAGTCTTGGCCATCGCCTACCAGCCCGCGCGCGTGCCGCGCAGCCGGCGGCGGAAAAACTCCAGCGCGGGCACTTCGCCCAGCAGGCCCTTGGGCAGGAACAGGATGCAGACGAACAGCACCAGGCCGACGGCAATCATGCGCAAATTGCCGACGCCGCGCAGCAATTCAGGCAGCACGATGAGGATGGTCGCGCCCAGCGCTGCGCCGGGCACGCTGCCGAGGCCGCCGATCACCGCCATCGACAGGATCAGGATCGATTCGCTGAAGCGAAAGCTGTCCGGACTGATGTAGCCCGACGTATGCGCGTGCAGCGCGCCGGCGATGCCGGCGCAGAACGATGCCAGCGCGAAGGCTTCGATCTTGAGCCGCACCGTCGCCACGCCCATGGCTTCGGCGCAGGCATCGTCTTCGCGCAGCGCGCGCAGCGCGTTGCCGTAGTACGAATGGGTGAGCCGCGACAGCGCCCACAGCAGGACGAGCGTGACGGCGAGGGTGACCAGCAGGTTGACCACCAGGCCTTCGTGACCCGCGATGGAAATCGCGGGAATGCCGCGGATGCCCATCGGCCCCCGCGTGAAGCCGACCCAGTTGCTCATGGCGACGACGATCATCTCGCCGATGCCGAGGGTGGCCACCGCGAAGTAGATGCTGGTCAGCCGCATGGTCGGCAGCGCGACCAGCACGCCCAGCGCGCAGGCGACGGCGCCGGCCGCGGGCAAGGTCGCGATCACCGGCCAGCCGAGCTTGGTCGACAGCAGCGCCGCCGCGTAGGCGCCGATGCCGAAAAACGCTGCGTGCCCGAGCGTCATCAGGCCGGCGGTGCCGGTGACGAAATTCAAGCTGGCGGCGAGGATCACGAACAGCAAGGTGGTGATCGCGATCTGGATCGCGTAGCCGCTGCCGGAGGCGAGGAGAAGGACCACAACCAGCGCCAGCGCGACGCCGGCACCGACCCGATACGGCCAGCCGGCGAAGCTGCGCTGCGCCATCGACCCGCTGCGGTTCACTGGACTACCTTCGTGCTGCGCACTCCGGTGTTCGCCCTCGGGGCGGCCCGTCGGGCTCACTGGACTACCTTCGTGCTGCGCACTCCGGTGTTCGCCCTCGGGGCGGCCCGTCGGGCTCATACGCGGTCGCGGCTGTAGCCGAAGATGCCGCGGGGAAAAAACACCAGCGTGACGATCAGGAATCCGTAGGCGATCATGTCCTTCCAGCCCGCCGACAGGAATTCGGTGGCCACCGACTCGGAGACGCCGAGGATCAGCGCGCAGACCACCGCGCCGGGGATCGACGAGAGTCCGCCCATCACCATCGCGACGAAGGCCTTGACCGCCGGCGCGAAGCCCATGTGCGGGAAGATCGACCCGTCGTAGAGCCCCACCATGATGCCGGCTGCGGCCCCCAGCATCGATCCGACGATGAAGGTGGCGATGATCGCGCGCTCGGTGTCGATGCCCACGAACTGCGCCCCCAGCAGGTTGTTCGACACGGCGCGGATGGACAGGCCGATCCGCGTGCGGTAGAGCATGAACTGCAGGCCGGCGAGCATCAGCGCCGAGGCGACGAAGATGATCACGTTGCCGTCGGTCACCGTGATGCCGCCCCACTCGAGCGGGCGCTGCAGCAGGTAGTGCTGCGGGATCGCCTGCATCTCGCCGCCGAAAGCGAGGTCCAGCGCCTCGCGGGCGACGATCGACAGCGCCAGCGAGGACAGCAGCGTCGCCTCGCGCATGGCGCGCGATTTCTGCGAGGCTTCGTCGCGGAAGCGGCGGAAGGGCTTGAATGCGAGGCGCTCGAGGCCGAAGCCCGTCAGCGCGCCGATGACCATGACACCCAGCAGCACCGCGACCAGTGGCGGCGCGAACGCGGTGATGAGGAACAATCCTCCGAAAGCGCCGATCGTGTACACCTCGCCGTGGGCGAAATTGACCACGTTGAGGACGCCGAAGATCAGCGTGAAGCCGATGGCGATCAGCGCATAGACCAAGCCGATCGACAGTCCGTTGACGACCTGCTGGGCGAGGTGGATATCGAACACAGTGGTGTTCCCGGCTCCAAGAGCCCGCCGCGTGACGGGCCTTCAGCGCGCGGTCAGAGGACGACGAACTTGCCGCCCTTGACCTCCATGCGCGCGAGCGACTTCGACGGCTCGCGGGTCTTGGGATCGAAGGTGGTCGCTCCGGTGACGCCCGGGTAGTTGGTGGTCGCGGCGAGCTGGTCGCGCAACTGCGCTCGCGTCGCTGCCGGACCCGCGCGCTTCAGCGCCTCGAGCATGATGCCGACGGCGTCGAAGGCCTGCGCGGCGAACTGATTGGGCTCCTGGCCGAACCGGCGCTTGTACTCGTCGACAAAGGCCTTGACCTGGGGCGCCGGGTTGTCCGGGACGAAGGTGGTCGACAGCCGCAGCCCGTTGATGGCATCGCCGCCCAGTTCGAGCAGCTTGGGTGCGTACAGCGCCGAGGTCGAGAACATCTGCGACTTCACCGCCAGCTGCTTCGCCTGCTGCAGCAGCAATGCGCCTTCCTCGTAGAACATGGCGAGGTAGATCGCGTCGGGGTTGCTGCGGCTGACCTTGGTCAGGATGGAGCGGAAGTCGCGCGAGCCGGGGTTGAAGTATTCGACGCTGGTCTTGCCGCCGATGCCCTCGAAGGACTTGACGAAGTTCTCGGCGGCCGAGATGCCCCAGTCGTTCTGCAGCGCGATCACCGCCACGTTCTTGACGCCGGCCTCCTTCAGCCACGCCGCGTTGTACGGGCCCTCCTGCGCCTGCGTCGTGATGTTGCGGAATTGCCATGGGCTGATCTTCACGAAGTCCGGATGCGACGCGGTCTGCGACAGCTGCGCGACGCCTTCCTTCGCATAGACCTCGGCCACCGCCATCGACGGGCCGCTGGCGAAATCGCCGAGCACGCCGAGCACCCGCTTGTCGTCGACGAACTTGCGGCCGATCGCCACCGCTTCCTTGGGATCGCTCTTCGAGTCTTCCCACAGGATCTGCACCTTGCGGCCGGCCACGCCGCCGTTCGCGTTGAAGCGCTCGAGCTGCATCGTGGCGGCGTTGCGGAACACTTCGCCGTACTGCGATTGCGTTCCGGTCAGCGGCGCCTGATAGCCAAGATAGAGATCCTGGGCGAGGACCGGGGCGGCGGCCAGGATGCCGACGGCGAGGGTGAGCCAACGGGCAAGGGTGCGGGTCATCGGTATCTCCGTGGTGGTGGGGCTTGCGAAAACGTGGGTGGTGGCGTGGCGCGACTCACGCACAGGTGGTCAGGGCTTCGGCCCCGGGCGGATGTGCAGTCGGCAACACCCGGAACGGCCCGGCTGCCAGGTCTCGGACTCGATGGCAAAGCCGGCGGCCTCGAAAGTGCCGTAGTCGACGATGCCGGCCAGCGCGCACATCGTGGTTCGTTCTTCCTCGGGCAACCCGGCTTCTTCCCACGCTTCCTTCAGCGGGCAGCGGTGGAACTGGATCTCGAGCTCGTCGCTGTCACAGCGCAGCACTTCGGGTGCGAACAAGGCCTTGCCCTGCGGTATGAATTCGAGAAAAGTCGTCTTGAGGCCGGCGAGGTCGGCGGGGGCGTGCCGGGAAAATTTCCCGGAGATCGCTTCGCCGCGGCGGTAGATCGCGCGCTTCAGCACCGCCTGCGCCTTCTCGGCGCCGAACTCGCGCCGCATCTCGTCGTAAACCGCGTGATAGACGAGCGCCCGGCTCTTGAACGCGGCGCGCAGCTGCTCGAGCAACTGGGCTTCGCGGGGGGTGGGAGTGTCCATCGTCGGCTCCGGCGCAGAGGAAAACGGCGATTCTACGTCGTCGCGGGCGCGCGCAACCACGAACCGCTCGACATATCGATAGGCCGAGCCGCCGGATGCACCGTCAATCGCGGGTGTCGAGGTGCCGGTAGTAGAGCATCGCGCTGCGCGCGACGGGCCGGATCAGGCCATGCAGCGGAATCGGCAGGACCCGCGAAACCGGCAGCGCCAGGCGTTCGACCGGTTCACCCAATGCCGCCTCGGCGAGCATGCGGCCGAGCGCAATGCCCAGCCCGACGCCGCGGCCGTTGCAGCCCGCGGCCGCATGGATGCCCGGCGCCGGGGCGTAGTAACGCGGCATGAAACCGGGCGTCATCGCGAGTTCGCCGCTCCACACGGCCTCGAAACCAAAGCCCCCCCAATCGGCCAGCGCCGGGAAGGTCTCCTTCATCCGCGCACCGACCATCGCTTCGAGGCGCGGCCGGGCATGGGCCAGCGAAACGAGGGTCGCGCCGCTGACCAGCCGGCCGTCGCGATCGAAACGGTAGAAGCGCAGGTCGCCGCGCGTGTCGGACATCGCGCAGTCTTGCGGCAGGATCGCCGCGCGCAAGGCGGGCGGCACCGGAAAGGTCGCCATCTGCCAGTTGGTGACCGGCATCACGGTCTGCGCGAGTCCCGGCCATGGCGACTTGGCGAACATCGTTCCGTAGGCGTTGGTGGTGATGATCACGGCCGGCGCGAACACATTGCCGCGACTCGTGGACACGCGCCAGCGCGCGCCGTCGCGCGCGATGCCGATGACCGGCGAATCGCCATGAACGGTGCCGCCGAGCTTGGCCACGGCCCGCGCGAGCCCGCGGGCAAAGGACAGCGGCTGCAGATGGCCCCCCGTGGCTGCGAGCAGCGCGCCGTGATAGATCGACGTTCCCAGCACCGCCGCCGTGGCATCGCGGTCGAGCAACTCGACCCTGGCGCCAAAGCGTCGCCATTGCTCGAAGCGGCGCTGCAGCACCGCCACACGCGAGGGGCGATGCGCCGGGTTGAGCCAGCCACGGGACACCGCATCGCAGTCGATGTCGTGGCGGCGGATCACCTCGAAGGTGAGCGCCGCGCAATCGCGCACCAGTTCGATGAAGCGGCGGCCGGTGTCGGGACCCAGGCGCGCGAGCAGATCGTCGGGGTCGAGCTTGGACAGCGCGGGGATCACGTGTCCACTGTGCCTTCCCGACGCACCCCAGCCCGGCTCGGCGGCTTCGAGCACAACGACGCGCGCGCCGCGCTCCGCCGCGTGCAGCGCCGCCGACAATCCCCAGTACCCGGCACCGACGATCGCCACGTCGGCATCATGGTCGCCGATGAGCGGCGGCGAGGGCATCGCAGGTGCCGCGGTGCGTGCCCACATCGAGTCGGGAAGCGGCGTGCGTGCGGAATCCTGCGCGGGCATGAGAGTAGAATAAAATGGCTGCGAATATTCCGAGTGTACCTTCTGCGCAGCTTCTGCTGCGCCATCCTTCGACCATGTCCAACGCTTCCGCAAGCCCCTACGATCTACTTGTCATCGGCGCCGGCATCAATGGCGCGGGCATCGCCCGCGACGCCGCCGGGCGCGGCCTCAAGGTGTTGCTGGTCGACATGGACGACATCGCCTCGGCGACCTCGCAGTGGAGCACCAAGCTGATCCACGGCGGCCTGCGCTATCTCGAATACTACGAGTTTCGCCTGGTGCGCGAGTCGCTGGCCGAGCGCGAAATCTGCCTGCGGCAGGCGCCGCATCTCGTGCAGCCGCTGCTGTTCGTGCTCGCGCACGAACCGCACCTGCGCCCGGCGTGGATGATCCGCGCCGGCCTGATGATGTACGACCACCTGTCGCCACGGGTGACGCTGCCGGCATCCTTCGGCGTCGATCTCGCGCACAGCAAGTGGGGCGCGGGCCTGAAGCCGGGCTTCCGCAAGGGCTTCGTCTACGCCGACGCCCGCGTCGACGACGCGCGACTCAGCGTCGCCGTCGCGATGAGCGCACGCGCGCACGGTGCCGAGGTGCGCACCCGTACCCGCTTCGTCACGGCGAAGCGCGAGGGCGATCGCTGGCGCGCGACGCTGGCCACGGCAGACGGGGGCAAGACGGAGGTGCTCGCCAAGGCGCTGGTCAACGTGACCGGGCCGTGGGTCAAGGTCGTCCGCGAGGAAGTCGGGACCAAATCGGCGAAGGAAAACGTTCGCCACGTCAAGGGCAGCCACATCATCGTGCCGCGGGTGCACGCCGAGGATCACGCCTACCTGCTGCAGAACGCCGACAAGCGGATCGTCTTCGTCATTCCGTATCAGGACAAGTATTCGCTGATCGGGACCACCGATGCGCCGGCCGAGAATTTCGAGAAGCCCGAGATCTCGGAACAGGAGATCGACTACCTCTTGAAGCTTGCCAACACCTATCTCGAGAAGCCGCTCTCCCGCGCCGATGTGGTCTCGACGTTCAGCGGTGTGCGCCCGCTCTACGACGACGGCGCGTCGGACCCGTCCGCGATCACCCGCGACTACGTGTTCAAGCTCGATACGGGCGAGACCCCGGGCAGCGCTCCGGTGCTGTCGATCTTCGGCGGCAAGCTCACCACCTATCGCAAGCTGGCCGAGCACGCGCTGCGCGATCTCGCACCCTTCTTCCCGGCGATGAAGCCGGCGTGGACCGAGGGCGAGACCTTGCCTGGCGGCGATCTGCCCGCCGGTGGCATCGTCGCCTGGGTCGCCGAGATGCAGCGTCGATACCCCGGTCTGCCGGCCGATCTGGTGCGCGGCGTCGCGCGCCGGCACGGGTCGCTGGCGCCCAAGGTACTGGGTGCAGCCAAGACGCTCCCCGACCTCGGCGAGGACTTCGGCAACGGCCTCACCGCCGCCGAGATCGACTATCTGATCCGCGAAGAGTGGGCGCTTACTGCTGACGATGTCCTTTGGCGACGGACCAAGTGCGGGCTGGGTATGGCCGACGCTGACCAGGCCCGGGTCGCGGCCTACGTCGCCAAGGGGCTTGCCAAGCGCTATTGATTCGGCATGAATATGATTGAACCGTTCGCCCTGAGCCAGTCGAAGGGCTCCGACTGGCCCAGCGAGTACGGGACTTCATACATCACTGTACCGGATCAATAAGTGGACCGGTCGATGCGGCCGTTGCGCGACATGCCGCTCGCCGTGAGGGGGGCGATACGAGGCGTCTGCACCGACATCGACGACACGCTGTCGACGCACGGTCGGTTGACCGCCGTGGCCTACGCCGCGCTGGAGCGATTGCGCGAAGCCGGCAAGCTCGTCATTCCGATCACCGGCCGGCCCGCGGGCTGGTGCGACCACATCGCGCGCATGTGGCCGGTCGATGCGGTGGTCGGCGAGAACGGCGCGTTCTACATGCGCTACGACGCTCCGTCGCGCCGCCTGGTCAAGCGCTTTCTCGCCGATGATGCGACGCGACGGGCCAACCGGGCGCGGTTGTCTGCCATCGCCGGGAAGATCATCGCCGCGGTGCCGGGCAGCGCGCTCGCTTCCGACCAGCTGTATCGGGAAGCCGATCTCGCCATCGACTTCTGCGAAGACGTGCCGCCGCTGCCGCGCGCCGCCGTCGACCGCATCGTCGCGCTGATGCAAGCCGAGGGCATGACGGCGAAGGTGAGCTCGATCCACGTCAACGGCTGGTTCGGCGCCTACGACAAGCTGGGGATGACGCGAACGCTGCTGGCCGAAGCCTTTGCCACCGATCTCGACGCCGAGCGCGAACGCTGGATCTTCGTCGGCGACTCGCCCAACGATGCGCCGCTGTTCGCTTACTTCCCGCACTCGGTCGGCGTCGCCAACGTCCGTGCGTTCGCCGACCGGATCGCGACGCTGCCCTGCTACGTCACCATCGGCGAAGGTGGCGCGGGGTTCGCCGAACTGGCACGGGTGCTGCTCGATGGCTGAGCACCGGCGTCAACGCGTCTTGTTGTAGGAGCGGCTTCAGCCGCGAACGGGTTCGGGCCTGAAGGCCCTCCTACAAAGGCGACACCGTTGCCGCACGTCCGCCATCCGGCGCGCGCACGAACACGGGATCGGTGAAGAGCGAGGCGACCTGCACCTCGCGAATCGACGGATCGTCGGGAACGACGTACATGATCGGCGTCAGGAGCTCCTCGAAGATGCCGCGCAGGCTGCGCGCGCCGGTCTTGTACTCGATGGCGAGCTCAGCGATCTGCTCGAACACGCGCGCGGCGACTTTCAGCTCGACGCCCTCATTGCCGAAGATCTCGAGAAACTGCCGGTGGATGGAATTCTTCGGCTCGGTGAGGATGCGCACCAGCATGTCGCGCGACAGCTCGGAGAAGCGCGCCATGATCGGCAGCCGCCCGGTGAACTCCGGGATCAGCCCGTAGGTGAAGAGATCGGTGGGCTTCACGCGGGTGTTCAGGCGGTCGAGGATCTTCTGGTTGTCGCCGGACGAAGTGGCGATGAATCCGTAGCCGTGCGTCTGCGACGCGATGATTTCGTCCAGTCCGACGAACGCGCCGCCGCAGACGAACAGGATGTCGGTGGTGTCGATGTAGGTCCCGCCGGCAAGCTTGACCTGCGAGCCTTCCATGATCTTGAGCAGCGCGTGCTGCACGCTCTCGCCCGAGCCCCCGCGCGGCTGCCCGTCGGCGGCCTTGAGCTTGTCGATCTCGTCGATGAAGACGATGCCGCGCTGCGCGCGGTCGATGTCGCCGCCGGCCTTGTCGACCAGCCGCTGCAGCACCGCTTCGATCTCCTCGTTGACGTAGCGCGTCTGCGCCAGCGACGTCGCCTCGGCGGTCACGAACGGCAGGGTCAGCGCGTGCGAGAGCGTCTCGCAGAGCAGCGTCTTGCCGGTGCCGGACGGCCCGATCAGCAGCAGGTTGCTCTTGGCGACCGGCACGCCCTCGTGCCTGGCGCGCGCGATCTTGCGGTAGTGGGTGTAGACCGCGACGGCGACGATTCTTTTCGCGACGTCCTGCCCGATCACGTACTGGTCGAGATAGCGGACGATCGCACTCGGTGTGGCGGACTCGTCGAGCATGGTCATCCTTCGGTAACGGGTTTGCCGCCACGCAGGGGTTTCGTGCGCGCCAGCGCCGCGGCACCGGCGTAGCGCGCATCCGCGCCCAGCGCTGCCTCGATCCGCAGCGCTTCGTTCCACTTGGCCATCCGCTCGCCGCGCGCGAACGAGCCGACCTTGAGCTGGCCGGCGTTCCAGCCGACGGCGAGATGGACGATCGAAACGTCCTCGGTCTCGCCCGAGCGCGCCGACACGATGGTGCCGAATCCCGCCGCCTGCCCGGCGCGCAACGCGGCCAGGGTCTCGGTGACGGTGCCGGCCTGGTTGGGCTTGATCAGCACCGCATTGCAGGCGCGATCCGCGGCGGCAAGGGTCACCCGCGCCGCGTCGGTCGTGAGGTAGTCGTCGCCGATGATCTGGACCCGCGATCCGGCGGCGCGCGTGAAGGCGATCCAGCCCTCGCGGTCGTCCTCGGCGAGCGGGTCCTCGATCGACGCGATCGGGTAGCGATCGAGCCAACCGAGCAACAGCTCGATCATGCCGTCGCGATCGAGCTCGCGTCGTTCGAGCCCGAGCACGTAGCGGCCGTCGGCGCCGAACTCCGACGCGGCGATGTCGAGCGACAGCGCGGCGTCCTCGCCCGGCCGGTAGCCCGCGCGCTCGATCGCGCGCACCAGCATCGCCAGCGCCTCCTCGTTGGTGTCGAACGCGGGCCAGTGGCCTCCCTCGTCGGCGACGCCTGCGGCACGGCCGGCCTCCTGCATCAGTTCGCCGGCGGCGCGGTAGACGTTGGCGGTGATGACCATCGCCTCGGCAAAGCTCCTCGCGCCGACGGGCATCACCATCAGGTCCTGGATGTCGATGCGGCGTCCCGCGTGCGCGCCGCCGCCGAAGATCTGGATTTCGGGCAGCGGCAGCGAGACGGCAGCGGTGCCGGCGAGATGGCGCCACAACGGCTGCTCGCTGGCGATTGCCGCTGCATGCGCGACGGCGAGCGACACCGCCACGGTGGCATTGCCGCCGAGCGCGGCCTTGTTGGGCGTGGCGTCGAGCGCGATCAGCAGCGCATCGATGGCTGCCTGGTCGAGCGCGTCGCGCCCGCGCAGCGCGGCGGCGATCGGCGCGTTGACGTTGGCGATCGCGCGCTGCACATCCATGCCCCCCAGTGCAGTGCCGCCGTCGCGCAGATCGATGGCTTCGCGCGAGCCGCGCGAAGCGCCGGCCGGCGCGATGGCGCGGCCGACCGCGCCGCTTTCCAGTGTCACTTCGGCCTCGACGGTCGGCCGGCCGCGCGAATCCCAGACGCGGCGGCCGTGGACGCGGGCGATGCAGGTATTCATCGGTGCGCGCCCTCCCGCCAGCGACGACAGATGATGCCGAGGTCGGCGACCGGCTGCAGCAGCAGGGCGCGGGCAAAGGCGCGCGCTTGGTCGCGATCGGCGTCGGCGGTCAGGTACTCGGCCGGCGACTTGCCGTCGACGCGACCCAGCATCAGCCCCGGCAGCAGTGCGGCGGTGCGCGTTGCCATCGCCGCCCGCGGCTCCCAGACGACGTGGGCGAGATAGGCGTCGGTCAGCGCGGCGTAGGCGTCGAGATAGCGGCCGCGCCAATCCGGGCGCCAAAGGCCCTTCAACAGCAGGTGATTGAGGACGAAGGCGAGATCGAAGGCCGGATCGCCATACCACGCGCATTCGGCGTCGAGGATCACCGGCCCGTCGGGCCCGCGCAGGATGTTCTTGGGGCTGAAATCGCCGTGGACGAGCACCCGGCGCGTGCTGCGCGTGGTCTCGACCAGCGCCGCGAGGCGCGGCGCGAGGTCCGGATGCGCACGGGCGGTCGCGACCAGATAGGGTTCCAGCCGAATCGCGTGGAAGATATCGGCGGTGGGAAAGCGCGCGGCAACGTCGTCGCGATCGGCGGTGGCGGCGTGGATGCGCCCCAGCGTGTCGCCGACCTCGGCCGCAAACGCGATCTCGATGGCGCCGTCCTTCAGCAGCGTCTTCCACACCGGGTGGCTCTCGGGCGGCAGCCAGGCCATGGCGAAGCAGCCCGCTTCGCGATCCTCGCCCAGGATCGCCGGCACCGCCCGCGGCACGATGCCGGCGGCGACGCGCATCCACTCGACTTCCCAGCGATTGCGCTCGATCGGCGCGCGCCAGTCGGCGGCGACCTTGAGCCTGGGCAACGCGCGTTTGACGCAGAAGCTCCGGCCCGGCAGGTCGACGCGGTAGATGTCCGACGACACGCCCCCGGTCAGCGGGACGCAGACAGGATCAGTGTGAGCGCTTACTAGCGTCATTCGCCGCAACCCGTCGTGCAGCCACTCAAGGTCGGGTGCGGACGGATCAGGATCGGGGATGGCGCGGGACGATACTCTCATCGCGGGAACTCGGTTCTGAACCTGGATTGCCCAAGGGGTTGCGCCATCATAACCGCCCCCGTCGCCAAGCGATGGAGGGAACGCAGATTGGCACTACCATCGCCGGCCGGGGGAGGAAGCTCCGATCGGGGCGGCGATGGCTGCCGTCACAGCCAGTCGCGCAGTTCGTCTGCCAGCGCCGCATAGTCGCGCGCGCCGATGCTCGCCGGGGCATGGCGAAAGATGTCGAGGCCAGCGGTCCGGCTTTCCGCAATGGCAGGATCGTCGTGGATGGGCGTCGTACAGATCTCGCTCGCGGGCAGGCCGGCGCACGCCTCTGCGCCGACCGGGCCATCGTTGTGCGCGGGCAGCGCCGCGCGGGTGCAGAGATAGCGCCTCGCCAGGCGATACTTGAACACCGGGGTCAGCGCATCGAGTCCGCGCGCCACGGCGAGGGCGCTGTCCTGCGACCGGCCATCCCGCGCCACGGGCACCAGCAGGAGGTCGCAGGCGAATATCGCGTTCAGCGTCAACACGTTCCACGCGCTGCCGCAGTCGATCACCACCGGTCCGGCGTAGGCGTGCGCTCCACGCAGCGCTTGCCGCAGCCGCGCAAGCGCCGGCAGCCCTTTGCCGAGGCTGGCCGCGAGCCCGGCGAGCTCGGCGTGCGCGGGACAGAGAACGACGCCGCTGCGCGTGATCTGCGCGATATCGTCGAGTGCCGCGTTGCCGGCAAGGAACGCGGCGATCGACGCTGCGGCCCGGTCGGGACGCGCGCCAAACAGGGTCGAAAGATGCGCCTGCGGGTCGAGGTCGATGGCGAGCGGGCGCTCGCCGCGCCGGGCGACGGCGGCGAGCAGGTTCAGGGCGGTCGTCGTCTTGCCGACGCCCTCCTGCCGATTGAACACCGCGACGATCGCCATGGGTGAAGCTTAGCGCAGCGCACAAATCGGGGTCAGATGACGTGCTTGCGCACTTGGGTCACTACCACTTCGGCAATGATGACGATCGCGAAAACGGACAGCAGAATGACCGCGACACGATCCCACTGGAACAAATTGAGCGCCGAATCGAGCGCCATCCCGATGCCGCCGGCGCCGACAATGCCCAGCACCGCCGATTCGCGCACGTTGATATCCCAGCGGAATAGCGCAATCGACCAGAACGCGGGCCGAACCTGCGGCCAGTAGCCGAAGCTCATGCGCGATGCCCACGGCGCGCCCGCCGCCGTCAGCGCCTCGATCGGACCGGTCTGCGATTCTTCCAGCGCCTCGCCGAAAAGCTTGCCGACGAAGCCGATCGAGCGGAAGGCGATCGCGAGCGTCCCCGCAAGCGCGCCCGGCCCGAAGATGCCGACGAAGAGCAGCGCCCAGACCAGCGAATTGACCGAGCGCGACGACACGAGGATAAGCTTGGCTAGAAGATTGATCGGCGTCGAGGGAACGAGGTTGTGCGCGGCGAGGACGCCGACCGGCAGCGCCAGCGCGAGCGACAGCAGCGTGCCCAGCGACGCGATGTGAATCGTCTCCATCAGCGCCGTGTGTACGGTCTCGGGGTAGTGGCTCCAGTCGGGCGGCCACATCCGGGTGACGAGATCGACGACCTGTTCGGGGGCGTCGATCAGGAACTCCGGGATCACCTCCACGGTGCGGATCGACGCGACGATCGCGGCGACGATGACGAGGTAGACGGCGAACCGCGTCAGCCGTTGTGCCCGGGAAAAGCGCTGCCAGATTCGATCCGCGACCGGCGGGCGAGCGTCGAGGGACGCAGCCATCAGTCGTCCTCCAGCACCTGTGGCCGCGCCCTGGGGGCGCGGCGCAGCAGGAGATCGGCGAACGTCGCGTTCTCGAGAAAGATCGCGCGTACGGCCGTAGCAAGGACTTCGCCGATCATGATCAGCGAAATGATGGAGATGAGGATCGCGCAGACGAAGTCGTAGTCGAAGCGCTGGAAGGCGGCGAACAACGTACCACCGATACCGCCGGCACCGACGATGCCGACCATGGTCGAGTTGCGCAGGTTCGAGTCGAGTTGATAGGTGGCAAAACCGATGAAGCGCGAGAACACCTGTGGCAGCACGCCGTAGGCCAGCACCGAGCCGAACGACGCACCCGTTGCGCGTACCGCCTCGACCTGTTTCAGCGAAATTTCCTCGATCGCTTCGGTGAAGAGCTTGCCGATGAAGCCGATCGACGCCACCGTCAGCGCCAGGATGCCCGCCAGCGCGCCGAAGCCCACGGCCTTGACGAACAGGATGGCGACGATCACCGGATGGAATGACCGTGCAGTCACGATGATGAAGCGTGCCGGCCACGTTGCCCAGGCGGGCATCAGATTGCGCGAGGCGCAGAGCCCGATCGGCAGCGCCAGGCAGATACCCAGGGTGGAGGCAAGTACTGCGATCTCGAGGCTTTCGAGCAGACCCTTGATCAGCAGGTCCGAGCGCCCGAAATTCGGCGGGAACAGCCGGCCGAAGAACTTTGCGGCGTTTTCGCTTCCGGTCTGGACGCGTGCCCAGGAGATCTCCATCTGCGCGCAGGCGTAGATGACGTAGGCGATCAGCACCAGCACGGCCACGCGCGGCCAGACGCGGCGCTGGAACGGGTCCGCCGGAGCGTTGAACGACGCGCTGGAGCTCATCGTGGTGGGGCCGTCGCGGTCACCGGCAACCGAACCCGAACCCGGTTGTCACTGCAACCACCCTTCCCCGCCGTAGATCCTCTTCAGCATTTCATCGCCGAGTTCGGTGGGCGGGCCGTCGAACACCACCTGTCCGCCCGCCATGCCGATGATGCGGTCGGCGAAACGCTTGGCGAGCTCGACGTCGTGCATGTTCACCAGCACCGGGATGTCGTGCTGCGACCGAAACGTCGGCAAGGAGTTCCATGATCTCGACCGAGGTCTTGGGGTCGAGGGAGGAGGTGGGCTCATCGGCCAGCAGGAGCTTGGGTTGCTGCATCACCGCCCGCGCGATGCCCACGCGTTGCCGCTGGCCGCCCGAGAGCGCGTCGGCGCGCTGCAGCGCGAACCCGGACAGGCCGACGACATCGAGGAGTTCGTGCGCGCGGCGGATGTCCTCCAGCGGGAACTTGCGCCGCCACGCCCGCCACGCCGAAACGTAGCCCAGGCGCCCCGACAGCAGATTCTCCATCACCGTCAGCCGCTCGACCAGGTTGTACTCCTGGAACACCATGCCGATGTGCCGCCGCGCGTGGCGCAGCCCGGTGCCGGAGAGCTTGGCGAGATCGACACCGTCGAACAGCATCTCGCCCTCGGTCGGCTCGACCAGCCGATTGATGCAGCGGATCAGCGTTGACTTGCCGGTGCCCGAAGGCCCGATGATCGCGGTGATTCCTCGCGCGTCAATCTCGACGTTGATGTCGGTCAGCACCGGCACGCCGGCGACATATGATTTCGACAGGTGGTTCAACTTCAACATGAGGCAAACCCCCGGGGCGCGCCCGGGGGGTGCGCGATGAATGGGTGGACAGCGGTGCCGAAGGCTACTTCTTCTTGGCGGCCGCCTCGGCCTCGCGCTTGGTTTCCTTGTCGTAGGTTGCCTTGTCGAAACCCTGGCCCGATCCCTTGGCCACGGCGCGCACGACTTCCCAGGTGGTCTTGTAGTTGATCGGAAAGAAGCGGTCGGCACCGTCGAAGGCCTTCTGCATTTCGGGCGGGAAGCGGTAGTCGTAGAAACAGGTGAGCATCTTGTCGACGAGCTTGGGATCGAGGTCGTGCGCGTACGCAAACGAAGAGGTCGGGAATTTCTGGCTGCGATAGATCACGCGGAAGTCGCCCTCCTTGATCTGCCCGCGCACGGCCATCCGGTGGAACACGTCCGACGCGACGGCGCCGGCGTCATAGTCGCCGGACTGCACGCCCAGCACCGACTGGTCGTGCTTGCCGGAGAAGAGCACCTTGTAGTCCTTGTCGGGCGCCAGGCCTTCGGCGGGGAACAGCGCCAGCGGTGCCAGGTGCCCGGAGTTGGACGATGGCGCCGTGTGCGCCACCTTCTTGCCCTTCAGATCGGAAAGCTTCTGGTACGGCGAACTCGCCTTGACGACGACGATCAGGTTGTAGCCCTGGAAGTCCTTCTCTGTGCCCTTGATGCCGAAGGGGACCGCGCCAGCCAGGTTGACGGCAAACGCCGTGGGGCCGGTAGAAAAGCCGCCGACATGCAGGCGGCCCGAGCGCATCGCCTCGATCTCCGCGGCGTTCGACTGCACCTGGTAGAACACCACCTTCTTGTTGATGCAGGCGGATAGATGGGTGGTGAACGGCTTGAACACGCTTTCGTAGACGGCAGGATCCTCGACTGGCGTGTAGGTGAACACGATCGTCGACGGGTTCTTCCACTTCTTGGGGTCGGTCGGCGCGTCGGCGACGAGGTCGTTGTTGGCGTCGCAATACATGTTGTCCAGCTCGCCGCGGTTCTTGCAGGCATCGGCAGCGATTGCGGGAACGCCAAGAACGGCGCCCGAGGCGGCGAGAGCCACGGCGGTAAGCCAACGGGTAAGGCGCATGGTGCTTTCTCCGGCAAACGAGGAAACGAACGGCACTGATGCCGTCCACGGGGTAGAGCAGGTCATTTCTTCCTGGCGCCAGCCCTGGCCGGGACGGCGAACGCAACGGCAACAACCCATGCCGCCAGCGCGGCAGGAAATGGCTTCACAGGGAAAGTCTTCAGGCAACGACGGGCGGCGGAGGCGACGGTCCGGTTTTGTGTTTGCGAGCGGGGTGCCGTAGCACAGTGAAACTTTAGCACTTTGACAGGCTTCGCGACACCCCGCTCCGGCATGGGCGCCCCTCTTGTTGTCGTATGATTGCCATTCCGCGGCGCCTGGCCGCGCCCTCCCCTTGATCGCCGTGTCTACAGATTCGTTGCAGTTCGTCGTGATGGCTGCCGGCCAGGGCAAACGGATGCACTCTCGCTCGCCGAAGGTGCTGCATCCGTTGGCAGGCAGGCCGCTGGTGGCGCACGTGCTCGACGCGGCGCGTTCGCTGTCGCCGTCCGCGCTATGCATCGTCGTCGGTCATGGGGGCGAACTCGTGCGCGCCGCGCTGACCGCGCCCGACCTCGTCTTCGTCACCCAGGATCCGCCGCGCGGCACCGGCGACGCGGTGCGGGTCGCGCTGGGCGCGCTCGCAGCCGATGGCGTCACCGTCGTGGCCAACGGCGATTGCCCGCTGATTCCCGCCGCCACCTTCGCCGCGATCGGCGAGCGCGCGGCCGCCGGGCATCTGGCGTTGCTGACGGCGAGAGTGGCCGACCCGTCGGGGCTCGGCCGCATCCTGCGCGACCCGGCGGGCAAGGTTCGCGCGATCGTCGAGGAACGCGATGCCTCGCCTTCCGAGCGCGCCGTCGACGAGATCTACACCGGCGTGCTGGCGGCGCCGACCGCGCTGCTGGGTCGCTGGGTCGGCGCGCTCAAGGCCGACAACGCGCAGAACGAGTTCTATCTCACCGATATCGTAGCCATGGCGGTGGCCGAGGGGGTTGCCGTGGAAGGGCATCTCGCCGCGGACGAGCGCGACATTCTCGGCGTCAACGACCAGGCGCAGTTGGTCGCCATCGAACGCATCGTGCAGCAGCGGCAGGCCGAAGCGCTGCTCAGGCGCGGCACCTGGATCGCCGATCCTGCGCGCATCGACATCCGCGGCAGCTTGACCTGCGGCCGCGACGTGCGCATCGACGTCGGCTGCGTGTTCGAAGGGACGGTGCGCCTCGCCGACGACGTCTGCATCGGCGCGAATTGCGTGCTGAAGGACGTCACCGTCGGCGCGGGCACGCAGATCGCGCCGTTCTCGCACCTCGAGGAGGCGAGCGTCGGCGCAAGATGCAGGGTCGGTCCCTACGCCCGGCTGCGGCCCGGCGCGCAATTGGCCGACGACGTGCACGTCGGCAATTTCGTCGAAGTGAAACAGGCGACGATCGGGCAGGGCAGCAAGGCCAACCATCTCGCCTACATCGGCGACGCGACCATTGGCGCGCGCGTCAATGTCGGCGCGGGCACGATCACCTGCAACTATGACGGCGCCAACAAGTTCCGCACGGTGATCGAGGACGACGTCTTCATCGGCTCCGACACCCAGCTGGTCGCGCCGGTCACCGTCGGGCGCGGCGCGACGCTGGGCGCGGGCACCACGCTGACGCGCGACGCGCCCCCGGATACGCTGACCATCTCGCGCGTCAAGCAGACATCGATCGCCGGCTGGAAGCGGCCCGCGAAAAAACCCAAACCACAAGGTTGATCCCACCATGTGCGGCATCGTCGGCGCGGCCTCCGCGCGCAACATCGTTCCGGTTCTCATCGACGGCGTCCGCCGCCTCGAGTACCGCGGCTACGACTCCACCGGCCTCGCCGTCATCGACGCCGAGGCTGCCACGCCCGTGCTGTCGCGGCTGGTCAGCACCGCGCGCGTCGCCGATCTCGCCGCGCAGGCCGAGCAAACCCGGCTTGTCGGCACCGTCGGGATCTCGCACACGCGCTGGGCGACGCACGGGGCGCCCACGCCGGTGAACGCGCACCCGCACACGTCGGGCGGCGAGATCGCGGTCGTTCACAACGGCATCATCGAGAATTACGAGGCGTTGCGGGCAAAGCTCAAGACGCAGGGCTACGTCTTTGCCACCGAGACCGACACCGAGGTCATCGCGCATCTCGTCCACGCGCACTGGCACGCCCCCGGCGGCGGCGACCTGAAGCGTGCTGTCGAGGCGGCCGTCGCCGAATTCCACGGCGCGTATGCGATCGCGGTGATCTCGACCCGCGAGCCCGGGCGCCTCATCGGCGCTCGCCAGGGCAGCCCGCTGGTCGTGGGCTACGGCGAGGACGATCACTTTCTCGCCAGCGATGCGGCGGCGCTGTTGTCGGTGACGCGTAGCGTCGCTTATCTCGAGGAGGGCGACGTCGCCGACGTGAGGCGCGAATCCTGCGTCATCTCGGATGCCCGTGGCGAGCGTGTTCTGCGCGCCATAGTCAATGTCGAGGCTTCGGGCGCCAGCGTCGAGTTGGGGCCCTATCGGCACTTCATGCAGAAGGAGATCTTCGAGCAGCCGCGCGCAGTCTCGGACACGCTCGAAGGCGTGACCGTCTTCGATCCCCACCTCTTTGGTCCCGCCGCCGCCGACGCATTGTCGCGGGTCGACAGTGTGTTGATCCTGGCCTGCGGTACCAGCTATTACTCCAGTCTGGTGGCGAAGCAATGGATCGAGTCGCTGGCGCGCATTCCCTGCGCGGTCGAGATCGCCAGCGAATACCGCTACCGCGACAGCGTGCCCAATCCGGCGGCGCTGGTGGTCGTCGTGTCGCAGTCGGGCGAGACCGCCGATACGCTGGCCGCGTTGAAGCACGCGAAATCGCTCGGCCACGTTCACACGCTCACCATCTGCAACGTCCCGACATCGTCGATGGTGCGACAGACGGAACTCACTTATCTGACGCGGGCGGGCGTCGAAGTGGGAGTCGCGTCGACGAAGGCGTTCACCACGCAGTTGATCGCCCACTTCCTGCTGGCGCTGACGCTGGCCAAGCTGCGCAATCGCCTGACCGGCGAGGAAGAAGCGCACTGGCTGCGCGGGTTGCGCCATCTGCCGGCGGCATTGCAGTCGGCGCTGGCGCTGGAGCCGCAGGTGATCGCGTGGGCGGAAAAGTTCGCGCGCAAGCAGGACGCGCTGTTCCTCGGTCGCGGCCTCCACTATCCGATCGCGCTCGAAGGCGCGTTGAAACTGAAGGAGATCTCCTACATTCACGCCGAGGCCTATCCCGCCGGCGAGTTGAAGCACGGGCCGCTGGCGCTGGTCGATTCGTCGATGCCGGTGGTGGCGATCGCGCCCAACGATGCGCTGCTCGAGAAGCTCAAGAGCAACCTGCAGGAAGTGCGCGCGCGCGGCGGCGAACTCTACGTCATCGCCGATCTCGACAGCCGGCTGCAACCGTCAGAAGGCATCCACGTGATCCGCCTGCCCGAACACGCGGGATTGCTGTCCCCGGTGGTGCACACGATTCCGCTGCAGCTCCTTGCGTATCACACCGCGGTGATACGCGGCACCGACGTCGACAAGCCAAGAAATCTGGCCAAGAGCGTCACCGTCGAGTAGGCGGAGCAGCGGCGCGAACGGGTTGATCGATCAGAGTTCGATGCGAGTGCCGAGCAGCTTCAGAAACTGCGCCAGCCACGCCGGGTGCGCAGGCCAGGCGGGCGCGGTCACCAGATTGCCGTCGGTGTGCGCCTTGTCCACCGGGATATCGGCGTAGTTGCCGCCTGCTGCCCTCACCTCCGGAGCACACGCCGGATAAGCGCTGCAACCGCGACCCGATAGCACATTCGCCGCCGCCAGCAACTGCGCGCCATGGCAAATGGCGGCGATCGGCTTGTTGGTCTTGGCGAAGTGCTGGACGATGGCAATGACCTTCGGGTCGAGCCGAAGGTATTCCGGTGCGCGACCACCCGGAATCACCAGCGCGTCGTAGTCCGCGGCCTTCACCGCATCGAAATCGGCGTTGAGCGTGAAGTTGTGGCCGGGCTTCTCGCTGTAGGTCTGGTCGCCCTCGAAATCATGCACGGCGGTGCGTACCGAATCACCCGCCTTCTTGCCCGGACACACCGCGTGCACGGTGTGTCCGACCATCAACAGCGCCTGGAAGGGCACCATCGTTTCATAGTCCTCGGTGAAGTCACCGGTGAGCATCAGGATCTTCTTCGCAGCCATGGCGTTGCCTCTGTAAGGATTGGGGGCGTCAAGAAACACATGCGCGGAAAGCGCGCCGCCATTCTGCAGCAGCGCGCCGCCACCGCGCCATGCGAGGATAATTCACGACTTCATTTCGGGCAAACAGAACATTTCGCCGACAGAAAGAAGGACATGCTCAAGCAGGAGATTGCACGAGGTGAGCGTGGGCGGGTGCTCATCATGGACTCGATCACCATGTTGACGCTCGAGGACGCCGGGGCAATCGTCGTGTGCGGGTCGCATGGCGGATCGAGCTCGGGCCATTTCGCGCTTGAGATACCGCTCGCAGCGGTGTTTTTCAACGACGCCGGGGTCGGCAAGGAAAATGCGGGCATCGTGGCGCTCGATATGTTGCAGGCGAACGGCATCGCCGCAGGCGCGGTTGCACACACGTCGGCGAAAATCGGCGACTCCCGGGACACCTGGGACAACGGAGTGATTTCCCGCGTCAATCCCGCCGCGCGCCTGTCTGGGCTCGCGCCAGGAATGCTGCTTTGCACGGCGCTGACGCGGCTGATTTCGCGTTGAGCGCAACTGCGGGGGCCGCATCAGGCCCGGGGACGGGATCTTGCCGCGGGCGACTTGCGCGGCGGCTGCCGCGCGAGCCTGGCGACGTAATAGTCCAGCGCCCAGCGCGTCTTGGTCTGCTGGCTCGCGTCGCGCTCGGCGCCCACCTCCGCCAGGAACGCCATGAATCCCCCCACCGCGACCGCGGCCTGGACGATGGGCGCCTTGATCGAGACCTCCATCAACCGCTTGCCATCACCACGCTGCCACAACTCGGCGGTAATCGGCCACGGGCAGGCCGGGTCCCTGAACTGCCACCGCTGCGCCACCAGCGGCCCGAGCACGGCGAGGCTCGCGAAGTCGATCGCGCGGCCGGCCATGGTCATCAGGAAATCCTCCTGCTCCGCGGTGTAGAGGTCCGCCACCGGCTTCTTGCCGGCGGCGACGCGCTTGATGAGTCCCTTGGCCACCGGCATCGAGAACGACGCGGACTTGACCATGCTCGTCTCGCTCGCGTCCACCTCGATCTTGAAGTCGCGGTACTTGCGCCACCGCTGCCCCACGTTCGCCGGATCGACGGGTCGGAACTTCACCGTGCTGTCGTGGGCATCGCCGACCACGCGGCGGGCCCGGGCGATGATTCCGGCACCCAGCAGATCGAGCCTGGGCGTGTCGAAAAAATAGATGTAGCGCTCCTCGTCGTTGCTCGCAGTGAGACCGAATCGCGCCAGCGCCTGCCTGATCTGATGGTTCGGAATCGTAGCCTTGATCTCGATGGCCTCGGCGCCCGCCACTGCCTTGGCGACCTTGCCGCGTGTTGCCGCTCCCCGTTCCATGCCTGGTTGTCCTTCGCTCGATTGGATTGACGCACGGCAGCGCAATCACGCACTGCGCAACGAAACGTGAGCTTAGCGCAATTCATCGGAGGCACAGCTCATCGGCGGCACTAGCAGCCTGTCGGACTTAGGTCATCGTAGCGAGCCGAGTGGGAGAGCGAGGACAGATTTTCACGCTTTTGAGGCGCATGGCGGGACCATGTAACGAGAAAGCGGGGAAATATGGACCGCTGTCCCACCGGCGCAGTAGATGAACCCTAAGTCCGACAGGCTGCTAGGCGCCAGGAGCGACGCGGCCGATAATAGGCACATCCTTCACTCCCGCGATGATCGCCGCCAACCCATGCGCTACTCGACATTCGGCCGCACCGGCCTCTACGTCTCGGAACTCTGCTTCGGCACGATGACTTTCGGCGGCAAGACCGGCATCTGGGAGAAAATCGGCAACACCGAGCAGCAGGAGGCCGATCGCCTCGTCGGCGTGGCGCTCGACGCCGGCATCAATTTCTTCGACACCGCGAACGTGTATTCGGACGGCGACTCGGAGCGCATCCTGGGTCGCGCGCTGGGGGCGCGGCGCCAGGACGTCGTTCTGGCGAGCAAGGTGCGCGGTCGCGCGGGGCCCGGACCCAACGAGGTGGGGCTCTCGCGGGCGCACATCATGGCGTCGGTCGATGCGTCGCTGCGCCGGCTCGGCACCGATTGGCTCGACCTCTACCAGGTCCACGGCTACGACGCGCTGACGCCGCAGGACGAGACGCTGCGCGCGCTGGACGACCTCGTGCGCGCCGGCAAGGTGCGCTACGTCGGCTGCTCGAACCTCGCGGCATGGCATGTCGCCAAGGCCAACGGCCTCGCTGCCGCGCACGACTGGTGTCGCTACGAATCGCTGCAGGCGTACTACACGATCGCGTCGCGCGACCTCGAGCGCGAACTCGTCCCGGTCCTTGCCGACCAGCAGATGGCGCTGATGGTGTGGAGTCCGCTGGCCGGCGGTTTCCTCTCCGGCAAGTACAGCCGCGAGCAGGAGGGCCCTGCCGGCTCGCGGCGCACCAAGTTCGACTTTCCGCTGCTCGATCGCGAGCGCGCGTTCGACTGCATCGATGCGATGCGCGCGATCGGCGCGGCTCGCGGGGCGAGCGTCGCGCGCGTGGCCTTGGCGTGGCTGCTCGCACAGAAGCACGTGACCACGGTCATCATCGGCGCCAAGACCGAAGCGCAACTGCGCGACAACCTGGACGCGACCGCGCTCAAGCTATCCACCGACGAGTTGGCGGTGCTGGATCGCGTGAGCGCATTGCCGCTCGAGTATCCGGGCTGGATGATCGCGCGCCAGGCGGCCGGGCGCGAGCCGTCCGTCCCGTAGCATGACCTCCTCGTCCCCGACGCCGCTGCGCATCGGCGTTCTTGGCGCGGCGAAGATCGCCCGCGCCTTCATTGCCGGCGTGCGTCCGTCGCGCAAGGTCGTCGTCACAGCGGTCGCGAGCCGTGACGTCGAACGCGCCCGGACCTACGCGCGCGAAACCGGTGTCCCGCAGGTGCACGCGGGTTACGACGCCCTGCTGGCAGACCCTTCGGTCGATGCGGTCTACATTCCACTGCCGAACAATCTTCACGCCGAGTGGTCGATCCGCGCGCTGAATGCGGGCAAGCACGTGCTGTGCGAAAAGCCGCTCGCGACGTCGGGGGCGCAGGCGCGCGCCATGTTCGATGCCGCGCGGCGCAACGACGTCCGTCTCGCCGAAGCCTATCCGTATCGCGCGCAGCCGCAGACGCAAAAGATGGGCGAGCTGCTGCGCGCGGGGGCGATCGGGCGGGTGCAGCTCGTGCACGCGGCGTTCGGCTTTCCCATGCTGGACCACGCGAACATCCGCTTCGATCCCGCGCTCGCCGGGGGTGCGCTGATGGATGCCGGGTGTTACCCGGTCAGCTTCGTTCGTCTCGTAGCCGGGGAGCGCCCGCGGCGGGTCCACGCGATGGCGCGGTGGACCGACAGCGGCGTCGATCGCTCGCTGGTCGCGTCACTCGAGTTCGCGAACGGCATCCTGGCGCAGATGGCCTGCAGCTTCGCCACCGCGCGCCACCGCCACGCCTACATCGCCGGTGACGCCGGGGCGCTGGCGACGACGTACCTCAACGACACCACGGCCGCGCTACCGCCGGTGCTGGAATGGAAACGCGGGACGGCGCCGGACGCCGCGTGCGAAACGATCTCCACCGCGCCGACCAACGGCTTTCTCGCCGAGGCGGAGTCCTTCCACGATCTGGTGCGAAATGGATGGTCGCAATGGACCGGCGCGACGCCCGAGGAGTCGATCGACATCGCGCTGACGCTGGAGGCGCTGGCAGCGAGCGCTCGCGAAGGCCGTGCCGTCGACGTGGCGGCGGATTGATCCGACGTCGTGCGGGGCGCACGGCGGCCCCTTGTAGGAGCGGCTTCAGCCGCGATTGCGCATTGGATGCAGGTCGTTTTCGCGGCTGAAGCCGCTCCCACAAGGCTTCAGTGTTGCCTCGCGCGCGTAGAATCCAAGTTCACCATGGACGAGTCCGCTGCCCTCGACGTGATCGCCGTGCGCGCCGTCGAACGCAAAGACAGCGCGCGAGCTCTGTGGTCCGACGCCGACCGCGCGTGGGCAAGTCGCGCCGCGGCGGAAGTGGTCGGCGAAAAAGCGGACAGCGCGACCTTTGTCGCTCGCCGCGCGCGACTCGCACTCGAGCGCCTCTCCGAACGGCACCCGGCCTTTCCGCGCGCCCTCCACGCGCTGCGGTGGCGTCCCTGGGTCGGCTGGGTGCTCGTCGCCGGCGCGTTCGCCATCGGTCTCGCGGTCGATCGCATTGGCGGCGGCCAGCACATCAACCTGCTGGCGCCGCCGGTATTCGCGCTGCTGGTCTGGAACCTTGCCGTCTACGCGGCGCTGGTGGTCGGCTACGTGGTTCGCTTCGGCGAGGCGGGTTCGCCGGGACCGTCGCAGCGCGCGCTGCTTCGCCTCGCCGCGCTGCGGCGCCCGCGCCGTGATCGCGACCACGCCGTCGCGACCAGCGTTGCGGCGCTCGCGGTCGACTGGACCCGCGTGGCAGCGCCGCTGTACGCCGTCAGGGCCACACGCATCCTGCATCTCGCCGCCGCGGCGCTGGCGGCGGGCGTCATCGCGGGGCTGTATCTGCGCGGCCTCGCCTTCGAATACCGGGCCAGCTGGGAGAGCACCTTCCTCGACGCCGGGGCCGTGCGCAAACTCCTGGCGGTAGTGCTGGCGCCGGGATCGTGGCTCACCGGTTTTTCCGTTCCGCAGGCGGACGCGCTCGCGGGGATTCGCGCGCCGTCCAGCGAAAACGCAGCCACGTGGCTGCATCTCCTCGCCGCGACGCTGTCCTGCGTCGTCGTCCTGCCGCGTCTTTTGCTTGCCGCGGGGGCCGGGTGGCTCGAGCAGCATCGCGCGTCGCGCCTGCCGATCGCCCTGAACGAGCCTTACTTCCGACGCCTGCTGCGCGGTTTTCGCAACGGCCCCGTGCGGGTGCGCGTGATTCCCTACAGCTATGCCTTGCCGTCGGACGTCCTGGCGGGGCTGGAGCTGGTTGTGCAGCGCAGTTTCGGCGGCAGCGCGCGGCTTGCTGTCGAAGCGCCGCTTGCGTATGGCGACGAGGATCGCCTCGGCGAGCGCGCGGCGAGCGCGGACGATGGCGCCGTGCTTGCGCTGTTCAATCTCATCGCCACGCCGGAGCGCGAGGCACACGGCGCGTTCGTCGCGGCGCTCGCGGTGGTGGCGCCTCCCGAACTGCCCGTGTT
Organism: uncultured beta proteobacterium; assembly: GCA_963709525.1. Taxonomy (GTDB): domain Bacteria; phylum Pseudomonadota; class Gammaproteobacteria; order Burkholderiales; family Casimicrobiaceae; genus CAIWHR01. Next base: position 360,130 of record CAVPXB010000015.1, read on the forward strand.
GGCGCTGGTGGACGAGTCGGCGTTTCGTGCCCGCTGGCCGGGAGAAGAAGCGCGCCTCACGCAGCGCAAGGCGCTGTGGAGCGATCTGCTGATGGCGCTGCACTGCACGCCTATATTCGTGGACTTGAGCGCGCCCGACTTGCCGCAGGTCGAGGCGGCGATCGAGTTCGCCCTGGCCGCGCACGAGGCGCGCGCGGCCACCGCTGCGCCACGGCAATGATGGCGGACAACCGCATCTCGCTGTCGCTGATTTCGCACACCAATGCGGGCAAGACGACGCTTGCGCGAACGTTGCTGGGCCGCGACGTGGGCGAGGTTCGCGACGCGCCGCACGTGACGACGGAGGCCAGCGCGTTTGCGCTCATCGACACCCTTGATGGCGACACGCTGGTTCTCTGGGACACCCCCGGCTTCGGCGACAGCGCGCGGCTCGCCAGGCGCCTGCGGCAGCAGGGCAATCCGATCGGCTGGTTCCTGTCGCAGGTGTGGGACCGCTACCGCGACCCCGCGTTCTGGCTGACGCAGCAGGCGGTTCACAACGTGCGCGAAGAAGCCGACGTCGTTCTCTACCTCGTCAACGCGGCGGAGGCGCCGAATGATGCCGGCTATCTTGCGCCGGAACTCGCGGTGCTGGAGTGGATCGGCAGGCCGGTCATCGTATTGCTCAACCAGACCGGGCGACCGCGTCCCCGCGGCGAAGAGGCCGCCGACGAGGCGCGCTGGCGCGAGGCGCTGGCCGCGTGGCCACACGTCCGCGAGGTGCTCGCGCTGGACGCTTTCGCGCGCTGCTGGGTGCAGGAGTTCACCTTGTTCGCAGCGGTCGCACGCGTGCTTCCCGAGGCCGACCGAACCGCCTTCGAGCGGCTCGTCGCGGCGTGGCGGTCGCGCCGGTTCGTGGCCTTCGATGCGGCGATGGCCGCACTGGCCGAAGCGATCGCCCGCGCCGCCTGCGATCGCGTCACGCTGCCCACCGAAAGCCTCGGGGCGCGGCTCGGCAAGTCGCTGGGCATGGCCCGGTCGGACGCGGAGCGACCGGAAGTGCGTGCGGTGCGGGAGATGTCCGCGCGCCTGGACGCCGATGTACGGACGAGCGTCGATCGGCTGATCGCGATCCACGGGCTGGAAGGGCATGCCGCCGCCGAGGTGCTCGAGCGTCTGGCGACCGATGTGCGGGTCGACGCGCCGCTGGACGAGGGCAAGGCGGCGATGATGGGCGGCGTGGTGTCCGGCGCGCTCACCGGCCTGGGCGCCGATCTCGCTTCCGGCGGGCTGACGTTCGGGGCGGGCATGCTCGCCGGCGCGGTATTGGGAGCGCTGGGGGGCGCGGGCGTGGCGCGGGGAATGAATGTCGTCCGCGGCAAGACCGAAGCCACGCTGCGCTGGGAGGAGGCGTTTCTCGGCAACCTCGTCACTGCGTCGCTGCTGCGCTATCTCGCGGTGGCCCATTACGGTCGCGGGCGCGGCGAATGGAAAGCGAGCGAAGCACCGTTGTTCTGGCGCGAAAGCGTGCTGCGAATCGTGGCCGCGCAGCAGGTGGCGTTGGCGCAGATCTGGTCGCTGCGTACCGCCAGCGGCGCCTTCGACGGCATCGATCTCGAGTTGCGGGGCGTGCTCGCGCAGATGGCGCGTGAACTGCTCGACGCGCTCTATCCGGGCGCGATCGACCACTGGGTCGGCGCAGGCGACGAAAAACCATTCGCGCGTGAACGCGCTCCTGCAAGACCCTTGGGCGAAATCATTTAGCCGCGAATCGCGCTTCACGCGAACTTGAGCCGCCGCATCTTCCGCCACAGCGTCGAGCGGCTGATGCCCAGCGTGCGTGCGGCCTCGGCCATCCGCCCTCCGCTTTGCGCGAGGGCGTGCCCGATCCGCTCCCGCTCGCTCGGCAATCCCGCGAGGATGGGAGCATCGTCCGAATCATCGAGGAGCTGGGCCACGAGTTTGCCGGAGACCGTTTTTTCCCGCAGCGTCGCCGACACCCGCGCCATGATGTTCTGCAGTTCCCGCACGTTGCCGGGCCAGGCATGGCGGGCAAGTTCGCGCAACGCGCCCGCCGATAGCACGTGGGCGTCGGGGCTCGCTGCCGCGAGCCGCAGGAAGCGCTCGGCGAGAATGGGGACGTCCTCGGCGCGTTGGCGCAGCGCGGGCAGCCGCAGCTGCAGGACGTTGAGGCGGTAGTAGAGATCGTCGCGGAACGAACCCGCGGCGACCAGTTGCTTCAAGTTCTTGTTGGTGGCGGCGATGACGCGCGCATCGACCGGAATCACCTGGTCGCTGCCCAGGCGCATGACCCGCTTCTCCTGCAGCACGCGCAGGAGCTTGCCCTGCGTCGGAAGGTCCATTTCGGCAATCTCGTCCAGGAAGATGCTGCCGCCATGGGCGAGCTCGAAGAGGCCGGGCTTGCCTTTCTGGCTGGCCCCCGTGAAAGCGCCCTGCACATAGCCGAAGAGCTCGCTCTCCAGCAGTTGCCCCGGCAGCGCCGCGCAGTTGACGGCCACGAACGGGCCGTCGCGGCGCGCGCTGGCGTTGTGGATGCCCTGCGCGAACAGTTCCTTGCCGGTGCCTGTTTCGCCCTGGATCAGTACGGTCGCCGGCGTGGCGGCGAAATCGGTGCCGGTGGCGATGGCCTGCCGCAACGCGGGGCTCGTACCAAGGATGTCCTGGAAGCGCGCGCCGGCCACGTGGCCGGTGGCGAGAATGCGCCTGCGCACCGTCGCTTCCATCTGCTGGATCTGGCGCACGTCGTGAAAAGTCGCGACCGCGCCGACCGTGCTTCCGCTCACGGTGATGGCGATCTTGTTGCAGATGATGTCCTGATCGAACAGGCGGTCGATCTGGCCGATCTCGCCGCGACCCGTGGCGACGACCTTCTCCAGTTCCAGCTTGGGCCACAGGCTGCGAATCGGCTTGCCGATCGCATCGTCCTCGCCGACGCGCAGCAGCCGTGCGGCGTTGGGGTTGACGAGGGTGATGAGGCCCTCCTGGTCCACGGCCAGGATGCCGTTGTCGGTGAAGGTGAGGACCGCGCGCAGCAGCGAGGCCTTTGTCTTCTCCACCGCCCGCGCCCGGGCGATGCGCTGCGCTTCCTCGACCGCCGCAACGATGCTGGGCGCGCTCGTCTCCACCGGCTCGCAGGGCAGGCCGAGTCGCTCCGCCACGACCGCGGTGATGTAGCCGCCGACGATGACTCGGGCGCCCTCGTCGCGGGCAATCCGGATTCGCGCTTCGATCTCGGCTTCGCTGCGCAGTTCGTGGACGCTGACTGCAACGCCGAGCATGCCGCCGATTTCGACCGCGCCCGACGACATCGGCGGAAACGCCACCACGGCAATTGGCGCGCCGCGCGCGCTGGCGCGGTGAATGGCGGCGATAAGATCGAGCGCCGACGTCGAGAGGTCCACCACCGAAAGATTCGGCAGGGCATTGGCGATCAGCGCGGCGGTCGCGCCGCGGGAGATCACCACCTCGACGCCGCTCTCCGCCAGCCTGCGCGCGACGTCGACGGCCTCGCCCATCAGTCCTTTCGCCAACCGGACCCCGTCGTGCTGCCCGGCCAGCGTGTCCTTCGCCAGTTCGAGCATGCCGGCGTTGAGGGCAATGAATGCGATGGTGGGCATGGGCATCTGTGCCTGCGCAACAAAGGGAAACAAATCGCGACATTATAGGACGTAGTTGTTTCAATAGTGGAAGCGAGGGACCTAACTCCTTGAATTTGCGCACCGGACGAAGTGGAACAAATCCTGCTGCCAGTAGGGGCATTTGGGGGCTGCGGGGGTATTTCGTCCACCGCATGCAGCAACAATAACCAACGAGGCGCAATGCCTGGGAGACGAAGATGAAGGTCAACTGGAAAGCGATCGTGCCACTGCTCATCGGGGGCGCCATCCTGCTGATGCCTGTGCCCGCGGGACTGGATCCGACGGCGTGGCAATACTTTGCGCTGTTCGTGACCGTCATCGCCGCGCTGATCCTCGAGCCAATCCCCACTGCGGCCGTCGGCCTGATCGGCGTCACCGCGGCCGCTGCGCTCATGCTGGTATCCGCCAAGGTAGGGACCCCAGCCACCGCCGGCGACGGCGTGCGTTTCGCGCTGTCCGGTTTTTCGAACGGAACAGTCTGGCTGATCTTCACCGCCTACATGTTCTCGCTGGGCTACGAAAAGACCGGCCTCGGGCGCAGGATCTCGCTGCTGCTCATCAAGGGCCTGGGCAAGAAGACGCTGGGTCTGGGCTACGCCGTCGCACTCTCCGACCTCGTGCTGGCGCCGTTCACGCCGTCCAACACCGCGCGCAGCGGCGGCATCGTCTTTCCGATCATCAAGAACATCCCGCCGCTCTATGGCAGCACACCGGAATCCGAGCCGCGCAAGATCGGCGGCTATGTGATGTGGGTGGCGATGGCCACCACCTGCGTGACCAGCAGCATGTTCCTCACCGGGCTCGCGCCGAACCTGCTCGCCGTCGAAATCCTGCAGAAGACGGCGAAGGTCAGCATCGACTGGACCGATTGGTTCATGGCAATGGCGCCGGCCTGCGCGATCCTGTTCCTGATCGTTCCCTACGTCGTGTACCTGGTCTATCCGCCGACGATCAAGGAAAGCGCCGACGCGCCCAAGTGGGCCGGCGCCGAACTGCAGCAGATGGGCGGGATCACGCGCAAGGAAACGACGATGGCCATCCTCGCCATCATGGCGCTGGCGCTGTGGATCTTCGGCGGCAAGCTGTTCGACGCGACGACGGTGGCGCTGCTCGGCGTGTGCGCGATGGTGTTGGCCGGGGTGATCACCTGGGACGACGTCATCAGCCACAAGACCGCGTGGAACGTGCTCATCTGGTTCGCGACCCTCGTCGCCATGGCCGACGGGCTGGGCCGAGTCGGCTTCCTCGCCTGGTTTGCCAAGGTCGCGGCGGCGTCGATGTCGGGCTTCACGATCACCGCGCTGATCGTCTCCCTGGTGCTGCTGTTCTTCTTCGTTCACTACATGTTCGCAAGCCTGACCGCGCACACCACGGCCTTGCTGCCGGTGATCCTGGCGACCGCGATTACCGTGCCGAACATGCCGATCAAGACCCTGGCGCTGCTGCTGTGCGGAACGCTCGGCCTCATGGGCATCCTGACCCCGTATGCCACCGGTCCGTCGCCGATCTATTACGGCTCGGGCTACATCAGCCGCAAGGAGTACTGGCTGCTGGGCGCCGGCTTCGGCGTGATCTTCATCGTCGTCTATCTCGCCGTCGGCTATCCGTACATGTCGATGATGTTCGGCTGACGACGTTGCGGCCCGCGGTCAGCGCCTGACGACCGCGGGTTTCCCAGGATCTCTTGTCGAGGCTGCCTTCACGGGCATCGCCTCCAGGAAGGAGCTTGCGCATGGACAAGCAAGAGGCTTCGCGTTCGTTGACCGATCTGATGGCCCGATTCACCGGCTACATCGGCAAACGCCTGCCGCAGGACGTGCTGGACAAGCTGACCGAGTTGCGCGCACGCGAGGTCAAACCACTCGCGAAGGTCGTCTACGACTCGATGTTCGAGAATCTCGAAACCGCGGACCGGCTGAACCGTCCCTGCTGCCAGGACACCGGCGTCATCCAGTTCTTCGTGCAGGCCGGCGCACAGTTTCCGCTGCTGGGCGAATTGAAGGCGATCCTCGGCGATGCGGTGCGCCAGGCCACGCGCGACGCGCCGCTGCGCCACAATGCCGTGGAAACCTTCGCCGAGAAGAACACTGGCGACAACACCGGCCGCGGGATACCCTGGATCGAGTGGGAGATCGTGCCCGACGACGACACCTGCACCATCGAGGTGTACATGGCGGGCGGCGGCTGCACGCTGCCGGGTGCCGCCAAGGTGCTGATGCCCGCCGCCGGCTACGAGGGCATCGTGCAGTTCGTGTTCGACGTCATCACCTCGTATGGTGTCAACGCCTGCCCGCCCCTGCTCGTCGGCGTCGGCGTGTCGACCTCGGTCGAGACGGCCAGCATGCTGTCCAAGCGCGCCATCCTGCGCCCGATCGGCACCCGCCATCCGGACCCGCGCGCGGCCGAGATGGAACTGGCGATCGAAAAGGGCCTGAACGACATCGGCATCGGCCCGCAAGGTCTCACCGGCAGTACGTCGGTGATGGGCGTGCACGTGGAATCCTCGGCGCGACATCCGTCGACCATCGGCGTCGGGGTGTCGGTGGGCTGCTGGGCGCACCGCCGCGGTACCATCCGCATCAAGCCGGACCTGTCGTACGAAATCCCGTCGCACAAGGGGGTGACGTTGTGAAAAGAATCCTCAGCACCCCGATCAGGAGCGAGGATATCGAGTCGCTGAACGTCGGCGACGTGGTGTTCCTGAACGGCATCCTCGTCACCTGCCGCGACGTCGGTCACCGCCGGCTGATCGAGTTGCAGCGCGAATTGCCGGTGGACCTGCAAGGCGGCGCCATCTTCCATGCCGGGCCCATTGTCGCGAAGGATGGCGAGGGCTGGAGGATGATCTCCATCGGCCCCACGACCAGCATGCGCATGGAGCGCTTCGAGAAGGACTTCATCCCCGCGACCGGCGTCAAGCTGATCGTCGGCAAGGGCGGGATGGGCGCCGACACGGCAATGGCCTGCAAGGCGCACAAGGCGCTGCACGCGGTGTTTCCCGGCGGCTGCGCGGTGCTGGCTGCCACCCAGGTCGAGGCGATCGAGCGCGTCGAATGGCTGGATCTCGGCATGCCGGAGGCGCTCTGGGTGTGCCGGGTCAGGGAATTCGGGCCCCTGATCATCTCCATCGACACCAAGGGCAACAATCTGTTCGAGACGAACAAGGCGGTGTTCAACGCGCTCAAGGGTCCCGTGGTGGCGAAGATCTCGAGCGGGGTGCGGTTCATCAAATAGCACGGCACAGAGGCATTCGCGCCTTGTGCAGGAGCGGCTTCAGCCGCGAATCGAAGCGGCAAAATTTGACGCGCGCTGCGACACCGGAGTACCGTCGAAGCGTGTCGCTATCCAAAACTGCAGCCCCGACCGGGGCACGCAGCCGAACGCCCACTGCGGAGTCCATGATGATCTCAATTTCACGCTGGCTGACCCACGCCGCGCGCTTTGTCGCGGCCGTAGCACTTTGCTGTGGCGGGCTTCTCGCCGCCGCGCCGGCCCTTGCCGCCGAGACGCTCAACGTCTATTCGATCTGGCCCGAGAACTGGGCGCGACCGATGTTCGAGGAGTTCGAAAAAGCCTCGGGCATCAAGATCAACTTCGTTCGCTTCTCCTCGGGCGAGGCGCTCGCCCGCATCATCGCCGAGAAGAACAATCCGCGCGTCGACGTGCTCTTCGGCGGCCCGGTCGAGACCCACTCGGCCGGCATCGCCGAGGGCGTGTTCGAAGCCTACAAGCCGCCGAGCTTTGCCAGCCTTCCGGCGCGCTTTCGGCATCCCGACGGCCAGTGGGTGGCGATCGCCGACGACCCGCTGGTGTTCATGTCGAACAACAAGTTCCTGGCCGAAAACAAACTGCAGCCGCCGGCGTCGTGGAACGACCTGCTCGTTCCGGCGTACAAGAACATGCTGCAGATGGCCGATGCGCGGACCTCGGGCACCGCGGTCACGCGGATCTTCTCGATCATCGAGGTCAACGGCCGCGACGAGAACAAGGCCTTCGACTACATGAAGAAGCTGCGCCCCAACGTGCAGCTCTACACCAAGAGCGGCGGCGGCGGAACGCTGCCGGTGGGGCTCGGCCAGGCGGGCGCCGGCATCTTCTTCATCGTCGATGCGCTCGACACCAAGGCCAAGGGCTACGACGTGGCGATCAGCTTCCCGAAGGAAGGCATCGGCACCGCCGCCGAGGCGATTGCGCTGATCAAGGGCGCGAAGAATCCCGCCGCCGGCAAGAAACTGATCGACTGGGCGAGCTCGCCGGCGATGCAGAACCTGTTCACGAAATACAAGATCAACTTCGTGCCCGCGCATCCGGACGTGAAGCTCGACCCGAGCCTCGGCGAGGTGCTCAAGGGCACGAAGATCTTCCCCATCGATGCCGACTACGCGGGCGCCAACCGCAAGCGCATCGTCGAACGCTGGATCGCCGAGGTGCTGAACCCGTAATCGCGTTCCATCGTGGCTGATCTGGCCAGCATCCCGGCGCCGCGCGCGCCGGGCGCCCATCGCGACCCCGTCGTCGCGGGTGCGGCGTTGATGCTGTGGGCGCTGCTGGCGCTGTTCGTCGTCTTTCCGCTGGTGATGCTGTTCGTCCGGATGCTGACCGACCAGGGGCATTTCTCGGTCGCAGGACTCGCGACCATCCTGACCGACCGGCACCAGATCCGCGCTTTCTGGAACAGCCTGCTGCTGGCGACGCTGGTCGGGCTCGCCGGCACCGTGCTGGGCTTCATGTTCGCGTTCACCGCCTCGCGCGGCCGCCTGCCGCGCTGGATGCTGGGGGCGATGGACGCGAGCGTGTTGCTGCCGCTGGTGTCGCCGCCGTTCACGACGGCGATCGCGATGATCTTCTCGTTCGGGCCGCGCGGCCTCATCACCCACGACCTGCTGGGTCTCAAGGCGGCGACGGTCTATGGCCTGTCGAGCACGCTCTTCTCCGAGGTCATCACCTATTTTCCGATCGCGTATCTCACGCTGCGGCCGATCCTCGCGGGCATCGATTCCAACATCGAGGGCATGGCGCTGTCGCTCGGGGCGTCGCGCTGGCGCGTGTTCCGCACCGTGACGCTGCCGTTGACGATTCCCGGCCTCGCCAACGCGTTCCTGCTGCTGTTCGCGGCGTCGCTGGCCGACTTCGCGACGCCGCTGATCCTCGCCGGCAACCAGTTTCCGGTGCTGCCGACGCAGGCGTTCCTGCAGATCACCGGCATGTTCGACCTGCGCGGCGGCGCGGCGTTGTCGTTCGTGCTGCTGGTGCCGGCGCTGATCGTCTTCCTGCTGCAGCGCTATTGGGTGAGCCGCCGCTTCTACGTGACCATCACCGGCAAGGGCGCGGGCACGGCGCCGTTCGACAGCGTGTCGCGCGGCATGCGCAACGCGCTGCTCCTCGTCTGCCTGGTCATCGCGCTGGCGATCGCCTATTTCTACGTGCTGCTCGTCTATGCGTCGCTGGTGGTCGCGCTGGGCGCCAATCATGCGTTCACGTGGCAGCACTACAAGGTGATCTTCACCGAGGGCATGAAGGCGATTCGCGACACGCTGATCATCGCCGGCTTCGCGATGCCGCTGGGCGGGCTCTACGGCGTCCTGCTCGGCTACCTCGTCACCAAGAAGCAGTTCATCGGCCGCCGCTCGATGGAACTCGTGTCGATGATCAACTACGCGCTGCCTGGAACGATCGTCGGCATCGCGTACCTCATTGCCTTCAACGACCCGCCGATCGAATTGACCGGCACCGCGCTCATCATCGTTGCCTGTTACATCTTCCGCTATGGCCCCACCGGCATCCGGGCGACGGTGGCGCTGCTGTCGCAGATCGACAAGAGCCTGGAGGAAGCGTCGCAGGGACTGGGCGCGGGCAGCGGCACGACTTTCCGCCGCATTACCCTGCCGCTGATCATGCCCGCGTTCTTCGCCGGCCTGGGGGTGGTGTTCATCCGCTCGATGACGGCGATCAGCGCGACGATCTTCCTGGTGTCGATGTCGTGGACGCTCATCACCGTCAAGATCCTCGAGAACATCACCGAGCTGTCGCTCGGGCCGGCGGCAGCCTTCTCGGTGCTGGTCTGCGTGATCGTCTTCGTCGTCATCGGCTTGATCGGACGCGCGCTGCGCTACTTCAAGGCGCCCGGCGCGGCGTCGGTTACCACCATGCTCGGAGGTTAGGCGTGAAATTGGACACCATCGGCGTGCGCGTCGCCGGCATCTCCAAACGGTACGCGCATCGCGTGAAGGGGGAGATCTACGCCGCGCGCGATGTCGAGCTCGACGTCAAGCCCGGCGAGTTCCTCACCCTGCTCGGCCCCTCCGGCTGCGGCAAGACGACGACGCTGAGGATCATCGCCGGGTTCGAGATGCCGGACGCCGGGCACGTTTACTTCGGCGACCAGGACGTCACCGGCCTGGCGGCGAACCGGCGCAACATCGGCTTCGTGTTCCAGAACTACGCGCTCTTTCCGCACTTGTCGATTTTCGAGAACATCGCCTACGGCCTGCGCGTGCGCGGCGAGCCGGAGGCGGGGATCGCCAGGGCGGTCGGCGAGGTGATGGCGCTGGTCGGTCTCGCCGGTTACGAGCAGCAGTTCTCGGGGCAGCTCTCCGGGGGCGAGCAGCAGCGCGTGGCGCTCGCACGCGCGATCGTCATCCGGCCGCGGGTGTTGCTGTTCGACGAGCCGCTGTCCAATCTCGACGCCAAGCTGCGCATCCAGATGCGCCACGAGATACGCGCGCTGCAGCGGCGGCTGGCGATCACCACGATTTACGTGACGCACGACCAGGAGGAGGCGATGGCGGTGTCGGACCGGATCGCGGTGATGAACCAGGGCAGCGTGGTGCAGGAAGGCGGCGCCGAGGATCTCTACCATCGCCCGGCGTCGGACTTCGTCGCCAAGTTCATCGGCCGCATCAATTCCGTCGTCGGCCGGGTCGCCGCGCTGTCGCCGACCGCGATCAACGTCGTGGCCCTCGGCCGCGAGTTCGTCGCGCGGACGTGGTCCAAGGGGCTGGCTCCCGGGATGCAGGTGCAGCTGATGCTGCGGCCGGAGGCGATCGCGATGGTGGCCGATGGCGGCGTGGGGCCGTTGCGGGCGATCGTCGCGTCGAACATGTTCCTGGGCGAGAAGATCGAGTACCTGCTGCAGTGCGAGGGCGAGACGCTGCAGGTCGTTCGCCACAACGCGGGGCCCGGGGAACTCATCCCCGAGGGTGCGACGGTTTCGCTGCGCTTCGACGAAGCCGCGCTGATGGTGCTCCCGCAGGTCGAAGGCGAGACGCGATGATGCCCCTGGGACTGGCGCTTAGCCGGCTCGCCGGGGTCACGGCGTTGATGTTTGCGCTGGGTAGCGCCGCGCAGGCCGCGGACGCGCCGCGCGAGGTGCACGGTTCGGCCGATGCCTTCGCCGCGCCGGCACTGGTGCTGGCCTGGGGCGTGCTGCGCGGCGCCGACGAGGCGACGACGACCATCGCCATCCGGATCGTCGCCGACCCTGGCGTCTATGCGCGCGTCGCCGTCATGGGTCGCGATCCGTTCACGCAAGGCGAGCGCTCGCTGCTCGCGGCCACGGCGACGGCGGGACTGGCCGATCTCGTCGTTCCGCGCAGCCACTTCGCCGACTTTCCGCGCACCGAACTGCGCTTCTTTCATGCCGCGGCGGGGAATGCCGCGCCGGCGCTCGTCGTCTTCTATCTCGGTGTGCCGGACACCACGCCGGAATTCACGCAGCCGCAAAAGCTCGACGCCTATCTCGGCGAGCGCATCGTGCGGGCGCGCAACGAATCCAGGAGCAAGTCGCCATGAGCACGCCCCGCGCCGCACTTGCCCGTCTGCTCGATCACTCGGTATTGAAGCCCGAGGCTACCGAGGCCGATGTGCGCGCCGGCCTCGACGTCGTGCGCGCGTGGCGGATCGGCTTCTATTGCGTCCAGCCCTGCTGGGTGGACTTCGCCGCGCGCGAACTTGCCGACAGCACTGCGCGCGTGGTGAGCGTGATCGGGTTCCCGCACGGCTGCGACCGCACGCAGGTCAAGGCGCAGGCGGCCGCGCTCGCCGTTGCAGACGGCGCGGCCGAGATCGACATGGTGATCAACCTCGGCGCGCTCAAGAGCGGGCATGACGGGATGGTCGCCGCCGACATCGCTGCGGTGGTGCGCGCGGCCGGGCACGCTGCGGTCAAGGTGATCCTGGAAACCTCGGCGCTTGGCGATGACGAAAAGCGTCGGGCGTGCCGACTGGCCGTCGATGCCGGCGCCGCGTTCGTCAAGACCTCGACCGGGTTTCATCCGACCGGGGGCGCCACCGTCGACGATGTGCGACTGATGCGCGAGATCGTCGGCCACGACCGAGGCGTCAAGGCGTCCGGCGGCATAAGGACGCTGGCCGATGCGCAAACGATGCTCGCTGCCGGCGCGAGCCGGATCGGCACCTCGGCGAGCGTCGCGATTCTGGCAGCGCTGCCCGACGGCTGAAGGGGGATGCGCGCGCCGTCGCCGGGCGCTTTATCCACTACCATGTCGGGCCATGCCTGCGGTCCCGATGAACCTGCCGACGATTTTGGCGCTGCACCGCGACGTCGGTCGCGCTGCGGACGTGTCGCGCCTGGGCCGTTGGCTGCTGCTGTCCGCGGCGTTCCATCTCGCGTTGATTGCGGCGTTCGCCGAGGTCGTTTGGACGCCGGAAGGTCTCGACGGCGCGGCCAGGGGCGGCGCGCTCACCGTGCGGCTGCGCTTGCGCTGGGCGAAGCCGGCGGAGGCGCCGCCGGTGCAGGATGTTCAACGCCGGGCCCCCGTTGCCGATCGACCTGCCCCGGCCAGGGTCGATGCAGCGCGCCGCGCGCCCGCCGACCCGGTTCCCTTGCCGCGGATCACCGCCGAGCCGATTCCCGCCATCCAGGCGCCGACGATGACCGTGCCGGCGGTCGCTGCGGCCCCGTCGTTGCCGGAGCCACCGCCGCTGCCGCGCGTTGTCGCCGAGCCGCTGGCGCCTATCGAAGCGCCGGCGATGCGGGCGCTGCCACAGGACGCGGCGCCTTTGGTCGAGCCACCGCCGCTGCCGCGGGTTGTCGCCGTGCCGCTGCCGCGCATCGAAGCGCCGGCGATGCGGGCGCTGCCACAGGACGCGGCGCCTTTGGTCGAGCCGCCGCCGTTGCCCCGGATCGAGGCCGAAGCCCTCGCGCCTGTCGCACCGGCCGCGGCACCGGTGATGCGCCCCGCGCCCCGGGACGCGGCCCCGCTGGCCGAACCGCGGGTGCCACCGGCCAGCGCCCCGCCGCCAGCCGATGCCCAGCCAGCGCGGGTAGGCGCGACGCCCCCAGGCCCGACCGCGCCTGGTGCGGTCCTGGCGCCAACCGGGCCGGCTCGCCTCGACTTCGGTCCCCGCCGCAGCGTCGATCCGGATCTGGCGGCGCTCGTCGGCGAGCCCGTGCCTGAAGCGCCGCCAACGCCGAGCAAACCTGCCGGGCTCGATCTTGACGCCACGCGGGCCCTGGCGAGAAACCTGCATCGCGCACCCGCGGCGACAAAGCCGGGCCAGGCGCTCGACCTATCGGTTCCCAGGCCGGACGCCGAATCCACGCTCGGGCGCGCGATCGGCAAGGCGGCGCAACCGGATTGCCGCGTCGCCTATGCCGGATTGGGTCTGCTCGGCGTTCCGTTCCTGCTGTTCGACACGGTTACCGACACCGGCTGCCGCTGGTAGCGGTGGTGTGGAGTGGGTGCAACGCCCGTCCGGCGCAAACCGGGTCGCCGGATCGGCGCCACAAAGGTAATTTGCACGGAATGGAGAAAGCGGGATTGCTCGCGTCGGCCATCGAACAGATCGACAAGCACAACCGGCGCGTGTACGAAATCACGACCGAAGGGCGCAAGGCGCTGCGGCTCGCCAAGGCGAAAGTGTGGGAACTGTTCCGCGAGTTCTTCGAGGAGGAACTCGAGTTCGGCGCCAAGGGCGCGGGGCGGCCGCGCCGGTCGGCGGCGGGTGTGCCGGCGAAGCCATCCCGCAAGGCGCCATCGCGCGCCAGGTCGAAGAAGGATTGAGATGCGTGGCGCCCATTCGCAATGGGTGCGCGACAGGCGTAGGACGTCGGCATTCAGCAGTGGAACCGGATGACCTGGAAGTGGGAGCCCTATTGATCCGGCATGAATTTGATTGAAGCGTTCGCCCTGAGTTTGTCGAAGGGCTTCGACTGGCTCAGCCCGAACGGAAATTGATAGATCACTGTGCCGGATCAATAAGGGCAGAAGAATGACTGGGAAACCAACTGCGCGACCTGCCACGCCACCGGCTTCCGGCTGACCGCGTATGACGAGAAGAATCCCGCGGCCCAGAAAAACGACCTCTGCCACACCGCACAGGGCGCGCCGGCCCAGTACGTCCCGGCCCCGGTGGTCGGGCACCCTGCTCGCCCCATTGTCCTCGTCACGTTGGTCCACGGACGCGGTGCGCGCGATCAGCTGATTTCGTGCCGGACAACCGAACCCGCGGCTCGCGCGTTAGTCCAACCTACAGGGGTTTCCGCGAAGGGCGCGGATCGTCCGCGTCGGCGCGTTGCGCTCGGCGCGGCACAGGCCACGGAGGTCCGATGAACAAGCGCTTCTTGCTGCAGGGTGGGGTGATCGCCCTGGCGTTGACGATGGCTGCCGCTGGCGTCGAGGTCTACGCGGCGCGGGGGGGTGGGGGTGGCGGTGGTCAAGGGTCGGGTGGCGGTTCCCCCGGCGGTGGTGGTGGGTCGCGCCCCGGCGGGAGTTGGCAGGGCGGTGGGGGCGGACAGGGTGGCGGGAGCTGGCACGGCGGCGGGAGCTGGCGCGGCGGCAACTGGCACGGTGGCAACTGGCACGGTGGCAACTGGCACGGTGGCGGCTGGCGCGGCAATGGCTGGCACGGCGGGTCTCCTTGGGTCTGGCGCGGGGGCTCTTGGGGCGGCGGAAGTTGGGGTTGGTCTGGCGGCTGGTGGGGACCGAACGTCGGCCTCACCTTCGGACTCCCGGCTTTCTGGGGCTGGCCCTTTTACGACCTCGCGTGGACGACCCCTTCTTCCGCGTTTGTGTTCCAGGACCCGGCGATGACGCTGATCCCATCACCCGCGGCACCGGCGCCGGCGACCTTCTGGTACTACTGCACCGAGCCGGCAGGGTATTTCCCTTATGTCCAGAGCTGCGGCAGGGCCTGGATTCCGGTGCTGCCGCAGAGCGTGATGCCCGCGCCGTCGGCTCCGACGCAGTAGTGGCTGCTCACTTTCCGCGATAGGGATGGCGATGAAATCTCGATGGATGTGGGCGGCGGCGGCGGTGGCAGCGGCCGGGTTGTCCGGCTGCGTGACGGTCCCGGTCGGGCCTGCCGTCGCCATCATGCCGAGCCCAAACCGGAGCTTCGAGCAGTTTCGTGTCGACGATGCGGGTTGCCGAAACTATGCGCAGACTGCCATCGGCGGCGCCACGCAGGCAGCGATGGACAACGCGGCAGCGGCGGCGGTCGCCGGGACCATGATGGGTGCCATGACCGGCGCGATCATCGGCGCGGCCGCGGGCGACGCGGGTGCGGGTGCCGCCATCGGTGCCGGTACGGGATTGCTGTGGGGCAGCGCGGCCAGCGCGCCCGGCTACACGTCGCACGAATTGCAGCGCCGCTACGACGTTTTCTACGCGCAGTGCATGGTTTCGCGCGGCCATCAATTCCCCGGACGGGTGACCTACCGGGCACCTGCGTATCCGCCGCCGAACACGCCGCCGCCCCGGCTTGCCCCGGGCGCGACCGCGCCACCGCCAGGCGCCGCCTTGCCCGGCAACTACCCCCCGCCCGGGACGCCCGCGCCGATGGGCATCGACGGCGGGACGCGCGGGCGCGTCGTGCCGGCCCCGGTCAATCCGCCGCCCGCGTATCCGCCGGCGGGCACGCCACCCCCAGGCACGCTGCCGCCTTCGTCCTGAGCGCCTGCGGTCAGGCCTGCAGCCGCTGCCCGTGCTCGCGGGTGGTGTGGAAGCCCACCTTCGGCCAGCGCTCCATCGTCACCTGCAGGTTGTACTTGTTGGTGGCCAGAAACACCGCATTGCCGTCGACGTCGGTGGCCATCGACCCCGCCTGCTCGCGCTCGAAGTTGCGCCGCGTCGCGTCGTCCTCGAAAGTGAGCCAACGTGCCGTCGCGATCGACGACCCGTCGTAGATCGCATCGACTTTGTATTCGGTGGCGAGGCGCTGGGCGACGATCTCGAACTGCAACTGGCCGACCGCGCCCAGCAGCAGCGCGTGCGTGGCGGTGGCCTCGAAGACCTGGATCGCGCCCTCCTCGCCCAGCTCCTGCAGACCCTTCTGCAGCTGCTTGGCCTTGAACGGATCGCGCGGCCGCGCGGAGCGGAAGAGCTCGGGCGCGAAATACGGGATGCCCTTGAAGCTCAGCGCCTCGCCTTCGGTCAGCGTGTCGCCGATCTGCAGCTGGCCGTGGTTGTGGATGCCGATGATGTCGCCGGCGACCGCGTCCTCGCTGGCGACGCGCTCGTTGGCCATGAACGTCAGCGCGTTGGCGAGCTTCATCTCGCGCTCCGCGCGCAGGTGCCGCACCTTCATCCCCGGCTGGTAACGGCCGGAACAAACGCGGAAGAACGCGATGCGGTCGCGGTGGCGCGGGTCCATGTTGGCCTGGATCTTGAACACGAAGCCGGTGAACGCCGGCTCGCCGGGCGCGACGATCCGGCTGCCGCCGTCGCGGGATTGCGGCGGCGGCGCCCAGTCGATCAGCGCCTGCAGGATTTCCTGCACGCCGAAGTTGTTGATCCCGGAGCCGAAGAAGACCGGCGATTGCCGGCCGGCGAGAAACGCGTCGAGCGCAAACGGCGTGCTCGCGCTGCGGACGAGATCGATGTCGCGGCGGACCGCCGGCATCTCGTCGGGGAACAGCGCGTCGAGCCGCGGATTGTCGAGTCCGGTGATGAGTTCGGTGTCCTCGCTCACCCGTTCCTCGCCCGGCGTGAACCGGCGCAGATGGTCGCCGAGGAGGTCGAACACGCCGCGGAAGTGCTTGCCCATGCCGATCGGCCAGCTCACGGGCGCGCAGTCGATCTTCAGCACCGACTCGATCTCCTCCAGCAATTCGATCGGCTCGCGCACCTCGCGATCCATCTTGTTGACGAAGGTGATGATCGGCGTCGAGCGCAGCCGGCAGACGTTGAGCAGCTTGATCGTCTGCTCCTCGACGCCCTTGGCGGCGTCGATGACCATGACCGCGGCGTCGACGGCGGTCAGCACGCGGTAGGTGTCCTCGGAGAAATCCTGGTGGCCGGGCGTGTCGAGCAGGTTGATCGTGTGCCCGGCGTAGTCGAACTGCATCACCGAGCTCGTCACCGAGATGCCGCGCTGTTTCTCGACTTCCATCCAGTCCGAGGTGGCGTGACGGGCGCTCTTCCTCGCCTTGACGGTGCCGGCGAGCAGGATCGCGCCGCCGAAGAGCAGCAGCTTTTCGGTCAGCGTCGTCTTGCCGGCGTCGGGGTGGGAAATGATCGCGAAGGTACGCCGGCGAGCGATATCGCGTTCGAGATCGGCAGCAAGCGAGGTTTCGGTCATGAGTTCTGCAGCACCGCCCGCGAGGTCGCTTTTCGACGGCCAGGGCAAAAAATGAAAAACCGCCGGCCAGGAGCGGCGGGCGGCAGGGCAGGGTGAATTATACCGCGCCCGTTTTGGCCGCGACCTCGTCCGCGCGGCACGGTATCCCGCGACCGGCGCTGGTCGCACGCGAATCAGGGCTTGTCGCCGACTTCCCCGCGTTTGGCGGCGGCATCCAACACCGTCTGCTCGACCGCCTTGGCCTTGTCGCGGGCTTCGCGCTGGGTCTTGGCGAAATCGAGACCCTTTTCGTCTTTCGCCGGGCAGGCGGCGAGCCCGACCGCCGACAGCCCCAGCAGGGCGAGAACAACCACACGCGGCAGCCTGGTCATCGGGAACGCTCCGTCTTCGTCAGCCGGCACGGCGGTGCCGACCGGCGCGAGTTCATTTCCACCGCCACCGACGCTCGATGGGGCGAGCGATTTGATAGGATGGCAGTCCCGCCTCTATGAAGTCTGCCATGGATTTCGCGTTCATTCTCGACCCTCTGCCCGAACTCAAGGCCTACAAGGATTCCAGCGTGGCCATGATGCGCTCGCTCGCGGCGCGCGGCCATGCGGTCTGCGCGTTGCAGCCGGCAGACCTCGCCTGGGAAGCCGGAACGGTCCGCGCGCGCGTCGCGCCGCTGACGCTCACGACCGACGATCACGATTGGTATCAGGCCGGTCCCGCCGAAGATCGTCCGCTGGCGAGTTTCGCCGCCGTGCTGCAGCGCAAGGATCCGCCCTTCGACATGGAGTACGTCTACGCGACGTATCTGCTCGAACTGGCCGAGCGCGAGGGGGCGCGGGTTTTCAATCGCCCCCGCGCGATTCGCGACCACAACGAAAAAATGGCGATCGCCCGCTTCACCGATTTCGTCGCGCCGACGCTGGTGACGCGCGACGCCGAGCGCATCAATGCCTTCATCGACGCGCATCGCGACACGATCCTGAAGCCGCTCGACGGCATGGGCGGCGCCTCGGTGTTTCGCGTGCGTGACACGGACCCCAACCGCAACGTGATCATCGAGACGCTGTCGCAGCACGGCGCGCGCACGGTGATGGCGCAGCGCTATCTGCCGGAGATCGCCGATGGCGACAAGCGGGTGTTGCTGATCGCGGGCGAAGCGGTGCCGTACGCGCTCGCCCGCATCCCGAAGCCCGGCGAGACGCGCGGCAACCTCGCTGCCGGCGGGCGCGGCGAAGCGCGGCCGCTGACCGCGCGCGAGCGCGAAATCGCCGCGGCAGTGGGCCCGAAACTATGGGCCGAGGGCCTGCTCGTCGTCGGGCTCGACGTGATCGGCGCGTGCCTCACCGAGGTCAACGTGACGAGTCCGACGTGCTTTGTGGAGATCACCGAGCAGACCGGATTCGACGTGGCGGACATGTTCGCCGATGCCCTGCTTCGCGCCTGTGCCTGAAGCCTCCGAAACCGGAGGGCGTGCGTGCTAACATTCGCCGAATCAATGGCTTCGCACGACGTCGCGAAGCGGCAGCCATCGCGGAAAGCGCCTTGATCGGCATTCTCATCATCGCCCACGACAGTCTCGGCGACAGCCTGCTGCGCGCCGTCACGCACGTACTCGGCACGCGGCCGCCGCAGTTCGAAGTGCTGTCGGTCGCGGCCACCGACGACCCGTTGCAGCTGCTCCCGGCCGCGCGCGAGCAGGTGGCGCGCCTCGACACCGGCAAGGGAGTCCTCATCTTCTCGGACATCTACGGCGCCACCCCGTGCAATCTCGCCTGCAAGCTCCTGCAATCGGGCCGCGTCGAAGGCCTCGCGGGCGTCAACCTGCCGATGCTCGTGCGTGCGTTCACCTATCGCAACAAGGGCATGGAGACGATGGTCAGGAAAGCCGTTTCGGGCGGTTGCGATGGCGTGCGGCATATCGAAGTGGATCCCGTCCATGCAACAGCGCGACGTTGAGATCATCAACAAGCTGGGTCTGCATGCCCGCGCGTCGGCGAAGCTCACGCAGCTTGCCGCCAAATACCAGTGCGACGTCTTCATGTCGCGGTCGGCGCGCAAGGTCAACGCCAAGAGCATCATGGGCGTGATGATGCTGGCGGCGGGAAAGGGTGCTCGCGTGATCCTCGAGACCGACGGTCCGGACGAGGTCGAAGCCATGGCTGCGCTGATCGCCCTGATCGGCGATTGCTTCGGCGAGGGCGGCTGACCGCCGCGCCCGCGCTCCGATCGATGGCCAGCTTCGCATTGCACGGCATCGGCGTCTCCGCTGGCATCGCCATCGGCCGCGCACAGCTCGTTTCGCACGCGACGCTGGAGGTCGCGCACTATGCGATCCCCGGTGGCAGGCTGGACGCCGAAGTGGAGCGCTTCAGCCGCGGCGTCGACGAGGTCAGGAGGGAGCTCGAGGCGCTGCATCTGTCGATGACCCGCGGTGATGCGCCGGCGGAGTTCGGCGCGTTTCTCGACGTGCACCGGATGATCCTCGACGATCCCACGCTGTCGGAGCTGCCGAAGAAGATCATCGTCGAGCAGCGCTGCAATGCCGAATGGGCGCTGACACAGCAGATGAACGTGCTGGTCGAGCAGTTCGACGAGATCGAGGATCCTTATCTGCGCGAGCGCAAGGCCGACGTCGTCCAGGTGGTCGAGCGCATCCTGAAACGCCTGATGGGCAAGCCGGGCGTCGTGGCGGCCAGCGCCGCGGAACACCAGACGATCCTCGTCGCGCACGATCTATCGCCGGCCGACGTCATCCAGTTCAAGCAGCATCGGTTCGGTGCCTTCCTGACCGATCTCGGCGGGGTGACCTCGCACACCGCGATCGTGGCCCGCAGCCTCGCGGTGCCCGCGGTGGTGGCCACGCACAATGCGCGGCAGCTCATTCGCGAGAACGAGCTCCTGATCGTCGACGGGACCAACCACGTCGTCATCGTCAATCCCGACAAGTCGGTGCTCGCCGAGTACCGGCTGAAGCAGAGCGAGCTCGAGCTCGACCGGGCGAAGCTCCGGCGCCTCAGGACCAAGCCGGCGAGGACCATCGACGGCGAACACATCGAACTGCACGCCAATATCGAGTTGCCCGAGGACATCCTGCAGGCGCTGGAGAACGGCGCCACCGGCATCGGCCTTTTTCGCTCCGAATTCCTGTTCCTGAATCGCGAGAGTTTGCCGACCGAGGACGAGCAGTTCGCGGCCTACCGGGCGGTGGCAGAGGGCATGGCCGGCCTGCCGGTGACCATACGCACCTTCGACCTGGGCGCCGACAAGGACAAGACGGGACTGGGCGGACTGGTGCGGGTGGCGCCCAACCCGGCGCTGGGCTTGCGCGCCATCCGGTTCTGCCTCGCCGAGCCCAGGCTGTTCCAGACCCAGCTGCGCGCCATCCTGCGCGCGTCGCACTACGGCAACGTGCGCATCCTCGTGCCGATGCTCGCCTCGTCGTCCGAGATCGACCAGACGCTGGCGATGATCGAGCAGGCGAAGGACACGCTGCGCGAGCAGGGCGTCCCCTTCGATTCGGGCGTCGAGGTCGGCGGCATGCTGGAAATTCCCGCGGCCGTGCTGGCAATGGACTCGTTCCTCGAAAAGCTCGATTTCCTGTCCATCGGCACCAACGACCTCATCCAGTACACGCTGGCCATCGACCGTTCCGACGACGCGGTATCGCACCTCTACGATCCGCTGCACCCGGCGGTGCTGCGACTGCTGACGCTCGCCATCGGTGGCGCCAACAAGGCGGGCGTGCCGATCGCCGTTTGCGGCGAGATGGCAGGGGAGCAGCAGCTGACCCGCTTGCTGCTGGGGATGGGGTTGCGCATTTTCTCGATGCACCCGGCGCACCTCCTGTCGATCAAGCAGCGGGTGCTGACCAGCGAAGTCGGTGTCCTGCGGCCGGTGGTCGAGCGGATGCGGCGCACCGGCGACCCGGCAAAGCTCGTCGCGCTGCTCGACAAGTTGAACGGCTAAGATGAAACGGCCCCCACGCTCGCTTAGCTCGCTGCCCCCCGAGGGGGAGCAGTCAGTACCCTTCGGACGGCCGGGCGGGTACTGACATGCCCTCGTTTTCAGCGACCACCGGGGGCGACGCCGGCGCTTCGGCCAAGGTCCTTTCGGTCGGTGCTGTCGTCGCGCAGCGGGCGTGTTTCGACGCTCCGTTGCCGCTGGCCTGCGGCCGAGCGCTGCCCGCGTACGAGCTTGCCTTCGAGACCTACGGCAGGCTCAACGCCGAGCGCAGCAACGCGGTGCTCGTCTGCCACGCGCTCAACGCGTCGCATCACGTGGCCGGCCATTACGCGGGGGATCCCGACAACATCGGGTGGTGGGACAACATGGTCGGGCCGGGCAAGCCGCTCGACACCGATCGCTTCTTCGTCGTCGGCGTCAACAATCTGGGCAGCTGCTTCGGCTCGACCGGACCGGCGTCGCTCAATCCGGCCACCGGCAAGGCATGGGGCGCCGATTTTCCGCTGGTGACCGTCGAGGATTGGGTCGATGCGCAGGCGCGGCTTGCCGACCGGCTGGGGATCGACAGTTTCGCCGCAGTGATGGGCGGCAGCCTGGGCGGCATGCAGGCGCTGTGCTGGGCGATCCGCTATCCGGCGCGCATCCGCCACGCGCTGGTGATCGCTGCCGCGCCCAATCTCTCGGCGCAGAACATCGCCTTCAACGAAGTGGCCCGGCAGGCGATCCTCACCGATCCGGATTTCCACGACGGGCACTTCGACGCCCAGGGCACCAAGCCGCGGCGCGGCCTGCGTGTGGCGCGAATGATCGGCCATATCACGTATCTGTCGGACGAGCAGATGGAGGAAAAATTCGGCCGCGAGTTGCGCGAGGGCCTCAAGTTCTCGTTCGCGCCCGAGTTCCAGATCGAGTCCTACCTTCGCCACCAGGGCGAGAAATTCGCCGAGTACTACGACGCCAACACCTATCTGCGCATCACCAAGGCGCTCGACTACTTCGATCCGGCGCTGGCCACCGGTGGCGACCTGCAAGCGGGCGCTGGCGCCGGCACGCTGCCGCTTCCTGGTCATCGCTTTCACCACCGACTGGCGCTTTTCGCCCGCCCGCTCGCGCGAGATCGTCAAGGCGCTGGTCGACAACGATCGCGCGGTCGCCTACGCCGAGATCGTCGCGCCGCACGGCCACGACGCGTTCCTGCTCGACAACGCGCAATACCTGGCGGTGGTCGGCGCGTATTTCGATCGCATCGCGGCGCAAATGGGGCCGGCATGAGCGATGCGTATCAGCCCTCGGCCGCCGCGACGGCGGGCCGTGCCGACTTCGCCATCATCGCGCCGTGGATCACGCGCGGCGCGCGGGTGCTCGACCTGGGCTGCGGCGACGGCAGTCTGCTCGCCTGGCTCGAGCGGGAACGCGAGGCCACCGGTTACGGCATCGAGATCGATGACGCGGGCGTGCTCGCCTGCGTGAAGAACGGCATCAATGTGCTGCAGAGCGATCTCGAATCGGGCCTCGCCGGTTTCGCCGACGCGTCGTTCGATTGCGTGATCCTGTCGCAGACGCTGCAGGCGATGCGGCACACCGAGGGGATCGTGACGGAGATGCTGCGGGTCGGCCGCGACGCCATCGTCACCTTTCCCAATTTCGGGCATTGGACGCATCGGACGCAGATCCTGCGCGGACGAATGCCGGTGTCGAAGTCGCTGCCCTACCAGTGGTACGACACGCCGAACATCCACCTTTGCACCGTCGCCGATTTCGACGTCTTTCTCGCTGTCCGCGGTTGCGTGGTCGAGAACCGCGTCGTGCTCGCCGGGGGGCGCGCGGTGTCGCTGCTGCCCAACCTGCGCGGGGAGCTCGCCATCTACCGCTTTCGTCGCGCCTGAACTGATCAGTTATCGGGCACCGCCGGCTTCCGGGCGGGCGCCGCGTACCACTGCTCCGGTGGAACGACGACCGCGCCTCCGGTCGGCTGCAGGACGAAGTGCGGCGACAGGATCTGCACGCCGTGCTCGTTGAACACGTCCTGGATGTTCTGGTGCAGCGCCGACAGGATCGGAACCCGCTCGCCCGGCCGGTCGGTGTTTGCAAGCAACTCGTACTCGACGTAGAAGTCGGACAGCGCGCGCTGGTAGACGATCGGCGCGGGCTGCCGCCGCAGGCCCGGCGTCCGTTCGGCGGCGAGCGCCAGCATCGCGTGCACCTGCCGCCACGGCGCGTCGTAGCCGATCGTCACCTTGGTCGACAGCATCGTCCCGTGCGTGCCCGCGAGCTTCGAATAGTTTCGGATCCGGGTGGCGGTCAGTACCGAATTCGGGATCGTGATCTCCTCGTTGCGCATCGTGACGACCTTCGTCGCCAGCACGCCGACCTCCGTGACGACGCCTTCGACGTCGTCCACCACGACGAAGTCGCCCCGGCGCAGCGCCCGCGAGTAGACCAGCACCAGCCCGCCCATCATCTGATTGATGAGCCCGGTGGACCCCAGCGACACCATCACGCCGACCAGCACCGACAGGCCCTTGAAGGCCTCGCTGCCGGAGCCGGGAATGAACGGATAGGCAACGGCGACCGCGAATACCCAGACCAGGAACGTGACGATGCGGCGCGTCGCCGGCACCGTCTCGGGGTGAATGAAGCTGACGCTGGTACGCCCGCTCTGCACGCTGGCGAAGAACCGCCCGATGACCTCGACGACAGCGCCCGTCATGAACAGGATGACCGCGATGGTCGCGATGCTGGGGGCCGCGCCGACGGTGCTGGCGACAAGACCGCTGCCAAGCATGCCGACGAAGCGGACAAGCTCGTGGCCGAGCGGCCGCGTCAACGGAAAGTTCTCGAACGCATAGATGAGCCAAGCGTAGCCCAGGATCAGCACCAGCGCAGTGCCGAGCAGCCTCAGCATCTTGGTCAGCAGCACGAACACGTACTGGCGCCATTGTGGCGCGCCGGCCGAAGTGGCCGCGGCCAGCGCGTCCTGGCGCCGCGTGAGCCAGACGCGAAGCACCCGTCCGACGCGACGGAGCGTCCAGAGGATCGCGCCGAAGAGCGCAGTGGCGACGGCCGCGTGCAGCAGCCCGTCCAGCAGGACCGGCCACCGGAGCGTGTCGCGCTTCGCCGCGAGCGCTTCGGCGAGCCGCGCCCGCGCGTCCTCGGCCACCAGGGCGAGCGTTGCCTTGTCCTCGGGATCGAGGTCCGCGGTCACGAGCGTGAACATGCGGTTGTCGCCGACGTAGATCGAGACGCCGGAAAGTTCGCCGACCTTCACATCGAACGCCTTGACCGGCTGGTCCAGATCGGCGCCGTCGAGCGCCGCGATCCGTGCGCGCGTGCGTTCCGCCCGTACCGCCGGGTCGTACCCCAGCAGCGTCGCCCGGAATACCGTGATGTCGCGATTGGCGACCGTCAGCGTCGCTTCGATCGGCTTGGCGTCGGCAGCGGCGCCGGGGCTCGGGGTCGCGGCGACCGCCGGCGCCAGCGGCAGCGCGGCCAGAAGCAGCAGGAAGGCTATGCGAAGAATGGCGAACGACATGTCGGAACTCTCGCTCAAGGTCGGTAGGCGCGCCTGGCGAGCCCTTAGCCGCGGGATCATCGTGGTGGCCTGCTTCGAGGTCGGCGAAAGTTCGGGCGGCGGAAGTCCCCGGGCGGTACGTGCCACGCTGCTCACGGCGCTCGCGGCGCCGTCGGCGACAACGACCAGGTATTTCAATCGCGCGATTGTGGTCGGGTCGGTAGTGCGGGTCAAGCGTCGAGTTCCGGCGGCAACGGGCCGCACCGTGCCCTTGTCGTTGCACTTTCGCGGGCGCCGACACCAGGTTTGCCGCGCGCGATAACGGACGGCGGCCCAAAGTGGGGGGTCGCGGCAGGCGAGCTGCGCGAATGAGGCAGGCGGTGGTTATCGAGACATTCACCTCGGATTGGACGCCTGCAAGACAAGCAAGGATCACACCCGCCCGGGCCCGCCGCTGTCAACCCCGCGCATCCACGATCGGATCGGGTGCCGATATCTGCGAAGCAGAGCACTAGCGCGGCGTAGCACAGGCGCGCGGACGTCGGCCGGGCGCGAGGTGAGGAGCCACCCGGCTATTGCAGAGGCTCCCTACTGGCCCACGTGCTCGCGCAGGAATGCGAGCGTGCGCTCGCGCGCGAGCTTCGCGGCTGCGGCGTCGAAGGACGCCCGCTCGTCGCAATTGAAACCGTGCCCGGCCGCGTAGGTGAACACCTGCACCGACGAATGCTCCGCCGCGAGCGCTTCCACGCCGTCAAGCGGAATATTCGGGTCGTGCTCGCCGAAGTGCCCCAGCACCGGGCAGTGCGGACGCTCGCCGACGGCATCGGGCATGCCGCCGCCGTAATAGGTGATCGCGCACGCGATTCCGCGTACGCGCGCGGCGGCGAACCACGCAATCAATCCGCCCCAGCAGTACCCGACCACAGCGACCTTGCCGGCGGCGGCCGCCACACTCTTCGCCGCCTCCACGTCGAGCAGCGCCGCCGCGGTGTCCGCGTGGCCGCGCATCTCGCGTCCGCGGGCGATGTCGTCGGGCGTGTAGCCCCAGTCGACCCCTTTCTGGTAGCGATCGAAGAGCGCCGGCGCGACGACCAGATAGCCGTCCGCCGCGAAGCCATCGCAGACGCTACGGATATGGCGGTTCACGCCGAAGATCTCCTGGATGACCACGAGACCACCGCGACGCGGCTCGACCGGCTCCGCCCGATAGGCGGCGACCTTGGCTCCGTCCGCCGCCGTCAGTTCGATCCATGTGCCCATCGCCTGCCCTCCCCGTATGTTATCGGACGCATTATCGCATCCGGCGCCGGTACGCGAAACCGCCACCCGAAGTGGGCGGCACGGGCGGCGGTTGAGTTGCTGGCGCCCAACTCAGCTCTGCACACTCGAATTGCTGCCTGCGTTCGCGTAGGCGATTTTGCGGTACCGTGGCAAGCTTGCGACTGCAACGCGCGCAGGGCACGCGTTCTGCACGAATTTGTAAGGGCCTGACCCGCAGCACAGGTTCGGGAACCCGATCAAGGAGGCGCACGCGGTGAATGGGATATGGCTCGACCTGCCGTGGGTCCGCGAATTGGGACCCGATGCACTCGCCATGGCATTGAGCGCGCTGATGGTAGCGACCTACTACTACCATCTGCGTGTCCGCGTAAGGCAGGATCCGACCTACTCCATCCATTTCGTCAACGAGGCCGCGCGCAGGCTGTGGGTGGAGCATGTCATGGCCCTCCCGTCGAAGGACGTCATGGCGGTGCAGACGCTGCGCAATTTCATCATGGTCGGCATCCTGATGGTCTCGACCGCGACCTTGCTGATCATCGGCACGCTCACTCTTTCCGGTCAGGCGGACAGCATCGCGCGCAGTTGGCACGCGATCAATGCCCGCGGCCTCCCGTCGGCGGAATTGTGGAGCGTCAAGGTGATGTGCCTGCTGGCCGATTTTCTGGTCGCGTTCTTCGCATTCACCATGGCCATTCGTCTTGCGAACCACGTGGTGTTCATGATCAACGTGCCCGAAGCGCTGCGAGAGGGGATTGGCGCCCTGGCGCCGACGGAGGTCGCGCGTCGCCTGAACCGCGCGGGCTACATGATGGCCGTCGGGATACGGTCGTTATTCTTCGCCGTACCGCTGGTGTTCTGGCTCTTCGGTCCGATATTTCTGGTCGCGGCGACATTCGGCCTGCTCCTTGCGCTCTTCCGGCTGGATCGCAATCAGGTCACCATTTGATCCTCGGCCCAAGCCGATAAGGCCTATTGCTCCACGCTGGCATTTCGTACGTCGACCCACAAACGCTCCATCGAAATATAGGTGTACGAGGCCGACCAGCCGATCAGTAGCAGCCCGTTGAGCGCCTCCATTCCTGCCAGCAAGCGAAGCGCTCCAGAGGGAACGATGTCGCCGTAGCCCAGCGATGTATAGGTTTCCGCCGAGAAGTACAGGAATGACGAGAACGTCGCACCGTCTGTCGTGCCCAGGTTGCCCGCGCCAAGAAAGTTCGCCAACACCCAGAACCCGACTGCGTAGAGGAGCATTTCCAGCGCATGGGCAAGGAATGCTCCGAGGATCACCACGACGAGCTTGGCGCGGGCGGGCAGGGCAATCTTTGGGAGTCCGCCGGTGAGCAGGCGCAACGCCTCGTAGTGAATGATGGTTGTCAGCAGAAGCAGCAGCAGGCAGAACACGCTAACTGAGAGCACTTCGATCTCCCAACAGATGGCGCGCAATCCGATTCCGCGCGGCCCTTGGTGGAGCGACGGTACGGCGAGGGTGCAACGCCTGAACGAGGGCCCGCCGTGATCCTGCACGCGGGGGCCAATCACCTCCGTCCGCAACGCGCGGAATCATTTCTGGTCCTTGTTTTTTTGGTCGCGAACGGGAATCGTTCCACGACCCGCCATTCTCTTGCTACGTATCAGGCGAACGATAGACCACCCGGATCCAGCGATCAGAATACCCGCCAGGACCGCTTCCTCTATCAGCTTGACGTCGTGTAGCAACCAATCCAACGCGTTGCCAAATTGATAGCCCAGACCAGAGATCAACGCGGCCCAAGCGATGGCGCCGATCACATTGAGTGCGGCAAACTTGACCGGGGACACACCGCGCGCTCCCATGATGATCGGCCCGGCCACGCGCAGACCATACAAGAAACGAATGCTCAAGATCAGCGGCGTGTGGTATCTGGCAAGCAAACGATCCACACGCGGGACCTGCCTTCTCAGCGCGGGAAATCGCACCATCAGGCGTTCGCCATACCGACGGCCTGCAAGAAAATAGAGTTGGTCCGCGAAGGTGCTCGCCATGAAGGCCACCAGAACGACAGCGGGCAGTTTCAGGAGGCCACGGTGCGCTGCAAAGCCCGCGAAGAGCAACACGGTTTCGCCTTCGAGAAAGGTGCCCGCGAAGACGGCCCAATAACCATACTGCTCGACAAGCGATGAAACGGTCACGGTGGGTCACAGTGTGATTGTGAACACGGTCGAGGGTGGCCGTTGACGCACAACTGTCGGGCCTCCGGCCGCTGAAACGCGTGCCGGAAGCCGCTGCGTCGGCAGGCCTGCGCTCTACCCTAGCTTACGCTGGCGATGATGTTGATGCTGAGTGCCAGCACAGCAATATTGAAGACGAACGCCAGAAAGCTGTGAATAAGGGTGAGGTGGCGCATGCGCCGCGACGTGGCCGCAACGTCGGACACCTGGGACGTCATGCCGATCACGAGCGAATAATACGCAAAGTCCACGTAGTCAGGCTGGCGCTCACCCGGAAATACGAGGGCTGTAGGCTCCGCGTCGTCCTGGTGCGCTCGATCGTAGTAACGTCGAGCGTAGTGAAACGCGAACACAGTCTGGATCAGCAGCCGGGATGATATCAGCGACGCTGCCCGATCTGGCCGGCAGCTTCCATGCCTTCGAGCAACGCAGCGAAATCGCCGCCCTTGACCCGGACGAGTTGGACGCCGCGGGGCGCCTCAAACAGGCCACGATCGAGCGGTCCGATCTTCACATCGCGGAAATTCATCAGCGTCCGACCGCGGCGGCCACGGCTCCGGCCCTCGCCAGCAAGGCGCGCGATGACACCCTGGTCGGTCGCTCAGACATGGCCGGTGAAGCTACTCCCCGGTCAGCGAACGACCATGCAGTTTGCCTTCGTGGCGCAGCGCCGAGTGGACTCTGGAAAACTGCAGCCGAACGGCCGAACTTCGAAAGACGGGGAACCGGCTTACTATGCGGCGTATGAGTCGGTATCCCACCGCCGCACCGCCATCCGAATCCGTCAAGAGGATCTCGCGCGAGGAGATGGGCGAGTTGCCGATCCGGCGCTGGGAGGGTCCGGTGCACGTCGTCGCGGGGCATCCGGACCTCCAGCACGCGATGCAGGACATCTTGCAGGAAGGCGTAGTCGGCTTTGACACCGAGACACGGCCCGCCTTCAGGCCCGGCGAGAGTTACCTCACCTCTCTCGTGCAGTTCGCCACGGCGAGCGCTGTGTATCTCTTTCAGGCCCAGCAGCAGGACCTCTTCGGCTCGATGCGCGAGATCCTTTCGGCAGAGAAAATCATCAAGGTGGGCGTGTCGGTGGCCGACGATATGCGTAACCTGAAAAAGTTATGCGAGTTCGACGAAAGATCGGTGGTGGATCTGGGCAAGGTTGCGGAGCGCCATGGCCTGAAGCAGACGGGCGTGCGGAATCTCGCCGGGATCTTTCTCGGTGCGCGCATCCCCAAGGGCGCGAAGACGACGAACTGGGCTGCGCGCCGCTTGACGCCGCAGCAGATCGCCTACGCGGCCACCGATGCCTGGGCGTGCCGCGAGTTGTATCTCCGCTTCAGGAAACTGGAAATGGTCTGATCGCCGACTTGGTGACCAAGGCGCTGGCGCCCGTGCGCACCGAGATGACCCTGCCGGTCTGCGCTCGGCCCTTCTGCATGATCGCGCGATGGCAACGGCAGGACCTTGCTTTGACGGGACGATCGGCGCGGTGATACCGTTCTCCCTGCCAAAGACGGTCGTTTGAATTTCCAATTCACCACACAGGCTCACGCCCATGTGACAGGGGGCGCGTTGCACTGTCACCGGAGGCACCATGTCAACAAGACTCGATTACTCCAAACTCTCCCTGATGGACGCCCTGGATCTCGCTTCTCTGATCGAGCTCGAAGCGTACAAGCGGTACACGCAATTCGCCGAACGACTCGGAAGCCGCGGCTCTGACGACGCCGGTGCGGTATTCGAATCGATGGCCGTCAACGAGCATAAGCACGGCGAGCAGCTCGCCGAGCGCCGGCTCGCACTGTTTGGCGATGAACGCCCAAAGGTCAAGCTCGACGACATCTTCGATGTGGAGGCCCCCGATTTCGGCGCGCCTAGCATGAACATGTCCCCGCTGAAGGCGTACCAGGTGGCGCTGTCCTCCGAGAAGAAGGCCTTCGCGTTCTACGACCAAGCCCTCCGCTACGTGAACCAGCCGGACGTCAAGGCGCTGTTCGGGGAACTGCGGGACGAAGAGGCCGAGCACGTTCGAATGGTCGAGGAGATCATCGCGAAATTGCCGCCATCGGCTGCGATCGACCTCGAGGACGAGGACGATTACCCGGACCAAGCCGAGAGCTGGCGCCAGAAAGTCAGACAGGCGGACAAGTCTTAGCTCTGCTCGAATGGGCGGTCGTTCGGCCGGCACCGCAGTGCCCGGGCAGCGTACTGCTTGTCCAAACCGGAGCAGCCTGTCGGACTTAGGTCATCGTAGCGAGCCATCCGTATCCACGCCGTCGACGGCCGGTTTGGCAACCACATGCGTCACACAACAAGACCTTAGCTGCCCCACGTTTTCGTGTTAGCATCAGTTGTGTACATCGTAACACAAGGCTTGATGATGGAAACTACGACACTGACCTTGCGCGTTCCGACGGAGATGAAGGAACAGCTCGACAGACTAGCAAACGCGACCCACCGTTCAAAGTCCTACCTCGCTGGCGAAGCCATTCGGCAGTATCTTGAGCTTGAGGCATGGCAAATCGGTGAAATACAGCAGGCACTCAAGGAAGCGGATGCAAACGACTTCGCGTCCGATGATGAAGTCGATGCGGTGATGAGGAAGTATGCAGGTTAGGTGGCTGCGTCGTGCCCTGGAGAATCTGGACGATGAAGCGGCCTACATCGCGGAAGACAACCCTCGTATGGCGGCAGAGTTTGTTCGGCACATGCGAGAAGGCGCAGCAATGCTCGCGGATCACCCCAACATGGGGCGTCCTGGCCGAATTGCCGGAACGAGAGAGCTTGTCGTGACGCGCTTCTCGTACATCCTCCCCTATCGCGTGCGAGGCGGTTCTGTGGAGATTCTGCGTGTCTTCCACACCGCCAGAAAATGGCCCAGGCGGATGACCTGAGCTTACCGTGCCGGTCAATGTCCTCAATCTGTCTGGCTTGAATGTGCTGGATTTCAAGGAAGCCGAGACTGGCTACCATTGCGAAGTACGCCCTCAGCGACGCGGGCTTGGGCAAGCTCGCGTTGATCGTTCGCGCGGCAGACGGCGGGCGGCCGGAGTTGGCCGATGCGGCGGCCGGGCTGCTGGCGATCTCGAAGGGCCTCTCGCTGACCTTTCCCGACGACCATGAGATGTTGCAGCATGGCATGGTCGTCCACGACGCGCTCTACGCCGCCTGCTCCGGAACGCCGCTGAAGAACGCGGCGGCCTGGCGAGTTTGAAGTGATCCGCCGACTGCTGTTGCCCGAAGGCGTGGACGGCACGGTATTGCCCCTGCTGCTCGGACGCGCCTTGCGGGCGTTTTCCGATGGCTATGTCGCGATTCTCTTGCCGGCCTACCTGCTGGCATTGGGCTTCGGCACCTGGGAGGTTGGCCTGATCGCCAGCGCGACGTTGCTGGGATCGGCGATGGCGACCTTGGCGGTTGGCGCCTGGGGCCACCGTTTCCACAACCGCGGTCTGTTGCTCGGTGCCGCGGTGCTCATGATCGCCACCGGATTTGCGTTCGCGTCCGGCGGCACCTTCTGGCCGTTGCTGGTGATCGCGTTTGTCGGCACCCTGAATCCGAGTTCGGGCGACGTGAGCGTCTTCCTGCCGTTGGAGCATGCGCGCTTGGCCGGCGCCGCACATCGCGCGGCCCGCACCGCGCTGTTCGCCCGCTACAGCTTGCTCGGTGCCCTGTTTGCGGCGCTGGGCGCGCTGGCTTCTGCCTTCCCTGATCGAATCGTCAGCATGGCCGGAGTGACGAAACTCGATGCCCTGCGGGCGATGTTCGTGTTCTACGGTCTGGTCGGCGGTGCGGTGTGGTTGCTCTACCGGCACTTGCCCGAACCCCGTTTGGAGAAGCACCTGCCACCGGGTCCTCTCGGTCCTTCGCGCAGCATCGTCTGGAAGCTTGCAGCCCTGTTCTCCGTGGACTCGTTCGCTGGGGGCTTGGTCGTCAACTCGTTGCTCGCGCTTTGGCTGTTCCAGCGCTTCGAGCTGTCGCTGGCCACGACCGGGGCCTTCTTCTTCTGGGCCGGGTTACTTACCGCCTTCTCCCAACTTGCGGCGCCCCGGTTGGCGAAGCGGATCGGGCTTCTCAACACCATGGTCTTCACCCACATCCCCGCCAGCATCTGTTTGATCGCCGCGGCGTTCTCGACCAGTCGTGAAGTGGCGCTTGGGCTGCTGTTGCTACGCTCGCTGCTGTCGCAGATGGACGTTCCGGCGCGGGGCGCCTTCGTGATGGCCGTGGTTACGCCGGAAGAAAGGGCGGCCGCGGCAAGCTTCACCGCGGTTCCCCGCAGTCTTGCGTCGGCGATCAGCCCCACGCTGGGCGGGGCGCTCTTTGCTGCAGGATGGTTGGCCGCGCCATTGGTAGCCTGCGGGCTCCTGAAGATCGCCTACGACCTGACGCTCTGGCGAGCCTTTCGGGGATTGCATCGCAGTGACGATAGCTGATATCCGTCGCCTCGCGTTCCGGCGCTGACAGAATGCGCCCGGTCTCCACGCGACCGCCGTGTGCGCTGCACCGCTTCCAGAAAAAGAGCAAACAAGAGGCGGCAAAGCGCATGGGGATCACCCAACCGAAGGTAGCCGACATGATGCGCGGCGACTTCTCCAGCGCGAAGGCGCAACGTCGGGCGGCGGTCGCGAGATGCCGCTCCCGTGCAAGTAGCGGGCCTGGTGACTACCTCACTTCGACCGTCACTTTGGGAATGTGCCCAGTGAAGCGCGACTTGGCTTCCGAACCGATGGCGTCGACCACGGGCGTGCCGAGGTCGATGCCGACGTCGGCGGTCTCGTCCGCCGAAAAGATCCCGGCCTGGGTGTGTTCGATACGCCCCTCGGCAAGCTTCTCGTCGTTCACGAACAAGGTCCCCTTGCCGCCTTTGCCAGGGCCACCGCCGTCGTAGGCGAAGTCAAAGCGGATCTTGCTCTTGCCGGTCGGGAGAGGCTTCGCGCCGACGATCGCGCTTTGCTGCAGGCCGAGGAAGTTGTAGGCATAGGCCGGCACACCGTCCTTCACGTACAACGACCAGCCGCCGAAGCGCCCGCCCTGCGCGATGATCGTGCCGTTGCCGCCGCCCTGCGGCACCTCGACCTCGGCGGTGATCGTCTTGGACTTGTTCTTCACGTTGATGAAGACTGCCTCCATCATCCCCGTCATCCCCTCGGCCAGCGTCAGCGACGTGCGCCCGGCCATCAGGTCGGGACGACCGACCAGGGCTGCATCGAGCCGCTCGAAGACGCGATCGTCCATCGGCAGGACGTGAAATTTTTTCGCTTCCTTCAGGTAGAGCGCCTGCAGTTCCGCGAGCTTCTTCGGGTGCTTGGCCGCGACGTCGTCAGCCAGGCTGAAGTCCGAGCGGACGTCGTACAACTGCCAGGCGGAGTTGTCCTCCAGCGGGCGGCGCGGCTTGGCCTCCCAGGGCGCCCGGTGGATGGTGCGCGCGTACCAGCCGTCATGGTAGATGGCCCGGTTGCCGGCGATCTCGAAGTACTGGGTCGTGTGGCGCTCCTTCGCCTTGGCGTTGTCGAAGGAGTAGACGAGGCTCGTCCCTTCCATCGGGATCTGCGGCGTGCCGTTGACCGCCTTGGGCTCCGGCAGACCGGCCGCCTGCAGCACCGTCGGCGCCACGTCGATGACATGGCCGAATTGGGTACGAACCTCGTTCTTCGCCTTGATTCCCTTGGGCCAGTAGACGGCCATGCCGTTGCGCGTGCCGCCGAAGTCCGACGGCACCTGCTTCATCCAGCCGAAGGGCGCATCCAGGGCCACGGCCCAGCCCGCCGCCATGTGCGGGTAGGTCTCGGGACCGCCCCATTTGTCGATGACCTTCAGCATGTCCTCGACCTTCTCGTGCACGCCATTGAAGTAGGTGTACTCGTTGAACATGCCGTTCTGGCCACCTTCGCCGCTGGTGCCGTTGTCGCCGGCGATATAGAAGACGAGGGTGTTGTCGGCCTCGCCGACTTCCTCGAACGCCTTCAGCATGCGGCCGATCTCGTAGTCGGTGTACTCCGCATAGGCGGCGAAGACTTCCGCCTGGTGGGTGAACAGGCGCTTCTCGTCGGGAGAGAGTTTGTCCCAGTCCTTGATCGCCGGCGGCTTCGGCGCGAGCTTGGTGCCGGCCGGCACGACGCCCAGGCTGATCTGCCGGGCAAGCGTCTCCTCGCGCAGCTTGTCCCAGCCCTGGTCGAACTTGCCCTTCCACTTGGCGATCCACTCCTTGGGCACGTGGTGCGGCGCGTGGGTGGCGCCGGGCGCGAAGTAGACGAACGACGGCTTGTCGGGCGACAGCGCTTTCTGGTACTTGATCCAGGCCCGCGCCTTCTCCGTCATGTCGGTCATGAAGTGGTAGTTCGGGTCGTTCGGCAGTTCGACCTGCGCGTCGCCGTCGTAGAGGTACGGCGCCCACTGGTTGGTCTCGCCGCCGAGGAACCCGTAGAACTTGTCGAAGCCCTGGCGCGTCGGCCAGCGGTCGAAGGGGCCGGAGACACCGGCTTCCCACGCCGCCGTCTCGTGCCACTTGCCGAAGGCGGCGGTGCCGTAGCCATTCAGACGCAGCATTTCCGCCAGCGGCGCGGTCGCGTTCGGTATCTGCCCGGTCGCCCCCGGGAACCCCGTCGCCATCTCGGTGATGAAGCCCATGTTCACCGTGTGATGGTTGCGCCCGGACTTCAGTGCCGCCCGGGTTGGCGAGCACAGCGCGGTGGTATGGAAGTTGGTGTAGCGCAGCCCGTTCTGTGCCAGCGCGTCCATCGTCGGCATGCCGACCGGGCCGCCGAAGGTGCTCGGCACGCCGAACCCCATGTCGTCGATCAGGACGATCACCACGTTGGGCGCGCCTGCTGGCGCCTTCACCTGGAAGCGCGGCGGCGCCTTGGCCTTGCGCGCGTCGACTTCGCTGTACAAAGGCCGCTTCGGCTCGGGAATCGGCAGCACCGTGCGATCCAGCCCGCCCTTCGCCTGGCCGGCGGCGGACATCGAAACGGCGACGGCCAGCAGCGCGCCGATTGCAGTGACGACGAATCGTTGCTTGGGAAAAGTCTTCATATTCAGCTCCGGAGCGCTTCGAGGCATGGGTCGGCGGTGCGGGCAGCGTCGCTCGCGCTTACCAGCGGAACGTGGCCCCGAACATCGGGCCGTTGAAATTCATGTCCTGCAGGTTCTTGTCCGACTTGAAGTTGTAATCGAGGTACCGCCACATCGCGACCAGCTCGCCCCAATGGTAGCTGTACGCGATCCCGGCCGCAGCCTGCCACGTCAGGTCGGACTGCCCGGTGCCGATGTCGAAATAGAACGGCACGCTCCACCGGCGGCTTTCGCCAAAGGTGTAGGCGCCTTTGAAGCCGACGATGCCGTCCCAGACGTTCTCGTCGATCTCCTTGCTGCCCACGCGGCCGGGCGCCGGGATGGTGCCCAGGTCGCCGTAGATCGACCAACTGAGCGTCGGCTTGACGCCGAAGTACCGCGCCCCGGCGAGCAGATCGACCTTCACCGCCGGGTCGGACACCACCCGGTATTCGCCGGCCAGCGTCCAGACCGTGCCCTTGAGGTCGAGGTTCAGGTCCGCGGTGGTGCTCGCCGGGAGGCCGATGTTGCCGATCGAGAAATCGCGCGTTTTCGACGCACTGCCGCCAACATCGAGATAGAGCACGTCGGTGAACACGCCCCAGCGGCCGTTGTGGGCGTCGAAGGATCCCATCACCGTGAACTTGAGGTCGTTGATGATCGTACTGGCGTCGACGTTGAGGCCGGAACTGCCCGAGCCTGCCGGGAACGACATCGTGCCGCCGATGCTCGGCAGGTAGGCGTAGATCGTCGCGGCGTATTGCCATTTGCTAGGCGTTCCGGGCTGCGCATACTGCGCGGCAGCCGTTGTTGGCAGGAGTGCGCCGGCGGCGAGGGCAAGCACTGCGGTTCCAAGTCTCAGCTGTGTAGGCTTGTTCATGGTAGACCTCTTGTTGGGCGAACTTGTGGCGACAGGCACACCAAGCATCGCACCGGATTCGCGTCGTGGACTCAGGGCTTCGATACCACGTACACCAGGTTGTTGCCCTGGAACGCTGCGCGGTAATAGGTGCCGTTGCAGAGGTAATACTCGACACCGCTGATCGGCGCCGAGACGCACCCGTTGGGCAGTTTGCCTACCACCGTCCCGACGGCGAGCGGGCCTGCGGCTGGCGCCGGGGCCGGCGCCGGTGCAGGCGGCGGGGCGGCCGCTGCTGCCTGCGCCGCTGCCGCCGACTTCTGCGCAGAAGCGGCAGAGGCCATGGCTGCCTCGGTCGCGACCACTTCCGTGGTACGTACCGCAGTGCGACGCGCGACGCCGGCGACGCTGACCGGCGTCATCGGTGCGCCAATGATGGCGTGCGCGTCGCCGATAAAGCCGATACCGACAGAAGGCAGCGGGACGAGCTCGGAGGCAACGATGAGAAGAGTTGATCCGGCGAGGACCAGCGACGTGGAAATTTTCATGATGAACTCCTTCTGGCGTCAGCGGGACGCGCTGAGAGGCAGGAACTCGATGGTCTTCGCCCCGGCAGGTGGCACGAAGCGGAACTCGGCGGCCGTGATCTTGGGCGCCGTGTCGAATTTGAGGATTTGCACGCTGAACTGCGGGGCACCGGCCACAGCCTTGGACGTGATCACGTAGCGGCACGGCACCGGTTGCTTGCCCTCGCGCACCCAAAGCTGCCAATCGACCTCGGCAGCCCGATAGGCGAGATGGTGGCAGCGGTGGCCGTTGACAGCAGCCAGTCCGAGGTAGCGGCCCGCGGTGACGTCCTGCATCAGGCGGTCATAGGAATGCGTGTCGATCAGATCGGCCCCCGGCGCGATCACATCCAGCCGGGTCCGGGCAAAATCGAGCATGGCATCGACGTTGCCCGGCGCCGGCACGGTCGCATAGTGCTTGGTGCCGGGGTTGAACAGCGTCAGCGACTTGCCATCGTAGTAGAACGACTGGTCGACGATGTCGCCGTGCCGGTCGGCCCTCAACTTGTTCGGCCGCGACACGGTGATCGTCGCTGGGGCACTGAACTGGATCTTCTGCCCTTCGGTGGTCACGATTTCGAGCGTGTTCTCCGTCCGGGCGCTGAACTGCTTCAGGTTGGCGATGTAGCTGGACATCGAACGCAGCACCACGTCGGCCTGGGGATCGACGCCTGCCGGCTGCGCGGACACGGTCCACGGCAGGAAGGTCGCGGCCAGCGCGGTGCCGGCGAGAAGTCGTTTGCCTGTGATCAGGTTCATCGCGTTTCCTATGCGGTTGAAAGTGTTGAGACCTTGCATGGCTCTGCACGGGAGACCTGAGGCACTTCGAACATTCCCCATGCCGTGCTTGCCGTGAATACTGGCGGCCTTACTGTCGCAGCTGAGTGCCACGTCCGTCTCGCCACCGACGCGGTGCGTCCGCAGCTTCTCCGGCTGGCTCACCGCAATTCCGGTACTCGTTTCCATCGTGGCGGTCTACTTGGTCCGCCGATGGCAATCGCGGCAGCATTCCAGACGGGCAGAAGTCTAGGACCTGCGCTCCAAGACGGACTTGACAAATGCGGACCTATTTCGCGCACAATAATTGGCACTAATCATCCCTACTTACGACAATGCCTTATGCCAACTCCGGCCCCCACGGCGTGGCCCGACAGATATCTTCGGCCCGTGTTTGAGCGGCTTGGTTGACACTTTTGACCATATCCGTCCTACGGTTGACTGCGGCGCCTCCAGCAACGCGACTCGTCGGAAGAAGTACAAATGCCCTGCCGCGTGCAGGCAAGTATTGCGGTGCATTCGAGAAATGTCGTGCGAAGAGGAGCTGACAAATGCCCGAAGCGAGCAAGCGTGAAAAGCGCGCCCGTAGCGCACCGTCGCCGGTGCGCGCGATTGAGTCCGAGGCGGCCGACGTCCGCGTCGCGGTGCTCACGCCGATTCCCCAGCTCCTGCGCGAGATGGATTGCGACCCGGCCCGCGTCCTGGCGAGGGTGGGCCTTGATCTCGCCGTCTTCGACGATCCGGAGCGCCGGGTGTCGTTCGTCACGGGCGGTACGCTCCTCCAAGCCTGTGCGGCCACTTCGGGCATCCCGCACTTCGGATTGCTGGTGGGAGAACGCTTCGACCTGTCGATGCTCGGGATCCTGGGCCAACTGCTGCGCAGCAGCGATAACTTGCGCACCGCTCTGCAACAGCTGGTGCGGCACCTACACCTCAACGATCGTGGCGCCGTCGGATACATGGTGGATCTGAATCGCGACGGACTGGCACTGGGCTATGCCATCTATCGCAACGACACGCCGGGAATCGACCAGGTCTACGATATGTCGATCGCAATTGTGGTCGGCATCGTCCGCTCGCTGTGCGGGCTCGACTGGAAACCGACGCTGGTTTCATTCTCCCACCATGCCCCGTCGGACCTCGCGCCCTACAAGCGGCTCTTTCGCTCCCCGCTACGCTTCGATGCGGCGCACTCCGAAGTGATCGTTGGCACTCGCTGGCTCGACAGGCCGATGCTCGGTGCCGATACACATCTGCGCGTGGCAGCAGAGCGCGTCGCGCTCCTGGCAGAGCAAGGCGACGACGGTCGACTCGTAGATCGCGTGCGACAGGTCGTGCATAGGCTGTTGATGACCGGTGATGTGTCGTCGAAGCGTATTTCCGCGCTGCTCAACATCAACGAGCGCGTGCTGCGGCGACGGCTGGAGGCGAAGGGGATAGGTATTCGCGAGTTGATCGCGAACGCGCAGTTTGAAGGTGCCTGCCAACTGCTCCGCTCGACGCGCCTCACGCTGGCGGATATCGCCACCGCCCTGGGCTATTCGGACGCGACCGCGTTCTCCCGTGCTTTCCGACGCTTGGCGCAAACGACACCCAGCGCGTGGCGCGCGCAATCGTACGACACGACCACCGGGAGCGTGGCGATCCAGGAAAAGGCTTTGTCAGGCACTCGACAACAACGCTCCTCAAAGCGGCCGTCTGGCTGATGCACCTTTGGGTGCAGGCGTTGCCGCACACGCGGATTGCGTCGTATGCGCTCGCCGTGTTGCGCGGTTCTGCACCCGGCTGGCGACATTTGCACTCGCCCGACGGATGATGGCACGCCTATCACAATGTGAACGGTGGCACCCACGGGCTGCTGTTTGTCAGCGACACCAAGACGGCGGCGCGAACCCCGGCCATGGCGGGTTTTCAGGCGGCCGAAAAATGCCCGATGCATCGCAACCGTGCGGACGCGTTACGTGATCGATTCGCGGGCGAGCGCCACGGCCGCGTAGGTCATTGCAGCGCGAATGTCCTTACCCTTTGCATTGGGATAGGCGGCAAGCAATTCCGCCTCCGTCGCGCCCTCCCCGAGCTTGCGCAGAACCAGTTCGATCGCGATGCACGTGCCGCGGAGCAACGGCTTCCTCAGTATGGCTTTGGGATTGATTTCGATACCCTCAGGCAGTGCCGCGATTGCCTTTCCCCGGATTCGATCGAGGGGAGGATTCCAATGCGACCTCCAACACCACGCCGATGCCGGCGCTCATACGTACGGAAGAGTCTAGCCCTCGAGCCAAATCCAGGTACCCCTCCCGCACGCTATCGTGGGGGTGAACCCTGAACGGCGGCGGTGGACACACCGCAGACCGTCATGCTTGAGAGAAGTCGACGTTCACTAGGATCGCTGCGTGGTTGCAACATCAAGGTCACCTTCGTCCCAGAGATGTGTATGGCCGCATGTGCCATCCATCGGTTCGGGGGAATCGAGGTCAAAACCGGCACGTTTGTCGTCGCCGCCGGCAATTGGCAATCCAACCCGACATCGGGCGGCCAGCTTCGCATTTGTTTGCTTCGGATCAAATCTTTCGACTGATGGCCGGACTAGGCTCCCTGGAAGGGGCGGGGTCTTTGGCTTCACTGTGCCGGATTCCACAGCACAGGCATCCGGTCCCTGCCCGCGTCGCCAAAGGAGGTGCACAAATGGTCGACAAACAGAAGCCCACTGAGGTGGAGTTGGTGCCCTGCGCGGTCTGCCAGAAGGAGATTGCGAAGTCCGTGGCGCTCAGCTCGGAAAACCAGGACTATGTCCTACATTTCTGCGGCCCCGACTGCTACGAGAATTGGGCGGCAGACCAGATGGCGGTGAAAATGCAGGAGGCAGGCGGAGGATAGGAGATCCAAGCGGACCCAGCGGGCCATTTCGGACCGATTGGCCCGGGTCAACCGACCGATCTCCGCGGCAACCAGCTTGGCAGACTGCCTGCGATGGCCCGATTCTCGGGAAAGCGTAAAGGCGGGCCTGGGAGCGGAACGTGACAGCGATCCGAGCATGTGCCTGTGGCTTTGGGTGCGACTGTCTCGACTTGGTCTTGATTGCATACAGAGAGGAACTCATGCCCAGCTACATAATGCTTAGCAACTGGACGGATCAGGGTATCCGCCATGTCAACGATTCGCCGGACCGTTTGGACGCTGCACGGAAATTGTGTGCCCAGCATGGCGCGGAAATAACCGCGTTCTACATGACGATGGGTGTCTACGACATGGTGATCGTCATCGACGCACCGAACGATGACGTGTTCGCCAGGCTCGCCATTTCGATCGCCAAGGGCGGCAATATCCGAACCGCGACGCTCAAGGCATTCGACGAGGACCAGTACCGAAAAATCATCGAGTCCATCGGCTGATTCCCCGCGGCAGAGAATGTAGGATTCGGGCTTTCCTCTCATTGGTCTTCGGTCATCGGGTTATACGCGTCGGCGAGGCCGACGAGGGATTTGCCGTCCTCGGTACGCGTCGATAAGCCCTAAGCAGGCAGCAGGCCGTTGCCGGGACGCGTCGACACTAACCCAGGCCCGATTTCGTTGCAGGGCACCTGCAGCGAGTGTAATTGCCGTCGGGATGACGATAGCCGGGTGGCGCACTCAAGGGCAGATTGCGACCCTCACCGGCCCTTGGGGGTTCCAAGATCGAACGGCCGGTGTACCTCGATCTTGCTGGTTGACCCGATCGGCGATCGACCACGTTGTACCAGCGCGCCACGCCCCGGACAGGAACCGCTTGGTTGCGGCCGAAGGCTGCTTGCAGCCTGTCGGACTTAGGGTTCATCTACTGCGCCGGTGGGATAGCGGTCCATATTTCCCCGCTTTTTCGTTACATGGTCCCGCCATGCGCCTCAAAAGCGTGAAAATCTGTCCTTGCTCTCCCACTCGGCTCGCTACGATGACCTAAGTCCGACAGGCTGCTAGGATGCGAGAACAACGTCTCGAACGGAGTCACCGATGGACACCCAATCCCAGCCCGCCGCGCCGGTCAATCTTCCGCCGCTGCTGCCGCAAACCGAACACGCGATGGCGCAACTGATCGCCGCGCCCGCACTCCAGGCGGCGCTCGCCGCTGCCCAGCGCGACGACGCACTCACGCTCGCCGACCAGATTACGCTCTCCGAGATCGAATCGCCGCCCTTCCACGAGGAACTGCGCGCCGCCGACTTCGCACGCCGCCTGCGCGAGCTTGGCCTGGCCGACGTTCGCGTCGGCGCCGAGGGCAATGTGATCGGCGTGCGCCCCGGCGCCGGTGACGGCCCGCGCCTGGTGCTCGCCGCCCACCTCGATACCGTGTTTGCCGCGGGCACCGACGTCAAGGTGCGCCGCGACGGCGATCGCTATCTCGGTCCCGGAATTTCCGACAACGCGCGCGGCCTCGCGGTGCTGCTGCAGATCCTGCGCACGCTCAACGAGCAGGGCATCAAGACCACCGGCGACCTGCTATTCGTCGGCACCGTGGGCGAGGAGGGCAACGGCGACCTGCGCGGCTGCAAGGCCCTGTTCGCGACCGACAAGGCGATCGATGGCTTCATCGCGGTCGACGGCGTGGCGGTGACCCGCATCCTCGCCAATGCCACCGGCAGCCGCCGCTACCGCGTCGGTTACGAAGGCCCGGGCGGGCACAGCTACAACGCCTTCGGCAACCCCAGCGCCACGCACGCGCTGGGCCGCGCGATCGCCGCGATCAGCGAGGTCCGCGTGCCAGACGAACCGCGCACCACCTTCACCGTGGGCACGGTCAAGGGCGGCACGACGGTCAACTCGATCGCCGCGAGCGCAGAGATGGAACTCGACATGCGCTCGAACGAGGGCGATGAACTCAAGCGCCTCGAGGCGAGCATCCTGCCGCTGCTCGAAGCCGCAACCGCAGCCGAGAACCGGCGCTGGAACGCGCCGGCCGACAAAGAGGTGAAGCTGGTGCTGACGCCGATCGGCGATCGTCCCGCCGGCCAACAGGCGCCCGAGACCTCGGTGCTGCAGGCCGCCCGCGCCGCCCAGGCCGCGCTCGGCATCCCGCTGCTCAAGTACTCGGCGGCGAGCACCGACCACAACGTGCCGGTGAGCCTCGGTATCCCCGCCACCACCCTGGGTGGCGGCGGCACCGAGCAGAACAACCACACGCTGCGCGAGTGGTACGAGCCGACCCAGGCCTGGCTGGGCCCGCAGCTCACGCTGCTGACCTCGCTCGCTCTAGTGGGCATGGTGGGCGTGAGCGAGCCACTGCTCGCTCTCCGAGCACCCCGCTAGTGTTCTGCTTTGTAGATGGAGGTACCGGGGAAAACGATGGATTCCGATGCGTGGCAAGGCGCAAACCGCAGCAGTAGCCCATGCTGTTGCGGGGACTTGCAGCGCCGCCACGGACCGGAAGGCGCGTTTTACGGTGCCGATATCTGCGAAGCAGAGCACTAGATCCTGGCCGATCCCGGTCGAGGTGAGCGATCAGCCACAAAGTGCGTCGCCGCGTACAGCAGCGATCATCGCTCTAGCGCGTCCGGCCAGCACCTACGAACTCGACCGACGCCTGGAACAGCGGAAGATCCTGCTCGTAGTCGGCCGCATTGACCCTGTCGATCTGTATCCATTCCCTCGTGCTTGCCACCCCGCCGGGCTGAAACGGGACGACGTTGTCTCTCGAGAACTGGAGCTCCGTCGCGGTGGCAACGGGCAATCGCAGTCCAACCCCTTTGCCGCTAATGCAGGCAAACATCCTATCGGAGACGAAATAGGCGTCGAGGCCGCTGATCGTTTTCGCGGTGACGCCAGGCAGTTTGAGAAGCAAAGCGTCGAGCTGCGCCTTGCGGCGGAACTCGGGTGTGTCGGCGGTCAAGAGGAGCTCGCTCTGCTGG
Source organism: uncultured beta proteobacterium (assembly GCA_963709525.1). GTDB lineage: Bacteria > Pseudomonadota > Gammaproteobacteria > Burkholderiales > Casimicrobiaceae > CAIWHR01. Next base: position 403,397 of record CAVPXB010000015.1, read on the forward strand.
TTATCAATGGAGGAAACGAAAAGGCAAGCAACGATTCAGTCGCGGACGCTTTCGGCATGCAGGGACCGAAATCGACTCCGGCGAGCCGGCCGACACCTACCGTAGCCGTGTTTGATCTTACCCGGGAATGATCTGGGCGTGGCTTCCGTGCGGAGGTTAGTCTTGCTGCCTGGAGGTCAATCCGACCCCAAGCTGTCGGCAGCGATGCTTCGAACCGGTCGTAGAAATCGCTTGAAGCCGCCGTTCAAGTCGCGGCAACGAGGTGCTTCAACCACCTCAGACTGGATGCCTACAACCCAAGGCGAGGTTCGCTCCGATCATGACTGAGATCGTCGGAAACCCCGACGAGTCGCTAACGTCGGAAACGTGCAAGCTGCCCGACTTTTTCGCGGCCTACACCGACACCGCGGCCGTCGAGGCGAGCGGCGTGACGCCCGCGCGCGGCTCGGCGGTCCGTACGGCACCTAGATCGACGCCGACGCAAAGGACCCGAACGCTTATGTGCTGCGTCTGCATCAATCGGGCCTCGGCTTGCCTGACCGCGATTACCATTTGCGCAGCGACAAGGAGATTATCGAAACACGTGCAACCTATGTCAGATGTCTGACGACGATGCTTGAAGTCGCCGGCATTGCCCACGCCGACGTGCGCGCGGGCGCAGTCTTCGCACTTGAAGTTGAAATCGCGAAGGCTCAATGGCCCGCCGCCGACCGGTTCGACACTTACGAGCCGCTGCCAGGCATTCGTATCCACGGGCAGCTGACCCTCGGCGAGAACATCGCCGATCTCGCCGGGCTCGTGATTGCCTGCAAGGCGTACCCGATCGCAGTGGCGGGCGAGCCTGCGCCTCTGGCAATCGGGCGAAACACCTCTGCGGTGGTTTGGTCTCGCCGGGGCGCTGTTCGGACGGGGGTAGAGCAGAATATCCGCGCACAATGAGGGTCGCCGACCAGGCATCGCTCGCAATGGATTTCGCCTGCCTGATCTCGTGATCACTCGGGCCATTCCCTTTGGCGCCGACAACACACCGATCCCGTTGCAATGACACCGACTGAGCAACAGATTCCTGGCGAAAGTCACACAGCCTCCCGCATCCTGTGGATGGCCGTCGCGACGGGAGCGCTGTTCCTGTTTGCACGGGCATTCTTGAAAGCGCCATGCTGGAGCCTGTTCCTTCCTGTCACAGTGATCGCATGGCCCATCTGGCACGATCAGAAGGAATACGCGCTGTTTCACCGGCGCACTGTGCTGGCAGGCGTGATGTTGGAAGACAGCTGGATCAGGCGCTGGTTCTGGTCCGGGCACGTCAGTGGGGCGTGGCAGGCGGTCAAGGCCCTGGTCTGGGCGACTGTGCTGCTCGCTTTTGGCGCCTTGCTTTCGCCAGAGCGGTGGGCCGTGCTGGCCGTAGATGCGCTGATCCTCGCGTTGATCATTGGCCCGGTGAGCCGGCGCCTCGCCGGTCAGGTGCGCGGCGAGCAGGTCGGTCTTGTTGCGCGGCGATGGCCGCTGGTCTGGCTCAGCTTTGCGGTACTGACCGTCGGATTTGTGATGCTCGACTTCTTTCTGATCGGCGCACCGGATACGCGCGGCATGGCTTGGAATGTCGTCGCCGAGAAAGCATTTTCAGATGTCAACGCTACCGCAAGCTGTCGACTTGCCGGCTGGCTGGTCGGGGGCCTCGCCACGGCGGATCGGCTCATCTGGCACTCGATAGAGGTGCTGATCCCAAGCTTGCCCGATAAGGAACTAAAGCTGGCAGCCTGGGCAATCGTCCTCCTCCAGGTAGGCTTTCTTTCGGTTGCGTTTACGCGGTTTCAGCTGGGCGTCGTGGCTGTCGTCGAGCATCGGACTCGACGCCTTGCTGCACCGGGCGGCGAGGGCCCCGGCACCAGTTCGAGGACCTTCGTTGTCGCGATTCTGGTGCTCGCGGCGGCCTCCTCGTACGTCGCCTTCAAGCTCCGGGACTTCGATCCGGCAGCGCTGGCGACCGGTGCCCGCAAAGTCATTGCGTGGGCAAACCCCTGCCGTCCTGACACGCAGGCGCTCGCAGCACTCAAGACCAGGTTCGCCGCTGAAGTCGACCGCGTCCGCACTGCTGCGAAGCAGCGGGCCAGCGAACAGATCGACGGCGCACTCGATCCCCTGTTCGCCGACGTGGAGCAAGGTATCGATCGCTATCTCGACTGGTACTTCTCAGTGCCCGGGGAATACGAACGTCTCGTGGCATGGGCCGCCGGCACTTTGGCTGAACAGATGAAGAACGAGCTCGAGCAGCGCCTGTTCGGGGGATTCGGATTCGCTGACCGGCTCGAGCGCGCCAACAACAAGATCGTCGACGGTTCGGTAGCACAAATGTCCGCGCTGGCAACCCAGCTGGGTGTCCAGATCAAATCGGAGGTGCAGACCAGCCCCTGCCGGCTCGAGGCAATGAATCTGTCGGCATTCGGTAATCTCGATCGTGATTTGCACCGGGCGGTTGCGGCGGGTGGCACCGGGATGGCGGTCGCCGCTGCCACCGGCGCGCTGGCCAAGATGACTGCCGCTGCAGTCGCCCGCAAGGTGGCCTCGAAGGAAGTCATCCAAGGCGGTGCCCGCTTGACGGCGAGGACAGCAGCGAAGAGAGGCGGCTCCATGTTGCTGCCGGCGCTTGGAGCCGCGACAGTCTGCGGCCCGTTGGCGCCGCTTTGTGCCGTAGCTGCGGGCATCGGCACTTGGCTGTTAGCTGACCAGGCCTTCATCAAGATCGACGAACTCCGATTCCGCACCGGGATGCGGGCCGAAATATTGGAATCCCTGCTCGGACAGAAGGTCGAACTGGCCAAGGAAATGCGGGCGATGCACCATGCAGCTGTCGACGAGATGGCGCTTGGCATTCGCAATTCAGTAGAAGGTGCCTTCATCCCGGTCCGGGATGGGCTGTGAGTGCCAAGGGGAGGACTGCGACATGATTGTCGCGAACCCGGGCGGTTGGGGACCCCGCCGCCAACGCGCCCTACGAGTTCGACCATCTTATCGCCAGGTAGCCACCACCGTCGGCGCCCGTGACGGCCACGTCCTGTCATGGGCGCTCGAGCGCACCTTGGCTGACGAATAGGGTGCCTCTCTATGACGTTCCCGGAGATCTTCCCGATGCCCACGATCGCGGGGCGCCCGGCGCAAGTGTGCGCGAGCGCAACCCGGCGCGCCGGCATCCGCGCTAAGCTGTTGGCATGGTGAAGCCCAGCACGCTGCGCATCGGCCATCGTTACCGCGAGAACCGGCTGAACGGCCCGTACGATGCGCTCGTCATCGGCTCGGGGATGGGCGGCCTGGCCGCCGCCGCGCTGCTGTCGGAACTCGGCCGGCGCGTCGCGGTCCTCGAGCAACACTACACCGCGGGCGGCGCTACACACAGCTACGAGCGCGCCGGCTACGAGTGGGACGTCGGCGTTCACTACATCGGCGACATGGGTGCGCGAACTTCCCTGCGCCGGATGATGGACTTCCTCACGCAGGGCCGGCTCGAGTGGGCACCGATGGACGCGCACTACGACCGCTTCTTCATCGGCGACCGAATCTACGACGCCGTGGCCGGCCGCGCGGCATTCCGCGACAACCTCGTCGCGCACTTCCCGCGCCAGGCCGGGGCGATCGACCGGTACATCGAGTTGATGGGCGAGGTAGCGCGCGGCATGCGCGCGTTCTCGCTCGAGCGCACACTGCCGCCTTGGGCGGCCGCCATCGCCGGCCCCTGGCTGCGCCGGCGCCTGCCGACCTGCTTCGGCCGCACGACCTGGGAGGTGTTGTCGGAGATCACCGATGACCGCGAGCTTATCGCGGTGCTCACTGGCCAGTGGGGCGACATCGGGTTGCCGCCCAGGCGATCGGCGTTCCTGTTCCAGGCGCTGATCGCGAGGCACTACCTGCACGGCGGCTTTTACCCGGTGGGTGGTGCGTGGCGCATCGCCGACACCATCCTGCCGCGCATCCGCGCCGCGGGCGGCGAGGTGTTTACGTACGCGCGCGTCGAAGAGATCCTGGTCCGCAACGGCAGGGTGCGCGGCTTGCGCATGGCCGACGGCCACGAGATCGAGTGCGCCTGCGTGATCTCCGACGCCGGGGCCGCCAACACCTTCGGCCGCCTGCTGCCGGCCGAGGTTTCGCGGCAGCACGGCTACGACCGTCTGCTGTCGCAGGTGAAGCCGAGCGTCGGGCACCTGGGCGTGTACATAGGCCTGCGGGGCACCGCGGCCGAACTGGGGCTGCCGAAGACCAACTACTGGATCTACCCCGGCAACGACTCCGATGCTGCCCTCGACCGCTACCTGGCCGACCCGTCGTCCGAGTTTCCGGCGGTCTACATATCGTTCCCGTCGGCCAAGGACCCCGACTTCGAGCGGCGGCACCCGGGCAAGGCCACCATCGAGATCGTGGCCCCGGTGCCGTACGAGCCCTTCGCGGCCTGGGCCGGCAAGACCTGGGGCAAGCGCGGCGAGGACTACGAGGCGCTCAAGGAAGCATACGGCGAGAGGCTGCTGGCGCACCTGTTCGACAAAGTGCCGCAAGCGCGCGGCCACATCGATTACTGGGAAGTGTCGACGCCACTGTCGATGCAGTGGTTCTGCGGCTGGCAGCGCGGCGAGTTGTACGGACTCGACCACGACCCCGCGCGGATGCGCGCGCGCTGGCTGCGCCCGCGGACGAAGGTGCCGGGGCTGTGGCTCACGGGGCAGGACATCATGTCCTGTGGAGTCAGCGGCGCCATGATGGGAGGCCTGGCGTGCGCCACGGCCGTGGCCGGTGTGCGGCACATGATGCCGGTGATGAAGCGCATCTTCGGCTGAGCGTCCGGTCGTTGACCTTCTCGACCTCTCGCCTGGGGCGCGCGCCGACAGGCTGCTAGTGCGGCCATACAGCACGGTTGCTGACCGCGGCCGCCTCGAGGACGCCGGGATGCATCATGACGACATCCTCAATCTCGTTCGGGAACACCTTGAAACCGGACACGACGATCATGTCCTTCTTGCGGTCGGTGATCTTGAAGTGGCCGCGTCGGTCCATAACGCCCAGGTCACCGGTACGGAACCAGCCGTCCCGCGTGAACACCTTTGCCGTCTCGTCGGCACGGTTCCAGTAACCCCGCATGACGTTCGGCCCGCGAATGCAGATCTCGCCCACTTTCGGGACATTCAAGCTGCTGCACGTTGGCCACCAAGTTGTGATGCGTGAGGATCGCGCCTTTCGCCACCCCCGTCGTGCCGCCCGTTTACTGCAGGAACGCGATGTCATTGTGGGTCAAGGGCACATCGTCCAGCACTTGCTCTCGACCTTGCCGCAATGCGGCCCTGAACCTGATTGCGTCCGGGATCCGCCACTTCGGCGCCATCTTCTTGACATGCTTCACCACGAGGCTGGCAAGCAACGCCCTGGGCCGCGGCAACGGGTCGCCGACCTGCGTTGTGATGACGCGTTGGCCACGGGACTTCGACAGTCCAATGTACCGGGACCGGAGTGGTCGCGCGTGGACTTGGCGCCCGACCATCTTGCAATGGCGGCAGGCAGGCTCGATTCGCTGTTCGGTGGTTACGATCTGGCTACGCCAGAAAGGACAGGGGGCTAGCGATCGAGCTAACCCCCTGTCTTGTTGGTAGGCCGTGTAGGGATCGAAGCTACGGCCAACGGATCAAGAGAATCGGGCCCCAATAGGGATCATTTTTCAAATCAGGCTCTTGCAACACACGCCAAGTTTCAAGAGCAGCCCTACACAGCCAGGAACGAACTTAACGAAGGCATGAAGAGTTACGAAATGGCTACGCTGACATCAACGCGCAGGCACTCGATCGCGCCAGTATCCGGGCAGCCGTGAATGATGCGCAACCGCGAAAACCACAATGCCCTCCGCCTCTGGCCGATAGATGATGGAAAACAGGAGCTTCTTGATGATGACGCGCCGAGTGCCTGGCGTTGCCTGCGAGCCCGAGAGCGGGAAAGCCAAAGCGCGCGCTGTTGCTTCTTCGACAGCGGCAGCGAAACGCGCCCCTTGGCCAGGCTGGACTTGCTCGTAGTACGCAGTCTCGGCAAGAAACTGCTCGCGCCGGCGCGACAAAACGCGCTTGCTTCACCGGGTATTGCGCCTGGCCTCAGCGAAAACGCTTTCAGCGGAAAAAGCCTGAAGGTCGCCGCGATCATACGCGGCGATACGCTCCTCGATCTCTCGATTCCAGGCGGCTTCCACGTCCGACAGAGGCGGCCCCTGCAGCGACTCGAGCAGCACTTCCGCCAGTCGCGCGCGGTCGTGTGGCGCAAGCGCGCGCGCCTGTTGTTCAAGCTCGGTCAGCGATTCAGCCATTAGCGCACCTCCGATTTCCCGCGTCCGCCCATCTTACGCGCGAGGCCTTAATGTCGACCCTGGCCCGTCGACCCGGGTGCTCCGATCCGATCATAGAAATCGATTGAAGCCACCGTTCAAGTTGCGGGAGCGAGGCACATCAACCGTCTCCGATAGTGCCTGCAAGGGGAGGCAAGGATCGCGCCTGCCCGCGGCCCAACACTGCGGGAGATCGCCAGCGCCGAGCACCAGCCGCCCCCAATTCGCCGTTCCCGCCCGCCCGGCCTACGAGTTCGGTCAACGCATCGCTGTGTCACCCCGACCGTCGACCGCCCGCCGCGTGCGATGCCGGGCAAACGCGTGCCTGCCGCCGCCGGCACGCGACGCGAACTCGAAGACCCGCGCGCAACGTCCGCATCCGGAGCTACCCGGGCACCGCAGCGACCTCTGATCACCTCCAGCTTTCCGTCACTCCGGATCAGTCACGACGTGCCAAGCTGCTCCCGACCGCACGTCGGGGGGCGTTGGATCTACTACCCCTCGCTGCCCACGGCCAAGACCTCCTGACGCGCGAGGCACCGCCGCAGCGGTCGCCGCTCAGCCTCCGCGGCGAGTGAACCGGTCGGTGACCACCCCGAAGCCGACAACCAGCGCGACGATGATCGCCGCGATGCCGATCATCTGCAGCCCGTCGTAGTCCTTCGGATCGAAGATGATGATCTTGCGGCCGATAGCGATCAGCGCCACGGTGAAGATCACCTTGAGCTCGATCGCGCCCTTCTCGAAATAGATCTTGATGGTCTCGAGGAGCTCGAGGCCGATCAGCACCAGCAGGAAGAACCCGAAGACCTCCAGCAGCTCGTCGACCTCGAGCAGCAGGATTGGCGGCGACAGGATGTCCCTCACCAGGATCCAGCCCACTTCGACGGTCGACAACGCTACGACCACCACAAGCATCGCGATCAGCGCACCCACGATCATGCGTTCGTACTTCCTGAGCCATTGCGACATCTGCTGTTCTCCTTTGGAGCGCGCCGCCGGATCGCCTCAGACGGGGCGCTCGACGGAGAGTGTAGCCTCGCCGGGTGTCGGGCCCGGTTGACCGGACTTGACTGCCGGGCCAGCGCTTCGCCCCATGCGCACGAGTATAGCGGCCGGGGGGACGCTGGCGGCGCTGGCGTTCTGTCCGTTGCCGGCGGTCACCCAGGTGTCGGCGGCGGAGGCGGTGGCCTAGACCGGGCTGCACGCTGCCGCCGCGCGCGGCGACGGGGCCCCGCGATCGATCGCTTCTTCGGCGGCGACAAGGCGGCGCTGCAGGCGCGCGATGCCCATGGCTGCACGCCCGGGCGGCCGCCCAGGGGCATGCATACCGCCGCTCCTTCGCCGTGGTGACGCATGCGGCCGGTCACGGAAGAGTTCCGCGCCGACCGTGAATGGCGACGGCTGGGGCGCACACGTTGCCCGGTTCGGAGAGCAGCGGGTCGTAGTAGGCCTCACGGCCGGCGGGCTCGACGCTGCGGCTCGCCAGTCGGTCGACAGCGCTAGAAAGGCCAGCCAGCCATGAGTCCGTGGCAACACCGCTCAGGGCGATGCGGGTAGGCTGCTTCTCGAAGGCGCTGGCATTCCTGTCACTCACTGTGTCCGCGTGCCCCGCTGCGCAAGCCAGCGTGAAGGCCAATGCAGCGATGGTGGACAGCCGGGGGCGACGCGTTCTCGTGCGGGGGGAGTCTGCCGGGCCGGATCGCCGACCAACTCCAATGTACGTGGAGAGTGCATCCATGTCTTTCTCCTTTTGGCCGTTGAGGGCGCTTGCCGAGTGACGGCGAGCCAAGTGAGCAGACACCGGGCGCGTAGTGAGAGAGGCTATGACGCTGCTCGCCGCCACGGCAAGCGCGATGTTGTGCGTGCTGGAGACCGCAGTCCAGTCGGGTCTCCTGAAAACGACCCTGAAGTCGGGTTTCTCCTAAGGGGAAGCCCATTCGGGCCTCCCATTCGATCCGGCAGAAGCTCAGCGCCGATTGAAGTTCACTGTGTGATCGGGCAGTGAATTCACGCCGGTCCTTCATACATTGGTCAACGCTTGAAGTGCCGCTTCCTCTCGCTTGACCGCTCGCCCCCACTTCCGATGCTCGAACACCCACACCTGGGAACCGGGAAAACGCTGCAATCCTAGGTGACCAGCCAGGATGCAGCGCAGCTGCTGTTCGCGACGGGCTGGAATTGGCCGAGGGCTCCGCGATCCCTGAACGGCGGCAATGCAGTGGTTGCTGCCGGTGGCAGCCACAGCTTGAACTCACGGTCTCTGGCACACAGCGGTCATCCAGGCGCCGGCGACCTCGCCGGCCTGATGGCCGGTTTCTGAGGTGCCGCTGATGTTGCCGGCTTGCCAGTGCGCGGCTGCCGTCTCCGGGTTTGCAGACCGGGATCGCGACCCAGCAGCTACAGTTGTCCGCAGTCGGCGTTGAGCAACGCCGGTACTTGGATTGTCCGACGCGGACACCCCGCGGCCTCGAGCTGCAGTCGGTGGACCTGACGAGCAGCCCGCCGGCCATCCAGCCCACACCAAGCGGCTGGTTCGGGGCGTCGACCCGTGGCGCGAGGGTGTAGTGTGAGGAGACGGGAGTTGACGACAAGCACGGTGCTGTACGGACCCGAACGCCACGAGCCTCTGGCCGGCGACGCGTGGAGCGAAGACGCTGCGCGCGCGACCATCGAGCGCTGGGTGACCGTGGCGCTGATCGACTTCGATCCCGCCCGCGGCTGGCGCGCCCACCCGCGCGAGGACGGCGGCCCGCCTGGCGAGCCGCTGTGTGAGCTGTACGGCGGCGCGGGCGGCGCAATCTGGGCGCTCGAGCACCTGGCAGAAGCGGGCGCGGTCCACAAGCGCTGGGACTTCCGCAGCTTCGTGACGGGCCTGGCGGCGCAGCAGGTTGCGGCGCTGGCCGACAGCCAACATGGCACGGCGGCGTTCCTGATCGGCGAGTCGGGCCTGCGATTGCTGGAATGGAAGCTCACGCGCGACGCCGCCGTCGCGCAGCGTCTCTTCGAGGTGGTGGAAGGCAATCTGCACAACCCCGTGCGCGAGCAGTTGTGGGGCTCGTCGGGCAGCGTGCTGGCGGCCATCGCGATGACCGAACACACCGGCGAGGCCCGCTGGGCCGCGCTGGTGCAGCCCGCAGTGCAGGCACTGTGGGACGAGATGGAACCCATCGAGGCCGCTGGCGGCACCTGGGGTTGGGTGCAGAGCCTCTACGGCCGTGTCGAGACGCTTATCGGCGCCGGCCACGGCTTCGTCGGCAACGTCTACCCCGCGGTGCGCGGCGCGGCTTTCATCACGCCCGAACTGCGCGATGCATTCGCGGCTCGTGCTCTGGCCTTCCTGCAAGCCACCGCGCTGCGTGACGGCGACTGCGTGAACTGGTGGCCGCGAGTGCCGCCGTATTCGCCCGCGAACAAGCCGCCGCTGGTGCAGGACTGCCACGGCGCCGCGGGCATCGTCTGCCGCCTGGCGCCGCTGCCGCGCAGCGTGCCCGACGCCGAGACCTGGGACCTGTTGCTGCTGCAGGCCGGCGAGCTGACCTGGCGCGCCGGCCCGCTGGCCAAGGGAGTGGCCTTCTGCCACGGCACGGCCGGCAATGCCCACGCGCTCCTTCACCTGTTTGCCCGCACCGGCGACCAGCGATGGCTTGCACGGGCGCGGGCCTTTGCGATGCACGGCATCGTGCAAGTGGAACAGGAACGCACCGTGCACGGTCAGGGACGCCACACGCTGTGGACGGGCGACCTGGGCATGGCCTGCGTGCTGTGGGACTGCATCACCGGCCGGCCGGGGTTCCCGACGCTGGACTGCTTCTGACCGAGCCGTTTGACGGGCACGCACCATGTGGCGGCTGCTCGCCACCGACCCGTGGTGACCCTGAAAGTCGCGACCGGTCCGTCGCGTGCGGGTCTGCCCCCAACGGCGCGAGAGCTGCGTTCGAAGCGCCGGTCCTTGAGTGAGGGGCCGAGTCGCGCTCATGGAGGGCTGGCCGCTGACACGCAACGAAGACGGTCCAGCCAGACAAGGAGTCACTCCTCGAAGAAATGGCGCCCCTGGTTGAAGCGCTGCGTATGATGGCTGAGATGGCGTGCGGCATGAAAGTCGAGAGAGAAGCGAAGGAGCGCAGCGCGCCGGGACGGATGCGCGCGCAGATTGCCGGCCACCGGTCGCTCCGTTGCTCGGCCTCGCACGGCGCCTGACCGGTCAGGCGTTCGTGGGTCCCTGTTGATGGTGCGCCAGCCCGACGACCACGCCAGCGCCGCGGCTGCACCAGGCGTGCTGCAGTTTGGCGACTTCACGCTGGACCCGCGCCGCTTCGAGTTGCACCGGGGACCGGACCTGCTGCACCTGCAGCCCAAGACTTTCGACCTGCTGCATCATCTGCTGCGCCACGCGGACCGCGTCGTAGAGAAGGATGAGTTGCTGGCCGCCGTGCTGGCCCGGCGTCGTGGTCACCGAGCATTCGCTCACGCGGTGCATCAAGGATCTGCGCAAGGCCCTGGACGATGACGCCGGCGCGCCGCGCTACATCGAGACCGTGGCGCGGCGCGGTTACCGCATGCTGGTGCGGCCGCAGGCCCAAGCCGCGGCGGCAGCACCCGCGCAAGCCGCCGCCGCGACGGAGCTCGCCGCTGATGCCGGCACAGCTGCGGCCCTCGACTCGACGTTGTCAGCAGCCGCTGGAACATCCCTGCGAACAAGCATCACCCTGCGGCGCACATGGCCGTGGGCGCTCGCCGTCCTGGCCCTGGTCGCCGCACTGCTGGTGGCGTTTTTCGGCCGCAGCCCGCCCTTGCCGACCGCCAGCATCGCCGTGCTGCCCTTCGACAACCTGGGCAGCGGCGACAACGCGCAGGCCTTTGCCGACGGACTGGCCGAGGATCTGCTGGAACGATTTGCGCAACTGCCGCGGCTGCAGGTGGTGGCGCGCACTTCGTCCTTCGCGTTTCGCGGCGAGAAAGAGGACATCAAGCGCATCGCGCAGGCCCTGGGCGTGGTCTGGGTGCTCGAAGGCAGCGTGCGCCGCGACGCGTCGCGGGTGCTGGTCAGCGTACAGCTCGTCGATGCCCGCAGCGGCTACCGGGCCTGGACGGGCCGCTACGAGCGCGCGCTGGCCGACCTTTTCGAGCTGCAGGACGAGATCGCACGCAGTGTGGCGGCGCAGGTCATGCAGAAGGTCGATCCTGGCGCAAGCCTGCCCGAGGCGCACCGCAGTGCGAGTGTCGATGCCTGGCAGGACTTCATGCTCGCGCGCGAGCTGTTTCACCGCCGCACGCAGGACTGGCGGGCGAAGGCGCTGGCCGCCCTGGAGCGCGCCGTGGCGCGCGAGCCCGACTTCGCCCGTGCGCAGGCGCTGCTGGGCATCGTGCTCGCGCTGTCCGAAGGGCGCGTCGACAAGGACCGCCCGCCTGGCGCGGCGCAGGCCGCCGTGCAGCACGCGCTGAAGATCGACCCCCGACTTGGCCTGGCGCATGCTGCCCAGGGACTGCTGCTGATGAACGCCGGCGATGCCATCGGTGCCGACGCCGCCTTGCAGCGCGCGCTGGAGCTCGATCCGCTGTTCACGACGGCCCACAACTGGCGCGCGATTGCACTTCAGTCCCTGGGCCGTACGGCCAAGCCGACGCCCTGATCGATGCCGGCTTAGGGCTGGATCCGCTGAACCCGGTGCTGTTGGGCAACCGGGCCGTGGCGCTCCAACGTGAAGGCCGGCTCGACGACGCCCAGCGCGCCTACGAACGCATGCTGCAGTTGCCGGCGCGGCCCGTCGGGGCCTACTACAGCCTGACGCGATTGGCGCTCGACCGTGGCCAACTGGTCGAGGCGCTTCGCTGGACGGCGGCGATCGCCCACGATGGCGCCGCCAGCTGGGGCCCGCTGGCCGAGGTGCCCATGCTTCCCGTTCTGGTGCGGCTGGGCCTGGATCAGGAAGCAGAGCGCCGGCTCGCCGCTCTGCCGTAGGAAAGCTGCCGCCGGCGTCTTCCGCGCACTTGTCGGACGCCCTGCTGCGTCTGGGGCGGCACGACCAGGCTGACGTCTGTGGCCCAGGCCATGGCTGGACGCGGCGGGCGGATGCCGGCCTGGTGGCCGGCGCATCGCGCTCAGGCACTCTTTCTTGCAGGGGCGGGTGAGCGAGGGCATGGCGGCGCTGCAGGCCATGGCGCCGGGTGTCAGCATCCTCGGCAATCGGGAACTCGCCGATCTTGCGCTGGCCCAGGCCTGGGCGCGGCGCGGCGAAAGCGACCCCGCGACATCCACCGCCACGCCGCGAGGCACTGCAGCGCGTGGTCGACCAGGGCTGAGGCTGGCCTGCTGGGGCGCAACAATCCGGAGGCGATGGCCCTGCACGCATTGGCCCTGGCCTTGTCCGGCCGTGACGACGACGCGCTGGCCAAGCTGCAGGCCGCCCGCACTGCGGGCTGGAACGACCACCGCTGGGTACGAAACGACCCGCGGTGGGGCCGGGTTCGCGAGCAAGCCCGCTTCCGCGCAGCTGCTGGACGCTGCCGCGGCGGACGCCGCGGCGCAACGCGGGCAAGCCTTGCGTCGGGCCGCGAGCGGCGACGCCGAACTGGCCGCGGTTTGTCGGCGTCCTCTGGTAAACCCTGAGTCGCGACGGCCGAGCGGCCGATCGCACGCCGGCACCACGAAGATCAGCGTTCGATCAGCGATCGGTCACGACTCGGGGCGGGATTCGGGGAGCCTTCGCGGCCGTCATCCACGGCATTCTCGGAGATCCCAATGGCCCTCAACACCTACCTGGTACCGATGCTGGCCCGCGTCGGCCTGCTCATGTCTTCTCGCCACGGCCGCCTGCGGCGGTGGCGGTGGCGGTGGCGGTGGCGGTGCCGCGCCAGCGCCAGCGGCGGCACCGGCACCTGCACCCGCGCCCGCATCGGCCCCAGCCCCAGCTCCGGCCCCCACCCCCAGCGCGCTCGACACAGAACTGCGCGGCCTGATCAACACCAACAGGCTGACGGGCGACCCGCGCGGCAGCCGCGCGCTGCCGGCCGTCGAGGCGCCGCTGCCGCAGTTGGGCAAGCTGCTGTTTTTCAGCAAGGCCCTATCAGCCAACCGCGACACCGCCTGCGCCTCTTGCCACCACCCGGCACTGGGCGGCGCCGATGGTCTGTCGCTTTCGATGGGCACCGGCGCCGCGCTCCCTGACGTGATGGGCCCCGGTCGGCGCCGGGCCGACGCGCAGATCCTGGTCGGCCGCAACGCCAACAGCTTCTTCAACACCGGGTCTGTTCGACCAAGTGCTGTTCTGGGACGGCCGCATCGAGAGCCTGGGCAAGGAGCCAGGCGCCGGTGGCAGCGCCAGTGGCATCCGCACGCCGGCCAGCGCCTTCGGCAGCGCCGACGCGCTGGCCGGGCCCAACCTGCTCGGCGGCGCAGGCGCGTTTCCCGGTCACGGGCGTGGAGGAGATGCGCGGTGACGGCTTTCCGGGCCTGAGCGCGGCGCAGGTGCGCGATCACGTGGCCGCGCGGCTGGGCAACCATGGCAGCGGCGCCGGCGCGTTGGCGCCCAGCGACTGGCTGGCGCGCTTTCGCACCGGGTTCGGCCAGCCCGCGGGCAGCGCCGAGCAACTCATCACCTTCGACAACATCATGCGCGCCATCGCCGAGTTCCAGCGTTCGGCGACCTTCGTGGACACACCGTGGCGCCGCTACGTCCAGGGCGACCTGAGCGCCATCAGCGAAACCGCCAAGCGCGGCGCGCTGGTGTTCTACAAGGGCGTGGCGCAGGGCGGCGCAGCCTGCGTGCAGTGCCACAAGGGCGACTTCTTCACCGACGAGAAATTCCACGCGCTGGGATTTCCGCAGATCGGCCCCGGCATGGGCACGGCACACGCGACGACTTCGGGCGTGAACGCCAGAGTGGCAGCAGCGCGCAGCGCGGGGCCTTCCGCACGCCTTCGCTGCTCAATGTCGAGCTGACCGCGCCCTATGGCCACGCCGGCAGCTACGGCACGCTCACCCAGGTGGTGGACCACTACGTCGTGCCGCAGGACACGGTGAACCGTTCCTGAGCGGCCGGCAGTGGTGTGCCCTGCCCCAGTTCGCCGATCTGGGTGGCTGCGGCAGCGACGCCGCCACGGTGGATGGCAACACCCGCGCCGCGCTCGCCCGCATGGAGGCGAGCGCCTGGCCGACCCGACGGGCGGCATGCCGCTCGTCAACCTGGCACTGGGCTCCCCCGAGGACACGCCGCGGCTGGTGGAGTTCATGCGCACGCTGACCGACCCTTGCCTGAAGGATCGCGCAGCTGCATCGGGCGCGTGGATCCCGGCAGCGCACGAAGCACCCGACACGCTGCAGCTCAACGCCGTCGACGCACAGGGGCGACCACTGTGAACGCTCTCGCGCCGGTCGCCGCACCGGCGCTGTCCGGGCTTCGGGGATGGCTGACGGCGATCGCCTTGTTGGCCTGCGCGTCGGTCGTCGCCTTCTGGCCCAGCTACCTCGCTCGACCCGGTTCAGCCAGCAGTGCGCTCGTGCATCTGCACGCCGCGCTTGCAGTCGGCTGGCTGATATGGGTGGCGGCGCAGGCAACGTTGGCGCGTTCGCGCCGCTTGGACGCGCATCGACTCATGGGCTGCTTGGCCATTGCGGTGGCATTGCTGTTCCTGTGGGTGGCGCTGGCACTGGCGCACCAGAACGCCGTGGCGCTGCGCCTGGGGCCTGATCCCTTCCGTGCCTGGTTGCTGCTGGTGCAGCTCAACGCCTGCGCGTTGTGGACCTTGGCGCTCGCTGCCGGCTGGTGGTGGCGCGCCAAGCGCGACGAACACACGCGGGCCGTGGCCGGTACGCTTGTCGTGATGGTCGACCCGGTGCTTGCCCGCCTGGCCTGGCCGCTATTACCGGCACCGGCACTGCCCTATGCCGGGCCCGCGGCGGTGTGGCTGCTGCTGCTGGCCCTGATCTGGCGCGACCAGCGCCAGGGCATGCGCTCGCGCGCCTGGACGCTTCTGCTCATGGCGTCGATACCGGGGCCGCTGTTGGCGCCCACGATCGCACGCACCGAAGCATGGTTGGCACTGGCACAGGCGTTCGCCCGCATCGGTGCGGTGCCTTGAGCGCGCGCACTTGGCGCAGGCGCTTCCCGGAAGCCGCCGGCCGTGACCGACTCTTGCTGGCCGAGGGCAGCCGGCCACGATGCTGCCGTCCACGGCCACCACACCATCCACGGCCACCACACCATCCACGAGCAACTTGGGCTTGCGGCAGACCATCACGAACTGGCTGCAGGCCTGGCCGATGCCCTTGCCGTTGTCGCGACGGAAGTCCGCGATGGTCTTGAAGTCGGGGACCAGGCGTCCGGTCAGCCACATCAGCTCGACGTTGCGCTGGCACTCGCGTTCCAGGCGGCGGCTGCTCTGCACGCGGCTCAGGTAGCCGTAGATGTAGATCTTGAGCAGCACTGCCGGGTCGTAGGACGGGCGGCCAGTGGCTGCGGGCGTCGCCCCTTTGAAGCCCAGCGCGGGCAGATCGAGTTCCTGCACAAACGCGTCGACAACCCGGACCGGATTGTCCTCAGCGATGAAGTCGTCCAGACACTCTGGAATCAGCACCACCTGGCTTCGATCCTGGCCTTCGACAAAGCGCGACATACCGGCTCCCCTGCTCGATATGTCCCTGAACTCTACCGATCTGATGTCGTCGCGGCGAGGGGGCTTTCACACAGCTCGACCCGCAGCCGTCGTCGCACAACGTGAAGAGGGGACATCACGGCGCCCAGAGAGACTCTGCTCAAGCCCGCTCCCAGGCAGCTCAATCAATCCGATTGAAGGTGATCGGAACGCGAACCAGGTCGCGGTCGAGGCCGCCATCATTGAAGCGCGTGTAGTACAGGTAGGCGGTCCGGCCTGCCCGCTCGAAGTTGATGGTCGTATCCGCATGGTCGACGAGCGACGGATACAACGTGGGCAGCGTCTCGACCGCGCCCGGGCCGGGGGTAACCGTCGGGCAGTAAGTCAACTTCGCTTCGACAAGCAACTGCGGCTCGCTCCAATGAATCAGATCAGTCGAAACCGAGAAAGAGAAGCCGCACGCGTTCCGCCCGTCAACTTGTCCGCCTGTCGGAGCCACGAGGACGTATCGGCTCAGGTACGTACTGTAGACAATGTGCCCACCGCCCATGCCGTCCATCCACCTGCTCAGATATGTGCACATGGGCGCCGCGCTGCCGGTCACGTACGGACTCATCATGCGCAAGTTGAAGCCGCTGCCATCCCAAGCACGCCAGCTTGACGGATCGTCAAGCCTATTGGTACGCATGACGCAAAGCCCCCTGCTGTCCGAGAACTTGTCCGGGAACAGCTCGATCAACGAGTAGTAATAGCCATCGCCGCCTTGGACAATGTTCGTTGGGGCCCTGTAGCCATCCGCGAAGCAGCAACCGGGTGGAGTCGCGCCCGGAGGCGGTGGCACCCAGGCAGATGGCGCCGGTGCAACAACGTGCGTCGGTGGGGAAGGCTTGGTGAACGTGCGCGCAGCATCGGTGGACACCGCATACGTAATCGAGTTGTACCAACACGGGTTGCCGGGCGATGGATCCCCAACGCGGCACGTGTTCGAGACAGCATCGTGAAACTCGTTGTGAATGAGTGCGTGCCAGCGATTTCCCTCGCGGTAGACGACCCAAAGCCATTCCCAGTTTTCGTACGACGCGGCAGTTCTGAGGTCCGCTGACACGAGCGCCGGCGGACTACAGATGCGTTTGAGCGAATTGAGGTCACTACCGCGGCTTAGGTAGTGGCGCGGTGCGTTGCCGTCGATCAGGACCAAGCTGCCATCTTCGGCCCGCACGAAGCGAGCCGGCTGATCCGGAAGGTCGAGGTCCTCGCATCGATCAACTGTGTAGTCGAACACGACCTCTTTGGCGCCAAAGGTCACTGCAACCTTGATCGCCGAAACGGTCAGCGACACCGTGCCCGACACGCCGGCAATGGTCGCCGTGGCCTGCACGGTGCCCGTGGCGTACGTCTGCAGCAGCCCCGTCGCCGAGACGGCCGCGAGGGCAGCGTCGGACACCGACCAGGTCGCCGTCACCCCGGGAACGATGTTGCCGAACTGGTCGCGCGCGTCGCGGTCAGCTGGACGGCATCGCCCTCCTTCGGCGTCAGCGTCGGTGCGCTGACGGTCACCGAGGCCACCGTCCCCGGCGCAACCACCAGCGTCAGCGAACCGGAAGCCCCGCCGGCGCTCGCGGCGACGACCACGCTGCCCGGCGTCAGGGCCAGCAGCAGGCCCGATGCGGACACGGTGGCAATCTGTGCATCCGAAGTGGACCAGCCCACAGTTACTCCGGGAACGAGGTGGCCGTAAAGGTCTCGAACCACCGCCGTCAGCTGCACGGTCTCGCCGGCCTGCGGCGTCGCGGTGGGGCTGCTGACCGCGACCGAGGCCGCTGCCCCGGGCAGACCGTCAGCGTCAGCGAGCCCGGCACCCCGTCGATCGTGGCGGTCGCCACGACCGTACCGGGCGCCACCGTCTGCAACAGTCCGGTTGGGGAGATCGTGGCGACCCTCGCATCCGAGGTGGACCAGGTCGCCGACTTGCCGGGAGCACGTCGCCGAACTGGTCGCGGGCCACGACAGTGAGTTGTACCGCCTCACCCACCGCCGGGCTGGCGGTCGGACTGCTGACCGTGACCGTGGTCGTCACCCGCGGCGTGACGGTCAATGTCAAGGAACCGGGCACGTTGGTGATCGTCGCCGTGACGGTCACCGAGCCGCCGGCCAGGGCCTGCAGCAGGCCAGTCGCGGAGACGGTCGCCACCGCCGGCGCCGAGCTGGACCAGGTTGCCGTCGCGCCCGGCACAACGTCGCCGAACTGGTCCCGCGCGACCGCGGTCAGCTGGACCGTGTCGCCCTGCTTCGGCGTCGAGGTCGGGCTGCTGACGGTGACCGTCGTAACGGTGCGGGCGGGCTCGCCGCCGCCGCCACCGCGCCGCCGCAGGCGGCCAGGAAACCAAGGAAGGCGGCCACCGCACACCGTTCGAGTAGTCGAGTGACGAATCGTGCGCGTTCCATGAAGGCCTCCCTGACGGGCAATTTGTGAGCCATTACACGGCCCCGGCGGGCGGGCTCGTTGAGCAAACGCAAGGGACAGTGCTGCCGTCGTGCCGTCGAGAAGCTGCCTGGTTTCACGCAGTCATTGATCCGCGACCGTCGGCTGATGTGCACCGACGTCGATAGGCTGCTCGTGGCCGGCAGTGTGAGTACAAGACCAGGCCAGAAACCTGACTTTCGGTACGATGACGCTGCCGGCAAGAAGTCAGCTTGCGGCGCGCCCAGGCGAGACCCGGTGCCGGCCAAGACCGGCCCCTGGTGATCCGCTCAGAATATCCCCTGCCGGCCCGCCTTGGATGACTGGTTTGCGGCACCCAACTTGAAGTCCACTTTGGCCCGTCCCGGCCATCAGCTGTCGTTCACGGTGGCCGGGTGGACGACAGCACCAGACTGCAACCGGCCAGTCAGTGTCGGCTCGCAATCGGCAGGCCGCGACCCCAAGTGAGCAATCGTCACGCCCGCTGTCAAGGGCCGCTGTGCTGCGGTTTGCTTCAGCGGCGACATGTCAAGTGTGCGATTTGCGTCCGGCTTGGACGCGACGCAGGATCTGCGGCATGTCGCGCTGGATGTGCGCGTAGAAGCGCTTGAGGCCCGGGCACAGGTAGTTCAGCCCCGCCTCGCCCGAGGGCGTGCGCAGCAGGCGGTTCTTCGGGCACTCGCCCCAGCAGAGATTGAGGTGCGCGCAGTCGCGGCAGTACAGCGGCAGCGTGTCGCGCTTGGCAAAGCCGAAGGCCTGCTGCCGATCCGAGTACGCCATCTCGCCCCAATGCACCTCACGCAGGTTGCCCAGCCGGTACTCGGGGTACACGTAGTGGTCGCACGAGAACACGTCGCCGTCGTGTTCCACCGCCATCGCCTTGCCGCAGAACTCCGCAGTGATGCAGCGTTGCGAGGGCATGCCCAGCGACTGCGCGATCGCCGTCTCGAACAGGTCCACGTGCACCTTGCCGACGTCGCGCGCGTGCCAGTCGTCCCAGACCTTGCACAGGAAGGCGCCCCAGTCGTCTGCGTCCACCGACCAGTCGGTGACCACCGAGTCGGGCGCGCCCGGCTTCGCCTGCGGCGTGCCCACCACCGGCAGCTGCGCCGGGTCCCAGCGCTGCGGTGCCACGTCGCGAAACACCTTCGGCTCGACGCAGGCGATCAGCTGGACACGTTTCGCACCGAGCTCGCGAGTCAGGTGCCGGTACACGTCCAGCGGGAATTTCGCGTTCTCGCGGTTCACCACGCACAGCGCGTTGAAGGGCACGCCGTGCTTCTTCAGCAGGCGGGCCGCGGCCACCACCTTCTCGTGCGTGGGTGTGCCGCCTTTGGTGGTGCGATAGAGGTCGTGCAGCCGCTGCGGCCCGTCACAGCTCAGGCCGACGAGAAAGCGCTGCTGCTTCAGGAAAGATGCCCACTCCTCGTCGAGCAGCGTGCCGTTGGTCTGCAGGTCGTTCTGGATGCGCTGGCCCGGCTTGCGGTAGCGGGCCTGCAGCTCGACCACCTGCTGGAAGAACGCCAGCCCCAGGATCGTGGGCTCGCCACCCTGCCAGCTGAACACCACGTCGTCGCCGGTCTGCGCCTCGATGTACTGGCGGATGTGGCGCTCCAGCATCTCGTCGGCCATGCGCGGCTGGCGCGGCTGCCCGAGCAGCTCTTCCTTGTGCAGGTAGTAGCAGTAGGTGCAGTCGAGATTGCACAGGGCCCCCACTGGCTTGACCATTGCGTGGAAGCGGTGCTTCATGCCCGGGGG
Source organism: uncultured beta proteobacterium (assembly GCA_963709525.1). Taxonomy (GTDB): domain Bacteria; phylum Pseudomonadota; class Gammaproteobacteria; order Burkholderiales; family Casimicrobiaceae; genus CAIWHR01. The sequence continues at coordinate 423,556 of CAVPXB010000015.1, forward strand.
CAGGGGCTGCAGCGCCACCGTCGGCTCTTCCGGTCTGGTCGATCGGGGAGACGCAACGATCTTGATCGGTTCCGACGGGTGCATTGATCGGCCTACTGCGGCGTCTTGCCCGGCGCCCGTCGTAGCGTGTCCGACGGCAATTCCCCGAAACACGCCTTGTAGGCGCGCGAGAACTCGCCGAAGTGCCAGAAGCCCCACTCCAGCGCCTCGGCCGACACCGTGCTCGATGCATGCGTGGCCGCCAGCAGCGCCTGGCGCACCCGATGAAGCCTGAGCCGCATCAGGTAGTGCACCGGCGTCAGCCCCATGACCTCCTTGAACGCGTACTGCAAGGCCCGCTCGCTGACCCCTGTGGCCGCGCACAGGTCGGTCACATGCACCCCCTCATGCACCCGCGACAATGCGTGGTCCTCGGCGACCCTGACGATGTCGCTGCGCGCCTGTCGGGCCCGGTCGCTGCGCGTGGGCTCGAAATCGATGGCTGTGCCCAGCGTCGCCAGCAGCGTCTCGAGCAACTCGACCTGCGCCGCGATTCGTTCCTGCCGTCCCTCGTCGAAGATGTGGGGTGCCCGTGCAGCGACGTCCACCAGCCGCCTGCCCCAGTCGTGGAGGGCGCGAACCATCTCGGCGTTCACCTGCAGCGCCTCCACGCCGCGGGGTACTGGGAAGTCTGCCTCGCGCCCGCGGGCGATGAGGTGCCTCTTGATGTCTTGCGCGCGGACCAGGAAGGCGATGCTCTCGTAGCCTGCCTCGACCACGAACGTGCCCTCGGTTGCGGGCTCGACGGCCAGCATCAAGCCGGGGAAGACGGCCAGCCCGTTCACCGTGCCCCGAGCTCGCGGTCCGAACGTGACGAACGCGATCAGCCCCTCGAGGACCGTCGTGCGGGTCCGCACTGGGGCGTTCGTCGAGTAGTTGACGACGGTGCAGGCCTCGAGGCGAACGATGACCCGCCTGACTCGAAGCGACATCGACTGGAGTTGCACTGCGTCGAGATCGATCAGATCGACCCCTTCGCCGGCCAAGGTGGGGTCATCGATCTCGACAACCGTGACTGCGGGCTGCTTGATCGCCAAGCCTTCAATCGCCATGGTTCGCGTTCTGCGGAAATCCGATAGACGTCCCCGGGTACAGGGAGGGAGACTGCCCCGAACAGCCCAGCGCGTGCGGACCGATCAGCCCTTGCTGGAGTCGCGGAAGAGTCTATCAACGTGGGCGACGCGCCAAGTGACCCTACAAGAAGCACAGGGTAATGAAACTGCAGCAAGTCAGCGACAACTGCTTTGCGGCTCTGAACGAGAAGAACCGCGTGTGCGACGCCAATTCCGGGCTGATCAACCTGGGCGGTGGGGTTGTCATCGACACGCAGTCAGACCTGCGCCATGGGCGGCGGATGATCGAACTGTTCGGCAAGGTCTGGGAGGGCATGCCCAGGCGCGTGATCAACACGCACGAGGACGGCGACCACGTCTGGGGCAACCAGCTCTTCAAGGGTGCCGAGATCATCGCGCACCGCACGGTCAAGGAGCTGATGCCGCGGGTCGCCGACCCGAAGGAGACGCAGCAACTGATCACCGGCGCCGATCGATTCCTCTCGCGCCTGTTGCTCAAGGCCTTGCACCCGGGCGCGCTGGCCGTCGCCCGGCAATTGAAACAGGACTACGACTTCGACGGCATCAGGCTGGTGCTGCCGACAACCGTGTTCGAGGAGCGGCACGTGCTGGATCTCGACGGCACCGAGGTTCACCTGATCTACGTCGGGCCGTGCCACCAGATCGGCGACACGATCGTCCACGTGCCCAAGGAAAGGGTCGTGTTCGCCGGCGACGTGATCTTCCGCGAGTGCACCCCCATGGGCTGGAGCGGCAGCTACGAGAAGTGGCTCAAGACCCTCGACCTGATCATCTTCCTCGACCCTGACGTCATCGTTCCCGGTCACGGGCCGGTGTGCGGCATCGAGGGGGCGATGGAGATGAAGGCCTACCTCGAATACGTGCGCGAGGAGTCGCAGCGCTGCTTCGGGCAGGGGCTGAGCGCCCTGGAGGCGGCGAAGAAGATCGACTTCGGCCCCTACGGCGGGTGGCGCGCCCCGGCTCGCCTGTACATGAACGTCGAACGGGCCTACCGCGAGTTCGGCCACGAGGCCACGGATACCGCCTGGGACCACGCGAAGGTCTTCGACGCCGTCCTCGCCGTGGCCAAGGCCAAGGGCGTCGAGATCGAGTTTTGACACCACAACCTTCAATTTCAGGAGATCGAACATCATGAAGATGGAACAAGTCAGCGAGCACTGCTTCGCGGTCCTCAACGAAAAGAACCTCGTGTGCGATGCCAACTCGGGCTTCATCAATCTCGGCGGCGGTGTGGTCGTCGATACGCAGTCGGATCTGCCGCATGCGCGCCAGATGATCGGCCTGTTCGGCAAGGTCTGGAAGGCCATGCCCAAGCAGGTGATCAACACGCACGAGGACGGCGACCACGTGTGGGGCAACCAGCTCTTCGAGGGCGCCGAAATCATCGCGCACCGAACCGTGAAGGAGTTGATGCCGCATGTGGCCGACCCGAAGGAGACACAGGACCTGATCGCCAAGGCCAACAACGTCGCGATGCGCCTGATCCTGAAGGGCTTGCACCCCGGCGCGCTGGCGATTGCCGAGCAGTTGCACCAGGACTACGACTTCGAGGGCATCCAGCTCGTGCTTCCGACGACCGTGTTCGAGGACCGGCACGTGCTGAACCTCGACGGCACCGAGGTCCACCTGATCTACGTCGGGCCCTGCCATCAGACGGGCGACACGCTGATCCACGTGCCCAGCGAAGGCGTAGTCTTCACCGGCGACGTGATCTTCCACGAATGCACGCCGATGGGCTGGAACGGCAGCTACGAGAAGTGGATGAAGAACCTCGACTTCATCATCTCGCTGAAACCCAAGGTCATCGTGCCCGGACATGGGCCTGTGTGTGGAGTCGAGGGCGTCGTGCAGATGAAGGCCTACCTCGAGTACGTGCGCGGCGAGGCGATGCGCTGCTTCGGGCTGGGCATGAGCGCGCTGGACGCGTCCAAGAAGATCGACTTCGGGCCCTATGCCGAGTGGCGCGCCCCGGCCCGCATCTTCATGAACGTCGAGCGGGCCTACCGCGAGTTCCGCAACGAAGCCGGGGACGCGCCCTGGGACCACGCGAAGACCTTCGACGCGATCTACCACGTGGCGAAGGCCCGGGGCCTCCATCTCGAGTTCTGATCCAGCGCTTCAAAGTAAGGAGAACCATGATGAAGCTGATTCGCTTTTCAAGGGCCGATGAGCGGCCGAGCTTCGGTGTCGTCGTCGCCGACCGCGCCGTGGCCCTCGCAGTGCTGCAAGAGCGCAGCGGCATCCTGTCACCCCCACTGAGCGACAGCCACGCCTACCTGGCCGGCCTGCCGGAAACCGAGCAGGCGGCGCGCCAGTTGCTGGCCTGGGGCGAGGCGCACCTGGACAAATTGGGTGCCGACGAGAGACCCCAACTCGGGGTGGTGCGGCTGCATGCGCCGGTCGAGGTCGTGGCGCTGTTCGACTTCGGGCTGACGCCGAGGCATCTCAAGAACTCTGCGGAAACCATGATGAAGTACGAGAAGGACAACCCGCAGACAGCCCCGATGCTGCAGGCCTTCGCCAAGGCCCTGCTGAGCAAGCCTGCCGCGCCCACGCCTGGCGTGCCGGAGCGCTTGTCGTACTACAAGTGCAATATGAACTCGATCGTCGGCGACGGCCAGACGATTCCCTGGCCGCTGTACACATCGCGCCTGGACATCGAGCCGGAGCTGGCCGCCGTGTACGGCAACACGCTGCAGCCGCTGGCGGGCTTCTGCATCTTCAACGACGTCTCGGCCCGCGACGTGCAGGCGCAGGAGTTCGTCGGCGGCTTCTGCCTGACGAAGGACATGGACAAGGGCAACCAGCTCGGCCCGTACCTGGTCACCGCCGACGAGGTCGGCAATCCGTACGCCCTGAAGGTCGTCGTCAAGGTCGATGGGCAGGTCCGCTACCAGGGATCGACGGCCGAGATCGATCACAGCGCCGAGGACGCCTTCGCCTGGCTCGGATTCATCTCGTCCATCCAGCCCGGAACGGTCGTGGGCATGGGCACCATTCCGGACTGCACCGGCCTGGACCACGACGACTTCATCGATCCGGGCGCCGAGATCGAGATCGGCTTCGAACGTCTGGGCAGCTTGCGCTGCCGATTCGCTGAACCGGCGCGCAAGCTGCTGCCCAGCCGCTGGCCACTGCGGTCGGCGCTGCAGAGGTTCCATGAGGTGTAGGTGAGGTCGGCGCGCCTGCTGACCATCTTGACCAGGGTCAAGGACCCTCGGCGCCGGCCTGGGGGCGCTGCGGAAATCCGATAGACGCTTCTGCCCGGCGGCCGGAGACTTCACTTCGGTCGCCACCAGAGCGCCCACCGAAGAGGAAATGAAGATCGCCAAGCCTGAAGCTGTCAAGCGCGGCGCTCGCGCGCCTCGCCTCGAAGACATCTACGTCTCCGCCGATGTGCGCCGCGCCACAGGCAAGGCGCTTCGTGAGGCCGTGCCGCGCACCGCCCATGCCGGCTGGAAGGCGCAGAAGGGTCGAAGCGACCCGGTCGAACTGCTGAGCCGGTCCAACGCGGGCCGCGTCGAGGCACTGATCCCGATCCGCTTCGGTCGGATGGACGCGCGGCAAGAACGGTCGCGACGTGTACGTTCGCCAGCTGCGCGATATGAAGATGTCCGCCATCATCGAAGACTGGGACAGCGCGGCACTGCGGCAGTACGCGCGCATGTGTGCCCACGCGTTGGCGCGCTCGCATGCCCGCACCGGAGACGCCGCGAGGATCTCCGGCTACATGGGTTCGGGGCAGACCTTCGACGACGCGATCGGCGAATTCGCGGTCGAGTACGCGGATCAGAACCGCGCCGACTACCGGGCCTTCGTGCGCGCGATCCGCGAGGCCAGGATCAAGGCGATCGTCGAGGGCTGAGCGCTTGAAGCCACCCAGCACACCGAACGGTCGCGGCGCCAGTCGTGTAGACGGAATGCCCATGAACCGACAGACAACGGAGTCGACGATGGATGCTGAACTGCTGCGCGCGACGCGCGCCAAGGCGAGGAGGTCGGGCCGCAGGACGCTCGTGTGGAAGGCGCTGGAAGCCGCCAGCCTCGCCGCGGCACTCGCCGCGCCCCTCGCGGCGTGGGCCGCAGACGCCCCCCGCCGGCCCAACATCGTCGTCATCCTCGCCGACGACATGGGCTACGCCGACATGGGCTCGTTCGGCGGCGAGATCAAGACGCCGAACCTCGACGCGCTGGCCGCTGACGGCGTGCGATTCACCAACTTCTACACCCACGCCAGCTGCTCGCCGACGCGGTCGATGCTGCTCACCGGCGTCGACACGCACCTCAACGGCCTGGGCAACATGGACGAGTGGACGGCGCCGAACCAGGTCGGCGTGCCCGGCTACGAGGGCTACCTCAACAATCGTGTCGCGACGCTGCCGCAGCTGCTCAAGGGCGCGGGCTACCACACCTACATGGTCGGCAAGTGGCACATGGGCAAGGCGCCCGACCAGATCCCCGCGGCGCGCGGCTTCGAGCGCGACTTCTCGCTGCTCGACGGCGCCGGCAGCTACTGGGACATGACGAATTTCACCGCCGCGTCGCCGCGGTCGGTCTTCACCGAGGACGGCCGCTACCTGACCCGGCTGCCCGCCGACTACTATGCGACCAAGACCTACACCGACAAGCTGATCGGCTTCATCGACGACAACAAGGCCGACGGCAAGCCCTTCTTCGCCTACGTCTCGCACCAGGCGCCGCACGACCCCTACCACCTGCCCAGGGACTGGCGCAACCGCCACGTCGGCGAGTACGACAAGGGCTGGGACACGGTGCGCCAGGAGCGGCTCAAGCGGCAAGTCGAGATGGGCATCACGCCCGCGGGCACGCAGCTTTCCGAGCGCATGTGGTTCATCCCCGACCCGATCGTTCTCGCGCCGGCCAGCCGCGCCGTGCTCGGCAAGAAGATGGAGCTCTATGCAGGCATGGTGGAAAACCTCGACCACCACGTCGGGCGGCTGATCGACCACCTGAAGAAGATCGGCGAATATGAGAACACGATCTTCGTCGTCTTCGGTGACAACGGCCCCGAAGGCACCGACCTCTTCAAGATGATCGCCGGCACGCCCGGCACGCGCGACTACCTGTTCGCGGCGTCGGCCTGGTCGCAGACCCACCCCAACGCCTGGGGCGACCCGGGTTCGTACGTCGCCTATGGCCCGATGTGGGCGCAGGTCTCGGCCACGCCGTTCAGCCAGTACAAGGGCTGGCTCGGCGAGGGTGGCATCCGCAATGCGCTCATCGTCGGCGGCCCGGCCGTCAAGCGCGCCAAGGGCAGCATCAACCACGGCCTGATGCACGTGGCCGACCTGATGCCGACGGTCCTCGAGATCGCGGGGACGAATTACCCGAAGACGCTCGCGGGCCGCGAACTGCCGCCGCTGATCGGCAAGTCCTGGACCAAGGTGCTCGCCGGCCAGGCCGAGTCGCCGCGCACGGACCAGGACTACCTCGCCTGGCAGCTGTTCGGCAACCACGCCCTGAGGCAAGGCGACTGGAAGATCCGCTGGCTGTACAAGTCGCTCGGCAAGGGCGACTGGGAGCTGTTCAACCTCAAGACCGATGCCGCCGAGCGCAAGGACCTCGCTGCCGAGCGCCCCGACAAGGTCAAGGAGATGGTCGCACTCTGGGACGGCTACGCGCGGGCGAACAACGTCATCCTGCCGAACCGCTCGGTCTTCGAGACCTTGGAAGACCAGTTGCCGCCGCGGGTACCCGACGACCCGGGCTACCCGCCGCTGATCTTCAAGCGCCAGTTCGTGCCCCCGAAGGACATGCTGGCCGAGCCCAAGCCGTGATCCCTGGCCCCGATGCCCGATCCGGACCACTTAAGCAAGCGAGAGACGAACCCATGAAGAACGACCGAGTCATGATGAAGCCGGTGATCTGGGCACGCTGGGCTGCCGCCGCGGCGCTGGCGATGGCCGCGCTCTGCCCGCCGCAGGCGCTGGCCCAGGTACCGGCGCGCTTCTACTGGAAGTCGCTGTCGGGCGCCAATGCGGTGCCGGTGATCTTCAATTCGCTCAGCGGCAACACCAACCCCTTCGACCCGTCGAACCGGGTGACGCCGGACGCCAACTTCGACGCCACCATGGCCCTGACCGGCTGGGCCCACACCTACGCGCTGGGCGACCGCTCGGCGATGGGCGCGATCATCCTGCCGATGGGCCGGGTCTCGGGTGGCGTGGCGGGCGTGACCGAGACTTCCCGCGGGTTCGGCGACCCGATGCTCGAGTTCAACTACAACCTCATCGGCCCGAAGGCGCAAAAGACGATTCCCGATGTGCTGCGCTACGAGCCCGGGTTCTCGCTCGACCTGCTCGTCGATCTGGCGTTGCCGATCGGGGAGTACAACAGCAGCCAGTCGGTGAACCTGGGGCAGAACCGCTGGTACGGGCGCATTGGCGCGCCCGTCGTCTGGCAGCTGGGTTCGTGGGTACCGGGCCGGCGCACGACGCTGGAACTGCTGCCTGCGGTGTGGCTGTTCGGTGACAACGACGACTTCGTCGGCAAGACGCTGAAGACCGACCCGATGTTCCAGCTCGACGCGCACCTCACGCGCGACCTCACCGAGCACCTGTGGGGCGGGCTCGACCTGACCTGGTACAACGGCGGCGGCTCGACGATCAACGGTCTCGCGGGCGGGAAGCTCAACAACGTCGGCGTAGGGCTCACGCTCGGCTACACGGTCAACGAAAACCTCAACCTGACCCTCGGCTACAAGTCGACCGTCAACGACAGCGCGCCCAGCGACATGCGCATGGACGGGTTCATGGTCACGCTGGTCTTCGGCTGGCACCCGATCGTCGAGGGTATGCGACGGCTGAAGAGCGAGTAGTCGCCCCGCCGGTTATCAGAACGGTGTATCGGCGCTCAATGACCGCCTTATGAGCATGGCTGCAGCCGGAACGGGGCGGCTTATGGTTGAGACTCCCGCATGGGCGGCCGCCTGCGAAAGTCGGCTCACGCTGGATTCTGTTGAAAAACTCGGTTTCGATGTCTCTGCGCGAGTGAATCGGGCCCAGGCGCTCGGGACGCTTGCGCCAGCACCTCGCGGTACCAATCGCAGTTGAAAACCCGTCAGCGAGCCCGCTGGCGGCCGCGCGGGCCATCGACGCATCGCCCGCAACTTGAGTATTGAAATTTGGCCTCGGCAAGTCGAGTTGCCAAGTCGACTTTTTCAACAGAATCGCTGGACTGCAGCCCTTGACGGCACGAGCGTCGCCGGCAGCAGTGGGTCGAATTGCGACGGCCAGCCGGGTGGAATCGGCGCCCGGAAGCTGTCCGCAAGGGTGACGATACCCCGCAGCTGACACTCGACGTCGGTAGGCACGGCCACGAGGCGACGCTTGAGCCATGACCGCGGAGGGAATGCTCGACGACAGTCGATTACCTGAGCCAACGGCGCCAGATTCCTCGAGCTCTCTCAACGCGTGGGGATTGATCTCCATCAGCTGCCCCCGGCGCCCGACCGCCAACACTGAGCACTGCAGTAGACGGGGGCCGTGAATGTGGCACGCGATCGTGATTGGATCCGGCATCGGTGGCTTGGCCGCTGCCGCTGCGCTCGCTAAGCGCGGCAAGCGCGTGCTGCTACTCGAACAGCATACGGTGCCAGGCGGGCAGACCCAGACGTTCCGGCGGCAGGACTGGGTGTTCGCCACAGGCGTGCACTACGTCAGCGGCGTCGGTCCGCAGGCGGGCCCAGAAGGCCAGTTTCGGAGATTGCTGGATTGGCTTGGGGACGGCTCGCTGCAATTCGCGCCGTGCGTCAATCCATACGACATCGTGCGCCTGCCCGGCTTCGAATTCGGCATCCCGCATCCCGAGGCTGTCTACCGTGCCGCTCTGCATGGGCGCTTCCCCGGCGAGACGGCGTCAATCGACCGCTGGTTCCACGCGTGCCACGAGGCGCGCAAGGCCGGCACCACGTTGATGGCGGCGCACAACCTTCCGGCGTGGATTGGCTGGGGCTTTCGCCTGCTACGCGGCCGCCAGGCCAACAAATGGTCCAACCGTACGTTGGCGGACCAACTGGCCGACATCGCTCACCCGCAGTTGCGCGCCGTACTCGGGGCCCGCTGGGGTGACTACGGTGCGCCGCCGACGACGGCGCCGTTCATCGAACACGCGTGGGTGACCGGGGCCTACGACGGTGGCGCCTACTACCCGGTCGGTGGGCCGGCGCGCTTTGCCGAGACGTTGCTGCCCACCGTTCGGGCCGCGGGCGGCGAATGCCGTCTTGGCGCCGACGTCCGACACATCCTCGTCGAGGACGGGCGGGCGGTCGGGGTCGAGGTGGTGCAAGGCGACTCGCTGACCATGGAGCGTGCCGAGCACGTGATCTCCGACATCGGCCTGGCCAACACGCTGGCCTGTCTGGATTCGTCGGTCGCAGGCGCGTGGCGCGAGCAGGCGAGCCCGCTCGCACCTGGACTGGGCTACGTGGCGCTCTATCTCGGGCTCGAAGGCGACATCGCCGCAGCCGGCGCGACCTCGGCCAACCATTGGATCTACGACAGCGATGACGTCGATCGCGTCTGGCGGCAGCCGGCAGACGAGGACGCGCCGGGACTCTTCGTGAGTTTCCCGTCGTTGAAGGATCCGGCATGGCGGGGCCCGCCGACGGCCGAGGTGCTCGCCATCGTCGATCGCGCCGCCTTCGCGCCCTGGCTCGACGCGCCGCAACCGGCCGATGATTACGCTGCGTTCAAGGACTGGGTGGCCGAGAGGCTACTCGGGCAATTCAAGCGTCACTTCCCCACGCTGGCGTCCATGGTGCGCTTCCACGAGGCAGCCACGCCGCTGACGCAGCGGCGCTTCGTTCGCGCGGTCGGAGGATCCATGTACGGCATCGAGATGTCCGTCGAGCGCCAGGGCAGCGATGCGCTGAGGCTTCGAACGCCGGTGCCGGGCCTTCTGCTCGCGGGCCAGGACGTGATCGGTCCAGGGGTGCAGGCGGCGTTCATGGGTGGCCTGATGGCCGCGGCAACCGTTGAGCCGGCGCTATGGCGCCAATTGGGCGGATAACCAGTCGACCGCAACCTTGCACCTGGCACGAGCCCAAGTCCATTGACACACGACCAGCCAGTGTTCAATGCAGATTCATGCGCTTGACACCGAAGCGGCCCTGGCCAGCCTGAAGACCACGGCGGCCGGTCTGTCTGCGTCCGAAGCGGTGCGCCGCAGGGCGGAGTTCGGACCAAACCATGTCGAGGAACTGGGCCATGAGTCCGTTCTGCTGAGCTTCGCCCGCGAATTCACGCACTTCTTCGCGCTCATCTTGTGGGTCGGTGCGGGGCTGGCCTTTCTAGCCGACCATTTCGACCCGGGCCAGGGCATGGCCCGGCTTGGCGTGGCCATCGTCGGGGTCATCCTCGTCAACGGCATCTTTTCGTTCTGGCAGGAATACAAGGCCGAACGGGCGGTGGCCGCGCTGCGTCAGTTGCTGCCGCAGAAGGTGCAGGCGCTGCGCGCCGGCGAGATTGTCGAAGTGCTGGCCATCGATCTGGTGCCCGGCGACATCGTGCTGCTCGAAGAAGGCAATGCCGTCCCCGCCGACTGCCGCCTCATCGAGGCCTTTGGGTTGCGCGTGAACACTGCGACGGTCACCGGCGAGTCCCTACCCAGAGCGCGCAATGCCGACCCCAGCACCGAAGACGCTGCGCTGTACGCCAAGAATGTCCTGCTGGCTGGCACTTCGGTGGTGTCGGGCCAGGCGCGTGCCGTGGTTTACGCCACCGGCATGCGCACCGAGTTCGGCCGGATCGCGCAGCTCACGCAATCTGCCGGCAAGCAAGCCTCACCGCTGCAGCGCGAGATCGCACGCCTTTCGCACATCGTCGCGGCGCTCGCCACGGGCATGGGGGTGACGCTGTTCTTCGTCGGTCAGGCGATGGGCTTGCCGACCTGGGCGAACCTGCTGTTTGCCATAGGCATCATCGTCGCCAACGTGCCGGAAGGCCTGCTGCCGACAGTGACGCTGTCGCTTGCCATGGCGACGCAGCGCATGGCCAAACGCAATGCACTGGTGCGGCACCTGCCTGCCGTCGAGGCGCTGGGCTCGACGACGACGATCTGCTGCGACAAGACAGGCACGCTGACGCAGAACCGCATGTCGGTGCAGCGCCTGTGGCTGGGCGGCGGCTTCCTCGACTTTGACGACCTCGCGGCGCAACCGCGCCTGACCGCGGACCATCGCGAGCTGTTCATCAATGCCGCGCTGTGCCACAGCCTGAGAGAGATCGACGATGACGGCCAGCGCAAGCTGCTGGGCGACCCGATGGAAGTGGCGTTGGCCGGCATGGGACGGCAGGTGGCGGGTGAAATGGCTGACCACCAACGACTCGACGAGATTCCGTTCGACACCGAGCGCAAGCGCATGTCGGTGCTGTGCGCAACCCCTCACGGACGCATGCTCTACTGCAAGGGCGCGCCCGAGACGGTGCTGGCCGCCTGCGACTTTGTCAAGTTCGATGCCGGCACCGTGCCACTCGATCCGGCGGCGAAGACGCGCCTGCTTGCGGCTCAGCGGCAGATGACCGAGGCCGGACTGCGCGTGCTGGCCTTCGCCCACGCCGCCGTGAACGAGGGCATGCCGAACGAAGAGCGCGGACTGACTTTGAGCGGGCTCGTCGGGCTGGAAGACCCGCCACGCGAAGAAGTGCCGGACGCCATCGCGCGTTGCATCGCGGCCGGTATCCGCGTCATCATGATCACCGGCGACCACCCACAAACGGGGCTGGCGATAGCCCGGAAGATCGGTCTGGTTACGTCTGAACGGCCGGTCGTCATCACTGGTGACCAATTGCGATCGATCTCGGCGGCGCAGTTGCAGCTCGCCCTCGATGCGAAAGAGATTCTGTTCGCCCGCGTGGCCGCCGAGCAGAAGATGTTGATCGTGCAGGCCTTGAAGGCCAAGGGCGAGATCGTCGCCGTCACCGGTGACGGCGTGAACGACGCACCGGCCCTGAAGTGCGCCGACATCGGCATCGCCATGGGCATCGCCGGAACCGATGTCGCGAAAGAGGCGGCGGACCTGATCTTGCTCGACGACAACTTCGCCAGCATCGTTGCGGCCATCGAGGAGGGGCGCGCGGTGTTCGAGAACCCCCCGCGTCAGAATAGTTGTCGCCTCTATAGATCAACCTTGGGGGCGGCGATGAAGGACGGACTTGGCTCGATACGGACAGACATTCAAGGACAGAGCGGTGGCGCGGTTGCTGCCGCCGGAGAGCGCAGCAATCGACGTGGTTGCGCGAGAGGTTGGGATCGGCACGGGCACCTTGGAGCGCTGGCGCGAGGATGCGCGGTCCAGGCCCGCCCGAGGGCGGGCCTGGACCGCGGCCGGCCGGCTTGAGGCAGTGGTGACCACGGCGGCGATGAACGAGGCCGACAAGAGCGCGTGGTGTCGCTCGCACGGGGCGTACCCCGATGAACTGGCCAAGTGGCGCGCCAGTGCCACGACCGCGCTGGCCGCGCCTGAGGAACTGCGCGCCAGCCCGCAAGCCACGCGGCACGACCGCAAGCGCATCAAGGAGCTCGAGCGCGAGTTGCTGCGCAAGGACCGTGCCCTGGCCGAGACGGCGGCGCTGCTGGTGCTGTCAAAAAAAGTGCAGGCGATCTTCAACAAGGGAGAGGACGAATGATCGGCCTCGAGGATCGCCAATCCCTGTCCCAAGACATCGGCGTTGCGCATGCCGGCGGCGCACGGCTGCATCTGGCTTGCGAGATCGCCGGCATCGACCTGCGCACCCTGCAGCGCTGGAAGGCCCACGAAGGCCTCACGGCGGGCGATGGCAGGCCGCAGGCGGCGCGCCCGCTGCCCAGCCATGCCCTGAGCCAGGCCGAGCGCGCTGAGCTCGTTCGAGTGGCCAACGAGCCGCGCTTCGCAGCGGTGCCGCCGGCGCGCATCGTGCCCATGCTGGCCGACGACGGCGTGTACCTGGCCAGCGAGTCCACCTTCAGCCGCGTGCTGCGCGATGAAGGGCAGGCTGCGCACCGCGGTCGCGCCAAGAAGCCCCGCGCCGTGCGGCCGCCGACCACTCACGTGGCCACCGCGCCGCGACAGGTGTGGTGCTGGGACATGACCTATCTGCCGGCCGCGGTGGTCGGCATGTGGTTCCACCTGTACCTGATCCTGGACCTGTACAGCCGCAAGATCGTCGGTTGGGAAGTGCACGCCACGGACGACTGCGTGCACGCGGCACACCTGGTGCGCCGCACGGCGCTGGCCGAGGGCATCGCCACGATGCTGACCAAGCCCGTGCTGCACGGCGACAACGGCTCCACGCTGAAGGCCACCACGGTGCTGGCGATGCTGTACTGGCTGGGCGTCAAGCCGTCGTACTCGCGGCCCCGCGTGAGCGATGACAACGCCTACGCGGAGTCGCTGTTCCGCACCGCCAAGTACCGCCCCGAGTTCCCCGCCAAGGGCTTCACCGACCTCGACGCCGCTCGGACCTGGGCAGCTGAATTCGTGCGTTGGTACAACGACGACCACCGACACAGCGGCATCCGCTACGTCACCCCTGGGCAGCGACATGACGGCGAGGATCACGCCATCCTGGCGGCGCGACACGCGCTGTACCTCACGGCCCGCGAGCGCAACCCAGCGCGGTGGTCAGGCGCTACACGCGACTGGACACCGACCGGCCCGGTGACCCTCAACCCCGAACGTGACTCGGCAGTCACCGCACACTCGATGGCAGAAACAAAAGACAGGCAGCCGCTGGCTGCATGAATGAGGCGACAACTACCTTGACGCGCGCCGCGGGCTAGTGAAGCTAAATAACTTGCAGTTTGTCATCACGACGAACTACGACGCACTGATAGAGCGCGCGTACCAGGCGATTGATCCGGATGCTGTTGTGGTCTGTACGTTCCGAGACATCGGTGCCACTCAGGACTCACTCAGCAACCGCGAGTTCTTTATTCTGAAAGCACACGGCGACGCAACAAAGGTTGGGAACGGAATTGTAATGACCGATGCCGACTATCGCGAGTTGCTATATCGGCAGCGTGCTTACCAAGCTATGTTGGCGTCCATGTTCACGATGTACACGATTGTGTTCGTGGGAGCATCGATGGCTGACCCAGAACTGCAACTCTTGCTCAGTTATATCTCAGATGTCTTTCTACCGACGTCTGGGCCCCGGCGCGCGTCAAGGTAGTTGTCGCCTCATTCATGCAGCCAACGGTTGCCTAAGGTCTGCGTTCGTGTGGTCCGCGACGACCGAGTCGCGTTCGGGGTTGAGGGTGACTGCGCCGATGGGCGTCCAGTCACGCGTGGTGCCGGACCAGCGCGCCGGGTTGCGCGCACGGGCCTGCAGGTAGAGGTCGTGTCGAGCCGCCAGGATGGCGTGATCTGCGCCGCAATGGCGCTGGCCAGGGGTGACGTAGCGGATGCCGCTGTGTCGGTGTTCATCGTTGTACCAACGCACGAACTCAGCTGCCCATGTCTGCGCGGCCTGCAGGTCGGCGAAGCCCTTGGCTGGGAACTCAGGACGGTACTTGGCGGTGCGGAACAAGGACTCCGCATAGGCGTTGTCGTCGCTCACGCGGGGCCGCGAATACGACGGCTTGACGCCCAGCCAGTACAGCATCCCCAACACCGTGGTGGCCTTCAGCGTGGCGCCGTTGTCGCCGTGCAGCACGGGCTTGGTCAGCATGGTGGCGATGCCCTCGGCCAGCGCGGTGCGGCGCACCAGGTGAGCCGCGTGCACGGAGTCGTCGGTGGCGTGCACTTCCCAGCCGACGATCTTGCGGCTGTACAGGTCCAGGATCAGGTACAGGTGGAACCACATGCCGATCACCGTGGCCGGCAGATAGGTCATGTCCCAGCACCACACCTGTCGCGGCGCCGTGGCCACGTGCGTGGTCGGCGGCCGCACGGCGCGGGGCTTCTTGGCGCGACCGCGGTGCACAGCCTGACCCTCATCGCGCAGCACGCGGCTGAAGGTGGACTCGCTGGCCAGGTACACGCCGTCGTCGGCCAGCATGGGCACGATGCGCGCTGGCGGTACGGCTGCAAAGCGCGGCTCGTTGGCCACTCGAACGAGCTCAGCGCGTTCGGCCTGGCTCAGGGCATGGCCAGGCAGCGGGCGCACCGCCTGCGGCCTGCCATCGCCCGTTGTGAGGCCCGCGTGTGCCTTCCAGCGCTGCAGGGTGCGCACGTCGATGCCGGCAATCTCGCAGGCCAGGTGCAGCCGCGCGCCCGCGGCATGCGCAACGCCGATGTCTTGGGACAGGGATTGGCGATCCTCGAGGCCGATCATTCGTCCTCTCCCTTGTTGAAGATCGCCTGCACTTTTTTTGACAGCACCAGCAGCGCCGCCGTCTCGGCCAGGGCACGGTCCTTGCGCAGCAACTCGCGCTCGAGTTCCTTGATGCGCTTGCGGTCCTGCCGCGTGGCCTGCGGGCTGGCTCGCAGTTCCTCAGGCGCGGCCAGCGCAGTCGTGGCACTTGCGCGCCACTTGGCCAGCTCCTCCGGGTACGCACCGTGCGAGCGACACCACGCGCTCTTGTCGGCCTCGTTCATCGCCGCCGTGGTGACCACGGCCTCAAGCCGGCCGGCCGCGGTCCAGGCCCGCCCTCGGGCGGGCCTGGACCGCGCCTCCTCGCGCCAGCGCTCCAAGGTGTCTGTGCCGATCCCAACCTCTCGCGCAACCACGTCGATTGCTGCGCTCTCCGGCGGCAGCAACCGCGCCACCGCTCTGTCTTTGAATGTCTGTCCGTATCGAGCCAAGTCCGTCCTTCATCGCCGCCCCCAGGGTTGATCTATGGAGGCGACAACTATTCTGACGCG
>CAVPXB010000016.1:0-105423 GCA_963709525.1 uncultured beta proteobacterium
CCGTTGCTGTCGTCGACCTTTGCGCTGGCCACGGCAGCAATGCCGCAGGAGCAGTCATTTGGTGGCCTGCCCATCACCAGGACCTACCGGCCAACGGCAGCGGACGTTCGTGCTCCCCGATCAGTCCCATCACCTCGTAGTGCCGTTGGAGCACGTTTCTGATCGGTCGCAAGGAGCATCTCCCTGCCGGGTGACATAATGCTCGTCGCTGACGTGGAAGACGCGTTGAGCTTCTCTCAGGGCAAGCCGGTTGAGGAGATTGCAATGACCATCGCAAACACGAAGAGCACTAGTAGGGCCACCCTTGCCGCAGTCTTGTTTGCCTTTGCGGCATTCGCCTTTGGGCAGATGCCGGGCGCCAAATTCAAGATGACGACGACGATCCCGGATGGCATCGCGATTCCGGACCAAGTGGACACCCGACTCGGTACGCTGAAATTCTTCGACGGATTCCCCGACGACGCGTCGGTCGAGAAGCTCTACGACAACCTCGACTTTCAGCGTGCAGTGCAGGCTTACCTGCTGGCACTGCCACCGGTCAATCAGCTGGCGAACCGCAAAGGCGTCCTCGAGGTGGGTCCGGCCAACACGACCGTGCCGATCTTCGAGACCATGATGAACGCGCGGTCCGTCTTCCTAACGCCGAACAACAACACGCCGTACACATGGTTCTGGCTAGACCTGCGCAACGGCCCTCTGGTCGTCGAGGTGCCGCCGAACGTCCTCGGGCTGCTCGACGACATGTGGTATCGCTTTGTCGTCGACATCGGGATGGTGGGACCGGACAAGGGCAAGGGCGGCAAGTATCTGATTCTTCCGCCCGGCTACAAAGGCAAGGTCCCGGCCGGCTACTTCGTGGCGCGGTCGGCGACATACAGCAACTGGATCGCGTGGCGCACGTTCCTGGAGAACGGCGATCCGAAGCCGGGGGTGGATCGCGTCAAGAAATACACGAAGATCTACCCGCTGTCGCAGGCCGGCAATCCGCCGAAGCTGAAATTCGTCGACGTTTCCGGACGGGATTTCAACACGGTCGGTCCGGCCGACTATCCGTTCTGGGAGTACCTCAATCAGGTGGTGCAGGAAGAGCCGACCGAGTCGGTCGATCCGACGACGCTGGCGCTGTGGGCCTCGATCGGTATCCAGAAGGGCAAGCCCTTCAATCCCGATGCGCGCATGAAGAAGATCCTCACCGAAGCGGCGCTGGTGGGCGATGCGACAGCCCGCGCCATCATGTACCGCTGGCGTACGCCCGAGGGGTTTTTTTATCCGGACACGAAGAGCGCATGGCGCCGGGGATTTGTCGGTGGCTACCGGTTCGAGGAGAACGGTACGCGCATTCTCGACGCGTATGCGGGGTTCTTCTTCTACGCCACCGGCGTGACGCCAGCCATGGATTCGAGCACGGTCGGACAGGGGTCGCAATACATGGCGGCGTTCGTCGATTCCAAGGGCCAGCCGCTCGATGGAGGCAAGACCTACCGGCTGCACCTACCGCCGAACATTCCAGTCGCGAATTTCTGGTCGGTGATCCTCTACGACAACCAGACTCGCTCGATGCTCCAGACAGACCAGCAGTGGCCAGCCGTTAGCAGTCAGACCAAAGCGCTCGTGGTCAACCCCGATAGTTCGGTGGACGTGTACTTCGGACCGGTCGCGCCGAAGGGCAAGGAGAACAACTGGGTGCAGACCGTTCCCGGCAAGGGCTGGAACACGCTCCTGCGCTTGTATGGCCCGCTCCAGCCTTGGTTCGACAAGACGTGGCGTCCCGGGGAGATCGAGCTGCAATAGCGATCTGCGTCTGCTCAAGGAAATGGACTCCCGCGGCGGCTATCGGGTTGATGGATCGCATACCCCAACGGCGGCGACCGGCTCCTTTGCCGTCTGAAGCCGACGCCCAGCCGCCGTTGGCCAACGTCAACTGATGGCCGATCTCGACAGTTCGAGTCAATGAGCAAGAACGACCCGATGCAGTCGTCGGGCATCCAGCAAGCGGACGTCAGCCGCTCTCATGCCGCGACGCGTCATCGCATCCTTCCTTGGCGCCTTCGCCGCGCCGCCGCTCGCACAGCGCGAACTGCGGCACGCGCGCTGATGCGATAATGCCCGCTCCCATACAGGAGGAAGCGCATGCTGGTCGCGCAAGTCTCGAAGTTCGGCAAGCCGGAAGAAGTGATCGAGGTGGTAGAGCAGTCCGATCCGGGCGTTCCCGGCGCCGGTGAGGCGTTGGTCGCGACCGAGTTCTTCCCGATCAATCCCGCCGACGTCCTGAACCTCGAAGGCGGGTACGGCGCGACGCCACCCAAGCTGCCTATGATTCCGGGCGCCGAGGGCGTCGGAAGGATCGTGAGGGTCGGCGCCGACGTCACGCACCTCAAGCCCGGCGACCGCGTGCTGCTGCCCGGGCCGGGGGCATGGCGCGAGCGCGCCATCGGCAAGGCGGCCGCTATGTTTCCGCTGCCCGCGGGCGTCGATCCGCAGCAACTCGCCATGCTGCGCGTCAACCCGCCCACCGCGTACCTGATGCTGCACCGCTATGTCGCGCCGCAGGCGGGCCATTGGGTGATCCAGAACGCCGCCAACTCGGGCGTCGGGCACTGCCTGGTCACCCTCGCGCGTGAGGCCGGAATGAAGAGCGTGAGCGTAGTGCGCAGGCAAGAGTTGGTCGCGCCGCTGCGCGCGCACGGCGCCAACGTGGTGCTGATCGACGGGCCGGAACTCGATGCTCGCGTGCGCGAGGCGACCGGCGGCGGAACGCTCGCGCTGGCGATCGACGCGATCGGCGGAGCGGCGACCCAGCGGCTTGCGCGCTGCGTCGTCGATGGCGGAACGGTGGTGAACTACGGCCTGCTGAGCGGCGAGCCGTGCATGATCGATGGCCGCGAACTGGTGTTCCGCCGCGTGAGCCTGACGGGCTTTTGGCTGCGGAACTGGTTCGCGGAGACCGCGCCAGCCGAGATCGCGGCGCTATACCGCAAGCTGGCGGCCAAGCTCGCCGACGGCTCGCTCGCGGTCGCGGTCGAGCAGGTGTACCCTCTGGCACAGCTGAAGGACGCGGTGGCGCACGCTGCGCGCGGCGGACGATCGGGCAAGATCCTCGTTTCCTGCATCCAAAGGATGTGAGTCAGTTGGACCTGCGAAGAGCCGGCCCCCTCGGACGTACCAGGAACATCCGCTAACGAGCAGACGAGATTGGGGCTGCTTATGGCCGACTACAAAAGTCGGCAGGCGACCCGCAGCAGCCTGTGGCAGTTTTCTGACCCACTGACCAGTGCACTTTGTAAGCCGACGTTCGTTCGCGAGCGCCGAAGACCTAAAGCCGATACGCAGAAGAACGGGGCAGCGGTCGATCGCGGCGACCGGACCGTTTTGGCTGGCCGGCACCGGCCCCAGTACCGGGGGCCGGGCGTTTCGCCGCGCCGGGCGTCAGTCGTGGCTGCCGCCGATTTCATGGGCCTTGCGCACGTCCTTGTCCTTGCCCGGTCCGTGGCAGCTGGCACACCTCTCCTTGATGGTGACGCCGATGTTCGCCTGGGTTGTCGCGAACGAGGCGCCACCCGTCTTCACCATGTGGCTCCTGACCTCCGCATTGTCGTGACAAGCAGAGCACGTAGCTGCAGTCGGCGTCATCCTCAAGTCATCAAAGGGATCGACGTTGATGCTGCGGGGTGCACCCGGCGGCACGAGATAGGTGCTCTGCGAGTTTACCGTGGTCCCCAACGTTGTCTTGATTGGCAGTTCGAAGGTTCCCTTGCCGTTGGCGTCGATGTGACAGTCAGGGCAGGACTTGCGAAGCTCACGGGGAAAGCGGACATCGCTGAAATCGTTGACCGAGCTCTGGAAACCGATGACGACGTAGGGTGTCTTGCGGAAACCACCCGCATGAATCGAGTGCACCAGCACCTTGAAGTCGATCGGCATTTCCTTCCCGGCGACGCGTGGGTCAGCCGTTGTGCCAGCCGTCTGGTAGCGGTACGGCACGTCAGTCTGGTTCGGGTTGTGGCACACAACGCACAAGCCCAGATTCTCAGTGCGATTATTGCCGTGCAGGCTAAGCTTAGGAACGATGACGTCGCCGTGTTGCTTGCCATCATGGCATTGGTGGCATTTGTTGATGTCGACAACCTGGCGTCGAGGGTCAGAGATCATCGCAGCCAACGACTGGGTTTCGGTAAAGACAAAGCTCGCAGTGGCGCTGGTCACTGGTACTGCCATGAATGGTGCAATCACAGTCGGGCAGGTGAATCCGGCAATACCATTGCACACGGGCCGCGGTTCGGGAAGTTCGCCGTAAGCAGACGATCAATAGCAGTGGGCGATCGGAGAAGGACTGCTATGCGGCGCCGGCCCCCACAGGCGGTCGTCGGCCAGGTCCAGACGGTCCAGGTCGCCGCGGAAATTTCCCGTGAGCGGCCGTTCGCGCCCGGCGCGATCAGCGGCCTCGATATGCACCGAGCCGTCCACGGAGAAGCCGCCGCCGTGTTCCCACTGCCCCATCGCCTGCGCATCATCAGCCGGCAGCAATCCACGGCGCACGAAGACGCGCAACAGCCGCCGGCGCACCTGCACCCGGGCTGTGCGCGCGGAGGCATGGCTCCACCACGCGCAGGAACAGGCGCAGGGCCGCGCCCTGGAGATCGGCGTCGCGCTGCAAGACGTGTCGACGCTGGGGGCGCGGCGCTTCCGGTACGCCGGGTGGCACAAGGCATTCGTGCAAGGATGCCGTCGTTGCGGTTCGCTTGCCGCGTGTGTTGGCCACGCGCACGGCACGACGCCGCTGAAGGCCCGGCTGGTGCCGCCTGGCCAGCGGCACAACCGCCATCGACATCAGTTGTTCAGCACGGCGGCAAAGTGCACCGAAGACGTGCAGCCCCCACCGGTCGGCCCGTTGAGGCGGAATTCGATGCCCTGCCCCGTCGGGTGCAGCGATTCGATCGCCACGGTCGTCGTCTCCCCGGTGGTGGCCCCCGGCTCCCTGCAGGTGAACTGCGCATTGGCCATCCGGTAGAGCCGGCCGAAGTGGGTGAGCGCCCCCTCGATCGTGCAGACGACGCCATTGTTCTGGGGGTCGACGAAGTTGACAGTCATCGCGGCGGCCGTGTCGCCGGTCTGCGTGACGACAAGGTTGTATCGGCCGCGGAATTTCGGGTCGCTCTGCGTTGGATCGGTGCATCCCAACTGCGTCCCGGAAGCCGAGCCGGAGTAATTCCCGGGGAGCTGATACGCGGTGAGCGTCTGGCGCTGTACGGACTTGGTCACCGTCGGGCCGCTGTTGAGCGCGTACGTGACCGTCGCCTGATAGATGTCGGTCGGCTGGAACGAGATCGTCCCGACCGGATTGACGGTCAGCTGGCCCGATTCCAGGTCGACCCGAAGTAGCTGCCAGTGGTGGCATCAGTTGCCCGTTGTAGTTGCCCGCCGCATCCTGCTTCAGCGTCGCCGTGTACCAGGTCGGCTTGTTGTCGGTGCCGTAGATGAACAGCGCCACGAACTGCGTGGTGTCGCTCTGGACCAGGAAGAGGCCCCACCCGGATTCGGTCTGGTTGTAATAGACGTCGGTGTACTCCAAGGCGTCCGCACGCGCAACGGAGAACAGCAGGCCGACCACGAGAATGAGTTGCTTGAGCACGGGGTTATCCTTTCAGGCGCGCGATGGTCCAGTCCGGCTGGCAATGACAGTGACCGCATTCATGCATAGGTGCACGACCGGGAAGCAGCATGCTTCCATCGCAAATGCTGTTGGGTATCCGAAACCCCGTCGCGGTGCAATGCACCTAGGTGTCGGGAGGAGGCAAGACCGTGAATCGACCTTGCGCGGCGGTTCCGGTATACCCCCTTCGAAAAGGGAAGACAAGCCCCGCGCGCGGCCTGCTTGCGGAATGCGCGATGCAGGCCCGCAATGTTTAGACCCATCGACGCGGCTACCGGCCGAAGTCGCGCGCGAGTCCGATTGACGGGCAGGAGATTCAACCACGCAAACCTGAATGTGGAGGAGCCGATCGGTCGAATCAAGGGTCCATTTTCGGTGGCAAACGCGTACTCGCGTGCCGGCTGGGCGTGGGAATCGAAGGTGCCCGCCCCGACATCCGGCAGGTCCCATAGCGGCGGGCCGCGGGCGGGCACGATCGTTTCCTCCTCTTATAGGCATCCAGTTTGAAAGGCGCCTCGTTGCCGCAAACTGAACGGCGGCTTCGGTCGATTTCTACGACTGGTTCGGAGGACCGTGGACGGCGGCTCCGGGTCGATAGCGACTATACGATTCGCTTGGCCGCGGCCGTTCGAGCAATGCCTCATGTTGGCTGGCGTCGCGAATCCCTGAACGTCTGCAATGGAGATTCCATACCGCGCCTGCGACCGCGCGCTGTGGCCGCTCCTCCTTGAGACCGGTCATTCCCAGCGTCAAATTCCGAGGGCGTTTACGGCCGGAGGTGGCCGATCTCGATCCGATCGGAAACGGGCTCCGATCGACGCGAGGCAGAAATCAAGGCTCCGTGAAGCAGGAGTTCTCCTGAGGTAACTTTGGGCGGCCGGGCCCCCTGGGGCTGACGCGGCTTGAGTCCACGGACGTGGAATGGGTTACATTTGCAGGAAATCGGTGTCACCGGCCTCGGGAGAAACGCATGAGCACTGCCGCACAACTCGGGTACTTGGGCTTCGAAGTCAGCGATCTCGGCGCATGGCGCCGGTTCGCCACCGAGGTATTGGGACTTGCCGTCGGCGCACCCCAGCCCGACGGTGCGCTGCCCCTGCGCATGGACGACCATAATTTTCGCATCCTCCTGAGTGAGGGATCGAGAGACGACGTGGCTTATATCGGCTGGGAAGTCGCCGATCGCGCTGCGCTTGACGCGATGAAGGACCGGCTCGCTCGTGCGGGCGTGCCGTATCAGGTGAATTCCGTCGCCGAGGCTGCAGCGCGCGGCGTCCGGGAAATGATCACCCTTGCGGACCCGGACGGCATCAGGACCGAGATTCACCACGGGCCCGGACTGGGATTGCACGCGTTTCGCTCGAACAAGATCGCCTCGGGATTCAAGACTGGCGGCATGGGGATGGGTCATGTGCTCATCAACGTGAGCGATTGTGCCCGGACCGAGCAGTTCTACCGCGAGGTGCTCGGCTTCCGCTTGAGCGACTATATCGACACCGAGTTCATGGGGAAGCCGCTCCACGCGGTGTTTCTGCATGTGAACCGGCGCCATCATTCCCTGGCGTTCGCGACTCTCGGCATGCCCAAGCGGCTGCATCATGTGATGCTCGAGGCGAACACGATCGACGACGTTGGCGCGACCTTCTATCGCGCTCAGGATCTCGGTGTGCCGATCGCACTCACCCTCGGACGCCACCCGAACGACGGCATGATCTCCTTCTATGGGGTCACGCCCTCGGGCTTTCTCCTTGAGCTGGGTGTGGACGGTCGCGAAGTCGACGATCGCAATTGGGAGGTCAAGACCTACAACGCCGTGAGCGACTGGGGCCATCGACCGGTTATTGCTGCAGCGCAATATCCCCGGCAATTCGGAGCGAATTGGGAGTTGACGGCGGCGGTCCGCCCGTGCCCGGTCTGGGACTGTCCATCATTGCCGACGCAGATCAGGTTCAAGCATCGGCACGCCAGTGGCGTCATCTATCGGATTTGGCACCGCTGCCTTGCCCCCAGGTTGCATCACGCAGGCGCGCGGACGTTTCCTATCCCGGTGGCATTCCCGGGTACTGGGGTAGCGGCCCGGTGATGTCGAACCACGGTGCCTTGTCCGCGACGAAGATGTGCGCCTGCGCGCGCATGCTCGGATCGGTATCGAGCGACCCCGCCGGGACCACGACGACCCCCCGCTCGGGGGAGGGCCTCGGCACCTTGCCACCGCAGCGCGAGCAGAACGCGACGGCGTGGAAGCGCGCGTCGGGCACCTTGTACTCGGTCACCAGCGTCGCCCCGCGCACCCAGCGGAACTGATCGAGCTTGACGAAGACATTCGTGGCGTGCGCGGCGGCGCGGCCGCGGCGACAGCGGCTGCAGTGGCAATTCATCATGCGCACCGGCGCGCCGGTAATCTCGTAACCGATCTCGCCGCAAAGGCAACTGCCCTCGGTGATCCCCGCGCGCGGCGTCACGACCGGGCGAGCGACTTCCTGGGCATCGAATCCCGGCGGATATGCGTCGAACGCAGGCAAGTCGTCCGTGATGGCGTCCCAGGGTGCCTTCGAGCCGACGAAGATGTGGCTCTGCGGTTTGATGCCGAGTTCGCCTTCGAGGCTTGCGGCGGGTGCCGCAGCGATGCCCACGTCGGGCATGGTCGTGGGCCCCGCTGAGCCACACACGCGACAGAACGTGCGAACCCCGTTCGGCGACGACTGATAGCGCCCAAGCCGGTCTTCGCCAGCGATCCAGCGGAAGCCGGCGATCGGCCCCACGACGAAGGTCGCGAAGCCCACGCCGTGGTGCTTCCGGCACATCGAGCAATGGCAGTGAATCATCGCGCTGAACGGCCGGTCCAGCTCGTAACTCAGCGCACCGCAAAGGCATCGTCCCTTGGTCACGGTTCCCTCCTCGCGCACCGCGGGGGGGCGGGCGCACTCCATGCAAGGGTAACGCGCGAGCGCGCCGGCGTCGACTCGGGGGGCGCGGCCGTACCCGTGCCATCACGCAGGGCAGCCGCAGCTGGCCAACAGACACCGATCGATGACTGCAATGGATCGCAATGCTCTATGACCGCTGTTGCTAGAGACCGCGAGCCGCGATTCCCTACGGTCGCCGATACCCGCCGCTGGAAAGCCTAGCCCTTCGCGCGAACGGCGGCTTACGGGTGCCGTTGCGAACTCACACTATCGGCCGACTGCAGCGCGTCCCGTTGAGCCGCGGTTAGGCCCGACCGTGTTAGATGTCGGGCCTGAGCCTACTCTTGCCTGACTATATCGACCGAGATTTCCACTGCCGGAATCGTCCCTCTGTTCTCAAGCCAGTGTGTGGTGTTCCTATCCTCGGGCCAGGCCACTCCCGGCCCATAGTCCGTAGCGACACCATTTCGATGGTCAGTGATCGTTCCTTGCAGTATGTAGACGGTGCCTGGTCTGTCTTTATGGTCGTGAATCGGGCCGAAGACGCCTCCAGGCTCGATGGTTACCATACGCATTCGAAGTTGGCGCCCTGCCATACCCTCGATCTCCGGCCCGAGGTCAACCGTTGCAAGTAGCTTCACCGTAACACCTCTCGTCGCAGGTGCGACCTGTTCGTTGCTCATCGTGCTCTCCTCTCTGTAGTTCCAGGGCCCAACGAGAAGTAGATCGTGTGGATGATGTGGAAGCAAATACGCTACGCCGCATAATCGTGGAGCGTCAACGGCAAGGGACTGTGGGCGCGAGGAATACGCCTGCAGTGTAAACGGATCACGACGATATGAACGAGCGGGATCGTGATCGCATCGCGTGCCGCCTATGCCGGGTTTTGCACGGTACCCGCAGGTCGTCCCCGGCGAATGGCCGACCCAATGACTGCTTTTGAGCGCACTGGCAGAAGGCGCCGAGGGTCTGCTCCTGTTGTGTAATGCCTTGACGCGCAGGCGTGCGAGTGCGTGACGACGCCACGCGGGCAGGCATCGCACAACCTTTAACATCCACGGACGCACGCTCCCCGATGTTGGACGGCAGTTCTACCGTTCACACCAGCCATTCAACCGTGGATGGCCGGTGTCCGTCATTCAGCGGCCGCTCGGTCGAATCCCGCCTACGCCGGCAGTCGGCCACGTCCGGCCGTTGACGCCCTCAAAATGTTAGGTTGGGAACGGCCGGAGTCAAGGTGGAGCAGCCATAGTTCGCGGTCGCACGCGCGAGGATGAAATCTCCATTGCAGACCTTCAAGGATCGGCGGCGCCAGCCAACGTGAAGCATTGCTCGAACGGCTGCGGGCTGGTGAATCAAAGTGACATCTCGACCTACATCCGCCGCTCGTGATCTTCTGGCCCAGTAGCCGATTGCCTTTGCAGTTCGCGGTTCACTGAATATGTCGAAGGGCAGAAACCACCCTCGGCAGTACTGCCGTCATGCGCGGTGCGAACCACCGCGTCGACACCGCTCCCAGAGTGGCGGCTACCAACAGCCTTGCGTCGTCTACTTCGGGAACATGAACTGGACCTGCGCGCGCAACTGCCAGTTCGGCCCGAAGTCTGGCTTGACTACGTTGTAATAGGCCGAGATCTGCGTGTTCACCGGCAGCTTGCCGAAGTGGAAGATTTTGCCCACCCCCCCGCCGACCGGCACCGTCCACTGCTGGCTGCTGTCCGCTTTCCAATTGACGGTGAGAATCGGTGCGGTGGTCAGATAGAAGCCTTCCGGGAAGTTATAGTTGACGAAGGGCTGGATCAGACCGTTGTTGTAGGCGCCACCCTGCTTGTTGCTGGTCAGCGACCAGACGTTGTTGTCGAGACCACCGGCAAGATCGTCCGCGTGATGATGTTCCACTCGCTGTCGATCGCGATCGGAATCACCGGCTGGATGTTGAGCACATTCTGCGTGCCCTTCTCCGGTCCGAAGTTGAAGTTGGTGTTGTTCTGGAACGGCACGCTGATCAGGTTGCCCACCGGGTTCTGCGCGAGTTTCGCCAGTTCCTCGGCGCTCATTTCCGCCCGCGCGGGCGTGGCCGTGAGAAGAACCGCCGCGGTCAGGAAGGCCGCCGTCCAGCTTCCAGGGTGTTTCGTCATCATGAATCGTTCCTCTTGAAAGGCCGGCCCCCCGTGCCTCGTTCTCGCCAGCGGGAACGGTCACCAGCGGAACGTGGCCCCGAACATCGGGCCGTTGAAATTCATGTCCTGCAGGTTCTTGTCCGACTTGAAGTTGTAATCGAGGTACCGCCACATCGCGACCAGCTCGCCCCAATGGTAGCTGTACGCGATCCCGGCCGCAGCCTGCCAGGTCAGGTCGGACTGCCCGGTGCCGATGTCGAAGTAGAACGGTACGCTCCACCGGCGGCTTTCGCCAAAGGTGTAGGCGCCTTTGAAGCCGACGATGCCGTCCCAGACGTTCTCGTCGATCTCCTTGCTGCCTGTGCGGCCGGGCGCCGGGATGGTGCCCAGGTCGCCGTCGATCGACCAACTGAGCGTCGGCTTGACGCCGAAGTACCGCGCCCCGGCGAGCAGATCGACCTTCACCGCCGGGTCGGACACCACCCGGTATTCGCCGGCCAGCGTCCAGACCGTGCCCTTGAGGTCGAGGTTCAGGTCCGCGGTGGTGCTCGCCGGGAGGCCGATGTTGCCGATCGAGAAATCGCGCGTTTTCGACGCACTGCCGCCAACATCGAGATAGAGCACGTCGGTGAACACGCCCCAGCGGCCGTTGTGGGCGTCGAAGGATCCCATCACCGTGAACTTGAGGTCGTTGATGATCGTACTGGCGTCGACGTTGAGGCCGGAACTGCCCGAGCCTGCCGGGAACGACATCGTGCCGCCGATGCTCGGCAGGTAGGCGTAGATCGTCGCGGCGTATTGCCATTTGCCAGGCGTTCCGGGCTGCGCATACTGCGCGGCAGCCGTTGTTGGCAGGAGTGCACTGGCGGCGAGGGCGAGCGCTGCGGCGCCGAGTTTCAACTGCGAGGGCTTGTTCATAATGGACCTCGTGTTGGGGGAGATTGCGGTAACAGGCACACCAAGCATCACACCGGATTCGCGTCGTGGACTCAGGGCTTCGACACCACGTACACCAGGTTGTTGCCCTGGAATGCCGCGCGGTAGTAGGTGCCGTTGCAGAGGTAATACTCGACACCGCTGATCGGCGCCGAGACGCACCCGTTGGGCAGTTTGCCCACCACCGTCCCGACCGCAAGTGGCCCCGCGCTCGGCGCAGGAGCCGGAGCTGGCGGCCTCGCGGCCGCTGCCTGCGCTGCTGCGGCCTGCGACGATGCCGCTGCAGCCTGCGCCGATGCGGCCGACGCTGCTGCCGCCGAGGATGCGGCTACCTCGGTCGTGACCACTGCCGTGGTACGCACCGCCGTACGCCGTGCAACCCCGGCGACACTGAACGGCGTCCTTGGTGCGCCAATGATCGCCTGTGCGTCGGCGATGAACCCGACACCAGGCATTGGGATGAACTCGGATGCCGCGAGCAGCAGGACCGATCCGGTGACGAGCAGGGGGGCAGAGATTCTCATGATGGGCTCCTTGTGGCATCAGCGCGGCTGGCTCACGGGCAAGAACCCGACGGTCCTCGCCCCGGCCGGGGGGATGAAGCGAAACTTGGCTGCGCTGACTTTGGGCACGGAATCCCAACCCACGAACTGGACGCTGAACTGCGGTGCACCGGCGACAGCCTTGGAGGTGATCACGTAGCGACATGGCACCGGCTGCTTGCCCTCGCGAACCCAGATCTGCCAATCGACCTCAGCGCCGCGATAGGCCAGGTGGTGGCAGCGGTGGCCGGCGATGACCGCCAATCCCAGATAGGTACCTGCCGCGACACCCTGCATCAACTGCTCGTAAGCTCGGGTATCGATGAGGTCCGCGCCCGGTGCGATCACGTCCAGTTGTGTCCGGGCGAATTCAAGCATGGCGTCGATGGTGGCCGGCGCCGGCACGGTTGCATAGTGCTTGGAATCGGGGTTGTAGAGCGTCAGCGACTTGCCGTCGTAGTAGAAGGCTTGGTTGACGATGTCGCCGTGCCGCTCGGCCCGAAGCTTGTCCGGTCGTGAAACCGTGAGCGTCGCCGGGGCGCTGAACTGGATCTTCTGCCCATCAGTGGTCACCATTTCAAGGGTGTTTTCGGTCTTGACGCTGAACTGCTTCAGGCCCGCGATATAGCGGGTCATCGAGCGAAGCTCGGCGTCGGCCTTCGCCTCGACGCCGGCAGGCTGCGCGGATGCGGTCCACGGCAGGCAGGCCATCGCCAGCGTGACGCAGGCGAGCATACGGTTGGATGTGCTGCGGTTCACCGAGTGTCCTCTGTGGTTGAAAGCATAGAAACGCGCCGAGCCCAGCGCAGGCAACGCGAACATGGGTCGTTTCGGCGATCGTCGTTGACGCGCCAAGCCGTAGCGAGCAGCGCTGAACCCGCTCCAGCCGGACACGTTTCATTTCTCTGTGTCTACCTCTCCTTGCCCCTCATCAATGTCTGCGTCAGAAGTGCCGTCAGGATCGCGTGCAGGACGACCGCCGGCCACAGCAGCGTGCCGCGTCACACCGCCCGCCAAGCCCGACGTAGGCGAGATACAGCGTGACGGCCGCGCTGTAGGTCAACATGCCGAGCAGCGGCGTGCCCGGCCAGCACGCGACCCCCAATGCGATCAGGGCGATGCCGGCCACGCGTGCCACGGTCACGGCAATGCCGGTCAGTTCTGCGCCGAGCAGCAATTGCCCGACCAGCGACGGGGCAAGCAGCAACGCCGCTCCCGGTCGCGGCTTCACCGACAGCGGCGATAGCAAGCACGTTTCTCATCGCGCCCATGCTTGTTCCTCGCACGGTCTGGAGACTGGTGTTGCGCATCCGCCGCTAGTCACGCGCCCGGGCGACGGTCTTCTGCGCGTGCTCGCGTTCCTCTGCCGTCACCTGGTCCGGTCCGAGGTTGAAGGTGAGCTTGTTGATCGTGCCGGTGAACTTGAACGGGACATCGTAGCGATACTCCAGCATCGCGACGCCGGTGCGCGTGTCCTGGCCGACGTCGAAGGTCTCGTCCTCCGGGAACGTGATCGGCGTGCCGTGCTCCATGGAATTCCTGGCCACTTCCTTGCCGTCCACGTAGAGCACGCCCGTCCCGCCCTTGCCCAGGCCCGGGCCATCGGACTTGAAGTCGAAGACGATGGTGTGCTTGCCGGCGCCCAACTCGGGCCCCGCCCAGACCGTGCGCTTGAGGTCGAGCAGGTTGTAGAGGAACACCGGCTTGCCCTTGCGAATGCCCGCCACGCCCTTGCTCAGGAAGAGCCCATAGCCGCCGAAGCGCCCGCCGTCGGTGACGATCATGCCTTCCGCGCCCCCTTTGGGAATCGTGACCTCGGCGGTGATGGTGTACGACTTGTTCAGGATGCTCGGCGCGCCGCTGTTGGGCACGCCGGTCAGCGCTCCCGAGTAGGTGAAGACCTTGCGTCCGCCGGTGAGGTTCGGACTTCGGCGTGTTCCAGCGCGTCAGCGACGAGTTGTCGAGCGGCAGCACGTCGTGCTTCTTCGCCTCGGCGTAGAAGAGGTCCTGCATCTGCTTGAGCTTGTCCGGCATCTTGGCCGCCAGGTCGTTGGACTCGGTCGGATCCTCGGCGACGTTGTAGAGCTCCCACTGGTACCCGGTGATCACGTCGGGCGCCGGCTTGGTGGAGAGTTCCCACGGGAGCGTCGCCGGGGTCGTCGCCGCGACCCAGCCGTCGTTGTAGATGGCGCGGTTGCCGAGCATCTCGAAATACTGCGTGGTGCGCCGGGACGCGGCGTTGGCGTTCGCCTTGTCCCAGGTGTAGGCCATGCTCACGCCGTCCATCGGGCGCTGCTTGATGCCGTTGATCGTCTCCGGCATCGGGATGCCGGTCGCTTCGAGGATGGTCGGCACGATGTCGATGACATGGTGGAACTGGCGGCGGATGCCGCCCACGTCGTTGATGTGGCCGGGCCACGACATGGCCATGCCCTGGGCCGTGCCGCCGAAGTGCGACGCCACCTGCTTCGTCCACTTGAACGGCGTGTCCATCGCCCACGCCCAGGGTGCCGCAAAGTGCGGGAAGGTCCGATCGGACCCCCAGAACGGGTACCAGAGCAACTGGGCCTTGACCGGCACGGGAACGCCGTTGAAGGTGGTGAACTCGTTCGGCGTGCCGTTGAGCATGCCCTTCGGGGCTCGCGCCGTTGTCGCCGCTGATGTAGATGATCAGGGTGTTGTCGAGCTGGCCCAGGTCTTCGACCGCCTGGATGACGCGGCCGATCTCGTGGTCGGTGTAGGCGAGGTAGGCCCCGAAGACGTCGGCCTGCTTGATGAACAGCTTCTTCTCGCAGAAACCCGAGCGAATCCCACTCCGGCAGTTCCTTCGGCCAGGGGGTCAGTTGGGCGTTCGCCGGCATGATGCCCAGCCGCTTCTGGTTGGCGAAGATGGTCTCGCGAATCTTGTTCCAGCCCTGGTCGAACAGGTGCATGTCGCCGATCTTCTTGATCCACTCCGGCGTCGGATGATGCGGGGAATGCGTGCCGCCGGGCACGTAGTAGACGAGGAACGGCTTCTCGGGCGCGACCGCCTTGATCTCCTTCATGTACTGGATCGCCTCGTCGGCCATGGCCGTGGTCAGGTTCCAGCCCGGCTTGCCCTCGAAGGGGTAGATGGCCGTCGTATTGCGGTACAGGTTCGGCTGCCATTGGCTGGCGTCGCCGCCGACGAAGCCATAGAAGTACTCGAAGCCCATGCCGTTCGGCCACTGGTCGAAGGGTCCGGCCTGGGTCGCCTGATAGAAGGGCGTGTTGTGATTCTTGCCGAACCACGAGGTCGCGTACCCGTTGTCCTTCAGGATGGCGCCGATGGTGCCGTTCTCCTTCCTGATGACCGAGTCGTAACCCGGGAATCCCGTCGCGATTTCGCCCACCACGCCGAAGCCGGCCACGTGGTGGTTGCGCCCGGTGATCAATGCCGCGCGCGTCGGCGAGCAGAGCGACGTGGAGTGGAAATTCGTGTAACGCATCCCGCTCTTCGCGATGCGATCGAGGGCCGGTGTCGGAACGACGCCACCGAAGGTGCCCGGCGCGCCGAACCCGCTGTCGTCGGTCATGATCAGCAGCACGTTGGGCGCGCCCTTCGGCGGCACGACCCGTGGCGCCCACCAGGCTTTCGACTCCGAGGCCTTTTCCTGGATCACCCCGCCGAAACTCGGATCGGGCCGCGGAAGCTGCTTGCCGTCGAGGGTCGTGGTGGCGTTCGCGGAACCCAGCGTACCGGTAACCTGTTGTGCCGAGGCCGTCCCCAGGCACGAGGCGACTGCGACCACGGAGGCCAGTAACTTGCACGTAAGGCGAGCCTTCATCAGGCCTCTCCCGGAATTCATCATCGATCCTCTCGCTACTTGACCATCTCGTTCAGCACCTCCTGCGATGCCTTCTGATACTGCGCCTGCGTGATCAGGCCTTCGTTCAGCAGGCCCTTCAGCTGCTCGAGCTTCTGCGCGTCGGAGGGCTGAGGAGCGGGCTTCGGCGGCGGCGGCGTGACCTGCACGTTCACCGTCGTCGGCTTCGCGGCGGCCGCGGCGGCGGCACCCGCGGTGGCGACCGCAGCCGTCGTCACGGCAGCGGCGGTCCCGATCACCGCCACGCGCCGGATGTTGCGTCGCCAGATCCCCAGGATGTCGATGAACAGCACCGCGGCGTTCCCCGCCTTCGGCAGCGTACCCTCTACCAGCTTGATGTCGTAGATCAGGTCGTTGCCCTGCATGCGCGGATTTCGCAGGACGACAACCGCGTTGCAGATCCGCCTGGCCCGGCTCGACGATCGAGAGCGTGGCATTGGGCGGATCTCTTCGCGAGGCTGTCCGGCCGCCCTCGTTCCACAGCGGCAGGAACTCGCCCCTGGTGTGGTAATGGCCCGCCATGCGCACCGGCCGATCGGTGAAGAACAGCGTCGAGGGGCTCACGTTCTTGAGCGTCAGCATGCCCTTGGCCTGGTCGATGGCCACACCCGCCGAGTTCTGCACGAACAGCAGCTGCACTTTCTGCTGCGATGCTGCCACCGGGCCGGCTTGGCCGGCGCGGAGCGGCTGGCGCCTGCGCGAAAGCCGCTGGCGGCAGGGCGATAGTGGTGGCAAGCGCGATCGCAAGCGCGCGCCGCGGATCAAAGCGTAACTGGAACATATGGATCTCCTCGTCAAGTGCAATCGTGCCTCGATCGCGCGATTCACGTAGCTCTCTCTTGCCATCCGCAGCCCCGCGGCCAGTGGAAGCTGTCGGCCGTCAGCGCCAGCCGACGCCGCGGCGCCCCACGCCGACACCGTGGAAGCCCGGCCCGACCCCGCCCCCGACCCCGTACCAATCGATGAACAGGCTCGTCGCACCGCTCGCCGGCATCGTTCCCTCGATGATCCTGTACGTGTACACGAGGTCTGCGCCGTCCACGACCGGCTTCATGAGCGTGACCACCACGAGC
Organism: uncultured beta proteobacterium; assembly: GCA_963709525.1. GTDB lineage: Bacteria > Pseudomonadota > Gammaproteobacteria > Burkholderiales > Casimicrobiaceae > CAIWHR01. The sequence continues at coordinate 17,076 of CAVPXB010000016.1, forward strand.
GTGGGCTCCGCGCGCCCCGGCTCGTAGACCGAGAGGGTCGCGTTCGGCGGATCCGCACCGAAATTGTCCCGCCCCTCCTTCCACGTCTGCAGGTAGTCGGCCATCCTGAGATGCCCGGCGATCCGCTTCGGCCTGTCGGAGAAGTACACGGTCTGCGGATTGACCTTGACCAGCCGCAGGGTGCTCGCTGGCGGCGTCGACCCGGAGATCCTCTGCGCTTTGCACGAACATGAGTTGCGCCTGCGACCCGCCGGCATCGGCGCCGGGCACCGGCGAGCCCGCGCAGCCGGCGAGAATGGCGGCAGCCCCGAGCAGCGCGCACATGGTGATCCTCATTCCTGGCCTCCTTCCCAGTGGACGAACGATTCTTGACCGGCAGCACCGCGCGGCGCGTCCATCGGCAATGCGAAAGTCCGCGTGCGTCGCGTAGGTCAAGACCGTGCTCCACGTTGCGTCAGGGCGACACACCACCGATGGCGGTGCCGATGCTGCGCCGATCGCCGCAAGCAACGCTTCGTCGTTGACGGGCTTGCAGAGATAGGCCTTCGCGCCCAATTCAAGGGCCCGCGCGCGCGACTCGGGAGTGTCGTGCCCCGTGATGACGACGACCGGCACAGCCGGATGGCACCGGCGAGCGCGCCTTGAACGTCGAATCCGCTCATTTCCGGCATGTGCAGGTCGAGCACGACACAATCCGGCTCGTGGTCCTCGATCGAGCGCAGAAACTCCGCGCCGGACGCGAACGTCTCGACGGCGAAACCGGCGGAGGAAACGAGTCGCGTCAAGGCAACGCGCACGTCTGCATCGTCGTCCACTACGGCCAGCAGCGGCACGTCGCTCGTCATCCTGACCACAAGGTATCAAGCGCGGGCAGCCGATCCTACTGGACCTTGGTCCAGGTATCGGGCGCGGCGCAAGCGTGGACGCTAGCTCAGGTCATGGGCGTGGAGCCGACGCCCGCGCGCTCCGCCAGCTTCACCAGGTCGGCAACGACACGAACCCCCATCTTGTGCATCAGGTTGGCGCGATGGAACTTGATCGTCTTCTCGACCGTGCCGAGCTCGGCGGCGATCTGCTTGTTCAGCCTTCCGGCGACGATCAGCTCGAGAACCTGCCGTTCACGCTCGGTAAGCGCTGCAAGGCACTTCGCCAGGCGCTCCCGCTCAACGCGCACGCACGGAGCGCCTGGTCCCTGGCCAGTGCCTCGTGAATGGCGGCAATCAGCTCGGTATCGTCGACCGGTTTGGTGAGGAAGTCCGCCGCGCCATGCTTCATCGCCTGAACGCTCGTTGCGATGTCGCCCCGGCCCGTGAGAAAGACGATCGGCAGGGGGCTACCCTGCTGTTCCAGCACGCGCTGCAGCTCGAGACCGCTCAAACCGGGCAGCGCGAGGTCGAGCACGAGGCAACCCGGAGCGCTCCGGTCGTACCGCTCGAGGAACTGGTGGGCCGACGGGAACGTGGCAACGCGCAGTCCAACGGATTCGAGCAGCCGCCCGATGGCCCTCAACAGATCGGGATCATCGTCGACCACGTATACCGTTGGCAGCGGCTTCTCCCATCGACGTTAGTCCCGCCTCGCTGGCAATTCGCAATGCAGCGTAGCGCCCCGGTCCGGATTGTTGGTCGCCCACAGGCGGCCGCCATGGGCCTCGACTATCGATCGGCAGATGGCCAGACCCAGGCCCAGGCCCTTCGATTTGGTGGTCATGAACGGCTCGAATATCCGTTCGAGATCCGCCAAGGGTATTCCCGCGCCCCGATCGGCGACGGAGACCTCGACGCCGCCATGCGCGGTCGTTCGGGTTCGCACCAGCAGCCGGCAGTCCACTTCCCGGCCGTCCATGGCGTCGCATCCGTTGATCACCAAATTGAGCAACACCTGCTGCAGTTGGTTTCGATCGCCGCTCACGGCTGGCAGCGCTTCGTCGAGGTCGGTGCTGACCGCCACCTGCCGGTTCAGCAAGTCACTGCGCATCAGACGCAGCGATTCCTCGACCACGTCGTTGATGTCGAGCGGATGACGCTGCGCCTCTTCCTTCCTGAGCAGAGATCGAAGCCGCTGAATCACTGCTCCGGCGCGGTGATCGCTCTTCACGATGTCAGTGAGGATTTCAGCGAGCTTGTCGATGCGCGGCGGGCTCTGCGCGAGAAACCGCTGCGCTGCCTGCGCATTGCTCAGAATAGCCGTCAGCGGTTGGTTGAGCTCATGCGCGAGCGATCCGGACAACTCGCCCAACATCGCGACCCGCGACAGGTGCGCGAGTTCGTCGCGCTGGCGGGCCGTGGCCCGCTCGACGCTCCGGCGCTCGGTGATGTCGACAACCGACGCCAGTACGAACAATCCCTGCTCGGTCGGCATCGGACTGAGCGCGGCTTCCACCGGGATTTCGCCGCCGTCCTTGCGGCACGCGAACAGCTCGCGTCCGGTCCCCATCGCCCGCGCCCGCGCGTCTCTGGCGTAGGCGCTCCGCAGTCCGACGTGCTGCACGCGAAAGCGCTCCGGAATCAGCATTTCGACCGGCTTCGCGATGAGTTCCTCGCGCCGGTAGCCGAACACGGTCTCGGCCTGCGCATTCGCGAGCGTGATCATGCCCTCTGTCGTCCACCAGAAGAATCGCGCTCGGAGCCGCTTCGACGACCGCACGGAAGCGCTGCTCGCTTGCGCGGAGCTGTGCCGCAAGTTGCGCCGCAGCGGTCAGGTCCCAGACCAGCTCGTAGCCCATCGCCAGGACGACGATGAAAAAGCCGGGCATGAGGATGGTGGGCGCGTGTACCACGCCGGTGACGACCAGAGCGGCGACGCTGGCGGCCGTCACGATGCAAAGAGCAAGACTGCCCCCGACGAGGGCCGCGCGGCGGCGCGCCACGGGCGCCACCCCTCCGCCACAGGGTGATGGAGGCATCGACGATGAACACGACGAGCAGCAAGTTGCTGAGCTGCGGGACGATCGCCCACGGATTCGGGATGCCGATGGGTCCAGCAACGACGGCGCCGCCCCAAAGCATGCAGATGGTCCAGCGCGGTGACTTCCCGAAAGTTCACGTTCACGCCCGTCAGGAAATTCAGCGCGAGGGCGACCAGCCGAATCCCGACTACTGCGTAGGCGAGCCAGAGTCGACCTGCGTCGAAATAGAGGCGCACGAACCCCACGATCGAGAGGACGAACATGGCGAGCGGCACATGCGACCAGCGTGCGTTGGCGGCGTAGGTCGGCCGGTGTCTCGGCCCGCATTCTCGCGAGCTCGAAGGCGCCGTAGGCCGCGGCCGAGGCGGCGAGCGCGAAGAACAGCAGGTGGGCGTATTGCGATCGTTGCTTCTGCCAGACGAACAGATGGACGACGCCGAGCATCAGGCTCGCCGCGATCATCATGGTCCAGGCGCTTTCGACCCAGTTCATCTCGTCACCGAAACGGAAGATGCGGCTGCCGCGCCGACGCGTTCAGCGTTTCGGCTGCGCCACTACCATGTTCGAATGCGGCCAACTCATTCGCCTACTCCCCCATGCCGGTACCCTGGAGCGGCGTTTGCGGGCAACGAGTGACTATCACTTGGCGCGTACGAAATACACATCGTAGCTTTGCCTCGCGACCGCCTGGTAGTAGACGCCCTTGAGCACATCGTTTACCCGGTCATAGGTGAGCGTGTAGGTGGACCCGTTGTAGCCGCCAGCGCGCAGTTCGAGGAAGACCTTGAGTGCATCGCCGTCCTTGGAGGCCTCGGCCCTCGCGAACGGCAGCGGGTTCGGATTTGCGTAGCCGGCGTCAAGCTTGCCGCCGGCAGCAACCGCCTTGATCGCGATCACGTAACCTCCGTCGGGTCGCACCCACCGTCCCTGCAGGATTTCGAAACCCGATGCAGGCCGCGACACCGGGGTCGCCGGTCCACCTTGCGAATCGACCGCACGCTGGGCATGCGCCAACTGCACTCCAATGCCGGGTCCGAGCACGACTATCGCCAGGACGTAGGCAACGAAACTCTTGCTTGTGCTCAAACCATTTCTCCCCTATCCGATCGACACCCGGCAGTCCTCGGCGCCGATTCTTCGAGGCGCGCACACAATGGTTTAACACCCTCCGTGGCCATAGCCCCTGCCGAACGGCAAAGATATCACTCTTGGTCTTGACGCAGGTAGGGCGTTGCGGAAGCAAGGTGGCGACACAAGCAAGGGTAGAGCACCACTCCGGTTACAGCGCCATCAATTGCTGGACGACCTAACGGGGTGTGTAGAATCGGTTGATCGAGGTTTGGTCGAGGTTACGCGAAGGAGATGGAATGGATCAGGTTTTCACTGATCTCCCGATTTGGGGCGTCTTTGTCGGCACCTTGCTGCTGGTGCTTGTATCAGTAGAGGCGGGGTATCGGTGGGCCCGACAGAGGCAACATAAACAGGAACGGGAGAAGGAGGCGCCCGTGGGCGCCATGGTGGGCGCAACGATCGGTCTGCTTGCGTTTCTGCTCGCGTTTACCTTCGGCATTGCCGCCGACGCCTTTCACGCGAGGAAAGTGGCGCTAGTACAGGAGGCTAACGCCATCCGGGTGACTTATCTCCTCGCCAACACCGTACCCGAGGCGTATCGCTCCGAAATTCGAACGATCCTGCGTGAATACACCGACGAGAGGCTGCGGTGGGCCGCTGGGCAGCCGAACGCGCCCGGCGCGTCAGCCAACGACCTCATTGACCGGTTGGGGAAGGCTGCCACCGCCGTCGGTGCGCAGAATCCCGGTGGAGTTGACGTATTTTTGAGCTACGCCGGCAGAGTTATCGAGCTGCAGCAAGAGCGCCTCATGGTGCGCGAACGAAGCCGGATTCCGGGCGCCTATTGGGCAGTCCTGTTTCTCGTCGCTATCCTGGCGCTGGCTGCAGTGGGCTACCACGGAGGTGTCGCGGGAACTGACCGCAGCCCAGTCATGCTGGCCGTGGCCATTGCGTTCTCCGCCGTAATCATGGTGATTGCGGATCTGGACCGGCCCGGCCAAGGCTTCATCAATGTCAGCCAGCAACCGATGATTGACTTGCGTGAGACATTGGTCACGTCGAAGCCCTGACATCCGGCGCACCGCGCCTAGCGACACGTTCGTCAGGTAACGTCTGCTTTGCCCAATCAGGGAGTCCAGTTAGAGTCGTTCACACACTGTCACCGTCTTGAAGTGCATCCGTTCGGCTCCCGTTTTCCAGAATCACCGGCAGTCATCCGGCAATGGCCGCTTCCAACCGGTTCTTCACTTCTCGACCAATTCGGCCAACGGCGGCTTACAAAGTGCATCGGTCACTGGGCCAGATGATCGCCCGCGGCGGGTGTGGGTCGTTCGCGCCCGTTCGAACCGAGGCGCCGGCCGGCACCTCTACGGCCTATCGCCGACCTTCACGACTCGGTGGCGGCTGTGCGTCATTCAGCGGCCACTCGGTCGAATCGCGTCAACGCTGGCGGTCGGCCACCTGACCATTCATGCGTCAAGACATTCACGCCGGGAACGGCCGGAGTCAAGGCGGAGCAGCCATAGCTCGCGGTCGCAGGCGCGGCGATGGAATTTCCATAGCAGCCGTCAAGGATCGGCGACGCCAGCCAGCATGAGGAGTTGCTCGAACGGCCGCAGGCCAGCGAATCGTATTGACGCTATCGAGAGGCGGTCCTTCGCCTCATCAAGTCTGCAGCCGAAAAGCGGACACCCGGGCCACTGCTTCATGCGCCGAGGTCAGGAAACGCCCGTCCTTTCATGCCGGGCGGATCGATCGAATGCCACCCAACGGCGCGAGACTGCGAGCCCCAGCAGCGCCGCCGCGACCAGCGGCACACCCGTCGGCTCGGGCACGGCCACCGCCTCGTCGACAACATTCACCGACTGGGCGTCGGGCGCGATCAGCGCGCGCAGCTTCCAGGCTTGGCCGCCCTCGGGCTGGCGCACGATGAAGTCGACCTCGCCGTCGAGCCAGTCGACTGCCTCGACGGCGTAGTTGATATCGGCCAACGAGTAGACCAGGAGGTCGAGCGTGACGACGCCTGGGTCATGAATGTTGCCGTCGGTCCAGGGGTGCAGGTCGAAGGGCTGGGTGCCGAGCTTGAGGGAGTCGTAGCTGACGCGCAGGCCGGAGGTGAGCACGGCGCCGAGTTGGATGTCGGACGGGATTTCCGGGTACGGGAGGTACACGTTTTGAAAGTTGCCGTCGAGCGAGTTGCAGACTGGCGGGGCGCACAGGGCCGCGGCGGCGTACGATTTGTCGCCGACCAGTTCGAGCGCCGCCTGCGCGGCCGCGGCCTCGCGCACGCTCTGAACGGCCGGCAGCAGCAGCGCGAACAGAACCGACGTGGTAGCGATCACCACGAGCAACTCGATGAGCATGAAACCTCTGGAACCGCTGCGGGTGGACACCATGACATTGCCTCTTTCTCTTTGACAGCGCGGAGGAGCAGGGCCTACGTCGCGGACGTCAAGGCCGAACCTCACCTGGTCCCGCTCAGTCTTGCGTGATCACACCTGCTCCGGTTTCGATAATCATTGACAATCCGACTACCGGAGATGAAGCCGTCAACGAATTGATGCATGGGCACCATCCCATCCCGCGTTCCCTCGCGCCCCGAATCGCCGACACCGAACGACGGCGCTCAATCGATTTCATCTGCTGGATGACGCGACCGCTTTCCTGAAGAACACTCGCGGATAGCCGTTCACAACACGTTGTTCGTATTCGACGTAGCCAATTCGTGTGTAGAGCGCGCGGTTCTCGACCATCAGTTCGTGGGTCGCCAGATAGATGGACGAATACCCGCGCCGCCGGGCCTCGGCTTCGGCAAACTCGAGCAGCTGGCGGCCAACCCCCTGGCCCTTGACCGACGGCCGGACGGCCACGTTGTCGACATAGAAACCCTCGTCCGTGACTTGCAGGACGATGGCCCCTGCCACCTTGGCGCCCGCGGTGGCGACGTGCACCATGGATCGACTGATCACGTCTGCGTAGTCCTCCAGCATCGGGCCGGGCTGCTTGCCGATCCGCTCGATGTAGTGAACGTAGGCTTCGCAGACGCATGCCGCAACGCCCGCTGCGTCCAGCGCAGTAGCTGGTCGGACCTCCAGGAGCGCCATGTATGCCTCTCGCCTCTCACACCCACGAACCGCAGGGATCAGGCCACTGTTCCAATCCAGGCATCGCGGATGGCCCGCAAATGCCGCAGGTCGGTTCCGCAGCAACCGCCGAGCACATTGAGTGCAGGGAGCAATGCTTTCAGCCTTCGGTAACTGTCGCCGAGCATCTCGGGGTCACCGATGTCGAGTTCAGTTGCCGCATCCAGCTCGGCGTGGCTGCACGACGATGCGTTGGCGCGAATACTGCGGATCCGGCGTGTCCAGGATCCGCCTTCGGCAAGGCACGCCTGGAAGTGACTCGGATGCGCTGGGCGGCGCGAAGTAGTCGGGCGGCGTATCCGCGTCGACTGCTTCGATGGCGTCCCGCAGTCGCTCTCCGCTTGGCAGACGGCCGTCGGTCTCGACGGTAAACGAGACCGAGACCGGCATGCGGGGTCTCGGCCGCCAACTCAAGGTAGAGACGGTAATAGTCGACGAGGCGTCGGCGGCCGATCGAGTCGCGCAGCAGTATGAACGCGGCGAATTGCGGCAGGTCCACCCCATCGTGATAGATCAGCGAGGTTTCCATGCCGCCATCACTGAGGAACAAGCGGCCGTTGAGTTGAGGAAGCGTTGCGAATGACATCAAGCACCCCTGTGGATTCTGCTGCGTTCAATCGCCCCGATAGCCGGTCGTGTTTGCAGGATTGCGCTGCGCTTCAAACGCAGGCCCTGGCGTGGCGCAATGCGCCTATCTGTCGGGGTAGGGCGCCCAAGCCGTGTCATTGCTTGGCACTCAGGAAAGCGTATAGGCTCGATTTGCCGGGCGCGCAATACTGTTTTGGGTAGGGCTATTTGCCACGTTGCAGCGGTCGCCGTGCCTGCATCTGCCCGATTGCCGCTGATGACGTCCTCAAGCCTCTCAAGTCGAATTCAATTTCCATGCAATGAGCGCAGCATCCGCCAATGCGCCGGGGCGGCCCGGTTGCTGCAGGAAGCGGCGCCGGCTGGAGCTCGGCGCCAGCGGCCTTACATAGTGGGGGCCGCGGGTGCGATCCTTGCTTTCTGTTACAGGCATACGATCTGAGAGGCTGAGGTGCCTCGTTGCCGCAACTTGAACGGCTGCTTCAATCGATATTGAATATTTGGCCATCTAGCAATGGGCTTGGCTTGCGCCTACATTGCCAGCATCGACACACGGAGGCAGGCATGAAGCAACTGACATTCATCAAGCGCAGCAACGGCAGCCACTGGGTCGGCGACGGCTTCCCGGTGCAGAGCATCTTCTCGTACAACGATGTCGCCGGGGAGCTGTCGCCGTTCCTGCTGATGGACTATGCTGGGCCGGCGACCTTTCCGCCGACGACGCGCAAGCTGGGCGTCGGCGAGCATCCGCACCGCGGGTTCGAGACCGTCACCATCGTCTACGAAGGCGGTGTAACCCATCGGGATTCGTCGGGCGGCGGCGGCACCATCGGTCCCGGCGACGTGCAGTGGATGACGGCGGCGGCGGGCGTGGTGCACGAGGAGTTCCACAGCGCCGACTTCGCGCGGCGTGGCGGCGTGTTCGAGATGGTCCAGCTCTGGGTCAATCTGCCCGCCAGGCACAAGATGTCCGCGCCCGGATATCAGGGGATTGCCGATGCGCAGATACCGCGCGTCGAGTTGCCCGGGGATGCCGGCACGGTTCGGGTCATCGCCGGCGGATACGACACCGCAAAGGGGGCCGCCCGCACCTTCACGCCGATGAACGTCTGGGACCTTCGATTGAAGGCCGGCCGCTCTTTGTCCTTCGAGCTTTTCGATGGTCATACCGCGGCGCTCTTCGTTCTGCACGGGGCCATCCAGATCGGCGCGCATGCTGTCCGCTCCGCGGAGCTTGCGGTTGTGGAGCGGGAAGGCACACAGCTCGCGTTCGACACGGCGGAGGATTCCGTCGTTCTGCTATTGAGCGGGCAGCCGCTCGATGAGACGATCGTCGGCTACGGCCCCTTCGTCATGAACAGCCGCGACGAAATCATGCAGGCGATGCGCGATTTCGAGAGCGGCAATTTCGGGCAGATCGCCCGTTGATCCGACGGCACACCCGCTGCACATTCGGAGAAGCAGACACCGCGCCGCGCCCGCAACGGGCTCTTGAATCGCCCACTTCCAGCATCGCATCGCGCACGCGGGTCAGCGGACAGCTTCCCGAGGCATGACTCCGATCGTAAGACGAGAAATGCACACGAGCCGGGCGGCATCGTCGACGACCCGGATCTCCCACAGTTGTGTCGTTCGTCCGATATGCAGGGGCCTTGCGGTCCCGTGCACCCACCCCTCGCGAACGCCGCGGACGTGATTCGCATTTATCTCGATCCCGACGGTCAGCGCTGCGCCGTCGTCGACACAGCAATGCGCGGCAGCGCTGCCTAAGGTCTCGGCGAGCAGCACCGAAGCCCCGCCGTGCAAGAGCCCGTAGGGCTGGATGGTTCGTCCATCGACGGGCATCCGGGCGCTAAGGTAATCGTCTCCGACGTCGGTGAACTCGATGCCGAGATGCTCGACGGCCGTTGCGCGGGACATTGCCTGGAGATCGGTAAGCGTCGGCCTTTGATGCCAGATGGCGGTTGCCATGGAATGGGTACCTCGATCGGGAAGTGTCACCGCCGTATTCTGAAGCATCCTTGCGGATAGCGGGCACCGACTTCGCGGTCACCGATTGGCGGCATGTGTCGACCTTCAATGCGGTGCACAGCAGAATCGAAATGCACGTCGAGGCACGCCACGCGATCGAATTGAATTGGCCCGGTGGCCGGCGCACCTTCATGGCAGGCGACAGGATTCACACCGAGAACTCGCACAAGTATCGGGAGGCCGATTTCGCCGCGTTGCTTGAGCGCGCCGGTTTCGCGGTCGAGGCTGCCTGGACCGACGAGCGGGAGTGGTTTGCCGTTTTTCTTGCGCGGCCCGCACGTCTCCCATAACGACATCCAGATCGCAACTTCTGCGCCGCCTGGCCTGCAGGGACGCCGTTGAGCGCAGACCGTGAACGTCGGCTTCTCAGCCTCTCAGACCTTCGACAGGCGGCACGGGGGTGGTCCCGGCCATTGGACAGCGCATGGTGCGCCCCGATCCGAGGCGGTCTGCGGCGAGGCGCGACCCTGTGAGGCAGGTGTCACTGTTCGTCGTGGAGAATTCCGTCGACATCGCCTCGGCTGCCGGAATCGAGCCTGGCGGCGATTGCCTGCAGTCCAGCCAGGGCGCTCGTTGCCAATCCCACGTCATCGGAAGTGGGGACCTCGGGTTCGCGCGGATTGATGCGGATCAGGCGTCCATCGAACTGATGGACGACGCGTTGACTGAACAGCCGCACCGACGGAATGGCAGTCCCCGCACCCAGTTCAATCACCACCGGATGCCGGACTTTGGACAACCACGCTTCCTGACGCGCCGCCTGACCGCAGGTCCGCCTGTCGCTCCACCCGCCGTCGCCGAACATCAGAACATTCGGGCGCGCCAGGTCGACCGCAATGAGGGCAGGCCGGCGCCTCGTTGCGCAGGCGGCACGCCGCGGCGTCGACGTCGGGCAGGAAGGCTTCGGCGCTCCAGATTTCCTCGCTGCAGGGCGCGAGGCATTGCAGGTGGTGAATCGAGCCGTGGCATTCATGGATACGCTGCGAATCGAATCCGGCCGTCTGGAACTGACCGTCGACGTTGCTGGTGAAGACGCTGTAGCCCAGCGGCATCCGCTCGCCCCAGGTCTTCAATAGCGCGAAGCCAGGGTGCGGCGGCGTGGCACGATACAGCGCCAGCCGATGGCCGTAGAAACCCCAGGCGCGCTCGGGCGCGGCGCGAAACGCCGCCGGGGAAGCGATGCTGTAGAAGTCGATCTGCGCCCGCGCCAGCGCCGGGTACGCTTTCCAGAACCCTTCCTCACCACGGAAATCAGGCAGCCCCGAGTCGACCCCCATGCCGGCGCCAGCCGCGATGATCAACGCGTCGGCGGCCTCGATCAGCGCCGCGGCGCGCTCGATCGATACAGCGGCGAGATCGTCTTCGTGCGGGCAGGGCATGTTGTTCACGATTCGTCGGCGCTGCCCTCAAGTTCGAGGCGCTCGGTCGCCATGATGTACTCGCTGATTGCAATGTTCTCGATCAACAGCGGCCCCATCGCCAGATACGCAAGGATCACCTTGTTCGGAACGCCCTGCGTTTCCACCTCCTTGGCTTGACGCGAGAGTGCCGTGAGCACGCCGTCAGCGTCAAGGCTGAACACTTGCCGCGCCCACTCGCTCCGCAGCGTTTGCGTGCGCGCGATGGCGTTCAGGATCGGTGCGGGTACGGCGAGCCTGCTGGTATGGGGACTGCGCGAATCGGCGTGCAATCGGCACTTGCTCGCGAACGAGGGGGCATTAGCTGCCGCAGGTTGGCCGCGATGCTGGAAACATCGCCCGGGAGATAGCGCCGATTGCACTTACGGCAAGGCCTCCGCGAAGCGCTGCGTCTCTAACTCATTGATTTCATGGTCGGGGTGAGAGGATTTGAACCTCCGGCCTCTACGTCCCGAACGTAGCGCTCTACCAGGCTAAGCTACACCCCGATCTACTGCAGCCGGCCTTGTTGGCAGTCCGGTCAAGTTCGCGGCGGGAGACGACAACCCGCAAACTCCCCGCCCATCGATCAGCGCCGGGCCTGCAGACGTTGCGTCAATAGGCCCTGCCTACGGCGAAGGACGCTAATTCTAGCAGGTTTTCCCGATGCGGCGAAGCGGGCAGCCCGGCGACGCATTCGGCGGCCGCATCGCTCTCTCGCTGCGCGCAGGCGCGCGCGTGATCGAGCGCTCCGGTGCGGGTGAGCACGTCCAGCACCGGCTGAAAATCGGTCAGGCGACCATTGGTGATCGCGTTGCGGATGACGTCCGCCTCGGCCGGCGTCCCTACCTTCATCGCGCGGATCAGCGGCAAAGTCATCTTGCCCTCGGCGAGATCGTCGCCCAGATTCTTGCCGATGGCGTGGAGGTCGCCCGAATAGTCGAGGATGTCGTCGACCAGTTGAAAGGCGGTCCCCAGATGCATGCCATAACGTGCCAGCCGCGCTTCGTTGTCGGACCCGCATTCGGCAAGCACCGCGCCGAGTTGTGCCGCCGCCTCGAAGAGCTTGGCTGTCTTGCGCTGGATGACGGCGAGATAGGTATCTTCGTCCAGGTCCGGATTGCCGGCGTTCATCAACTGCAGGACTTCGCCCTCCGCAATGACATTGGTGGCGTTGGACAGGATTTCGAGGATGCGCACCGAACCCAGGCCCACCATCAGCTGGAACGCGCGGGAATAGAGGAAATCGCCGACCAGCACGCTGGCCGAGTTCCCGAATGTCGCGTTGGCGGTCGCGTGCCCCCGGCGCAACTGGCTCTCGTCGACCACGTCATCGTGGAGCAATGTTGCCGTGTGGATCATCTCGACGGCAGCGGCAAGCACGTACTGGCTGGCGCCGGGGTAGCCGCAGGCGCGCGCGGAGAGCACGAGCAGCGCCGGGCGCAGCCGCTTGCCGCCACCGGTGATGATGTACTCGGCCACCTGCCGGATCAGTGCGACGTCCGATCCGAGACTCGCGCGCAGGGCGGTGTCGACTTTCGCCAGGTCGGCGGCGAGGGCGAGCTTCAGGGTTTCGGCGGTCACGTCAGTCGGGGGGCAAATGGCGCGCGGGTGCTGCGCGCCGGTCAACGGAGTCGAGCGCAGACCGCTCCGAACGTCTCGCTCGGGCGACCGGGCAGCGCGACCCGAACGGGACAGAATTGTAACCGATCGGCCGACGGGTACTTCATCGGCACCCGCCCGGGGTTCGCCATCTCCTGGGCGAACCGTTGCTTTCCCCGCTGCGCCGGATTTCCGGGGACGCAGTTGCCCGCGGCGGCGGGCTCATCCGCTGCTGCGAAATCCATGCGAAATCCATTTTTGACAGCGTTGAGCGAAATTGCTTATAATTTAAGGCTTTCCGCGGTCTTTCGGCTTGGACAGCAGGCGGCGAGGGCGCAACCGGCTTCAGCGCGCCGCCATTTGAGCGCGCGGGCCACCGGCCCGGTGAAGGGCAATGCAACAATCACCAACGGAGTAACACCATGTACGCGGTCGTAAAAACCGGCGGCAAGCAATACAAGGTTGCCCTCGGCGAAAAACTCAAAGTAGAACAGATACCGGCGGACGTGGGCGCAGAAGTTGTTCTCGATCAGGTGTTGATGATCGGCGAAGGCGAGAGCGTCCGTCTCGGTCAACCCACCGTCGTCGGCGCGACGGTCAAGGCCACGGTCGTCGCCCACGGGCGCGGCGACAAGATCACGATCTTCAAGATGCGTCGGCGCAAGCACTACCAGAAACACCAGGGCCACCGTCAGGGCTTTACCGAGCTCAAGATCGAGAGCATCGTCGGCTAAGGAGCATTCACCATGGCACACAAAAAAGCAGGCGGCAGTTCACGCAACGGCCGCGATTCCGAGTCGAAGCGCCTGGGCGTGAAGTCCTACGGCGGCGAGCTCATTTCCGCCGGCAGCATCATCGTTCGCCAGCGCGGGACGCAAATCCATCCCGGCGTCAACGTCGGTGTCGGCAAGGACCACACGCTCTTTGCGCTGGTCGCCGGCCACGTCGTGTTCGCGATCAAGGGCAAGGACAAGAAGAAGATCGCGAGCATCGAGCCCGTTGCGGCCTGAGCCTGCGCTGCACCGTTGCGGGAGAGCCTCCCGCCAGAAGAACCCGGCCCAGGCCGGGTTTTTTTCGCTCGCTCGCCACTGCCGCTGCCGCGAGGATGTCCTGCGCGCCGGAATTTGTGGCGACAATCCCACCTGCGTCAAGGTTTTGGCGCGGATAATCGTTTAACCTTGCGCGGTTGGCGCGCTCGAGGTCACCATCGCGTGATGCGCCGCGATGTTCGGCCGGCAGGAGCTACCCGCTCCGCGCATGGCCGTTGCCAGCGACCTGGCGCGAGACACGATCGAGCGCGGAGGAACGACGGATGACCCAGACCCCACCGCTGCACCTGCACGTGCCGGAGCCCACCGGGCGACCGGGGCGCGACACCGACTTCTCGTACCTGCACCTCTCACCGGCGGGAGCCACGCGGCGGCCGCCGGTGGACGCGCTGCCGTCGCAAACCAACGATCTCGCCTACGCGCTGGTGCGCGTGCTCGATGACGATGGCCGGGCGATCGGGCCGTGGGCGCCCGCGGTGTCGCCCGATCTGCTGCGCGCCGGCTTGAGGGCGATGCAGAAGCTGCGCATCTACGACGCGCGGATGCTGATCGCGCAGCGGCAGAAGAAGATGTCGTTCTACATGCAGAGCCTCGGCGAGGAGGCGATCGCAGTCGCCCATGCGCTGGCGCTCGAGGCGGACGACATGTGCTTTCCCACGTACCGCCAGCAGGGAATTCTGATCGCGCGGGGTTACAGCCTGGTCGACATGATGTGCCAGCTGTTTTCCAACGCGCGCGATCCGTTGAAGGGCCGCCAGCTGCCGGTGATGTATTCGTCGAAGAAGTCCGGGTTCTTCTCGATCTCCGGCAACCTGGGCACGCAGTTCATCCAGGCGGTGGGCTGGGGCATGGCGTCGGCGATCAAGGGCGACACGCGCATCGCTTCGGCGTTCATCGGCGACGGCTCGACCGCGGAAGCGGACTTCCACAACGCGCTCACCTTCGCCGCGGTGTATCGCGCGCCGGTGATTCTCAACGTCGTCAACAACCAGTGGGCGATCTCGTCGTTCCAGGGCATCGCCGGCGGCGAAGCCACGACCTTCGCCGCGCGCGGCGTCGGCAACGGGATTGCATCGTTGCGCGTCGACGGCAACGATTTCCTCGCCGTGTTCGCCGCATCGCAGTGGGCGATCGAGCGCGCGCGCGGCGGGCTCGGGCCGACGCTGATCGAGTGGATCACCTATCGCGTCGGGGCGCACTCGACGTCCGACGACCCGACGAAATACCGGCCGTCGGACGACTCGGCGCATTTCCCGCTCGGCGACCCGGTCGCTCCGGTTGAAGCAGCACCTGATGGGCATCGGCGCGTGGTCGGAGGACGAGCACACGCGCACGCAGAAGGAACTGGAGGAGGAAGTGATCGCGGCCCAGAAGGAGGCGGAGGGTTACGGCACGCTCATCACCGGACCGATTTCAGGCGCGGCGACGATGTTCGACGACGTTTACAAGACCATGCCCGCGCACCTGCGCCGGCAGCGCCAGCAGCTGGGGGTCTGATCATGAGTTCGATGACGATGATCCAGGCGCTGCGCTCGGCGATGGACGTGATGCTGGAGCGCGACGGCAACGTCGTCGTGTTCGGCGAAGACGTGGGCTATTTCGGCGGCGTGTTCCGGTGTACCGACGGCCTGCAGGCGAAGTACGGCAGCTCGCGCGTGTTCGACACCCCGATCGCCGAAGGCGGCATCATCGGCATGGCCGTCGGCATGGGGGCGTATGGCTTGCGCCCCGTGGCCGAGATCCAGTTCGCCGATTACTTCTATCCCGCCTACGACCAGATCGTGTCCGAGGCCGCGCGCTTGCGGCACCGGTCCGCCGGCGACTTCACCGCGCCGCTCACCATCCGCATGCCTTGCGGCGGCGGCATCTACGGCGGCCAGACGCACAGCCAGAGCCCGGAGGCGCTGTTCACGCACGTCTGCGGCCTGCGCACGGTGATGCCGTCCAACCCCTACGACGCCAAGGGCCTGCTGATCGCGTCGATCGAGTGCGACGATCCGGTGATCTTCCTCGAGCCCAAGCGGCTGTACAACGGCCCTTTCGATGGCCACCATGACCAGCCGGTGGTGCCGTGGTCCAAGCACCCGCTGGGCGATGTGCCCGACGGCTATTACACGGTGCCGCTGGAGTCGGCCTCGGTGTTTCGTCCGGGCAGGGAGCTGACCGTGCTCACCTACGGCACGATGGTGTTCGTCTGCGCTGCGGCCGCCGCGGAAACCGGCATCGATGCGGAAATCATCGACCTGCGCAGCCTCTGGCCGCTGGATCTCGAGACCATCGTCGCGTCGGTGCAGAAGACGGGGCGCTGCGTCGTCGTCCACGAGGCCACGCGCACCAGCGGCTTCGGCGCCGAGTTGACGGCGCTGGTGCAGGAGCATTGTTTCTACCATCTCGAGGCACCGATCGAGCGCGTGACCGGCTGGGACACGCCGTACCCGCACGCGCAGGAGTGGGCGTATTTCCCCGGCCCGGACGCGGGTCGGCGCGGCGTTCAAGCGCGCGATGGAGGCCTGAGATGGGAATCCATGTCATCAGGATGCCCGACATCGGCGAGGGCATCGCCGAGGTCGAGCTGGTGGAGTGGCACGTCGAACCTGGCGCGATCGTGGTCGAGGACCAGACGCTGGCCGACGTCATGACCGACAAGGCGACGGTGGAGATTCCGTCGCCGGTGGCCGGGCGCGTGCTTGCCCTGGGCGGCAAGGTCGGCGACGTGCTGGCGGTCGGCGCCGAACTGATCCGGCTCGAAGTCGAAGGGGCGGGCAACGTCGTTCCGCGAGCTCTGCGGCCGAAGCGCCGCCGCGCCCGTTGCGGCAGTGCCCGCGGCGCACGGCAGCGCCGGCGCTGCCAAGCTGCGCCGGAAATGCCGCCGCCTGTCGCCTGCGCCGCGGCGGCGCCCGTGCTCGACCCGCACGCGACTGCCCGGAGACAAGCCGATCGCCTCGCCGGCGGTGCGCCGCCGCGCCTGGGAGCTGGGCATCGAACTGCAGTACGTGCAGGGCAGCGGCCCGGCGGGCCGCATCACGCACGAGGATCTCGACGCGTTTGTCGCGCGCGGGGCAGCGCAGCGCCGGGCTCGGCCGCTGCGCATCCCGCTACGCGCCGCGCGACGACGCGACCGAAGTGCCCGTCATCGGCCTGCGGCGCAGGATCGCGCAGAAGATGCAGGAGTCCAAGCGCCGCATCCCGCACTTCACCTATGTCGAAGAGGTCGACGTCACCGAACTCGAAGCGCTGCGCGCGCGCTTGAACGAGCTCTGGGGCGGAACGCGCGGACGCCTCACCATGCTGCCCTTCCTGATGCGCGCGATCGTGCTGGCGGTGCCGTCGTTTCCGCAGGTCAACGCGCGCTTCGACGACGACGCCGGCGTCGTGACGCGCTACGGCGCCGTGCACATCGGCATCGCCACGCAGACCGAAGGCGGATTGATGGTGCCGGTGGTGCGCCACGCCGAGGCGCGCGACCTGTGGTCGAGCGCGGCCGAGGTCACGCGCCTGGCCGACGCCGCGCGCAGCGGCAAGGCGGCACGCGACGAGCTGTCGGGCTCGACGATCACCATCACCAGCCTGGGCGCGCTGGGTGGCATCGTGACCACGCCGGTGATCAACCATCCCGAGGTGGCGATCGTCGGCATCAACCGCATCGTTGCGCGGCCGATGATCCGCGACGGCGCGATCGTGGCGCGGCAGATGATGAACCTGTCGTCGTCGTTCGATCATCGCGTCGTCGACGGCGCCGACGCGGCCGGTTCGTCCAGGCGCTGCGCGGCTACCTCGAATGCCCGGCGCTGTTGTTCGTGGAGTAGGCGATGAGCACACAGTCGACCACGTTGCTGGTGATCGGCGGCGGTCCCGGCGGCTACGTCGCGGCGATCCGCGCCGGTCAGCTCGGCATCCCCACGACGCTCGTCGAGGGCGACGCGCTCGGCGGCACCTGCCTCAACGTCGGCTGCATTCCGTCCAAGGCGCTGATCCACGCGGCTGGCGAGTTCGAGCAGGCGTTGCATCACGCACGCGGCGGGGCGCTGGGCATCCATGTCGAGTCGCCGCGAATCGACGTTGTCGCAGACGGTGCGCTGGAAGGATGGCATCGTCAGCCGGTTGACGGCGGCGTGGCGGCGCTGCTGAAGAAGAGCGGCGTGCAGGTGATCAGGGGCTGGGCACGCATCGTCGACGGCAAGACCGTCGAGGTGTTGCCGGAGGGCGCTCCGCCGGACGCGGAGCCCATGCGCATCGGCTGCGAGCATCTGTTGCTGGCGACCGGCTCGCAGCCAGCGGCGCTGCCGGCGTTGCCCTTCGGCGGCGCGCGTCATTTCGTCGACCGAGGCGTTGTCGCCGTCAGTCGGTGCCCGGTCGCTGGTCGTCGTCGGCGCCGGCTACATCGGGCTCGAGCTGGGGATCGTCTATCGCAAGCTGGGCGGCGGAGGTCGCGGTCGTCGAGGCGCTCGACCGCGTCCTGCCCGCTTATGACGCAGGAGTTGACCCGGCCGGTCGTGGCATCGCTCAAGCGCCTGGGCGTGCAGCTGCACCTGTCCTGCGCCGTGCAGGGGATGAATGCCGGCGGCGATGCGCTGCGCGTGCGCGGCGCGGGCGGGGCGCGAGTTCGAGCTGCCCGCCGATCAGGTGCTGGTCGCGATTGGGCGGCGACCGCGCAGCGAGGGCTTCGGGCCTCGAGACGCTGCTGCTCGACATGGACGGCCGAGTCGGTCAGGATCGACGACCAGTGCCGCACGTCGATGCGCAACGTATGGGCGATCGGCGACCTGACCGGCGAGCCGATGCTCGCCCACCGCGCGATGGCGCAGGGCGAGATGGTGGCGGAAATCATCGCCGGCCAACGCCGGCGTTTCGCGCCGGCGTCGATACCGGCCGTATGCTTCACCGACCCCGAAGTCGTGGTGGCGGGACTCTCGCCGTCCGCCGCCGAAGCGGCGGGCCTCGATTGCCGGAGCGCGATGTTCCCGTTCGCGGCGAATGGCCGCGCGATGACGCTCGAATCGACGGATGGGTTCATCCGCGTCGTCGCCCGCCGCGACAATCACCTGATCGTCGGCTGGCAGGCCGTGGGTCGCGGCGTGTCCGAACTCGTCACCGCGTTCTCGCAGTCGATCGAGATGGGCGCGCGGCTCGAGGACGTGGCCGGCACCATCCACGCCCATCCGACGCTGGGCGAAGCGGTGCAGGAAACCGCGCTGCGCGCATTGGGGCACGCGCTGCACATCTGAGTCGCCGGAATCCTGGGGTGCCGGCTTTAGGTCGCGAACGCTTTTTCGTCGAACGGCACCGTTCGCGGCTGAGCCCGTCGGCCCTTCGAAAGGCTTGGGCGACGGTTCATCATCTTCATGCCGGATCAACAGGAGCCATCGACCCGCGTCTGCCGGCTTGCGGCGATGGAAAGTCATCGTCGAGGAAACCGGCACGGCGGTCGGCGGCGGGCTTGCGAGGATGTGCTTCTTCATCCTGCCGACGACGTGCATTTCGCAGGCCCTGCAATCGAAACGCAGCGTCAGGCGCTCATTGCCGTTGACCAGCGTCATCGGTTCGGCGCGAACCTGGCCCTGCACGCCGACGACGCCCTTGGCCTGCTTCGGGCAGAGGCTGAACGAGTAGCGCAGGCAGTGCTTGGTGATCATCAGCGAAACCTCGCCGGCTTCCTCGTGCGCTTCGTAGGCGGCGGCGATCAGCTTGACGCCGTGCCGCTCGTAGAACGCGCGCGCCGCGTGGTTGTAGACGTTGGCGAGGTAGGACAGCGATGTCCTCGGGATAGGTCGCCGGCGGCGCGGCAGCGGGCCGCCGCTGCGGCCGCCGATAGGCGGCGAGGCGCGCTTCGGCGAGTTGTGCAACCGCCTCGCGCCGCAGCCGGTTGATCGCCGATACCGGCACGAACCAGGGCTCGCTCCACTCGATCGTTGCACCCAGGAGCTCGAAGTCGGTGTCGCCAAGGCGGGCGAGGTGCTCGCGCAGCGTCGATTCCGCAGCCAGGGCGTTGCGCGCCGGCAGCTTGTCGCTGTCGAAGTTCGCGGTGGCGCGAATGCCATCCTCGTCCACGAGGTCGAGCGCGAAAGCCGTCGGCAGTGTCGCTGAAGCGCGCGCGGACACCGATGCGTCGCTCGGCCGATTTGCGGGCGAGCGCCTGTTCCCAGGCCTGGTCGTGATTGCGGTTGATCGACAGGCCGGGAGTCAGGCCCGGCAGCGTGTCGATGTGCTCGTTCGGCCACAGGCGCCAGAGGGATTCACCGTCGGCGTCGCCCAGGCGTTGCGCGCGGTTGACCCGCATGCCGACAACGTCGCGCCTGTGAGAAATAGCGCAAGCCCGTCGCCGTTGGCCGGCGTCAGGTTCGTCCGCAGGTCGAAGGCGTCGGTGCCGATGCGTCTCGACCGTGCCCAGCGGGGTGCCGACGAAGGTCGGCGTGTCGAACGCGCCGATGTCCGCCTGCCGGCCGTGTGCGAAATAATCGGTGGACGCCGCGGTGGAACGTCTTGTCGGGGTCGGGCGTGAACAGCAGTCGCGCCCGTCCGCTCGAGCCGCGCGCAAGCGCCGGCCGCTCGTCGAGAATCGCGTCCAGCAACCGGCCGGTAGTGGCCGGTGATGTTCTTGACGTACGCCGCCTCCTTGTAGCGCCCCTCGATCTTGAAGCTCGTGACGCCGGCGTCGATGAGCGCGCGCAGGTTGGCGCTCTGGTTGTTGTCCTTCATCGACAACAGGTGCTGGTCGAAGGCGACGACGCGGCCCGCTCCGTCCTGCAGCGTGTAGGGCAGGCGGCAGGCCTGCGAGCAGTCGCCCCGATTGGCGCTGCGGCCCGTGTGCGCGTGGCTGATGTAGCACTGGCCGGAAAAGGCCACGCAGAGCGCGCCGTGGACGAAATGCTCGATCACCGTGTCGGCCGGCACCGCCGCGCGCACCGCGGCGATCTCGCGCAAAGTGAGCTCGCGCGCCAGGACGATCTGCGAAAAGCCCGCGTCGGCGAGGAATCGCGCCTTGGCCGGCGTGCGGATGTCGCACTGCGTCGACGCGTGGAGGTCGATCGGCGGCAGGTCGAGCTCGAGCAGGCCCATGTCCTGGACGATGAGCGCGTCGACGCCGGCGTCGTGGCAGTCCCGGACCAATCGTCGCGCCGGCTCGAGCTCCGCATCGTGCAGGATGGTATTGAGCGTCACATAGACGCGGGCATGAAAGCGGCGCGCGAAGCTCACCAGGCCCGCGATCTCGCCCACGTCGTTGCTGGCATTGTGTCGCGCGCCGAACGACGGGCCGCCGATGTACACGGCATCCGCGCCATGCAGGATCGCCTCGCGCCCGATCGCGGCGCTCTTTGCCGGGGCGAGGAGTTCGAGCGTTTGCGGGGTCGAGCGGAGCATCGTGCGCCGACTATAGCGCATCCCTTTGGCTATGAGGATAGAAGCGAAGGTTCTTACGGAATGGCGTGGCGTCTCTCATAATTGCCGTCTCGCGGCGCGGCGGAATGTTGCGCCCCCTTGATCAACCATGGACTTCGCGGGTGACCGAACATGAGCAATCCGAATTGGCATTTTGAAACCCTGTCGGTGCACGCCGGCTACTCCCCGGATCCGACCACCAGGGCGGTGGCGGTGCCGATCTACCAGACCGCCGCCTACGCTTTCGACAACGCGCAACACGGCGCGGATCTCTTCGATCTCAAGGTGCCGGGCAACATCTACACCCGCATCATGAATCCGACGCAGGACGTGCTGGAGCAGCGCGTGGCGGCGCTGGAAGGCGGCATCGCCGCGCTCGCGCTCGCCTCCGGACAGGCGGCGGTCACCTACTCGGTGCTCACCATCGCCGAGGCCGGTGACAACATCGTCGCGTCGAGCGCCCTCTACGGCGGAACGTACAACCTTTTTGCGCATACGCTGCCGCAATACGGGATCACGACCCGCTTCGCGGATCACCGCGACCCCGACTCGTTCGAGCCGCTGATCGACGGCCGAACCAAGGCGGTCTTCGTCGAGTCGCTGGGCAATCCGCAGGGCAACGTCACCGATCTCGAGCGCGTCGCTGCCATCGCGCATCGCCACGGCGTGCCGCTGATCGTCGACAACACCGTTCCCTCGCCGTACCTTTGCCGGCCGTTCCTGCACGGTGCCGACATCGTCGTGCATTCGCTGACCAAGTATCTGGGGGGGCATGGCACCTCGCTCGGCGGCGCCATCGTCGACTCGGGCAAGTTCCCGTGGGCGGCGCACAAGGAGCGCTTTCGCCGCCTCAACGAACCCGACGTGAGCTACCACGGCGTCGTCTACACCGAGGCGCTCGGCGCTGCCGCCTACATCGGCCGTGCGCGCGTGGTGCCGCTGCGCAATATCGGCGCGGCCATTTCGCCATTCAACGCGTTCCTGATCCTGCAGGGGATCGAAACGCTGGCGCTGCGCATCGATCGCATCAGCGCCAACGCCCTGGCGGTGGCGCGCCACCTCGAACGGCACCCCAAGGTGGGCTGGGTCAACTACGCCGGCCTGCCCACCCACGCCGACCACGCGCTGGTGCGCAAATACCTGTCCGGCAAGGCGTCGGGCCTTCTCACCTTCGGCGTCAAGAGCGCGCCGGGCAAGGGACGCGAGGCCGGCGCGCGCTTCCTCGATGCATTGCAGCTTTTCACCCGCCTGGTGAACATCGGCGATGCGAAGTCGCTGGCTACGCATCCGGCGTCGACGACGCACCGCCAGCTGTCACCCGACGAACTCGTGCGCGCGGGTGTTGCCGAAGACACGGTGCGACTCTCGCTGGGCATCGAGCACATCGACGACCTGGTTGCCGACCTCGACCAGGCGCTCGCGGCGGTCTGATCGTCAGCGTCGCTCGAGCCAGTAAAGCATCGATGCCGACAGGCCGAGAAACACAGCGAGCGGAAACAGCGCCGAGAACAGCGGGGGCCAGTCGTTCAGAACCCCCAGATACGAAAACAGCCGGCCGACGAGGAAGAAAGTGAGGCCGAGCATGGTTCCGGCGAAGATGCGGAAGCCGATCCCGCCCTGCCGCCGTTGGAAATGGGCGAAGGGCAGGGCGAGGATCATCATCACGATGACGGCGGCCGGATAGAACACCTTGTTCCAGAACGCGATCTCGAAGCGCGAGGTCTTCTGGGTGCTCTGGTTCAGCAGCCGCGTGTTGTCCCACAGCGTGCCGAGCTCGAGTTTTTCCGGGGCGACCTGGTAGACCGTGAGCAGCGAGGGGCGAAGGATGGTCTGCCATTCCCACGTCGGCAGGTGCTGCTGCCGGATGCGGTCGACCGAGAGCTCGGTCGTGTCGACGCCGGTGAGTTCCCACCGGCCGGCCGAAGTGAAGCGTCCGGACTCGGCGAGGCGGATGGTCGTAAGCCGAAGGTCTGGATCGAATTCGTAGATGCGCACGCCGATCAGCGTCATGTCGGCGAGCACGCTGCGGATATTGACGAAGCTCCGGTCCTGCTTGAACCAGAAGCCCGAGGTGAACTGCTGCGCCACGACCTTCGCCGTGTCGCCGCTGGCCGCGGCCTTGACCTGCCGGGCGAGGCGCTCCGCGGGAGGGGCGACGAACTCGCCGGCGAGAAAGGTGACCAGCGCCAGCGGAATCCCCACCCGCACCAGCGCCCAGGTCACCTGCAGCTGCGACGCGCCCGATGCCCGCATGACCGTGTACTCCGAGCTGGCGACCAGCTGCGCAATCGCGAACAGTGTGCCGATCAATGCCGCCACCGGAAACAGCTCGTACATCCGCGACGGGAGTTGCAGCGCGACGTAGAGAAGTGCCGTCGTGATCGTGTAATCGGCCTTGCCGACGTTGCCCAGCTCGGCGATGAGGTCGAAGAACGCGAACAGCATGATCAGCGCCATGAAGATCAGCAGGATCGCATACAGGACTTCGCGGCCGATGTAGCGGGTAAGCGTTCTCACTGGGCCGTCCGGGTATCGTTGCTGCGCCAGCGCAGGCCCAGCGCAGCGAGCTGGTGGCCGAAGAGCAGAACGACGACGACGATGGCGACCAGGTGCGGCAACGCGAGCCCGATCCAGAAATCGAGCTTGCCCTGGGCGATGAAGCTCTGCACGATGTTGAGACAGTTGCTGTACAGCATGTAGACGAATGCGGCCGCGATGAGGTTGAACGAGCGGCCCATCCGCGGATTGACGTAGGCGAGCGGGATCGCGAGCAGCGTCAACACCAGCGCCGAAATCGGGACCGACAACCGCCAGAAGAGCTCGGCACGTTCGACGCGACCCTCGGCGAGGAGCAGCGCCGCTGTCGGGATCGATTTGGTCGAGGCGGGCAGCGCGCGCATCTCGGCCGGCTCGATGCGCTTGCCGAGCTTCTCGAACTCGACGACGCGGAAATCGGCGGATCCGGGCTTGCCTTCGTAACGGCGACCTTCGTTCAGCACGATGAAGCGATCGCCGTTTTTCGCGTCCTCGAGCTTGCCGGAGCGCGCCACCGTCGTCACTTCCTTGCCTTCCTCGATCGAGTGCAGGTAGACGTTGCGAATCGTGCCGTCGAAGGTATTGATGCTTTCGACGAAGACGACGAGTTTGGCGCGACGGAACTCGCGAAAGAGCCCCGGGGTGATCAGGGCAAGCTCGTCGCGGGATTCGAGCTGGCGCTCGTATTCGAGCCGGCGCTGGTCGGCCCACGGCGAGAGGAAAAGCGACAGCGCGACGATGGCGATGAGAAACGGCGCCGCGAACGCCAGGATGGGGCGGATCCACTGCGCGAGGCTCTGGCCGGAGGTGAACCAGACGATCATCTCGCTGTCGCGGTACCAGCGCGTGAGCGTGAGCAGCACCGTCAGGAACAAGGTCACGGAAAGCAGGATGTTGAAATAGAACATCGCGCCGAAACCGAGCAGCGTCAACACGCCCTCGGGCGCGACGGTGCCCCCCGCCGCGCGCGCGAGCAGCTTCAGGACCAGGTT
This sequence comes from uncultured beta proteobacterium, assembly GCA_963709525.1. Taxonomy (GTDB): domain Bacteria; phylum Pseudomonadota; class Gammaproteobacteria; order Burkholderiales; family Casimicrobiaceae; genus CAIWHR01. The sequence goes on from CAVPXB010000016.1 coordinate 41,766, forward strand.
CGTGAACAGGATGGCGAGCAGCACCAGAAACAGCCCCAGGGCGGTGGCCGTCAGCTCGCGCACCAGGCTGCGCCGAAAAATCATGGATTCGGAAGAATTTTGACTTTTTCGGGGTTTTTTGCCGATAATGCGGCGTCAACGACGTTACAGACGCTTGAAAAACTGCTCCGGGGGCCAGCTGCGCTGTTGTCCGGGTGCTCGAAATCCGCTTGTGCCACTCTGTACGCTCCGGTTGTTCGCGCCCCCAAGCCCGACATTGCGCCCTCCGCGCGACTTTTTTGAACCGCCTGTTTAAGACAAGAAAAGCAACTTTCGGAGGCACCGGAACGCGATGGAATTTACCATAAAAAGCGGCAGTCCCGAGAAGCAGCGCAGCGCGTGCGTCGTCGTGGGCATTTTCGACAATCGCAAGCTGTCGCTGTCGGCCGAACTCGTCGATCGTGCTTCCAACGGCTACATCAGCGAAATCATCCGGCGTGGCGATATGGAGGGCAAGCTCGGTGCCACGCTGCTGCTGCATAACGTTCGCGGCACGCTGGCCGACCGCGTCCTGCTCATCGGGCTGGGGAAGGAGCGCGATTTCCGCGACAAGGAGTTTCGCTCCGCGGTGAAGTCCGCCGTCAAGCTGCTGAACGAGACCGGCTCGTACGAGGCGGTGATCTACCTGACCGAGGAAAAGGTCAAGCGGCGCGAGGTCGCATGGCGGGTCGAGCACGCCGTCGTCGTGGCGATGGAGGCGGTCTACCGCTTCGACCAGATGAAGAGCGAGCGGTCCGAGGTGCGACGGCCGCTGCGCAAACTCACGCTGTCGGTGCCGCAACGCTCCGACCTTACCGACGGCGAGGCAGCGGCGGCGCGCGGGCTGGCGATCGCGCACGGGATGGATCTCGCCCGCGATCTCGGCAACCTGCCCGGCAACTACTGCACGCCCAGGTACCTGGGCGAGCGCGCGCTCGAACTCGCGAAGGAGTACCCCGAACTCAAGGTCACGGTGCTGGAGCGCAAGGAGATCGAGGCGCTCGGGATGGGGTCGTTCCTCTCGGTCACCAACGGCAGTGACGAGCCGCCCCGTTTCATCGTCTTCGAATACAACCCCGCGCAGAAAAAGACCAAACCGCTGGTGCTCGTCGGCAAGGGAATCACGTTTGATACCGGTGGCATATCGATCAAACCTGCTGCCGAAATGGACCACATGAAATTCGACATGTGCGGCGCTGCCAGCGTTTTTGGCACGCTGCGCGCCATCGCCGAGCTGAAGTCGAAGGTCAATATCGTCGGTCTGGTCGCGGCCTGCGAGAACATGCCCTCGGGTCGTGCGACCAAGCCGGGCGACGTCGTCAAGAGCATGTCCGGGCAGACGATCGAAGTGCTCAATACCGATGCCGAAGGCCGGCTGATCCTCGCCGACGCGCTCACCTACGCCGAGCGCTACGAACCCGAAGCAGTCGTCGATATTGCCACGCTGACCGGGGCGATGGTGATCGCGCTGGGACATGTGGCCACCGGCGTGTTCAGCAACAACGACGCCCTGGCCCGGGCGCTGGTCGCCGCCGGCGACGACGCCTTCGATCGCGGCTGGCAGCTGCCGCTCTGGGATGACTACCAGGAGGGATTGCGCAGCAATTTTGCCGATTTCGCCAACGTCGCGGGCCGTCCGGGCGGGAGCATCACCGCGGCCTGCTTCCTGTCGCGGTTCGCCAAGAAATTCGACTGGGCGCATCTCGATATCGCGGGCACCGCCTGGATCGAGGGCAAGGAAAAAAGCGCCACCGGCCGCCCGGTGCCCCTGCTGACCACCTGGGTGATGGCGCACGAGACGGCCGCCGGGCAATCGAGCGCCGGGTGATGCCTTCAGAGCGCGTCTTGTGGCATTCGAGCGAAGCGCGATGACGTCGATCGATTTCTACACGCACTGCACCGACCGCTACGACGTGGCGGCGCGGCTGGTGGCGAAGGCCTTCGCCGCGCACGGCAGCGTGCGCGTGCTGACCGCGGACGAGGCGGCCACTGCCGACTTCGATCGCAGGTTGTGGACGGCGCCCGCCATCGGCTTTCTTCCGCATTGTCGGCTGTCAGGAGCGTTGGCTTCGGAGACGCCGATCCTCGTCGACCACGTCCTCGAACACCAGGGGGTTGCCCACGTCCTGATCAACCTGCACTCCTCACCGCCGCCGTTCTTTTCGCGCTTCGAGCGCCTGGTGGAGATCGTGAGCGCCGACGACGAAGACGTCGCGGCCGGGCGGGAGCGCTGGAAGTTCTACAAGGCGCGGGGTTACGAGATGCGGCAGCACAGCCTCGCGGCGAAAGCTTAGCCCATGCCGACGGCTCGCGAACTCCTGGAGCAGGCCGACGCGCTGATGCGCCGCAATCGCGTGCGCGACGAGCCGCCGCCCGCCCCCCCGCCGGTCGCTGACGAAGAGATTCCGGAACCGGCCGAAGAACCGAGCGAGGTGGTGCCTGCCGCGGTGGCGGCCACGCCGGCGGAGCCAATGCCGCGGCGCGAAGCGCTGGCGCGTGAGCTGCTGGGACCGCCACCCGCGTCGTATCCCTTGCCGGCGTCGCCGCCGGTCATCGCCACGCTCGACGACATTCCCGAACTCACCGATATCGTCGAGGAGATCGAGGCGCCATCGATGCTCGACGTCGCCGGTGATTTCGACCTCGGCGAGCCATCGGTGTTCATGGAGTCCGGCCACGGCGAGGTGAGCATCCTCGGCCCATGGCCGGAGCCTCCCCCCGTGGAGACGGCGCGGAGCGCCGAGGCGTTCGGCGAGTCGGCCGCGGCGGATGCGGAAGCGCGCGCGACCGACGCAGTCGAAATCGGGATCCTGCATGTCTCCCCCGAGTTGCTGGACGACGATGCGGTCGACGGTTTGCCCGTCGACGCTCAAGACGGATCTCAGTACCCCGGTCTGGGTGGACGATGGTGTCGCGGCCGAACCGCCGCTTCCGCCCGCGTCGAATGCCGCGGAGTTTTCCGAGCCGGGTACGGTGTTGGCGGAACCTGTGCCCGAGGCGGGGGACGCCGCCGATGCTCGCTGGGGCCAGATCGCCGAGGAAATTCGGATGCAGGTGCTGCAACGCATCGACATCTTTACCGACACGGGGCTGCAGGAGCAGCTCGCGCTGCGATTGCAGCCGATTGTCGATCGCGCGAGTGCCGACCTGGTGTCGACGATCAATCAACAGGTAGGCCAGCTTCTGCGCGCGTATGTTGCCGAGGCGATCGAGCGTGAGATCGAGCAATGGCGCGCGGACAATCGCCCCTGACATGACGCGACCCGGAACCTTGCCAAGCGCTGCGCCCGTGTCGTGCGCATGATCAAGCGGGTGTCGCAATCCGCTGTCGACCGGGCTGACGTCGCGCGGGCGATCATCGTCGGACGGGGTGCGCGCGCGACGCGCGCCCGCATCGACGTGCTGACGACGTTGCTGGCAGCCCGGGAAGCGCTCACCCACCACGACATCGAGCAGCGACTGACGCGCGGTCATGATGTTGACCGGGTTACACTCTACCGGGTGCTCGACTGGCTGTTAGAACAGGGGCTTGCGCACAAGCTCGCGGGCGACGACCGCGTCTGGCGGTTTTCTGCCGGCGGACAGCGCGACACCGGCAGTGGCAAGCGTCCCGGTCATGCCCATGCGCACTTTCACTGCAGCGAATGCGGCAAGGTCGTGTGCCTGGACGAAGCGAGGCTGCCGGCCATTCCCCTGCCCGAAGGCTTTCTCGGGCGCGAAGTCGAGGTGATGATCAAGGGCAGCTGCGACGAGTGCGCGCGCTGACCGCCAACTTCCGAAGAGGACCGTCCATGGAAATCCGTCAACCCATCCACAGCGAGCACGCGCGCAGCCTCGACACCGAAGGCCTGCGCCGGCACTTTCTAATCGAACGTATTTTTGTTCCCGGCGAGATCACGCTGACCTACAGCCAGATCGACCGCATCATCGTCGGCGGCATCGTCCCGCTGGCCACGCCGCTCGTGTTTGCGCCGGAACTGGGCAAGCACACCGGCACCACGTATTTTCTCGAGCGGCGCGAACTCGGTCTTATCAACATCGGCGGCGATGGCGTGGTGACTGTCGACGGCACCCGATTCGAGGTCAAGGCCGAGGAAGCGCTCTATATCGGCAAGGGAGCGAAGGACGTGCAGTTCGCCAGTGCCGATCCGGCGCGTCCCGCAAAGCTCTACTTCAACAGCGCGCCGGCGCATGCAAGCTATCCGCACCGCAAGATCACCCTCGACGAGGCCTCGCCCGAAACCATCGGGGACGCCAAGACCAGCAATCGGCGCACGATCTACAAGTACATCGTCCCGACGGTGCTGCCCTCATGCCAGCTGGTCATGGGCATGACCAAGCTCGCCGAGGGGAGCCTGTGGAACACGATGCCCTGTCATACGCACGACCGCCGGATGGAGGTTTACCTCTACTTCAACATGCAGGCGGACGGCGTGGTGTTCCACATGATGGGCCAGCCGCAGCAAACGCGTCACGTCGTCGTCCACAACGAGCAGGCGGTGATCAGTCCCAGCTGGTCGATTCACACCGGCGTGGGGTCGCAGTCGTACACGTTCATCTGGGGTATGGTCGGCGAGAATCAGGTGTTTCCCGACATGGACCACGTCAGGATGGCGGATCTGCGCTGACTTGCCGAATTGGCGAATTGGGGTCCGAATCTCGAATTGGGGTCAGAGTCGTAATACTCCTAACCGAGTATTATCGACTCTGACTCCGAGCTTGTCGAACGAAGCTTGTCGAGTAACCCGCATTGGGGTCAGAGTCGAATCACTTCACCGTTCGTCCTGAAGCTTGTCGAAGGAAGCTTGTCGATAGGAAGCTTGATCGAGTATTACGACTCAGTATTACGACTCTGACCCCAATTCGCAGCTCTGATTCGCCAATTCGCAATTCGCAGTTGCGTACAATCGCCGGATGTTTGCGCTGACGGCAATCGAACATCGTTACGATGCGGCCCTGGTGCTGCGCGTCGATGCCTGGACCGCGGCGACGGGTGACCACTGGCTGCTGTCCGGAGCTTCGGGCAGCGGCAAGACCACACTGCTGCACATCCTCGCCGGGCTGACCGTGCCGACCACCGGCAGCGTGAGCGTCGGCGGGGTGAACCTCGCAAGCTTGTCGGGCAGTGCGCTCGACCGCTGGCGCGGGCGCAACGTGGGCCTCGTTCCGCAGCGGCTGCATCTCGTTGGCGCGCTCGATGTCCTCGGCAACCTGGCGCTGGCGTGTTACCTCGCGGGACTGCCGGTCGATGCCGCCCGGGCGCGCGAATTGCTCGACGCGATGGGCATCGGCGAGTTCGCGCGCCGCTATCCGCGGCAGCTGTCGCAGGGGCAGGCGCAGCGCGTTGCGATCGCCCGCGCGGTCATCAACCGTCCGGCGTTGCTGCTGGCCGACGAGCCCACCGCGAATCTGGACGACGGGCAAGCCGAGGCCGCGCTCGACGTGCTGCGCCGGCAGGCGGAGGCCGCAGGCGCCACGCTGGTCGTCGCCTCGCACGACGCCCGCGTGCGTGCCGCGTTGCCGGCGGTCCACGCCTTGCCGCCGCGCGCAGCGGTGCCGGCATGAACCTCGCGGTCCTGGCGCTGGCGTATGCGCGGCGACGGCCGCTGTCCACACTGCTCAACGTGCTGCTGCTGGCCGTCGGCATCGCGACGATCACGCTGGTGATCCTCGTCAGCGTCGAACTCGAAACCCGGATGCAGCGCGAGGCACAGGGGATCGACCTCGTCGTCGGCGCGAAGGGCTCGCCGCTGCAGATCGTGCTCGCCGGGATCTATCACGCCGATGTGCCGCCGGGGAACATCCCGCTGGCGGCAGTGCTCGACCTCAGGCGCAATCCGCTGGTGAAGGAGGTCATTCCGCTGGCAATGGGCGACAGCTTCCGGGGCTATCGGATCGTCGGCACCGAACCGTCGCTGCTGACACATTACGGGACGAAACTCGGTGCCGGCGCGGTGTGGCAGGCGCCGATGGAGGCAGTGCTGGGCAGCGAGGTCGCCCGGGTTTCGGGGCTGGCGCTCGGGGGAGCCTTCGCTGGTTCGCATGGCCTCGCCGAAGGCGGCGGCGACCACGGCGAAGCGCCTTACCGCGTAGTGGGAATACTGGCGGCCACCGGGTCGGTCGTCGACCGCCTGGTGCTCACGGGAATCGAAAGCGTGTGGGCGGTCCATGATGCCCATGGTCACGGCGGCGGGGGCAACCACGACGATCACGATCGTCAGGACGCGGCCCAGCGACCTGCTGCTTCCGGGGCTGCCGATCACGCGCACCACGGCCCGCACGAGAAAGCCGATCCGGATGACGTCCATCCGGAGGTGGCCGAACACGCAGACCGTGAGGTCACGCTCGCGCTGGTCAAGTATGCGAGCCCCGTCGCTGCCGCGAGCCTGCCGCGGGCGATCAACGAAAAGACCGTGCTGCAGGCGGCGTCTCCGGCCTACGAATCCGCACGGCTGTTCACCGTGTTCGGCATCGGTGCAGACGTTGTCCGCGCGCTCGCACTGCTGCTCGTCGCGGCATCGACCCTCGGCCTTTTCGTGGCGCTGACACAGGCGCTCGAGGAACGACGGCACGATCTGGCGATCATGCGCGCCCTCGGGGCGACGCGCGCGCGCATCGCCGGCGTCCTGCTGCTCGAAAGCCTGTTGTTGACCGGGCTCGCGCTGGTTCTCGGCCTCGCTGCTGCGCACGTCGTGGCGGCCAACGTCGGGCACTGGTTGCCTGCCGCGGCGTCGCTCGCATCCGGTGCGGCGCATTGGCATCGCGAAGAAATCTGGGTCGTCGCGCTGGCGCTGGCTGCCGGTATAATCGCCACCGTGTTGCCGGCGTGGCGAGCCTACCGGCTCGATGTTGCGGCCACGCTAGCGGAGGGATGAATCGATGCGTCTGGTTGCAAAGTGGTTGGTCGCGATCGCGCTTCTGTGCACCGGACCGGCGGTGGCCATCACCACGGGCATTCCGCCGGCGGGGCTGCCGAGCGCCAGCGATTACAGCGCCGCCGTGTTGCCGGAACGCGAAGGCGTCGTTTCGTGGCGTACGCTCGCGCAGGTCCAGCCGGTGAAGCAGGGGGGCAAGATGGTCCCCGAGTTCTCGAAGGAAATCCTTGCCCTCGACCGCAAGTCGGTCAGAGTCCAGGGTTTCATCATCCCGCTCGACATGGGCGACAAGCAGAAGCGCTTCCTGTTGACCGCCGTGCCCCCGCATTGCTCGTTCTGCCTGCCGGCAGGTCCCGATGCGGTCGTCGAAGTGCAGGCGACAACCGCCGTCAAGTACGGCCTCGAGCCCATCGTCATGGAAGGCAGGTTCACCGTCCTGAAAGACGATCCCGCCGGCGTCCTCTATCGGTTGACCGATGCCGAGTTGCGCGGCGCGGCGAGTGCGACGCCCGCGGCGGTGCCGATCCCGGCGCCCGTGGTCAAGCTTCCCTCCGCCACGAAGTAGCCTCCCGTCGGCCCGGATTCGCCGGACGCGGATTGCACCTGTATCCGCCGGAAGCTTGCGCCGGATCAAGGTTTCGGGATTGCCGCGCCGGGCGGAGTCGTGGATAATGCGAATCATTCGCGATTGAGTCGACCATGATTCCGCTCCATGACCTGACCCCCGGTGACGACGCGACCGTCGCTGCCATCCACGCCGATACGGCACTGCGTTCGCGCCTGGCAGCGCTCGGCATTCGCATCGGGCAGCGCGTGCGCCTGATTCGCAAAGGCGTCCTCGCCGGGCCGTTGCACGTGCGGCTCGGCACCACCGACGTCATTCTTCGCCGTCGCCAAGCCAGCCAGATCACCGTCACGCGCTGACCCGGTCGGTCGATGAAGCGCATCGCTCTGGTGGGCATGCCGAATACCGGCAAGTCGACCTTGTTCAATCGCGTCACCGGCGCGTCGGCGCGGGTCGGCAACTGGCCGGGGATCACCGTCGACCTCCTGGCCACCCGCATCCTGCTGGGCGGCGACATGGTCGAGGTCGTCGACCTGCCGGGCATCTACGACCTCCACGGCTTTTCCGAAGACGAACGCGTCGTTCGGCGCTTCATCGAGCACACGAGCGTCGATCTCGTCGCCATCATCCTCAACGCCGCGCAGATCGATCGCCAGCTGGCACTGGCGCTGCAGCTGCGCGAGCTGGGACTGCCCTGCGCGCTGTTGCTCAACATGGCCGACGAGGCGCGGCAACTCGGCATCAGCATCGACGCGGCGGTGATGGCGCGCGAGCTCGCGATGCCGGTGGCGCTGCTGTCGGCGAAGCACGGGCAGGGTTACGGCGAAGCGATGGCGATGCTGACGCGCGAACTCGCGCACGCCAAGCCGGTGGCGCCCGGACACGCTGCGCGTGCAGCTCGCGGCGGACGACCGGATCGAGGCTGCGGCGCAGGCGGTGCTGAGCGCGGCAGTCGACATTCCCGACGCGGCTGCCGGCGCAGCTGACCGACCGCATCGATCGCGTGCTGCTGCATCCCGTGGCTCGGATTGCCGCTCTTCTTCGCTCGTGATGCTGGCGGTGTTCCAGGGCGTGTTCTGGCTCGGCGAGCCGATGCAGGACGGCCTGGAAAGGGGCTTCGACTTCATCCGGGCGGCGGCGCTGGTGCCGTTGTTCTCGGGGGCACCGGCATGGCTCCGGGGCTTCGCGCTGGACGGCGTCTGGGCCGGCGTGGTGACGGTCGCCGCGTTCGTGCCGCTGATCATTCTGTTCTTCCTTTTCATGGCCGTGGTCGAGGACTCGGGGTACCTGTCCCGCGCGGCGTTCCTGACCGATGCGCTGATGGCGAAGCTGGGGCTCGACGGTCGCAGCTTCGTGATGATGCTGATGGGTTTCGGCTGCAATGTGCCGGCGGCGATGGGCACGCGCATCATGCGCTCGCGCGGCCTGCGCCTGCTGACGATGCTGATCATCCCGGTGTCGCTGTGCTCGGCGCGGCTGCAGGTGTTCCTGTTCCTCACCGCGGCGATCTTCACCGCCCGGGCGGCGCCGCTGGTGATCTTCTCGCTCTACGTGATGAGCTTTGTCGCGGCGATCTGGTCACGCCGTCGTGTTCAAGGGCCGCTTCCGCAACGACGAGCCCTTCGTGCTCGAACTGCCGCCGTATCGCTTTCCCACGCTGCGGCAGATCGGCCTGCGCGCGTGGCATGAAGTGCGCCACTTCCTGCGCCGCGCGACCAAGTTCATCGTCGGCGGCGTCATCCTCATCTGGCTGCTGACCCACCTGCCTGCGGGCGCGGCGGCCGGCGGGCCGGACACCTTCGCCGGCATGCTCGGCCGGCTTTTCCAGCCGGTGCTGGCCCCGATCGGCATCGACGAGCGCCTGACCGTGGCGCTGATCTTCGGCTTCGTCGCCAAGGAGGTGCTGATCGGCGCCTTCGCGGTGATCTTCGGCCTCGAGGGCCAGGCGCTGGCGGCCGACCTCGCGGGCAGGATGGACTGGGTGCAGGCGTACAGCTTCATGCTCTTCACGCTCATCTACACGCCCTGCCTGTCGACGATCGCGACCCTGCGCGCGGAGGCGAAAAGCAGCGCCTATGCCACGCTGTCGGTCGCGTGGTCGGTGCTGCTCGCGTGGCTCGTGAGCTTCGCGTTCTATCAGATCGCGCGCCACTTGGGGTACTGACGGCCTCCTGCGTTCGCCGGGGCGGGTGGGTCCATCCGCTATAATTTCAGGTCTTGTGCACTGTGTCGGCACGATTGATCCGGCACGGGGATGTATCACATACCGTTCGGGCCGAGCCCGTCGAAGCCCTTCGACAAGCTCAGCGCGAACGGTTCACTCATATTCATGCCGGATCAATGGCCCGGCAGAACCGCGACCCCCATGGAACTCGCCAAAAGCTTCGAGCCGCATTCGATTGAAGAGAAGTGGTACCCGATCTGGGAGGCGCGCGGCTATTTCAAGCCGGACTACAAGCCCGGCGCGCCGTCGTTCTGCATCCAGCTGCCGCCGCCCAACGTCACCGGCACGCTGCACATGGGGCACGCGTTCCAGCAGACGATCATGGACCTGCTGATCCGCTACCACCGGATGACCGGATCGAACACGCTGTGGCAGCTCGGCACCGATCACGCCGGCATCGCGACGCAGATCGTGGTCGAGAACCAGCTGCAGATCGAAGGCACGTCGCGGCACGACCTCGGCCGCGACAAGTTCGTCGAGCGGGTATGGGCGTGGAAGGAGGAATCCGGCTCCACCATCACGCGGCAGATGCGGCGCATGGGCACCTCCGGCGACTGGTCGCGCGAACGCTTCACCATGGACGAGGGACTGTCGGCAGCGGTGCTGGAAACCTTCGTTCGCCTGTTTGATGACGGACTCATCTATCGCGGCAAGCGGCTCGTCAACTGGGACCCCAAGCTCGGCACCGCGGTGTCGGACCTCGAGGTCGACAGCGAGGAAGAGCAGGGCAAGCTGTGGGAGATCCGCTACCCCTTCGTCGACGGCACGGGCTCGCTGGTGGTCGCCACGACGCGGCCGGAGACGATGCTGGGCGACGTTGCGGTGGCGGTCAATCCCGACGACGAGCGCTACACCGCGCTGATCGGCCGGCAGGTCACGCTGCCCCTCACCGGCCGCACGATCCCGGTGATTGCGGACAGCTACGTCGACAAGACCTTCGGCACCGGCTGCGTGAAGATCACGCCGGCGCACGATTTCAACGACTGGCAGATCGGACAGCGGCATGGCCTGGCCCCGATCCCGATCCTCGCCCTCGACGCGACGATCAACGACAACGCGCCGGCGAAATACCGCGGCCTCGATCGCTACGTCGCGCGCAAGGCGGTGCTCGCCGACCTGACAGAACAGGGACTGCTGGTCAGTGTAAAGGCGCACAAGATGGTGGTGCCGCGCTGCGGGCGCACCGGCGAGGTCGTCGAGCCGATGCTGACCGACCAGTGGTTCGTGGCGATGAAGACGCCGGCTCCGGCGGGCCACCCGCATTTCCCGGGGCGCACGATTCAGGACCTCTGCCTCGCTGCGGTCGACCAGGGGCTGCCCAGCCCGCGCACCGGGGCGCCGGGGAAGGTGGAGTTCGTGCCGGCGGAGTGGCTGTCGACCTATCTGCACTGGATCAACAACATCCAGGACTGGTGCATTTCGCGCCAGCTGTGGTGGGGACACCGGATTCCCGCGTGGTACGACGAAGCCGGCAACGTCTACGTCGCCCGCGACGAGGCCATCGCCCGCGAAAAGGCACGCGCGAAGCTGGGCCGCGATCCGCAGCGCCTGGAGCAGGACCCGGACGTGCTCGACACCTGGTTCTCGTCGGCGCTGTGGTGCCACTCGACGCTGGGCTGGCCGGCGCAGACGAAGGAGCTGGAGACGTTTCTGCCGTCGTCGGTGCTGGTCACCGGCTTCGACATCATCTTCTTCTGGGTCGCGCGGATGATCATGACGACGGTGTACTTCACCGGCGAAGTGCCGTTTCGCACTGTCTACATCAACGCCATCGTCCGCGACGAGGAAGGGCAGAAGATGTCGAAGTCGAAGGGGAATGTGCTCGACCCCCTCGACCTGATCGACGGCATCACGCTGGACGCGCTGGTCGAGAAGCGCACCTATGGGCTGATGCTGGAGAAGCAGCGCGAGCCGATCGCAAAGCGGACGCGCAAGCAGTTCCCGAACGGCATTCCGTCGTTCGGCGCCGATGCGGTGCGCTTCACGTTCGCCAGCCTCGCCACCTTCGGCCGCACGCTCAACTTCGACCTCAACCGTTGCGATGGCTACCGCAATTTCTGCAACAAGCTGTGGAATGCGACGCGCTTCGTGCTGATGAACGTCGAAGGCCACGACGTCGGTCTCGACGAGTCGCTGCCAAGGACGCTGTCCTTCGTCGACCGCTGGCTGCTCGGCCGGTTGCAGCAGGCCAAGCACGCGATCGCCACCAACATCGAAGGCTATCGCTTCGACCTCGCCGCCAAGGCGCTGTACGAGTTCGTCTGGGACGAGTACTGCGACTGGTACCTCGAGCTCGCCAAGGTGCAGCTCGCGCGCGCCGACGCGGCGGGCGACGCTGCGGCCGCACGGGGAACGCGTTCGGTGCTGGTGCGCGAGCTCGAAGCCACGCTGCGCCTCGCGCATCCGTTCATGCCCTTCATCACCGAGGAGCTGTGGCAGACGGTGGCGCCGCTGGCCGGCAAGGCGGGAGAGTCGATTTCGCGGCAACCGTTCCCGAAGGCGAACTTCGATCGCGTCGACGCCGCCGCAGATGCGGACATGGCGCTGCAGAAGAGCATCGTCAACGCCTGTCGCGCGCTGCGTGGCGAAATGGGACTGTCGCCCGCGCAAAGGGTGCCGCTGATCGCCGCCGGCGATGCGGCGACGCTGGAGCGATTCGCGCCGTACCTTGCACCTCTGGCCAGGCTGTCCGCGGTGGAGATCGTCACCGAATTGCCCGCATCGGATGCGCCGGTGGAAATCGTCGGCGCGTTCCGGCTGATGCTGAAGATCGAGATCGATGTCGCGGCCGAACGCGAACGCCTGGGCAAGGAAGTCGCGCGGCTGGAGGGCGAGATCGCCAAGGCCAACGCCAAGCTGGGCAACGAGGGCTTCGTCGCGCGCGCGCCGGCTGCGGTCGTGGAGCAGGAGCGCGTGCGCCTGACCGGGTTCACCGCCACGCTGTCGCAATTGCGCGAGCAGTTGGCGCGGCTCGGGGCTTGACCGCCGCGGGACGCCGGATGCCGCGGGCCGCCGGCTGCGGATGCGCGGTGCCTGGCCGATGAAACTCGACCTCTCGCACACCTTTCGCGCGCTGGGTCACGCGAACTTCCGCGTCTACTTCGCGGGACAAAGCCTGTCGCTGATCGGCACCTGGTTGCAGCAGGTGGCGATGGGCTGGCTCGTCTATCGCCTGACCGGGTCGGCGTGGCTGCTGGGGGTCGTGGCGTTCTCTGCCAACATCTTCATCCTGGTGCTGGGGCCCTTCGCCGGCATCCTCGCCGATCGCGTCGACCGCCGTCTGGGCCTGTACACCACGCAGACGCTGTTGCTGTTGCAGGCGGTGGTGCTGGCGTTGTTGACCGGTTTCGAACGCATCGAAGTCTGGCACCTCGTCGTGCTGGCGGTCTGGATGGGCGTGGTCTCCGCGTTCGATGTCCCGCTGCGGCAGACGCTGTACGTGCACCTGGTCGATGACCGGGCCGATCTGCCCAACGCGATCGCGCTCAACTCATTCATGGTCAACGCCGGGCGCGTGATCGGCCCGGCGATTGCCGGCGTGCTGCTGGCGTTCGTCAGCGAGGCGGTGTGCTTCGCGATCAATGCGGTGTCGTTTCTCGCCGTGCTGCTGGCGCTCACGCTGGTGCGCTGGCCGCGCCACGTGCGCAAGGCCGCGCCCGGAGGCTGGCTCGAAAACTGGAACGAAGGCGCGCGTTACACCTTCGGTTTTGTGCCGGTGCGCTCGATGATCCTGCTGGTCGCTTGCGCTTCGTGGACGATCAGCCCGTATTCGTCGCTGATGCCGATCTACGCCAAGGACATCTATGGTGGAGGTCCGCAGACGCTGGGCTACCTGCTGTCGGCGGCGGGTGCCGGCGCGCTGGCATCGACCTTCTACCTCGCAGGTCGGGAGACGATCGTGGGCCTGGGACGCGTGATCGCGCTTGCGGTCGCGGCCTGCGGACTGGCGCTCGCCGCGTTCGCCTTCCTGCGCGTGTTTCCGCTGGGCCTCGTGTTGATGGCGATCGTGGGCGGTGGCGTGATTCTGGCCGCCGCATCGACGAACACCATCCTGCAGACGATCGTCGACGACCGGCTGCGCGGCCGCGTGCTGGGCTTCTTCACCATGGCTTTCCTGGGGGTCGCGCCGCTGGGCAACCTCGCCGCCGGTGCGCTGGCGCGGCAGTTCGGAGCACCGGTGACATTCGCGCTCAATGGCCTGCTTTGCGCGGCGGCCGGCCTGTGGTTCTGGCGCCGCCTGCCGGCGCTCACCGCAGCGATGCGGCCGACGTACAAGCGGCTGGGCCTCGTCGCCGACGAATGACGGTTCGCAGGCGTGGCGAGCGTCACTCGATGCGCTCGACGAAGCCGGTGATTTCCTCGCGGTCGTGGTAGAGCTGGCGCAGTTGAAGCCGATGCCGCGCGCGTGTTCGCGACAGCGTATCGTCGATGATCAATCGGCAGCGCAGCATCTCGTCGTAGCGCTTTTTCATCGGCAGCTTGAGGTTGAAGATCGAGCGCCGCGCGTGGCCCTCGCCGATCCAGCGCGCCACCAGCGCGGCGACGCGTGACGGCTGGTCGACGATGTCGCACACCATCCAGTCGACCGGTCGCCGCGGCAGATACGAGAGCCCGTCGACGCGCAGATGCGTGACCAGCGGATCCTGCGCCACGGCGCCCTTGAGCGGGCCGTTGTCGACGGCGGTGACGCGCAATCCGCGCTGCGCGAGTTGCCACGTCCAGCCGCCGGGCGCCGCGCCCAGGTCGACCGCCTTCATTCCCGCGTGCAGCAGATTCCCGCACGGTCGCCCATGAAAGTTCCGATGGCTTCGGCGAGCTTCAGCGTCGACCGCGACGGGGCGCCGCGCGGCAAGTGCAGCCGGGGAATGCCCATAGCATACGGACTGCCCCAGGGGCTCGCGCTGACGCCGAGGTAGGCCTGTGCGCCGTCGACGAAGAACACGTGCAGCGCCGGCAGCGCCGAGTGGCTGTCTTCGGCGTCGAGTTCGTCCAGCGCGCCCGCGGCCAGCAGTTCGCCGGCGAGCGGCAACTCGATCCCGCGGCACACGCCGGACAGCATCTTGCCGTCGTTGGTGTCGGGCATTTCTACGCGCAGCTCGGCAAATGCGGCGTGGTCGCGAGTCGCGTGCTCCACACCCGGAAGCCTGCAGTCGCGGCGCAATCTCGGCGACGAGCGCGACCAGCGGCGCGACGCGATCGGGTCGCCCGCGCGTGGTGGCGGGATCGAACAGGGCGTGCGGTCCGCTGCCGAAGAAAAGCGCGCGCACAAAGACGGGCGGCGCCGCTTCGAGCGCACGCGGCCAGCGCTGCGCGTCGAAGATCTGCGGCCTGCGCGATGACGTAGCCGCGGCCGCGTCGGGCTGTCGGTGGCGATCGAAGACCCTGCGTGCAGCGGCAACGCGGGCAAGGTCGGCTGCTTGCTTCGGCTTCGAAGCCGGCGCGGCAGTGCGCGACGACAGGGTCATCCGAGCTGGCCCAATCGGGCGCGACGTCGGTCAGTGCATGTCGGGTGTGGCCGGCAAAACCGGTGACGGAGGTGGCGGAAAACAGCGCATCGAGGATCGCCTGCTCGGTGACGTCGGCGGCGGCGCGGAACAGCGTCTCCAGCTCGGACTCGACCAGGCAGCGCCGCGATGAGCACGCTGCCGACCGCGACGTGGGGGACGCGCTCGGCGGTGGAGAAGGCAAGGACGATGTCGCCGCTGCCGTGACCGTAATAGGAGCCGGTGCGGGCGATGCCGGCGGCGCCGCGCGTCGCGATGCGCCGCAACTGCCGATGGTCGAGCGGCGCGTCGATCGGCCAGCACGACGATCACCGAGCCCTGGTCACGCTGCGGAGCGTGACCTTCCAGCCGTGCGGCCAGCGCCGGGCCGATTCGCCTGCCGGCGAGGGTCAGGCTTTCGAGCTTGCCGAAATTCGCCAGCACCAGCGCGCCGATCATGCCGGTGCGGCGGTCGGTGTCGAGCCGGCGCGACGCGGTGCCGATGCCGCCCTTCAAGCCGAAGCACGACATGCCCCGGCCCGCGCCCACCGACCCGCGCTCGAACTCCGGCGCGATCGCCGCCAGTGCCGTGTCGTAGTCGCGCTCGGTGACGGCGAGCGCCTGCATGTCCGACAGCCAGCGCGTCGCTGCATTCGAAGACCAGCGGATTGACCGAGGTTGTCGTCCGCGCAATGCCGGGATTGGCGGCGATGGCCGAGCGGATCTGCGCGGTGGCGACGGTGCCGACCGAGAAGGTGTTGGTCAGCGCGATCGGCGTTTCCAGCACGCCGAGTTCGTTGAGCTGGATCAGGCCCACGCTCTTGCCGAAACCGTTGATGATGACCGCGGCGGCGGGAGCCTTCTGCAGGAACGGATCGGCGAGGTGCGGAGAGACGACGGTGACGCCCGTCTGCAGCGGGCCGGTGGCGATCGTGCAATGGCCGACGGTGACGCCAGGCACGTCGCTGATCGGCTTGCCGGGGACCGGCGGGGAAGTCTCCGATGTGCGGGACAGGGTTCATTTCTGGTCGATCTTGGGGTCGAGGGCGTCGCGCAGGCCGTCGCCCAGCAGGTTGAAGGCCAGCACGGTGACGAAGATCGCCAGCGCCGGAAAGATCGCCACGTGCGGCGCCGTCATCATGTCGGCGCGCGCCTCGTTGAGCATCGCGCCCCATTCGGGCGTCGGGCGGCTGCGCGCCCATGCCGAGGAAGGACAGCGCCGCAGCGGTGATGATCGAGGTGCCGATGCGCATCGAGAAATAGACGACGACCGCCGACACCGTGCCGGGGAACACGTGTCGCAGGATGATCGTCGCGTCGGAGGCGCCGATGCTGCGCGCCGCCTCGATGTAGGTGAGGTGCTTCAGCGACAGCGTGTTGCCGCGGACCAGTCGCGCGAAGGTCGGAATGCTGAACACCGACACGGCGATGATGACGTTGGCCATGCCGCTGCCCAGGATGGCGACGATGCCGATCGCGAGCAGGATGCCGGGAAACGCGAACAGCACGTCGCACAGCCGCATGATCGCGCGGTCCCACCAGCCTTCGTAATAGCCGGCGACGAGGCCCAGCACCGTGCCGATGAACGGCGCCGACGGCGACGGAAACGAAGCCGGCGGTCAGCGAGATGCGCGCGCCCATCACGATGCGGCTGAAGATGTCGCGCCCGAGCGGATCGACGCCGAACCAGTGCTGCCACGACGGGCGGCGCATTGAGCGGTCGTAGTCGAAGAAATTCTCGGCATCGAAGGGGACGATCGCCGGCGCGAGGACGGCCAGCAGCGACAAGCAGCAGCACGAACGCGCCGGCGGCGAGCGCGACGTGCTGGCGGCGGAACTTGCGCCAGAACTCGCTCCACGGCGTTCGGACGCGCTCGGTTGCGGCGGAGGCGGTGGCGGCGATCGGGGGGAGGTCGCAGGCCATCAGCGATACCTGATCGTCGGGATTGATGAGCCCGTAGAGGACATCCACGATCAGGTTGATCAGGATGAACTCGAGCGAGAACAGCAGCACCAGCGCCTGGATCACCGGATAGTCGCGCATGCCGACCGCATCGACCAGCAGGCGGCCGATGCCCGGCCAGTTGAACACGACCTCGACGACGATCGAGCCGCCGAGCAGGAAGCCGAATTGCAGGCCCATCATCGTGACCACGGGGATCAGAGCGTTGCGCAGGCCGTGCTTGGCGACACCGCGTTCTCGGGCAGTCCCTTGGCGCGCGCGGTGCGGATGTAGTCTTCCTGCAGGATGTCGACGAACGACGAGCGCGTGAAGCGCGCCATGATCGCCGCCACCGCCGCGCCCAGCGTCACCGACGGCAGGATGTAGTGCCGCCAGCGTGTCGGCGCCGACGGTGGGCAGCCAGTTGAGTTGCACGGCGAAGATCTCCATCAGCACCATCCCCAGCGCGAATGCCGGGAACGAGATGCCCGACACGGCGAGCGTCATGCCCGACGCGATCGGGCCAGCGATTGCGCCAGACGGCCGAGAGGACGCCGATCGTCCATGCCGACGACGACCGACCACGACATGCTGGCACACCGTCAGCCAGAACGTCGGCACGAAGCGCTCGGCGATCTCGGTGCCACCGGCCGCTTGGTGCGCAGCGACCTGCCGAAGTCGCCGCGTGACGGCGCCCGCCACGAAGCGCGACGAACTGCTGCGGGCAGCGGCTTGTCGAGGCCGAGGTCCTGCCGGACGAGTTCTACCGTCTCGGGCGTTGCGTCCTGGCCCGCCGCGAGCCGCGCAGGGTCACCCGGCAGCAGGTGGACGAGCATGAATACCAGCACCGCGACCATGCAACAGCGTCGGGATCAGGCCCAGCAGGCGCTTGGCGATGTACTGGAGCATGCGCGTGGCAAAGCGGGGTCAGACACGAAACTCGCGAAAACGGTCGTCTGACCCTAGTCGATCGCGGCGCGCCCCGCAGTTCTGCGGGCGCGCGGACTGGTCTACTTGAGGCTGATCTCGGTGAAGTTGAACGAGGCGTCGGGCATCGCGTAGACGCCGGAGAGCTTCTTGTTGTTCGCCGACAGGAGCTTCTCGGTGACCAGCGGCGCCCACGGCGCGTCCTTGTAGATCGCCTCCTGCGCTTCCTTGTATAGCTTCGCCTTCTCGGCCTTGTCGGTCGTCAGCAGCGCGTTCTTGATGTCGGCATCGACGCGGTCATTCTTGTAGTACGCGGTGTTGAACAGCCGCGGCGGCGCCGACTCGGACGCAAGCAACGGGCGCAACGCCCAGTCGGCTTCGCCGGTGGACGAAGACCAGCCCACGTAGTACAGGCGCACCGGCGCGGTCTTCGGGTCCTGCCAGCTCTCGACCTTCTCGACGCGCTGGCCGGCTTCGAGCAGCGTGATCTTGGTCTTGATGCCGACCTGCTGCAGCTGCTGCTGCAGCACCTGCGTGACCTTCTGCGCGATCGAGTGGTTGTACGCCGACCACAGTTCGGTCTCGAAGCCGTTCGGGTAACCGGCCTCGGCCAGCAGCGCCTTCGCCTTGGCCACGTTATGCGGCCACACGCCGATCTTCACCGAGTACTCGACACCTTCCGGCACGATGGCGTCCGGCCGGGAGTTGCGTAGCCGCCGAACGCCACCTTGGCCACCGCCTCCTTGTTGATTGCGTAGTTGATCGCCTGCCGCACCTTCGGGTTGTCGAAGGGCTTTTGCAGCACGTTCATCGACATGTAGCGCTGGATGATCGACGGTGCGGCCACGACCTTGAGGTCGGCCTTGGCCTTCAGCGTGGCCGCCATCTCGGGCGGCACGGGATACGTGAACTGCGCCTCGCCGGTCTGCATGACGGCGGCGCGCGTGTTGTTGTCAATGACCGGCTTCCAGGTGATGGTGTCGACCTTCGGCAGGCCCTTCTTCCAGTAGCTGTCGAACTTGGATACCTTCAGGTAGTCGGTGGCCTTCCACTCGACGAACTTGAACGGGCCGGTGCCGACCGGGTTGAAGGCGATGTCCTTGTTGCCATATTTCTTGAGCGCGGCCGGGCTGATCATCACTCCGCTCGGGTGGGCGAGCTGGTTGATGAACGCCGAGAACGGGGTCTTCAGCGTGATGCGCGCCGTGTAGTCGTCGATGACGTCGGTATTGGCGATGTTGCTGTAGAGTCCGTAGCGCTTCAGCTTGTTGTCGGGGTTGGTCACGCGGTCGAAGTTCGCCTTCACAGCATCGGCCTTGAAGTCGGTACCGTCGTGAAACTTGACGCCCTTCTTAAGCCTAATCGTGTACACGCGCCCGCCCGAGCTCGCGACATAGCCGTCGGCCAGCACGGGAATCAGCTTCATGTCCTTGTCGAAGCCGAACAGGCCCTCGTAGAACGACTTGGCCATCGCCTGCGACAGCGTGTCGTTGGCGTCGTAGGGGTCGGTGGTCGTGAACGTCGACGCGACTGCGAAGGTCACATCCTTGGCGGCAAAGCTCGGGGCGGAAGCCATGAGCCCCAGCACGGCGGCGGTCAACAGCGTGGAGCGGAACAGCGGTTTCATCGTGGTTTCTCCTGCGTCAGGCTAAGAAGGCTAAGAAGGCTAAGGATTGAACGACGGGCCAAGCAAGAGGTGGATCTCAGTCCCCGCCCGTCACCGGATGCATGGCCACGAAGTGGCCGGGGGCGACTTCGCGCAAGGGCAGCATCTGCGGTTCGTCGTCGACGGCACGGACGGGACTCGGAATTTCCGCCGATGATAACTCCCTTTTGCGTCGGCGGCGGGTGGGGTCGGCGACGGGCACCGCGGCCATCAGCTTGCGGGTGTAATCGTGCTGCGGGTTCTCGAACACGGCGCGGCGCGGGCCGATCTCGACGATCTGGCCCAGATACATGACCGCCACGCGGTGGCTCACCCGCTCGACGACGGCCATGTCGTGCGAGATGAAAAGGTAGGACAGGCCGAGCTCGTCCTGCAGGTCGATGAGCAGGTTGACGATCTGCGCCTGTATCGACACGTCGAGCGCGGACACGGCTTCGTCGGCGATGATGATCTTGGGGTTCAACGCCAGCGCCCGCGCAATGGCGATGCGCTGCCGCTGACCGCCGGAGAACTCGTGCGGATAACGCTGCGCGTGATCGGGCGACAGACCCACGTGCGCCAGCAGCGACGCGACGCGATCCTGCGCTTCGCTGCCGCGTGCGACGCCGTGCACGTAGAGTGGTTCGGCGATGGAAAAACCGACGGTGAGCCGCGGATCGAGCGAGGCGAACGGATCCTGGAAAATCATCTGGATGTCGCGCCGTACGGGACGCACGTCGGATCTGGCGAGCTGCGCGATGTCGCGGCCGCCGAACTCGATGCTGCCGGCGGTGATGTCGACCAGGCGCAGCAGCGAGCGCCCGGTGGTCGACTTGCCGCAGCCCGATTCGCCGACCAGCGCCAACGTCTCGCCGGCGGAGAGGTCGAAGTCGACGCGCTCGACGGCGTGCACGCGGCGGCGGACACGATTGAATAGTCCGGCGCGCAGGTCGAAGCGGGTGGTGAGGCCGCGCACGCGCAGCAGCGGCGTACCTGCTTCGGAGGGCAGCGGTACGCCTGTTTCGGAAGGCAGGGGCGCTGGCGCAGCAACGACGGCGGGTGCCGCGTTCGTGGGGTCGAGTTCGATCAACCGGAACTTGGCCGGCAGGTCCGTGCCCTGCATCGAACCCAGCCGGGGCACCGACGAAAGAAGGGCACGCGTGTAGCGGTGCTGCGGGGTGGCGAAGATTGCTTCCGCGGTGCCTTCCTCGACCTTTTCGCCCTGCCACATCACGACCACGCGGTCGGCGACTTCGGCGACGACACCCATGTCGTGGGTGATGAAAATGACGCCCATCCCGAGCTCTTCCTGCAGCAGCCGGATGAGCGCCAGGATCTGGGCCTGGATGGTCACGTCGAGCGCGGTCGTCGGCTCGTCGGCGATCAGGAGGCGCGGGCGGCAGGACAGCGCCATGGCGATCATCACGCGCTGGCGCATGCCGCCGGAAAGCTGATGCGGGTAGCGGCGCAATACCTGCGCGGCCTCGGGAATGCGCACCAGGTCGAGCATGCGCAGCGCCTCGGCGTCGGCGGTGCGCCGATCACGGCCCTGGTGCAGGCGCACTGATTCGGCGATCTGCTCGCCGACGGTGAACACCGGATTGAGCGAGGTCATCGGCTCCTGGAAGATCATCGCGATCTCGGCGCCGCGGATCGCGCGCATCGTGGCGTTGTCGGCGCGGACGAGGTCCAGCCGAGTTCCGTCGGGACGCGTGAAGTCGATGCTGCCCCGCGTGACGCGCCCGCCGCCGTGTTCGACCAGGCGCATGATCGACAGTGCCGATACCGACTTGCCGGAACCGGATTCGCCGACGATGGCCAAGGTCTCGCCGCTGCCGACGGTAAAGCTGACGCCGCGAATCGCCTGGACGACGCGCTCGGTGGTGGCGAACTCCACCGTCAGGTCGTCCACCGCGAGTACGGTGGCGGGGTGCGCGCCGATCACGGAGGTCACCGCGTGCTGGCCGAAGGACGCGCGGGCGGGTCAGACGTTCTCGGGTTCGGCGGCAGCGACGGGCCGCTTCATCAGCAGCGCAGGTACCGGCCGCCCGTGGCCGAAGCCCGGCCGCGCCGGACGGGTCGGGATCCGTGTTTCTCCCGTTTCCGCGTCGCTGTCCTGTTGCAGCGGCTGGTCGGGATTGAGCGCGTACGCACGCTCGCGTTCGATCCGGGGATCCTCGCGCGGCGGACGCTCGGGCCGTGCATCGTCGCGCGGCGGACGCTCGGGCCGTGCATCGTCGCGCGGCGGTCGATCCGGGCGTGGCGCCCGGGGCTCGTGCGCGGTGCGCGCTGGCCGTGCGCCGTCGTGCGCGGTGCGCGCCGGCCGTGCGCTGCGTTCCCGGTGCTCGCTGTGCTCGCGCCGGCCGCTGCCCGATGGATCGAAACCCTCCGGCGACGACGATCGGCACCGCCTTCTTCAACAGGCGCTCGACCTCGGCGAGAAGGCGCTCCTCCTCCGGGGCAACGAACGAAATCGCCTCGCCGGAAAGGCCTGCGCGCCCGGTACGGCCGATGCGGTGGATGTAGTCTTCGGGCACGTACGGCATTTCGTAGTTGACGACCAGCGGCAGGTCGTCGATGTCGAGGCCGCGCGCAGCGACGTCGGTGGCGACCAGCACCTGCAGCTTGCCTTCCTTGAACGCCTCGAGCGCCTCGAGCCGCGCTTTCTGGTCCTTGTCGCCGTGGATCGCCGACGTGATGAGACCGTCTTTTTCCAGTTGGCGCGCCAGCCGCGACGCACCGTGCTTGGTGCGCACGAAGCAGAGCACCTGGTTGAGATTGCGCGAGCGCACGAGGTGCTCGAGCAGGCCGCGCTTGGCGTCGCTCGCCACCCGGTACGCGCATTGGGACACGGTGTCCGCGGCGGTGTTGCGCTTGGCGACCTCGATCAGCTGCGGCGCGTTGAGCAGGGCGTCGGCGAGCTTCTTGATTTCGCCGGAGAAGGTGGCGGAGAACAGCAGGTTCTGCCGCTTGGCCGTGACGGGGAGCAGCGCCATGATGCGCTTGATGTCGGGAATGAAGCCCATGTCGAGCATGCGGTCGGCCTCGTCGAGGACGAAGATCTCGACCTGCCCGAGATAGACGCTCTTGTGCTCGATGTGGTCGAGCAGCCGGCCGGGCGTGGCGACGAGGATCTCGACGCCGGCCCGCACGATGGCGAGTTGCTGCTTGATGTCGACGCCGCCGTAGACCACCGTCGAGCGCAGGTTGGTGTACTTGGCGTAGGTGCGGACCGCTTCCTCGACCTGGATCGCGAGTTCGCGCGTCGGCGTGAGGATCAGTGCGCGCACCGGATGCCGCGCCGGCGACGGGCTGGTGTTGGCCATCGGGGCCAGCTTCTCGAGGATCGGCAGCGCGAAGCCCGCGGTCTTGCCGGTGCCGGTCTGCGCGCCGCCCATGACGTCGCGGCCCGCCATGATCACGGGGATCGCCTGCGCCTGGATGGGCGTGGGAATGGTATAGCCGGCTTCGGCCACGGCCCGCAACAATTCGGGCCGCAGGCCGAGCTCGTCGAAGCTCGATGCGTGCATTGCAACTCCTGGACGCGGCCCATCCCCTGCGGGATTTCCGGTCCAGGCTGCGGAAGTCTGGAAAGGCGCTTGCGGAACGTAGGAGGGCAGACCCGTGACGGCACCGGGAAGGGTGTCGCGGACATTTGCCGGTTCGCAGCGAGTTGGGCGGTGACCGGAACGGCCGCCCGAGTGCGGATTATAGCCTAAGTTTCGGATTTGGCGAAATATTTCTGGCGGCGACGCCCCTTATCGGGGTATAATTTCGGGTTGCCCACCGCCCAGGTCTTGCGGCCCCTTACGAGCCTCTCCCCACCATGACGACCCGCCCCGCCGCCCTGCGCAATATCGCCATCATCGCCCACGTCGACCACGGCAAGACGACGCTCGTCGACAAGCTGCTGGTGCAGGCCGGCACCTTCGCCAAGCACCAGCATATCGGCGAGCGCATGATGGACAGCAACGATCTCGAGCGCGAGCGCGGCATCACGATCCTGGCCAAGAACTGCTCGATCATCTATGGCGACACCAAGATCAACATCGTCGATACGCCGGGGCACGCCGATTTCGGCGGCGAGGTCGAGCGCGTGCTGGGCATGGTCGACGGCGTGCTGCTGCTGGTCGACGCCGTCGAGGGACCGATGCCGCAGACCCGCTTCGTCACCATGAAGGCGCTGCAGCAGGGGTTGCAGCCGATCGTCGTCATCAACAAGGTGGACCGGCCCGGCTCGCGTCCCGAGTGGGTCGTCAACCAGACCTTCGAACTGTTCGACAAGCTGGGCGCCAACGAGCGCCAGCTCGATTTCCCGGTCGTCTACGCGTCGGCGCTGAACGGCTGGGCGACGCTCGACGTCGAGGTGGCCAAGGCCCACCTGCCGGGGTCCGGCGCCAACATGCGGCCGCTGTTCGAAACCATCCTCGCCAGCGTGCCGCCGCCGGTCACCGATGTCGACGGACCGCTGCAGTTCCAGGTGAGTGCGCTCGACTACTCGAGCTACGTCGGCCGACTGGGCATCGGCCGCGTCCGTCGCGGGCGACTGGCCGCGGGGCAGCAGGTCGCGATCCTCCACGGCCCGCTGGCCGAGGGGCAGATCGCTCCGATCGGCAAGGTCGGCCAGCTGTTCGCCTTCTCGGGGATGGAGCGGGTGCCGGTGACGGTTGCCGACGCCGGCGACATCGTGCTCGTCACCGGTGTAGATGACCTGTCGATAGGCACCACGCTGGCCGCGATCGACACCCCGGAAGCGCTGCCGCCGATCCTGGTCGACGAGCCGACGCTGTCGATGTACTTCCAGGTCAACACCTCGCCGCTGGCCGGACGCGAGGGCAAGTACGTGACCTCGCGCAACCTGCGCGAGCGACTGATCAAGGAGCGCCTCACCAACATGGCGTTGCGGGTCGACGAGACCGGCGATACCGACGCCTTTCTGGTGTCCGGCCGGGGCGAGTTGCACCTCACCATCCTGATCGAGAACATGCGGCGCGAGGGCTTCGAGCTTGCGGTCTCGCGTCCGCGCGTGGTGCTGCGGGAGGTCGAGGGCGTCACCTGCGAGCCGTACGAGGCGCTGTCGGTCGATGTCGAGGAACAGCACCAGGGCGCGGTGATGGAAGCGCTGGGTCCACGCCGCGGTGAGCTCACGAACATGGAATCGGACAGCCGTGGCCGCGCGCGGCTCGAATACCGGATTCCCGCGCGCGGCCTGATCGGGTTTCAGGGCGAGTTCATGAATCTCACCCGCGGCACCGGCCTGATGAGCCACGTCTTCGACGGCTACGCGCCGGTAAAGGGCGAAATCCCCGACCGTCGCAACGGCGTGCTGATCTCGCAGGAGGACGGCGACGCGGTCGCGTATGCGCTGTGGAAGCTGCAGGAGCGCGGCCGGATGTTCGTCTCGCCGGGGGACAAGCTGTACGAAGGCATGGTGATCGGCATTCACAGCCGCGACAACGACCTGGTCGTCAACCCGATCAAGGGCAAGCAGCTCACCAACGTCCGCGCCTCCGGCACCGACGAGGCGGTGCGCCTGGTGCCGCCGATCGAGCTCAACCTCGAGTACGCCGTCGAGTTCATCGCCGACGACGAGTTGGTCGAGGTCACGCCGCATTCGATCCGCATCCGCAAGCGCCACCTCAAGGAACACGAGCGCAAGAAGGCGTCGCGCGAAGCGGCGTGAGAAATTGGGGTCCAAGTTGGGGTCAGATACGATTTCCGGCGCATCCGATGGTCTCCTGGATAACCGGTTGGAAATCGTATCTGACCCCAATTCTTAGACGATGACCGACACCACGCTGCTGATGGTCGTTGCATTGCTGTGCACGCTGGTGCTGGTGGCGTTGCTGGCGTGGGCCGGATCGCGGCTCGCGGCACTGGTGGCCGCGCGCGACGCCGCTGCGCGCGACTCGGCCGAGCTGCGCGTGCGCGTCGAGGCACTCGCGTCGCAGTCGTCCAATCTCGAGCGGGATGTGCGCGGGGATCTCGCGACCGCCCGCGGCGAGAGCGCCACGGCGGCCGCCGCTGCACGCGCCGAACTCGCCTCCAACCTCGCCCGATTCGGGCAGACGATGCAGCAGCAACTCGCCGCCATGGCGTCGCTGCAGGGCGAAGAGATGCAGCGCTTCGGCGAACGCCTGGCGGAACTCACCCGCGTCCAGCACGAGCGGCTGGAAGCGGTGCGGATCACCGTCGAGCAACGGCTCGACGTGCTGCGCCTCGAGAACGCGAAGAAGCTCGACGAAATGCGCACCACCGTCGACGAAAAACTGCAGGTGACCCTCGAGCAACGACTGGGGGCTTCGTTCAAGCACGTGTCGGACCGCCTGGAGCAGGTGCACAAGGGGCTGGGCGAGATGCAGGTGCTGGCTGCGGGCGTGGGCGATCTCAAGCGCGTGCTGGCCAACGTCAAGACGCGCGGCGGCTGGGGCGAGGTGCAGCTCGCGACGCTGCTCGCCGAAATGCTGACACCGCAGCAATACGACACCAATGTCGAGACGCGGCCGAAGAGCGGCGAGCGCGTCGAGTTCGCGATTCGCCTGCCGGGCAAGAAGGAGGGCGGGGCCCCCTGCTGGCTGCCCATCGACGCCAAGTTTCCGCTCGATCACTGGCAGCGCCTGCAGGATGCGCTGGAGCGCGCCGATCTCGTCGCCGCCGACGCCTGCCGCAAGACGCTCGACGACTTCTTCCGCGCCGAAGCGAGGAAGATCCGCGACAAGTACGTCGAGCCGCCGCACACCACCGACTTTGCGATCCTGTTCGTTCCCACCGAAGGCCTGTACGCCGAGATGATGGCGCGTCCCGGTTTCGCCGACGCCGTGCAGCGCGACTATCGCGTGCTGCTCTCCGGCCCGATGAACCTCGCTGCGTTGCTCAACAGCCTGCAGATGGGATTCCGCACGCTGGCGATCGAGCAGCGATCGAGCGAGGTATGGAAGGTGCTGGCGGCGGTGAAGACCGAGTTCCACCGCTTCGGCGAGATCCTGGCGAGGACCAAGGACAAGATCGACCAGGCGAGCCGGACCATCGAGGACGCCGGCGTGCGAACCCGCGCCATCGAGCGGCACCTGCGCGAGGTCGAGTCGCTGCCGGAGCACGAGGCGGTGCGACTGGTCGGCAGCAGCGACTCTCTGCTGCCCGATGCCGGTGCCGACAAGCGCTGATGATCCGGCATGAATGTGATTGAACCGTTCGTTCTGAGCTTGTCGAAGGAAGCGCGTCGAATTCTACCGTTCGTCCTGAGCTTGTCGAAGGAAGCGCGTCGAAGGGCTTCGGAACAGGCTCAGCCCGAACGGAAACCGGAACCGGCTCAGCCCGAACGGAAACCGGAACCGGCTCAGCGCTAGACAAATAGCTGTGCCGGATCAATAGGACAGGGGTACCAGCGGTGTTCGAGCGGTTTCGACGATGGCGGCGCGAGCGCGTGCTTTCAAAGTCGGCGATTCCCGAGGCGCTGTGGCGCGAGGCGCTGGAGGCGCAGCCCTTCCTCGCCATCTACACCGAAGACGAGTTCGCGCGACTGCGCAACCTGGTGGTGCTGTTTCTCCACGCCAAGGCGATCGTCGGCGCGCGCGGGCATGCGGTGACGCCGCTGCAGCGCGTGATCATCGCCCTGCAGGCGTGCGTGCTGATCCTCAATCTCGACCTCTCCTGGTACGACGGCTTCGAGAACATCATCGTCTACCCGGACGAGTTCTATCCGGGCTGGGAATGGCAGGACGACGCCGGCGTTGTCCACCGGCAGGAAGGTCCGCTTGCCGGGGAGGCGATGCCGCATGGGCCGGTCATGCTGTCCTGGCCCGATGTCGAGGCGAGCGCCGATTGGGACGCCACCGGCATGAACCTCGTCATTCACGAATTCGCGCACAAGCTCGACATGAGAAGTGGCGACGCGAATGGCTGCCCGCCGCTGCCGCCCGACCTGTCGGCGCGCGTTTGGGAAGACACGCTGCGCGCCGGCTACGAGCACTTCGCGACCCGCGTCAAACTCGGCCGGCACACGCACATCGATCCCTATGCCGCCGAGAACCCGGCCGAATTCTTTGCCGTCCTCGCTGAGGTTTTCTTTGCCGACCCGGTGTTGTTGCGCGACGAGTACCCGCGCGTGTACGAGCAGTTCGCACGGTTCTTCCGCCAGGACCCGGCGCCGCGAATCGCGTTGCTGCGCGACGACGTCGTCTGAGGATATCGAAGCCCCATCGACAAGCTTCCTTCGACAAGCTTCCTTCGACAAGCTCAGGACGAACGGGGGTAGGAGTTCAGGACGATCCTTCGACAAGCTTCCTTCGACAAAGCTTCCTTCGACAAGCTTCCTTCGACACGCTCAGGACGAACGGGTCAGTAGGGGCTCAGGATGAGCGGTGAAGGCTCAGCGCAGCGCTGATTTGGGCCGGAACGCCTTGCAGATCGCGTCGTGGGTCTCGATGTAGGGGCCGCCGATCAGGTCGATGCAGTAGGGCACGGCCGGGAAGACGCCATCCAGCGTTTCCTTGATGGCCTTGGGTTGGCCGGGAAGGTTGAGGATCAGCGCCTTGCCGCGCACCGCGCCGACCTGCCGCGACAGGATCGCCGTGGGCACGTATTTTAGACTCGTGCGGCGCATCTCCTCGCCGAAGCCGGGCAGAACCTTGTGCGCGACGGCCAGCGTGGCCTCGGGCGTGACGTCGCGCGGCGCGGGGCCGGTGCCGCCGGTGGTCAGCACGAGATGGCAGCCGGCGGCATCGACGAGTTCGATCAGCGTACGCTCGATGGTCGCCTGCTCGTCGGGAATCAGGCGCGTTTCCATCCGCCACGGCGATTTGAGCGCCGCCGTGAACCACTCGGTGAGTCCCGGGATGCCCTTGTCTTCGTAGACGCCGGCCGAAGCGCGGTCGGAAATCGACACGAGGCCGATGAGTAGCGGAGCAGCGTGTGTCATGGGAGCGGGTGCGGCTCGGTTTGGGGATCGGCGGCGGCCGCTGACAGCAGCTTCAACTCGCGAAACAGCTCGCGGTACGCACGTGGCGGCGCCCCGTGCTCGCGCTCGACCGCGGTCCTGGCGATCAGCGAACGGAAGCGGGGACGGTCCAGGCCAGGGTATTGCGCGGCCAGCGCGTCGAGCGCCTCGGGCTCGGCCAGCAATCGGTCGCGCCAGCGCTCGAGGGCGTGTTGGCGCGCGGCATCCATGGCGTGGCCCTGGGCCCAGGCGTCGAGCTGCCGTTCGATGGGCGCCGGGTCGACGTCGCGCATCAACTTGCCGATGAACTGCATCTGGCGCTTGCGGCCGCCCCGCGCCGTGATCGTGCGCGCGGCGACGATCGCCTCGACCAGTCGTTCCGGCAACGCTGCCCCGGCGACGATCTCCTCGAAGCGGCTGGTGCCGAGTTCGACCAGTTGCTCGCCGAGATCCTGCCGCTCGTGACTCTCGGCCTTGCGCCGGGTTTTCGACGGAGCATCGCCGGGGTCGACCGTCGCGGCCGTGGATGGACGCCCATCATGGGTGCGCCGGCGGCCAATCAGCGGTGGGGAATCGGTGGGTACCATCGTGGGAACGGAAATACGCGCGAGGGGGGCTCCTTTGCTATGATAGCCCAGACGCCCGGACGCTGCGGTCAAGGGCGGTTGCGCGTCAGGAAGGCAGGCTTCCGTCGCCGTATGCCCCTGTGGAGTTCCCTGTCGGTACGCTACCCAATCACACGATGACTTCTGCTTCCTCGCGCACCGATGCCGGTCGCTTTCCGCTACCCAGCGCCGAACTGGAGCGCATCGCAGCCGCCGTGCTCGCGGCCGCGGCACAGGGCGGTGCAACGGCCGCCGAAACCGAAGTGTCGCAGGCGGTCGGGCAGAGCGTCACCGTGCGTCGCGCCGAGGTGGAGACCATCGCCTACAACCGTGACAAGAGCATCGGCGTCACGGTGTTCCTGGGACAACGTCGCGGCCACGCGAGCACCGCCGATTTTTCCGACGATGCCATCCGCGCGAGCGTCGACAAGGCGCTCGCGATTGCACGCTACACGGCGGAGGACCCGGCGTCGGGACTCGCCGACCCGGCGCGCCTCGCCCGCGACATTCCCGATCTCGATCTGTACCATCCCTGGGATCTCCCGGTCGATGCGGCCATTGCGCTGGGATGCGAGGCCGAGGCCGCGGCGCTGGCCGTCGATCGCCGGCACACCAACACCGAGGGCTCGACCGTCGCCTGCAACGAAGGCGAGTTCGTCTACGCCAACTCGCTGGGATTCATGGGCGGCTATCGCAGCTCGCGCCATCACATCGATTGCTCGGTCATCGGCGAGGATGACGCCGGCATGCAGCGCGACTACTGGTACACGGCGGCGCGCGCGCCCGGCGATCTGGAGTCGGCCGCGGTGGTCGGACGCATTGCCGGCGAGCGCACCGCGCGGCGGCTCAATGCGCGGCAACTGGGAACCCTCGAGTGCCCGGTCCTCTTCGAGGCGCCCGAAGCGGGCGATCTCATCGGCTTCTTCGTCGGCGCGGTCTCCGGCGGTTCGCTGTACCGCAAGTCATCGTTCCTGCAGGACTCGCTGGGGTCGACGGTGTTTTCGCCCGACGTTTCGATTCGGGAGGAGCCGCATACGCCGCGGGGCCGCGGCAGCGCGCCTTTCGACAACGAAGGCGTGGCGACGCGGCCGCGCGACGTCGTGCGCGACGGCGTGGTCGAAGGCTATTTCCTGGGCAGCTATTCCGCGCGCAAGCTCGGCATGGAATCCACCGGAAACGCGGGCGGCGCGCACAATCTCGTCGTGACGCACGGGAGCGACGATCTGCCGGCGCTGCTGCGGCGCATGGGCCGAGGCCTGTTCGTCACCGAGCAGTTGGGGCAGGGCGTGAACCCGGTGACCGGCGACTTCTCCCGCGGTGCCGCGGGATTCTGGGTCGAAGGGGGCGAGCTCGCCTACCCCGTCGAAGAAATCACGATTGCCGGCAACCTGCGCGACATGTACCGCGACATCGTGGCCATCGGCAGCGACGTCGACCGCCGCGGTGCGCGGCACGTGGGCTCGATGCTGATCGGCCGGATGATGGTCGCCGGCAGATAAGCTTCGACGCCCGACGAATCGCGCCGATCATGCTTCAGCCCGCTTTCAAATGGCTCCGCTCGCTCAACGATCCGTTGCGCAATGTGGCCAATGCGGACCAGTGGATTGCCGCGCTGCCGAGCAGCGACATCATGGCGGTGCAAACAGAGGCGCTCGACCTCGTCACCGCGTTCCCGGGCGTGCGCACCGAGGTCGGCCCGGCGCAGGTCGAAGCGCTGCTCAAGATCGATGCCAGGCTCGAGCCGATCATCGAGCAGCTCGTCGCCCAGTACACGCGCAACTACCAGAAAAGCTCGGCGGTCGAATCCCGGCTCTGGCACGCCGTGTTCGATCTCGTCAAGGCGTTTACGTCGGCGTACAACCAGGGCCTGAAGGCGGGCTATCCGAGCGCAGACAACAAGCGCTGGCGTGCCGTTCTGCCCTGGGTGCTGGTAAGGCTCGCGCATTTCAAGGGGCTCGACGGCAAGTTCCGCCTGTTCCGCTACGGTCACTGGATTCCGGCACAGTGGCGCGAGTTCCACGAACTCTACGAATTCGCCCGCATGCGCGGCTGGCAGCGCGAACAACTCATGTTCGGCGCCGGCACGTTCTCGCGTCCCGGCGTCTGCGTCGAGCAGGAGTATCTGCAGGCGCTGCTGTTGATGCGCCTCGACTCCGGCAATTTCACGCCCGATCAGGTCGAGTGGGTAGCACGGCAGATCGAGGACTGGTCGCCATCGCTGACGCTGATTCCGCCGCCGGGGACCGGCGCGAGTTTCTTCGTCGACCTCACCGGCTCGCGCGGCTTGCGGCGTCAGGAAAAGCCGTCTGCCGGAGGGCGGATCCTCTTTCTGGACACCGGCCCGGTGTACGGCCGCGTGGTCGAGCGCATGCGCTGGCTGCCCGAGCAGGACGATGGCGCGGTGAAGCCCGACGAACTGCCCGTGCGCGAGCAGCGGCTGCTGCTGATGCGGCTCGCGTCGCTGTTCGGCCCCGAGGCCATTGCGCAAGCGCCGCGGGCGCCGCGCTTCGCCACCGAAAACGAGGTTCGTGTGGTCGCGGGTTTGAATGCGGCGAGCCGCGCGATCGCCGAAATCGAGCGCCTCCCCGAAGCCGCGCGCACGCCGGGGGTCAGCGCAAGCTTCGACGAAGTCACGCAGATGATGGGCCCCAACGCAAATCCGGAATCGGTGGCGCGCCGGGTCCGCGGCGGCATGTGGAAGATGGTCGATCGAAGCGAGACCGGCTGCCGCCTCGCGTGCGCCGCCAACGAGGCGCCGCAAAAGCTGGGCGAGATCCTGGCGATCCGTGAGAACGACGCCTGGGCATTGGCGGTCGTCAGGCGCATGCAACGCCACCAGGTCGACGAGGTGACCGTCGGGGTCGAGATCATCGCCCGTCGCCTGGTGCGCGTGCTGCTTCGTGGCTGGATGACGCCCGCCGCCAGCGGCAAGGGCGGCGGCGACCGGCCGTTCTTCGGCATCTATCTGCCGGCGCACCCGGAAAACCGCCAAGCCTCGCAGCGCAGCCTCATCGGTCCGGAGGAGAAATTCGTCACCGGCACGATGGTCGAGCTCGACACCGGCAACGCCCGCTACCTGATCCGGTTCACGCAGACGCTCGAGCGGCAGGCGGGTTGGGCGTGGACGCTGTTTTCAGCCGTCCGCAAGCTGACGCCTTGAGCGGCCGCGACGCGGGCCTGCCGAGTCGCTCGCCTGGAGGGCACCGTGCAACGTCGTAGGTTTCTGCAGCATGCCGGTGCCGGTGCCGGCGCCGCGCTCGGCGCGCTCGCGCCACCGGCCTTCGCGCAAGCCCTGCCCGAGGTCAAATGGCGCCTGCAGTCGAGCTTCCCCAAGAGCCTTGACGTCGTCTTCGGTGGCGTCGTTGCCATGGCCGAGCGCCTCGCTGCGATGACCGACGGCAAGTTCCGGATCCAGGTCTTTTCCCGGGACGAGATCGTTCCCGGTGCGCAGCTCCTCGACGCGGTGCGCGACGGGTCGCTCGAGTCCTGTCATGCCGAAGCCAACACCTTCTTTGATCGCGATCCCGTGTTCGCGTTTTTCGGCGCGATGCCCTACGGGATGACCGCCCGCCAGCAGGACGCATGGATGGTCCACGGCGGCGGGCTGCAGCTCTTGCGCAGCGCGTTGAAGCGCTACAACGTCATCGGCTTCCCCGCGGGCGGCACCGGGGTGCAGATGGGCGGGTGGTTTCGCCGGGAGGTGAAATCGGCGACCGATCTCACGGGCCTCAGGATGCGCAGCAGCGGCTTCGGGGCCGCCGTTCTTGCGCGGCTCGGGGTCGTGCCGCAGCAGGTCGCCGACCGTGACCTCAACGCGTCGCTGGAGGCGGGGCGCATCGACGCCACCGAATGGATCGGCCCCTACGACGACGAGAAGCAGGGTTTCTACAAGATTGCCAAGTACTACTACTACCCGTTCTGGGCGGGGGACGGCAACCAGCTTGCCGTGCTCGTCAATCTGCAGGCGTGGTCCGCATTGCCGAAGGCGTACCAGGCCGCGTTCGAGGCAGCGTGCGTCGCGGCCGGTGTCGATGTGCGGTCGAAGTACGATGCGCTCAATCCGCGGGCGTTGCGCGCGCTGCTGGCCAACGGCGTGCAATTGCGCCCGTTGCCGCAGGAGATCGCGAAGGCCGGGTTCCTGGCCGCCGAGGAGGTGTACGGCGAGGCCATGGCCGGCAGCGACGAATTCCGGAAGATCCATCCCGGATGGAAGAGCTTTCGTGACGAGCAGATTCGCGCGTTCGGGCTGTCGGACGCGCGCAGCCACGGCTTCATGCACGCGGCGATTCTCACGCTGGGGTCGGCGGCGCGGAAGTGATTCGGATCGTCCGCTTGCGCGCCGTTCGGCAGGTTGGCCGGCTGCGTGTGTCGGTGCGACACGCGGACGACGAATTCTGCGCGACAAGCGGCCGGAAATTCGGATAAAATCACACGTTGTCAAGCAATTGGGAGGGTGGCCTTCCGCGCGCCTGTCCGAGAAGTCTCAGAAGCTTGCCGACCGTGTAGTCCGTCGGCTTTTCCGACATCAACACTAACCAGGAGGCAATGCATGGAACGTCGTTCTTTCATAATCAAGGCGGGTGCGGCGGCAGCGGCGGGCGCGCTGGTTGCGTGTAGCAAGACAGAAGAGGCACCCAAGAAAACCGCCGCTCCTACGCCTGCTCCCGCGGCACCGGCGGCGCCGGCGGCCTCGGCGACCCCCGCGGCTCCCGCGGCTCCCGCCGCTCCCGCTCTCTCAGGCGCGGAAGTCAAGTGGCGCATCACGTCGAGCTTTCCCAAGAGCCTCGACACCATCTACGGTGGCGCCGAAACGCTGGCCAAGCGCGTGGCCGCGATGACCGGCGGCAAGTTCCAGATCCAGGTGTTCGCTTCCGGCGAAATCGCGCCGGGCGGCCAGGCGCTGGACGTGGTGCAGAACGGCACCGTCGAGTGCTGCCACACCTGCTCGTATTACTTTGTCGGCAAGGACAAGACCTTCGGTTTCGGCACGTCGGTACCGTTCGGCCTGAATGCGCGGCAGCTCAACGCCTGGGTATACAGGGGCGGCGGCCAGAAACTGCTCGACGAGTTCTACAGCAACTACAACGTCGTCTCCTTCCTGGGCGGCAACACCGGCGTACAGATGGGCGGCTGGTTCCGCAAGGAAATCAAGACACTTGCCGACGTCAAGGGCGTGAAAATGCGCATCGCCGGCCTGGGCGGTGCGGTATGGACGACGCTCGGGATGGTGACGCAGCAGATTCCCGGCTCCGACATCTATCCGGCGCTGGAAAAGGGCACCATCGACGCCGCCGAATGGGTCGGGCCGTATGACGACGAGAAGCTCGGCTTCTACAAGGTCGCCAAATTCTACTATTACCCGGGTTGGTGGGAACCGGGCCCGGCCATTCACTTCTTCGTCAACAAGAAGGCGTGGGACGCGCTGCCGGTCGAGTACAAGGAGATCTTCCAGGCGGCGGCGTACGAGGCGAACGTGACCATGATGGCCGACTACGACAACCTGAACCCGCCGGCGCTGCGGCGCCTGATCCAGAACGGCGTTCAACTGCGCGGCTACTCGAACGAGATCATGGAGGCCGCGTACAAGGCAGCGGTTGCGCTGTACGCCGACGAGTCCGCCAAGAACCCGGCGTTCAAGAAGGTCTACGACGCGTATCTCGCGTACCAGAAGACGCAGAACCAGTGGTTCAGCGTCGCCGAGTTGCGCATGGACCAGTTCCTGCAGCAGCACATCAAGTAACGCCGCAGTCGCTCCAGACAAAAGCCCCGCGGGTACTGCCCGCGGGGCTTTTGTTCGACTGCCACCGGCTGAGGCCGTCGCCCGAACCCCGAGTTCGGGTCGACCGGCGGATCGGCTGCGCCCGTGCGGCTACTTGCTCTGTTGCAGCGACTTCATCAGCGCGTCGTCATCCTGCTGCTGCGTCGTGGGCGGCGCAACACCGAAACCGCCTTCGGTGCTCTTGGCATCGTCCTTCAGCATCTGCTGCAGGTCGACGGTCGGGCGCGAGCCTTCGGCCTCCGGCTTGTCGTAGGCCACGATCGCCGGGAAGGCGATGATCAGGCCGACCATGACGCACTGGATGATGACGAACGGTATCGCGCCCCAGTAGATCTGCCCGGTGGTGACGGGTGGTGTCATCTTGCCGCTGTGCGCGTCCCTGAACGGCAGCGACGGCGCCACCGAGCGCAGGTAGAAGAGCGCGAAGCCGAACGGCGGGTGCATGAACGACGTCTGCATGTTCACCGCCAGCAGCACGCCGAACCAGATCAGGTCGATGCCGAGCTTCTCGGCGACCGGACCCAGCAGCGGCACGATGATGAACGACAGCTCGAAGAAATCGAGGAAGAACGCCAGCACGAAGACCAGGATGTTGACGACGATCAGGAAACCGACCTGGCCGCCGGGCAGGCCGGTCAGCAGGTGCTCGACCCATTTGTGGCCATCGACACCGTAAAAGGTGAGGCTGAACACGCGCGCGCCGACCAGGATGAACACGACGAAAGTGGTCAGCTTGGCGGTGCTGTCCATCGCCTGCTTCAGCAGCGACCACGACAGGCGCCTGCGCACCAGCGCCATCAGCACCGCACCCGTGGCGCCCATCGCCCCGCCCTCGGTCGGCGTCGCGACGCCGAGGAAGATCGTCCCAAGGACCAGGAAGATGAGCGCCAGCGGGGGAATCAGCACGAAAGTGACCTTCTGCGCCATCCCCGACAGCAGGTTGAGCTTCAGCACCCGGCTGATCATGGCCAGCACGAAAGCGAAGCCGATGCCGAACAGCATCGTGATGACGATGACTTCGTCGAGCGCACGGTCGGCGCGGAGGTAGAACCGGGCAAACGCCCAGGAGGCAGAGACCGAAAGCACGGTCAGCACCAGCAGCGACGCGCCGCCTGACTTGCCGTTGGGTTCGCGGAAAACGCGCGCCTCGGGCGGCAGCGCCGGCGCCCATTGCGGCTTGAAGATCGTGCAGCCGAGTGACGTAAGCCATGTAGAGGCACGCCAGCACGAAACCGGGGATGAACGCGCCCTTGTACATGTCGCCGACCGACTTGCCGAGCTGGTCGGCCATGATGATCAGCACCAGCGAGGGCGGGATGATCTGCGCCAGCGTACCCGACGCCGCGATCACGCCGGAGGCAAGCCGCCGGTCGTAGCCGTAGCGCAGCATGATCGGCAGCGAGATCAGCCCCATCGAGATGACCGACGCGGCGACGACGCCGGTGGTTGCCGCCAGCATCGCACCGACGAGAACAACCGCATAGGCGATGCCGCCGCGCACCGGGCCGAACAGCTGGCCGATGGTGTCGAGCAGATCCTCGGCCATCCCCGATCGCTCGAGTATCAACCCCATGAAGGTGAAGAACGGGATCGCGAGCAGCGTGTCGTTGTTCATGATGCCGCCGAAGATCCGCTCCGGAAGCGCCTGGAAGAACACCGGGTTGAACAGGCCCAGCTCGATGCCGATCCAGCCGAAGATGATGCCGTTGGCGGCGAGCGAGAAGGCGACGGGGAAGCCCAGCAACAGGAAGAACACCAGTGACGCGAAAATGATCGGCGCCATGTTGGCGATGAGAAACGCGGTCATTTCCGATCTCCTTGCGTGCTGCTTTCGTCCACCATGTCCCGGTTCATCCCGACGATATCGGCGACCTCCGGCGCCACCTGGTGTTTTCTGATTTCCTCCGCCAACAGTTCCTCGGCGCTCGGCGCCTTGACCTTGTCCAGCGGATTGGATCCCGCGTCCGGTCAGGAAGGCGACGCGCTTAAAGAGTTCGGAGAACCCCTGCAGCAGCAGCAGGAAGAATCCGACCGGCATCAGCAGGCGGACCGGCCAGCGGATGAGGCCACCGGGGTTCGGGGAAGTCTCGCCGGAGGTCCAGCGCGTTCGTGAACACCGGCCACGACAGCCACATGATCAGGATCACCATTGGCAGCAGGAAGACGACGAAACCGAAGACGTCGATCCAGTTCTGCGTGCGCGCCGAGGTGCGGCCGGCGATCACGTCGATGCGGATGTGCTCGTTCTTCTTGAGCACGTAGCCCGCCATAAGAAGGAAGATTGCCGAGAACAGGTACCACTGGATCTCGAGCAACGCGTTCGAACTCCAGTCGAACGCATAGCGGACGACGGCATTGCCGGCGCTGATGATGACGACGATCAGGATCAGCCACATCACGGTCTTGCCGACGATCTCGCTCAGGCGATCGACTGCCCGCGAAAAGGCTAGCAAGAGCATCCACAATTCCTCCCTAGAATGTGCGGCCACCGCGGCCGCGTAAGCCGGGCATGAGAGCCGGTCGCTGCGCCTTTCGTTGCGGCACTGGCTTGCGGCGACCCCGCGGCGATTATAGGCGGGAACGCGGATATCGGCAGCGCTTTTTTGCGCCGTGCTGCCGCGCGCGATCGAGCTTGGCGGCGCGAGGACGGGACGGGGACTTTGGCGCGAAGGTCCGGACCAAGCGTCAGGCGACGGGGTGCTAGAATTCCCATTCCCCCGTCCCCGCCCGCAAAGAACCCATGTTCCATCGCTCCCTGACCCTCGCCCAGGCCGATCCCGACCTCTGGGCCGCCATCGCCGCCGAGAATCGCCGCCAGGAAGACCACATCGAGCTGATCGCGTCGGAGAACTACGCGAGTCCGGCGGTGCTGGCCGCGCAAGGTTCGCAGCTCACCAACAAGTACGCCGAAGGCTACCCCGGCAAGCGCTATTACGGCGGTTGCGAGCACGTCGATGTCGCGGAACAGATCGCCATCGACCGCGTAAAAAAGCTGTTTGGCGCCCAGGCCGCCAACGTTCAGCCCCATTCCGGCGCGCAGGCGAACCAGGCGGTGTTTTTTGCCGCGCTGAAGCCCGGCGACACGTTCCTCGGCATGAGCCTGCCGCACGGCGGGCACCTGACCCACGGGTCACCCGTCAACATGAGCGGCAAGTGGTTCAACGTCGTTCCCTACGGCTTGCATCCCGACACCGAACTCATCGATTACGACGCTGCCGAGCGGCCTGGCGCACGAGCATAAGCCCAAGCTCATCGTCGCCGGCGCCTCGGCGTACTCGCGGGTGATCGACTGGAAGCGCTTCCGCGCGATCGCCGACAGCGTTGGTGCCAGGTTGATGGTCGACATGGCGCACTACGCGGGCCTGGTCGCTGCCGGCGTCTATCCGAGCCCGGTCGGCATCGCCGACTACGTCACCAGCACCACGCACAAGACGCTGCGGGGTCCGCGCGGGGGCATCATCCTTAGCACCGCGGAACACGAAAAAGCGATCAACTCGGCGGTGTTCCCCGGCCTGCAGGGCGGCCCGCTGATGCACGTCATCGCCGCCAAGGCGGTGGCTTTTGGCGAAGCGCTGCACAAGGATTTCCGCCGCTATCAGGAGCAGGTGCTGGAGAATGCGCGCGTCATCGCGATGGTGATGCAGGAGCGCGGGTTGCGCATCGTCTCCGGCGGTACCGACAGCCACCTGTTCCTGGTCGACCTGCGCGCCAAGAAAATCACCGGCAAGGACGCGGAAGCGGCGCTGGCGAAGGCGCACATCACCGTCAACAAGAACTCGATTCCGAACGATCCCGAAAAGCCGTTCGTCACCTCGGGGATTCGCCTCGGCAGTCCTGCCGTCACGACGCGCGGTTTCACCGAGCTCGAATGCGAGGAGCTGGGGCACCTGATCGCCGACGTGCTCGAGGCGGCGGGCGACGATGCCAAGATCGCGAAGGTTTCGACCAGCGTGGCGGCGCTGACCAAGAAATTTCCGGTCTACGGGTGACAGGGGATGAAGTGCCCTTTCTGCGCCAGCACTGAGACACAGGTCATCGATTCCCGCGTCTCCGAGCCCGGGGACTCGATACGCCGGCGTCGTCGTTGTCTCGGCTGCCAAAAACGGTTCACGACCTACGAGACCGTCGAACTGCGGTTGCCGCAGGTGGTCAAGAACGACGGCACGCGCTCGGATTTCGATATTTCGAAGATTCGCAACGGCTTCCTGCGCGCGCTGCACAAGCGGCCGGTGCCCACCGAGTACGTCGACCAGGCCGTCGATCGCATCGTCGCGCAGGTGCTGGCGCTGGGCGAGCGCGAAATCCTGTCGCGGCGGCTGGGGGAGATGGTGATGCAGGAACTCTACAAGCTCGACAAGGTGGGGTACATCCGGTTCGCTTCCGTCTATCGCAGCTTCCAGGACGTTTCGGACTTCCGCGACGCGCTGAAGGAAGTGGAGGCGGCGCCCAAGCGCGCGCGCCGCTGAAGCGGTCCCTGTTACCTGAATGAACGTCGTTGCCGACCACGATTGCGCGATGATGCGGCGCGCGCTGGCGCAGGCCGAGCGCGGCCTGTATACGGCGACGCCCAATCCCCGCGTCGGTTGCGTCATCGTCCGCGAGGGCGCGGTGATCGGCGAGGGATTTCACGCGCGCGCCGGCGAAGCGCACGCCGAAGTCGCCGCGCTGGCCGATGCGCGCGAGCGGGGACACGACGCGCGCGGCGCGACGATGTACGTGACGCTCGAGCCCTGCAATCACACCGGCCGCACGCCGCCTTGCACCGTGGCCGTGATCGCTGCCGGCGTCAGCCGCGTGGTCGCGGCGATGGCCGATCCGAATCCTGCGGCGGCGCATGGTGCCGATCGATTGCGCGCGGCGGGCATTGCCGTCGAGATCGGGCTCCTCGCGGACGCAGCGCGCGAGCTCAACATCGGTTTCGTGAGCCGCGTCACCCGCGGTCGGCCGTGGGTGCGCATGAAGATCGCCACCAGCCTCGACGGCCGGACGGCGCTTGCCAACGGCGCCAGCCGCTGGATCACCGGCGTAGAGGCGCGCGCCGATGGCCATCGCTTTCGGGCTCGCGCGTGCGCAATCCTCACCGGCATCGGAACGGTGAAGGCCGACGATCCGGCGCTGACGGTGCGCGCCGTTGCCACGTCGCGCCCGCCGCTGCGGGTCGTTGTCGACCGTCACGCCGAGACGCCTCCCGGCGCCAAGGTGCTGACGGGAGGAGGCACGCTGATGGTCACCGCGGGCGTGCGCAACGCGACGTGGCCGGCGGCGATCGAGTCGCTGGCGTTGCCGGATGAGGCGGGACGCGTCGATCTCGCCGCGCTGATGAATGAACTTGCCCGCCGCGGCGTCAACGAGCTTCACGTCGAAGCGGGCGCGGGCCTCAACGGCGCGTTGTTGCGCGCGGGGCTCGTCGATGAAGTGCTGAGCTATGTCGCGCCGAAGTTCCTGGGCGATCCGGCGCGCGGGGTCGCGGCATTCGCCGCCGGACTGCAAAGCCTCGACGACGCCGTGCAGCTGGCTTTCCACGACATTGCGCGCGTCGGCGACGACCTGCGGGTGATCGCACGCGTTCTGCGAAAGGATTGATCGATGTTCACCGGAATCGTGCAGGCGAAAGGACGCATCGTCGAAGCGGGGCAGGGACCCGACGGTCTGCGGCTGTCGATTGCTCCCCGTGACCTCGATATCGGCGATGTCGGGATCGGCGACAGCGTGGCCGTCAACGGGTGCTGCCTGACCGTTGTCGAGCTGCAGGAGGCGCCCGATGGCGCGC
The DNA here is from genome assembly GCA_963709525.1 of uncultured beta proteobacterium. Lineage (GTDB taxonomy): Bacteria > Pseudomonadota > Gammaproteobacteria > Burkholderiales > Casimicrobiaceae > CAIWHR01. Next base: position 82,534 of record CAVPXB010000016.1, read on the forward strand.
GGATGCTGTTCGACGTGTCGGCGGAATCCATACGTTGCACGGCAGGGTTGAGCGCGCCGGGCGACGTGAACCTCGAGAAGGCGCTGCGCCTCGCCGATCGGCTGGGCGGGCACCTGATGACGGGGCATGTCGACGGCGTCGGCAGGGTGGTGTCGTTCGCCGCCCGTCGCGGGCGAAACCGGCGGCAGCTGGCGGCTGGAAATCGAGGCACCCGGCCCGCTGGCGCGGTTCATCGCCACCAAGGGTTCGATCGCGGTTCAGGGCGTGAGCCTGACCGTCAACGGCGTCGAGGGGGCGCGCTTTCACGTCAATCTGATTCCGCACACGCTGGAGGTGACGACGCTCGGCGCGCTGCGGCCGGGCGGGCGTGAATATTGAAGTGGATCTCGTCGCGCGCTATGTCCAGAGGCTTTCCAGCGCAGAACTCTAGGTGACTTTCCCGCGGATGAGAGGCAGGCGCGGGCACATCGGGCCGCTGCTGAGCGAGGCGGAGCGAGCAAAGCTCGTGCGACGTTGCGAATGACGGAGCAAATGCGCGGCACTTCTCTCGATCACTGTTCCCGACTCTCAGTGCCCGTGATCATAGCCGCCGATCAGCTTCAGGTTGAACACCCGCTCCGCGAGCCACACGAGCGCCAGCAGCAAGATTAGAATCGAGCCGCCCACGAACACGCCCTTGCGGTACAGCAGCGTATTTCGCAACAGGTAGGCCACCGGCAGGAAGCACGCCACGATGACCAGTTGGCCGATCTCGACGCCGACATTGAACCCCAGCAGCGAGAGCACCAGCGCGTCCTTGGGCAAGCCGAGTTCGGTCAGCACGCTGGCGAAACCGAATCCGTGAATCAGGCCGAAGCCGAAGGCCACCAGCCAGCGCCGCCGCTCCACCACCGGCCACAGGTTGTTGGCCGCCGCCAGCACCACCGAAGCGGCAATGGCGGATTCCACCAGGCGCGACGGCAGCCCGACGATCTGCAGCGCCGCGATCGACAGCGTGATCGAATGCGCGACGGTAAAGGCGGTGACCACCCAAAGCACTTCCGTCAGCGCGGCGCGGAACGAACCCACGCCCGTCCAGCGCCGCGATTCATGTACCAGCACGGCAGGCAGCAGCAGCGACAACAGGAACAGGACGTGGTCGAAGCCGATCCAGATGTGAAAGGTGCCCTCCACCAGGTACGTGCCGAACTGCGCCAGCCGCGAAGTCTCGCCGGCTTTCACGTTCAGCACACCGCTGTCCGGCCCCAGCACCGAGGTTTGCGAGACGCCATCCACCTCCAGCCGCAGCAGCCCGCGGTGCAGTTGGTCGATGTCGAACAGGAGCCGGTAGCCCAACGCAAGCGTCTGTGAGCCGGACGGGCACGTGCCGGTGAGTCGCAGCACCGCATAGGCGCCGTCGGTGTGGTTGTCCACCAGGTGCTCTGCCACCTGCAACGCGCAGTCACCGCCGCGCTCCAGCTTCAACCGCCCCAGCGCCCAAGCGGCGATGTCGGCGTGGCGCGCCTGCACTTCGCCCCAGGTGATGTCGCCATCGCCATTGGCATCGAGGCCGATGGCGAAGTCGATGTCGCGCAGGGCGACATCCCACTGGCCAGCCACTTCCCGGCCCTTGACCTGCAGCACCAGGTAGCTGTCGCTCGCTTTGTGCGCCATGGCCGGCACGGCAACCCACGCGCAGAGCGAGAGCATGAGATACAGGAATCTCCGCAGCCGCGTCATGGGGCTGACGCCAATCCCAGTTGCCGCAAATGCGCGCCCTCGAATCCGCTGGACCGCAGCCAGTCGCGCACCGGTTGCGCGGCGCCGGCATCCCTCGCCGCGATGGCCGCTTCCAGCAACACCCGGGCGTCGCGTGGTTCGCGCTGCACCCGGTAGTTGGCGGCGGCCACGGCGAGCGCGGCGGCCGGATCGCCGGCCAGGTGCATGAGGTAGCGCGCCTCTTCGGCCCGATGGGTGGTGTCGCCGCGCACCTTCGCCGCGGCGAACCGGTCCGCCAGCGCCTGCACGTGCGCTTTGGCGGCGGGCTGCTTGAGCGCGGTCTCGGCCAACGCGAGCCGCAGCAGCAGTCCATCGGAGGCTTCCCATCCGGCCAGCCACTTCACCACTTCGGCGGGGCGTTGCCGGTCCAGCAGGAAGTCGCTCCAGGCGGCCAGCAGGTAGCCATCGTCGATTTCCAGCGCGAGCGCGGCGCGGTAATGCTTTTCGGCCTCTTCCGGCTGCCCGCGCCAAGCCGCCACCTCGCCCAGGCGGGTGAGCAGCCACAACCGGTTGCCTGCGTCACGGGTCTCATCCAGGGCACGCTGCAAGGCGGCGGATCCGGCTTCCATCCGGCCACCATAGGCGAGCACCAGCCCGATGCAGCCTCCGTAAAGCGTGGCGCGGTCCAGTGCCAGCAGGGCATCGCATTCGGACTTTGCCGCCGCGTAATTGGCCTGGACCAGGTAGATAGCGCCGCGCCAGGCGTGGGCCGAGGCAAATTGCGGGTCGGCCTCGAGCGCGCCGGCGAAGTCCTGCAGCGCCCCGTCGAAGTCATGCCGGTATTGCCGCAACTGCCCGCGAACCGTCAGCACGGCCGGGGTCCGGTTCCGGGCAAACGGCGCCAGGACCGCATCGGCATAGCCAATGTAACGCGGATCGCCTCGGGCAACGGCCAGTTCGTAATAGCGCCCGGCCAGTTGGGCGGCCGGGAGCGGATCGGCCGGAGCTTCCTTGGCTGCGCGGGTCACGGCCGCCCGAAGCCCTGCCAATTCGCGTGCCGTGGCGTCTCCGGGCCGTAACGGCAGGCGCTCCAGCACCTCGGCCGGATCGGTCGGCAGACGCGGGGCGGCCAGCAGGTAAAGGGGCGTGAGACAGGCTCCTGTCAAGGCGAAAACCGCCAGAGCCGGCAGAGATACCCCGATAGCCTTTGAAAACAGGGGGTTGATACGGTGACTTGCGGTCATTTTTGCTCTAGACTACCCGGCGCGTTCATCAAGAACGTTCCTTTCCAACCGAAACCCGAGAGTCTATACATGAACAAGCTGATGTCGATGTTGATTGCCGCGATCTTTGCCACCGCTTCCGTTGGCGCTTTCGCCGCGTCTCACGGCGGCGCGATGAGCGATGCGGACAAGGCCAAGAAGATGGAAGCCTGCAAGAAGATGGATCCGAAGACGGCCGACGACAAGATGAAGGCCGAGTGCAAGAAACTGATGGAAGGCGAGAAGAAGCCGGACGCCAAGAAATAAGCACGCTTCGTGTGCTGACTCGTTTCAGCACCACGTTTCAGAAATCGGGCCGCGTGCCCGATTTTTTTGGTGCGCCCGGCAGGGCGCACGTACTTGGAGGTGGTGTTGATGGCTGCCGGAACCCGCGGGTATTTGCCGCGGAGTGAGGATCTGCGCGGTTTCCCTCGCCTGATCGCTGGCGAATCGCGTCGATCGATTCAGTGCTTCATTGGGGGCGGGTTGCGGCGCTCCACGGTTCTATGGAACGAAGGCGCGTAGTGCTGGCGGAAGCTGGCGGGTGCTGGCGCGCCGCCCTGGTGGTGACGCGCGCCCGATAATGGCGACGTCGAAGTAAAACAAGCGCGACGACGGGCCTACCGGGAAGTATGTTCCGTCGCCGCGCTCCACACCGGGGGCCGAGCTGGCGCCCCTATGCGCTGGGGAGTATTGCATCCAGCGTTCCCGGTGTCCATCGCACTTCGGCTGTGGCCGAGGGCGAGGATGAGCAGCCGGGGCGGATGTTTCTGTGCGAGCGGTGTCACGCCCAAGTGGTGCTGTGCAGTCGCTGCGACCAGGGCTCTTTTCCCGCCGAGATCGAACAATGGAGCGCTGCGGGCCCTGCAAACGAGATCGTCCAATTCATTCATGCTGTTCTCCTGCACGCTGCATTCGAGTATCAACGCCCATCCCGAAGCGCATCACCATGCAAACATCTGCCGGGGAAGGAATGTGCTCAGTGACGGAAATAGAATGAAGATCATCAGGGCGACCATGGAGACAATGAAGAAGGGAATCGATCCTCTGAAAATGTCCTCGAGCGTCACGTCCTTTTCGGCTACGGCCTTCGCGGCATAGACACAAAGACCGACCGGGGGCGTGAGCATGCCTATCTCGATGGCAACGATGACCACCACCGCGTAATAGATTGGATCTATGCCCATGCGGCCCAGAACGGGTGAAGGAGCGGGAATGGTGATCGACAACATCGAAATCGAGTCCAGAAAGCACCCGAGTAAGAGGTAGAAAGCCGCGACCAGGCACAGGAACCCGATGGTCGAAAGATTCAACGCGATGATCAGTTCGACGGTGCGGGTCGCGATGCCCGAGAGCACCAGGAACTGGGAAAAGATCGCGGCTCCGCCGAAAATCAGAAAGATCATGGCGGATGTCCGAGCGGTGTCCTGAAATGCAGTGACAATGTGTTGAACGCTCTCTTTCTTCTCCAGTACGATCACCAGCACAAGAACGACGAAGGTCGTTATCGCGCCGGCTTCGGTGGGCGAGAAGACGCCGCCGAAAATTCCGCCGAACGTAATCGCGATGACAACCGCAACCGGCCAGAGACCCTTCAAATCCCGAAATTTCTGCCCCCAACTGACGGACTTCTGGAGCGGCGGCGGCACGAGATTGGGACGGAATCTTGCGATGAAATAAATGGTCACCGAATAAAACAATGCAAGGACGAGCCCGGGAGTAACGCCTGCGATCAGCAATTTGCCTACCGAATCCTGCGACAGGATTCCGTACACGACCATCAGAATGCTCGGCGGAATGAGCATGCCGATGAGACCGGAGGAGGCGCAAATTCCATAGGCCAGCGATTTGTCATACCCCTGCCTGCGCATGTCGGGTGCGGCGATGATCGAGAACACCGATGACGTCACGATCGAAGATCCGCAGATGGTGCCAAAAAGCGTACAGCTCCCGACCGTTGCGATTCCTACGCCCCCCTTGATGCCACCGAGCCATTGATTGAGGGAGCTGAAAATGTTGGTGCTGAGATTGCCCGCCGTGGCGAGGTAGCCCATGGCGATGAACAACGGTACGGTGATCAGCGCATACGAAGCGACTTGGCTGTAGAAGACGTTCATGGCCCCCCACAGCGCTGGCTCGATACCCACCAGAATCCATGAACCTAGAAAGCCGACAAATCCGAGTGCAACGCCAATGTGCACACCGAGCATCAGGACGATGATCAGGACTGCGATTCCGATCACGCCGATCGTGAAGAAATCCATGTCAGCCACTTCCTTCCGCTTTGCCCGTTGCATCCGTCAGGACCAGAAACAGCTGATAGGCGCATTCGATCGCAATCATCGCCGTTCCCAGCGGCATCGCCAGCTTGCCGATCCACCAATACAATTTGATGGCCGCCAGCATGGTTTCGTTGATCACGAAGGATTCCCAGAAATTGAGCCAGCTCATGCAAGCCATGATGGAAAAGAAAATCAGTCCGATAACGTACGGAATGCACGACACCCATTTTTTCAGCTTGCCGCCCATGCGCTCGGTGAGCAGGGTGACGCGGACATGGCTGCCGGTGGCCAGCGCGTAGGCCAAGGGGAGAAACACGACATACGGCTGGATGAGCTGGCTTATCTCGACGGACGCCGGAAAAGGGCTGGAAAAAACAAACCGGAAGAATGTGTCCGCGACGATCATCAGCGTCAGGGACAACAGGGCCAGGCTCGCGCCGCCGACCATGAGCATTCTCAGAAACTGTAGCGATTTCCCAATGGAATGTTGCATCTCAGGCATCCCGATGATCCCCATCGACCATTTCATAGGCTGCCTTTGTCAGGGAACTCTTCGTATACAGGAAGACAAATTCACAGGGTTCCTCGAAGGGGTTGGAAAACCAGTGCACTGCTCCCTTGGGAACCCAGATCGTGTCGCCGCTCGTGACGACCGTCTCCTGATCGTTGACCCCGGCCACCCCCCGGCCGGAAAGTATGTACATGATTTCTTCGGCGTTGCGGTGAATATGCTTCTTGTGCACTGAAGTCCTGGGCGCAAAGCGGCTGTGCCCGAAGGTGATTTCATTGGCATTCACCGTTTCCTCATCGACCAGGATGGTTCGTGAGGCTCCGTCCAGATCCTTGATGGGTTCATTGCGACCGTCGGCGAGTTTCAATACGTACGTCGTTGGATCCTTCATTCGCTTCTCCGTCAGCTTCCTCACGCTGGATTCAATGGCACAAGAGGAGCCGCCACGGACTGTGGGGGCTCCTCTTGATCAGTTGCAACGGTGTCGGGTATTGCGCGAAGCGGCTACTTCTTGTCGGCCCACTTCCTTGGCCACTTGTATCCCAATTCGGTGGTGATTTCCTGGTAGCGATTCATGATCTGCCAGCCAGGCAGCCCTTTCTTTTCCATCTCGAGCGCCCATTCGGTGGGGATGTCCTCGACCTGCGCCGCCCACTTGGCGCGCTCATCCAATGGAAAGGTTGAGAACGTGACCCCTTGGGTTTTCCACGCAGCCAGGATCCTGTCGCGCCATTTGGCCGCGAGCTCGTTGGCCATGGCGATCTCGGCTTCCTTGCCGGCGTCAAGCATGATTTTCTGGACGTCCGGCGGGAGCGAGTTGAATTTTTCGAGGTTGATCATCAAGTCCCAGGGGGCACCGACCATCGCCTCCAGCTTGATGTAATTGCGGGCCAGTTCCTGCACCTTGAACGCGTTCATGTGCGTGATCGGGTGGAAGTCCATTTCGGTGACCCCCGATTGGAGCAGGTTGTAGCGCTCGCTCATCGGCGCCACCACCGGCACCAGGCCCGCGGGCTTCACCCAGCGGCTGAAGTACTGCCCGATCAGGCCGATCTTCCTGCCCTTCAGGTCGGCGAGGGACGAGACCGGTGCCTTGCTGATCATGTCGTAGGGCATGGTCACGAAATTCGCGATCAGGACTGCGTTCTGCTTGGCCAGTTCCTCACGGAAGGCCGGTATCTCCTCGTACATCTGCCGGGTCGCCTTGTTGACCATGTTCATGTCCGTCGGGCCGAACGGAATGACGTAATGGTAGGGGCCGAGCGGCGTCTTGCCCGGGGTGTAAATCCGGCAGCCCAGGATGATGTCGACCATGCCCTTCTGAAGGATGTCCAGATGTGCGACTGGCGCAGCGAGTGAAGCCCCCCAGAAAGTCTCGAAAGTGACACGGCCTTTGGTTCTCTCGGTGACTTTGTCCATCCACCATTGCACGCCATCGCTATCGAGAACTTGTCCCGACGGCGCCGAAACGGATGCCAGCTTGAGTTTTATCGGCTTGTCCTGCGCCAGGAGCGCTGGCGATGCGAGAAGGCAAAGAACCAGCATCGCTTGAGATAAAGACTTGAGCAGCAGATTTTGCATTTTCAATCCCCTCCGCGGTTGATTGGATCCAGGATCCAGTATGTAAGCTATTTCACGGATGTCAAGGGAAGGCGGTCCCGCGTCGTGTCGCGATCGGTCCGCTCGGCATATTGTCGATGGACACGCCGGGTCAACCGAAGCCGGACATTTCCCGCCTCTCAGATCTCACCTTCATAACCGAGGGATTTCGTGATCCGGCGCGCGGTATTCAGCTGATGCTCGCGCGAACTCTGCTCCGCGCGGTCGGCATCGCCGTCGACAATGGCCTGAAGGATGCGGCGGTGCTCCCTGCACGCCTCCTCGAACCGGCCGGGCAGCTCCAGGGAGAGGGCCCGGAATTGCTCGCTCTGGTGGTAATACTGGAGCGCGAGGCTCTCGATGCTGGGGGAGTGGGCTGCCTTGAAAATGATGTTATGAAATTCGAAATTCTGCTTCAGCATCGCCTTGAGATCTTCGCCAGGCTTGTCTTTCTCCATCTTTTCACACAACTCGATCAGTTTTCTTTTCTGCGCTTCGGTAATCCGCTTTGTCGCCAGGCGCGCACACACACCCGCCAGGGCGGCACGGATGTAATAGACCTCCACGACCTGTTCAACGGATAGCTTCCGCACAAAACAGCCGCGGTGCGGGATGTTTTCGACCAACCCGATCGACACCAGGCGATTCAAGGCCTCGCGTATCGGCGTGCGACTTACGCCCAACCGACTCGAGAGCGAGAGGGTATTCAGCGAATACCCGGGCTGCAGTTTTCCGGAAAGAATCTCGTCCCGCAGCGTTTCGAAAACGATGTCCTGCATGCTCCGATACACGCTCCGAATGGACGTGCCATTCGTCGCTTCGCCCGGGGTGGATGCGTCGATATCGGGGTTCACGAGCGAAATCTCCTTGGCGAGGTGAGCTGGGACGAAGGTCAGCAGAACACTCCCCACCAGCCGTGGATCCAGTATACACCGTACATGAGGTCGCGATTGTGTCCTCAAGCAGCGGCAGCAGGATGCCTGCTTTGAAAGCGCTCGGTTGCTGGGCGAACAACTTTGGACCTCGAACCTGGAAGAGGAAACTGCAATTCGTTGTTGTATACTGTACATTGGATCCAATTAGGGTGCTTGGTCTCCGGCTGACAGGAAGCAGTGACTCACCACTCTTACCGCACGGGAAAACCACGATGAGCCCAGCGATACCGGATCAAATGAGCGCTCTGGTACTGACCTCGCCCGGAAAATTCGAGGTTCAGCAGGTGCCGGTCCCGGTTCCCGGTCCGGCGGAAGTGTTGTGCAAGATCCGCGCGGTGGCAATCTGCGGCAGCGATCCGGAAATCATTCGCGGCGATCTGGCCGGTGTCTGGCCGCCGTCCTACCCCTTCACTCCCGGACATGAATGGTCCGGTGAGGTCGTCCGGACCGGCCCCGAAGTGGTCGAATTCGCCCCGGGCGACCGCGTGGCGGGGGAGGCGCACAAAGGCTGCGGCTACTGCCGCAACTGCCTGGAGGGCCGATATAACCTCTGTGAGAACTACGGGCGGCCCGAAACCGGGCACCGCCATTACGGCTTCATCTCGCCAGGGGCCTACGCGCAGTACGGCGTCTATTCGGTGCGCAGCATCAGCCACCTTCCGGAGGCGGTCTCGTTTCGTGAGGGGGCCTTGGTCGATACGGGCGGGGCGGGTCTTCACGGGCTGGAGCTGACGGGCATCACGCCGGGCGCAACGGTGGCGGTCATCGGCCCCGGCCCCATCGGCCTGATCGCCATGCGCTTCGCAAAGGCGCTCGGCGCGGCACGGGTCATCGTCGTCGGTCGCGGCGCGCGCCTGAAGGCAGCGGCCGAGAAGGGCGCCGATGCCGTGGTCGACTTCGAGAAGGAAGATCCCGTCAAGCTTGTCCGCGACCTGACGGATGGCCTTGGCGTCGATTTGGCCGTGGAGTGCTCGGGCGCGCCCGGGACCTTTGCCCAGGCAGTGCACATGGTGCGCAAGGGCGGCAAGGTCGCGCTGGTCGGTGTGCCCACAGACAAAGTGCTCGAGCAACTGCCCTACAAGTACATCGTGCACAACGAGATCGCCATCTTCGGATCGCGGGCGAACCCCAACGTCGCGCGCAAGATCATCCAGATGCTGGCCGCCGGACACATCCAGGTGAAGGACCTCATCACCCATACGTTCCCGCTCGAGGATTTTGCCAGGGGCCTGGACACTTTCGTGAACCGTCGCGACGGTGTGATCAAGGTGGTCATCGAGCCCAACGGGGCGGAGGCATGAGCATCGGGGGATGCCCGACGCTCACGGAAATCCGGCGCGCGAAGCACACCCGTCCCCGGTGACAGCACGATTGACGAGGAATGTCTGCACATGGCATCCATCGAGATTCGTGGCGTTGACAAGGCGTTCGGCGCCACGCCGGTCCTGCATGGCGTCGACCTCGAGGTTGCCGACGGGGAGTTTCTCGTCCTGGTCGGCCCCTCCGGATGCGGAAAATCGACGCTGCTGCGCATGATCGCGGGCCTGGAGGAGGTTTCCGGCGGCGAGATCATCATCGGCGGTCGCGTGGTGAACGACTTGCCGCCGAAGGATCGCGACATCGCGATGGTGTTCCAGAACTATGCGCTCTACCCGCATATGACGGTGCGCGAGAACATGGCGTTCAGCCTGAAGCTCCGCAAGGAGTCGAAGGCGACGGTCGCAAGGAAAGTAGGAGGAAGCGGCGGAGACCCTCAATCTCTCCTCCTATCCTCGACCGCTATCCGAGCCAGCTCTCCGGCGGCCAGCGACAGCGCGTGGCGATGGGCAGGGCGATCGTGCGCGACCCCAGGTATTTCTGTTCGATGAGCCGCTCTCCAATCTCGACGCCAAGCTTCGCGTGCAGATGCGGGTCGAGATCAAGGCGCTCCACCAGCGCCTCCATGCGACGTCGGTCTACGTCACGCACGATCAGATCGAAGCGATGACGATGGCCGATCGGATCGTCGTGCTCCAGGACGGACGCGTCGAGCAGATCGGCTCGCCACTGGAACTGTACGACCATCCGGCGAACCTGTTCGTCGCCGGTTTTATCGGTTCGCCCGCGATGAATTTCGTCCGCGGTCGCCTGCGCCGCCACGACGAATCCGTCTGGGTCGAAGCGAGCGACGGATCCCGGCTGCCGATCGGCAGCAATCGGGAGGGCCAGGAAGGCCAGGAGGTCGTCTACAGCTTCCGGCCCGAGCAGCTCACGCTCGGCGCCACCGGCGCAGGCGTTCCGGCCAGGATCATGGTGATCGAACCGACGGGTGCCGATACGCACGTCTACTGCGAGCTTTGCGGTACGCAGATCTGCGCGGTTTTTGGTGAGCGGCTTGCGCTGAAGCCGGGCGAGACCATTTGGGTGCAGCCGAAGAGCGAAACGGTCCACGTATTCGACTCGGCAACCGGGAAGGTTATGAACTGACCAGGTTGGAAACTGTAGCAATCGACAATCAGGAGGCACAAAATGATCAAATGGAACATGAGTCGCACCGCGTCTTCATTGGCAGCCGCGGCGATGTTGACAATGTTCGCCGGGGGAACGGCAATCGCTGCGGATGCCCCCGCCAACTTCCCGAAAGAGAACGTCACCATCGAGATCTGGTGGCACGAGTACGGACCCTTCACGGCCTACGTGAAGGAGCTGATCGAAGCGTACAAGAAAGTCAGGCCCAACGTGACGGTCAATCCCGTCGTCACGTCCTCGGGCGACATCAATCAGAAGCTGACCGTCGCGCTGGCCACCGGCACCGGTCCGGACATCATGGACCAGGACGCTTCCTTCTACGAGCTGTACTACGCCAAGGGTGTGCTGGAGCCGCTCAACCTGGAGGTCTTCGGCGCCAGGAACTACGACGAGTTCGCTGCCCGCTACACGCCGGGCGGGATCGCTGCCGGCACCTTCGGCGGCAAGGTCTACGCCCTGCCGTACCAGGGCAACTCGATGAGCCTGTTCCTTTCCAACAAGGCGTTCGAGGCGGCCGGCTTGAGCACGGTGAAGGACGCGCCGAATAGCAGAGAAGAGGACAATCGGCCAAGTGCCTTGTCCCAACGGGTGCGTTTCACGTTGGGAGCAGGATGTGCCGTAGGGGCATGGCGTGGGCGGCAGGACGGCTTTTGAGCTGCTGGAGCAGCTGACTTCGCCGTTCGTCATCATGCCCCTGCCAAACTCGCCCCCAGCGAGAAATGCACCTTCCCAGTGCTTGAGTTTGACGTGTTGCGACAAACGTAATAGGCTAAATTATTGACCGCGACTAGAGGAGCAATCATGTCTATTCGTACGCAATCCGGCATTAAATGAAACTCCTTTCCGGTCTGGATGCAGCATTTCTCTACTTGGAAACCTCCAGGATGCCGCTCCATGTGGCCGGGTTGAGCATCTTTGCGCCGCCAGCCGGCGATGCAGCGCTCGACTTCCTCACCTTTCGCAGCCACCTGTCATCACGCCTGCCCCTGGTGCGCACCTACCGCGAACGGCTCGTCATGGTCCCGTTGGGGCTGGGCAATCCCTACTGGATTGAAGATCCCGCGTTCGATCTCGACCTCCATCTCCAACATGTGGCGTTGCCCAAGCCCGGCGGCTGGCAGGAGCTCCGTACCCTCATGGAGCACTTTGTCTCGCACCCCTTGGACCGGACGCGACCTTTGTGGGCAATGGCTTTCGTTACAGGCCTGGACACGATTCCTGGAGCGCCGCCGGGTTCTGTGGCCCTCATCACCAAAGTCCATCACGCCGCCATCGACGGCGTCGCCGGCGGCGTGATGCTGGCTGCGCTTCTGGACCCCACACCGGAGCCTGAGCAGGCGCCGGCTTTTGTACCCTGGCGTCCACCGCCCGCGCCTGCCACCCTGGCAGTACTTGCCCAGAGCACCGGCGACCTGCGGCAATGGCCACGCAAGCTGGTCAACCTGGTAGGTGCAACCGCCCGCGCTGCACTGACAATGCCGTTTGTACCGCGAGTGGCGGGCGCTGGAACACTGCCACGGCTCTACGGCGCCCCGCGCACGCGCTTCAACGCACCCGTTAGCGCCCAACGTGTCTGGGACTGTGTAGCCATCCCACTCAGCCGCGTCCGCGCGGTGAAGCTGTTGACGGCAGGCGCCACCGTGAACGACGTGCTCCTCGCCAGCGCCGCCGGGGCTTTACGTCGCTATCTCGTCGAGAAAGACGATCTGCCCGCGGCTGCGCTGGTCGCGATGGTGCCGATCTCCATTCGCCAGGATGAGACGCGCCGCGCGATGGGGAACCAGGTTTCAGCCATCCTGGTGGACCTGGCAACCGACGAAGCTGATCCCGTGCGCCGCCTCCAGCGCATTCACGCCGGCACGAGCCAGAGCAAAGCCTATCACCAGGCCATGAACATGCCAAGGCTGATCGATGGCTTCCAACTCATTCCGTTCGGGATCGCGCAGATTGGCGTGCAGTTATACACCGGCTTGCGCGTAACCGGACACATCAACCCCATTTTCAACTGCGTGATCACGAATGTACCCGGTGCCCAGGCGCCTCTCTACCTGTACGGCGCGCCAATGGTGGCCAACATGGGGTTGACGCCAATTTATGACGGCGTGGGGCTGATGATCACGATCTTCAGCTACATGGGCATGTTGACGCTGAGCGCGACCTCCTGCCGCGGGCTCATGCCGGACGTTGACCTGTTCTTGCGCTATGTAGAGGAGGCACTGGCCGAGTTAGAGAATTTGCTTGCGCCACAATCAGGCAAGACAGATAGCGAGAGCACTTGAAAAGCCATTGCACAACCGTTGAGACCCTGCTGAAAGGATCCCTATCATGGCCAACCAACCATTCATTTCCCAGTCCACCGTGAGCGACGCTGTTGCCCGCATCGGCGACGCGGATCACTGCCAGGCAGGCGGCACTATCGGGCTGAGCGCTGCCCTGGCGGCGGCACTGGCCCAGGCCACGGCCAATTCCACTTTGCAGGAATCACCGACGGCGGCTCAAGCGACGGCCGCGCGCCATGTGCAGATGCTCATGGACAATGCGCGCAGCGAGTTCTTGCGCATTGCCGATCAGGACGCCAATGCGATCCTGGAATTCGTAGCGATGGAAGCGCGCGGTGAAGCGATGCTCGGCTATCAACTCCTCTGCGACGGGCCGCGCCATTTTGGCTCAACTGGCTGTCTCTGCGGCGCAGGCTATGCAAGAATTTCGGGCCTCTGTGTGCGAACGCGCCCACGACGACCTGGAATTTGCCTTGACGTTGATGACGGGCGCAGCGCGCAGCGCGATGCAACTGCTCGACAGCAATCTGCGTATCTGGCCGCTGCCGGAATTGCTGGCCGAATATGAGCTACAGGTGACACGGCTCCTGAACGACCTGGCCGCGCTGCAGCCGGTTGCGAGGATTCGGGACTGAGTGAACTGTGCTGTGGAGCGGCATGCCCCCCCTAGAAACTTGCCGGCGTGAGATTCTTCACTGGCTGTTACCGGTATGCTGTCATGGGCAAACCCGTTCAGAGTGACAATTGGCGGCGAGTTTCCAGGGCCGGGGCCGATGCCGCCCGAGGCATCGGGTTCTCAGCGTGACATAAGCAAAGGGTCGTCATAGCAGCACCGCAGGTTGTCACCTGCAAGTAATGACATTTGCCCCTGTTGATTTCTCCCTGCGCCTGCGAAAATTGGTGCGCGTGAATTCGATTGCGACACGCAGTTAGACGCGTGAAAAGCATAGTGTTATAATGACGTCAATTGCCGGCTGGCCGCCCGGTCCATCTCCTCGGCGGTGCTCCGCCTGACGGCAAGGAAAATCCGAACCCAAATAATTGGTCTGATTCATCAAAGGAGTAAAGGCAATGAAAATTGGTGTCCTGACAGGCGGCGGCGATGTCCCTGGCTTGAATCCGTGTATCAAAGCGGTGGTCGACCGCGCCGTAGACGAAGGCCATGAGGTGATCGGTCTGCGCCGTGGCTGGTGGGGGCTGCTGCATCTGAACCCGGCTGATCCCACGACCTATGACGAGTGTTCGATGAAGCTGGACAAAGGCAAAGTACGCGCCATCGATCGGACGGGTGGCACTTTCCTCCATACCAGCCGCACCAACCCGGCAAAGGTCAAGCCGAAGGATATTCCGGATTTCCTCCGCGACCCCGAACATCCTGAAGCAGAGCAAGCAGACAAGAGCCTGCGCGACTTCACGCCCCATGTGCTGAAGAACCTGGAGTTCCTGGGCATCGACCGGCTGATCCCCATCGGCGGCGACGACACGCTCAGCTTCGGCGAACGGCTCCACAGCGAAGGCTTCCCTGTGGTCGCTATTCCCAAAACCATGGACAACGACGTCTACGGGACCGACTACTGCATCGGCTTCAGCACGGCCGTGACCCGCAGCGTGCAGTTCATCCACCAGTTGCGCACCAGCACGGGCTCTCACGAACGCATCGCGGTCGTCGAGCTCTTCGGTCGCAATTCGGGTGAGACAAGCCTCATCAGCTCCTACCTGGCCAGCGTGGATCGTGCCATCATCTCCGAAGTGCCTTTCGACGTTGAGAAGTTGGCCAAGCTGGTCATGAAGGACAAGAAGAGCAATCCCAGCAACTACGCAATGGTGACCATCAGCGAAGGTGCGCATTTCCTTGGCGGCCAGGTCGTCGAGTACGGCGAAGCCGACGCCTTCGGCCACAAAAAACTGGGCGGCATCGGCCAGATTCTGGGCGAGGCATTCAAGAAGCTGACCGGCGAAGATATCATCTATCAGCAGGTCTCATACCTCATGCGCTCCGGCGCCCCGGACGCGTTGGACCTGATGGTCGGCGTAAACTATGCGAACCTGGCCGTCTCGCTGATCATGACCGGCGTGAGTGGGCGCATGGTGGCCCTGCGCGACGGCACCTACACCCACATTCCCATGAGCACCGTGACCAGCGGCGTGAAGCGCGTCGACGTCAGCGAACTCTACGACGTCAACGAGTATCGCCCCAAGGTGCGCCACGTGTTGGGCAAGCCGATGTTCTTATACTAGAAAGAAAAAGGACACGAAGGCGCGAAGTCGCGAAGGTACACGAAGAAATCTCTTTAGGTTCTTTGTGCTCCTTTGTTGCTTTGCGTCTTTGTGTCAAAAAGAAGTCCCCAATATGTTTGACCCTGCAAGTCAGGAAAGGAACCAATCAAAATGATCTTCGAATCCACTTATGAATTGCGCCAAAGCCTGAAAGACGCCGTGAAAGTTGTGGGCGACCGGGTCGAGGTCGTCGACCTGAAAAAACTCCAGGCGAGCGGAATCGATCTGCTGGCCCGCAGCGCCGTCTTTGGCACCGAGCCGGTCAAGGCCTACGCACGCTGGATGATCTGGGAAGCCGGCCAGGTGCTCGGCGCCCGCCCGGCTAGCATCCACGAGTTCTACATCGCCCGCGGCAAGGGCCTCTGGCAGGATCGCACCGTTCCGGCGATGAACATTCGCTTCACGGCGTACGACACCGTGCGTGCGGCCCTCCGTGCGGCCCAAGAAGACCAATGCCGGCGCGCTGATCTTCGAGATCGCCCGCAGCGAGATGAGCTACTGCGAGCTGCCGCCGGCCGAGTACACCGCTATGGTCATCGCCGCGGCCATCAAGGAAGGCTACTTCCACCCGCTCTTCATCCAGGGCGACCACTTCCAGGTCAAGGCCGCCAAATACAAGACCGACCCCGAAGGCGCGATCAAGGAAGTCAAGGACCTGATCAAGGAAGCGATCCCGGCCGGCTTCTGGAACATCGACATCGACACCAGCACGCTGGTCACCCTGGAACCCAAGACGCTGGAAGAGCAGCAGTATCACAATTTCACTCGCTCGGCAGAGATCACCAAGTACATTCGCGACCTGGAGCCAAAGGGCGTGACCGTGAGCCTGGGCGGCGAGATCGGCGAAGTTGGCGAGAAGAACTCCACACCCGAAGAGCTGGACGCCTACATGGGCGGCTACGAGCGGGTGCTCAAGAGCCTGGGTGACTATGCTGGCCTGAGCAAGATCAGCGTGCAGACTGGCACCAGCCACGGCGGCATCGTCCTGCCCGACGGCAGCATCGCCAAGGTAGCTGTGGACTTCGACACGTTAAAGGTCCTGGGCGCCCGCGCCCGGGAGCACGGCTCAGGCGGTGCAGTCCAGCACGGCGCCAGCACGCTGCCGGAAGACTACTTCTACAAGTTCCCGGAAGTGGATACGCTGGAGATTCACCTGGCCACCGGCTTTATGAACCTCTTCCTGGATCATCCCGCCTTCCCCGCCAACCTGACGGAGAAGCTGCACAAGTTCCTGGACGTGGCCGCTGCAGACGAGCGCAAGGCCAACATGACCGACGCGCAGTTCTACTACAAATCCCGCAAGAAGGCCATGGGGCCCTTCAAGCCTGAGATGTGGAACCTGCCGGCTGATGCCAAGGAAGCGCTCTACGCTGCGCTGGAAGCCCAGTTCAGCTTCTTCTACAACAAGCTGAATGTGGTCAACACCCGCGACCTGGTCGACCAGATCGTGACCGTGGTGGAATATCACCAACCCAAGCCATCCAGCACCCGCGCGGCGGGCGACGACCTGGGGTTGGCGGACTGAGGCCGCAGCAAAGCTTGCAAATGCTTCAACGCAGAGGCGCAGAGACGCAGAGGAACAACGGTTTCGGTGTTGTTCTCAAAGCGGAAAAGCAGCGCCTCTGTACTGACTGGATGCACGGAACCTAATGCACCACTCAAAAGTGCCCAGATTTTACGCAAATCTGGGCACTTTTGGGCTGATTCCGTGTCCGCTGCATGTCGCCTGGTACACGTGGCGCACCAACAGCAGGAACATCGATGTATCGTGTCCGCTCCGGCGGTAGCGGACACGATGCATCGATGTCCCTACGATCCAAACAATGACGATTGACAATCCGTTACGAATGCCATGACAACTGATGCCAAGCTGGCGCCCAAAGGCCCGCGTATCCGCCGTGAACAGCGCACAGTCGCGGCCATGATCCGGATTCTACTGTCACGATCAACATGGCGCCAACCGACGCTCTGCACCGAGTGCCAGTCGCTCCACGACTACGCCATGACACGCCTCGACCGGTGCCCCTTCCAGGAGGACAAGACCACCTGTGCGAAGTGCAGCGTGCACTGCTACAAGCCCAACAGACGTGAAGAGATCCGCAAAGTCATGCGCTACGCCGGGCCGCGCATGATGTGGCGCCACCCGATCCTGGCCATCCAGCACGTGGTCGACGGCCAACGCAAGGTGGCAGTCCGTCGCAAAGCATAGCGTCGAAACGATTGGTTACAACCCAGGTCTGGTCATCACGGAAATGCTGAGCGACGTGGAAGCTGTGCCAAGGAGCGCTTAGAGCGCCTCATACGACCTGGCCACCCTGCTGCGCCAGCTGGGACAGACGCTTGGCTGCAGCCTGCGGCCACTTGATCTGCTGCGGGTGAATTGAGAAGGTGTTGCGTGTTACGTGTTGACAACACGCAACACGCAACCTGTCACAGATCGCCTCCGCACGTGTCGCGATCTTCTGTTTTACCAGTTCCATGAACGCCGGGACAGGCAGGTCATTGACGCGGGAACCGTCGCGGCGGCGCAACGAGACCGTCTGATTGGCCATCTCCTGCTCGCCCACCACCAGCATGTAGGGCACCTTCATGAGCTGGGCGTTGCGGATCTTGGCGTTCATCCGGTCCGTGCTCAAGTCGGCGGCAGCGCGCACACCGGCTTCGTGCAACTGCTGCGCCACCTGGTCAGCATAGGCGTCGTGGTCGCTCGTAATCGGGATCACGCTCACCTGCTGCGGCGCCAGCCAGACCGGGAACGCGCCGGCGTAGTGCTCGATGAGGAAGCCGATCATCCGCTCGTGCGTGCTCAACGGCGCCCGGTGGATGCAGAGCGGCGTCTCCTCCTTGCCCTCCCGGTTCGTGAAGACCAGGTCGAAGCGGGGCGGCACGGCAAAGTCCACCTGGTTCGTGGCCAGCGTAAACTCGCGACCGATGGCGCTCCAGATCTGCACATCGATCTTGGGGCCGTAGAAGGCGGCTTCGTCGGGCACCTCCACGTAGGGCACGCCGCCGTTGTCCATGGCCCGGCGCACCATGTCTTCCGTCTTCAGCCAGAGGCGTTGGTTGTCCACGTACTTCTTGCCCAGCCCCTTGGCATGGTGCGTGCTCAGGCGCATCACGTATTTCTCGACATTGAAGACCGAGAAGTAGTAGCGATAGAGCGCCACGACCCCCATGAACTCCTGCTCGAATTGCTCCTCGGAGCAGTAGATGTGGGCGTCGTTCATCTGCATCGAGCGCACACGCATGAGGCCGAAGAGCTCGCCCGACTTCTCGAAGCGATAGCACGTCCCATATTCGGCCAGCCGCACAGGCATGTCCCGGTAGCTGCGGGGCTTGGCGCCGAAGATCTTGTGGTGCATGGGGCAGTTCATGGGCTTCACGTAGTAGCGGATGCCCTCCAGCTCCATGGGCGGGTACATGCTCTCCGCATAGTAAGGCAGATGGCCCGAACGGATGAACAGATCTTCCTTCGTCACATGGGGCGTGCGCACACGCTGGTAGCCAGCCCTGGCCTCCGTCTCGACGGCCAGCTTCTCCAGTTCATCGATGATGACCGTGCCGTTGGGCAGCCAGAGGGGCAGCCCAGGGCCGACCTCGTCGTCGAAGATGAAGATGTCCAACTCCCGGCCCAGCTTGCGATGGTCGCGCTTCTTGGCCTCTTCCAGCATCTGGAGATACTCGTTGAGTTCCTTCTTGTTGCGCCAGGCCGTGCCGTAGATGCGCTGGAGCATGGGGTTGTGCTCGTCCCCATGAATTTTTAGAGGGCTTCGCCCCTCTTTATTATCCTAAGTCAAAATATTATTCTGCCCATAATCCCTCTACAATTTTCTACTTCTTAAATTCTTAGTACTTATCGATTGTTCTGTTGCTTTACATGAATCTATAATTTAATAAAATGATTTCTTTTTATGTCACCAGAATCAAAAAAAACAGTCGAGAGAAATTAATAATAATCGAACAACTCAATAAGGAATATTTGGAACTGGTGTTAGCACAAGTTAAGGAAACTGGGCTGGAAATATTAAATTCCAGCCATTTTTTTCATCAATAATGTTAGATCATTCGTCTTGAAGAAGTGGTAGACGGCGTATAGTTTGGGGTACTAAAGTGAATATGGTTCCTTAGATCACGATAAGTACTAAGTCTTTTGCTTTTAATAATTTGATAGGTTCGAACCGAGATAAATTCTTTCCCAATATTTCTGTATCATACTAATATTAACTTATTAGATCAGCTCACGACATAAAATCAATATAATTCCTTTCTTAAAACAGAATGGTTTTATAAAATATTACTTTCCTAAATTTGCTTACCAAAACTGATTGATTAGAAACTGTCACCTTGACTCATAACAAATTTCCAGAAAAAACCATTCACATTGATGGAGTAGGAAATATATTATTCCGACACAGCTATAGAGCACGACGTCTGAATATATCAATAAGGCCATTTGTGGGCGTCAGAGTTTCTGTTCCACTTGGAATGAGTTATATAAATGCTGTACGATTCGTAACGGAGAGAAAACTTTGGATTGTTCAACACCTTAATAAAATTCGCGAGTTTGAAAAACTGCAAACTCACTTTGATGAGAATTCAAGTTATTGCACCAAACATCATAAACTTCATTTAAGAACAGCAGACAGAACAAATATTTCAGTAAGAATTTCGAGAGGGGAAATAAATGTTGTTTATCCAACGGAATTAAATTCCAAATCAAAGGAAGTACAAGCAGCTATTCGAAAGGGAATTGAGCAAGCTCTGAAAATCGAAGCAAAGCAATATCTTCCGGATAAAGTTAAAGTGTTGGCTGATAAGTTTAGGTTTAAGTACAATAAGCTTTCACTTAAAAATATTAAATCAAGATGGGGAAGCTGTTCAAGGAAGAACAATATAAATTTAAGCATTCATCTTATGCGATTGCCTGATCATTTAATTGATTATGTAATTCTTCATGAGTTGGTTCATACGGTTCATCACAATCATAGTGCCGGGTTCTGGAATTTATTGGATGATGTAAGTGGTGGTGCAAAAAGGTTAGATAAAGAGTTAAGGAAGTATAGACTAGCGATCTTTTAAGAAAATGATATCGTGTATTTTTATAAAATCGTTAAATAATCCCCATCACAAGTTGATGCATAAATTCTTTCTATAGCATACAATTTCTAAGTACGCTACTGAAATTATTTGTTCAATTTCTACTAACTTATTATTCACTCTTTGCTTTACCTAGATCTTGAGTTTTGGGAATAAATAACTTTATTGTATTATATTCACCAATTAAGGGCAGCTAAAAAGGAAGAAAATTAATAATTATTTGCTTGACTTTTGTACACTATTCTACTATGTTCACAAGTAGTGTACAAAAGATAATAGTGTACAGATTAAATTATGATAAAAATAGAGAAAGAAATACTAACCAAAGCAGCAAAACAGTTTGAGAAATTAACCGGACTTGCTCTTGAAATAAATTGGGATGCTGGATTACCTGGCAATCGGGCGGTCGATGCCAAAATTCGGATTTTGAAGCTCAAAACAAATCTATATGCTGCGATAAAATTGAATTTGACAAATCAGGTGCTTGGAGTAGTGGCTCATCAAATCAAAGAGATTACTAAAAGTGAACAGGCAATAATTATTGCTCGCTACGTTACACCTCAGATCGCTGACAGATTGCTAAATTTGAATCTTCAGTTTTTAGATACTGCCGGGAATGCATTTATAAATCTTCCAAATATGTTTTTGTATATAAAAGGAAATAAAGTGACAGAGCAACAAATAAAAGAGAAACCAATAAGAGTGTTCCAACCTGCCGGTTTGAAACTTATTTATGCGTTAATTTGCAATCCGGGATTGGAGAATAAACCATATAGATTAATGGCAGAAAAGGCTCAGATTGCCAACGGTGCAGTAGCTTTGGCAATTAAGGACTTAAAAAAACTTGGTTTTCTGATTGATATGGGAAGCAAGGGAAGAAGAATTATAAGGAAGAAAGAATTATTACAGCGGTGGATTAATTTATACGCGGAATTACTGAGACCGAAGCTGATAATCGGCAGATACAAAACAGAAAATATACTGTGGTGGAAACAAAAAGAATTGTTAAATGTTGACGCTCAGTTTGGCGGTGAAACGGCTGCTGCTCTATTTACAAAATACCTAAAGCCTCAGAATCATACGATATATTTCGGTAATAATCTGGGGAGACTTCTTCTTCTATTAAAACTAAAAAACAATCCTGTCGGGAATATCGAGTTGCTTAAGAAATTTTGGAATTTTAATAATGATGCAGACAATAATAATTTAGTTCATCCGATTCTAATTTATGCAGATCTTCTCGCTACCGGAGAAGATCGGAATCTAGAAACCGCTAAGATAATTTATGAAAAAGAAGTTATACGATATCTCAGGGAAGATTGATTTATACCGTTTAGGAATAATTGAATCAATCAAAGAAGTAGCCGACACTCTTGATATTCCGTTTTTTATTGTGGGAGCAACGGCACGAGATATTATACTAGAACATATCTTTAGTAAGAAAAATTTCAGAGCTACCAATGACATTGATTTTGGAATTAGAGTAAATAATTGGAAAATATTTGAGTACTTTACTTCGGCATTAGTTAAAAGTGGGAAGTATTCTCCCGATAAAAATGTTCAACATCGATTCTTATATGAAAAAGTTTATCCGATAGATGTTGTACCATTCGGTAAAGTTGCTTCTGATGAAGGAATTTTTAAGTGGCCAAAAGAAGTTAAGGAATTCACGGTACTTGGTTTTGAAGAGGCTTTTGAAAATTCAGACCTTGTGAAGATTAAGAACCATCCTGAAATAATAGTCAAATTTGCTGCACCACATTGTTTAGCCTTACTGAAAATTATTTCTTGGAATGAACGCTATCCGGAACGATTAGAGATGCATTGGATTTGGTTTTATTGGTTGAATCATATTTAGAGATGGGGAATAGAGAGAGACTTTACGATGATGAAGCAGATCTTGTGGATGAGAACTTTGATTTTATTTTTTCGGGAGCACGATTGTTGGGAAGGGATATGGCTTCTGTATTTCAGCCAAATACCTTGGATTATCTCATCATAATTCTGGATAGAGAGACAGAAGATAAAAAACGATATAAACTGGTAGAGGATATGATGCGAAGTCATGCAATGACCGAATCTAATCATTTCGACTATTTCTTAAATATTCTGAAAACATTAAAGATTGGAATACTACAGCGCTATCACAAGAATTAAAAATAAAATGGTGTAATCTATAAGCGAGCAAGCCTATCAAAGCCCGATCATTTAGGAAAGTTGAGAGAACTAAATTTTACATTGATCAAAAATAATTTACTACTTCAATTACTACTTCAGCTCCAACCATCAAAAAATGCGGTTCTGTAACTGTTTTAATTACAATAGGTTACAAGGATAGAAATTTTATTTTTTAAATGTCTTGCTGCTTTGTAATCAGCAGGTTGCGGGTTCGAGTCCCATCGCCAGCTCTAGAAAGTGCGAAAATAAATTGATTTCGCACTT
>CAVPXB010000017.1:0-63179 GCA_963709525.1 uncultured beta proteobacterium
AGCAGGTGCTGCATGGTCAGCAACGCGTGGATTTCCTCGGCCCTGAACCAAAGCCCGGGCAGTTCGTATTGCGGGCCGACGCGCTTGGTGTCGTGGTCGAACCGATAGCCGCCCAGCTCCCGGTCGAAGATGATCGGGGCGTGCAGCCGGTCCTTGAGGTAATTGAGATCGCGCTTCAAGGTCGCCCACGACACGCCGAGGCGCTCTTCCAGCTCCTTGCGCGGGACGAACTTCCGTCCGGCCAGCATCTGGTCGATCTGATAGATCCGCTCCATGCCGCTCATGCTGCCCCCCGCAGATATCGCCAGGAAATGCGGGCTTGACGCTTGAGCCCGCGATCCCGAAGCATAGGGCAGTGCAGGCAGGAAGAGAATGCCGGTGCGCTGCGGCGGCGTTGGTGCGCGGGTTCGGGGCGGCAATCGATCGGGGCGGTTCCGGCGTGACGGGCTGAGCGTTGGCATGGGTTCGATCAGGGACGTGATGGCCGCGATGTTGTTCCGGCGCGGGCGCATCGGATGAGCCCGAGGCTGGGTACATTGGCGGCAAGACCTGCGGCAACCGCAGCGACGGCCCCGCGGCAGTGGTCCGGTCAATGTGTACACGACAACCTCGAGGAGAAGCTCATGCAAACCACCGTTCATGCACGCTCCCGCTGCCAGCAGCGCGGTATTTCCCCTGCGGTCGTCGACCTCATCGTCGACTATGGTGCCGAGGTTCGCAGTCACGGCGTGTCCAAGTTCTACCTGGACCGCAAGGCCCGGGCGGATCTGCGCCGCGCGGTGGGTCCCGCGGAGGTCCGGCAATACGAGCGCAAGCTCAACTGCTATGTGATCGTGGGCGATGATGGCATGCTGATCACGGCGGCACCGCGCACGGCGCGCATCAAGCACTAATCAGGGGGCTGACTGCCATGCTGGGAGCCATCATCGGTGACATCGTCGGCTCGGTCTACGAGTTCAGAAACCATCGGGCGAAGAACTTCCGGCCGTTCTTCCATGCCGACGCCGTTCTACACCGACGACACCGTGTGCACGATTGCCGTCGCCGACGCGCTGGTGAACGAACGGCATCCGGCCGAGGCGTTGAAGGACTGGGGGCGCCGTTACTGGGACAACGGCGGTTGGGGGCAGAAGTTCGCCTATTGGCTGTCGTCCGAGGACATGGCTCCCTACAACAGTTACGGCAACGGTGCGGCGATGCGTGTTGCGCCGGCCGGACTGCTGGGCAACTCGGTCGAGGAGGTCGGCTCGCTGGCGCGCAAGGTCACCGAGGTCACGCACAACCACCCGGAAGGCATGAAGGGTGCCGAGGCGACCGCGCTCGCCGTCTTCCTCGCGCGGCAGCGGGTGAGCGCGCAGAACATCAAGGTCGCGATCACCGAGCGCTTCGGCTACGACCTCGAGCGCACCCCCGACGACATTCGGCCGACCTATCGCTTCAACGAAACCTGCCAGGAAACGGTGCCTCAGGCGCTGGTATGCGTTCTCACCGCGACCAGCTATGAGGACGCCATCCGCAACGCCATTTCCATCGGCGGCGACAGCGACACCGTAGCCGCCATCGCCGGCGGCATCGCCGAAGCGCTGTTCGGCATTCCGGACGATATCGCCGCCAAGGGCTGGTCGTACCTGCCCAAGGACATGCGCGAGATCTTGACCGGGCTGTATCGGGAGGCGGGCGTGCTCGGCTGAGTGCTCCGAGAAACTGCAATGGGTCTGCAGCAAGGCACGACAGCCGATCCGATCTGAGGGTGCCTTGGCGGCAAGGATCGGTGGGGCATCATCCGACGATTGCCAACGGGCGCGCTTGGTGCGAAGGTGACATTTCGCCGTCGCCTCCTTTGGCGGGAGGGCAGGCTGGCGAACCCGAGCCGGATTCTGGAGTGAGCAAGTGAGCACCGAAGACACGATCGAGCGTATTGCCCGGTTGCTGGCGCAATCGCGGCGGGTTCTGTTCGTGACCGGCGCCGGGATTTCGGCGGAGTCGGGATTGCCGACCTATCGCGGCGTGGCCGGGCTTTACGAAGGCAAGGAGACCGAGGACGGTCTGCCGATCGAAACGGCGCTGTCGGGGGACGTGTTCGCCCTGCGTCCGGACATCACCTGGAAATACCTGGCGCAGATCGAACGGAATTGCCGCGGGGCCAAGCCGAATGCCGCGCACCGCGCGATCGCCGAACTGGAACAACGCCTGCCTTTTGTGCAGGTCTTCACCCAGAACGTCGACGGCCTGCACCGCACGGCCGGGAGCCGCAACCTGATCGAGGTGCACGGCAACTTGGCCGAGCTCTATTGCCCCGTGTGCACGTACCGGAGCACCGTGGAGAGCCTGGAAGGCTGGGCTATCCCACCGCTGTGCCCGGAGTGTGGCAGCGTGCTGCGCCCGGACATCGTCCTGTTCGGAGAAGCCCTGCCTGAAGGCGCCATCGAGCGACTTCTCGCGACATTGGCGAAAGGTGTCGACATGGTGTTTGCGATCGGCACCACGGCGGTGTTTCCCTACGTTGCGCACCCCGTCATGGCGGCGGCTCGAGCGCGGATTCCGACGGTGGAGATCAACCCCACCGAGACGCGCCTGAGCGAGCACGTCGGATTCTGCCTGCGGATGGGGGCGGCCGAGGCCATGGCGGCGATTCTGGCGCGGCTTCACGTCGAACCGGATGTCCCATAGGCCGCCGAAATCCCTGCCTCCGACCAGTCTGCAACAAGGTCAGCCTGAGGTGCTTGACTTTGCTCGGACGCGGCCCGTCGACTACCATGCTCGAATCCTGTCTGGTACTTTAGAAGAGCAGAAATGCACCTTGGCAGAACGGCACAATCAGCGTTTGGACCAGGCCGGTTCGGCAAATCGGTCAGATCACCGGAGTCATCTTGGTTTCCCCGAGATTCGTAGCAAAGATAGAGTCCGAAGAGCCGGCTCTGCGATTGGCCGTTCTGATTGACGCTGACAATGCACAGGCGGCAGTCATCGAAGGCCTTCTCGCAGAAATTGCGCGGTTTGGCGAGGCGACGGTGAAACGCATCTACGGCGACTTCACCGCTTCGTCGAGTTCCTCCTGGAAGAAGGTTCTGCAGCGATACGCCATCAAGCCGGTTCAGCAGTTTGCCTACACGACCGGAAAGAACGCCACTGACAGCACGCTGATCATCGACGCGATGGATTTGCTCTACACGCGGAAGTTCGACGGCTTTTGCTTGATCACCAGCGACAGTGATTTCACTGGCCTTGCGATGAGACTACGTGAGGAGGGGCTCACGGTTCTGGGGTTTGGCGAAAAGAAGACGCCGGACGCGTTCCGCAATGCCTGCCACAAGTTCGTGTTCACAGAAGTTCTGCGCCAAAGTGCAGTTGCCGAATCTGAAGGCACGTCTGAGAAGGCGGGGAACGGGTACAAGACGGTTCCAATCCCGACAACTACCGCGCCGGTGCACGCGACGGTCGAGCCAAAGCCCGTGTTCCCAAGACAGTTCGTCTTGACTGCACTCGAGCAGTCGATTGACGATGCGGGGTGGGCGCACTTGGGTACGTTTGGCAGCTACCTTACCAAGTTGCAGCCGGACTTCGACTCCAGGCTATACGGCTTCAAGAAGCTCTCTGATCTCGTCAAAGCGAAGACCGATCTTTTCGTTACCGAAGAACGGCAAGCACCAGGGTCAGGTCACAAGGACATTTACCTTCGTGCAAAGTAGCTTGCCATCAGGACAGGCAGCGTGTCATTTTGTGGCGGGCTGATCGATGGCGTGTGCGGCTCTCATGAATGCGGCACCGCGGGCACACTTAGGTGCCCGAATCGGGATTCGTCCTGTCAGACGATGTTCGATCAGGTTGAAGCACTTTCGATGTCAAGACCAAGACCCGAAGCCGTCGGCCACAGCGCTCCAATCCGGTCGTAGAAGTCGATCGAAGCCGCCATTGAGGTTGCCGCAACGAGACGCCGCCTCAACCTCCCGAGATTGGACGCCTACAAGAGGAAGCAAAGATCGCACCTGCCCGCGGCCCGCCACTATGTGATCTGCCCGATGCCGGGGCGGGTGGCTTCGATCCCCACGCCCAGCCGGCACCGGAGTACGAGTTCGATCAGCGCCTCGCCTGGCAACCCCAACCGCCGACCGCCGGCGCGCCGCGAACTCCCTGACCCTCGCGCAACACTCGTACCCGGGGCTACCCGGGCCCCGCCGCGACCGCTGATTACCCCGGCTTGCCGTTGGTCCGGGTCAGTCACGACGTGCTACGCTGCTCCTGACGACGCGTCGGGGGCCTTGGATTTGCTATCCCTCGAACAGACACCGGCGATGACGCAGGATCGTTTTCTGGCGCCTGATATCGAGCACGCCAGCGCACTGGTGCGCAACGGCTCGCTATCGCGCATCTTCCGCACCCTGACCGATCTGCCCAAGCTCTGGACCCCCACCTGAACGGTCCCTTTTCAGCCCGCGGTCCACGGAGTCTTGAGACGCGTGTGCTCGTGACGGTAGATCGCCGTTTCCGGATTGGTCGCTTGCAGTGCCTTCAACTCCGTTGCGAGAACGTCACCCGCGGCGCGCACGTCGGGCACCGAGCCGCCTTCGACGAGAATCGCCCACATTGGGATCTGCGTCTCGTCCGCGCGAACCTTGCTTTCGGCGGTCGCGACCTTGCTCGTCGTCTCGTCCGCGAGCAGTAGGTGCACGCCGGCGATACCCCTGCGGTACACGAGCGGCGGCAGCACCCTGGTCGTGAGTGCCTCGATCGCGCCCTTGCGGTGCGCAGCGTCAATGTCGAAGCGCGTGGTCAGCATGACTCCGCCGCTGCCGCCGCCATCGGTGAAATTCACGCGGAATATCGAGCGTGCAACGTTGCGGAAGCTCGGCACGACCTGCCGGGTCCAAGCGCTTGGGGCGTTGAGGCGGTTGAGGTAATCCTGGCCGCTCAGCACTTCCGCACTGTCAGTTTCGTACAGCACGAAGAATTCGGGCTCGCCATGGACGGCGGCAAAGCGGCGCCCGCGGCGAAAGCCTGCGATTCCGACGCGCTCTGGCATGTGCTCGCGGTTGTGCCACTCGTAGAACTCGTCTTTGGCTTCTGGCAATAGATCGTGCCAGATCGCTACTGCACCCATCCCGGCGAGACTCATGGTGTCCTCTTCCTGGTTCGGACTCAGCGCAGGTTCACGCCGCGCGAATCCATTTGCACTTGTCGCCAATCATGCGTCCCCTTGGCGAACGACATCCGGCGCACGGCCTGTCGGCTCGTACCCGATTCACGGCTGCGCGCTCACCCACCGCCCGCCCGCGGCACTCGACGCGACGCACGCTTCGACGAACCGCGCCCCGGCCACGCCATCTTGCACGCCGGGAACGAGCCGCGTGTGCGCGGACGCAGCCATCCGCGCATCGGCGACCCGGATCAGGGCGGCGGCATCGCTGTAGATCTGCGCGAACGCCTCGAGGTACCCCTCGGGATGTCCCGGAGGAATGCGCGTCGCCGCGGCCGCCGCGGTCGACAGTTCGGGTCCTGCGCGAAACAGCGTGGTCGACGGCGCGTCCAGCCGCGATACCCGGAGGCTATTCGGCTCCTCCTGCGCCCATTCCAGACCGCCGCGGTCGCCGTAGACGCGGATCCGCAATCCGTTCTGGTTGCCAGGGCACACCTGGCTCACCCACAGCATCGCGCGTGCGCGGTTGGAAAGCCGCATCAGCACCTGCGCGTCGTCGTCGAGCGTGCGGCCCGGCACCACGGCGGCGAGATTTGCGGAAACCTCGTCGACCTCCAGTCCCGTGACGAAGCGCAACAACTGATGCGCGTGCGTGCCGAGGTCGCCGATGGCGCCCCCTCGCCCGGCGCGCGCCGGATCGACGCGCCATGCAGCCTGTTTCTGTCCGCTGTCCTCGACGCGCCGGGTGAGCCAGTCCTGCGGGTATTCGACCTGCGCCACGCGCACCGTTCCGATGTCGCCGCGCCGGACGCGCTCGCGCGCCTCGCGCACGAGCGGATAGCCACTGTAGTTGTGCGTCAGCACGAACACGAGGCCCGAGCATTGCACCTGTTCAGCCAGCGCCTGCGCATCGGCCAGCGTGGTGGTCATCGGTTTGTCACAAATGACGTGGATGCCCACTTCCAGGAACGCTCGCGCGATCGGGTAGTGACTGTCATTCGGGGTCACGATCGCCACCGCATCGATGCCGTCGGGACGCGCGCGCTCCCGCGTCGCCATCGTCGCATAGTCGGGATACGCGCGGTCGCCGGCGATGCCGAGTTCCAGTGCGGAGGCGACCGCGCGCGCGGGATCGGAAGCCAGCGCGCCGGCGACCAAGTGATAGTGGCCGTCCAAGCGGGCGGCCATACGATGCACGGCGCCAATGAAGGCACCGCGCCCGCCGCCGACCATGCCGAGCCGCAATGGCGCCGTGCCGGTAGGCGCGTTCATGGCGCGAGACCCAGCTGTCGACGATTGGCGGCGTCATCGTGGACACCAGCCGCGAAGTCGTCGAACGCCGTGTCCGTGACCCGAATGATGTGATCGCGAATGAACGCCGCTCCCTCGCGCGCGCCGTCCTCGGGGTGCTTCAGCGCGCACTCCCACTCCAGCACGGCCCAGCCCGGATAATCGTATTGCGCGAGCTTCGAGAAGACCGCCTTGAAATCCACCTGGCCATCGCCCAGCGAGCGGAACCGTCCGGCGCGATCGGCCCACGCCTGATAGCCGCCGTACACCCCCTGCCGCCCGTTCGGCCGGAACTCGGCGTCCTTGACGTGCACGATCTTGATGCGGTCGCGGTAAAGGTCGATGAACTGCAGGTAGTCGAGTTGCTGCAGCACGAAGTGCGACGGATCGTAGAGGATGTTGCACCGGGCATGACCGCCCAGACGGTCGAGCAGCATCTCGAACGTGACACCGTCGTGGAGGTCTTCGCCCGGATGGATCTCGAAGCCGACGTCCACGCCGGCTTCGTCAAAGCGGTCGAGGATGGGTCGCCAGCGCCGCGCCAGTTCGTCGAAGCCGGTGTCGACGAGGCCGGCGGGCCGCTGCGGCCACGGATACAGGTACGGCCACAGCAAGGCCCCGGAAAAGGTCGCGTGTGCGGTCAGTCCGAGGTGGCGCGACGCCAGCGCCGCCAGCGCCAGCTGTCGTACCGCCCACGCCTGCCGTTCCGCCGGTTTGCCCTGGACCGCGGCAGGCGCGAACGCGTCGAAGGCGTCGTCGTAGGCCGGGTGGACAGCGACGAGCTGCCCCTGCAGGTGCGTGGACAACTCGGTCAGGCGCAGGCCGTGGGTGGCAAGCACCCCCACGACCTCATCGCAGTAGTCCTTGCTCTGCGCCGCTCGGGCAAGATCGAACAGCCGATCATCCCAGCTCGGCAGCTGAATGCCCTTGAAACCCAATCGAGCCGCCCATTCGGCGATGGACGGCAGCGAATTGAATGGGGGCGCGTCAGCGGCGAACTGTGCGAGGAATAGCGCCGGTCCTTTGATCGTCTTCACGTACGGGCCTCCTTGCCGGAATCGCCGGTGGCGACGCTTTCGCACGCGCGCCGTGCATTGCCGCGCCAGCGGCGTCGTTTGACGTTACATGTTGAAGTGAGTATCGTAATTGGAATGACGTACCAAAAACAAGTGTCGGGTCGTACCGCCGCGCCGCAGCGACGGGATGTCGCCACGCTGCCCGCCGGCGGCCGACGGTCGCTCCCCTTCACGGCCACCGACGCTTGTGCCTGAGCCACGATGTCCGCAACCCTCGACCGCTCGCTCGACCTGTTGGAAGCGCTTGCACAATACCCGCAAGGCTTGTCGCTCGCCGATATCTCACGCCACTGTCACATCGCCAAGGGCACTGCGCACCGGTTATTGCTGCACCTCGCCACGCGCGGCTATGTCCGCTACGACGAAAGAACGGCGATGCACCTGCCGACCATGCAGATGCCGGTGCTGGCGTCGCGACTCCTGGAACGAATGGGCTTTCTCGACGTGTGCCAGCCCGAGCTCGATCGGCTCGCCGACCTGTCGGGTGAACTCGCACGGCTGGTATGGCGTGATGGCGAACGTCTCGTCTACATCGCTGAGGCTCAAGGTGCGGGACCCGGGTTGCGCTATGACGCCAATCTCGGACGGGTAGCCGTGCTGCACACCACAGCCGCCGGCAAGACGTGGCTCGCGGGGCTCGCCGGAGACCATGTGAAGACGCTGGTGCGCGCCCAGCATCTGCTGGGGGATCCATCGCTGGGTCCGTGCGCGATCAAATCGATGTCGGAACTGATGACCGAACTTGCGCGCACGCGGCGGCGCGCTTATGGCCTTGCCATCGACGAGACGGAAGTCGGTACCTCTGCGGTCGCCGTGTCCATCACTCCGTCCGCGATTGCGGGAAGAACGGCCGACGCGCTCGGGTGCCTTGCGATCGTCGGTCCGACGGCACGGTTTTCCCGGGTGCGCATGGTTGAGTTGGTGCCAGCCATGCAGACGGCAGCTGCTTCCATCGCGCAACTGTGGCCGATACGCAGCTTCTGTCGCGGTCCCGAAGGCAGCCTCACGCGTCGGCTCACCCACTTTCGCACCAGGCAGGGAACGCCATGATCACCATGCTGCGGCGCGTCGCGCACCTGCGCTACCCGCTCGTCACCACCATCGTGCTGCTGGTCACCTGGGAAGCCAGCGTGCGAATCCTCAAGGTGCCGGTATACCTGCTGCCGCCGCCGTCGCTGATCGCCACCGAGTTGTTGTCGCGCTGGGACCGGGTGGCCGCGCACCTGTGGGTGACGACGTCGGTGATGATCGTCGGCTATTCCATCGCCGTCATCATCGCCTTGCCGCTGGCCGTCGCTTTGTCGTTTTCGCCACGGTTCGAGGCCAGCGTCTATCCCTTGATCGTGTTCCTGCAGATCCTGCCCAAGATCGCGATCGCGCCACTGTTCGTAATCTGGTTCGGATTCGGCGTGTTGCCCAAGGTGCTGCTGGTGTTCCTGCTGTCGTTCTTCCCGATTGTCGTCAGCGGGGTGGCGGGCTTCCGCTCGATCGACCCGGAGATCCTGGAACTGTCGCGATCCACTGGGGCCAGCGCCTGGTTGACCTTTCGGCTGATCCGGCTGCCGCAGGCGCTGCCGCAGATCTTCACCGGACTCAAGGTCGCAGCCGCGCTGTCGGCCACCGCCGTGATCGTTGCCGAGTTCGTCGCCTCGGACCGTGGCCTTGGGTACCTGTTGTTGGTCTACAACGGCGAACTGAAGACACCAATGGTCTTCGCCACGATCATCGTACTTGGCATCATTGGCATGGTTGTCTACTACCTCGTCGAACTGGCGCAGCGCTTGGTCATTCCGTGGCATGTGTCGATGAACCGGGAGGCGGCCGGGACCACGCCAGTCTGAAGCTCCACGGCCGGCGGCGAGCTGGCCATTCAGCAACGCGGTAATCACTGAGGAGAATTGGATGCAACGTTCAACCGGATGGAAGTGGCTGGTCGTGGTGGCGGCGGTCCTGGGTTCGTCGCTGGCGCAGGCGCTGGACGACGTGTCGCTGCGCCTCAACTGGCAGATCCTGGGCTTCCACGCACCGTTCTACTATGGCGTGGCGCAGGGCTACTACAAGGCCGAGGGCATTGATCTCAAGATCAGCGAAGGTCGCGGCGGTGCGTTGACGGCGCAGGCGATCGGCGCCAAGAGCGACACTTTCGGCGTCGTGGATGGCGGCACCGTGATGGTCAGCGTGACCCGCGGCGTCCCGATCAAGACGGTCATGTCGATCATGAACAGCGGACTCTTCGCCGTGGTATCGCGTGCCGACGCAAATATTCGTACCGCGAAGGATCTCGAGGGCAAGACCATCGCGGTGACCGCCGGCGACGCGCTCACCCAGCTCTTTCCCGCAGTCATGAAGGTGAATAATCTCAAGGAGGGCAGCATCCGATTCGTCAACGTGGACCCGGCGGGGAAGGTGCTGTCGGTACTGGAGAAGCGGGCCGACGCGCTGCTCGGGAGTGTGGACGCGCAGAATTTCCAGCTGGAAGCAGCCAAGGTCCAGCCGGCCACGCTCTCGTACCAGGATTTGGGCGTGCCGATGGTGGGGCTGACCGTGGTTGCCCACGAGGACACGATCAAGTCCAGTCCCGACCTGATCAAGCGCTTCAACCGCGCGACCCGAAAGGCATTCGAAGCAGCGAAGGCCGACCCGCAGGCCGCCGCCAAGGCTGCCGTCAATTTCAAGCCAGAGCTCGACATCGATGTCGTCCGGCGCCAGCTCGAAGTCGACCTCAAGCTGCTTGACTCGGCGAACACCAAGGGCAAGGCAATCGGCTGGGGCGCGGATGCCGATTGGAATGCGACGCTGAACCTGCTCTCGACCTACCAGGACGTGAAGACGACCCGGCCAGGCAGCTCGTTCTTCACCAACGAGTTCCTGCCGTAGTGATGGTGGCCGCGGCGACGGCGCTGATTGAGGTTCTCGGTGCGGGCAAGCGCTTTCGCCGCGGAAACGTTGAGACCGTGGCGCTCGACGGCGTCGATCTTTCTGTGGGGGAAGGTGAGTTCGTCGCCGTCGTCGGGCCGTCAGGATGCGGCAAGAGCACGCTGCTGCGCCTGATCGCCGGGCTGATTCCCCCGACTGCGGGCGAGGTGAAGGTTGGCGGCGAGCGCGTCACCGCGCCTCGCTTCGACATGGGCATCGTGTTCCAACGGCCGATCCTTGTCGACTGGCGGACGGTACTCGGCAATGTCCTGCTCCAGACGGACCTGCGCCGCATGTCCGATTCCGACATCACCCCGCGGGCCCATGCGCTGCTCAAGGCCGTGGGCCTCGGCGACTTCGCCGATCGCTACCCGCGCGAACTGTCGGGCGGGATGCAGCAGCGGACCGCCATCGCGCGCTCCCTGATCCATCGTCCACGCATCCTGCTGATGGATGAGCCTTTCGGCGCGCTCGATGCCCTCACCCGGGAACAGATGCGGCTCGACCTGGAGGCGCTGTGGATGCACAACCGGATGACGGTCGTGTTCATCACCCACAGTATCGACGAGGCCGTCTTGTTGGCCGACCGCGTCGCCGTGATGGGGCCGCGACCGGGGCGCATCGAGCAGGTGTTGGAAGTGCCGCTTGCGCGGCCGCGCGGTCTCGCCGCACGCAAAGCGGCGGCGTTCTCGGAGCTGACGGATGTGATTACCGGGGTTTTTCTTTCACGCGGTGTGCTGCATGAGGGCAGTCAGAGTGCCTTCCGCGTTTGAAGCGTGCCGCTAACCACCCAACTGCCGCACAGCGGCGCCACTCAGGGGTAGACATTGGACAAGGTTCTGATCATCATCGGCGACGCTTCCGAAACCGTCGATACGCTCTATCCGATCTTCCGCCTGCAGGAAGAGGGCATCGAGCCGGTCGTCGCCGCCCCTGATAGGCGTACCTACCAGATGGTGCTGCACGAGGTGAAGCCAGGCTGGACCATCACCAAGGAATGGGAAGGCTACACACTGGCAGCAGA
Source organism: uncultured beta proteobacterium (assembly GCA_963709525.1). Lineage (GTDB taxonomy): Bacteria > Pseudomonadota > Gammaproteobacteria > Burkholderiales > Casimicrobiaceae > CAIWHR01. Next base: position 11,441 of record CAVPXB010000017.1, read on the forward strand.
CATAGCTTTCCGCGACGTGCGGGAGCACGATTACCTCGGCATCTTCTTCAGCGGCGGGCGCGCCCCCGAGTACATTCGCGACGACCCAGACCTAATTCGCATCACCCGGCACTTTTTTGCCGCGAACAAGCCGGTGGCCAGCGTGTGCCACGGTGTCGAAATCCCCGCCCGCGCCGGTTGCGTAAAGGGACGGACCATGGCGTGTGTCCCCAAGTGCCGCTTCGACCTCGAGGTGTGCGGCGGCATCTACGCTGAGACCAATAGCGCCATCGACGGCAACCTGTTCAGTGGTCGCACCTTCCATGACCACGGCCGCTATATCGGGCCGTGGATCAAAGCGTTGAAGGAAGCGCAGCGGCAGGGCGCGGCGGGGTTGACCGTCACAGCCTGACCGTTGGTAAACGGCGGCTTCGGGGGGGGCGACCCGTCGCTCGAAGGACTTCCCGTCGAATGGCTGCCCGGGATCTGCACCGACTGTATTGCTGCGCCCGAGCGTACGACCGCTGACTGGAAAGTTCCGCGGCGACCTCGACCGTCTGGTCCTGGCCGAACGGAGACCGCTAAGCCTCAGTGCGACCCGACACCGGCCGCGAGATCAAATCTGGGTTAGGACAACTTAGGAAGTCTGCCAGTCGCACCATCGCCAACGTGTCCCGTTCGCAATAGGTGAGCAGCGCGCGTTCCAGCACCTCTCGCCGTTCCGCGCTGGTCGCCGGGTCGATCATCTCGAAGTACACAGGTTCGACCATCTCGCCGCTCTGCACGTCATCGAGGTTGGCGTAATCGAGTTCCGGCGCGATCGTGGGCAACACGGCTTTGATCGACCAACTGCCCATCATCGCGGGATGGTAGTAATTGTCCCGTGTGAGCGGCAGCAGATCGAACAGCCGGCCAGCGAGGGCCTGCAGCCTCGGCGCGAGATCGGGAAAGGCGTTGCGAGTTCGAGGATGACGCCGCGCTCGAACGTCGCGTTATAGACGAGGATCGGGCCGTCGGCGCCGATGGCGGCTATCAGCGCCACGGCGAAGGGCCGGCGGGGATCGCCGTCACCGGTCGCCAGAAACGGTGGCATTTGCGCCAGGCTGCCGTCGACGTCCTGGCGGTGGCACGACCACTGCATCGGGATCTTCTGGTAGGGCCGTGTACCCGGCCACAGCGGCACCGCGGGGCCGACGGTCTCGAAATCGAGGTAGTAGCGGGGCCAGGGCAGCGCGACGAGTCTTTCCGCGGCGTCCGGCGAGAGTTCCGCCTCACCGGATCGACTCGCCCGCCACACCCGCAGGTGATCGTTCTTGCTGAGCCGCTCTACGGGCACGTCGCGCAGGTCGGCGAAGCCTTCATCGCGGAGTTGCCGGGCGAACTTGCCGCCGTGAGGGAGGATGGTCACCGGGTAGACGGCATCGACCGGCGCGCAGTGCCCGATGAATTCGCATTCGAAGGGGTCGGTGCATTGCTTGCCGACGGGAAGTTGCGGTACCGGCCCGGCCATGTCGCGTTGCGCGCCGGCGATCAAATCGGGCACTTGGTCCTGCACCGGCTCGACCGCATCGGAAATGTCGACGTGGGTGAGGAGCCCGCGGTAGTTCTGCGCTCCGGGATAGACGAACTGGTTGTTGATGTGGGCGAGCTCGGTGACCTCGACGTCGAGACCGGCGGCTCGCGCCACCCAGGTCTGGATGCCGGCGTCGGTGACCTGGTAGTCCTTGACCTTGGTCGATGACTTGACTTCGATCAGGCGGCAGGCGCCATCACGTCGGATCAGAATGTCGGCGCGGATCAGGATGTCGCTGGCCTGGAGCGCCGCCTCGAACACCGTCAGGTCCCCGGGCTGAGCGAGCAGGGCATCGGTCTCGCGCAGCGCGGCGGTCAGGTTGTCGACATGCCCGACCAGGTGCCCACCGGGAAACAGCGCCTGCGCGGCGGCGCCGACCCGATTGCCCTGGGCCATGCGGTTCGCGGCGGCTTCGGAGGGTGCCGCGAGCTCAGGACTGTTCAGTCGCAGCCATAAACGCTTTGGGCACTGGAGGTACGCGATGAGGCGGGATTTGGAGAGGCGCATGGAATGCGGCCGATAAGTCTTGGTAGAGGATCGCGTCAGGGTCACGAGAGCGGCGCATCGGAGGCGCGAAAAAACAGAGTTTGCCGTCAGCGCATGAGGGGTGGCAACCAAATCAGGGACAGACCACGTTTTTCAACTCAACGAGCGTACCACTTGCTGGCGCTGTATCACCGACCCGCGGGCGTCCCGGAACGCCCCGTCGCGCACGCCGCTGCAGCATTGTTTCGATCTCCGCCTGAAAGCGGGTGGTGCCCAGCGCTACATTGCCATTGGTGGATTCGCGGATGGCATACGTCATAGCGGGATCCAATTCTTCCGCAACCAACGCCCGATACGCCTCGTGGCGCGACGTCGCCGAAGCGCCCAGCGCCAGGAACTCGGAATGCGGCTTCAATATCGCCAACGCGGCGCCGTCCGCATTCGCGGCATAGCTGGACCATCGATATAGGCCAGGGTGCGCGACCATGCCGGCGCGGACCGGATTCAATTCGATATACCGGTAGCACGCCAGAACGTACGTCTGGCTTTGCGCAAGGCACGATTTGAACCGCCCTTCCCACAGCGTGCCGGTCCGGCCATAGCGTTGGTTGACGTGCTGCACGTAATGTTGCCCGAGAAACTTCATCAGCATCGATGCGCCATCGGCCTCTTCCGGCGTAAGCAGAAGATGGACATGGTTGGTCATCAACACATAGGCATGAATCGCGCATCGGAAGCGCCGGGCAAACCGATCCAGATGCTCGAGGTAGTACGCGTAGTCGTCCGTGTCGTAAAAACATGCCGAGCGATTGTTTCCTCGCTGGATGACGTGCAACGCAATTCCGGCGGCGCGGAGGCGTGCACGGCGGGGCATTGCAGCGACCTACCGCGGCCCGGCATCGCGCAGGCGCGTTGGCGCCAATCGAGCGGCCACGTTAGTTTCCATTGGTGGAGCCTACGCCGGATGCGTATCCGCGCCATCATCCGTTCGGACGACCGAAAACGTGGTCTGTCCCTATTTCGCCGTGGTTCGACGTCGGGACCCGTGACCTCGAACTCGACGAAGCGCTGGGCCTCAATTGCGCGTGGTTCGCCGATATCCTGCTGGTACTGACCGAGCGCTGACTCGCTGTGCGGCCTTCGATGCACCGCGCCGGTCGGACGCACCCGCGTACAGCTTCAATGGATCAACGATAGAGGTCGCGCGGGAAATCGCGCAGCACCCGGGTTGCACGTTCGGTCCCCAGAACCCGCAGCACGGGGGCCCAGGTGTCGCGATACGCTGGCGGCGGCGCGACGATCCCCGGCTCGAGAAACTTCGTGTGCGGCCAGTCGGAGCCCCACACACAGCGCGGCCAGAAGAGGGTCGCGACGCGCTCGATCAGGGGATCCAATACGTCGTAGGGCGCGGTCGCTCCGAGCCGATACCAGCCAGAGAGCTTGATCCAGGCACCCGTATCCGCGACACGCTCCAACGCGCCCCACAACGCTTCTCGGCGCGCATGCGTCGGCGTCAAACCTGCGAGGTGGTCGAGCACCGCGGTCAAACGAAGTCCTGCGTGCAGCCCGGCGATCGTGTCGAGCTGCTCCGGCGTCGCGTACCACTGCACGTGCCAGCCCAGCTCGGCCAACCTGGGGGCAAGCGCCGGAAAGACTTCGCTTCCGTTGCCGACGGGTGAGACGAGGTTGAAGCGGACACCGCGCACGCCGCACGCGTGCATCGCCGCGAGCTCCGCATCGGTCACGCTGTCCTCGATCACCACGACGCCACGATGCCGCCCCGCACTGCGGCGAAGATTTTCGAGCAGCAGTTGGCAGTCGGTACCGTAGACGCTGGGCTGGACGAGCACGACGTGCCCCACGTCCAGCGCGCTCCCTTCCGTCTGCAATGACTCCAGGCTGCGCAGTGGCGGCTCGTAGTGCCCGGCCGCGGGCAGGGGCAGACCGTCGAAAACGTGGGTGTGGCAATCCCAACCCGGCAGCGGTTCGAGTCGGGTGTCGCCAGGCATCACTCGACTTTGATGTTGCGCTCGCGGAGGATCCGCGACCACAGCTGCTGCTGGTCACGAAGGAACCGGTCGGCTGCATCCGCGCCGCCAACGAAGGCTTCCCCTCCCAAGCTGCGAATTCGCTCCTGCACATCGGGTGCGGCCATCGCCTTCGCCACCGCGGCGACCAGTTGCTTCTTCACGTCCTCGCTGATGCCGGCCGGTGCCAGGATCGGATTCCACTCGTAGACCTCGTAGCCGGGCACCCCGGCCTCCTCCATCGTCGGCACGTTGGGTAGCGCCGATGATTGTCGCCTGCTGGTCACCGCGATCGGACGCAGTTTGTGGTTCTGGATGTGGCCCGACGCCGATGCCACGTTGGCGAAGAAGAGCGGAACCTGACCCCCCATCACGTCCAGCATCGCCGGGCCGCCGCCTTTGTACGGGACGTGGAGAAGGTCAATCTTGGTCAGGTCCTCGAACAGCGCGCCGGCCAAGTGCTGGGCCGAGCCGTTGCCCGACGACGCGTAGGCGATGCTGCCTGGCTTGGCCTTGGCCGCCGCCACGATGTCGCGAACGGTCACCAGCGGTAACGGCGGATACGCCACCAGCACATTGGGAAACAGCGCCAGCACGGCGATGGGCGTGAATGCCTTGGCCGGATCGTAGGACATCCTGGGGTAGAGGCTGGGCACCACCGCGTAGCTCGAGGCATCGACCAGTAGCGTGGCGCCATCCGGCGCCGCCTTGGCGACGAGCGCGCCGGCGATCTGTCCCGCACCGCCAGGCTTGTTTTCGACGATCACCGTCTGTCCCAGCGCCTCGGACATCTTGGGGGCAATGAGCCTGGCCATCAGATCGGCCCCACCCCCGGGGGCGTAGGACACGACCAGGGTGATGGTCTTGCCGCCAGCCACCACGGCTTCCGCCGGTCCGGGCACCGCGAGCGTGGCCGCAGCGACGATGCCGATCATTCCGAGGCCGGCAACGCGCCGGCTACGGGCTACCAATGCGAAGCATGCAGAAGGCGTCATGACAGCTCCTCAGGTCAGGGTGACGGTGTAGCGAAAGGCGTGTGCGTCGCCGCGCGTGGTGCGCACCTCCACGCAGCGCCCGGCCATGTCGAACGCCGAGCGCGTGACGAGCGCACAAGGGTGTCCGGGCGGCAGGCCGAGATGCCGCGCTTGCGGCACTGCAAGTGCGGCGAAGCCGATCTCGTCGACCGCGCGATGCACCAGGACGCCGCAACGCTCGGCATAGAGGGGATAGAGCAGATCGCCCCACCGGTCAGTGGGACCGTCGGCCATCGCCGCGAACGTGGGCAACGGCAGCCAAAGATTCTCGAGCAGGCACGGCGCACCACCGAGGCTGCGCAAGCGCACCAGATGGAGCACCTCGTCGCCATCGCCGGGGCCGAGTCGCCGGGCGACATCCGTCGGTGCGACACACCGGCGGCGCGCAAGGATGCGGGTCACAGGAATTTCACCGGATTCGCTGCCGAAGCGGAAAAAGCGGAGCATCGAAGCCCCCTTCAGCCCGCCACGAACGAACGTACCGCGCCCATGGATGCGCTCGATCAGGCCGTCGCTGACCAGCATCTGCAGGGCTTGGCGCATCGTGCCCAATGCTACCCCGTGTTCCGAGGCCAACCGGTGCTCTGCCGGCAGCGCCACGCCAGGGGGCCACTCGCCACGCAGCAGCCTGGACCGCAACGCGTCGGCCACCACCGCATAGCGGCTTCGACCACGTTCCTGGGCAACGAGACTCAAGGCGGCAACCATTGCCCGGCCTGCCGAACGGAATGTGTCATCGTAGATCTCTGGTTCTATAGAGGACTAGAGTCTAACACCTAATTTCATCCGAGTCGCCGAAAAGTGCGGCGCCGAACAAGCCCGGGCCAACGGGCCGCGCATCGAAGCCCCCTCAGCAGGCGCGGCAGGACCGGAGGAACACCCCGGCCGCACCCGTCGCGCCCGGGTCGGGAGCTGTCGGGAGCTTGACGAATCGCGTTGTTCGGATGACAATTTCAGCTGCGCCGATTTGATGTTCAGCTTGCGGGCGCATTACAAATACGGCTAAAGCGGAGTGGTTTCCGAACCCGCTTTGGCCCCTGCCGAGCGGGTTTTTTGTCGCCCGCGTACAGAAGAAGTAGCTCGACGAACACGGTCTGACCCACCTCACGGGCCGGGGGGATTTGAATCCAGCTTGCGGCCCCCGGGCGCCTTGCCCACTGCCGCTAAAGAGGAGTTCTGCCGTGTCCACACGCCGTGGTTTGCTCACGTCCGAGTCGGTTTCCGCCGGCCATCCCGACAAGATCTGCGACCGCATTTCCGATGCGATTCTCGACGCTTTCCTGACCCGCGACCCGCGCGCTCGCGTCGCCTGCGAGACCTTCGTCGCGAACCAGCGGGCGATCGTCGCCGGGGAATTCCGCACCGCCGATCCGGGGCATTTCGCTGAAGTGCGCGATGAAGCCGACGTTATTGTTCGCCAGACGCTGCGGGAAATCGGTTACGGCGACGCCGAGTACGACATCGACCCCGAACGCTGCGCGGTCGAGGTGCTGTTCAATCGCCAGTCTCCCAACATTGCCGCCGGCACCGACCACGGCAACGGTGCCATCGGCGCCGGCGACCAGGGGATGATGTTCGGCTACGCGGCGGACGAGACCGAGACACTGATGCCGTTGCCGATCTGGCTCGCGCATCAATTGATCCGTCGCCTGGACACAGTCCGAACCTCGGGCCAACTGCCGTTCCTGCGTCCCGATGCCAAGTCGCAGGTGACGGTGCGCTACGGCGACGACGGTCGTGCCGTCGTCGACACGGTGGTGCTCTCGACCCAGCACGCGGCCGGGCTCAAGCTGGCCCAACTTCGAGAGGCAATCCAGGAAGAAGTGATCCTGCCGGTCATTGGCGAGGAACTGCGCAGCCCGTCGTTCCGCACCCTGATCAATCCGGCCGGCGCATTCGAGATCGGCGGGCCGAAGGGCGACACGGGACTCACCGGGCGCAAGATCATCGTCGACACTTACGGCGGGGCTTGCCCGCATGGCGGCGGGGCGTTCTCGGGCAAGGACGCGACCAAGGTCGATCGATCGGGTGCCTATGTGGCCCGCTGGCTCGCCAAGCACGTCGTGGCCGCCGGCATCGCGCCGCGCTGCACGGTGCAGCTGGCCTACGCGATCGGCGTGGCCGAACCGGTATCGGTGGCGGTCGACCTGCACGGCCATCCCGGCGTGGATCCCGAGGCGGTTGCCCAGGCGCTCACGACGATCTTCGACCTCACGCCGGCGGGGATCATCCGCGAGCTCGAGCTGGACCGGCCGATCTTCACCCCCACGGCGGCGTTCGGCCACTTCGGTCGCGACGAACCAGGGTTCACCTGGGAACGCACGCCGCGGATCACCGCGCTGCTCGCGGCGTTGGGATGACGGTGGGGGAGAGCAAACTCCATCGCTCCAGGGCCGGCTCACTCTGTGAGCCAGGCACTGGGTAGCATGTGAACTGTAGTGACCGTCGTGATTTAGCCCCACTTGCCGCGACGCTAAACAACGAAGCTAAACGGGGTGCTCGCGCGACTCATCGAATCGCGCGTCGTCGAAAGGAGTCCCAATGTCCCAGCTGGCCGTTTCCCAAAGTCCCGCAACGCCGCATCTCGAAGGCATCCCGCTTGTGCCCGTCGCGCCGGCGCCGATTGCCGATTGCTCGCCCGAGCAGCTGGCGGAGCGCCGCTACCTGGCGATACTGGACCCATTGCTCAACGAAGCGTGGGAGCAGCATTCGCTCGAAACCTTGGTCGACTGCCTGGCCTGGACGCTGGCGCGGGTGACCGTCGGTCTCGACAGCACGCAGGTCACTGGGGACATCCTGCGTCGCCTGGGCAATTACACCTGCCGTCTTTCCGAATCCAAGCGCGCCGAAGCGGAAGCCGAGGCGGCAAAGAAGGAGGGCCACGCGCCGCACTGACGCCCGGCCAGCATTGACGTCGTCCAACGCTCGTCACTCTTGCAACACGACTGGCCCACGTCACGGGCCGGGGGATTTGTTCCGGCTTGCGGCCCCCGGCGCTTCGCCAACGCCGCTAAAGAGGAGAACTGCAGTGAAAGCTCCGCACTGTCGCGCCTGGCCCGGCTCGGCGTCTACGGCTTCGACGCCGTCGAGCCGGTCATCCTGGCGGCGCTGGTCACCGAGGACCCGCTGCTGTTGATCGGGCCGTCGGGCACCGGCAAGACCTACCTGCTCAACACCCTGTCCGAAGCGCTCGGGCTCGAGCACCGGCACTACAACGCCAGCCTGATCTCGTTCGACGACCTGGTCGGCTTTCCCGTATCCCGACCCGATGGCACCGGCGTGCGCTTTCTGGAGACGCCGGCCACGGTCTGGGGCGCGCAGTCGGTGCTGATCGACGAGATCAGCCGCTGCAAGCCCGAGCACCAGAACCGCCTGTTCTCGCTGGTGCACGAGCGCCGGGTGCAGGGCATCGCCGCTGCCGCAGCTGCGCTGGCGCTGGGCGGCGATGAATCCGTGCTCGGCCGACCAATCGAGCGTGCAGGACTACGCCGGGTCGGAGCCGCTCGACCCGGCGCTGGCCGACCGCTTCGCGCTGTTCGTGAACGCCGCCGACTGGGCGGACCTCGACGAGGACGAGCGCCGCGGCGTGGTCGACCCGGCGGCGAGGGGCGCATCGCCAGCGACGGCGGGGCGCTGCGCCAGGAAGTCGACGGCTGGCGCGCGACCTTCGAGCAGCGCCTGCAGGCGTGCCCGGCGCTGGTCACCGTCTACGCCATCGTGGCCACGACGGCGCTCAACGCCGCGCGGGATCCGCATCTCGCCGCGGCGGGCGCGGCTGCTCGCCCGCAGCCTGCTCGCCGCCAGCATCGTGACCGGCAAGATGAAGGAGCGGCTCTTCCGCACGCGTGCTCGACTGCAGCCTGCCGCACGCCTGCTGGGGCGAGCAGCCGAGCGCCGAGGCGATCGCGGCCGCCCACCGCGCGGCGTGGGACAGTGCCGACAGCGCGGCCGAGGCGTGGGTGCACTCGTTCCTCGGCGAAGCCCGGCTCGACCGCAAGCTCGCCCTGCTGCTCGACAACGCCAAGACGCCGGATGCCGGCTCGCAGGCGATCGCGCAGTGCCTCGCAGGCCGAAACGAAGGAGCGCGCCGGCGCATTCGCCTTCGCCCTCTACCCGGCGGCCGCGCTGGGTCGCCTGCCGATCGGCGCGGAGGGGGTCAACGACCTGGCCAAGGTCGCCGCGCCGATCCTGTCGGTCGAGGGCGAGGTCACCTGGAGCGAGCGCTATGAACGAGAAGAACACCAGCCATCCCGAGATCGCGCGCTTCGCCAAGGTCGCTGGCCGGTCTCAAGGGGCGCGCGGCCGAGCGGGCGCAGCAGTTCTTCGCCTGGTGCATGGTCGAGAAGCTGCAGCCGGCGAAGCCGGCCGAACTGGAGCGGCAGATCGAGGGCTGCGTCGAGGTGCTGCGGGAGCGGGGGCTGGCATGAACCTGCCGCGCATCGACACCGCTCGCGGCCTATGCCGACTACCGCCACGCCAACACCGGCGGCCCGATGAGCCGCACCCGCAGGGAGGTGATCTGCTCGACCCTGCTGGGCCACGACGAGCACCCGATCCGCTGCCCGCGCATCGTCCGCCTGGGGATCGAGTTCCCCGACGCCGATCCGGTCGAACTGCTCACCCAGATGCTCGCCGAGGAAGGCTACGGCAGCCCGGAGGACCTGCGCGACGAGCTCGAGATTCCGCCGGGGCGCCTCGTCGCCCGGCCGCACACGCTGAACAACGGCGTGGTGGACATCCTCTACGACGCCCGGCGCGACATCCTGTGGCACGCGCTGATGCTGGGGCTGTGCACGCGCGCAGCTCTACGACCCGGCGCGGCCGGTGCTGTGGACGCAGGCCGCGCTCAAGCGCCGGCTGGAGCTGTTCGATCCGGCGGGGTTCTACGCATGAACGCCGATCCGCTTCCGCGCCATCTCTCGCCGAGACTGATCGACGAGAACCCGTTCGCCATCCGGGCCGTGCTGCACATCCTCGGCGTCGAGTTCACGACCGACGTGCCGACGCTGGCGGTGACCTGCGAGGAGCGGCCGCGGCTGCTCGTCAACCTCGGCTTCGTCAGCGAACACTGCCGCAGCGACGCCGAGGTCAAGGCGCTGCTCTGCCACGAGTTCCTGCACGTCCTGCTGCGCCACACCGAGGCGCGCAAGCCCTTCACCCGGGCGCGGCACCTGGCGCTCGACGCGGTGATCAACGCCATCATCCACCGCGAGCACGGGCCGGCGTACTCGGCGCTGATGAGCCGCTACTACGCCGACGCGCCGGGGCTCGGCAAGCTGCTGCGGCCGATGAACGACCGCGAGGCGGCGCATTACCTGGGCTGGCCGCGCGGGAACGCGCCCCGGCCGCCCTGGGTGCACGCCTGGCAGGGGCTCTACGCGGGCACGCTGCTCGCCGACGACATCGAGGCGCTGGCCGAGCAGATGGGGTCCGCGGGAGGTGCGGGCGCGAATGCGGCCGCCGGTGAACTGGGACCGTTCACGCTGCAGCCCGGCGACGCCGACTTCAACCGGCTGCTCGGCAATCACGACGACCCGTCCGCGCGACTGCCCGACGCGCTCAAGGATGCCCTCGACCGTGCCATGAAGGAGATGAACGGCAGCGGCATCTGGCGGGCGCCGAAAGAGCGCGGCGTCGGCGCCAATGCCGTACGAGGCCCTCGTGTCGTCGCCGCAACGAGCCGCATGGAGCGCTGGCAGCGGCGCACGCTGGCGGTGTTGCGCGAGCACCTCTTGCCCGACTCGCGCGCTCGGGCGCAGCGGGACCAGCCGCGCGCCTACCGCATCCCGGTGCTGTCGCCGCGCGACCGGCGCGCCTTCCTGCGCGCGCAGTGGTCGCCGTTCCTGCCCGAGGCGCTGTGGGAAGGCACCGCCCCCAAGCGCGAGGGCAGCGCCCACGTCTACCTCGACGTGTCCGGCTCGATGAACGCCGAGATGCCGCTGGTGATCGCGCTTGCTCGCCCGCGTGTCGCACTGGATCCGGCGGCCGTTCTGGGCCTTCTCCGACGTGGTCGCGCCGGCGGTGATCGAGCAGGGGCCAACTCAAGGCGCAGACGACCGGCGGCACGTCGATGCGCTGCGTGCTGGAGCACGTCGCCGCGCACCCGGCCGGCGTCGGCGATCGTGCTGACCGACGGCTACATCGAGACCCTCGACCGCAAGGCGGTGCAGGCGGCGCTCGCCGGCACGCGGCTGACCGCGCTCGATCACCCGCGACGGCAACCCGGCGCAGTTGAAGCGCGCCGGCATTCCCTACACCCAACTCGACAAGGTGCCCGCATGATCCGCGTCTCCGAATTCGTGCTGCCCGGCCATCCCGACAAGTTCTGCGACGCGGTGGCCGACGCCATCATCGGCGAGGTGCTGAAGGTCGATGCCGACGGCTACGGCCAGGTCGAGATGGCGGTGTGGTCGGACCAGGTGTTCCTGACCGGCGGCGTGTGCACGCGGCGGCCGATCCCGGTCGACTTCGCCGACATCGTCGTCGCCACCGGCATCAGCCATCGGCTACACCGCCGGCAACCACATCGACGCCCGCAAGTACCGGGTGACCGACACCGTCTGCCGGGTGATCGGCGACCCGACGCAGTGGACCACCAACGTCAACGACCAGGCGATCTGCATCGGCTGGGCCGGCTACGACGCCAAGGTCGACTGGCTGCCGATCGAGCACTGGCTCGCGCGCGAGTTCCGCGATGCGCTGTTCGCGTCCTGCCAGTCGGGCCGGCTGAAGGGCCAGGGACCCGACGGCAAGCTGATCGTGCGCGTGCGGGAGGAGGGCGGCAGGTGGATCCTCGAGCACGTCCTGGTGACGCTGCAGCAGCGGCCGGAGACGGCGTTCCTCGATCTATGCGCGGCGATCGCAGGGACGCTGGAGGAGGCCTACCGCCGTATCCGGCAAGCGGATCCGCGCTGGCGCGCCGCGTGGGACGACGTCGAGCTGATGCTCAATCCCAACGGGCCGCTGCTCAACGGCGGCAGCGACGGCGACAACGGCCAGACCGGCCGCAAGCTGGTGATGGACTACTACGGGCCGCGGATTCCCATCGGCGGCGGGGCGTTGTACGGCAAGGACCCGACGCACATCGATCGGGTGGGGGCGCGGAGGGCGCGGGAGATGGCGTTGCGGGAGGTCAGGAACGGGGCGGACGAGTGCCTGGTGCGGCTGACCTATGCGCCGGGGGTCAGCGAGCCGATCGACGTGACAAAGTGCCCGACGCTCAAAGTGCCCGACGCTGGAAATCGGTGCTTTCGGTAACATATGTGGAGTTCGGGCACACTTGGCCGGGCGCCAGCGGAATGGTGGTTGAAGCACGTATTGCTTTTCGGCGTCACAGGTTCGACCGCGCCGCCACATTCGGCGGCGTCGGGCAAGATGGCAACGACAGCTGCACCAGTCTGCAGCGTAGAATTCGCTATCGCGTCGCACGACGGAAGCGCCATCTGATGAGTGAGCGAGCCTGTCCATTCTGCACGGCCAGTGCCGATCAGGTCCTGGTTGCCGAAGAGCGCGCGTTTGCGTTTCGCGATGGATACCCGGTCAGCCTCGGGCACACGTTGATTGTGCCAAGGAGGCACGTCGGCTCCTGGTTCGAGTTGACCGATGACGAGCGCGCGGCAATGCTCCGCTTGTTGGCGGTGACCCGTGAACTGCTCATTGCCGCCCACCACCCCGATGGTTTCAATTTCGGCATCAACGACGGCGTCGCGGCGGGGCAGACGGTCCCGCATGTCCACCTGCACGTCATCCCGCGCTATCACGGCGATCTGCCGGACCCGCGCGGCGGCGTTCGCTGGGTGATTCCGGACAAGGCCGCCTATTGGACCGAGGCAAAGTGATAGCGCCGGCCCCAAACGAGGGTGCCCAGCTCGCTTTCCTCGCCAACATCCAGCGCATCCTCGAGGAGGGGAGATTCACCGCGACCTACAAATTTGCGCTGCTGATCGCGCTCACCGATCTGGCCGTGGAGCGTGGCGACGACAGTGGTGCCGCTTTGGACCTTCCGCTGGTGGCGATCGCCGAGAAGTTCGTTGAAATGTATTGGGGACACACGCGACCCTTCGCCGGTGCGGTGCTGCAACAGAATACGGGCGCCAATATCGCGCTTCTCAACCATCTTGCGACGATCCAGCGGGTTGCGCCAACGCTGGCCGAGGCGAGGCGGCGGACGGACTGGCCCGCGCTGTTGCGCCAGGTGGCGCAATTGGTGCGGACGATGCCTCTCTTCAAGCTGCAGGCACTGCGCGGCGACGCAAGGCTCGTCTTTCTCTACGAGGAACGTGTCGAGGGCCGTTCGATTCGGTTGCTGCCCGGAGTCGTCTACTGTCTGCGGCGTTTCTCAGGCCTGATCCGCACCCTGGCCCGCAACTGCCTGGCTCGACGAAGTCCGCGGTTTCGCCGCCAATCGCCAGTACGTTGCCGAGTCGCACAGCCTGCCCGAATTCCTGTTCGGTACCGACCGGATCGCCCTCGATCAGGTCCGTGAAGTTCTGCATCCGCTGCAGCGCGGTTGCTGTTTCTACTGCGGGGAGCCCATGCACCACGGGAGCCACGTCGACCACTTCGTTCCGTTCGCGCTGTACCCGGCTCATCTGGCGCACAACTTCGTCCTCGCCCATGCCGGCTGCAACGGCGACAAGTCCTCGCTGCTCGCGGATCTGCCGCACCTCGATTCCTGGATCGAGCGCAATGTCCGTTACGGCGACGAGATTGCGGGCTACCTGCAGAATAGTCGCATCGCAGTCGATGGTGACTCCACAACCGGGATCGCGCGGTGGGCGTATGAGCGTGCGGCGAGATCGGAAGCTTTGTTGTGGAGCGGTCGGGGTGTGACGCGGCCGTTTCCGAGGGGTATGGCGCTTCCGTTCTGATGTCGGCTACTGCTGCGCTCCCACGGCCCCATAACGCACACCGGCATCGAATCGCCCATGGCTCGCAACGTCGAAATCAAAGCCCGCATCAGAGCGTTGAAGCATTGGCTCCGCGCGTCGCCTCCATCGCGACCGAAGGCCCGGTCGAACTCCAGCAGGACGACACATTTTTTCGATGCGATTCGGGACGGCTGAAGTTGCGGGTCTTTGCGGACGGTAACGGCGAACTCATCTTCTATCGCCGCGCCGACGAGCAAGGGCCCAAGGAGTCGTTCTACCTGCTGGCGCCGACGTCATCGCCGGACACGTTGCGCGAGTTGCTGACTTCGGCGTACGGGCAGGTGGGACGGGTCAGAAAGCACCGGACGCTGTTTCTGGTCGGCAGAACACGCGTCCACCTCGACCAGGTCGAAGGCCTCGGACATTTTCTGGAGCTTGAAGTCGGTGCTGGCGGATGGGGAATCCGCGGGCGTAGGCGTCGATGAGGCCCACGACCTCATGGAACAAGGCTGGGCGTCCTGCCATCGCAGCTGGTTGAAGGCGCCTATGTCGACCTGCTCGCGCAGCGCCGCGCCTCGGTCTCGGTGCGAAAAGCGAGTCCGGAAGATGTGCCCGTCCTTGTGCGGCTGATTGCCGATTCTGCACGCGGGCTGAGTCGGGACGACTACACGAGCGAGCAAATCGAGGCCGCACTGGGCACCGCGTGGGGCGTCGACACGGAGCTCATCCGCGACGGCACCTATTTCGTTGCCGAGTCGGAAGCGGGAGATAGTCGCATGTGGCGGCTGGAGCCGCAGAAGGAAACTCTTTGGCGCGGATGCACAGGGTGGGCGGCAATCCGAATTGCTTGACCCCACGATGGATTCGGCCCGGATTCGTGCGTTTTTTGTTCGCCCGGATTGGGCGCGCCTCGGAATTGGCCAGACGCTGCTGAGCTCTGCGAGGCAGAGGCACGCGAGAGCGGCTTTCGGTCGGCCGAGCTGATGGCTACATTGCCGGGACAGCGCCTCTACCAAGCCTACGGATACACCGGGGATGAGCGAATCGACTACCCGCTTTCGGGCGGGCTCACGATTGCGTTCGTGCCCATGAAGAAGGTACTCGCATGACCTGGCAGGTTTGCCTGGCGCTGTCGTTCCGACCGCTTGCCACATTGATGACGTCTTCACTCGCGCGCGCAATCTTCATCCTTGGCCTTTGCCTGGTCGTCAGCGGTTGCTTGGGCGGCTGAACTCGCCGGACGCGTGGTGGGCGTATTGGATGGAGACACCATCGACCTCCTGACGCCAGAGAAGCGGCAGGTTCGAGTGCGGCTTGCGGGTATCGACGCACCAGAAAAGAAGCAGGCTTTCGGCACCGTCTCCAGGCAGGCGTTGTCGGACCTCATCTTCTCGCGCGAGGTCACGGTGGATTGGCGCAAGAAGGACCGCTAAGGACGTGTCGTCGGCAAGGTGCTGCTGAACGGAGTCGACACTGACTTGAAGATGGTCGAGCTCGGACTGGCGTGGCATTACAAGCAATACGCCAGGGAGCAATCGGTCGTTGACCGCAAGCTCTACGCTGAGGCCGAGGACAGCGCTCGAGCCAAGCGAACGGGCCTGTGGCGTGATGCAGAGCCCGTTCCGCCGTCGCTATTCCGGCATCCGAACCGGAAGCACGCCAATGACTAGCTTGACCGACGGCGCGGCCGACGAATGGTGGCTCTACGTTCTGCTCTGTGCGAACGCGCGTCTGTACATCGGCATCGCCAAGAACGTCGAGGCCCGATTCGAGCTTCACTGCACTGGAAAGGGCGCGTTCTATACGCGGCTGAATGCCCCGGTCCGAATTCTCGCGCGCCAGCGGCATGAATCGAGGAGTGCCGCGTTGCGGGCCGAGTACGCCGTCAAGCAGTTGAGCAAGAAGCAAAAGCGGGCGTGGGTCGCTTCGGTCACCGGCGGAAGCTAGTGGCCTGTTCCTTTTCATAACGACTTGCTCAGATGGAGTGCGTGTGGTCGAACAGGCGTTCGACCGCGCGCCGGCGTCGACATCGGGACGCGACTCATTGATGTCCCGCATGGGGGTATCGGGGGAAACAGATACCGTGATGGTTGTCGATAAAGGGCGCATCCGGTGAGCCCGGCATCCGATAGGCTGGTCTCCTGCAACAACACGGAGACAGCGGATGGCACACGATATCGGGCGGATGTTCTACTACGGCGATGTCCCTTGGCATCGGCTGGGCAACCAACTGTCGCAGGCGGCTACGCTCGACGAGGCCATGCGGGCGGGCGGCCTGGAGTGGACGGTGAGCCTGGTCCCGATCGTGCCCGCCGGAGAGCCCGGCTCGTCGATCGAACACCGCGTGGCAGTGGTGCGCGACGATCGCGCGCCGGGGAGTGCCGGGCGCGTGGTCGGCGTGGTGCATCCGGGTTTCCGCCCGCTGCAGAATCGTGATGGTGCTCAACTCTTCGACACCCTGGTCGGCCAAGGGACCCGCGTCTATCACACCGGCGGTTACCTGCGCCAAGGCGAGGTGACCTGGCTGCTGGCCAAGCTGCCCCTGGACATCCTGGTCGGCGGCACCGACCCGGTCGAGCCTTATCTGCTGTTCACCAACAGCCACGACGGCTCGGTCGCGATCGACATCCGGCTCACCACCGTGCGCGTGGTCTGCCGGAACACGCTCTCGCTGGCGTTGAGCAGCCAGGCCAAGGGGAAGATCTTCCGCCACGCGCACGACGGCAGCTATGCGCTGCTGAAGCAGGAGGCGAAAGCCTTCTTCGACTTCTCGATCGCGCAGTGTGAGGAAACCCAGGCGCTGTTTACGCGACTGGCCGCGAAGAAGTGCGATGCCGCGGCATTCAAGGTTTTCCTGCGGGCGCTGCTGCCCGATCCGGCCCGACCGGTCACGGCCGATCAGAGCGGCGCAGTCCGCAAGGGCTACGAGACGCGGATGGAGAACCTGTGCGCTGCCCGCAAGGAAGTGGAGGCGGTGTTTCGCGATGGCATCCCCCAACGCGAGATCCTCCCGGCGGGTGAAACCTGGTGGGGTGCCGTCAATGCCGTCACCGGCTGGGTGGACCACCTGCAACCGGTCGCCGGCGATCGCTATGCGTACGCGTTGCTCGGCAGCGGCGACAAGCTGAAATCTGCCGCATTGACGCGAGCGATCAATCCAGGCAGCTAGGCGCCGTGCGGACGCGGCGGCTCTGCAACCTCCATCTCGTAAAGGACCCATGAACCGCGAACGAAGCGTACCGGCATCCTCGATTCACTCTGGCCCGACAGGCAGTCGATGACGGCCTACCAGACGGAACTGACCGTCGACTTCGGCGAGGTCGGCTACCGGGACAGCAAAGAAGCCTTCTCCGTGTGCCTCGATGCGCACGCGCTATCGGAACTGATCGAGCACGCGCGCAACGCGCACCGCGTCTATGAATTGCTGTTGATCGATCGCCCGGGCGACGTTTGGGACTATGTCCGGGTGGCGCCAATGAGCACGCCCAGGCGGGTTGCGGACCGCGTGCAGCATGCGCGGGAGAAGGCAAAACAGAGGTGCACACACCGCCGTGTGCGCCCGCTCGCTGCCGGGCGGCTTGCATCATGAGTACTCGTTCGCACCCGTATCGGCATGATCGAATTAGTACGGATCACAACAGGGTCACACACGATCCCTTCGATGTGCTGGTTGTGTTCAGGGATTGTGCCGGGCGTGTACACGGTTATGGACATGTTGTGCCCGGTTTTTAGGGGTCTTGCTTCAACGCGAATCTTTTAAAATCCACGAGTTACAACCGTGTGTCCGGTTTTCAAGTCCGGTGCATCAGACCGCGCTGCCAACCTTCCGAAACCCGCCGGACGGGCGATGCCGGAGCGTGCCCTGGGGGTGCACGGGCTGTGCACCCTTGAACCCCGCCGGAGCGGCGCCATGTTAGCGACGAGGCCCTTCGTCGCCTTCTAGGGCATAGTCCGTTGAAACTTGTGGCGTTTCTGTTAGTCTTAGTCCTTGTTCCGGTCCCGATTGGACCGCCCTCGGAGGAATCATGAGATTGAAGCTCCAGCCCATTCCCATCAGTAACGACCGTCCGTCGCTGCCGCGTGGGGACTCGTCGCTGGCCACGCAGCAGAATCGCGTCCTGCGCAACACCTACTGGTTGCTCGCGTTGTCCCTGCTGCCGGTCGTTGCCGGGGCCTTCGTCGGCTCCGCCTTCAACTTCTCGGCGCTGTTCAAGGCGGCGCCGATCATGACCCCGCTGCTGATGTTCGGCGCGATGATGGGCATGATGTTTGCCGTCACTGCCCTGCGCGACAGCGCCTGGGGTGTGGCGGCGCTGTTCGGCTTCACGTTTGTATCCGGCGTCTTCCTGACGCCGATCCTGACCGTTGCCGCGGGGTTCAAGAACGGCGGCCAGCTGGTGGCGCTGGCGGGGGGCATGACCGCGGCGATCTTCTTCGCCATGGCAGCGATCGCCACGGTGTCCAAGCGCGATTTTTCGTTCCTCGGCAAGTTCCTGTTCGTCGGCATGATCCTGCTGATCGTGGCCTCGCTCGCCAACCTGTTCTTCCAGGTGCCGGCGCTGTCGCTGACGATCTCGGCGGTCGCAGTGCTGATCTTCTCCGCCTATCTGCTCCACGACATCAGCAGAATCGTGCAGGGCGGCGAGACCAACTACGTGATGGCGACGTTGAGCGTCTTCCTCAGCCTGTACAACATTTTCATCAGCCTGCTGAACCTGCTCCTGGCATTCTCCGGGCAGCGCGACTGACCGCTCGTTCGCATCGACAGCGTTTGAAGGGCGGCGCAGGCCGCCCTTTTTTCGAGGCGCGCGGCAAGCGTCAATGCCGGTCGAAAACGGCGATCGACTCGACGTGCGCGGTGTGCGGAAACATGTTGACGATGCCGGCCGCGGCCAGCGTGTAGCCGTGATCGTTGACGAGCACGCCGGCGTCCCGGGCGAGGGTGGCGGGATTGCAGGCGACGTAGACGATGCGCCGCGGCCACCCATCGCCGGGCAGTGCCTTGACCAGCGCAATGGCGCCTTCGCGCGGGGGATCGATGAGCACGCGGTCGAGCGGACCCAGCGCCTCGATCGTCTCGGGCGTGGCCGCGAACAGGTTGGCGACCTCGAAGCGGGCGTGTTCGGCAAGCCCGTTCGATTGCGCATTCTCGGCGGCGCGACGCACGAGGGACGCGCTGCCTTCGATGCCCACGACGTTCGCGCCGCGGCGCGCGATCGGCAGCGTGAAATTGCCCAGCCCGCAGAAGAAGTCGGCGATGCGTTCGCCGGGTTGAGGGTCGAGCAGCGCGAGCGCGCGGCGTACGAGCACCTGGTTGATCGCGGGGTTGACCTGCGTGAATTCGGTCGGCGAATACGGAAAGCGCAGCCCGAATTCGGGCAGCGTGTAGGCGAGGCGCTTCTGCAGCGGATGGAACGGCGTGGCGGTTTCCGGTCCGCTCGACTGCAGGTAAAACTGGACCGCGTGCCGGTCGGCGAAGGCGCGCAGCGCGGCTTCGTCTTCGGGCGATGGCGGCGCCAATACGCGCAAGACCAGCGCCTGCACCGGCAAGTCGCCGTCGCCGACGGCGAGTTCGATCTGCGGCAATCGATCGCGAATTGTCAATCCGCCGATGAGCTCGCGCAGCTGCGGCAGCAACGCGGAAATGCTCGGCGGCAGGATCGCGCAGGAGAGCATGTCGGCGACATAGCTCGATTTCTTTTCGTGGAATCCCACCAGCACGCCGCCTTTCTTGGCGACGTAGCGGACCGACAGCCGGGCCCGGTGGCGGTAACCCCACGCGGGACCATGAATCGCGGGCAGGACCTGCTCTGGGCGGACCCGTGCGATGTGCCAGAAGGCGTCTTCGAGCGAGCGCTGCTTGGTCGCCACCTGCGCGGCTGAATCGAAGTGCTGCAGCGAGCAGCCGCCGCAGATCGCGAAATGCGGGCAGCGGGGAAGGGTGCGCGCCGCGCTCGACCGGAAGATCGATTCGGCGCGGGCAATATCGTAGGTCGGCTTGCGCTTCAAAATCGTCGCGCCGACCTGCTCGCCCGGCAGCGCGCCCTCGACGAAAACCGCTTTGCCGTCGACGCGCGCGATGCCGCGCCCTTCCTGGTCGAGCGACTGAACGTCGAGAAGGATGGTTGCGGCGGCGTGAGGGGTGCGCATGGTCGTGAGTGCGGTCAGTGCGGCGAAACGGCGTCGCGATGGTGGATGGAATTGTACCCGCTCGACATGGCGCATCCCGAGGTCTCCCGCTTCATCGCGCTCGCGTCGAGTAAAATCACGCGATGCGCATCCTGGCCCTTGATACGTCGACCGAATGGTGCAGCGTCGCTGCCGGGGGCGAGGGTGCGTGGTTCGTCGAGAACGAGCGCGTCGGGCAGGCGCATTCCGAACGGCTCCTGCCCATGGTGGCGGCGGTGCTGGCCGCAGCGGGCTGGACGCCTGCGGATCTCGACGGCATCGCCTTTGGCGCCGGCCCGGGTTCCTTCACCGGCATCCGCATCGGTTGCGGCGTGGCGCAGGGTCTCGCCCTCGCGCTCGACAAGCGGGTGGTGCCGATTCCGACGTTGGAGGCCATGGCCTTCGCCGCCGAAAGCGACCATGTCCTGTGCTGCCTCGATGCGAGAATGCGCGAGGTCTATGTCGCCGCGTACCGGCGCGACGGCGAGCGGCTCGCGATGGTCATGCCGCCCGCGGTGCTCCCGCCCGCCGCCGTCGTCCTGCCCCCGCTGGCGCAGGGCGAATGGATGGGTGTCGGTCCGGGGTTCGCGGCCTATCCCGAACTGGCTCCGCGATTGCAGCTCGCGGCGCTGCGGCCCGAGATCCTGCCTTCGGCGGTCGCGATTGCAACGCTGGCGCTGCCGCGGTTTCGGGCCGGCGCTGCGGTGGCCGCGGCCGACGCCTTGCCGCTGTATGTACGTCACCGCGTCGCGCTGACCGACGCCGAGCGCGCGGCCGGGGCGAGACTTTGACCCGCGTTGGCTCCGATGGCCTCGCTCGCCCGTGCCCTGCCCGTGTCCGATGTCCTGTGGCGCCCGCTCGCGGCCGGCGATATCGCGTACGTGGCGGCGCTGGAGGCACAGATCCACGCGGCGCCGTGGACGAGCGGAAATTTTCGCGATGCGATCGCCACCGGCTATCACGCCTGCGTGGGCGAGTACCAGAACCGCATCGTCGCCTACGGCATCCTGATGCTGGCGCCCGGCGAAGCGCAGGTGCTCAATCTTTCCGTCGTTCCCGATTGGCGCCGGCACGGCTTCGCGCGGGCGCTGCTGCGCCGGTTCATCGCGGTTGCGGTCGGTCGCGGCGCCGGACACATCTTTCTCGAAGTGCGCGCCGGGAACACCGCGGCCATTCGACTCTACGAGGTCGAAGGATTCCTGCCGGTTGCCCGCAGGACCGCGTACTACCCGGGCGCGGAGCCGGCGGCGCCGCGCGAGGATGCGCTGGTGATGCGCTTGCCCCTCGGCCCCGGCAGCACCGTGGAGGCGGTCGATGACGCACGATGACGTCTGGCGCGAGTTGGGGCTGTGGCCACGC
Source organism: uncultured beta proteobacterium (assembly GCA_963709525.1). Taxonomy (GTDB): domain Bacteria; phylum Pseudomonadota; class Gammaproteobacteria; order Burkholderiales; family Casimicrobiaceae; genus CAIWHR01. The sequence continues at coordinate 32,937 of CAVPXB010000017.1, forward strand.
TGGGTGCGGCGCACGGGCGGCGAGGCTGCGGTCGATTCGCGGGTTCTGCCGGGGGTCGCGCCTGCGGCCGGCGCATCGGCAACCGGGCCGGCGGCGACGCCCGCCGCGCCAGCCGGTCGCGCGACGCGAATCGCCGCGCTGGATTGGTCCGCGTTCGACGCCGACGTCGATGCCTGCACGGCCTGCGAGTTGTGCCGCGCGCGCAAGCGTTCGGTGCCGGGCGTCGGCGATCGAAACGCAGATTGGCTGTTCGTGGGCGAGGCTCCCGGCGCCGACGAAGACGAGCAGGGGGAGCCCTTCGTCGGGCAGGCGGGGCGTCTGCTCGACAACATGCTGGCGGCGCTTGGCCTCGCGCGAAGCCGCAATGTCTACATCGCCAATGTGCTCAAATGCCGGCCGCCGAACAACCGGACGCCGGAGCCCGGCGAGGTCGCGGCCTGCCAACCCTACCTCGACCGCCAGATCGCCCTGATCCGGCCGCGTCTGATCGTCGCGCTGGGCAAGAGCGCCGCGACTGCGCTGCTCGGGCGCGAAGCGACGATCGCCAGCCTGCGCGGCCGCGTGCACGACTACGCGGGTGTCCCGTTGGTCGTCACCTACCACCCGGCCTATCTCTTGCGCACGCTCCAGGACAAGGCGAAGGCGTGGGAGGATCTTGTGCTTGCGCGGCGAACCGTGCGCGCAATCGTTGCGGCGGCGCAGGTGCAAGCCGGCGCGACCTGACTCCCGCCAGGCGGCGTTTGGCCGCACCGTGACTTGACTGAGATTCCCCCCGCCCCCATATTCATCCCCGCAGGCGTTCGTGCCTGCCTTTTCCGATCGCCGGAGGACTACATGATTCGCAAACTGGCTGGCCTGCTGGCCGTCGTCGCAACGCTTGCCCTGACCGGCTGTGGCTATAACGACCTCCAACGCCAGGACGAGAGCATCAAGGCGTCGTGGTCCGAGGTGCTGAACCAGTATCAGCGGCGCGCGGATCTGGTGCCGAACCTGGTCAGCACGGTCAAGGGTTACGCGGCGCAGGAGGAAAAGGTCCTGGTCGAAGTCACCAACGCCCGGGCCAGCGTGGCGGGCATCAAGGCGACGCCGGAACTCGTCAACGATCCGGTGGCGTTCCAGAAATTCATCCAGGCGCAGGGCGAACTGCAGGGCGCGCTGTCCCGGCTCCTGGTCGTCTCCGAGAATTACCCGCAGCTCAAGTCGGACGCGCTGTTCCGCGACCTCACCGCGCAGCTCGAGGGCACCGAGAATCGCATCACGGTCGCCCGCAATCGCTTCATCAAGACCGTGCAGGAGTACAACACCACGGTGCGCAGCTTCCCGACCAACCTGACGGCGATGGTGTTCAAGATGGACGTCAAGCCCAACTTCACGGTCGAGAACGAAGCCGCGATCAGCACGGTGCCGAAGGTCGACTTCAACAAGGCCCCGGCACCTGCCCCCGCAGCGAAAGCCGATGCCGGTGCGGGGTCCAAGGCGGCCGCCGTGCCCGACGCCGCTGCGGAACTCCTCAAGAAGGGCTACTGATCGTCGATGGGGTGATCGCGGTCGCTCCGATGCGGCGTTGAGATGCGCGCGTCACCTTCCGAATGCGGCAACGCGCGGCAACGATGACCCCGTGGGTCCGCGGGCTTGCGCCGGTGCTCGTCGCGCTGTGGCTGCCGGTGGCGCCTGCGCTCGCATGGGAAGCGGGGACCGACGGCTTGCTGCCGGTGCCGCCGCTGCGCGCCCGGGTGACCGATCTCACGCAGACGTTCACGCCGGCGCAGACGCAGGCGCTCGACGCCAAGCTCGCGGACTGGGAATCCCGCACCGCCAACCAGCTGGTGGTGCTGATGGTGCCGACGACGCAGCCCGAACCCATCGAGGCGTACTCGATCCGTGTTGCCGAGGCCTGGAAGATCGGCCGCAAGGGCAACGACAACGGTGTCGTGCTGCTGGTCGCCAAGAACGACAGGAAGATGCGCATCGAGGTCGGCTATGGGCTCGAAGGCACGCTGACCGACGTCACCGCGCGGCGCATCATCGCCGAGAACATCGCGCCGTCGCTGCGTGACGGGCGCTTCGCCGCGGGCATCGACGCGGGCGTCGACCGCATCATCAGCGTCGTCGCCGAAGGCAAGCCATTGCCGGCGGCGCAGAAGAAGCCGGCTGCCCGCGGTGGCCGGTTCAATTTCAACATCGAAACGCTGTTGATCGTGGTGTTCTTCGTCGTGCCGCTCATCGGCAGCGTCATGCGCCGGATCTTCGGCAAGTTGCTGGGCTCGACCATCGGGGCCGGCATCGTCGGTGCTGCCGCGTGGGTGGTCGCCGGGAGCCTCGTGATCGCGGGCATCGCTGCGATCATCGGGCTGGCGATCATGCTTTTCGCCGGCAGCGCTTCGGCGCTCACCGGCCGGCGTGGCGGCGGCGTCTGGTTTCCGTCCGGCGGCGGTGGCGGATGGGGTCGTGGGGGAGGCGGTGGTGGCGGCGGCGGATTCTCCGGCGGCGGCGGCAGCTTCGGCGGCGGTGGCGCGTCGGGCGGCTGGTAACGAACGGCAGCGGAAAGAACACCATGCCCTGGCGAAAACCGTACCGATTTTGGCGGCACCTCGCGACCGATCACGGCAGCGCCCGGCGTGCTTTTTCCCCGGACGCGCTTGAGCGCCTCGAGGCTTTGATCGCTGCGGGCGAACGGACGCATCGCGGGCAGGTCTGCCTGGCCATCGAGCCCGCGCTGCCGCTCGCCCACGTGCTGAAAGGCCTGGCGCCCCGGGAACGCGCGCTGGAGGTGTTCGGTCAGCGACGCGTCTGGGACACCGACGAGAACTGCGGCGTCCTCGTGTATCTGCTGCTGGCCGATCGCGACGTCGAGATTGTCGCCGATCGCGGCGTTCACGCGCGCGTCGGCAGCGCGGCCTGGGAGGCGATCTGCAAGTCGATGGAGGCGGCGTTCCGCGAGGGCCGCTTTGCCGATGGTGCCGAGGTCGGAATCAACGCGATCAATGCGCTGCTTGCGGCGCACTATCCGCACGACGGCCGCGCGCGCGGCAACGAGATTCCGAATCGTCCCGTCGTGCTCTGACCGCCGCCGAGCGGCGTCAGTGGCCGTGCCCGTGGGGCTTGTCCGCTCCGATGAGATGCAGCGAATCGCCCTGCGCCTGGTTCATGCGGTGGCGAAGCATCACCAGCGCCATCGTGCCCGCCACAAAGAGGCCGAACATCACGATGGCGTGATTGACCGAGAACCCATGACGCACCATCAGCGTGTACAGGCCCACCATCAGCAGAATCCCGATGTTCTCGTTGAAATTCTGGACGGCGATCGAGTGCCCGGCGCCCATCAGCACGTGACCGCGGTGCTGCAGCAGGGCGTTCATCGGCACGACGAAGAATCCGGCGCAGGCGCCCACCGCCACCATCAGCACCATCGCGACCGGCATCGCGTCCACGAAGATCATCGCCATGACGATGAGGCCCATGGCGATGCCGATCGGCAGGACGTTGACCGAGCCGCGCAGGGTGACGAGCTTGGCCGCGACGACCGCCCCGATGGCGATGCCGACCGCCACCACGCCCTGCAGCATCGAGGCCTGGGAAAGCGAGAGGCCGAGCGCCTTCCCGGCCCAGTCGATCACCATGAATTGCAGCGTCGCCCCGGCGCCCCAGAACAGCGTTGTCGTCGCGAGCGAGATCTGCCCCAGCCGATCGCGCCAGAGCAGTGAATTGCAGTGCACGAATTCGCGTATGAGCGCCAACGGATTGCGATTGACCATCCGGTGATCGACGCCGGTGTCGGGGATGAACCAGTTGAACAGCGCGGCGATGACGTAGAAAACGATGATCGCGGCGATCGCGGCTTCGGGCGGCGTTTCGATGCCGGTGTCGAGTTGCGGCAGATCGTAGCCGAGCAGGACGGTGGAGACCTTGCTGCTTATCAGCGCGCCGCCCATCAGGACGCCCAGAATGATCGAGCCGACAGTGGTGCCCTCGATCCAGCCGTTGGCGATGACCAGCTGCTGCGGCGGAAGGAGTTCGGTCAGGATGCCGTACTTGGCGGGCGAGTACGCAGCGGCGCCGAAACCGACGACGGCGTAGGCGGCAAGGGGATGCAGCGCCACCAGCATCAGCACGCAGCCCGCCACCTTGATGCCGTTGGTGATCAGCATCACGCGGCCCTTGGGCATCGAGTCGGCGAAGGCGCCGACGAGCGGGGCAAGCGCGACGTACGAAAGGACGAACGACATCTTGAGCGACGGCGTCATCCACGACGGTTCGTGCAGGTCACGCAGCAGGGCGATGGCAGCGATCAGCAGCGCATTGTCGGCGAGCGACGAAAAGAACTGCGCCGCCATGATGGTGTAGAAGCCGGACTTCATCGTCCTCCGCGATCTGCAGGCACGTTACCCGGGCGCGCGATGGTCATTGGGTATAATTTGAGCGCATCCGTCGTTGCCCCGCGATTTATACCACGATCGCCAGGTGCGCCCAACCTGCACGAGGCCTCGCAGCGCCTGTTCGAGCGTCACCGTTCCCGCCGGCTCCCGGCCATTCCAACGCGCGCATCATGTCCCGACCGATCTTTGCCCAGATCAACCTGACCGCACTGCAGGCCAACGTCGCGGTGGTGCGCGCGCGCGCGCCGGGGGCGCAGGTGCTCGCCGTCGTCAAGGCGAATGCGTATGGTCACGGCTTGCAGCGGGTCTTGCCGGCGCTCGACGATGCCGATGGCCTGGCATTGCTCGAACTCGACGCGGCCGTTCAGTTGCGCGCTGTGCACTACACGCGCCGCATCCTCCTGCTCGAGGGATTTTTCGATCCGCGGGAGCTGCCTGAGCTGTCCGCCCGCCGATTGGCGACCGTCGTGCACGACGAAGACCAGGTGCGCATGCTGGAGTCCGCGCAGCTTGCGCGGCCGCTCGAGGTGTTCGTCAAGGTCAATACCGGCATGAACCGGCTGGGCCTTCGCCCCGGCGACGTGCGAGCGCTGGTCGAGCGCCTCACGCACTGCGAATCGGTCGCCGTGATCCGGCTGATGACGCACTTCGCACGCGCCGATGAGGACGACGGCATCAAGGACCAGCTGGCGGCATTCGAGTCGGCGTGCAAAGGGTTGCAGTATCCGCGCTCGCTCGCCAATTCCGCCGGCGTGGTCCGCTTTGCCGACGTCGGCGGCGACATCGTCCGCCCCGGCATCATGCTCTACGGCGCGACGCCCTTTGCGTGGACCTCCGCCGAGGCGATCGGCGTCGTGCCGGTGATGACGCTGCGCTCCGAGATCATCGCCGTGCAGGCGTTGAAGGCAGGCGAGGCGGTCGGGTACGGCGGCAGCTATGTTGCGGCTCACGCGCACCGGCTGGGCGTGGTCGCCTGCGGCTACGCCGACGGCTACCCCCGCCATGCGCCCCACGGCACACCGGTGCTGGTCTGCGGCAGGCGGGTCGGGATGGCGGGTCGCGTGTCCATGGACATGCTGACGGTCGATCTCACCGATGTGCCCGAGGCGCGGGTGGGCAGTCCCGTCGTGCTCTGGGGCGAGGGTTTGCCCGTGGACGAGGTCGCGGGCGCCGCCGGCACCGTCGGCTACGAGCTCCTGTGCGCAGTCGCGCCGCGCGTTCCCTTCGTGGTTTCCAAGGTCGGCAGGATCGATCTCGAACTGTAGTCGCATTCAACCTGAGGCTAGCCAACGTGTACATCGTCGTCACCGGTGCCGCCGGATTCATCGGCTCCAATCTCGTCCGCGCGCTCAACGCCCGCGGCGAGACGCGCATCCTCGCGGTCGACCACCTCACCCGGGCCGACAAGTTTCGCAATCTGGTCGACGGCGAGATCGCCGACTTCATCGACAAGGAGGAATTCCCCGGTCGTCTGGCGGACGGCGATTTCGACGACGACATCGCGGCAGTGCTGCATCAGGGAGCGTGTTCCGACACCATGGAAACCGACGGCCGCTACATGATGCGCAACAACTACCGCTACTCGGTCACGCTGCTCAACTGGTGCCAGGACAACGATGTTCCGTTCCTTTATGCCTCGAGCGCGTCGGTCTATGGTGGCGGCAGCGTGTTCCGGGAGGACCGCCGGCACGAGTCTCCGCTCAACATCTACGGCTACTCGAAGTTCCTGTTCGATCAGTACGTGCGCGGTCTCCTGCCCCTGCACACCTCGCAGGTGGCGGGCTTTCGCTACTTCAATGTCTACGGCCCGCGCGAGCAGCACAAGGGCCGGATGGCGTCGGTGGCCTGGCACTTTTTCAACCAGTATCGCGCCGAGGGCCGGGTCAAGCTGTTCGAGGGTACGGGCGGCTACGGCGACGGCGAGCAACGTCGCGATTTCGTCTCGGTCGACGACGTCGTCAAGGTCAATCTCGATTTCCTCGATCATCCGGAGCGTTCCGGAATCTTCAACCTCGGCAGCGGCAAGGCGTCCACCTACAACCAGATGGCGGTCGCGACGGTGAATGCATGTCGCGCGCAGGAGGGTGGCGCGCCCCTGTCGCTCGTCGAACTGGTCGCCGCGGGCGCGATCGAATACGTGCCTTTCCCTTCGGCGCTTGCCGGCAGGTACCAGAGTTTCACCGAAGCCGATCTTTCGCGTTTGCGCGCGGCGGGCTACCGCGAGCCGATGCTCGCCGTGGACGAGGGCGTCGGTCGCTACGTGCGGTGGCTTGCGGCGCGCGCGGACTGACCCTGACTCGGTTTCCGTTCGGTCTAGGTGTTCCGGTCGATGGTGTCGCCGCCGTTGTCTCCCTATCCTCAATCCTGCCTTCCGAACGTCGCGCGCCGCGCGCCGGGGTCGAAGGCGCCGGAATCGGAACGGAGACCATCATGAAGCAACTCGTGATCGCATTGCTGTTCGCGCTGTCGTCGGGCGCAGCGTGGGGCGTCGTCAATCTCAATACCGCCACCAAGGACGAGCTGGTTGCCCTGCAGGGCATCGGGCCGGCCAAGGCGCAGGCGATTCTCGACTACCGTGCCGCGCATGGGCCGTTCAAGTCGGTCGAGGAACTGAAGGACGTCAAGGGCATTGGTGCCAAGAATTTCGAGAAGCTGAAACCCGAGCTCTCGGTCGCGGGGACCATCGCCAAGGGTGGCGCCGCGCCCGCGAAGGCCGACGCCGCGGCGCGCGGCACCAAGGGCGACATCGCGGCCGCCTCGGCAGCGAAGCGAGAGCCGGCGCCGGCGCGGGCCAAGCCCTGACGGCATCCCGGGCCGTTTTCTGTCGGGCAAGGAACCACGTCGATCCTTGATCGACAGCAAAGTGGACCGGCTGGTCAACGGGTAGCATCGCTGGGGCGTTTTGGCGCCATGCCGGATGGGTTTTCGGCATCGGTGCGGCGCGCCCCGCTCAAAACTACCCGGAGACATTCCATGAAACGGTTCCTGCTGTTGATCGTCGCCCTTCTCTTCACGGGGCTTGCGCTCGCGGCCGTCAACATCAATACGGCTACCAAGGAAGAACTCGAAGCGCTGAATGGCATCGGCCCGGTCAAGGCGCAGGCGATCATCGATCATCGCAAGGCGAACGGCCCGTTCAAGTCGCTCGATGATGTCAAGAACGTCAAGGGCGTAGGCGATGCGACCTTCGACAAGATCAAGGGCGACCTCTCGTTGTCGGGTGCCACCAAGCTGCCGGCCGCAGCAGCGCCGGCAGCCAAGGCGGAGCCCGCGAAGGCTGCGGCGGCGGTCAAGGCCGAGCCGGCCAAGGCCGCCGCGCCTGCTCCGGCCGCACCGGCCAAGGCCGAGCCGGCCAAGGCCGCGGCGCCTGCTGCCGCACCTGCCGCTGCACCCGCCAAAGCTGCCGCACCTGCCGCGGCGCCTGCCGCGGCGCCTGCTGCCGCACCTGCCGCTGCACCCGCCAAAGCTGCCGCACCTGCCGCTGCACCCGCCAAAGCTGCAGCGCCGATGAAGGACGACAAGGCGAAGGCCAAGGAAGACAAGGCCGCGAAGGACAAGGCTGCCAAGGAAGAAAAGGCTGCCAAGGCCAATGCGGAGAAGGCGGCCAAGGCGAAGGCCAAGGAAGACAAGGCCGCGAAGGATAAGGCCGCCAAGGAAGAAAAAGCCGCCAAGGAAAAAGCGGCCAAAGACCAGGCGGCGAAAGACAAGGCGGCGAAGGCCGACAAGCCGGCCAAGTAATCGCGTTGCCGCACGCAGTCTCCGGAACCCCGCCCTTCGTGGCGGGGTTCCGTCTTTGGGCGGATGGTGTTGCTCCGTCGGCTACAATAACCTTCCCTGTCCGCAGCCCTGCTGCCAACCATCGCCGCTGCCATGCCGGCCCTCGCTTACCCATCGCTCGAATCCACCGTCGGCAACACGCCGATGGCGCGCCTGCAGCGCCTGCCGGGGCGGTCGACCAACGTCATCCTCGGCAAGCTCGAGGGCAACAATCCCGCGGGTTCCGTCAAGGACCGCCCGGCGCTGTCGATGATCGTCGAGGCGGAACGGCGCGGGGAGATCAAACCCGGCGACACGCTGCTCGAGGCCACGTCCGGCAACACCGGCATCGCGCTGGCGATGGTCGCGGCGATGAAGGGCTACCGGATGGTGCTGGTGATGCCCGAAACCCAGTCGCTCGAGCGCAGGCAGTCGATGCGGGCGTTCGGTGCCGAACTCGTGCTCACGCCCAAGGCGGGCGGCATGGAGGCGGCACGCGACACCGCCGAAAAAATGCGCGGCGAGGGCCGGGGCACCATCCTCGACCAGTTCGCCAATCCCGACAATCCGCTCGCGCACTACCGCGGCACCGGTCCCGAGATCTGGCGCGATACCGGCGGGGCGGTGACGCATTTCGTGTCGGCGATGGGAACCACCGGCACGATCATGGGCGTGTCGCGCTTTCTCAAGGAGCGCAATCCGGCGGTCACCGTCATCGGCGCCCAACCTGCCGACGGGGCGCAGATTCCGGGGATTCGCAAATGGACGGAGGCCTACCTGCCGAAGATATTCGACCGTTCGCGCGTCGACCGCATCGAGGCGGTGACGCAGGTCGAGGCCGAGGAGACCACGCGCCGTCTCGCAGTTGAAGAGGGCATCTTCTGCGGCGTTTCGGCGGGGGGCGCCTGCGCGGTCGCGTTGCGCATCGCCCGCGAGGTCGAGGATGCCGTCATCGTATTCATCGTCTGCGACCGCGGCGACCGCTACCTGTCCACGGGCGTGTTCCCTGGTTGAACTTCCGGCGCTGGTACCGCAACCCATGAATTTCGCTATGTTCGAGCCGCCCCGCATCGTCATCGGCTTTGTCGCTCATCCTCGCAATAGCACGGGCTATTGCTGCGGTTCGCTTCGCGCCGCTGACGCGCGGATGCGGCTCTCGGCATGTACGCAAACTCATGGGTCGCGGTACTAGGCGCGTTTTCATGACAACGATCCTCGTCTTCGACATCGAGACCATCCCCGACGTGGCCGGATTGCGGCGCGCGTACAGCCTGCCGCGCGAACTCGACGACGCGGCGGTGCTCGATTGGGCGCTCCAGCAGCGGCGCGCACAAACCGGCACCGACTTCCTGCAGCTGCATTTCCAGCGAGTCGTCGCCATCGGCTGCGCGCTGCGCGAAGGCAATGGATTCAAGATCGCCTCGGTGGGATCGGCGGGCGACAGCGAGCCCGAACTCATCCGCCGCTTCTTCGACCTCATCGACAAGCACACGCCGCAGCTCGTGTCCTGGAACGGCGGTGGCTTCGACCTGCCGGTGCTGGGCCATCGCGCGCTGATCCACGGCGTGACCGCCGAGAAGTTCTGGGATTGGGGCGACGGCGACCGCGACTTCAAGTTCAACAGCTATCTGGGGCGCTATCACACCCGCCACCTCGATCTCATGGACGTGCTGGCGATGTACCAGCCGCGCGCCAATGCCGGCCTCGACGTGATGGCGCGGCTGTGCGGCTTCCCCGGCAAGCTCGGCATGGACGGCAGCGCCGTGCACGCGGCCGTGCTCGCCGGAGGGCTGGAGGACGTGCGCCGCTATTGCGAGACCGACGTGATGAACACCTATCTGCTCTACCTCCGGTTTCGCCTGCTGCGGGGCGAGCTTTCCGCCGGCGAATACGCGAAGGAGGTCTCGCTGGCGCGCGAGAAAATCGCCGCGCTGCAGGCCCCGCACTGGCAGGAATTCCTGGCGGCCTGGGACGCCAACGCCGCTGCCTGATCACGGGGCCGGCGACGGCCCCCGTCGCGACTTGCTGGCGGCAGTCTGCGGCGCCCGGCGCTACAAGGTCACCGTGCCGCGCCCGAGTTCGATGACCCGGCCGGAGACAAGAATTTCCTTCGCCGCCGTCACCGTGAGCCCCAGGCGGGAAGGTCGGCCAAAGTCGTCGCCTTGCGCGATCGCCAGGCGTTGCGGCAGCGGCTGCGCGGTGGCGACCAGCCAGCCGCCGAGATTCGCGCAGGCCGACCCGGTGCCCGGATCTTCGGTGATGACGCCGTGCTTGGGAAAGAAAAAGCGCGCGACGAAGGGTTGCGCGTCATCGACGGTTCCGCGCCCCGGGTCCGGCGCGAACACATACGCCATCGCGCGCTGGCCGTTGTGGCCGTGGGCGAGCAGCAGTTCGGCGCGCGGTGCCGCGCGGCGCACGGCATCGGCGGTCGCAAGCGGGATGACGAGCTGGTCGGAGCCGGTGTCGACCCACAGCGGAGGCTGCAGCGGATCGGGCGCGACCTCCGCTTCGGTGAGCCCCAGCATCGTCGCGAGTTCGGCGCGGCTGCCGCTCACCGTGCGATGGCGCGGCGCGTTGGCCGACAGCGTCCAGACATCGCCTGCAGCGACCACCGGAATGATGCCGGCGCGCATCTCCAGCCGGACGACGTCGCCGACGCCACCGAGTGCGCGCACGACGTGCGCGGTGCCCAGCGTGGGATGACCGGCAAACGGCATCTCGAAGGTCGGCGTGAAAATGCGCACGCGCGCGGTCGCCTTCGCCGAAGGCAGGATGAACGTCGTCTCCGACAGGTTGAACTGCAGCGCCAGCGCCTGCATCGTCGCGTCGTCGAGATCGTGGCCGTCCTCGAACACGCACAGCGGATTGCCGGCGAGCGGCGACTCCGCGAACACGTTGACGATGCGATACGCATGGACGGTCATCGGGCGGACTCCTCTTCTGCGATCAGCCGGGCGGCAAGCGTGCGGAAATCGCTGCTGCCGACGCCCTCGGGCGCCACCGGTCTTGCCTCGGATGCGCGCGGGAAATTGCGTCCGATCGCCCGTGCGTAGGTGGGGTCATAGTGCTGCGCCAGAAGCTCGGCGACGAGCAGATCCCAGTCGCCCGCGGCTGCGGCGTCGGCCCAGCGCGCGATCGTCTTGCGGCCGTGGATCTCGGTGAGGCGCGCGAGGCGCTCGTTCAGCGCCGCGGGATCGCCAAGATAGTGCGCGTATTCGTCCTTCAGCAACGCGACGCGCAGCGGCTGCGGCGTCTCGACGCTGATGCAGTCGGCGGCGCGCATCGCGGCGAGCAGCGCATCCGGCAACTGGACGCTGCCGATCCTCCTGCTCTCGGATTCCACGTAGACGCAGCGCGCCGGGTCGAAGCCGTCGAGCGCATCGACGACCAGGCTCTCAAACCACTTTTGCGACGGCTGCGCAGCGTCGGGATAGTCGCCCAGCAGCGACCCGCGGTGACGCGCCAGCCCCTCCAGGTCGAGCACCTGCGCGCCGGACTCGGACAAGGCGGCCAGCAACCGGCTCTTGCCGGAACCGGTCAGGCCGCAGATCACGTGGTAGCGAAATTGCTGCGGCAGTTCGGTCAGGCGGGAGAGGACCTGGCGTCGATACGCCCGATAGCCGCCGTCGAGCTGCACGGCTTTCCAGCCGATCTCGTTCAGCATGTGCGCGAGGGCGCCGCTGCGCTTGCCGCCGCGCCAGCAGTACACCAGCGGCGCCCATTCGCGCGGACGCTGCGCGAACGCGTTCTCCAGCATGTCGGCGATGTTGCGCGCGACCAGCGCGGCGCCGGCGCGCTTGGCCGCGAACTCGGACACCTGCGCGTGCAACGTGCCGATGCGCGCACGCTCCTCGTCATCGAGCACCGGATGGCTTTCGGCGCCCGGAATGTGGTCTTGCGCAAACTCCGCCGGGCTGCGCACGTCGATGCGGTCCCGGTGGGTGGCAATCGCGGTCGCCGGCAGCTTGCGTTCGGCGCGCATTGCGCCTGGCGGATGCGTCGCGTTCATCGCTTGCCCAGCAGGGGCTGCAAAGCCGGCCACGCGTTGGCCAGCAGTTTCGGTTGCGCCATCGCCGTCGGATGGATGCGGTCGGGCTGGAAATGCGCATTGTCGTCGCCGAAGCCCGCGAAGAAGAACGGTACGAAGGCGGTCTTGCGCGCGGCCGCGACGCTGGCGAATAGCGCGTCGAACTCGCGCGTGTAGGCGGGGCCGTAATTCGGCGGCAGTTTCATCCCGATGAGCAGCACGCGCGCGCCGGCCTTCTGCGCGGCAGTGACCATCGCGTCGAGGTTGTCGCGCGTCGATTTCAGGCTCCCGCCACGCAAGCCATCGTTGCCGCCCAGTTCGATGATGGCAATCGCCGGCCGGTGCTGGCCGAGCAACGCCGGCAAGCGTGCGCGGCCGCCCGCGGTGGTGTCGCCGCTGATGCTGGCATTGACGACGCGGTGCCGGTACCCGTTGGCGTCGAGCTGCGCCGCCAGCAGCGATACCCACCCCTGGTCAGGCGCGAGGCCATACGCGGCCGAGATCGAATCGCCGACGACCAGAATCACGGGCCTGCCGTCGGCCGCATGGGCGGGGGCGGCAAGCACGATGGCGAGCGTCAGCGGAGCCAGCAACAGCAGCAAACGGCGCAATGTCATGTCAGGGGAAGCATCGAGAGGGCTGCGGCGGGAAATGCCAACTTCGCGATTGTAAGGCGCCATGGCACGGGCGCGACAGCGACCACGGTAGAATGACCGCGGAACCCCTCGACCTTTCGTCGGTCTCTCCCACCATGTCTACCCCCATTCTGCGCGCCACCGACCTGACCAAGGTCGTGACCAGCGGCGAATCCCCGCTGACGATCCTCGATGGGGTGAACTTCGAGATCGAGCCCGGCGCCGCGGTCGCCATTGTCGGCGCTTCCGGTTCGGGCAAGACGACGCTGCTGGGGCTGCTGGCGGGGCTCGACCGGCCCTCTGCTGGCGACGTGTGGCTTGACGGCACGGCACTGTCCGCGATGGACGAGGACGCGCGCGCCGCCATGCGGCAGCGCCTCCTCGGCTTTGTCTTCCAGTCGTTTCAGCTGCTTCCGGCGTTGACCGCGCTGGAGAACGTCATGCTGCCGCTCGAACTCGCCGGCGCCGCCGATGCGACGTCACGCGCCCGGGAGTGGCTGGATCGCGTGGGCTTGAGCCGTCGAACCACGCACTATCCCAAGCAGCTGTCCGGTGGCGAACAGCAGCGCGTCGCCATCGCCAGGGCGTTTGCCGGCGAGCCGAAGCTGCTGATGGCCGACGAGCCGACCGGCAACCTCGACGCGGCGACCGGCGAGGAAGTCGCCGAACTGATGTTTCGCCTCAACCGCGAGCACGGGACCACGCTGGTGCTGGTCACCCACGACGTCACGCTGGCGTCGCGCTGCGGCCGGCGGATTTCGCTCAGCTCGGGCCGCCTCAGCGGCGACGAGCGCTTGCAGCCAGCCGACTCATGACCACTTGGCGGCTGGCGTTGCGCATGCTCGCGCGCGACTGGCGCGCGGGTGAGCTCACCGTATTGGTGTTCGCGCTGATCCTCGCCGTCGCGAGCGTCGGCACCGTCGGGTTTTTCGCCGACCGGGTAAAGGCCGGGTTGTCGCAACAGGCCAATCTGCTGCTGGGCGCCGACGTTCTCATCGCCGGCGACCGCCCGCTGCCCGCGACCTTCGCCGGCGAAGCGCAACGACGCGGGCTCGCGACGACCCCTGTGCTCAAGTTCAACAGCATGGTCGAACGCAAGAGCGGCCTGGGCGCCGAGGGCGGCAGTCCGGTACTCGCCGACGTCAAGGCGGTCGCGCCCGGCTATCCGTTGCGCGGCGCGATCACCTTCGCCGATGGCGTGCCCGCGGCCGGAGCGCCGGCGCAGGGCATTCCCGCGCGCGGCGAAGCCTGGCCCGACACGCGGCTCGCGGCGCGCCTCAACGTGGCCATCGGCGACGTGCTGGCCGTCGGCGAGGCGCCGCTCAAGGTGACGGCCATCATCGTGCAGGAGCCCGAGGTGGCGAGCGGCTTTTTTGCGATCGGGCCGCGATTGCTGATCCATCTCGAGGACGTGCCGGCCACCAACCTGATGCAGCCCGGCAATCGCGCCTCGCACCGTCTTCTGGTCGCCGACATGTCGCGCCGGAATCAGCTCGATCCCTATCTGGCATGGGCACGCAGCGAGCTCAAGCCCGGGCAGCGGATGGAAAACGTCCGCGATCTGCGCCCGGAAGTGCGGCAGACGCTGGAGCGCGCGGAGCAGTTCCTCGGTCTCGCGGCGCTCGTCGCCGTGATCCTGGCGGCGGTGGCGATCGCGCTGGCGGCTTCGCGCTATTTGCGCCGGCATCTCGACACGGCGGCGATGCTGCGCTGCTTCGGCAGTTCCGAGCGCCAGGCGCTGTGGCTGTTCGTCGTCCAGTTTGCGGCGCTGGGGCTCATCGCCAGCATCGTCGGCGTGCTGCTGGGTCTTGCCGGGCAGCAACTGCTGGTGCTGCTGTTGCGCGGCCTCAATGCCACCGAGTTGCCGCCACCGGCGATGATGCCCGGGGCCATCGCCTTCGGTACCGGCGTGCTGCTGCTGTTCGGCTTCGCGCTGCCGCCGCTGATTGCGCTGGCCAGCGTGCCGCCGCTGCGCGTGCTGCGGCGCGACCTGCCGCGGCCGCGGCCGAGCGGGCTCGTCGCCTACGGCCTGGGCGCGCTGGTGATTGCCGTCCTCATCGGCGCGCAGGCGCAGGACCTCAAGACGGGCAGCATCATGATCGGCGGCATCGCCGCCCTGCTCGCCGCAGCGGCGATGGTGGCGTGGATGCTGATCGTGCTGCTGAAGCGGCTTCCGCAGCGCGGGGTCACCTGGCGTTTTGGCCTCGCCAACCTGCGGCGGCGGCCGCTGGCATCGAGCCTGCAAATCGGCGCGCTGGCATTGGGCCTGATGGCGCTGCTGCTGCTCACCGTCGTGCGCGGCGACCTCATGCAGAACTGGCGGCAGAGCATCCCGCCCGATGCGCCCAACCATTTCGTCATCAACGTATTGCCCGATCAGGTGCAAGGTGTCCGTGCGGCGCTCAAGGCGCTCGGCGGCAGGGACACGGTGCTCTATCCGATGGTGCGCGGACGTCTGGTCGGGGTGAATGGCGCGCCGCTCGATGCCGCGCGATTCGACGATCCGCGAGCGCGGCGGCTGGCCGAACGCGAGTTCAACCTGTCGTGGGCGACCGATTTGCCGACCACCAACCACGTGGTCGCCGGCGCGTTCTGGGACGCCAAGGCGGGCCCCGATGCCGGCCTGTCGATGGAGGAAGGCATCGCGAAGTCGCTCCGCCTGAATTTGGGCGACACGCTTTCGTGGGACGTGGCCGGTACCCCGATCGCCGCGAAGATCACCAGCCTGCGCAAGGTCGACTGGGACAGTTTCCGTCCCAATTTCTTCACGCTGTTTCCGCCGGGCGTGCTGGACGCCATGCCGCAGACCTGGCTCGGTGCCGTCCGCGTGCCGCCGGGATCGGAGAGCGCCAGGTGGCTGTCGGGCCTCGTCCGCGAGTTTCCGAACGTGCTGGCGATCGACGTCGGCGAGATCCTCGGCCAGGTGCAGTCGATCATGGATCAGGTGGCGCGCGCGGTGGAGTTCGTGTTCCTGTTCACGCTCGCCGGGGGCCTGCTGGTGCTTCAGGCGGCCATCGCCGCGACGCAGGACGAGCGGCGCTTCGATGCCGCGGTGCTGCGCACGCTGGGCGCGTCGCGCGCGCAGTTGACGGCGGCGCAGGTGGCCGAGTTCGTGGTGCTGGGCGCGCTGGCGGGTCTGCTCGCCGCCGCCGGCGCCACGGCAACCGGTTACGTGCTTGCAGATCGCGTGTTCCAGATTCCCTTCAGCGCCAATCCGCTGGTCTGGCTCTATGGCGTGGGCGGCGGTGCGATCGCGGTCACGCTCGCCGGCTGGCTGGGAACGCGGGGCACGGCGCGACAGCCGCCGCTTGCCGTCATCCGCGAGTTCGGCTGACGCCGGGCCGTTCGGCGTGCCGGCTATTTTCCGGCCAGCACCGATTCGCGCGAGAGGAGGCGCGCGACGAGCAGCAGCGCCACGATCGTCAACGCCGTCGGCACCGCGTACGCCATGGCCAGATCGGGGATGGGCAGCGCCTCGCCGCGCAGCGCGCGGCCGAGCAACGCGTTGTGGCCGGAGATCGGCACCAGCGGGAGCCACGCCGGTTCCTTGTGCTGCAGGAACAGCGGCAGCATCGGCAGCACCGACGCGACGAAGATCAGCACCGACACATTCGACTGCGCTTCCTTGAGCGATCTTCCACGGCCGCCCACGTAGAGCAGGGCCGCCGGGGCGAACAGTATCAGCGGCAGCAGCACGACCACGAAGCGCGCGAATTCGGTGGCCCCGAACAGGAACGGGATGCCGACCGCGGGCAGCGGCGCAAAGCGCAGCGTCAGGTAGAAACCGGCCAGCGTCAGCAGCACGACGGCAAGGTCGAGCGTGACGATCGCGAACCATTTGCCGACGGCGAGTTCGACCGGGGTGGCCGGCGTCATCAGCAGCGGCTCCAGCGATTGCCGCTCGCGCTCGCCGGCGGTCGTGTCGAGCGCCGCCGCCATGCCGCCGATCAGCGCGGCGAAGAGCCCGTAATAGGCGACCAGGAACAGCACCAGCGAGCCCGAGCTCTGCGGCGTGGCGAGGTCGCGCCGGTCGACGTGGAGCGGGCTGGCGACGTCCGGAGACACGCCGCGCAGCACGAGGCGCCCGCGTCCCCACTCGCGGTTGTAGCTGCGCAGCAGCGATTCGGCCTGGTCGATCGCGGCGCGGGCGCGGTCGCGGGAGCGATCAAAGCTGAGGCGGACGGTGGCCGGCTTGCCAAGGGCGACGTCGGCCGCGAACGACGCATCGACTTCCAGCACGACGTCGAGGTCGCCGGCGCGTATCTTCTGCTCGTAATCGGCCGGCGCCGGCTGCAGGGTCACCTGTTGCCGGGTGAGGAAGGCGGCCAGCGCGGGGGCGTGCTCGAGGCCCACTGCCGGCAGCTTGAGCTCGATGGCCTTTTCCGTCTGGCTGGCGACGAGGTTCAGCACCAGCATCAGCATCATCGGGCCGGCGGCGATGGCGGTCAGCAGCGTCACCATCATCGTCCGCCGGTCGCGGAAGATGTCGACGATTTCCTTGCGCGCGATGGCGACGATGCGCGCGACGGGGGAGATGCGCTGGAGCGTCTTCATGCGGCCAGCCCCGCGCCGGTGCCGAGCAGCGCGACGAAGGCATCTTCGAGCGAGGTCGAGCCGGCCTGCGCCTGCAGCTCGGCGGCCGTTCCGGTGGCGATGACGCAGCCATGGCCGAGGATGACGATGCGGTCGCACAGTGCGCTCACCTCCTGCATCACGTGCGACGAGAACAGCAGGCACTTGCCGGCGGCGCGCAGCGCGCGCAGCTGCTCACGCAGCGCCCGCGTGCTCATGATGTCGAGGCCGTTGGTGGGCTCGTCGAGCAGGATCGTATGCGGGTCGTGGACGAGCGCGCGGGCAATCGCCACCTTCATTCGCTCCCCCTGCGAAAACCCCTGCGCGCGCCGGTCGGCGATGTCGGCGATCGCCAGCGTCGCGACGAGGGTGTCGATGCGCTGCTCCAGGTCGCTGCCGGCAAGGCCGTGCAACGCGCCGTAGTAGCGGATGTTCTCGCGCGCCGTGAGCCGCGGGTAGAGGCCGCGCGCGTCGGACAGCACGCCTATCCGGCGCCGCACTGCGTAGCGATCGGCCACCACGTCGAGGCCGTCCACGCTGGCGCGCCCGCGATCGGGAACGATCAGCGTGGCCAGCATCCGCAGCAGCGTCGTCTTGCCGGCGCCGTTGGGACCCAGCACGCCGGTGATGTGGCCATCGGGTGCGGCGAACGATACGCCGGCGACTGCCTGCACCGCGGTCTTGCCGCCGAAGGACTTGGCGAGGTCTTCGACGACGATCATCGCGGGGCTCCCAGGCGGTCGGGCCACAGCGCAGGCGCCTTGCCCTGCTCGAAATGCTCGATGCACGAGGCTGGCAGCGTATCGAAGCCGGCGCGGTCGATGAAGGCGGCGATGAGTCGCGGTCCGCAGCTATGGGGGGAAACGATGTGGCCGTGCCCGCGGGCAACGATGCGGCGGCTGTTGGGCAGCGTCTTCCCGACTTCCTCGGCGTTCGCGGGCGGCGTCACCGGATCGAGCGCGCCCGACAGCAGCAGCACCGGCGCCTCGCTGGTCACCGGTGTCGTCGCATCCGCCGGCGCGCGACCCCGGGGCCAGACATCGCAGACGGCGATCACCTTGCGCAGCAGTGACGGTGTCCGGCTGCCCGCGAGCGTGGCGGTCACGTCGCCAGCCGTGATCCGGGGCACGTCCTCGGCGCAGGTCACCGAGTAATGCAGCGCCGCGTTCATCTGTTCGGCAAGGTCCGCCGTGATCAGTGACGCCGCGCCGAACAGGGGTCCGAAATCTCCGGCCGCAGCGCGGGCGATCACGACCGGCACCAGCGCCCGCAACTCGGGGGCGTAGGTGAGCGGGTGCAGCGCCGCGATGACGTGATCGAACGACAGCACCAGCGTGTGGGCTTCGCCGGTGCCAGGGTCGGTGATCGGGATCTCGGTGCCGTGGGTCCCCAGCGTGGCGCGGATGCCTTCGAGCGTGGCGGCAAGATCGGGATGCGCCGCGCGGCATTCCGGGGCGTCGCTGCACGCGGCGAGGATGGCCGAAAGCGCCGCGTCGCGCGTGACCCAGACGTCGAGGCTTATCCGCATCGAGGGCGGCGCCACGCCGTCGAGCACGATGCTGCGCACGCGGTCGCCGTGCCGGCGCAGGTACTCGAGCGCGACCCGCGTGCCGTAGGAGCCGCCCCAGAGGTTGATCCGCTCGTAACCGAGCGCCGCGCGCGCCGCGTCGAGGTCGGCCACCCAGGCCGCTGTCGTGTACTGGGCGGCATCGACGCCGCGCGCTGCAAGCTCTGCCGCGCAGGCGGTGGCCTTGGGGACGGGGTCGAGCTCGATGGCCGCCTCGGGGCGCGGGTCGGGTTTGAAAGCGGCGCAGTCGAGCGGCGACGAGCGACCGGTCCCCCGCTGGTCGACGAGCACGATGTCGCGCTCCTTGCGCACGCCGTTCTGCAGCGCGGCAAAGGGACCCAGCGCGGAGGCCGCCTGGCCGGGGCCGCCGGCGAGGATGAACAGCGGGTCGGGCCTCGGCGACAGCGTGTTGGCCGGCAATACCGCGATCGAGAGCCTGATCCTGCGTCCCGCGGGCAGAGCGCGATTCTCGGGCACCTCGAGTTCGCCGCACTGCGCGCTGGCGGAGAGCCTGGGCAGCCGGCACTCGGCCAGCGCCAGGGTGCGAACCGCGCCCGGCGCCCGGTCGCCGCAGCCGGCGAGCAGGATCGCAATGGCGGCCGCTGCCGCCGCGCCGAGGTGGCGCGCGCGAACGGCGACAGGGGTTGCAGGTGCGCGGAGCATCGGGTCGGGGGCAGCGGCGGGCATGGGCGCGAGGGTCAGCGAAACAACGTCTGCAATTGCGGCGGGTTGTGCTGTTGCAGCGCATGCACCCACTTGTGGAACGGCAATCCCAGGCGCTCGCGCAGGCGGGTGGCACGCGATCGCAGGTGCACGAGCGACACCGTCGGCGGAGGTTCGGCGAACGCGCTCATGATGACGTTTTTCGACTCGGCCGACGGCAGGCGCACGCTGCCGAGCGGGAAGGCTTCGCGCAGGTGGCGCAGCGTTTGCGCATGGCCGCGCACCTGCCCGAAGACGTTGCTCACCAGCACGCCCTGCGACGCCAGCCGCGCGCGGCAGGCGTCGAAGAACGCCGGGCTCTCGAACTTGCCGGGCCGCGCGCGGTGATCGTAGCCGTCGACGAAGATGGCGTCCCAGGTTTCGGCGGTGTCGTGCACGAAGGCGTAGCCATCGTCCAGCCGGACATCGAGCCGGGCGTCGTTCTCGGGCAGCTTGAACAGGTCGCGGGCGATGCGAATCACACCCGGGTTGATCTCGACGACCGTGACGTGGGCATTCGGGAGTTCGTGGCGAAAGAACTTGGGCAGCGATCCCGCGCCCAGGCCGATCATCAGCACCTTCAGCGGCGCCGGGCGGAAGAGCAGGAACGAGAGCATTTCCTGCGTGTAGGCGAGCACGAGCTTGTGCGGACTCCTCACCCGCATCGCGCCCTGGACCCATTCGGTGCCGAAATGCAGGTAGCGCACACCCTGCTCCTCGCTGACCTCGATGCTGTGACCCATGACGACGACGCAGCCGGGGCCGTCAACCGGCGTTGGCGATGACGATGCGCACCAGCACGATCAGCGCCAGCACCAGCACCGCCGCCAGCCCGAGGCCGACCAGGATCACGTGCAGGGGCTTGATCGAACCGCTGTCCGCCGCCATGTGCCGGCCCTTGCGGACGCCGAAAAAACTCCAGAACACGGCCCCGATCAGCTGCGGCAGCGACGCCGGTCTCGGCGGCAGCGAAGGGGGCGTGGGCGGGGTCGAATCGGTGGCCATGGCGTGCGGCGGCAAGTTCTTGCGACGAGGCGCGGATGTTACCACCGCACCAGTTCGTCGCTGCCTGGGGGCGTTCGGACCGGCTGGGCAAACCCTTGAAATCGACGCGGTTTCCCCCATCTTCCCGGGTAATCAAAGTCAGCCCAGGGGCTCCCCATGCGTTTCGACAAGCTCACCACCAAATTCCAGCAAGCCCTGGCCGACGCCCAGAGCATGGCGCTGGGCAACGACAACGGCTTCATCGAGGCGGCGCACCTCCTGTCCGCGTTGCTGAACCAGGAAGATGGCGGCACTTCGTCGCTGCTGTCCCGCGCCGGAGTCGCGGTACCCAAGCTCAAGTCGGCGCTCGGCAAGGCCATCGAGCGCCTGCCCAAGGTCGAGGGGCAAGGCGGCGAGATCGGCGTCTCGCGCGAACTCTCGGCGCTGCTCAATCTCACCGACCGCGAGGCGACCAGGCGCGGCGACCAGTTCATCGCGTCCGAACTCTTCATGCTGGCGCTGGCCGACGACAAGGGCGACACCGGCCGGTTGCTCAAGGACAACGGCCTCACCCGCAAGGCGCTGGAGAGCGCGATCGACGCCGTGCGCGGTGGCGGCAACGTCGATTCGCAGGAAGCCGAGGGCCAGCGCGAGGCGCTGAAAAAGTACACCATCGACCTCACCGAGCGCGCCCGCAACGGCAAGCTCGACCCGGTCATCGGCCGCGACGACGAAATCCGCCGCACCATCCAGATTCTTCAGCGCCGCACCAAGAACAACCCGGTGCTGATCGGCGAGCCGGGCGTGGGCAAGACCGCGATCGTCGAGGGCCTCGCGCAGCGCATCGTCAACGGCGAAGTGCCCGAGACGCTCAAGAACAAGCGCGTGCTCACGCTCGACATGGCGGCGTTGCTTGCCGGGGCGAAGTACCGCGGCGAGTTCGAGGAGCGCCTCAAAGCCGTGCTGAAGGACATCGCCGCCGACGAAGGCCAGACCATCGTCTTCATCGACGAGATGCACACCATGGTCGGCGCCGGCAAGGCCGAGGGCGCGATCGACGCCGGCAACATGCTGAAGCCCGCGCTGGCGCGCGGCGAGCTGCACTGCGTCGGCGCGACCACGCTCGACGAGTACCGCAAGTACGTCGAGAAGGACGCGGCGCTGGAGCGACGGTTCCAGAAGGTGATGGTCGACGAGCCGTCGGTCGAGTCGACGATCGCCATCCTGCGCGGCCTGCAGGAGCGCTACGAAATCCACCACGGCGTCGACATCACCGACCCCGCGATCGTCGCGGCGGCGGAGCTCTCGCACCGTTACATCACCGACCGCTTCCTGCCCGACAAGGCGATCGACCTCATGGACGAGGCGGCGGCGCGCATCCGGATGGAGATCGACTCCAAGCCGGAAGCGATGGACAAGCTCGACCGCCGCCTGATCCAGCTGAAGATCGAGCGCGAGGCGGTGAAGAAGGAAACCGACGAGGCGTCGAAGAAGCGCCTGGCGCTGATCGAACAGGAGATCGCCAAGCTCGAACGCGAATACGCCGACTTCGACGAGGTGTGGCAGGCGGAGAAGGCGCAGGTCGCCGGTTCGCAGCACATCAAGGAGGCGATCGACAAGCTCAAGCTGAAGATGGAAGACGCGCGGCGCAAAGGCGACTGGCAGCAGATGAGCGAGCTGCAATACGGCCAGCTGCCGCAGCTCGAGGCGCAGCTCAAGAAGGCCGACAAGTCGCAGGCGGCGGCAGCCGGCGCGAAGCCGAAGCTCCTGCGCACCGAAGTCGGCGCCGAGGAGATCGCCGAGGTGGTCTCGCGTGCGACCGGCATTCCGGTGTCGAAGATGATGCAGGGCGAGCGCGACAAGCTGCTGCACATGGAAGACG
Organism: uncultured beta proteobacterium; assembly: GCA_963709525.1. Classification (GTDB taxonomy): domain Bacteria; phylum Pseudomonadota; class Gammaproteobacteria; order Burkholderiales; family Casimicrobiaceae; genus CAIWHR01. The sequence goes on from CAVPXB010000017.1 coordinate 55,438, forward strand.
CGCTGCACAAGCGGCTCGTGGGCCAGGACGAAGCGGTGCGGCTGGTGTCCGACGCCATCCGGCGCTCGCGCTCGGGTCTCGCCGATCCCAACCGGCCCTACGGCTCGTTCCTGTTCCTGGGCCCCACCGGCGTCGGCAAGACCGAGCTGTGCAAGGCGCTGGCGGAGTTCATGTTCGACTCGGAGCAGCATCTCATCCGCATCGACATGTCCGAGTTCATGGAAAAGCACTCGGTGGCGCGTCTCATCGGCGCCCCTCCCGGCTACGTCGGCTACGAGGAGGGTGGTCACCTCACCGAGGCGGTGCGGCGCAAGCCCTACAGCGTGATCCTGCTCGACGAAATCGAGAAGGCGCACCCGGACGTCTTCAACGTGCTGCTGCAGGTGCTGGACGACGGCCGCATGACCGATGGCCACGGGCGCACCGTCGACTTCAAGAACACGGTGATCGTGATGACGTCGAACCTCGGCTCGCACCGCATCCAGCAGATGACTGACGCGGGTTCCGACCAGGGGCTGATCAAGATGGCGGTGCTGGCCGAGGTCAAGACCAGCTTCCGGCCCGAGTTCGTCAACCGCATCGACGAGATCGTCGTGTTCAAGCCGTTGGCGCAGGACCAGATCGCCAGCATCGCGAAGATCCAGATGAAGGCGCTGGAGGCGCGGCTCGCGAAGCTCGAGATCAAGCTCTCGGTGACCGACGCCGCGCTGAAGCTGGTCGCCGAAGCCGGTTTCGACCCGGTCTACGGCGCGCGGCCGCTGAAGCGCGCGATCCAGCAGCGGATCGAGAACCCGCTGGCGAAGGAGATCCTCGGCGGCAGGTACGCGGCGGGCGACACGATCAAGGTCGGCGCCAGCGGCAGCGAGGTCACTTTCGCCAGGATCTAGTGATCCGGCACGGTGATGTATGAATTTCCGTTCGGGCTGAGCCCGTCGAAGCCACTTCGATTGACTCAGCGCGGGTCCTTCGACAAGCTTCCTTCGACAGGCTTCCTTCGACAGGCTTCCTTCGACAGGCTCAGGACAGGCCCTTCGACAAGCTTCCTTCGACAGGCTCAGGACAGGCCCTTCGACAAGCTTCCTTCGACAGGCTCAGGACAGGCCCTTCGACAAGCTTCCTTCGACAGGCTCAGGACAGGCCCTTCGACAAGCTTCCTTCGACAGGCTCAGGACAGGCCCTTCGACAAGCTCAGGGCGAACGGTTCAATCACATTCGTGCTGGATCGATGGTGTTCTGCCTAGCAGATAGAGGTACCAGGGAAGACGATGGATTCCGATTCGTGGCAAGGCGAAAACCGCAGCAATCGCCCATGCCATTGCGAGGATTTGCAACGCCGAGCGGGCGTCTTCTGGCGTGATGAGCGGGCATGATCGAAAGACTCTCAGCTTCTCAGACGGTGCGCTGGCGCAGGCGGTTGGCGAGCTCGTCGCCGGTGATGGGCTCGGCGACCAGGAAACCCTGAATCTGGTCGCAGCCCTGCGCCTCGAGCAGCGCGCGTTGCTCCACTGTCTCGACGCCCTCGGCCACCACCGTGAGCTTGAGCCCGTGCGCCATGGCGATGATCGCCTGCGTAACCACCGATTTTTCGGGCGCCATCGTCGATTCGTTGACGATGCTGCGGTCGATCTTCAGGCGATCGAAGCGAACGCGGTGCAATGTGCTGAAGCTCGAGTAGCCGTGCCCGAAATCGTCCAGCGCCAGCTTGACGCCGAGATTGCGGATGGCGTTCAGGCGCGCGAGCGTCGCCGCATCCTCGGACAGCAACAGCGATTCGGTCAGTTCGAGTTCCAGCCGTTCGGCATCGATGCCGCTGGCGGCGAGTGCGCTGCGGATGTCGACGATCAGCGATTCCGAACGCAGCTGCTGCGCCGACACGTTGACCCCGACGACCAGGTGTTCGCCCGCGCTCCATCCGAGGCGCTTGTGCAGGCGTGCCGACACGCGGCAGGCTTCCTTCAGCGCCCAGGACCCCAGCATCGAGATGATGCCCAGCTCCTCGGCCACCGGGATGAAGTCGTTGGGCTGGACGACGCCGAACACCGGGTGCGCCCAGCGCAGCAGCGCTTCCATGCCGACCACCCGATCCTGGCGCAGGTCCCACTGCGGCTGAAAGTGCAGCAGCATCTCGCGGCGTTCGAGCGCGTGGAGGATGTCCTGCTCCAGACGCATCCGGCGTTCCATTGCGCGGGCGACGCTGCGATCGAGGCGGACGACGCGGTTGCGTCCCCGTTCCTTGGCGAGCAGCAGCGCGCGGTCGGCCTTGCGCAAGAGTTCATCGACTCCCGCGGCGTCGTCGGGGAAGATGGCGAGCCCCACGCTGCACGCGACGCGAAAGTCGGTGCGGTCGATGGTGATCGGATGATCGAGCGAGTCCAGCACGCCCTGGGCGGCGCGCATCAGGTGCTGCGGCGAGAGCGCGTCGCGGATCAGCAGCAGGAACTCGTCGCCGCCGAAGCGGAAGACCGCACTGGGCTCGGCGACGAGATTGCGAAACCGCTCGGCGATGAAGCGCAGAATCTGGTCGGCGAGGAGGTGCCCGTGGGCGTCGTTGACGGCCTTGAAGCGGTCGATGTCGACGAACAGCGCGCCGACGAGCCCGCCCTGCGACCGTGCATCGGCGATGGCCACTTCGAGCGCGTCGTGCAGCCCGCGCCGGTTGGGAAGATCGGTGAGCCAATCGTGGCGGGCGAGATGCTCGGAGCGCAGCTCCGCCCGACGGCGCTCTTCGACCTCTGCGGCCAGCGCCGCGGTGCGCTCCGTCACGCGGGCTTCGAGCCCGGCTTGAGCCGCCAGCAACGCCGTGTTCTCGTGCTCCTGCTCCCGCAACTGCAGGGTGGTCTCGAAAGAGTGGACGTTTTTCGCGGTTTCGCTGTTGAGGACCCGGCGTTCGACTTCGCGCAGCGCCTTGTAGTGGGTGAGGGCGCCGGTGGCATCGCCGATCGCCTCGGCGGTTGCTGCCATTTGCTGCAGGAACCGAAGCTCGCAGGCGTGCAGCTTTGCCGCGACGGCGATGGCGTGGCCTTGATGCAGCGCCGGCAGCGCGAGCTGCGCCTGATTGCGCAGCAGCGCGACGCGGGCCACGGCAAGATGGTGGTCGGTGAGCGCGTAGCTGTCCTTGATGCCGGGCAGAACGGCCTCATTGGCCGCGAGCATCGCCTGCGCATCGTCGCCCCGTCCGACACCGGCCAGCGCGATCGCACAGGTGCAGCGCTCGCCGATGAGTTGAATCGTCTGCGTTTCGGGATCGGTGGCCGCGATCGCTTCTTCGGCGATGGGCAGCGCGATGGCGTAGCGGTCGCATTCGACGTGCAGGTAGGACAGGTTGTTGAGCGCCTTGGCCAGAGCGGCGCGGTCTCCCGATGCCCGCAGCAGCGTGGCCGCGCGCTCGAACGCGGGACGCGCCTCGTCGAAGCGATGCAGTCCGCCCAGCAGCACGCCCAGCACCGTCAGCGTCCGCGCCTCCTCGTCGTAGTTTTCGCCGTGCGCGCAAAGCTCGAGCGCGCGCCTGAAGGCGTTCAGCGCGGGATCGACGAGTCCCAGGTAATTCCCCTGCACGGAACCGATGTGCCGCAAGGCGACGATCTCGCCGCCGCGCAACCCCAGGCGGGCGTAGCGCTCGACTGCGCGCGCGAGATGGGCAAGCCCCTCGAGTGGGCGCCCCGCGCTGGCGACGGCGATTCCGAGCGCATTCTCTGCCCGGGCCAGCGCCGCTTCGTCGCCCTTTGCCGCGGCCAGCGCGAGCGCGCGCGTGGCGGCGGACTCCGCACCCGCGAGGTCGCTCGCCGCCAGCTGCTCGGCCTGCAGCAGCAGGGTCGCGAGCTCGTGTGCGTCACCCGCAGACGACGCTCCCGGGGCATGGCGCGGGGGTGCGGTGCTGGCGGGGCGCGGGGTCTGGTCGACGGACATCCGGCAATTATGCCGCGATCCTTCCCCGTTCGCCTTGGCGGGGCGGGGTTGCTATGCTCGCGGCTGCACAACCTTCGGGTTCGCACCGGGATTCCCGTGCCACGTCCAGATCCCCACATCGTTCCGCCCTCTGCCGCCTCAGCCCTGGATCCGGCGCTACGCGCACCTGATCGCTCCGGCGGCCCCGGTGCTCGATCTGGCGTGTGGCGGTGGCCGGCACGCGCGCCTTCTTGCCCGCCGCGGCCACCCGGTGCTGGCGGTCGATCGTGACCCGCTGGCGCTGGCGACGCTGGCCGGCGAGCCGGGGGTCACGACCCTGCAACGCGATCTCGAGACCGGGCCTTGGCCGCTTGGGCACGACCGGTACGGCGCGGTGATCGTCGCCCGCTATCTCCATCGCCCGATCATGGCCGCGCTGGTCGCGGCCGTGGCCGACGATGGCGTGTTGCTGTACGAGACCTTCGCCCAGGGCAACGAAGCCTTCGGCAAGCCGTCGAATCCGGATTTCCTGCTGCGCGAGAGCGAGCTCCTGGACTGGGTGAGCCCGGGGCTGCGCATCGTGGCGTTTGAACAGGGGCGGGAGCAGGTCGGCGGGCGGGGCATGGTCGTGCAGAGAATCGCCGCGGTCGGTCGCGGCCGGGCGTGGCCCCCGCTGCTGTCCGGGGGACTCGCGCCCGGACATGCCTGAGTTTCCATCCGGCCGATCGGGGTCGAATCGGGTAAAATTGTCGTTTATCCTCGCCGTCGGTATCCATTGCCATGCTGTCGCCCGCACTGACCGGTAGCATCGTCGCCATTGCCACGCCCATGCAGGCCGGGGGTGCGTTGGACCTTCCCGCGCTCGCGCGGCTCATCGAGTTCCACATCGCGCAGGGCACGTCCGGCGTCGTCATCGTCGGCACGACCGGTGAATCGCCGACCGTCGATTTCGACGAGCACTGCCTGCTGATCAAGGCTGCGGTCGAAGCCGTGCGCGGCCGGATTCGGGTGATCGCCGGCACCGGCGCCAACTCGACTTCCGAAGCGATCGAGCTCACCGAGTACGCAAAACAGGCAGGCGTCGACGCCTGCCTGTCGGTGGTGCCGTACTACAACAAACCGACGCAGGAAGGCCTGTACCGGCACTTTCGCGCCATCGCCGAAGCGGTCGATCTGCCCGTCGTCCTGTACAACGTGCCGGGACGCACCGTCGCCGATCTCGCCAACGATACCGTGCTGCGGCTGGCCGAAGTGCCGGGCATCGCCGGCATCAAGGACGCCACCTCCGACATGACGCGCCACATCGAGCTTGTCCGGAAGTTGCCGGCGCAGCACGGGTTCGGCCTCTACTCCGGCAACGACGATACCGCCTTGCCCTACATCCTGCTGGGCGGGCACGGCGTCATCTCGGTGACCGCCAATGTCGCGCCGCGGTTGATGGCCGACATGTGCCGCGCGGCGCTGGCGGGCGACCTCGCGGCGGCGCGCCGGCTCAACGACCGGCTGATGCCGCTCAATACCAAACTCTTCGTCGAAGCCAATCCGATCCCCGTCAAATGGGCGCTGGCCGAGATGGGCCTCATTCAACCCGAGCTGCGCCTGCCGCTGGTTCCGCTGTCGGCGCAGCATCACGCGACCGTGCGTGCCGCAATGCGCGAGTCGGGTGTCCTCGGCTGATTTCTGGAAGGTTCTACGCATGGAAGTCCTGAAGCTGTTGCTGCCTGCGCGCGTCGTCTTGCTCGCGGCAAGTATTCTGCTGGTGCTGAGCGGCTGCGAGTCGATGACTGCCTCGATGGGCAAGAAGATCGACTACAAGTCGGTCGCGGCAGCGCCGGCGCTCGAGGTGCCTCCCGACCTCACCGCGCCGCAGTACGACGACCGCTACAACATCGCCACGGCATCCGCGGCGTCCGCCGCCCGCGACGCATCGCGCCCCAGGGCCGCCGCCGAGATCGCGCCTGCCGCCACGCCTGACGCGCGCATCGCCCGCGGCGGCAACGACCGCTGGCTGGTCGTCAAGGCAACGCCCGAGCAGGCGTGGAACACCGCCCGCCAGTTCTGGATCGACACCGGATTCGTCCTCGCCATCGAGCAGCCGGTCATCGGCGTGATGGAAACCGACTGGGCCGAGAACCGCGCCGACCTGCCCACCGACATCCTTCGCAGTACGCTGGGCAAGGTCGCCGACCTGCTGTACACAACCTACAAACGCGACAAGTTCCGTACGCGGATCGAGCGCGGCAGCGAGCCGGGCACCGTCGATATCTTCGTTACCCACCGCGGCGCCGAGCAGTTGCCCACCGCCATCAGCGCCGGCGCTCCGGTCGCGTTCGCCTGGACGGTGCTGCCGCCGAATCGAGGGCTCGAGACCGAACTCCTCACCCGGATGATGGTGCGCTTCGGGGCCGTCGAAAGCGTGGCCCGCGCCTCGGTGGAGCAGGCCCTGGCCCCGGGGACCGCGGCGACCGACCGCGCGCGGTTCGTCAAGGCCGCCGACGGATCCGGCACCCTCGAGGTCGACGACAATTTCGACCGCGCCTGGCGCCGCGTCGGTCTCGCCCTCGACCGCATCGGCTTCACCGTCGTCGATCGCGACCGTTCGACCGGGGTCTACTTCGTCCGTTACGCCGATCCCGACACCGCCAAGGTCGATCCCGGCTGGTTCAGCAAGCTGCAGTTCTGGAAGGACACGACGGAGAAGCCCGAGCAGTACCGCATCCTCGTGACCGGGGGAGAGGCGCGCAGCACGGTGACCGTGAAAGATCCCGCAGGAACTGCGGTCAATACCCCCAACGGCGAGAAGATCCTCTCGCTCATCCGCGACCAGTTGAAATAGCGCTGCCGGGTGATGCGCTTCGCGTCGTTGGGCAGCGGCAGCGAGGGCAACGGCCTGGTGGTCGAGGCCGGCCGCACGCGCGTACTGATCGATTGCGGTTTCGGGGTTCGTGACACCGCGGTGCGCCTCGCCCGCCTCGGGCTCGAACCGGGCGCGTTGGCGGCGATCCTGATCACGCACGAGCATTCCGACCACGTCGGCGGCGCGCCGGCATTTGCGGCACGCCACGGCATCGCGGTATGGGGCTCGTTCGGCACGCTGGCCGCGGTGTCGCAGCGTTTCGAGGGAATGGAACGCGTGCACGGCTTCGAAAGCCACCAGGCATTCGCGCTGGGCGACCTGGACATCACCCCCGTGCCGGTGCCGCACGACGCGCGCGAGCCCACGCAGTTCGTGCTTTCGGACGGCGCGGTGCGCCTGGGCGTGCTCACCGACATCGGCGTGAGCACCCCCCACGTCGAGGCGAGCCTGTCCGGTTGCGACGCGCTGGTGCTGGAGACCAACCACTGCACCGGCATGCTGGCGGAAAGCGACTATCCCTACCCGCTGAAGCAGCGGATCGCCGGTCGGCTCGGGCATCTCAACAACGACGATGCGTCCGCGCTGCTGCGCCGAATCGACGCCACGCGGTTGAAGCACGTCATCGCCGCGCATCTGTCGCAGCAGAACAACACGCCCGACAAGGCGCGCAGCGCGCTGGCCGGCGCCCTCAATTGCACTGAAGACTGGATCGGAATCGCGAGCCAGGCCGATGGGTTCGGCTGGCGCGACATTTGACGGAGACACCCATGGAAAAGCGGCAGGAACTCTACAAGGGCAAGGCGAAAACCGTCTACGCCACCGACGACGCGAATCGGCTGATCATGCACTATCGCGACGACGTCTCGGCGTTCGACGGCGTCAAGCTCGCCAAGCTCGAGTTGAAGGGCGAAACGAACAACAAGATCAACGCCTTTGTGATGGGCAAGCTCGCAGCTGCGGGCGTGCCCACGCATTTCGTCGCGGTGCTGAACGAGCGCGA
>CAVPXB010000018.1:0-67517 GCA_963709525.1 uncultured beta proteobacterium
CAGGATCCGGCTGATCGATCCGCCGGCGGCGATGCGCTCGGCACGACGGTGACCGGCGCGTCTCAAGCCTCGCCTCCGCGGCCGCGATCGAGATCCCGCCGTCCGCGGTCACCCGCTCCGACCGACAGGCCTCCGGTGTGGGTGGTCGATCCGAAGACCGGGACCGTCGCGTCGCGCGCGATCGAGATCCGCTCGTCCGACCCGACGCGGGTCGAGGTCGCGTCGGGCCTCGCCCCGGGCGACATCGTCGTGACCGCCGGCGTCCAAGCGCTGCGCGCCGGCCAGAAGGTCCGCCTGCTCGAGGCAAGGCAGTGATCGGCCCCAACCTCTCCGAGTGGGGGCTGAAGCGGCCCTCGCTGGTGGTCTTCATGATGATCGTGGCGGTCGTCGCCGGTGTGCTGTCGTTCCTGCGCCTCGGGCGCGGCGAGGATCCGGCGATCACCATCCGGACGATGGTCGTCGCGGCCGCCTGGCCGGGCGCGACGGTCGACGAGACGCTGAAGCAGGTCACCGAGCGGCTCGAGCGCACGCTGCAGGAGACCCGCTACCTGCGCACGGTCCGCAGCTACACGACCGCCGGCCAGACGACGATTTTCGTCGATCTCGAGCAGTCGGCGCCGCCCGCGTCGATCGCGGACGTCTGGTACCAGGTCCGCAAGAACGTCGGCGACATGCGCGGCACGCTGCCGCAGGGCGTGGTCGGGCCGTTCTTCAACGACGACTTCGGCGACACCTTCGGCATCATCTACGCGTTCACCGCCGACGGCTTCACGTTCCGCGAGCTGCGCGACTACGTCGAGGAGGCGCGCTCGCGCCTGCTGCAGGTCAAAGACGTGTCGAAGATCGAGGTGCTCGGGGCGCAGGACGAGCAGGTGTTCATCGAGTTCTCGACCGAGAAACTCGCGGGGCTGCGCCTCGACTATCCGACGATCATCGCGACGCTGCAGGCGCAGAACCTCGTCCGCCCGGCCGGGGTCATCCAGACCGGCGCAGGAGCGCGTGTTCCTCCGCGTCACCGGCGCGTTCGAGTCCGAGCACGACATCGAGAACGTCAACTTCGTCTCCGGCGACCGCATCTTCCGGCTGGGCGACATCGCGACGGTGCGCCGCGGCTTCGTCGACCCGCCGCAGCCGATGTTCCGCGTCAACGGCAAGCCGGCGATCGGCCTCGCCATCGCGATGCGCGATGCCGGCGACATCCTGGCGCTCGGGAAGAACGTGCGCAAGCCTGATGGCCGACATCAGGGCCGACCTGCCGATCGGGATCGAGCCCGTGCTGGTCGCCGACCAGGCGGTCGCGGTCGACGTCGCGATCGGCGAATTCATGACGTCGCTGTGGCAGGCGATCGTCATCATCCTCGTCTGCAGCTTCCTGAGCCTCGGCGTGCGCCCCGGAGCGGTCGTGGCGCTGGCGATCCCGCTGACGCTCGCGATCGTGTTCGCGGTGATGGACGTCACGCACATCGGGCTGCACCGCATCTCGCTCGGCGCGCTGATCATCGCGCTGGCGCTGCTCGTCGACGACGCGATGACGACCGTCGACGCGATGATCCGCAGGCTCGGCGCCGGCGACTCCAAGGACGAGGCCGCCACGTTCGCCTACCGGACGCTGGCCGCGCCGATGCTGATCGGCACGCTCGTGACGATCGCGAGCTTCGTCCCGATCGGCTTTGCGCAGAGCTCCGCCGGCGAGTACACGTTCTCGATCTTCGCCGTCGTCGCCATCGCCCTCCTCGCGTCGTGGCTGGTCGCCGTCCTGTTCGCGCCGCTGGTCGGGAAGGCGCTGCTGCAGGCCGCCCAAGACGGGCACCGACGAGAAGCCGAGCCGGGTGGTGGCCGCGTACTCGGCGTTCCTCGCCGCCGCCATCCGGCCCGCTGGTGACGATCGCGCTGACGCTGGCGGCGTTCGCCGCGGCGGTCTATCTGTCCCAGCACGTACCTCGGCAGTTCTTCCCGGCGTCCGACCGGTCCGAGCTCACGGTCAGCATGACGCTGCGCCAGAATGCGTCGATCCACGCGACCGAGGCCGAGGCGAAGCGGCTGGAGTCGATCCTGAACGCCGATCCCGACGTCGACCACTACAGCACCTACGTGGGGCGCGGTGCGATCCGCTTCATCCTGACCTTCGACGTCCAGCTCGCGAACCCGTTCTTCGCGCAATTCGTGATCGTCGCCAAGGATTTCGACCGGCGCGAGCGCCTGCAGAAGAAGCTGGAGCAGGTGCTGGCCGAGCAGTTTCCGGAGGTGGTGGCACGGGTTTCGCCACTCGAACTGGGGCCGCCGGTGGGATGGCCGCTGCAGTACCGGATCCTGGGGCCCGACAAGGACGAGGTCCGCCGGCTCGCGCTCGAGTTCGCGCAGATCCTCGCCGCCGACGCGCGTACGCGGCACGTCCACTACGACTGGATGGAGCCGGCGCGGCAGTTGCGCGTGAAGGTCGATCAGGACGAGGCGCGCCGGCTGGGTGTCAGCTCGCGCTCGCTCGCCGCGGCGCTCAACGCCGCGGTTACCGGGTCGGCCGTCACGCAGCTGCGCGACGACATCTACCTCGTCAACGTCATCGTGCGTGCGACCGACGACCAGCGGGCGTCGTTCGAGGCGTTGAGCTCCATCCAGGTGCCGACGCCGAGCGGGCGCATGGTGCCGCTGCGCCAGTTCGCGACGTTCGTCGAGGAACAGGAATTCCCGCTGGTGTGGCGGCGCGACCGCGTGCCGGCGCTGACGGTGCGCGCGGACGTCGTCGCCGGCGTGCTGCCCGACCAGGTCGTCAGCGCGCTGGCGCCGAAGATCGCCGGGTTCGCCGCCAAGCTGCCGCCGCACTACCATGTGGAAACCGGCGGCATGTACGAGGAGAGCCAGCTGTCGAGCGCCTCGGTGTTCGCCGTCATCCCGCTGATGATCGTGCTGATGCTCGCGACGATGATGCTGATGCTCGTAGAGCTTCCGCCGGCTCGCGATGGTGGTGGTGCTGCTGCCGCTCGGGCTGATCGGGGTCGTGCTGGCGCTGCTGGTGTTCAGGCAGCCGCTGGGCTTCGTCGCGATCCTGGGCATCCTGGCGCTGATCGGGATGATCGCGAAGAACGCGGTGATCCTCGTCGTGCAGATCGAATCCGATCGCGCGGAGGGGCGCGGCGTCCTCGAGGCGGTCATGGCGTCGGCGACCGGACGCATGCGTCCGATGATGCTGGCGGCGTTCTCGACCGTGCTCGGGCTCATCCCCATCGCGCCCACGGTGTTCTGGGGGCCGATGGCGTTCGCGATCATGGGCGGGCTGCTGGTGGCCACCCTGCTGACGCTGGTGCTGCTGCCGGTGCTCTACGTCACGGTGTTCGGCAACGAGAAGGCGCCGCCGGCCGAACCCGCCGTCGCGGCGGCCTGATCCGCGGGCTGCCCGATGACGCACCCGTCGCGTACGATCGGGCTGCCGCGATCCGATGGCGTCGCCGCGCCGCGGCGGACCGAGCTCGAACTGCATGTGGCGAAAATGCGTCAGCTGTTCAATGCCATGGACCCGGCGCCGTTTCGCGAACGCGACCTCGACCCCAATGCCGAGACTTACATCGTCGACTGGGGACGTGAAATCCCCACTGGCCAGCCGCTTGGCCTCGTCGTGCATCTGGGCGGCGAATCCGCGACCCCGGAAGACACCGACATGTTGCGGGACGCGGTCCACGCCTACTTTCGCCAGCGAGCCCTCGCGACCCGGCAGCGGCTGCGGCAATTGTTCCGCGTTGGACGCGTCAGTCTGGTGATCGGACTGGCGTTCCTTGCGATCGCCATCGTCGTCGGCGAGTTCATCGCGGGCCTGTTGTCCAACGGAGGATACGGCTGGATCGTCAAGGAGACCCTGGTCATCGGCGGCTGGGTCGCGTTGTGGCGTCCGATGGAGATCTTCCTCTACGACTGGTGGCCGATCCGGGCCGAAGCCAAGCTCCTCGACCGCCTGGGCGAAATGGACGTGCGGGTGCTTGCCGAGCCTGCGGCAGGGCAGGGCGCACCCGAGCAGGCGTCGGCATGAACAGGCCTGCCGCCGCCACGCCGGCTCCACGTCTGGACGCACCGCGGCGCGCGGCCGTGCTTCGCGCAGCGGCGTTTTTCCTGCTCTGGATGGCGCTGATGCAGAGCTTGAAGCCGGCCGACCTCGCGGTCGGCGCGTTCGCGACGCTGGCCGCGACGTGGGTCAGCCTGCGCCTCCTTCCACCGACAGCGGGATGCCTGCACTTCGGCGCGCTGCTGGCACTCATGCCGCACTTCATGTGGGAGTCGGCGCGGGCAGGCGTCGACGTTGCCCGCCGTGCGTTCGACCCGCGCCTGCCATTGCGGCCGGGTTTCGTCAGCTGCCCGCTGGCCTTTCCGCCGGGTGTGGCGCGCAACACCTTTGCCATGATCACCAGTCTCCTGCCGGGGTCCGTTCCGGCCGGAGAGAGCGACGGCGTGCTGGTCTATCACTGCCTCGACACGGCGCAGCCGGTGGTCGAGCAGTTGTGGCAGGAGGAGCGCCTCCTCGCCAAAGCGCTGGTGGCGGGGAAGCGCCATGGCTGAATTCCTGCTTGCCGCGTCGGGCTTCGTGCTGCTGATGGTCGCGCTGGGGCTCATCCGCATCCTGCGCGGACCGGATGATGCCGACCGGATGATGGCCGCCCAGTTGCTCGGCACCGGCGGCATCGCGGGGCTGCTGCTGCTGGGCGCGGCGACCGGCGAGGCTGCGGCGATCGACGTGGCCCTGACGCTGGCGCTGCTGGCCGCGTTCGCGTCCATCGCCTTCGTGAAGGCGGGACTCGCCGCGAACGCCGGCGCCGCCGAATCGGACGACCGGGCATGAGTGCCGCCCTGGCTGTCTTCACCATCGTCGCCGTCACCGCCGGTGCGTTCTTCTTCCTCGCGGGCACCGTGGGCTTGCTGCGCTTTCCCGATACTTTTACGCGGCTGCACGCCCTGACCAAGGCCGACAACCTCGGCCTCGGGCTGGTGGTGCTCGGCCTCTTGCCGCAGGTCGACGGCGTGCTGACCGGGTTGAAGCTGGTGGCCATCTGGCTGCTCGTCCTGCTGTCCGGCGCGGCCGCGTCGCAACTCATCGCCCGTGCCGCGCGGCGCCGCGAACCGCGCGCATGATCGAGGCACTCAATCTCGGGCTGGCGGCGTTGGTCCTGGGGCTGGCCGTCTGGGCGGTCGCCGCGCGCGACGCCTTCGCCGCGGTCGCGGGGTTCGTCGCCTACGGCCTGCTGCTCACGCTGGTGTGGGTGCAGTTGCACGGCATCGACGTCGCGCTGACCGAAGCCGCGATCGGCGGCGGCCTGACCGGCGCGTTGCTTATCGGTGCCGCGGCGCGCTTGCGGGTTAGCGAAGCCGCGGCTCGTGCCGAATGTCCGCGAGCGTTTCCGCGGTCCCTGGCCGCCGTTCTGGCGGCCGGCGTCGCGGCCGCGCTGGCGGTCTGCGTGCTTGCGCTGCCGGATCCCGCGCCGACGCTCGCCCACCTGACCGCGGCCAACATGGGCGCCACCGGGGTGGGCAATCCGATCACCGCCGTGCTTGCTAGCATTTCGCGCGATGGACACGCTGCTCGAGGCGATCGTGCTGCTGTTCGCGCTCGTCGGCGTGTGGTCGCTCGCGCCGGACCGCGTCTGGGGCGGCCGGCCCGGGCCGCAGCACGCGGTCGACCCCAACGGCATCCTCGCCTACATCGCGCGGGTGCTGCCGCCGATAGGCATCGTCGTGGGGATGTACATTTTCTGGGTGGGTGCCGACCATCCGGGCGGCAAGTTCCAGGGCGCGACGATCATGGCCGCGATGTGGCTGCTGGTCGTGATGGCGGGACTCGTCGACACGCCGCCGATCAGCCGGACGTGGTTGAGGATCGGACTGGTGACCGGACCGCTGGTGTTCATCGCCATCGGACTCGCGGGCGTGGCGACGGCGGGCGCGTTTCTCGCCTACCCGGAAGGGTACGCCAAGCCCTTGATCGTCGCCATCGAGCTGGCACTGATGCCTTCGCTGGCACTGACGCTGGCGCTCATTCTGGCCGGCGCGCCGCAACGGGTGCGCATGCGCAATGACGACGGCGACTCTGTTCGGACTGTGTGCCGCGCTGCTGGTCGGCGTCGGGCTCTACGGCCTGATCGTCAACCCGCATCCGCTGCGCAAGATCCTGGCCTTCAACGTGATCGGCAGCGGCGTATTCCTGCTGCTCGGCGCGATCGCGCGCCGGGGCGCGGCGGCGGGGTTCGGCGGCGACCCGGTGCCGCAGGCGCTGCTCATCACCGGCATCGTCGTCGCGTTCTCGGCCACCGCGCTGGCGGTGGCGGTGCTGCTGCGGCTGCACGACGAGACGGGCTCGGTCTCGCTCGCCGCCGATGCGCCGGCCACGGCCACGGCACCGACCGATGCCTCCGGCGCCTAGAGTTCGCTGCCCGTGCCGGCTCAGTCGATGACGACTCCGGGCGGGCTGCTGCTCGCACTGGCGGTGCTGCTGCCGTTCGTCGGGGTGCTGGTCGGGCTCGTCCTCGGCGGCCGCAACGCGCAGCGCGTCGCGCTTCGCGACGATCGTCCTCGGGCTCGGCCTCGCGCTCGGCGTCGCCGACGCGCTGCTGCGATCGGGCGATGTCGTGGTCTACCTGCTGGGCGGCTGGGCGCCGCCGCTCGGCGTCGCGCTGCGCGCCGACGGCTTGTCGGTGGTCATGATGCTGGCCGTTGCCGTGGTGATCTGCGGCATCGGCGTGTACGCCCGCGCCGATTTCGGCACGCCTTCCGGCGAGCGGGAGACGCGCGCGTCGCTGACGTTCTGGCTGCTGCTGCTCGCCGTGTGGGGCTCGCTCAACCTCGTGTTCGTCAGCGGCGACCTGTTCACGCTGTACGTCGCGCTGGAACTGCTGACGTTCGCGGGCGTGCCGCTGGTCTGCCTTGACGGCCGCGGCGAGACGCTGCGTTCGGCGCTGCGCTACCTGCTCTTCGCGCTGCTGGGTTCGGTGCTCTATCTGCTGGGCGCCGTTCTGCTGTACGGCGCCTACGGCACGCTGGACATCGCGCTGCTGGCGTCGCGGATCCGCCCCGAACCCGCGGCGTGGGTTGCCGCAGCGCTGATGACGGCGGGACTGCTCGCCAAGACCGCGCTCTTTCCGCTGCACATCTGGCTGCCGCCGGCGCATGCAGGCGCGCCCGCCGCGGCGAGCGCGATACTCTCCGCGCTGGTCATCAAGGGTTCGTGGTTCCTGATCGTCCGGCTCTGGTTCGACGTGATGCCGGGCGTGATCACGCTGCCGTCGGCGCAACTGCTGGCAGGCATGGGTGCCGCGGCGATCGTCTTCGGCAGCGTCGTCGCCGTGCGGCAGGAGCGGTTGAAGCTGCTGGTCGCCTATTCGACGCTGGCGCAGATCGGCTACCTGTTTCTCATGTTCCCGCTCGCCTTCGATGCCGGCGGCAACGCGCTGGTGCACGGCGCGGCCTTGACGGGTGGACTGTTGCAGGCGGTGTCGCACGCGACCGCCAAGGCCGGCATGTTCATGGCGGCCGGCCTCATCTACGCCGCGCTGGGTCACGACCGCATTGCCGATCTTGCCGGCTTGGCCCGCGCGATGCCCATCACCGTGCTCGCGTTCGCGGTGTCGGGGCTCGCGCTGATGGGGGTCGTGCCGAGCGGCGCCTATCTCGCAAAGAAGCTCATGCTCGATGCCGCCGACGGCACGGGACAGTGGTGGTGGACGATCGTGCTGCAGGGCGGCGCGGTGTTCACGGCGGGGTATGTCGTGCTCGTGCTCGTCAACGCCCTGCGCCGTCGACGCGATCCGCTTCCGATGGTGAAGCGCGTCTCCCGGCTGTCCGAATTCGCGGCGCTGGCGCTCTCGGCATGCTCGCTGTTGCTCGCGTTCGCCGCACTGGGGCCGGTTCCGGGCGAGCTCGTCTCGAATCCCCTCAAGCCTGCGGAGTTGGGATCGACGCTGCTGGTGCTGCTGGGCGGCAGCCTGCTTGCGCTGGGACTGGCGCGTCGATCGTTGCTCGCGCCCGAACGCGTCGGCGCCGCCGCGAATGGCGGGCCGGCGCGCCGTGCGATGGTCGCGGCGGGCGTCGCGTTCGAGCGCGCGGACACGCTCGTTCGGCGCTGGCCAACGCAAGCATCGCCTTGCTGGCGGTGGCGGGGTTGTTCGGCTGGACGCTCAGCTCGACCGCTCCCCGACCCGGCAGCGCTCACGGGGCGCGCTTGTCGCACTCGTCGTGGGTTCGATGGTCGGTGCCGGCATCGAACGCGGGTCGGACAGGCGTTGCCGCCGTCAATCGCCGCAGAGCAGGCGCACCCGCCGCTCGGCGCGATCGAACGCCTCCTGGTCCTCGGTATTGAGCAACTGTTCCTTGGCTTGCGCGCAGGCGTTCGCTTCGCGCACCTCGGATTGCGTCGCCGCGGGCGGCCGCGGGGCAGGCGATTGCGGCGCCTTGGCCGGCCGCGTGCACTTCGCGTCGGCGACAAGCCGGAGATTGTTGAAGCTGCCTTGCTCGACGGCCACGCAATCGCCGACGCGGAGTCCCGACTCGTCCGTCACCATCCGGATGGTGTTGGTGCCCCCGAGCAGGATCGTGTATTCGAACGCCTGGCTTTGGCTCGCGAGCCGCCCGATCTGCTGGCCGGCGAATCCGCCGCCGATGCCGCGCAGCGCCCGGTTGCTGCCGGATTGGCCGGAACCCGAAGCGATTCCCAGGGCGCCGCCGATCAGCGCGCCGCCGGTCTGCGCGCGAGCGCTTTCCTGGGTGACCGTATTGACCGCGGTGATCCGGCCGTAGGAAATCTTCGACTGGCCCCACGCCGCGCCCGACAGCGACGCCAGCGCCAAAACGCCCAGGCATCCGATCCACTTCCCGCTGCTCTTCATCTGATTTTCTCCTGGCTCGAGTTTTCCTGCGCGCGCCGTAGCTCTGCGGGAGGGCTTCCCGCGGGCGCGACGGAAGTGATTGTACCTGCCACAGTGGCGCCGTCTCGCCGCTGGTGTCTACGCTGAGTTCCAGGACACGCTCGATCGCATCCGGCGTCTGTCGAAGCGGGCCGGTTCAATCTACTGCGCGGGGGCCTTTGCCGCGGCCACACTTCTCGGCGGCAACGCGATCGCACCCGCGATATCCACCCAACCGCCGCCCATGGCCTGATAGACGTTGACGACCTGAACGTGCCTGTCGGCGAGCAGGCGCACCGACGCGAGTTCGGCCGCGAAGAGTTCGTTCTCGGCGATCAGCACATCGAGGTATCCGCTCACGCCCTTGTCGAACTTGAGGTTGGACAGCCGGGCGAACTCGCGCAATGCCGCGACGCGTTGGGTCTGCATCGCGACTTCCTCGATCCTTCGCTGCGAGCCGGTCAGCGCGTCGTTGGTCTCGCGGAACGCGCCGAGGATCGTCCGCTGGTAGAAGAAGATCGCCTGTTGCTGCTGCGCCTCGGCCGAGCGCACCTGTCCTTCGATGGCGCCGAAAGTGAAGATCGGGCCGGCGAGGCCCGCGCCCACCAGCCAGGCGCTCGCGGGGCCGGTCAGGAAGTTGCCGAAGGCGGTGCTGGCGGTTCCGAGCGCGCCGGTGAGGGAGATCGTCGGATAGTAGAGCGCGCGCGCCGCGCCGATGCTGGCATTGGCGGCGACGAGGTTCTGCTCGGCTTGCAGGATGTCGGGCCGGCGCTGCAGCAGCGCGGAGGGAAGGTCCGCCGGAATCTGCGGCGCGACGAGCTGGTCGATGGTCTTCCCCCGCGGGATCGGCCCCGGATTGCGTCCGAGCAGGATCGAGATCAGGTTCTCCTGCGCGGCGATCTGCTGCTGGAAGGACGGAATCGCGGCGAGCGCCTGCTGGACCTGCGAACGGATCTGCACCACCTCCGTCTGCGACACGACGCCGGCCTTGAAGCGCAGGTCGAAGATGCGCGCGGTCTCGCCGAAGTTCGCTGCCGTGGCCTGGGCAATCTCCAGCTGCCGGTCCAGCGCGCGCAACCCGATGTAGCTCGATGCAACGCCGCTCACCACCGACAGCACGACCCCCCGTTGCGCCTGCTCGCTGGCGTAGACCTGCGCCTGCGCCGCCTCGCCCAGGCGGCGGACCCGACCGAAGAGGTCGAGTTGCCAGGACGCACCGAGCGATCCCTGGTACAGGGTGAAATAGGGATCGGCGCCGGCGGGCAGCGGCGGCTGGCCAACCCGGCTGGCGCGGGCGCGGGACGCGTCCGCGCCGTAGCCGATCTGGGGGAACAACTGGGAACGTGTCGAATCGAGGGCGCCGATGAACTGGTCGACGCGGGCGGCGGCAATTCGGACATCGCGATTCTCGCGCAGCGACGTTTCGATCAGATCGTTGAGCACCGGATCGCCAAACTGCTCCCACCACCTGGTGTTGGCGACGTCGGCCGCTTTCGGGTAGTCGATCCGCCAGGACGGCGGGGCGTCCGCGACGGGGCGCACGTAGTCCGGTCCGACGGTGCAGCCCGCGAGGGCAACGGCAACGAGCGCTGCGAGTGCGCGGGTTTTCATCTCGGTCTCCTTGCTTTGAAGTGCGGGAGGCGACAGGGCCGGCGTCGCATCAACATCGCGTGGCTCCGGCGGCGCTCGCTTCCTTGCTTCGAATGGTGGGCAACCCGAGGATCATAACCGCGCCCCGATGCCGTCGTCCATTGCGTCGGGGTGTTCGGCGCCGGCGCCGCGGCGAAGCAGAATGCCCCATCCGCGCTGCGAGTCGCGGTCCCGGTCGGGGTCGAAGGTATAATCGACGCCAGCCGCCGGTCGATGCGTCCCTTTGACAGGCTCAGGACAGGCCCTTCGACAGGCTCAGGACAGCCCTTCGACGGCTCAGGACGGCCTTCGACAGGCTCAGGACAGGCCCTTCGACAAGCTCAGGGCGAACGGTTCAATCTTGTTCGTGCGGGATCAGAACGGTTCAATCTCATTCGTACCGGATCAGAACGGTTCAATCTCATTCGTGCCGGATCAATAAGGCGGGGAAGAACATCATGCGCTACGTCTACATCGGGCTGATCGTCGCCTTCACGGCGCTCGTCCTGCTGTTCAAGTTCCAGAATCTCGAGACCGTGACGGTTTCGCTGTTTTCTTCCAGCATCACTCTTCCGGTGTCCGTCCTGGTGTTGGGGATCTACCTGCTCGGCATGTTGACGGGCGGGTTCGTCCTCGCGCTCTTGCGCACCTGGATCGGTCACGCCCGCGGCCGTCTCTGACCGGCGACGGCATCGGGTCGCCCCGCGAAGCAGTCGAACGGACCGCGACTGCGCCGGCCCCGGCGCCCGGGCCGACTGCGAAGCGACGGCAGGTGCGCTCGACGGTGCGATGAATGGCGCGCTGGCCGCGCCTGGTTCAAAAGGCCCCGAACGCCGAACCGAGGACGATCACCACGACCAACGCCAGCAGGGGGCCGAGAATGCCGACGATCACGATGTCGAAGTAACTTTCCCGATGCGTCGAGCCGCAGACGGCGAGCATCGTGACGACGGCGCCGTTATGGGGCAGGGTGTCGAGGGTGCCGGCGCTCATCACCGCAACGCGATGCAATGCCGCCGGATCCAGGCCCACCTGCGCGGCGAGTTGCAGGTAAGTGGCACCCAGCGCATCGAGCGCAATGCTCATCCCGCCCGACGCCGACCCTGTCATTGCCGAGAGGACGGTGGTGGAAATCGCCAGCGAAACGAGCGGCCCGCCCTCTATCGACAGCACCCAGTCGCTGACCATGGCGAAGGCAGGCATGGCCGCGACTACGGCCCCGAAACCGACCAGGCTCGCCACGCTGAGGACCGGCAGCCCCGAGGCGTTCACCCCCGCGTCGAAGGTGTTCCTCAACGCCGGCAGGCGCTTGCGGTTGAGCAGGACCAGCACGGCAATGGCCGACGAGAGCGCCACGATCACCGACCACACGCCGCTCACCGCCGAGAGCGGCGTGGCACCCCATCGATCCTCCGCAAGGAAGCTCGTATCCACGCGCGGCAGCACCCCCATGGACATGCACCAGATTGACGAGCACCACCACGAAGAGCGGCAGCATCGCGACCAGCGTGCCGGGCGAGCGTTCGCTGCGGTGGCCGTGGTGAACCTCCGCGGGGTCGAAGGTGCTCGCCGTCGTCGCACGCTCCCGCACCGTCGGATCCTCGGCCGCGGCATCGGCGGCCGCGCGCCCTGCGCCGAAGCCTTCCCCCGCGCGTCGCGCCGCCGTCTCCGCGCGCGCAAGCCACCAGAGTCCGAAACCGAGCATGATGACTGCTGCGATGATGCCCAATCCGGGCGCGGCAAACGGGGTCGTGCCAAAGAACGGCATCGGAATCGCGTTCTGGATGGCCGGCGTGCCCGGCAAGGCGGACATGGTGAAGGTCGCGGTGCCGAGCAGGATGGCGACCGGTACGAGGCGGTTCGGAATGTCTGCCGCGCGAAACAGCGCCTGCGCCATCGGAGCGATCACGAAGACGGCGACGAAGACGCTGACTCCGCCGTAGGTGACCAACGCGCCGGCGAGCACCACCGCCAGGACCGCGCGCCCCGGGCCGAGCCGTTCGGTCATGAAGCGCGCGATCGCCGTCACCGAGCCGCTGTCGTCCATGAGCTTTCCGAACAGGGCGCCGAGCAGGAACAGGGGAAAGAACTGGGCGATAAACCCGCCGGCCGCGCCCATGAACGTCTGCGTCCAGTGCGCGAGCAGGGGCTCTCCCGCGGCGATCGCGGCGATCATCGCAGCAGCCGGCGCCAGCACGAGCACGCTCCAGCCGCGAAAAGACAGCCAGATCAGGACGCCAAGCGCCGCGACAATCCCCAACAATCCAGTCACGCTGCAGGTGCTCCAGCAGGCTCCGGATAGCGGGCGTCGTTCGGGTAGGACGCGAAGTCCTTGCCGAGCGTCCGCCAGTTCGACAGCCATTGTTCCGCCACCTGCTGCCCCTCGTCGCGAAGCTTCCCGTAATGACCGGGGCTGCGGTCGAATTTGGACGTGTGATGCAGGCCCCAAGCCGTTTCCTGGGTCATTTTGATCGTGCGGACTTCGACGATCTTGCGATTGTTCAACGGCGGATGCTTGTCCCCGTGTTCGCTGATCCACCGGTTGATGGTCAGAATGTGGTCGAGCTCCTGGTTCAGCGACAGGTTGCCGGCCAGGTCGTTCTCCCGATCCCTGATGTCGTCGAGGCCGATGGCCAACGAAGCGGGATGGAATTCCTGCGGATTGATGCGGACGACCCAGATCTCATCCGGCTTCTCCTGTTTGGTGGCCGCATCGAGCAGGTTGCGCACGGGAGGATTCTGCGAATAAAGGCCGTCCCAGTAGTAACCATTGCGGGTGACGCTCGTTCCCGGTGTGCAGGTCGGAAAGACCATGTCGCCGATCACCTGCGCCGGCAGAACTTCGGGCAGCGTTCCCGATGCCGCGACGCCCGAAAGCGACAGCGAACGGCGCATCCGCCAGCGGGTGGCGTCGTACTGATCGAACTGCGGCCCGCCGGGCAGCAAACCCAATTGCTCGAGTGTCTTGTCCGAATCGAAGACCTCGAAGTTGCCGCTGAGAACCTCGATGGCGCCCACCAGGATCCGCAGATCCGCCTTCGCCACCGCCGGCCAGTCGATCGTATCGAAGTCGGGACACAACGCTTCGAGGAGCGCCGGAAATCCCAGGTATTCCGGCCGCGCCCCCATCATCGACAGGCCGGCCATGCCGAGCTTCCCGTGCGAGTCGTACGGATTGGACGCCGGAAACGGCATGCCCTTCGACATCCACTGCAGGAGGGTGCCGACCATTTGATTGTGCGCGGTCTCCGCGGGAGTCGTCGCGGCAAACGTGGTCCAGAGGAAGTCCAGGCGTTCGATCGCCTTGTCGAGCGTGCCGCACTCTGCATCGCGGTCGTTCGGGACGAGGCCGTACCACGCCGCCAGTGCACAGAGCGCGCCGGCCGAGGTGCCGCTGACGGCGACGATGTCGAAGCTTTCGCCCCCTTTCGGGCTGGCATCCCACAGCTTCTTGGTCCTCAGGATCTGCGTCAGGACGCCCCAGGTGAACGCCGCATGCGTGCCACCGCCTTGACAGGCGATCGCGACTTTCTTCTTGCCCATAGCCATTTCTCCTTCGCGCCGTGCCGCTTGTTCGGCATGGACCAACCCCGGCGGGATTGCCGATCGATGCCGACAGAATCGGCCTCCTGGCAAGCATGCGCTGACGGGGTCAGTTTACATGGAGGGCGGCGCGGCGCAATGGCAGCCGCTTTTGCATCTATAATCGGAACCCCTCGGCCTGGCCGGAACTGCCTCGAAGAAATGGACATGAAAGCATCCCGACATACCTTGCGTCTTTGCGCCTTCCTGTCCGCAGCCGTCGCAGGCGGCGTCCTCGCCCAGGCGCGGCCCGCCACGCCGGCCGAGTGCCACAACATTGCCTCGGGCGCGGAGCGCCTCGCCTGCTATGACTTGGTCAGCGGCCGCGCCGCCGATACGCGCCAGGAAGCCGCGCCAGCGGCGCAAGCGCCTGCGAGCGTTGCGGCAGGCGCGACGAGCCGCCCGGAGCGCGCGAAGACGTCGATGATCGACGAGGCCTGGGATTTCGACCCGTCGTCGCCCGCGGCCGACATCCGCTACTACCACGCCAACTACCTGCTGTTCGGGCGTTATACGGACAGCGTCAACCTCGCGCCCTACGAGCCGCTGTTCGCGGCCGCCGGCAAGGCGGAGGAAATAAGCTCCACCGAGGCGAAATTCCAGATCAGCTTCAAGGGGCGCCTTTGGGCCACCGACGATCGGCGCTGGGGCGTGTGGGCCGCTTATACGCAGCAGAACCAGTGGCAGCTTTACAATGGGGATGTTTCGCGCCCGTTTCGTGAAACCAACTACATGCCCGAACTGCTGGTGAGCTACCGGCCGGACGTGGACCTTGGCGGCGGATTTCGCTGGGGCGTGGTGAATGCGGGATTCAACCACCAGTCGAACGGCAGGGCCGATATTCTCTCGCGCAGCTGGAATCGGATATTTGCCGAGTTCGGCGTCGAGCGCGACAACCTGATGCTCACGGGGCGCGTGTGGTATCGACTCAAGGAGAACGCCAGCGACGACGACAACCCGGATATCACCGATTACTACGGCAACGGCGAGATCGCTGCCCTGTACCGTTGGCGCGGCAACAGCTTTTCGGTCGGCGGCCGGGGCAACGTGCGAACGGGGAAAGGGGCGATCCAGGCTGCGTGGACGACGCCGCCCTTTCTCGGGCCGCTGCGCGGTTACGTGCAGGTCTTTTCCGGATACGGCGAGAGCCTGATCGACTACAACTGGAAGCAGACGACAATCGGCGCCGGAGTCGCGTTGAGCGACGGACTCTAGCCGTCTCACGGGCACTCTCAAACACATCAAACTCTCACCCACTCATTCGCCACTCGAGGACTCCATGGTCAAGCGTTTCCTTGCAGCACTGATCGTCGCCGCAGGTCTTGTCGCCGTCGGCGCGACGGCCCAGACCACCTCCAATACATTGGCAAAGATCAGGTCGGCCAAGGCCATCAACGTCGCCTATTCGGCGGACTCGCTGCCGTTCTCCTTTGCGGGTGCCAACAACGAGCCGGCGGGGTACTCGATCGACCTGTGCAAGCGTGTCATTGCGCAGATCGGTCGTGCGGTCGGCGAGCCGAACCTGAAAGTGAACTGGCTTGCCGGTTCGGTCACCGAGCGCCTGCAGATGGTCGCTGATGGCCGCGCCGATCTCGAATGCGCCAACACGACGCAGACGCAGTCCCGGCTCGCCAACGTCGATTTCTCGAACCTGATCTTCCTCGACGGCGGCGGATTCCTCGTCAAGGCCGGATCGCCGGTCAATCAGATCGCGGACCTGGCCGGAAAGCGCGTCGCCGTCCTCAAGGGCACGACCACCGAGACACGGCTTAACGACACGCTGCGCCGCAGCCTCGTCAACGCTACCGTCGTGACGATCACCGACGCCAAGGAGGGCGTTGCGATGGTGGAAGCGGGCAGCGTCGACGCCTACGCGGGCGACAAGATCAAGCTCATCGGCCTGGCCATCCAGGCGAAGGAGCCGGCCAAGCTCGCGTTGCTGGCGCAGGAGTTGTCGATCGAGCCGTACGCGATGGCGTTGCCGCGCAATGATTCCACGCTGCGCCTCGAGGTCAACAGGGCGCTCACGCAGGTCTACATGGGCGGCGATATCGAGGAGATCTTTGCCCAATGGCTGGGCAAGCTCGGACGTCCGACCAGTCTGCTCGCCGCCATGTACCTGCTGAATTCGATTCCCGAGTGAATCCCACCGTTGCGTACCGGAGAACAAAGATGATGAAGTTTCTTTCCTGGCGGCGCGGTGTCGCCGCATGTGCTGCATGCTTCGCGGTGATGCTTGCCGGCTGCAATACGCCCCCGCCTTTCCAGGTCAGCGAGCAGCCCGTGGCCCGCGTCGGCACGGTCGAATCGATCACCCAGGACACCGTCCAGAACGTCAATACCACTTTGGGGACGATCGGAGGCGCGCTGATTGGCGGTGGACTCGGCAGCCTGGTTGGCGGCGGCCGGGGTCAGACCGCGGCGACCGTCGTCGGTGCCGTCGGCGGCGGGTTCGTGGGCAACCAGGCTGCGCAGCGCAGCCAGACTTTCGTCTGGCGAATTGCGGTGCGTTACGATGACGGCAGTTTCGCCACCATCCAGCAGACGGCAGCCCCGGCGCTGCGGATCGGCGACCGCGTTCGGGTCACGTCCACGGGAATCGAACTGTTGCGCTGATTCGCGGTTGCGGCTCCCCGCATACGCGGAATACCAAGGTGGACATGACCGTGCCATCGAAACCGATTCAACCAGAGGATCCCGCATGAAATTCCGTTCGCTGTTCGCCGTTTTCGCGCTGGCTGCGCTCGTCGCCGGTTGCCAGAGCACGTCGATCCGGTCCGCATGGTTCGACACCAACTTCACGGGCCCGCCGATGCGCAAGGTCGTCGTCGTCGGCAGCATCAACAGCGTCTCCGATGGTCGGGTGTTCGAGGACCTCTTTGCGCAGAGGCTGCGCGCGGCGGGTGTCGAAGGTATCGCGGGTTATACCGTCATCGCCGACGAGGCCCGCGTCACCGACGCGTCGTTTGCGTCCGCCGTCGCGAACACCGGGGCGCAGGGCCTGCTGCTCGTCAGGCTGCTGGGCGTGGATACCCGCACTCAGGTGTCGACGACGATGGTGTCTGGCGGCATGGGCTGGGGGTCGGGGCCATGGGGTGGCTCCTCATGGGGCGGCTCGACATGGGGTGGCCCAAGAGGGGTGATGGTCCCGGTGCAACAGGTCAGCCAGTACGAGCTCGCGACCGTCGAAGCGAAGCTGTTCGACGTCCAGACCCGACAACTGGTCTGGGCGGCCACGACGACCACGTTCAATCCGACTTCGGTGGCGCGGGAGACCCCGGGCTTCGCCGATCTCATCATTGGACAACTGGCCGGTCGTGGGGTCATCGCAGGCAAGTAGCCCCCGGCCGGCCGCCGCATTTCATGCATTCTTCTCAATTTGGCGGCGCGGACATGAAGGCGCGAGCGTCCCTGATCGTGCTGCTGCTGGCAGCCTTCCCCGCGGTGGCAGCCGAACCGCGGATGATCTGTTTTGGCAACGAGCCTTCGTGGAGCCTTCAATTTGCCGACGTCTCGGTCGCGCGGTTCCTGCTTCCCGATGCGCGACCCGTGGAGTACCGGGGCAGCGAAACGCGCCTCGATCACCTCGGGGAACGGGCATGGCGCGGCAGGCCGGCGAAGGGCGCCGGGGGCGATCTCGTGGCATTCCTGAGCGAGGCCGCTTGCAGTGACGGAATGTCCGACGCGAAGCATGCGCTGACCGCGCGCGTCTCGCTTGCCGACGGTCGCTTTCTCGCGGGTTGCTGCCGGCGCGTGGATGCCCCGGCTGCCGCGCCGAAAGCCGCTGCGTCGATCGAGGGGCCGATCTGGCAGCTCGCCAGTCTGCGCGGCCTCGACCCAGGCAGCCTCCGTGACGCGATACGGCCGGTGACGGCTCGCTTCAAGGCCGGTCGCATCGACGGATTCTCTGGCTGCAACTTGTTTTTCGGCGGGTACACCATCGACGGCGACCGGGTGGTGATCGGGTCGCTGGGCGGAACCATGATGGCGTGCCCGGAAAGCCCCACGGCAGTGGAAAACGCTGTCAGGGCGGCGCTCGCCGGGCCGCTTCGCTACACCCTCGCGGACCATCTCTTGACGCTTCATTCCGGCGCCGAGCCGGTCATCGTGTTTCAAATGCAACCCGCCCGCACGCTCGAGGGCGCGACGTGGAAGGTCACCGGCTTCAACAACGGACGCCAGGCCGTCGTGAGTCCGTTGCTCGGCACGACGCTTTCGCTGACGTTCAGGGGTGGAATCGTGAAGGGCTTCGGTGGATGCAACACCTTCCGCGCGAAGTACAGCGCCGATGGGGATCGCATCGTCCTGGGGCCCGCGTCTGCCACGCGCAAGGCTTGCGTGAGCGAGGGGGTCATGCAGCAGGAGCGGGAGTTTCTGCGGGCATTGGAGGCGACCACGACGTGGGCCTTCGACGGCGAACTGCTCGACATGCACCGCGCCGACGGCGAGCGGGCATTGACGGCGACGCGACGCGTTGACTAGCCCTCGCAGACGGCGTCATCGATCCGGGTCCTGAGGAGAAAAAACGTGACCGCGCGCATTTGGCTCATCGTCGGCATCAAGGTCCTGGCAATCGCGGCAGCCTTGCTGATTCCCGCCATGCCGCAACCGCTCGAGTATCACGACTTTTCCGATGCGCGCCCGGCGTTCGGCATCGACAACTTTCTCGATGTGACTTCGAATGCCGCGTTTCTCGTCGTCGGCATCGCTGGGCTGGTTGTGGCACTCGGGCGCCGTACGCGCTTCGAGCACGGCATCGAGCGGTGGCCCTACGTCATCTTCTTCGCGGGCGTGCTGCTCACGGCGGTCGGGTCGTCGTACTACCACCTGTCTCCCGACAACGAAACCCTGTTCTGGGACCGTTTGCCGATGACGGTCGCCTTCATGGCGCTCGTCTGCAGCCAGATCGTCGATCGGATAAGCGTCCGCGCCGGCCTCGCCTTGCTGGTGCCGATGCTTTTGCTCGGCGCCTTGTCGGTCTTGTACTGGCGGGCAACGGAGCGCGCCGGCGTGGGCAATGTCATTCCCTACGGAATCCTGCAGGGCTATTCAGTGGTCATACTGCTGTTGCTGGCAAGGATGAAGCCGTCGCGCTATACGCACGGCCATTGCCTCTACTGGGTGTTCGCGTGGTACGTGCTCAGCAAGTTTCTGGAGACGTTCGATGGCGAGGTGCACGAGCTGACCCACGTCGTCAGCGGACACACGCTGAAGCACATCGCCGCCGCCATCGCCGGCGTCGCCGTTTGTCGAATGCTGATGCGCCGGACGCCCACGGCGGAGGCTTCGCCAAGCGTGCCACGAGAGCCCGCAATGGCGGCGGGGCGCAACGCAACGCTTGGACCAGGATGAGCACGGCTCTGAAGGGCGGCACGGACGGACGCTCGCCCCGGTAGAATCCAACGCACCATCGAAAGGACGTACATGAGTTCACGCTTGCGGTTATTGCTCGCGCTCGCCGTCTCCGCCTGCGCTTCGTTGGCGGCGGCGCAAACGGCGACCATCACGAGTTCCGTCAACGTCCGTGCCGGCCCCGACAAGGCCTTCCCGACCGTTACCTGGGTCATGACCGGAACATCGGTGACCGTGGTCGGGTGTACGGCCAACTGGCGTTGGTGCGATGTCACCGCCGGTCGCGACCGCGGCTGGGTGTATGCGCGCTATCTCGCGTATCCGTTCGAGGGGAGTGCAATCACGGTCCTCAACGGCGGCCCGAAGCTTGGTTTGCCAGCGGTCGAATTTTCGCTGGGACCCTACTGGGATGCGAATTACCAGAAAAAGCGCTGGTTCGCACAGAAAGCCGACTGGCAGCGACGCTGGGACCGGCAGCCCCCGCCGCGGGAATGGCGCGCAGCCCGGATCCGCGCGCGGTTGATCTACGGCACGCTGCGGAAGCGCGGCTGGATGAAGCCGTCCGCGACCAACGAAAACGCCCGGCATCGCCGGGCGTCGTGCGCAGGATCGAGTGGCCGCTACTGTGCCTTGGCCTGGGCTGCCACCGACTTCGTCGAAGCGATCACCGGCTGACCTTTCAGGTGGTTGATCGCCTGCGTCAACTGGAAGTCATCGGACGCGCCGAATTCAAACCGGGGCGGCAGCGGCTGCGGTGCTTCCGACTTGGTCCGGTGCGGGGCTGCTCGGGCGCCGGCGCGGCGCTGCGCGCGTCCGGTCGGCGCGCATCGCCCTTGGTGGCCGTGCCGACCTTGTTGGTCTCGAGGTGCCGCTCGAGGTTGGCCTCGCGGATGCGGTTCGGAGAATCGCGGCCGTCATCGACGTAAATGTCGGGCTCGATGCCCTTGGCCTGGATCGACCGCCCCGCCGGCGTGTAATAGCGGGCCGTGGTGAGCTTGAGACCGGCGGTATTCGAAATGGGCAGGATGGTCTGCACCGAGCCCTTGCCGAAGGTCTGCGTGCCGAGCACCGTCGCGCGCTTGTGATCCTGGAGCGCGCCGGCAACGATTTCGGACGCCGACGCGGTGCCGCCGTCGACCAGCACGGTCATCGGCACCTTCTTTATCGCGGCCGGCAAATCCTTGAGGTAGTCGTCGCCGCGCCGCGTGTAGTTGTCCTTGGTGGCGGTGAGGCGCATGCGCGCGTCGGCGGTGCGGCCGTCGGTGTAGACCACCAGCGCATCCTTGGGCAGGAAGGCGGCGGACACGGCGACCGCCTGGTTGAGCAGGCCGCCGGGGTCCGAGCGCACGTCGAGCACGAGGCCCTTCAGTTCGCCCTGCTTGTAGAAATCCTTGATCGCCTTGGCGAGATCTTCGCCGGTGCGCTCCTGGAAGCTGCGGATGCGCAGATAGCCATAGCCGGGCTCCAGCATCTTCGCGCGCACGCTCTTGACGTTGATTTCCTCGCGCGTCAGCGTGAAGGTGAGCGGCTGGTCGACGTCTTTGCGCACGATGGTCAGCACCACGTCGGTGCCGGGCTTGCCGCGCATTTTGTCGACCGCCTTGGACAGCGGCAGGCCCCGGGTCGCGGTGTCGTCGATCTTGACGATCAGGTCGCCGGTCTTGATGCCGGCGCGGAACGCGGGCGTGTCCTCGATCGGCGAGACCACGCGCACGAGGCCGTCTTCGACCCCTACCTCGATGCCCAGGCCGCCGAACTTGCCCTGCGTGGAGATCTGCAGGTCCTTGAAGGCTTCGGCGTCGAGGAAATCGGAGTGCGGGTCGAGGCCGCGCACCATGCCGTTGATGGCTTCCTTGATGAGCTTGTCGTCGGAGACGGGTTCGACGTAGTCGCTCTTGATCTTGCCGAAGACGGCCGCGAGCAGCTGCAGGTCTTCGTAGGGGATGGGAAGCTTCTGCTCGCGCTGCGCCACCGCCGAAAAATTGAGCGACAGCAGGACACCGAGCACGGCGCCCAATCCGATCAGTCCGGCCTTTTTCCAGTTACCCATTGCGTCGCGTCCTTTATTTGCCGATCCAGGTGGCCGGATCCATGGCTTTGCCCTGATGGCGAATTTCAAAGTATACCCCGGGCTCTACGCTGCCGCCGGAAGAACCCGCCTGCGCGACAGCCTCGCCCTCGCCTACCGAAGCGCCCACCGTGGCGAGCAACGCATCGTTGTTGCCGTAGAGGCTCATGTAGCCGTCGCCGTGATCGACAATCAAGAGGTTGCCAAAGCCACGCAGCCAGTCGGCATAGACGACCTGACCGGCGGCAATCGCCCGGACCTCCTGCCCGACGGCGCAGCGGATGAACCAGCCCTTCCAGGTCATCGCGCCACCATCCCTTGGTGTCCCGAACCTGCTCGCAAGTTCCCCACGCACCGGCATCGACAGCGATCCGCGCCCTGATCCCAACCCCAACGCCTGGTTCGCGGGCGCGGCCGCCGGCAACCTTTCGTCCGTTGTGGGCTTCCCCGCGGACGGTGGCGCCTTGTGGTCGACGCCCGGCGGCTCCCGCCGGACGGGCGCGCGCGCCCGCGAAAGCTCGGTCAGGCGATCGATCAGGCGCGACAGACGCGAATCGTCGCGCTTCAATCGATCGAGTTCGCGCTGCTGGCGGCGGATGTCGCCGGCAACGCGCTGCAATACCTGCGCATGGGCGCCACGTTGCTGCTGCAGCTCGGCCCGCTGAGAGGCTTCGTCGCGCGCAAGTGCGTCCAGCCGTTCTCGTTGCGCCTGCGCTTGCGCGGCCAGCGTCTGCACCTGTAGCTGGTGGGCGCGCAGGTCCGCGATCGCTTTCGCGCGCATGTCGCCGATGGCCCGCAGGTAGTGCATCAGGCGCGCGATCTCGCCGGGATCGCGTCCCGAGAGCAGCAACTTCAATGGTTCCTGGCGGCCCCCCGTCTGCTGTTGCACGAGCAGGCGCGCGAGCAGCATCTGCTCCCCCTTCACCTGCTGCTCGAGATTTGCGCGCTCGGTGTCGAGGCCGGAGCGCGCCGCTTCGACGTCGCGGCGTTCGCGTTCGAGTTCGTGCAGTCGCCGGTTGGCTTTGGAAATCGCGAGGGCGGTGGTCTTCAGCGCATCGGCGGCATCGGCACGCGACGACTCCGAAGCGGTCAACTCGCGCTGCACCGCCTCGACCCGCGCCTTGAGATCGCGCCGCTGCGCCTCGAGCGCCTTGGCGTCGACTGCCGGCGCCGCATCGGGCGCGCCGGTGGCCGTTCCCGCGACGGCCGCGGCGAAGAGTACGAGCGCGAGGCGGACCACTATTGATCCTGCATAGTGAGGTATGAAGTTCCGTTCGGGCTGAGTCCGTCGAAGCCCTTCGACAGCTTCCTTCGACAAGTGATGTATCTAGTTCCGTTCGGGCTGAGCCCGTCGAAGCCCCTTCGACTGACTCAGGACAGGCCCTTCGACTGACTCAGGACGAACGGTTCAATGCAATTCATGCCGGATCAATGACCGGCGGGAAAATGGTCGCGGCACTGCGTCAGGCTAGGGTCACCAGCGAGCGGCCGGTCATCTCGGCGGGTTGCGGCACGCCCATCATCGCCAGCAGCGTCGGCGCGAGGTCTTGCAGCGAACCGCCCTTGGCGATTCCGGCCGCCCGTCCAACGTAGACGACCGGAACGACGTTGAGCGTGTGCGCGGTGTGCGGCTGTCCCGTGGCGACGTCGAACATCTGCTCGGCGTTGCCGTGATCGGCGCTGATCAGGACTTCGCCGCCCGCGGCGCGGGTGGCCTCGACGACCCGTCCGATGCAGGCGTCGAGCGTCTCGACCGCGCGGGTGGCGGCATCGAGGTTGCCGGTGTGGCCGACCATGTCCCCGTTGGCATAGTTGCAGATGATCGCGTCGTAACGCCCGCTCGCGATGGCCTCCACCAGCTTGTCGGTGACCTCGACGGCGCTCATCTCGGGCTGCAGGTCGTAGGTGGCGACCCTGGGTGATGGCACGAGGATGCGGTCTTCCCCCGGGTGCGTCGCTTCGTTGCCGCCGCTGAAGAAGTAGGTCACGTGCGCGTATTTTTCGGTCTCGGCGATGCGCAGCTGGGTCAGGCCGAGAGACGCGACGTACTCGCCGAAACCGTTGGCCACCGACTGCGCGCCGAATGCGGTCGGCAGGTGCGCGAATTCATCGCCGTAGTTGGTGAGGCACACGTAACGCGCGAGTTGCGGGACGCGATTGCGGGGAAAGCCGGCAAAGGCGGCATCGGTGAAGGCGCGCGTGAGCTCGCGCGTGCGGTCGGCGCGGAAATTCATGAACACGATGACGTCGCCGTCCTCCACGCGGCCGGCCGTCCCGGTCGCGTCGGTCACCACGGTAGGCTGGACGAACTCGTCGTTTTCGCCGCGTGCATAGGCGGCATCCAGCGCTGCCGCTGCGGTGGCGGCCGACCAGGGCGCCCTGCCGTCGACGATCAGGTCCCACGCCTGCTGCACGCGATCCCAGCGCTGATCGCGGTCCATCGCGAAATAGCGGCCCACCAGCGTCGCGATCCTCGCCCCCGGGTGGGCATCGCAGACGGCCTGCATGAAGGCGATCGACGGTGCGGCGCTCCTCGGCGGCGTATCGCGGCCGTCGAGAAAGGCGTGGACGTGGACGCGCGGCGCTCCGCCCTTGGCAGCCATGTCCACCATCGCCGCGAGCTGGCGCTCGTGGCTGTGGACCCCGCCCGGCGAGAGCAGGCCGAAGATGTGCAGCGTCGAGCGGTTGGCCCTGGCCGTGGCGACGGCGTCGTTCAACACCGGGTTGGCGGCGAACTCGCCGGTTTCGATCGCGTGGTCGATGCGCGTGAAGTCCTGGTAGACGACCCGTCCGGCGCCGATGTTGAGATGTCCAACCTCGGAATTGCCCATCTGGCCGGGCGGCAGGCCGACGTGAAGCTCCGAAGCGTTGATCGTCGTGTGCGGGCAGGTGGCCTGCAGCCGGTCCCAGTTGGGTTTTTGCGCCCGGGCGATGGCGTTGTCGGGGGTGTCCTCACGACAGCCGAAGCCGTCGAGGATCAGCAGGACGGCAGGGCGTACCGAGAGCCCGGAGCGGGCAAATGCAGGGCGGGAGAGGGTGTCGGTTGCAGTCATGGCATGGGTGGGGCGCGAAGCCGCCAGCGGAAAGAAGGGGTCGAAGCGAAGCAGCCCGGGCACGCTGCGGCCCTCGGGCCGTCAGCAGCATCCGACCGGCGTACGCAGCCTCCGGCCTGCGCATACGCTATCATTTTACCCTTTTGCCGCCTGGCGCTTGCCGGAACCCCATGACCTTCATTCAGAACAACTGGTTGCTGATCCTCGTGCTGTTTCTTTCCGGGGCGATGCTCGTGTGGCCGCTGATGCAGCGGCGCTTTTCGCCGATGAAGGACGTCGGCACCCTGAACGTCACGCACCTCATCAATACGCAGGACGCGGTGCTGCTCGACGTGCGCGAGACGAAGGAGTACGAGGGCGGCCGCCTGCCCAATGCCGTCCATATTCCGCTGTCGCAACTCGACAGCCGGGCGAACGAACTCGCGAAGCTGACATCGCATCCCGTCGTGGCCTACTGCGCCAGCGGCAACCGCAGCCGCTCGGCCGGCGCTGCGCTGGCGCGCATGGGGTTCAAGGACATCTACAATCTGCACGGCGGCTATCAGGCGTGGAAAACGGCCGGACTGCCGGTGGAGAAGTGACATGCCCACGATCACCCTTTATGCCACCGCCGTGTGTCCCTACTGCATCCAGGCCGAGCGCCTGCTGAAGTCCAAGGGCGCGACCGACATCACCAAGATTCGCGTGGATGCCGAGCCGGGCTTGCGCGAGGCGATGATGGCGCGCACCGGACGCCGCACCGTGCCCCAGATCTACATCGGCGACGTGCACGTCGGCGGCTACGACGACCTGGTCGCGCTCGATCGCGCCGGCAAGCTCGATCCGCTGCTCGCCGCTTGAGCGCGGGCGCCGGCCATTCCGGGCCTGCCGCGGCGATGCGCTAAAATAAGCGGTTTTCTTCTCCTTTCGAAAGATATGCATCATGGCCGAAGCCCAGCAACCCGCCGCGCAATCCCCCGTGTTCTCGATCGACAAGATCTACATCAAGGATCTTTCCCTCGAAAATCCCGGAGCGCCCAAGTCATTCCTCAGCCAGGAGGCGCCGCAGGTCGAAGTGGGCCTGCGCACCCGCGGCGAACAGGTCGAACCGGACATTTATGAGTGTGTGCTCACTGTCACCCTGACGGCCAAGGCGGGCGACAAGACGCTGTTTCTCGTGGAGGCTGCGCAGGCCGGGATCTTCACCATTCGCGGCGTGCCGCCGGAGCACCTGCAGGCGGTGATCGCGATCAACTGCCCGACGGTGCTGTTCCCCTACGTGCGGGAGACGTTGGCTGACGCGGTGACGCGCGCCGGCTTCCCGCCGGTGCATCTGGCGCCGATCAATTTCGAGGCGCTCTACCAGCAGCAACTGGCGCAGGCGCAGGCGCCGGTACCGCCGGCCGTCATCAACTGACCGCCTTCGCCATGCCGACGGGGTCCGCGCGCGCGCAATCGCCAGTCAGGGCGGCCCTGTGCGTGGCGGCGTTCGCGCTGGCGCCGTCGCTCGGCGTCGCCGCCGATTACCGCTCCACCGCGGAGCCGGCGACGATCCTCTACGACGCGCCGTCGGCGAAGGCACGGCCGCTCTTCATCCTCGGCCGCGACACGCCGGTCGAGGTCATCGTACCGCTCGAAAGCTGGATCAAGGTGCGCGATGTCGGCGGCTCGATCGGCTGGGTGGAAAAAAAAGCGTTGACCGACCGCCGCATGCTGGTGGTGCGCGTGCCGTTGGCCGAGGTGCGCGCCAATCCCGACGATGCCGCTGCCGCTGGTTTTCAGGGCCGAGTTGCAAGTCCTGCTGGAAGCGGCCGAAGCGGCGACGTCGGCGGCCACGACCGCGGCGCCGGGCTGGATCAAGGTCCGCCACCGCGATGGCCAGGTGGGCTACGTGCGCGTCGGCCAGGTCTTCGGCCTCTGACCGCAGGTTTCCCGCTCTGCAGACCGGCGACGCAGCCGAACCCTCGCCCGATCTCCGCCGCCGCCCCGGCAATCGCCCGGTCCAGACATGAAACCCCTGATCGCCATGCTCGGTGCCGGTGCCTGGGGGACGGCGCTGGCGCTGCACCTGACACGGCAGGATCGTGCGCGAGTCGTGCTGTGGGCGCGGGACGCGTCGCAGGCCCGGGCGATTGCCTCGGCGCGGGTCAACGCGCGCTATCTGCCCGGGATCGCGTTGCCGGAGGCGCTGGTGGTGACGGCGGATCTCGCCGACGCGCGCGCCGCCGAGTTCCTGATCGCGGCGTGCCCGGTCGCCGCGTTGCCCGAACTGGTCGCGTCGCTCGCCGCGGCGTCGTTGCGCGCGCCGCTCGTCTGGCTGTCGAAGGGCTTCCTCGCCGCACCGGCGCTTCCCGGCGCGGTGGGCTTGCCGCATCAGGTCATGGCCGGGCTCTGGCCGGCGGCCGTGGGCGTCATCTCCGGTCCGAGTTTCGCCGAGGAAGTGGCCCGGGGATTGCCAACGGCGGTTGCCGTGGCCGCCACCGATCCCCGGCTCGCCAGCGCGGTCGCCGAGGCGTTGCGGGGCGGTGCGCTGCGCGCCTACGAGAGCGACGACATTGCCGGCGTCGAAGTGGGCGGAGCGGTCAAGAACGTGCTGGCCATCGCCGCCGGAATCAGCGACGGTCTGGGGTTCGGCAACAATGCGCGCGCCGCGTTGATCACCCGGGGCCTCGCCGAGACCGGCAGGCTGCTGCAGGCGCTGGGGGGGCAGCGCGAGACGCTGATGGGCCTCGCCGGGCTGGGCGACCTCGTGCTCACCTGCACCGGGGACCTGTCGCGCAACCGCCGCGTGGGACTCGCGCTGGCGGACGGGCGGCAATTGCCGGACATACTGCGCGACATCGGGCACGTCGCCGAGGGCGTCATGGCGGCGGTGATGGTGCGCGGTCTCGCCCGCCACCATGCGCTGGACATGCCGATCTGCGATGCCGTCCATCGCACTTTGTACGCGGGACTCTCGCCGAGGGAGGCCGTCGTCGAACTGCTCCGGCGCGAGCCGCGGCCGGAAGGTCTCTAAGCCGGGGTCAGAGCCGATTCAGACCGCGCCCGGAAACCCGGTCTGCCGCCAGGCTTCGAAGACCGCGATCGCGACGGCGTTCGACAGGTTGATGCTGCGCACTTCGGGGCGCATCGGTATGCGCAGTCGATGCTCGTCCGCAAAGCCGGCGAGCAATGCGTCCGACAAGCCCGCGGTTTCGCGCCCGAACACCAGCACGTCTCCGGCCTCGAAGCGCGCATCGTAGAGCGAGCGCGTCGCCCCGGTCGTGAACGCGAACCAGCGGCGCGTGTGGACGGCATCGAGTCGGGCCCGGCAGGCAGCGAAATCGGCGTGCACCTGGACGCGCGCGTACTCGTGATAGTCGAGCCCGGCGCGCTTCAACTCGCGATCGTCCATCCGGAACCCCAGCGGTTCGACGAGATGCAGTTCGACGCCCGCATTGGCGGTGAGGCGGATCACGTTGCCGGTGTTGGGCGGAATCTCGGGCTGGACGAGCACGACGGCAAAGGGCATCGGTGAAATCGGTGCGGCCATGGCCGATGTTCTCACGCCTGGCCCGGCGGCAGCGTGCGTGCGACGACCCAGCACTCCACCCGCGCGGCGCCGGCCCTTTTCAGCACCCGCGCGGCGTCCGCGAGCGTGGCGCCGGTAGTCATGACGTCGTCGATCAGCGCGTAGTGCCCGCCTTCGACGCTGCCGCAGGCGGCAAACACTCCCCGGACGTTCTTGCGCCGCTGCGCCCAGGGCAGGCCCGCTTGCGGCGGCCGTGCATGCGGGCGCTCGATGACGCTCGCCAACGTGAGGTCCAGCATGGGCGCGAGACGGGAGGCGATCTCCCGCGCCTGGTTGAAGCCGCGCTCGCGCTGACGGGCCGGCGCCAGCGGCAAGGGCACGATCGCGGGCGCGGCGCATTCGAATGCACGCGAGCGCAACGCGGGCGCCAACTGCGCTGCCAGCGACAGGGCGGCCCATTCGGCAAGCGCCAGGCGGCCGCGGTACTTCAGCGCCTGCAACAGGCGATCGACGGGAAACGCATAGGCATACGCCGCCAGCGCAGCGTCGAAGGGCGGCGGGTGCGCGAGGCAGGCGCCGCAAACCATGCCTGCTGCCGACGGCAGCGCGCAGCGGGGACAGGCGTCGACAACGCGCGGCAGCGCCCGCATGCAGGCGGCGCAGACCAGTTGATCGTGCGCGGGGGCCGCGCAGAGTTCGCAATGCTGCGGCAGCAGGAGGCGAGCGCGCCGCGCGATGGCTCGCGCCAGCAGGTGCAGCCGGCGGCGCGTCTGGCTGTCAAATGTCGTGGCGCCCGAATTTGACAATGGATGACCCTCCCTCGACACTGCGCGGCAACATTTCCCCGGGCATTGATTTCATCGCCAAACTACCGCAGGACGCTCGCTCCATGCCATCCGCCGAACACATGATCCCGATCCGCGAGTCCGTTGCGCAGCCGGCGCGCGCAGCCCCCATCGCCAGGCCGCGCTGGTCCGTCGCCGAAGTCGCGGACCTCTTTGCGCTGCCGTTTTCCGATCTCGTCTATCGCGCGCAGCAGGTGCACCGCGAGCACCACGCGCCCAACACCGTCCAACTGTCGACGTTGCTGTCGATCAAGACCGGCGGCTGCTCCGAGGATTGCGGTTACTGCGCGCAATCCAAGCGCCACGGCACCGGGGTCGAGGAAACGCCGTTGCTCGACGTCGACACCGTCGTTGCGTCGGCGCGGGCCGCGAAGGAACACGGAGCGTCGCGCTTCTGCATGGGCGCCGCGTGGCGCGGACCCAGGCAACGCGATCTCGAACCGGTGCTGGAAATGGTGCGCGAGGTGAAGGCGCTGGGACTCGAAACCTGTTGCACGCTGGGCATGCTGAAGGAAGGCCAGGCGGAGCAGCTGAAGGATGCCGGGCTCGACTACTACAACCACAACCTGGACACCGCGCCGGAATTCTACGGCGAGGTGATCACGACGCGCGATTATCAGGCGCGGCTGGACACACTGGAACGCGTGCGCAATGCGGGCCTCAACGTCTGCTGCGGCGGCATCGTCGGCATGGGCGAATCGCGCTTGCAGCGGGCGGCGCTGGTGGCCGAGCTGGCCAACATGGATCCGTACCCCGAGTCGGTGCCGATCAATTACCTGGTGCAGGTCGAGGGCACGCCGTTGCACGATCGTTTCGCCGGAGCGCCGATGCTCGATCCCTTCGAATTCGTGCGCACGATCGCCGTCGCGCGCATCACCATGCCCAAGGCAATGGTGCGGCTGTCGGCCGGCCGGCAGGCGCTGGGGGAGGCCGGACAGGCGCTGAGTTTCCTCGCCGGGGCGAATTCGATCTTCTACGGCGAGCGACTGCTCACCACCGGCAATCCCGACGTCGCCGCGGACCAGGCGTTGTTTGCGACGCTGGGCATCGTTCCCGCCTGACGCGTGCGTGACGTCGATCATCGCCTCCGGCAAGAATCGGCCTGAAGGCGGTCGTTCATGGCGCTGATCGCGGCGCTGGAGCGGGAGCTTGCCGCGCGCAAGGCCGCCGGCCTGTGGCGGCAGCGGCGCGTCCTGTCGACACCGCAGGGTGCGCGGATCAAGGCCGATGGCCGCGAGGTCGTCGCCTTCGCCAGCAACGATTATCTCGGGCTCGCCAACGATCCCGCGCTCGTCGAAGCCGCCGCCAGTGCGGTGCGGACCTGGGGCGCGGGCGCGGGCGCGTCGCATCTGCTGTCGGGGCATTTCGCCGCGCACGCCGCGCTGGAACGCGAACTCGCCGCGTTTGTCGCTCCCTGCGTCGGGGCTGCGGCGCTCACTTTTTCGACCGGCTATCTCGCCAATATCGGCATCCTGACCGCGCTTTGCGGTCGCGGCGACGCGATATTCGGCGATCGCCTCAATCACGCCTGTCTCAACGACGGCGCGCTCCTGTCGCGGGCCGACTTCCATCGCTATCCGCATGGCGATCTTTCGCGGCTCGCGCGCGAGCTTGCCGCATCGACGGCGCGCCGCAAGCTGATCGCCACCGATGCGGTGTTCAGCATGGACGGCGACCTGGCGCCGTTGCCGGCGCTGCTCGAGCTGGCCGAACGCTTCGACGCCTGGCTCGTAGTCGACGATGCCCACGGCTTCGGCGTGCTCGGCGAAGATGGACAGGGGACGCTCGCGCATTTCAGACTGCAATCCGAGCGCATCGTCTACATGGGCACGCTCGGCAAGGCGGCGGGTGTTGCGGGCGCGTTCGTGGCCGCGCATCCGACAGTCATCGAGACGCTGCTGCAGTCGGCGCGGCCGTATGTGTTCACGACCGCGGCGCCCCCGCACCTGGCGGCGACGCTCCTCGCGGCGCTCGCGATCATTCGCGACCAGCCGGCACGACGCGCGCATCTCTTTGCGCTGATCGCGCGCTTTCGCGCGCGGATGCGAGGCAGCCGCTGGACGCTGCTCGACTCATCGACACCGATCCAGCCGCTCGTCGTCGGCGACAACGCCGCCGCCGTGGCGCTCGCCACCGCGTTGTGGGAGCGCGGCTTCTGGGCGCCGGCGATCCGTCCGCCGACGGTGCCGCAGGGAACCGCACGGTTGCGGATCGCGCTGTCGGCAGCGCATGCGGTGGCCGATGTCGATGCGTTGTGCGACGCGCTGCGTGATCTCGAGGCGGCCCGGTGAGCGTGCACATCGAATCGGTCGGGCAGGGACCCCCGCTCGTACTCTTGCACGGGTGGGCGCTGCATTCCGGACTGTGGGGGCCGCTGCTGCCGCATCTTTCGCGCCGCTATCGCGTGCACGCCGTGGACCTGCCCGGACACGGGCACAGCGCGGTGACCGATCCGTACACGATCGGCGAAATCGTTGCCGCGGTCGATGCCGCCGTGGCTTTCGAAGCGTCGCCGTTGACGCTCGTCGGCTGGTCGCTGGGCGGCGTGGTGGCGATGGAATGGGCGCTGGCCCAGCCGGCGCGCGTGTCGCGGCTGGTGCTGGTTTGCACGTCGCCGCGATTCGTCGCCGGCGACGATTGGCCGCACGCGATGTCCGCGACGACGCTGGCGCGCTTTGGCGACGAGCTTTCGCTCGCCTACCGGCTCACGCTGCAGCGATTCCTGTCGCTGCAATTGCACGGCAGCGACCACGGGCGGGCGGCGTTGGCGATGATGCGCAAGCACCTCTTCAGCCGCGGCGAGCCGGCACCGGAAGTGCTGGGCGCGGCGCTCGACCTTCTCGCCGGCATCGACCTGCGCGCTCGCGCGGCGGCGATCGCGCAGCCGACGCTCGTCATCGCCGGGGATCGCGACACGCTGGCGCCGGCGGCGGCAGGGCGCTGGCTGGCTGCCGCCATGCCGGCTGCGTCGCTGGTGGCGATCGACGGTGCCGGGCACGCGCCGTTCCTGTCGCATCCCGCCGCCTTCAACGCCGCCGTGGACGGGTTTCTCGATGGCCGCTGAGCGCGTCGGCGAGCGTCCGGTTCCGTTCGACCGGTCCGCCGTCCGGCGCCATTTCTCCCGTGCCGCCGCGACCTACGATGCCGCCGCCGTTTTGCAGCGCGAGGTCGGCGCGCGATTGGCCGCCAACCTCGATCTCGTCAGGTTGAACCCGCATCGCATTCTCGACGCAGGCTGCGGCACCGGCGACGCGCTGGGAGATTTCGCGACCCGTTACCCGGAAGCCCGGCGCGTGGCGCTCGATCTTGCGTGGCCGATGTTGCGTGTCGCGCGCGACAAGTCGGCGGATCGGCGAACGCTGGCGGATCGATTGCTAGCGCCGCTTCGCCGCAAGCGCTGCGCGCCGGTGCCGGTGTTCGCCTGCGCGGACGTGGCCGCGCTGCCTTTCGCGGCTGGAAGCTTCGATCTGGTGTGGAGCAGCCTCGCGCTGCAGTGGGTATCCGATCTGCCGCGCGCGCTGCGGGAGTTCCTGCGCGTGCTCGACGTCGGCGGGCTGCTGACGTTCACGACTTTCGGGCCCGACACGCTGAAGGAGTTGCGCGCCGCGTTCGCCGCGATCGATGGCGAACCGCACGTGAGCCCGTTCGTCGATCTGCACGACCTGGGCGACATGCTCATGGACGCGGGCTTTGCCGATCCGGTGATGCACATGGAGCATTTCACGCTGACCTATGACGAGCCGATGGCGATGCTGCGCGATCTGAAGGCGATCGGCGCGACCAACGCCCGGCACGACCGCGCCCGCGGATTGATGGGCCGGGCACGCTGGGCGCGACTGCTCGCCGGTCTTGACGCCCTGCGCGCGAAATCCCCCGGGGCGAAGCTCCCCGCCACCTACGAGGTCGTGTACGGCCACGCGTGGAAGACGGCGCCGACGCGCATTGCCGATGGCCGCGCGATCATCAATGTCGTTCGGCCGGGACGGACAGGCCACTGACCACGGACACGATTGATCGGCTGATCACGGATACTATTGATCGGCCGACCACGGACACGATTGATCGGGCGAGAATATGATTGAACCGTTCGCCCTGAGCTTGTCGAAGGGCCTGTCCTGAGCCTGTCGAAGGAAGCTTGTCGAAGGGCCTGTCCTGAGCCTGTCGAAGGAAGCCTGTCGAAGGAAGCCTGTCGAAGGAGCTGCGACTGGCACAGACCGAGCGGAGCCTGATGCATAACTGCGCTGGATCAAAATTCACGGGAGAGCGGATGGCCCAGGGCATCTTCGTCACCGGGACCGACACCGGGGTCGGCAAGACCCGTGTGGCCGTGGCGCTCATCCGGGGGCTGGTGGCCGACGGCTTCCGCGTTGCCGGCATGAAGCCGGTGGCGGCGGGCATCGACGCCGGTGCCCTCGCCAATGACGACGTGCTGGCGCTGGCGCGGGCCGCCAACGTCGACGCGCCGCTGCCGGACATCAATCCTTACGCGTTTGCGCCGGCTACCGCGCCGCATCTCGCGGCCTTGCGCGCGGGGATCGCGATCGACCTGGATCGATGCGCGCAGGCCTACGCGCGCCTGGGCGCCGTCGTGGACTTCGTCGTCGTCGAGGGGGCGGGCGGGGTGCTGGTGCCGCTCGGCGGGGGGCAGGACATGCTGGACCTGCCGCGGCTTCTTTGCCTGCCCGTGCTGCTGGTCGTCGGTATCCGGCTGGGGTGCCTCAACCATGCCCTGCTGTCGGCGCTGGCGATCCGGGCGCGCGGACTCAGCCTTGCGGGCTGGATCGCCAACCGGATCGACCCGCGGATGGCGGATGCGGACGCCAACGTGGCCACGCTCGGGACCGCCCTGGGCGCGCCGCTGATCGCGGACCTTCCGTTCGCGGCGGGTGTCGCGGCTGCCCCGATTCGGGGGGCCGCCGCCTGGCTGGGCGTCGGCCGGGGCGCGCCCTGACGCCGGGCGGGGTCGGCGCGTGGCAGGAGGCCACGGAATTTTTTGACCATTGTTTGATCCATGTTAAGATCCGGCCGCTTTGCAGCGCTCCGGCGTGGAGAAAAGGGCTGCGGGCAGACCCCCGCCTGCTTTTTTTCAGCCGCGACGGGTTTGTCCGCGATTCTGCGGCGGTGCGGCGACCCCCTTGGGGGCCGCGACTGCGATTCTCCCCTGCCAGATCCTGCTCGCGCCGGCCCGGCCGTGAGGGGGCGAGGTTTGCATACGAACACAGCGGGCTACTGGGGGCAGCATGGTGCGTACTCGAGCGATAAAGGGAGCCGGCCACCGGCTCATGCAATGGGCAGCAGGCGCGGCGCTCCTGGCGCCCGGGATGGCGCTCGCGGCGCGCGAGTGGAACCTGCAGACGCCGGTCACGACGATCGCGCAACAGCAATACGACCTGCACCTGTACATCTTCTGGGTCTGCGTCGTCATTTTCGTCGCCGTATTCGGCGTCATGTTCTATTCGATTTTCAGGCACCGGAAATCGGTGGGCCACGTGCCCGCGCAGTTCCACGAGAACACCCTGGTGGAGATCATCTGGACGGTGGTCCCGTTCCTGATCCTGCTGTTCATGGCGTTTCCGGCGACCAGGACGATCCTCGCGATGAAGGACACGTCGGCGCCCGACATGACGGTCAAGGTGACCGGTTACCAGTGGAAGTGGGGCTACGACTACCTGCAGGAGGGCTTCGGCTTCTACTCGAGCCTCAAGACGCCGCTGTCGCAGATCGAGAACCGCGAGCCCAAGGGCGAGAACTACCTGCTCGAGGTCGACAACCCGCTGGTGGTGCCGGTCGACGCCAAGGTTCGACTGCTCATCACTGCCGACGATGTCATCCACTCCTGGTGGGTGCCCGCGTTCGGCGTCAAGCAGGACGCCATTCCCGGGTTCGTCCGCGACTCCTGGTTCAAGGCCGAGAAGCCGGGCGTCTACCGCGGCCAGTGCGCCGAACTCTGCGGCAAGGAGCATGGCTTCATGCCCATCGTCGTCGAGGTGAAGAGCAAGACTGACTATGCGGCCTGGGTCGCCGCGCAAAAGATCAAGGTGGCTGCAGCCGCCGATGATCCGGCGAAGGTGTGGGACGCGGCGGACCTCGTCGCGCGTGGCGAAAAAGTCTATGCGGCCAACTGCGTGGCTTGTCACCAGGCCAACGGCAAGGGCGTGGCGGGAGCGTTTCCCGCGCTCGATGGCTCGAAAGTCGTCACCGGACCCAGGGCCGACCAGCTGGCGGTCGTCATGAACGGCGTGGCGAAGAACGGCACGCCGACGGCGATGGTGGCGTGGAAGGCCTCGCTGTCCGACGCCGACATCGCCGCGGTCGTCACCTACACGCGCAACACCTGGGGCAACAAGGCCGGCGACGCGCTGCAACCTTCCGAAGTGCTGGCCGCCCGCAAGTAGCCGGCGACGCGATCCCGACTGGAGTCCATGAGATGAGCAGCATTCCCCACGATCACGCCGCCGGCCACGACCACGCGCACGACCACCGCCCCGCCGGCATCATGCGGTGGCTGACGACGACCAACCACAAGGACATCGGGACGATGTACCTGTTGTTCTCGTTCACGATGTTCCTGCTCGGCGGCTGCATGGCGCTCACCATTCGCGCCGAGCTGTTCCAGCCGGGGCTTCA
Organism: uncultured beta proteobacterium; assembly: GCA_963709525.1. Taxonomy (GTDB): domain Bacteria; phylum Pseudomonadota; class Gammaproteobacteria; order Burkholderiales; family Casimicrobiaceae; genus CAIWHR01. The sequence goes on from CAVPXB010000018.1 coordinate 35,520, forward strand.
GGTCGTCCATCCCGAGTTCTTCAACTCGATGACGACGCTGCACGGGCTCATCATGGTGTTCGGCGCGATCATGCCGGCCGCCGTCGGCTTCGCCAACTGGATGATCCCGATGCTGATCGGCGCGCCGGACATGGCGTTCGCGCGGATGAACAACTGGAGCTTCTGGCTGCTGCCCCCCGCGGCGATCCTGCTCGTCACCTCGCTGTTCGTGCCCGGCGGCGCCGCCGCGGCCGGCTGGACGCTCTACCCGCCGCTGACCATCCAGGCTGGCATGGGGATGGACCTGACGATCTTCGCCGTGCACATCATGGGCGCGTCGTCGATCATGGGCTCGATCAACATCATCACCACCATCCTCAACCTGCGCGCGCCGGGGATGACGCTGATGAAGATGCCGATGTTCTGCTGGACCTGGCTGATCACCGCGTACCTGCTGATCGCCGTGATGCCGGTGCTCGCCGGCGCGGTGACGATGCTGCTCACCGACCGCCATTTCGGCACCTCGTTCTTCAACGCCGCCGGCGGCGGCGACCCGGTGCTGTTCCAGCACATCTTCTGGTTCTTCGGCCACCCCGAGGTCTACATCATCATCCTGCCCGCGTTCGGCATCATCTCCGAGATCATCCCGGTGTTCTCGCGCAAGCCGCTGTTCGGCTACGCGTCGATGGTCTACGCGACCGCAGGCATCGCGATCCTGTCGTTCATCGTCTGGGCGCACCACATGTTCACCACCGGCCTGCCGCTCGCCGGCACGCTGTTCTTCATGTATGCGACGATGCTGATCGCGGTGCCCACCGGCGTGAAGATCTTCAACTGGCTCGCCACGATGTGGAAGGGGGCGATGACCTTCGAGACGCCGATGCTGTTCGCCGTCGGTTTCCTGTTCCTGTTCACGATGGGCGGCTTCACCGGACTCGTCCTCGCGATCATGCCGATCGACGTCCAGCTCCAGGACACCTATTACGTCGTCGCGCACTTCCATTACGTGATGGTCGCCGGCAGCCTGTTCGCGTTCTTCTCGGGCGCCTATTACTGGCTGCCCAAGTGGACCGGCACGATGTACGACGAGAAGATCGGCCAGCTGCATTTCTGGACCTCGTTCGTCACCTTCAACATCACGTTCTTCCCGATGCACTTCCTCGGCCTCGCCGGCATGCCGCGGCGCATTCCCGACTACGCGCAGCAGTTCGCCGACTGGAACATGATCGCTTCGATCGGCGCCTTCGGCTTCGGCTTCTCGCAGCTCATCTTCCTGTGGGCGGTGATCAAATGCGCAACGGGCAGGGGCGCCAAGGCACCGGCCAAGCCCTGGGAAGGCGCGACGTCGCTGGAGTGGACGCTGCCCTCGCCGGCGCCGTACCACACCTTCGAGACCCCGCCGGTGGTCAAGTAACGGCTCCGCGCGTTTGCCGATTCGAGACGGGAGTGTCGACCATGAGCACCGATATGCCATCAGCGCCCGACGAGCGATCGAGGCTGCGCGCCGCCAACCTGCGCACGGCGTGGGTGCTGGCGTCCATCGCCGCGGTGTTCTTCGTCGGCATCATCGCCTCCAAGTTCCTGGGTTCGCCGTCTGCGTCGATCGGCGTGATGGGCGCCGCGGTGCTGCTGTTCCTGATCGTGGCCATCGGCCGCAACCTGCGCCGATGACCGTTCGGACCGGAGCGCATCCGGGGTCGCCCCCCGAGCCCGGCGAGCCATTCGACGGCGGCGGGCAATCGCGCGCTGTTCATCAAGCTGGGCGTGATCGTGCTGATCATGTTCGCGTTCGGCTACGCGCTGGTGCCGTTCTACGAGAAGATCTGCCAGGTCACCGGCATGCGCGACGTGGCGCGCGCCGACGAGGTGCAGAACACGCAGGTGGACGTGACGCGTTCGGTGCGCATCGAGTTCGATTCCAACGTGCGCAAGCTGCCGTGGGAGTTCCGGCCGCTGGAGACGATCGTCGGCGTCCATCCCGGCGAGTTGCGCCAGGTGACCTACGAGATCGTCAACACCACCGGGCGCGACATGACCGGCCAGGCGATTCCCAGCTACGGCCCGCCGGAAGCTGGCAGGTATTTCAAGAAGCTCGAGTGCTTCTGCTTCACCAGGCAAACGCTGAAGGCGGGCGAGAAGCGGCAGATGCCGGTGGTATTCGTCGTCGATCCGGCGCTGCCCAGGGACATTCCGGTGATCACGCTTTCGTACACGTTCTTCGAGGTCGAAGGCAACGCGAAGAACTGAGGCATCGGCATGCGCGGGCAACAGGCAACATCCGGCGCACAGGGCCGGGAACTTCGATCATGGAGTCACCGATGAGCGCAGCACACACCGGCACCACGCCGCACTATTTCGTTCCCCAGCCTTCGTACTGGCCGATCGTCGGCTCGGTCGCGCTGCTGCTGATGGGCATGGGTGCCGCGTTCTGGATGAACGACTTCGGCCCCGGACCCTGGATGGTCGGGGCGGGCTTCGTTACCCTGCTGGTGATGCTGTTCGGCTGGTTCGGCACCGTCATCCGCGAGTCCGAGGGCCGGCTCTACGGGGCGCAGGTCGATGCGTCGTTCCGGTGGAGCATGGGCTGGTTCATCTTCTCCGAGGTGATGTTCTTCGCCGCGTTCTTCGGTGCGCTGTTCTACGTGCGCAACCTGTCGGTGCCCGATCTGGGCAGCCTCAACGGCAAGCTCGTCTGGCCCGGCTTCGCGGCCAGTTGGCCGTCGGTCGGGCCCTACATCAACGAGCAGTTCACGCCGATGGGCGCGATCGGCATCCCGCTGCTCAACACCATCATCCTGCTGACCTCGGGCTTCACGCTGACGCTCGCCCATCATGCGCTGAAGGAGAACCACCGCGGCGCGCTCAAGCTCTGGCTGCTCTGCACCGTGGCACTGGGCTTCACGTTCCTGGGCTTCCAGGCCTACGAATACATCCATGCCTACAGCGAGCTCAATCTCAAGTTGAGCACGGGTGTCTACGGCTCGACGTTCTACATGCTGACCGGCTTCCACGGCGCGCACGTGACGGTGGGCGCGATCATGCTGACGGTGATGCTCGGCCGCTCGATCAGGGGGCATTTCACGCCCGACCACCACTTCGCGTTCGAGGCCGCCGCGTGGTACTGGCACTTCGTCGACGTCGTCTGGCTGCTGCTGTTCGTGCTGGTCTACTGGTTGTGATGCGCGGGATCGCCTTCGCGGCTAAAGCCGCTCCCACAAGAGCCAATGCGCGGCTGCCATGGTGGGCGCCAGTGCGCGGTCGTTGTAAGAGGGCCTTCAGGCCCGAATGTTCTTGTTGCTGGCGCCTGATACAGGCAGCCGCGTCAGCGCATCCCCGTCGGCGCGATCCAGCCCATCTGGTACGAGAACACGAGAAAGCCGACCAGCAGCGCCGACAGCGCGACGCGCAGTGCCAGCGCACGTATCATCCGCGTGCCGCTGCCCCGGTCGCGGTAGAGATAGAACAGCGCGGAAAACAGGCTCAGGATGACGGCGACGAGGCCGACGATGACGATGATTTTCATGGCTGGCGCGAGGATCGCGTTTCTTTTCCTGTAGTCGAGTGTAGAAGACTTGCCACTCCCTGCCAATGATGTCCGCCCGCAACCCGTCGCTTCGCGTTCCCTGGCGGTTGCGCTCGTCAGCGCTGCCGACGCTGGCCGCCGCGGTGGCCATTGCGGTGTTCGTCGCGGCGGGCAACTGGCAGGGGCGCCGCATGGCGCAGAAGGAGGCGCTGCGCGCGCAGTTCGACGCGGCCCAGCAGGCGCCGGCGATGCCGCTTGCCACCGACGGCCATGCAGGACCCGTGGAGCGACTGGCGCTATCGGATGGTCTCCGTTGACGGCGAGTTTGACGCCGCGCGCCAGATCCTGATCGACAACAGGGTGCATCGCCGGCCGCGCGGGCTATCACGTGGTCACGCCGCTCAGGATGCCGGACGGGCGGGCGATTCTTGTCAACCGCGGCTGGATTGCGCAGGGCGCGACCCGCGCCGCGCTGCCCGTCGCCCCGCCTCCCGCGGGACGCGTCAACGTCACCGGCCGCCTCAACCTGCCTGCAGCAGGCTATGTCGAACTCCAGGCAGGCGCGACGGCCGGCGTCGTGTGGCAGAACCTCGACCCGGCGCGGTTTGCCGCGGCGACCGGGTTGGCGGTGCTTCCCGCGGTCATCGAGGAAGCCCCGGAGCGCGCGCTGGCGACCGGCCTCGTCCGCGATTGGCCGCTGCCGGACTTCGGCATCGACAAGCACTGGATCTACCAGATGCAGTGGTATGCGTTCGCCGCCATGACGGCGGGCGTCTGGCTGTACTTTCGCTTCCGCCGCGCGCGCCCCCCGCGGCGCCCTCAGCCCATGACGCCGGCCGAGCTTCCGCCCGTCGGCGTGTCGCCGCCCGCCGCCGGCATGACGGCGCGCAACCGCCGCATCCTGATCCTGCTCGCTGCGATCACGATTGCGCCGGTGGCGTTGTCCTACGCGGTGTACTACTGGTTTCCGCGCGACCAGCAGGCGAATTACGGCACGCTGCTGCCGATCGCGCCGGCGCCCGAACTCAACGCCGTGCGGATGGACGGAACCCGCTTCCGCCTCGCCGACCTGCGCGGCCGGTGGGTGCTCGTCGTCAACGCGGGGGAGCGCTGCGCCACCGATTGCGAACGCATGCTCTACGCGACGCGGCAGGCGCGAACGATGCAGGGTCGCGAGCAGGATCGCGTCGTGCGGATGCTCGTCGTGACCGGCACTGAGCCGCTGTCGAAGGATCTCGCAGAACCGCTCCAGGGCCTGGTGGCCGTCGCGGGCGATGCCGCCACCGTCGCCCGCCTCCCGGGAAGCGCGCCGACCATCCTGCTGGTCGATCCGCTGGGCAACCTCGTGTTGCGCTACGGCGCCGATCCCGACATCAAGGGCCTGGCGAAGGACCTGACGCGCCTCCTCAAGGCCTCGCGCATCGGTTGAACCGAGGCTCGACGGACAACGTCTCTGTGACACCCTTCCGATGGTAAACTCACCGACCCGCCGCGATGCGACGGAAGCCGATTCCCCATGACCACGCTGACGATTTCCGAAGACCGCCTGCGGCAATTCCTCGCGCTGACCAAGCCGCGCGTCGTGTCGCTGGTCGTGTTCTGCGCGGTCATCGGCATGTTCCTGGCGGTTCCCGGATTGCCGCCGCCCGCGACGGTGTTCTTCGCGACGGTGGGCATCGCGCTCGTCGCCGGCGCCGCCGCGGCGTTCAATTGCCTGGTCGAGCAGAAGATCGACGCGCTGATGGCGCGCACGCGGCGGCGTCCTCTGCCGCAAGGCGACCTCACGTCGCTGCAGACGCTGGTCTTCGCCGCGATCGTCGGCGGCATCGGCCTTGCCATCCTTTACGGCTTCGTCAATCCGCTGACCATGTGGCTGACCTTCGCCACCTTCATCGGTTACGCGGTCATCTACACGGTGCTGCTCAAGCCGGCAACACCGCAGAACATCGTCATCGGCGGGGCGTCGGGCGCCATGCCCCCGGTGCTCGGGTGGGCGGCGGTGACCGGCGAGGTCGCACCCGAGGCGCTGCTGCTGTTTCTGATCATCTTCGTCTGGACGCCGCCGCATTTCTGGTCGCTGGCGCTCTACCGCGTCCGCGACTACGCCAACGCAGGCCTGCCGATGCTGCCGGTCACGCACGGTCGCCGCTACACGCAGCTGATGATCGTCCTCTACACCTGCGCGCTGGTGGCGGTCACGCTGCTGCCCTTCGCGATCAGGATGAGCGGCTACCTGTATCTGGTCGCCGCGCTGGGGCTCGGGGGCTGGTTCCTGCTGTACGCGGTGCAGCTGTATCGCGATTACAGCGATCTCCTCGCCCGCGCCACCTTCAAGTATTCGATCTGGTACCTTGCGGCGCTGTTTTCCGCGCTGCTCGCGGACCACTATTGGCACTGATGGAAACCTCGGGCGGGCGATTTCGCCGCCTTGCCCTCGTCGCTGCTGGCTTTCATTGCCGCAGCGGTTTCGGGTTGCAGCAGCGAGGCGCCGAAGTTCAAGGCTTCCGACATCACCGGCACGACCTATGGCCGTGATTTCGCGTTGACCGACCACAACGGGCAACCGCGCACGCTTGCCGATTTCCGCGGCAAGGCGGTCGTGATGTTCTTCGGCTACACGCAGTGCCCCGACGTCTGCCCGACGACGCTGTCGGAAGTCGCCGAAGCGATGCGGCGGATGGGCGCTGATGCGGCGCGCGTGCAGGTGCTGTTCGTCACCGTCGATCCGGCGCGCGACACGCCGGAACTCCTGAAGAACTACATTCCCGCGTTCGACCCTTCGTTCCTGGGTCTGCATGGCGACGCGGCCGCGCTCGAACGCACGGCCAGGGAATTCAAGGTCATCTACCAGAAGCAGCCGGGGTCGACGCCCGGCACTTACACGATGGACCATTCCGCCGGCGCCTACCTGTTCGACCCGCGGGGGCGGTTGCGCGTCTATGTGAGCTACGGCGCCGGTCCCGACGTGTTCGCGCATGATCTTGCCGAATTGCTGCGCACTGCCGGGTAGGGCCACGCGCCCGCTGCGAGGCTCGCGGCGGCAGGCCTGCCCTCACGTGAGGTTGCAAAGTCGATGATTACGGTCCAGCAGGCGTTTGCCCAGGCATTTGCCCACGAGGCTGCCGGTCGATTCGATGCGGCGCTGGCGATCTACCGGCAGATTCTTGCTGCGATTCCCGAGCATCCGGGCGCGCTGTCCCGGGTCGCTTTCCACCAGCGGAAGGCCGCGGATTTCCGCGCCGCGCGGGCGACGCTCGCCAGGGCCTTTGTGTCGGCGCGGACGCAGGCGCTTTCGTTGGAGGAACTCTGGCTTGCGCAGGCAGAACTCGAGGCCGCCGAGGGAAATTCCGGCGCGGCTCGGGCGGCGTGCGGCGAGGCGTTGTCGGCGCGGCCGGACTTCGCCGCCGCGCGCCTGCTGCTCGGCCGGTGGGCATTGGAGGCCGGGAACGCGGCAGAGGCCGAGTTGCATCTGCGCGCGGTCACCGCGACGATCCCGACCGACACCGGTGCCCTGACCCACCTGGCGCTTGCGCTCGCGGCGCAGCGGCGCTTTGACGAGGCCGAGGCGAGCATTGCGCAGGCGCTGGCGTTGGCGCCTGACGCCCCGGAGGTCTGGTACGGGGCCAGCCTCGTTGCGTTCAAGGGCGGAGCCAACGGGCTGGCCGAGACACGGATTCGCGAGGCCCTGCAGCGGGCGCCGGATCGTGCGCCGTCCCTTCATTTGCTGGGCATGATTCAGAAGGCGGCCGGATCGTTTGCAGCCGCCCGCGCGACGCTCCTCGCGGCCACCATCGCCGCGCCGGAAGATGCCGGGACGTGGGTTACGCTGGGCGGCGTATGTCTGGATCTCGGCCTGGCGGTCGAAGCGCGCAAGCATCTGGAGCACGCCGTGCACCGCGGCGCGCACGGGGCGGCGGTGTGGGACAACCTGGGGCTTGCCCATCGCCGCAGCGGCGACCTTCCCGGCGCCGTTGAAGCGTTCACGCGCGCGGTTGAGGCAGACCCGAAATTCGTTCCGTCGCTGTCCAATCTCGTGCAGGCGCGCAAGTATCTCTGCGACTGGGATGGGCTCGATGCGCTCGAGCAGAAGCTGGCCGCATTGGCGGACGATCCGACCAGCGATCCGCGGCTCTCGCCTACCGTCGCGCTTTCCCTGCCCCTTTCGCCGGCTGCGCGGCTGGCGGCTGCCCGTCGCTGGTCCAGGGCCATGTTGCCGACACCCGTTGCCCCGCATCCGCCGCACGCGCGCGGCGACCGGTTGCGCGTGGGCTATCTGTCCAGCGACTTTCGCGACCATCCCACCGGCCGCCTGATGGTGGGTTTGTTCGAGCGGCACGATCGACGGCGCGTCGAGGTTTTCGGCTACAGCTATGGCCCCCGCGAGCAAACTCCGCTGCGGTCTCGCATCGAGAAGGCATTCGATCAGTGGCGCGAAGTCAGCGACCGGTCCGACGCGGAAATTGCCCACATGATCAGCGCCGACGGCATCGATTTGCTGGTCGATCGCAAGGGGCACACGCACGGGGGCCGCCTGGGAATCCTTGCGCACCGTCCGGCACCGGTTCAGCTCCACTACATGAGCTTTCCCGGAACCCTGGGCTTCGATGCGATCGATGGCGTGATCGCCGATGCCGAGGTCGTGCCGCCGGCGCACGACGCGCACTTCCACGAACGCGTGTGGCGTTTGCCGCGATGCTATTTCGTCACCGACGATCAACGGGGCTTGCCGGCCGCGCCGTTGCGGGCATGGGTCGGGCTGCCGGAACAAGCTTTGGTCCTGGCGAGCCTCAATCAAAGCTACAAGTTGACGCGATCGGTGTTTGCGCTGTGGCTCGGGGCGCTCCGTGCAGCTCCGTCGGCGGTGCTCTGGCTGTTCGCCGATGACCCACGCACGCAGGCCAGGCTTCGCGCCGAAGCCGTTCGCGCGGGCGTTGCAGCGGAACGCCTGATTTTCGCAACAACGGTCCCGCAGGACGAGCACATTGCCCGCATCCGCTGCGCCGATCTGGCGCTCGACACGCTTCCCTACGGTTCGCACACGACCGGGACCGACGCGCTCTGGGGCGGGGTTCCGTTGCTCACCTGTCGCGGGGGAACCTTCGCGGGGCGGGTGGGGGCGAGCCTGCTGGTGGCAGCGGGCCTGCCGGAGCTCATCACCGAATCGCTCGAGGCCTACCGCGAGCGGCTTCTGGAGCTGGTCGCCGCGCCCGCGCAGCTCGCCGGCTGGCGCGAGCATCTCGAGCAGGGGCGCAAGTCGCTGCCGCTGTGGGATACCGGCGGATTTGCCCGGGATCTTGAAGCGCTGCTCGAGGACGCGTACATCGGCACGATCGCCGCGCGCCAACACAGCCGCTAGTGCTCTGCTTCGCAGATATCGGCACCGTAAAACGCGCCTTCCGGTCCGTGGCGGCGTTGCAAATCCTCGCAATAGCATGGGCTATTGCTGCGGTTTGCGCCTTGCCACGAATCGGAATCCATCGTTTTCCCTGGTACCTCTATCTACGAAGCAGAACACTAGCGCAAGTCGGGCGCGTGCTCGATCAGCTCGATCTTGTAACCGTCCGGATCCTGAACGAAGGCGATGACGGTGCTGCCGCCCTTCACCGGGCCGGCCTCGCGAGTCACATTGCCGCCCTTGGCCCTGACCGCTGCGCATGCGGCCGCGGCGTCGGGAACCTCGATGGCGATATGGCCGAAACCCGTGCCGAGGTCGTAGGACCCGATGCCGTAGTTGTAGGTGATCTCCAGCACCGCGGCGCCCGACGCCTCGTCGTCGTAGCCGACGAATGCCAGCGTGTACTTCTGGCTCGGAACGTCCCGCTGGCGCAGAAGGCGCATGCCGAGCACTTCGGTATAGAAACGGATCGAGCGCTCGAGATCGCCGACGCGCAACATGGTGTGAAGGATGCGCATCAGAACTCGACCATCTCGAAATCGTCCTTGCGCGCGCCGCATTCGACGCAGGTCCAGTTGGGTGGAACGTCAGCCCATCGGGTCCCCGCCGGAATGCCGTCGTCGGGAACCCCGACGGCTTCGTCATAGACCCAGCCGCAGATGAGGCACATGTACTTTTTCATACGAGTTGAGGACTCGGATTCACGTAAGATCCTATTCTAGCAATTTGCAGGCTCCGCTTGCGCACGCGAGTTCGTGCCGCGGCATCCCGCAAATTTCACCATGCCCGCCGAAACCGCACCCTCGCTGCCACCCGTTGTGCTCACGTTCGCCGCGACCGATCCGTCCGGCGGCGCCGGCATGCAGGCGGACATCCTCACGCTGGCCAGCATGGGTTGCCACCCTCTGTCCGTGATCACCGCCATCACGGTCGGCGATACGCTCGGTGCCGAGGGCATCCTCGCGCTTGACACGGATTGGGTGGTCGACCAGGCGCGCTGCCTGCTCGAGGACATGCGGGTCGCTGCCTTCAAGATCGGCGCGCTGGGCAGCGTGGCGAACGTCGCGGCGATCGCGGAGATCATCGCCGATTACCCGGAGGTCCCGCTGGTGCTGGATCCGATTCACGCCTCGGGTCGCGGCGACGAACTCGCGACCGACGAGATGATGCACGCGATACGCGAACTCCTGCTGCCGCAGACGACGATCATCACGCCCAACAGCATGGAAGCGCGGCGACTCGTCGAAACGGACGAGAGCGACGAGCCCACGCTCGCCGTCTGCGCCGAACGACTGTGCGAGGCGGGCGCGGAATTCGTCCTCATCACCGGGACGCACGAGCCCAGCGCTGAAATCGTCAACAGTCTGTACGGCCATTCGGGGCTGGTGCGCACCGACACCTGGCCGCGCCTGCCGGGCACTTTTCACGGCTCGGGCTGCACGCTGGCATCGGCGATCGCGGCGATGCTTGCCAACGGCCTCGAACTGCCCGAGGCCGTCCGCGAAGCCCAGGATTACACGTGGCAGACATTGCACAAGGCGTATCGGCCCGGGATGGGCCACTTGTTGCCCGACCGGCTGTTCTGGGCCCGCGAGGAGCCGGAAGCGGCCGCCGACGAGGCCGTGCCGCCGCGCGCGGCCGATTCGCGCAGCAGTCATTGACACGTAGTGCATTACTGGAGTAATGTATTGGCATGACGATCGCACAATCCAAAGTGACGGCGCAGGGCCAGATTTCGGTGCCGGCGGAGATTCGAAAAGTGCTCGGGCTGCGTCCGGGCTCGGTATTGGAGTGGGACGAGAAGGGCGGAGAGGTTGTCGTCCGCAGGGCGGGCCGGTACACCTGCGCCGAGGTCCACGAGGCGCTGTTTGGCGTCACGCACGCGCCGAAGGCGAAGGCGGACGTGAAAGAGGGCATCAGGAAGCACATTCGCCAACGCCATGCACGCGATTGATACGAACGTGCTGGTGCGTCTCCTGGTCCGCGATGAACCGCGCCAGCTCGATAGGGCCGAGCAGTTCATAGTCAAGGGCGCATGGATATCTCAAGTGGTGCTCGTGGAAACGCTTTGGGTTCTCGATGCGGTGTATGAGCGCTCGGCCGAACAGATCGGCGCCGCAGTGGAGCGGCTGCTGGCGCACGCCGACCTGGTCCTGCAGGATGCCGACGTTGTCGCGGCCGCACTTCAACAATTCCGCGCCAAGCCAGCGCTGGGATTTTCCGATTGCCTCGTACTCGAGGTCGCGCGCAAGGCCGGGCACCTGCCCCTCGGCACCTTCGACCGCCAGCTCGGCAAGGTGGCAGGCGCGCATCGACTCAACTGACCGCTTTTCGTCCTCTACACTTGCACTGACCCCGGAGACCTCCGACCATGAGCCGCAACGACGAACTCTTCGCCCGCGCCCAGCGCACCATCCCCGGCGGGGTCAACTCGCCCGTCCGCGCCTTTCGCTCGGTCGGCGGCACGCCGCGTTTTTTCGAGCGCGGCGAGGGCCCGTATCTGTGGGACGTCGACGGCAGGAAATACATCGACTACGTGGGCTCCTGGGGACCGGCGATTCTCGGACACGCGCACCCCGCGGTCGTGCGCGCGGTGATCGAAGCGGCGCCAAGGGGACTGTCGTTCGGCGCGCCGACCGAGATCGAGATCGAGATGGCCGAGACGCTCGCGCGCCTGCTGCCGTCGATCGAGATGGTGCGCCTCGTCTCCTCCGGCACCGAGGCGACGATGTCGGCGCTGCGGCTCGCCCGCGGCTACACCGGGCGCAGCAAGATCGTGAAGTTCGAGGGCTGCTACCACGGCCACGGCGACAGCCTGCTGGTGAAGGCCGGGTCGGGTGCGCTCACCTTCGGCCAGCCGTCGTCGGCGGGGGTGCCGGCGGCGATCGCCAACGAGACCATCGTGCTGCCCTACAACGACCTTGCGGCGGCGGAAGCGATGTTCAAGGCGGACGGCGACGACATCGCCTGCGTGATCGTCGAGCCCATCGTCGGCAACATGAACCTCATCATGCCGCGAAGCGACTTCCTGCCCGGTTTGCGGGCGTTGTGCGACAAATACGGCGCGGTGCTGATATTCGACGAGGTGATGACCGGCTTCCGGGTCCACCCGCAGGGCGTCCAGGGGCTCTTCGGCATCACGCCGGACCTGACGACGCTGGGCAAGGTCATCGGCGGCGGCATGCCCGTCGGCGCCTTCGGCGGCAAGCGCGCGATCATGGAGAAGATCGCGCCGCTCGGCCCGGTCTACCAGGCGGGGACGCTGTCGGGCAATCCGGTGGCCGTCGCTGCGGGCCTCGCGACGCTGAAGGAGATCCAGGCGCCCGGCTTCTACGATCGCCTGGCCGCGACGACCCGATCGCTGTGCGATGGCCTCACGGCGGCGGCAGCGCGCGCCGGCGTGCCGTTCGCCGCCAACAGCGTGGGCGGCATGTTCGGGCTCTATTTCGCGGCCGCGGTGCCGGACACCTACGACACGGTGATGGCCTGCGACAAGGCGCGCTTCAACCGCTTTTTCCACGCCATGCTCGACGCGGGCGTCTATCTGGCGCCGAGCGCGTTCGAGGCCGGGTTCGTCTCGGCGGCGCATACCGACGACGATATCGCGACCACCCTCGCGCGGGCCGGGAAGGCGTTTCTCGTCTGATGGCGCGTTCGCGACTCGCATTGCCGCCCGCGATTCCGCCGGTCGTGGCTGTCTGACCCCGAAATCGCGGCGAGCGTCGGGCAGTGGCGACACCCACGGCGAAAACGTCGGGGCATGGCGACAGATTGCACCAAGATTCGCTCGCAAATCATTGATTCCTGCGGCTAAATTCGCTGTCGGCGGGGGCGCGCCGTGGTATGATGCTTCGCTCGTTTTGGCAGCGAATTTTCGGATGAATTTCCTGTCCGACAGCGACAGCCCTCCATTCTTCCGCGCGAACCCGTGGATATCCCGGCCCGAAAACGTCTAGGCGAAATTCTGATCGAACGCGGCAAGCTCGACGCTGCCGGGCTCGACCGCGCGCTGCGACTGCAGCAGGAAACCCCCGAGAAGATCGGCGCGCTGCTGGTCACGCTGGGCCTGTGCGCGCAACGCGACGTTGCCGAAGCGCTGGCAGCCCAGCTCGGGCTGCCGTTCCTCGAAGCGGCCGGCTATCCCGAATTTCCGATCCTCGAGGAGCGCGTGTCGCCGCGTTTCCTGCGCGAGTCGCGGGCGCTCCCGGTGCGTGAAAGCGAGACCGAGTTGGCGCTGGCGATGGCCGACCCGACCGACGAATACACGATCGGCGCCTTCCGGATGGTGACCGGCCGCGAGGTCAAGCCACTGGTGGCCATCCCCACCGATCTCGAAGCCGCGCTGGAACGGCTCTATGGCGCCGGTCGCTCGGCGGTGGGGCAGATTCTCGGCGACGTCGAGACCCGCGGCGACGACCTGTCCTTCGACGCCGATGTGCAGCAATTGAAGGATCTGGCGGCCGAGGCGCCGGTCATCCGCCTCGTTTCGCTGGTCATCACCAATGCGCTCGAGGCGCGCGCTTCCGACATCCATTTCGAGCCCTTCGAGAATCGGCTCGTCGTGCGCTATCGCATCGACGGCGTGCTGCACGAAGTCGAATCGCCGCCGCGCCGCTTCTCGGCCGCGGTGATCTCGCGCATCAAGATCATGGCCAGCCTCGACATCGCCGAGCGCCGGCTGCCGCAGGACGGGCGCATCCGGCTGCGCGTGCAGGGCAAGGAGATCGACCTGCGCGTGTCGACGGTGCCGACGATGCACGGCGAGTCGGTGGTGATGCGGATTCTCGACAAGGGTGGCGTCGCACTCGATTTCAAGAAGCTGGGCTTCGAGGACGACACGCTCAAGATCTTCCTCGACGTGTTGATGCAGCCGCACGGCATTCTGCTCGTCACCGGGCCCACGGGTTCCGGCAAGACGACGACGCTCTACACCGCGCTCGATCGCCTCAACAAGCCCGACGTCAAGATCCTCACCGTCGAGGACCCGGTCGAGTACCAGATGCCCGGCATCAACCAGATCCAGGTGAAGCCGCAGATCGACCTGACCTTCGCCAACGCGCTGCGCTCGATCGTCCGCCAGGATCCGGACGTCATCATGATCGGCGAAATCCGCGATCTCGAGACCGCGCAGATCGCCGTGCAGTCGGCGCTCACCGGCCACCTGGTGTTGTCCACCGTGCACACCAACGACGCGGCGGCCACCGTCAACCGGCTGCTCGACATGGGGATGGACGACTATCTCCTCACCTCGACGATCATCGGCATCCTCGCCCAGCGCCTGGTGCGCACGCTGTGCGTGCATTGCCGCGAGCCGTACACCGCCTTGCCGGAGGTCGTGGCCGAACTGGGGCTGGCGCGCTTCGCGCCCGCGGGCGGCGAGGTCACGCTGTGGCGCGCCAAGGGCTGCCCGCAGTGCGCGCAAACCGGCTACTCGGGTCGCATCAGCATCATCGAGATCCTGCCGATGACCGATCCGCTGCGCAGTCTGGTGATGAAGCACGCGACGGCCACCGATCTGCGTGCCGCGGCCGTCGGCGAAGGCATGCAGACGATGTACGAGGACGGCTTGCGCAAAACGGTCAAGGGCGTGACCACGATCGAGGAAGTGCTGCGCGTCACGCGCGAAGCCTGAATGCCCATGAGCGCGTCCTTTTGCCTAGTACCGCGCCCCATGAGTTTCGCTATGTTCGAACCGCCCCGCATCGTCATCGGCTTTGTCGCTCATCCTCGCAATAGCATGGGCTATTGCTGCGGTTCGCTTCGTGCCGCTGCCGCGCGGATGCGGCTCTCGGCATGTACGCAAACTCATGGGGCGCGGTACTAGCGCGGGCGTAAGGCCATGCCCGTCTATCGCTACAAGGCCGTCAACGCTGCCGGCGAAGTTGCCGCCGGCGAGCTCGACGCCGCCAGCGAGAGCGAGATCGTCGGCCGCCTGCGCGACCAGGGCCTGATGCCGATGCAGGTGGTGCCGGCGTCCGGCGCGCTCGCCGCCGCCGCGGCGCGTGGCCCGGGCAGGGCGCCCCGGCGCTCGTTGTTCGCGCCCCGCAAGGTCACGAGCGATCACCTGATGTCGATGACGCGCGAGCTGGCAACGCTGCTGCGCGCGGGCTTGCCGCTCGATCGCGCGCTCGAATTGCTGATCGGCCTCGCCTCCACGCCGCTGGTCGCGGCGATGCTGCAGCAGATCCGCGACGACGTGCGCGGCGGCAAGGCGCTGTCGCAGGCGCTCGATGCGCGACGCGACGTATTCTCGCGCTTCTACGTCAACATCGTCCGTGCCGGCGAGGCCGGCGGCGCGCTCGGGGTCGTATTGACGCGCCTCGCCGACACGATGGAGCGCAACAAGGAGCTGCGCGAGACCGTGAAGAGCGCGCTCATCTATCCGGTCATCCTCATCGGCGTCGCCGTGCTGTCGGTGATGGTGCTGCTGATCTGGGTGGTGCCGCAGTTCGAGCAGACGTTTCAACAGGCGGGAAAAGCGCTGCCGTTGCCCACCGAGATCGTCGTCGTCGTCGGCACCTTCATGCGCCACTGGTGGTGGGCGGTGGCCATCGGCGTCGCGCTCTGGATCACCTGGATGCGCCGGCACATGAAATCGCCCAGGGTGCGCGCGCGCTGGGACGCACGCCTGCTCGGCTGGCCGCTCGTCGGCGATCTCGTTACCAAGGTCGAGGTCGCGCGCTTTTCGCGGACGCTGTCCACGTTGCTCGGCAACGGCGTCACGCTGCTCGCGGGGCTCGCCATCGTCAAGGAAACGCTGGGCAACAGCGTGCTTGCCAACGCGCTCGATGGCGTGATCGCGCGTCTGCGTGAAGGCAAGGGTTTCGGCCGGCCGCTGGCCGAAACGGGGCTGTATCCGAAGCTCGCCACGCAGATGATCCTGGTGGGAGAAGAGTCGGGGCGGCTCGAGGAAATGCTCAACCGCGTGGCCGAGGTCTACGACCGCGAGGTGGCCATGGCGGTCAAGCGCTTCCTTGCGGTGCTCGAACCCGCATTGATACTCGGGCTCGCGGTGATGATCGGCGGGATCGTGTTCTCGATCCTGCTGGGCGTGATGGGGATGAGCGAACTCGTCCGGTGATTTCTGTCTAACCCTTGCCAACGAAGGGTCACAGGGTGGCCGTGGCGAGGCAATTCTTGCTGGAAGGAAGCAAACATGAGCATTCGAATCCGACATCGCGCGCGCCAGTCCGGCATGACGCTGATCGAAATCCTCGTCGTGCTGGTGCTGATCGGCATCGTGCTGGGCATCGTCGGCGGCAACTTCATCGGCAAGGGCGAAAAGGCCAAGGCGGACGCGGCGAGGATCGAAATCGGCCAGATCTCGCAGACGCTGGACCTCTACAAGCTCGAGATCGGCCGCTACCCGTCGTCGCAGGACGGCCTGCAGGCGCTGATCAGCGCGCCGGCCGGCACCGCCAACTGGAACGGCCCGTACTGGAAGAAGAACACGCTGCCCAAGGATCCCTGGGGCAACGAGTACAAATACCTGTCGCCGGGGACGAAGGGCCCGTACGACATCATCTCGCTCGGCGCCGATGGCAAGGAAGGCGGCGAGGGCGTCGACAAGGACATCTCGAGCGCGCAATGATCGCCCGCGCGTCACCTCCCGACCGGCATGCGCGCGGTGCAACACGCGGGGTGACGCTGCTCGAACTCCTGATCGTGCTGTCGCTGATGGCGATCGTCGCGGCGATGGTGTATCCGCGGATCGGGAGCGGCGTGTCGACGACCGAGTTGAAGAGCGCCGCGCGGCAGATGGCAGCGGCATTGCGCCTGGCGCGCAGCGATGCGCTGGCGACGCGGCGCGAGTCCTTCGTGAGCATCGATCTCGAGCGGCGCGTGTTCCGCGTCGATCGCGACCCGCGCGAGATCGCGTTGCCGAAGGACGTCGAGTTGAAGCTCTTCACCGCGCAGAGCGATCTAATTTCCGACAAGGCCGGGGCCATCCGTTTCTACCCCGATGGAGGCTCGAACGGCGGCCGGGTGACGATGGCCGCGGGCGAGCGCAAGTACGAGGTGGACGTCGACTGGCTGACCGGCCGGGTCGCGATCCTCGATTGACCGATGCGCATGCCATCGCACCGCACTCGATACTCCGCGCAGCGTCGCCAGAGCCGCGGCTTTTCGCTGCTGGAGGTGCTGGTCGCGTTCGTCATCCTGTCGCTGGTCGCGACGGCGCTGTTCCGCCTGTTCGCGGGCTCGCTCGCCAACGTCAGCGCCGCCGACGAGTACAGCCGGGTGGTGCTGGTCGCGGACAGCGTGCTGGCCGAAACCGCAAGCGCCAGGCCGCTGCGCGAAGGCACGCGTTCGGGGTCGGTCGAGGATGGCGGCATCGAGTGGACCGCCAGCGTCACGCCCTGGGTTCCTCCGGGCACCGAGCCCGAAGTCGAGCGCGCGTCGGAGTCGCTGCCGACGCGCCTCTACCGCGTCGTCGTCGAGGTGACATTTCCGTCGCCGGTCGGCGGCCGCCGCAGTTTCGCGCTGGCGACCACGCGCATCGGTGCCCGGGAGTCGCGATGAATCGTCGATCCGGCTGCGAATCCGGCTTCACGCTGCTTGAACTCGTCGATCGCGCTGCTGCTGTTCGCCATCATGGGTTCGGTGCTCGTGGGTTCGGTGTCGCTTTCGGCGCGCAGCTGGGACAGCGGCGAGGCCAAGGCCGGCGAGGTGTCCGAGATGCGGCAAACGCAGGAGTTCCTGCGCGGGCAACTGTCGGCCCAGTACCCGCAACGCATCCGCAAGGCGGTGGGTCTGCCGCTGATGTTTGGCGGCGAACGCGACGAAATCCGTTACACCGCGGCCCTGCCGCCGCGGGTCATCGACGGCGGCGTGTTCTTTTTCCGGCTGGTGCTGGCACGTGCCGGGACCAGCAACGAACTGGTGCTGGAGCGCGTGATCCCCGAACCCGATGCCGTGGAGGAGCCGCGGTTCGACAAGCCCGAGCGCTCGGTGCTGGCGAAGGGGATTGCCGAACTGAAGATCGGGTATTTTGGCCGCGATGCCAATTCGCAAGCGGACAGCGAGCCGTCATGGCGCGACCGCTGGGAAGACCGGCAGCGCTTGCCCGAACTCATCCGCGTCGAGGTCAGGCCCGAGCGTGGTCCGGCGTGGCCGGTGCTGGTGGTCGAGCCGCGTCGCGCGCCCGAGGCGGGGTGTCGCGCCTGGGATCCGGCACGCGGCGTCTGCGCGGGGATGGGGTGATGCGCATGCGGATGATTCCATGTAGGAGCGGCTTCAGCCGCGATTCGACAATTCGCACGGCACATTCGCGGCTGAAGCCGCTCCTACAGCCGATACCGCAACGTGCCGCCAGATATGGAGGACGCCAGCGCGGCATCGCGCTGATCGTGGTGCTGTGGCTCACGATGCTCCTGACCGTCATCGGCAGCGGGTTCGCGTTCAGCATGCGCAGCGAGGCGCTGTCCGCGCGCAACGCCTTGTCGCTGGCACAGGTGCGGGCGATTGCCGACGGCGCTGTCGAACGCGTCGCTTTCGAGCTGCAACGGCCGCGCAATCTTGCCGACATCTGGTTGGCCGACGGCCAGGCGCACACCTGGACGGATGGCGAGGTGACGATCGTCGCGCGTGCCGTCGACGAGTCCGCGAAGATCGATCTCAACATGGCCCCCGAGCCGCTGCTCAAGGGGCTCCTGACGGCGGTCGGCGGACTCGATGCGGACGCCGCCCAGAAGCTCGTCGATGCCATCGTCGACTGGCGCGATCCGGACGATTTGCGTCGCCCCAACGGCGCGGAAGAGTCCGATTACCGCGCGGCCGGCCGCAGCTATCGACCCGCAACGCGTCGTTCGAAACCGTGGGCGAGCTGCGGCGCGTGCTGGGAATGACGCCGGCGCTGTTCGCGCGGATCGCGGAGGCGCTCACCGTCTATTCGTACCGGCGCGCGGAATCAATGCGGCGACCGCCTCCCGCGACGTGTTGCTCGCGCTGCCCGGCGTGACCGCCGACGTCGTCGATACGTTCCTGGCGCACGCAGGAAGCCCGGCGAACCGGCTGCCGGTTCCGCCGTTCCCGCAGGCGCAGGGGTTCGGCGGCGGCGCGATCCCGGTCTGGCGGATCAGGCGCGAGGCGCGGCTGCCCGATGGTGTAACCTTCATCCGCGATGCGGTGCTGCGTCCGTCGGCGGATCCGCAGCGGCCGGTGGTCGTGCTGCTCTGGCAGGAGGGCGCGCCCCGCCGCCGGCCCGAACCCTGCCGCCGCCACCGAGACGCAATGCAGAAGCGATGGAACAGGCAACCTTGATTTGCGCAGGCGGCTGCGCGATCTCGCGCACGGCTCGGACTCCGCGCGTTCTGGCGCTGGTGGGTGGGCGAGCTCGCGCCGTTGGTCCCGTCGGCACCGCGCAACGCGGTGCGGCGTCGCCGCGCTCGGCCGGTGCTGGCGTTCGATGCGGACGTCGCCGTGTTGTGGGTGCCGCGGCGTCGCGAGGGCGCGCTGGGCTCAGCGGAAGTCGCGCGCATCCCGCTGGCCGGCGACCCGGCGGCGGTCGCCAGGCCGGGCGCGCAGCGATCGATGCGCTGCCGCGATGGAGAATGGCGGCTCGAGGCGCTGCGGCCGCCAAAGTCGCCGTCGCGCTGCCGCGGTCGCAGGTCTTGCGCAAGACCATCGTGCTCCCTGCGGCGGTCGAGGAAAACCTCGGACAGGCGCTCGCCTGGGACCTCGACCGTCACACGCCGTTCAAGCCCGAGGAGGTCTATTTCGACGCGGTCGTCATCGGACGCGATCCGCGAAGAAGGAAATCCGCGTCGACTGGGCGGCGGCGCTGCCGACGGTCGTGGATCAGGCGCGGCGGCGGGCGGAAAGCTGGGGCGCGATTGTCGTCGGCGTGACGCCGGAGGCCGCCGTGCAGGGCCCGGCGCAGGCCGCCCGGACGCGCTCAATCTGCTGCCGGATGACGGAGCGGCCCGAGACCGCGGCGTGGCGCCGGCTGGGCATCTGGGTGCCGCTCGTGCTGATCGCGGCGGTCGCCGCTGGTCGCGGTCGCGCTCCCGATCTGGCAGAAGCGCGGGTACGCCATCGACCTGATGCAGCTCGCCAAGCAGGCGCGCGTGCAGGCCGATGCGTCGACGCGCTGCGCGAGCAACTCGAGCGGCTCACCGGCGACTACAACTTCGCCCTGCAGAAGAAATACGCGTTCCCGCCGCCGTGCAGCTGGTCGAGGACGTCACCAGGCTGCTCCCCGACGACACCTGGCTGACGCAGTTCGAGATGAAGAGCGCGGCCAGGGGCAAGGAAGCGCGGCGCGAAATCCGGCTGCGCGGCGAGAGCGCGAATGCGGGGCGGCTCATTTCGCTGCTCGAGGAGTCGAAAGCTGTTCGAGCAGGCGGCGCCGCGGTCGCCGACGACGAAGATCCAGCCCGGCCCGGGCGAGATTTTCGACCTGAGCGCGCAGCTGAAGCCGCTGCCGCCGCCGCAGCCGGTCGAGCTGGCGAGCCCGCGGGCAGGGAGGCGCGCGCCCGCCCGCGTCCGCTGCCACTCCACCGGCGCCGCCGCCGCGCCCGCGGCGCCCGCACGCCATCGGCGGCGACGGGCCAGTGCGCCGCCGGCGCCAGCGCCGCACCGGTGAAGCCGGCAGGCACCAGCCCCGCCGGCCGTTCCGGCGCCTGCCGCCGCGGCGCCGCCGAGAACGTCGCCGCACCCCGGCGCGCCGCCGTGCCGCACCGCCAATGCCGCCTCGCGCCCGCAGTCGGCGGCGGCTGAGCCGTCGGGTCCGGCCGTACCGGCGCGGCGACGGCTCCCGCCGAACGGGGAGGACGTCGCCATGAACGCGGCGATCGCCAGGCTTGCCCCGTCGCAGCAGCGCGCGCTCGCGGTCGCGCTGCTCGTTGTCGCGGC
This sequence comes from uncultured beta proteobacterium, assembly GCA_963709525.1. Classification (GTDB taxonomy): domain Bacteria; phylum Pseudomonadota; class Gammaproteobacteria; order Burkholderiales; family Casimicrobiaceae; genus CAIWHR01. The sequence goes on from CAVPXB010000018.1 coordinate 56,273, forward strand.
GGTGCTGGCGCTGTCGGTCGTGCTGCTGCCGCTCTATTTGCTGCACAGGCACTACGACGACACGATCGCGGACGTCTCCGACCGGCTCGAACGCTATCGCCGCGTCGCCGCGCAGGCGCCCGAGTACCGCAAGGCGCTCGACGCGATGCGCGAGAAGGACGGGCGCCGCTTCTTCCTCAAGAACACCGCGCCGAATCTCGCCGGCGCCGAGCTGCAGGAACTAGGTCCGCGCCGCGATCGAGGGCAACGGCGGGCGCATCACCACCAGCCAGAACCAGGGACCCGGGACGACGGTCGGTTCCGGCAGATCGTCGTCACCGTGCAGTTCTTCGCGTCGACGCCGGCGCTGCAGAAGATCCTGTACGCGATCGAGGCGCAGCCGCCGTATCTCGTGGTCGACAGCATGTCCATGCGGCCGCTCAACGCGTTCCGCGGATTCAAGCCCGCGCCCGGCCAGGAGCCCGAAGATCAACGTGCAGCTCGACGTCGCCGGATACGCGTTCGCCGAGCCCGGAAAGCCGACAGGGAAGGTGAACGCCCATGAACGACTTCTCGCCTTCGACGCGCGGTCGCCCTCTGGTGGCTGCTGCCGCTGCTGGCGCTGGCGGCGCTCATCGGCTGGGAGACCGATTGGGGCCGCGCCGTCGACAAGCGTCCGCCGCCCGCCGAGGCGATCGCGCCGAAGCCGGTCGCCGTGGCGCTGCTGCCCGAATACGCGATCGCGGGCGGCGTGGCTGCGCGCACCGAAACGGTCCAGCGCACGCTCTTCAATCCGACCCGCCGCCCGGCGCCGTTGCTCGCCGCAGGCCGGCAAGCCGCGGATGCAGCGCGGGCAGTTCGCGCTGACCGGGCACGACGGTGGTCGATGGCAAGAGCACGGCGTTCCTGCGCGAGATCGCCGGCAACAAGTCGCGGCGCGTGCAGGCCGGGAGAATCGATCAACGGCATGCTCGTGGCCGAAGTGAAGCCCGACCGGGTCAGGCTCGCGCTGGGCGACGAATCCGAGGAGCTGGTGCTCAAGGTCGCGACCAATCCGCGGCCGACCGCGCCACCGCCCGCTGCGCGCCGCGCGGCACCGCGGCATGCCGGACGGCCACCCGGCATGCGCCGCGCTGCCGGCGACGGCCGCACGCCGTGCCGGCGGCGGGCCGCCGCAGCCGCGGATGCCGGCGACGCTCGCCGAGCGCCGCCGGGCGGCCCGGCGGCCGCAGGCGGCCGCCGGCAGCGGTCCGGCGGGCGCCGCCACGCCGCGGCGCGCCGCGCCCCGGCGCCGGGCGCCGCCGCCGGCGGTCGATCCGATCCGCTGGGAGCAGATCGGACCAGAGGTACCGGGAGCGCGCCGTGGCGTGCCGCCAACGCGGCCGTCGCCCGTACTGCGGGCCGACGACAGCGCTTGCCCGTGCGATCGCCGCGGCATGCCATCGGAAAACTATGATGACCAAACAACTCTCCGTGCCATGGGCCGTGGCGCTGGTCGCCGCCCTCCTCGTGCGCGTGCGCGACGCCGCAGGACGGACACCGCAGTCGACGCCGGGCGCAGACGGCGCAGCGCACCACGCCGCTGCGCCGACGCCCGGCGATCTCGCCGGCCTCGCCGATGCCGCGGCCAGCGCGCGCAGGCGCCGGGCCTGCCGACCGCCGACGAGCGCGCGAAGATCTTCAAGGGCACCGGCGTCGCTGGTGAAGGGCCAGCAGCCCGGGCGGCGGCCTGCCGCCCGGCCCGCCGGTCCAGCCGGCCGGCGGCGGGGTCGTGCTCAACTTCGAAGGCGCGGACCTGCGCGAGGTCGTCCGCAACATCCTCGGCGACATCCTGAACGAGAGCTACACGATCGACGCGGCGGTCGGCGGGCAGGTGACGATCCGCACGTCGTCGGGCATCCCGCGCGAGGCGCTGCCCGCCACGCTCGAGACGCTGCTGCGGATGAACGGCGCCACGATGGTGAAGGAGGACGGCCTCTACAAGGTCGCTGCCGAGCGCGGCCGCCGTGCGCGGCAACGTCACGCCGCAGCTCGGCAACTCGCAGCGCTCGCTGCCGCCGGGTTCTCGGTGCAGATCGTCCCGCTGCGCTACATCGGCGTGCGCGAGATGATGCGCATCCTCGAGCCGTTCGCGAAGGACGCCGCCGCCGTGCGTCCCGACGACCTGCGCAACCTGCTGGTCCTGTCCGGCGCCGAGCGCGAGCTGAAGCACCTGCTCGACACGATCGACACGTTCGACGTCGACTGGATGTCGGGCATGTCGGTGGGCCTGTTCACGCTGCAGAACGCCGACGTGAAGACGGTCGGTGCAGGAGCTCGACAAGGTGCATCGGCGACCGCAACACCAGCCCGCTGACCGGCATCCTGCGCATCATCCCGATCGAGCGGATGAATGCGCTGCTCGTCATCACGCCGCAGCCCGCGTACCTCGACGAGGCGAAGAAGTGGATCGACGCGCCTCGATCAGCGCGGCGCTGCGGCGAAGGCCCGCGCTTCTACGTCTTCACCTGCAGAACCAGCGTGCCGAGAAGCTCGGGCCGCTGCTGCAGCAGGCGTTCACCGGGCGTGCGGCGCCGGCGGCGCACGCGCCGGCGCGCCGACGCTCGCGCCCGGCACCCCGGCGGGGACGATCGTCTCGCCGCCGGCATTCCAGCCGCAGACCGGCGGCCGGCGCCACGCCGACGATCCAGGTGGCCACGCCACGCCGGCGCAGCCGGGCCCGATCGCACAGGCGATCGCGCGCGCCGCCGAGGGCCTCGGCGTCGTGCGCAACATCCAGGTGGTGGCCGACAAGGACAACAACACGCTGCTGATCGTCGCGACGCGGCGAATACGCGGTCATCGAGGCGGCGCTGAAGAAACTCGACATCCCGTCGCGGCAGGTGATGATCGAGGTCACGATCGCGAGCGTGACGCTGAACGACGAGCTCCAGTTCGGCGTCGAGTGGCTGTTCAAGGGCGGCGCGCCGTCAGGCCGCGGCCGGCGGCCTGTTCACCGGCAACGGAAGCACGGACACCGGCAACCTGTCGACGGCGTCGGCGGCAGATCGCTCGCCGGCCTCGCGCTCGCGAAGGGGCTTCAGCCTACATCATCAACAACGCGAATCTTCCCCGGCGGCGTCCAGGCGGTGCTGCGCCTGCTGGACACGTACGGCGACACCAAGGTCATCGCCAATCCGCACCTCGCGGCGCTCGACAACCAGAAGGCGACGATCAAGGTCGGGCGACAAGATCCCGATCTGCCAGCAAACCTTCGTCGGCACCGGTACCGGAGCGGGCGACAACGCGGTCACGACGACGTCGCAGTACATCGACACCGGCGTGCTGCTGCAGGTGACGCCGCACATCAACGCGGGCGGGCTGGTCAAGCTCGACGTGCAGGTCGAAGTCAGCGATCCGGGCGACCTGTCGACCGACCTGCGATCAGGCGCCGCCGATCAACACGCGTTCGCTGCAGTCGATCCTCGAGCGTCCAGTCGGGGCAGACGATGGTGATGGGCGGGCTCATCAGCGAGACAAGCAGAATTCGTCGGCAGCGGGCTGCCGCTCCTGTCGCGCATCCCGATCATCGGCGGGCTGTTCGGCAGCCAGATCGCTGAAGAACAACCGCACCGAGCTGGTGATGTTCATCACGCCGCGCGTCGTCGAGAACGAAAAGGACCTGAAGGGCGTCGTCGACGATCTGCGGCGCAGGATGGAGCGTCTGGAGGATGTGTTCCCGGGCGCCAGCAAGCCTTGGGGCGGCAGTCTGTTTCACTGACGTTTTGCGGCCAGCTCGTCGCCAAACAACGACATCCACGGGGAAAGCTGCATGAAGCGTCGCTGAAACACGACAAACCGGGTCGGCGGGCAGCGGCGTGTTCAAGAGCATCGACGGCGGCGCTCACTGGAGCGCGGCCAGCGACGGCCTGGCATCGGTTGAGATTGAAACCCTGGCGATAAACCCGATAACATCCACGATAATCTACGCCGGCTCGTGGGGCGGCGGCGTCTTCAAATCGATCAACGGCGGCGGTAGCTGGATCGAAGCCAGCACCGGTATGACCGGAACGCTAAGCAACTACATCAGCGCCCTGGTGGTGGACCCCGTGACCCCGGCCAACCTCTACGCCTGCGTGGGCAGCGCTGTGTACAGAAGCCTCAACGGCGGCCAATCCTGGAGCCCGGCCAGCGCCGGGCTGCCCGTAACCGGCATCCACGCCCTGGCGATTACCCGCGGCAGCGCCGGACACGCTCTACGCCGGCACCTACACCGGCGTGTTCAAAACCGAAGATGGCGGCGACAGTTGGAATATCGCCAGCGCCGGCCTGCCCGCCAACGCAGTGCGCGCCCGAGGATCGACCCGGCTGCCCCGGATACCCTGTACGCCGGACTGTACAGCGGCCCGGCGTACAGCTCCACCAACGGCGGCGGGTTGTGGAACCCGGCGAACCCTTCCCCCTTTAATAATAATTTTGTCTGGGGCGCTGGCCCTCGACCCGGCCGCTCCGGGCGTGGTGTACGCCGGGACGCACGGCGGCGGCGTTTACAAGAGCATCAACGTGGGGATGGACTGGGCCAAGGCTGAGCAGCGGCCTGGCGAATACCTATGTCTGGGCGCTGGCGCTGGGCGCTGGCAGCCAGTTCGCCGGCACGGATGGCGGCGGCGTCTTCGCCAGCACAGATGGAGCCGCTTCCTGGACTGCCGCCAACCGTGGCCTGACCGCCTCGCGGGTGATTTCCCTGGGCCGTCAACCCGCTGGCCCGGCCAGCCTGTTTGCCGGCAGCGAAGACGGGCTGTTCAAAACCACGCAGCACGGCATGAGCTGGAGCGCCGTCGAGACCGGCCTATCCATCCGGTATGTTCGCACCGTGGTGATCGACCCTCTCACGCCAGAAAATGCTCCACCTGGCCACGCCCGATGGCGTGTTTAAAAGCCTCGACGGCGGCTGGAGGGGGGCTCCTGCCAGCACGGGCATCACCAATACCCTCCTGCTCGCCCTGGTCATCGACCCACTCGACCCGGATACGCTCTATGCCGGCACGCTGGATGGCGTCTACAAAAGCGAGGATGGCGGCCAGGTCGGAAAGAACGCAGCGCCGGCCTGACCGCCCTGGATGTGGATGCTCTGGCGGTTGACCCGCAAAATCCCGCTACCCTGGATGCCGCTAACCGGCAGCGGCGGCGTCTTCAAGTCCACAGACCGCGGCCGAAATTGGCAGCCCGCCAACGACGGTCTGGATGATTATGCCTATGTGCAGACCCTGGCGATTCACCCGGCGCCGCTCGTGACGCTCTACGCCGGCGGGGATGGCGCGCAATATAAAAGCATTAACGGCGGCGGGCACTGGAGCAAGGTGACTGCAGGGTGGGACAATACCTATGCGCGCCCGCCCTGGTCATCCACCCGGCCCGGCCGTCCACCCTGTACGCCGGCACGCTGACCGGGATATTGAAAAGCATGGACGGCGGCGCAAGCTGGAAGGCCGCTGAACACCGGCCTGACCAACACCGATGTGCGCGCCCTGGCCATCGACCCGCTGCAGCCGGCCCGTGTGTACGCCGCCACCTACGGCGGCGGCGTTTTCGCCATTCAGGACGTTGGCTTTCGCATTTACCTGCCTCTCGCTCGCCGCGGCCAGTAGCCGGTCAGCTCCCTCCTGCAGCCCGTGCATTCCGATGCCCGGGGGTTCAAAGGCCGGTGGAAGCAAGCCCCGGCAAAAAAAAAAAAAAAAAAAAAAAAAAAAAAAAAAAAAAAAAAAAAAAAGAGGTCCGCCAATGTCATTGCGAACCAGCGCTCCTGGCGAGTGAAGCAATCTCTCGCCCGGCCCTTCATCCATCGAAATCCCGCTACCTCCCCATCTAGCAGCCCGTGCATTCCTCTCCACGGGGTTCAGGGCATGTGGAAACAGGCCCTGGCCATCCACAGATGAAAGGCTACGAATGCCGGGGCGGGGTTCGTGTATTTCGTGTCGTTCGTGGTTAACGGTTTTTCTTAACCGGGCTCAGGGATTGCCATATAATTGAACCGGCCCCCGCAAAATTTGCTGTTCTGGATTAATTTCTTCCGGGATGCAAACGGTTGCGGATCAGCCCCAATGGATCGGTGTACGGTCATGGCTGTACACGAGCCAGACTTGGTTATGCGCGTCAACAATCAAATTAACCCGGGCATATCCTTATCCGTCATCCTGGGCTCAAGAACGCTGCTATCGAACAGATCGAGCGGAATTCCACGTTTCTCCACCCGGACGGAATAATGTTCTTCGTAGGTTTTGAAATAAGAGTCGAATGGGATGATCACAAAGTTTGAGTTGAAAAGGACCAGATCATCCTTTCCGGCGAAAGGGCGACATAACCGGCGGCGCTGTACCAATCCTCTTTTTGATAGAACCTGTAATAATCGACGGTGGAAAACAGGGAGTTTGTTAATATCGCCACCACGGTGATCATAAGCAGGCGGAATCTTAAGTCGAACGATACCTCGCCAGCAGCAGGAAGGCCGGCATCGTGATCCAGATCAGGGTTCGATCAGAAAAAATCGGCCGGGAATGCTCACGAGGGCCCGCCGAGGAAGGGGACGGCGAACAGGGGAGCCAGAAACAGGAAGATTGAAAGTTCACACCGGAAGACACCAGCCCCAAACAAAGCACAACGCACAGGATCCACATCATAACGACCTGGCTGGATAGACCTGGCGCAGAGGCATTCAATAAGAGTCGGAGCGTCTCAGCAATGCTGTCCCAGGTTGGTTTCGGGATCCAAAATTCCTGAGATACTCGGCTGGCTTGCCTGACAAAGACGAGGATCCATGGATTCCATAGGATGAGGATACCAATCTGAGCCTTGATCCAATTCGCCAGAGAGGGAGCCTGAAAGGCAGGTGCAGCCCCTGATTTCTTTATTCTTTGATAGAGAATCAGGCCAAAAACAAAGAGATTGGTGGCAAAAAGAAAAAGACCGCCGTGTTGTGGCTGAGCAGGGTGGCAGCCGTGAATACGATCAGTGCAACCCAGGCCAGGTCAGTCTCAATCGCCCGGATGAATGGCCAACGCTGGCGGGAGAACCAGGCCCTCCATCCGCTCCGGGGGGTCTCAGCCTGATAGCGGAACTCATCTCGGCGGTCCGGTGCCACAGCCCCGCCGGTGCGCCAGGTATGCAGGGTTTCCCGAAACTGGCTGCCGATGGGCATGACCGAGCGCGCATCCGTCATCAGCCTGACCAGGGCATAAATCGCTACGGCTGCATTGAAGGTCAGCAGGGTGTACATGCGCGTTTCCTGGGCATAGTAGATGTGGAATAGCGAAAAAGTCAGAAACACGGCGGCCGCCAATCCCACCACCGCGCCAGATACGCGTTTGCCGGTCAGGTAGATGATCGGGATTGTGCCTGCGCCGAACAGGGCAGAGAGCAGGCGGACATCATAGGGGGTATCCCCGTTGAAGGCTATCCAGGAATGCAGCAGAAGATAATACAGGGGTGGGTGTTGGTCAATCTTGACGATCCAGTGCAGCATATCGGCAAGGCTCTGGTTTGCCAGCCACACGCTGAATGTTTCATCCAACCACAACCCTTTGCTATCGAGTAGAAACGTGCGCAGAAAACCCCCGATCAAGGTGAAGATGATGACCAACCAGGGCGCCAGGTCTTCAATTCCGATTTCTTCTTTCATCTTTCTCTGGATCCGTCAACCAATGATATTTTACAGAATTTCCAATTGGATGTCATGTGTTGTTTGTCACCAAACAGGGCCGGCGGTAAGGAAGATTGGTGTGGATTTGTGATTCGTGTTTGGGTATCTCAATCTTCCGAATGCCTGCGGCTCCTCATCGTTCGGATAATATCCCGGCACTTCTCGCAGGTCACAGCTTGCGGATCCTCCGTGGCAATGCCTTCAACCTCAGCGTGGTGAGCAGCTTCACGGTCTCGGGGATTGCAGGCAACCATACCATCTTCGTTCAAGAAATGCAGGTCTCGATGCTGGCGCTGACGCCGCCCTTGTGTCTTCATCTGGATTACTCTGATCCACATTCACTTTGTCGATTTTTTCAGTGCGTGTTCGATATCCTTGACGCGATGGTAGCTGGAGTGACCGTCAAGATCAAAGGGCCATTCAGGCCGGCGCTCCCGGTCAGTGAACCATGCTTCAGGTGCAGCTTGAAGCGCTGCCAGTGCATCCACCTGAACTTGCCTGTGCCAGGCTAAAGCCTCCTGTGGGGAGCGATCTCGCCGACGCTCGTAGATGAGGTGGTTCCCATCCGTCCAATTGAGCCCTTTCTCCTCTACCGGTACGGGTTGTTTCTTGATTTTTCTGACCTCATCAGCCTTCCAATGGGTGATATGCGCTAAGGCATCTTTCACGGTCCAGGGGTCTTTGGTCTCGGATCTGGTTAGCAATCTATTCCAATCCTGATCGGTAAGGTCGTTAACCAGACGATCCAGGCGTTCGAATTCCCGGATAGTGCGCGTGATGACTTCCTGGCGAGTATGGCGCATAAACACAAACCTCCTTCATATACTAACCCTGCTCGGGCTCTGACTGCGTGTACCGCCTGATTGCGCCGCCGGTCTGAGCACTGCTCACAAATTCTGGATCGAATCCAACTAGATTTTATGCTCAACCCATCAATGTCATGAAGCTTCACAACCCTTCACGAGCCGCGGAAAATCTTCTCCATCTTCCTGCCCTTCGCCAACTCATCCACCAGCTTATCCAGATACCTTACCTGCTGCGTCAAAGGATCTTCAATTTCCTCCAAACGAACCCCACAGATTACTCCGGTGATGAGGTGCGCATTGGGGTTGAGCGAAGCCTGTTGGAAGAATGTTTCAAAAGTCACATTTTCCTTGATCAGTTCGTCTAGCTTCTTATTATCAAAGTTTGTTAACCACTCGATGACCTGATGCAATTCACCTTCGGTTCTGCCTTTCTTTTCGATCTTTACGAGATACATTGGATAGACCGAAGCGAAGGTCATTTTTGCGATGCGTTGATTGTGTGTATTGGGATTTTTCATAGTTACCTTGTATTTTAGCGTTAACCTTTCAAATTATTTCAACTCGGACGGGTCGCCGGTGAGTTTACAAACTGTCGGTATGGATGTCTCTTTGCTTTCGATCTGTAAACCGCACCATCAACTTCCGGTCGTGATCCCGCCTGCACGCTCGTAATTCACGACAATGACGCCGTTCGGGGTGACTTTGCTTTCCGTCACCTTGAACGCCATCGGGATCGTGCCACCGGCAAACAACCGCTTTCCAACCCCCAACGTTATCGGATAGATCATCAGCCAGAACACATCGACCAAATCATGCTGGATAAGCGTCTGAATCAGATGACCACTTCCCCAACGTGCAAATCTGGCCCTGGCTGTTGCTTGATTTTGGCGACTTTTTCTGCAATATCTCCGTTTAAGAACACGGCCGGCTGCCATTCGCCAGACGTCAAGGTATTCGAGGCGACGGACTTGGTCGCCGCGTTGACCCCCGGCCATGCGTCCGCATGCTGCGCCAGTACGGCGCCCAGATTTCAAAGGTTTTGCGCCCCAACAGCAGGTCGAACGGCAAATTCATCTGCCTTCTCAGGAGCGTCCAAGAAACGTGTCGGAATAGGGCGCGATCCACCCGCCATACGTGAAGCCGCCGCTGGTATCTTCGTCTGGCCCGCCGGGGGCCTGTATGACACCATCCAGGGAGATATGTTCAAGCACAATAACTTTTCTCATGACTGAATTCCTACACCATCTGGGTTACTATCTGGTTACCTGTTGATACAGGTAAACAACATCTCAACTGTACCGCAAAACATCCCGGGCATTCGCGTGGTGGCAGCCGGTGTTATCCTGTCCGTACAAATATTATACCCCGGCGCGAAACAGGCGATCTCCCGTGTCTGATCCAGCTTCACAGTGGGCCTGAAAAGCTTCTGAAGTTATCCGGGTGACGCCAGCCGCGGCCAACACTTATCCTGATCAATCGAAAAAACGCATTACGGATGGCGCGGGATGGCAAAAACGAAAAAGACCGCTATAATAAGGCCATCATGACCGGCTGTTGTGCAGGGATGGGTGCGGATTGACTGCGCGGGTGAGGGCTGGCGGCCTTATTCTGGGGATGTTGGCCTGCGCTGCCTGCCTGGCCCTCCTGATGATCGAAACCCGCACGCACTCGATCAGGCGTTTGGTGGATGATGTCATCTACGACAACCGGGGCCATTACCTGCCCTGCGAGCAGCTGCCGGAAATATCACTCGTGGAAAGCGTTGTGGCCGGGCGCCGGGATGTCATCCGCCAGATCGAGCAGATCCACCCGGGAAATGTGGGCGTCGAAGTTGATGCAACCACATGCCCGGGCAAAGCCGATCTGCTCATCTGGTACGCCTCCCACGCCGACCGCCTGCGCATCGAAGCGATTCTCGATGCAGACACCTTTTTTGGCATCCCGTACCGGCTTCAGAACCGTTAAATCTTACTGTTGAAGAAAGAGGATAAAATTGACCCCGAATTGGATTGGTAAACGAATGAACTCCACCGCCCGCCTGGCCCTGCTGCTGGCGGCGTTGATCCTGCTGGCGGCCTGCGGCGCACCGGCCCCGGAAACCCCCGCTCCCACCATCGCAAGGCCGAAGCGACCGCCGGGGCTGATCCCACCGCCCGGGCCGTCACCGAGCCTGAGGCCGGCACCGCGCCCGGGCCCGCAGCCGCAACCCAGGTCGAGCCGCCCGCCCCGGCCCTCAGCGCTCCGGTCTGCACGGCCCCCGCCTCCCTGACCCCGGCCCTCACCGAAGGCCCCTACTACACGGCTAACTCGCCCGAGCGCACCTCGCTGCTCGAGACCGACACCGCCGGGATGAAGCTAATCCTCACCGGTTATGTCCTCACCCCCGACTGCAAGCCGGTTGCCGGCGCCTTCCTGGATTTCTGGCAGGCCGACGCCAACGGCGTCTATGACAACGCCGGTTACACCCTGCGCGGCCACCAGTTCAGCGATACGCAGGGCGCCTATTCCCTCACCACCGTCGTTCCCGGGCTGTACACCGGGCGCACCGAGCACATCCACGTCAAAGTGCAGGCGCCCGGCGGCCCCGTCCTGACCACGCAGCTCTTCTTCCCCGGCGTTGCAGAGAATTCGACGGATAACATATTCGACCCCGGCCTGGTGCTGCCTATCCAGGAAACCGCAGACGGCCAGACCGCGGTCTTCAATTTCATCGTTAGCCCACCATGAGGTCTATCCGGTTGATCGCACTAAAATCGACCACAGATGCACACAGATGGCAGAGGAT
>CAVPXB010000019.1:0-5771 GCA_963709525.1 uncultured beta proteobacterium
TAGGCGGCGTCCGCATGTCCATCGCCGGTCGCATTCACGTTCGAAGCGGATCAACGTCGACCCAACAGCGGTCGTTCGAGCTTTGGGTGGCAAGTGATGATTCCGACTCGTTGCTCGTTCATGCTGTTCCCCGGGGAAGGCGTTCGTCAGGCGTCAGCCCCAGGTCGCCGCGGGCTGCAAACGTTCGCAGAAATTCCACGTTAGAATGCCAACTCTTACCCACAGGAGAGGGCCGTGAACAAACAACGTTTGTCTGCCATCGGTAACGAGCGTCGCCGTCTGCTGCTTGCCGCCGGCGCCGGGACGCTCGGGCTGTCGCTGCCGCGTATGGTGAGCGCGCAGGACAAGATCGCCTGCCGCATCGCGCACTCCGAAGCCATCGGCTCGCCGATCACCGTAGCCTTCGACAAGTTCACCCTTGTGCTGCGCGAGAAGAGCGGCGGTCGGATCGACGCCCAGCACTTCCCGGCAGGACAGTTGGGCAACTACACGCAGTTGATCGAGCAGAACCGGATCGGCACGATCCAGATCACGGCGGGAGGGCCGGATACCGAAGAGGCGGTCGCGCCCGAAATCGCGGTGGCTGCCGGTGCGCCCGGCTTCATGTTCAAGGACGAGGCGCACGTCGACCGCGTCCTGCAGGGTCCGATCGGGCTGGAGATTTCGGCCATCGCCCGGAGGAAGACGGGCGTCGAATTCGTCGCCTATGCCGAGGTCGGCTTTCGCCATCTGTTGTCGAAACGACCGGTGACCAAGCTGGAAGATCTCAAGGGACTCAAGATCCGGACACCCGAACTGCGATTGTGGGTGGACTTCTGGAAGAAACTCGGCGCGAATCCGACGCCGCTGCCTTACGCCGAACAGTATTCGGCGCTGTCGACGGGCGTCATCGACGGACTGGAAGCGGACTTTTTCTCGATCCTCGGATTCAAGTGGTACGAGCAGGCCCGCAACCTCACCTTGACCGGCCACTGGTTCCTGCCCAAGGCGATTCGGGTCAATGCGGTCTGGCTCGACCGCTTGCCGCCCGATCTGCAGAAAGTCGTGCGCGATTCCGCGCTCGAAGTATTCGCCGAGCAGCGTGCGGTCAATCGCGCCAAGGCCAACGATGCGCTGGCCCAACTGGAGAAGGCGGGCACCGTCGTCCATCGGCTCTCGGACGCCGAGAAGCAGCGCTGGATGGCGGCGACGGCGTCGTTGTTCGACGAGTTCGGCGCCAAGAGTCCCGAGACCAAGGCGATGATCGCGAAGATCACGGCACTGCGCGGCTGACCGCGAATGGCCGTCGAGCCGCTGCGCAGTGCGCTGCCGACGGGGGCGCCGTCGGCGCTCGCCATCGGCACGGGCTCCAGGCTGCCGGCGCTGGTAGTGGAAACGACGGCCGCGACGTTGTTGGCGTGTTCCGCGCTGGTCGCCTTGCTGCAGGTCTTCTGCCGCTACGCGCTCGACAATTCGCTGTCGTGGCCGGAGGAACTCGCGCAGTGGATGTTCATCTGGGCGGTGTTCCTGGGTGCCGCGGCGCTGGTCGGCGGGAAGGGGCACATTGCGATCGTGACCTTTTCCCCGAAGCTGTCGACGGCGAACCGACAGCGGCATCGCGCGCTCGTCGACGGCTGCGCGGCGGCGGTGGCGATGATCATGCTCTGTGAAGGCATCTCGTTCGTCGCCAAGACCACCTACGTGTCGCCCGGTCTCCAATGGTCGTTCAAGTATTTGTACGCGGCGGTGCCCGCGGGCGGCGCGCTTGCGCTGGCGTTCCTGCTGGAGTTGCGGAGCCGCGATTGGGGTGGGTCGTGGCGCAACTGGGCGCCGCTGCTGGCCGGCGCGGCGGCTTTACGTCGGCTGGCTGTACGCCGCGCCGCATCTGCCGCTGGGAAACACCGCGTGGGTGTTGATGGCGGTGGCGTTGGGCATGATCGCGATCGAGGTGCCCATCGCCTACGCGTTCGTCCTCGGCACCTTCGCCGCCTTCTCGGCGCAGGGCGATCTCATGCTGATCACCATTCCGCAGAACATGGGATCGGCGCTCAATTCGTTCACGCTGCTGGCCATCCCCTTCTTCATCATCGCCGCCGCGATCATGAACGCGGCGGGAATCACGACCCGGTTGGTCGATTTCGCGAGTTCGCTGTTCGGTCACCTTCGCGGTGGGCTGGGCCAGGTCAACGTGGCCACCAACACCATGATGGCCGGCATTTCGGGTTCGTCGATGGCCGACGCCGCCGCGATCGCCAAGATCATGGTGCCCGAGATGTCGCGCCGCGGGTACAGCCCGGCCTTCAGCTGCGCGCTGACCAGCGCGTCGGCGACGCTGGCCAACCTGATTCCGCCGAGCCTCGGACTCATCATCTACGGCGCGCTCGCGTCGGCATCGGTGGGCGCGCTGTTCATTGCCACCATCGTGCCGGGCCTGCTCACGGCCTGCGCCTTGGCGCTCGTCGTCTACATGATGTCCGGCGAGCGCGGCAAGCTCCCGCGTGCCGGTGCGGCAGCGCGCGGGCGTGCGTTTGCGCAGGCGATCCCGGCGCTGTTGCTGCCGATCGTCATCGTCGGCGGCGTGCGCATGGGCGTGTTCACGGCCACCGAGTCGGGCGCGATCGCCGCGGTGTACGCGTTCTTTTGCGGCGTCTTCCTCTACCGCGCGCTGACCGGCCGCGCCACGCTGGAGGCGCTTCTCGATTCGCTGCGCGACACGGTTGCCGTGGCCATCATCATTGCCGCCGCCGCGCCGTTCAGCTGGACGCTGACGGTGGAACAGGTGCCGCAGAAGGTCGCTGCCGCGCTGGGCGGGCTGGCGTCGAATCCGATCCTGCTGCTGGCGTTGCTCAACGGGTTCCTGCTGGTGGTCGGGCTGTTCATGGAGATGATCGCCGCGATGGTCATTCTGGTGCCCATACTCGTCCCGATGGTCAAGGCGGCGGGCATCGATACCGTTCACTTCGGCGTGGTGCTGGTGCTCAATCTGGTCATCGGTGCGCTGACGCCGCCGATGGGCATGCTGGTGTTCACGACCGCCCGCGTTGGCGGCGTGCTGGTCACCGATGTGTTTCGCGCGATCCTGCCGTTTCTCGGCGCCCTGCTGCTGGTGCTGATGGCGGTCACCTACTTGCCCGAAATCACCGTCGGCGTCGTCAGGCACTTCGGGACTTGACGTCGATGACCTTCGCTTTCGATGCAGGTGACATCGCGCTGCCGCCCGGCGCGTGGGCGCGCACGCACCGCCGCTACCTGCGCAACGACGGGCGCCTGGTGCTGGGGCTCACGCAGGGCGATTTTCGCAGCTACGTGTTTCCGCTGTTCACGCCGGCGGGGCATCTTGTCACCTCCGAAGCGCCGGCGGACCATCCGCATCACCAGTCGGTGTGGATCGGCGCCGACCATGTGCATGCGTCGGTCCCGGCCGGCGAGGCGCAAGTCGAGGAGTACACCTACAACTTCTACGTCAACGAGGTGTTCCAGGGCCGTGCGCCCGGCCGCATCATCGAACGTGCCTGCGCGTTCGATATCGACGCCCGCGGCGCTGCGCTCATTCGCCAGCAACTCGACTGGCAGGGTCCCGTCGAATGGGCGGCGCCGAACGGGCGCCGGATCGTGCGCGAGGAGCGTGCAATCCTGATCGAGCAGACCGACGAGGCAACGGCATTGCGCATTCGATCGACGTTGCGCCCGGGACTCTGGCCGGTGCGCCTCGGACCCACGCGCCACGCCTACTTCAATGCGCGCGTTGCGGAGTCGATGCAGGTGCTCGCGGGCGGACGCGCGCTGAACGAGCACGGAGACCCGATCGGCGCGACGCAGACGCCTGCCGCCGCCTGGGTCGACTATGTCGGTCCGGTCGGTCGCGGGCAGGAGGCAGGGATTGCACTGATGCCGCTCACCGATCAGGATGAAGGCTGGTGGTTCGTTTCGGACTGGGGCGTGGTGACCTGGGGGTCGTTTCGCCGCCAGGCCCGGGTACTCGATGCAGAGCAGGCGCTGGTGCAGGAGACCTGCGTGATCGCGCATGATGGCGACATCGGCCCGGCGCGTCTGCGTGCGTTGCGCGACCAACTGGCGCAACGAGCCTTGCCCTGACGGGAATGGCGGATGAACGCGGCGCAAGCGGATGGCGGCAGCCGATCGCAGATAGCGTTCTTGTGAGCATGGGAGGCGGGTTGTGAAGTGGTTGCGCTTTGAAGGAGCCTTGGGGCCGCAGTACGGCCGCCTGGTGGGCGACGCGGAAATCGAGCCCGTCAGCGGCACGCCGTTTGACGGCGCGATGGCGGCAGGCAAGCGCATCCCGCTGCAGGGGGCTCGCCTGCTCGCGCCGGTCGCCGTGCGTCGCGTGTTCGGGGTCGGGCTCAATTACGTCAACCACATCAGGGAGACGGGCTCCAAGACGCCGCGGATTCCGCTGCTGTTCATGAAGCCGGAAAGCACGGTGGTCGGGCCCGGCGACCCTGTCGTCTACCCGGTCGAGGCCCGTGAAGTGCATTACGAGGCCGAGCTCGCGGTCGTCATCGGTCGCCGCGCGCGTCGCGTCGCTGTGGCCGATGCCGCCTCCGTGATCCTCGGCTACACCTGCGCCAACGACATTTCCGAGCGGGTCATCCAGCGCGAAGAGATGAGCATGGGCTGCCTGGTCGTCGGCAAGGGTTTCGACACCTTCTGTCCCCTGGGGCCGGTCATCGTCACCGATCTCGACCCTTCCTGCTTGCGGATCATGGCAAGGGTCAACGGCGCAACGCGGCAGGATTCGAACACGTCCGATCTGCTGTTCGGCGTGCCGGCGCTGGTGTCCTATCTCAGTCAATCCATCACGCTGGAACCCGGCGATGTGATCATTACCGGCACCCCGGCCGGTGTCGGTCCGGTGGTTCCGGGCGACGTGATGGAAATCGAGATCGAGGGCATCGGCATTTTGCGCAACCCTGTGGTGGCGGAGAAGGCATGAGCGCTTGCGGGCTTCGTCGTCCGCAGCGTTGACGCTGGCCATTGCGGCAATGCGATCATGGGTGCGGATGATCGCCAAACGTCGACCCGGTCGCGGCGGTTGCGGGCCCCGCGCGCCTATGCGCCCAGCCAGCCGCCGTCGACGGGGAGCGTGTGGCCGTTGACGAAATTCGAAGCCGCCGACGCGAGGAAGATGACCGGTCCGAACAGGTCTTCCAGTTCGCCGAGGCGCTTCATCGGTATGCGGCTCATCACCCATTCGAGTTTGGCCGGTTCCGCCAGCAAGGCTTTGTTGATCGCGGTCAGGGTGAAGACGGGCGCAATCGCGTTGACGTTGATCCCGCGCGGTCCCCACTCGATCGCCAGCGACCGGGTGAGCTGATTGACGGCGCCCTTGCTCGGGGCGTAGGCAAGGTCCTGGGCGCGGCCCTGGAAGGTACGCACCGACGAAATATTGATGATCTTGCCGCTGCCCTGCGCGAGCATGAGTTTGCCCGCATGTTTGCAGCAGAGCACGACGGATTTCAGGTTGACGTCGATGACGCGCTGCCACTCGGTCATGTCGAGTTCCGTCGATTCCTGCAGGTGCACGGCGCCCTGGCTGTTCACGAGGATGTCGATGCCGCCGAGGCGATCCACCATCTCCCGCATGAGGCGCCTCACCTCGGCTTCGTCGGTGGCGTCGACCGAGATCGATTCGCCGCGTGCGTCCGAGCGACGCGACGGCCGATGCCGTCTCCTCCAACCCCGGCGGTCCGTAGCCGGCGACGCAGACATCCGCGCCCGCTCGGGCCAGCGCGAGGGCCATCGCCTGGCCCAGTCCGGTACCGCCCCCGACG
>CAVPXB010000020.1:0-128234 GCA_963709525.1 uncultured beta proteobacterium
TAGGCCTTCGCCGAGGCCGACCATGATGTCGGTGTCGGCTCCGTTGCCGTTGACGATTCGTCCGTCGCGTTCGAGGCGCACCGTCACCTCGCCCTGCGCGTCGGTGCCCGTGGTGATCGCATTGACCGAGAACAGCAGCAGCGTCGCGCCCGACGCGGCAACCTGTTCGATGCCCTTGAAGACAGCGTCGACGGGGCCGTCGCCGCTGGCCTTGGCGTGCAGCTCGGCGTCGCCGGCGGCAAGCGCCAGTTCCGCCAGCGGCACTTCGCCCGTTTCCGACACCACCTTGAGCGTCAGCAAGCGGTAGTGTTCCTGTTCGGGAGTGAGCGACTCGTCGGAAACCAGCGCCTGCAGATCCTCGTCGAAGACCTGGCCCTTCTTGTCGGCCAGCTCCTTGAACCTGGCGAAGGCAACGTTCACCGCATCGTCGCTCAGGAGTTCGATGCCGAGCTCGGCCAGCCGCGTCTTGAACGCGTTGCGGCCCGAAAGCTTGCCCAGCGACAGCTTGTTCGCATTCCAGCCCACGTCCTCGGCGCGCATGATCTCGTAGGTTTTGCGATGCTTGAGAACGCCGTCCTGATGGATGCCCAATTCGTGGGCGAAAGCGTTGGCGCCGACGATCGCCTTGTTGGGCTGCACCGGAAAACCGGTGATGCTCGAGACGAGCTTCGATGCGGGAACGATCTGCGTGGTGTCGAGCCGCGTCGTGCACGGGAACACGTCCTTGCGCGTGCGCACCGCCATCACGATTTCTTCCAGCGAGGCGTTGCCTGCGCGCTCCCCCAGGCCGTTGATGGTGCACTCGACCTGGCGCGCGCCGTTCATCACCGCCGCCAGGGAATTGGCCACGGCCAGTCCCAGATCGTTGTGGCAGTGGACCGACCATACCGCCTGGTCCGCGTTCGGCACCCGCTCCCGCAGCGTCTTGATCAATGCACCGAACTGCCAGGGCATCGTGTAACCGACGGTGTCCGGAATATTGACGGTCGTGGCGCCGGCGGCGATCACCGCCTCGAGCAGACGGCACAGAAAATCCGGCTCCGAGCGCCCCGCGTCCTCGGGCGAGAACTCGACGTTGTCGGTGAACTTGCGCGCCCAGCCGATCGCCTTCACCGCCCTTGCGAGCACCTCGTCCGGCGACATGCGCAACTTCATCTGCATGTGGATGGCGAGCTGGCGATGAAGGTGTGGATGCGTCCGGAAACCGCGGGCTTGATCGCCTCGCCGCAGCGCGCGATGTCGTTCTCGTTGGCGCGGCAAGGCCGCAGACGGTGCTGTCCTTGATCGCCTTCGCAATCGCGTGGACGGCTTCCCAGTCGCCGTTCGACGATGCCGGAAAACCCGCCTCGATGACGTCGACGCGCAGCCGCTCCAGCAGCTTGGCGATGCGCAGCTTTTCCTCGCGCGTCATCGAGGCGCCGGGGCTTTGCTCGCCGTCGCGAAGCGTTGTGTCGAAAATGCTCAAATGGTCTGCCATGGCCGTCCTCCGATGGGCGCCCGATGCGCCGCGATGCGTCGATGAATCCCCGCCGGCTTCGTGCCGACAGGTCCGGGTGCTGCAAAAGGGGGGGTAATTTATCTGCGCGCGGGGCGCAGCAGGAGCAGCAGGCCACCCGCAAGGGGGTGCAGCGCGAAGCGCGCCGGGCGGCCGGAAGGATTGAAGCTGCTCATGCGGCAGACTATAACCGTGCTTGTGCGGTCCGCGCAAGAGGGGAGGGATCTGGCGGGGTGGGGGAACCAGCCGGGATGGCGAGGACAGATTTTCGCGATCTTGAGGCGAACGGCGAGACCATGCAACGAGGAATCGGAAGAACTGAACCGCTATCCCACCACCGCAGCAGATTGGTCCCCAAAGCCGAGATGCTGATAGGATCGAGCTGTGGCATATCAATGCAAATCGAAGCGCTCTCTTGGCCTATACCCGCCGGGGCGCGGGAGCATCGACACCGCCGCGGATTGGTCGTATTTCATTGTCGTCGCCGTCGTCTATCTGGCGCTCACGGCGTGGAACATCGACTTGCCGGGCGTCTACATGGACGCGGTCAGTCCCGACTATCTGGCGGTGAAGATACTCAACCCACACCACGAACCCATCGTCGCCTGGGTGCTCCGGGGAAACTACTTGCTGGGCAATCGCGCGCCGGTGCTGATTGCGCTGTACCACGGTTCGCACACGTTCTGGCTGGGGTTGCCGTTCTTTTGGCTCTTCGGTATGTCGGTCGAAGGCCTGCGCCTCACCCACGCGATGTTCGCCATCGGCGTGCTCGCGGGACTCTTCTTCCTGCTGCGGCAGCTCCGGGTGCATCCAGCCGCGGCAACCTTGGCGTGCGTCCTGTTGGCACTGGACCCGTCATTTTTCTACGCGTTTCGCACGCAGAGCTACATCACCCTGCTGCCCGATGCATGGCTGCTGGTCGCAATCGCCCTGGTCATTGCGTCGGCGCCCGACGGTGAGCGTCGGTGGGGGTTGAGCGGAGTGCTCGCCGGACTGGCCGTCAGCTCCTATTTCATTCACGCTTTTTTCCTTCCCGCCCTGCTCATCGCGATCTGGGGGGTCGCGGGCCGCGGGAACCATCGTCTCCTGGCGTGCATCAAGTGGGGCGCAGGCTTCCTTCTCGGCGTCACGCCACTGCTGCTGGGGTATGCATTGCTGCTTCGACACGTCGGATCACTGGGCGGCATGGTCGAGTTCTTTCGGGACCAGCAATCGTCACTAGGGGCGTTCTCCTCGCCCTTGTCCGTCGCCGATCGCCTTTCCTTTGCATGGCGAATGGTCGACGGAGTCGTCTCCAATGCCTGGCACCACTCGATGATGTTCGGAGAGTGGAAGGCGGTTCCCGGAAGCGAAATCAAGCTGCTCTTGCTCATTGGGTTGCCCTATGTCCTTTGGATCGCTGCCGAAGCACAAAGGACGAGCATCGCTGCACTGCGGGTGATCCTGTCCCTGCCCTTGTCCTTTGCCCTGGTCGCCCTGGTGTTCGGTGACCGGCTTGGCGGCCACCACTATGTCACCGTACTTCCGCTCCTTTATGCCGGTCTGGTGATCGCGTTGCAGCATGCATCGACGATACTGCGGTCGATACGCGTTCGAAATGGGCTGGTAGCCTTGGTGGCTGTTGCCGGCCTAGTCACGAATGTTCAAGGCCAGGTAGCCGAGGGTCGCCGACTGCAGGCGACCCGTGGCGTCGGCCTGATGTCGGATGCCATCAACCGGTTCGCCAACGACCTCAATGGAATGGCTTCGAAACCCTTTCTCTTTCTCGCGGACTGGGGGCTTTCGATCCCGGTGGTGTTTTTGACCCGGGGAAGCATCGGCATGGCAACCGATGAAGACTTCGTCCTGGGTCGCAAGATGATCTGCAGCGGGCGCGATGTGGCGGTTGCCCTGGTGAACGGAGACTGGCCCGCCCGCATCGCGCAGTGGCGCAGCGAGTTGCAGGGCGAAGAGCGCTCGGTGAAAGCCTACGACGAAACGAGCGGCAAGGCCGTCTTCCTGGTGGTGACGTTTTCCGGAAAGCCGATGGCGGCGATGTGCGGCCGATCGAACCGTAGCGAAGGAGACGCGCCCGCGCAATCCGGTCCCTGACGGCGCCCGATCAGCGGAACAGGACCAACCGCGACACCGTGTAGTTGAAACCCAGAGCGAGTATCGAACCGAATGCGACGCCGATCACGAGTTGCAGGGGCGAGTCACCGGCGATCGCCAACCAACCGGCGTATGTCCCCAGGTTGATCAGCGCTCCCCATGCCGTGACGGCCACGTACCGTGCCCACCCGCGCGCATCCGGCCTGACCTGATGCCTGAATGTATACCGGCGATTGAAATGCCAGGTCACAGTCGCCGCGACAAGAAACGAAACGATTCGGCCGCCAATCGGACCCATCGCCGAATCCGCGGCCAGCACAACGAGCGTTCCGCTGTCGACGACGAAGCCGAGGGTCCCTACGAGGCAGAAGCGCAGGAAGCGGGACTCAACCATCCCGGAATGTTGCGCGGGGTGCGTCCAGGGCGAGGTAGGCGATGCGCTTCGCCTCGCGCCGCCCGTACGTCACGGTGTCTAGGATCACGCCGCAAGTGACACTGAGCGAGGCCAGGACCATCATGCCCGTCGCGAGCAAGGCGGTCGGAAATCGTGGCACGAGTCCCGTCTCGACATAAGTCATCAGCAACGGCCAGGCGAGCACGACGGCAATCGCCGCGAGCGCCGCACCGATCCCGCCGAAAAACGCCAGCGGACGTTCGTTCTTGAACAGCTGAATGATCTTGGACAGAATACGGGCGCCGTCACGGTAGGTGTTGAGCTTGCTTTCCGAACCCTCGGGCCGCGCCTGGTAGGGCGTGTCGATTTCGAGCACCGGCATCGCCAACTGGAGTGCATGCACGGTCAGCTCCGTCTCGATCTCGAATCCGCGGGTCAACGCAGGAAACGACTTCACAAACCGCCGTGAGAAAACCCGGTATCCGGACAACATGTCGCCGAAGCCCTCGCCGAAAAGCCACGCGACGGAACGGGTGAGCAGGATGTTGCCCAGTTGGTGCCCACGACGCCAGGCCTCTCCCGGATCCTCGCTGACACGACGGCCGACGACCATGTCGAGCCGGTTCTCGAGCAGTGCTTCGACCAGGCGTGGCGCGCTCTCGGCATCGTACGTGGCATCGCCATCGACAAGGACGTAGACATCGGCATCGACGTCGGCAAACATTCGCCGCACGACATGACCTTTCCCCTGCCGCAGTTCCTTGCGCACCACCGCGCCTGCGGAACGCGCGACCTCCCGCGTGCGGTCAGTCGAGTTGTTGTCGAAAACGTAGACCGTCGCCGCCGGCAACGCCGAGCGGAAACCGCGAATCACGGTGCCGACGGCCAGCTCCTCGTTGTAGCAGGGGATCATCACGGCAATGCGCAGCGCCGCCCAAGACCGGTCGGCAGGTCTCACGAGACCGGTAGTCATTGCAAGGCGCGCCAACCCGGCCTACGCCGGAGGCGGAATGGACGGCGGCGCGCGGCGGCGCTTCATGAGCATCCACGCCGACCCCACGTAGCCGGAGACGCTGTAGGCGACGAACACCGCGAACAGCACGTGTGCCGGCTGATAGGACAACAGCGCGAGGAATAGCGCGATCAGGAAGATCGCGATGAAAGGCACGCTCTTCTTGAGGTTGATCGTCTTGAAGCTGTAGTACTTGACGTTGCTGACCATCGTGAGGCCGGCGAACACCGTGATCGCCCACGCCCACCATTTGATGGAGACCGGATCGATCGCGTAATCCTCGATGATCCAGACGAAGCCCGCCACCAGCGCCGCGGCCGCGGGGCTCGGCATGCCGGTGAACCAGCGCTTGTCGGCGACGTCGAGCATGGTGTTGAAACGCGCGAGCCGTAACGCCGCGCCGGCAACGTAGACGAAGGCCGCGATCCAGCCCAGCTTGGCCATCCCGCGCAGCGCCCACTCGTAGACGATCAGCGCCGGGGCGGCGCCGAAGGCCACCATGTCGGCAAGACTGTCGTATTCCGCGCCGAACGCGCTTTGCGTCTTGGTGAGCCGTGCCACGCGGCCGTCCAGCGTGTCGAGCACCGCGGCGGCGAAGATCGCGACTGCCGCCTGATCGAAGCTCTGGTTCATCGCCTGCACGATCGCGTAGAACCCCGCGAACAGCACGCCCGTGGTGAAGGCGTTGGGAAGCAGGTAAATGCCGCGGCGGCGTATGCGGTTCTTCTGCAGGGCGCGCTGGGTGTCGAAATCGGTCATGGTCGAATCGAAGTGGGAACACGGCCCCGCCTCGGGGTCCGGGAAGGCAGGTCAGGCTGCAAGCTCGGCAAGAATGGTCTCCGTTGCCCGCACCTTATCCCCCACCGCGACTTTCGGCACGGCGTCGGGCGAAAGGTAGACATCCACGCGCGAGCCGAAGCGGATGAACCCGTAGCGCTGACCCCGGCTCAGCGTGTCGCCTGCCTTGGTGTAACAGAGGATGCGCCGGGCAATGAGGCCCGCGATTTGCACGCAGGTGACGTCCTGGCCGCGCACGGTGGCGAGATGAATCGCGTTGCGTTCGTTCGAGAGCGATGCCTTGTCCAGCGCCGCGTTGACGAAACTGCCGGCGTCGTACCAGACATTCATCACCACGCCGTCGACGGGGCTGCGGTTGGAGTGGACATTGAAGACGTTCATGAACACGCTGATCTTGAGCGCTTCGCGGTCAAGCCAGGGATCATGCGTCTTCTCGACCTTGACCACGCGCCCGTCCGCGGGTGCCACGACCACACGCTCGATCTGGGGAATGGTGCGGGCCGGATCGCGAAAGAACTGCAGCACAAAAACCACCACCATCCAGGCCAGCACCGCGGCAACCCGGTAGTCGAGCGCGGTCAGGGCGATGGCCACGGCAACGACGATGACCAGGAACGGCCATCCTTCGCGGGCGATCAGAGGGTGCGGGTAGTCTTTCATCAAGGCGAAAAAACAGCGGAAGACAGTTCCGGTTGCGATTATGCGCCCTGCCGAATTCCCTGTCAGGCGCGTACCGGAGCGCAGCCGATTCGGGGCGCCCCAAAGGGCGAAAGACGCTCCCCTCGGGAGCGCCTTTCCCGCTTCCCGCAGGCGGCGATCAGTTGCGGCTCTGGTCGACGAGCTTGTTCTTGCTGATCCAGGGCATCATCGAGCGCAGCTTCTCGCCGACCACCTCGATCGAATGCTCGGCGGTGAGGCGGCGGCGCGACAGGAGCGTCGGCGCGCCGGCGCGATTCTCGAGGATGAAGCTCTTCGCGTACTCGCCGGTCTGGATGTTCTTCAGCGCCTCGCGCATCGCGTTCTTGGTGTCCTCGGTGACGATCTTCGGCCCGGTCACGTACTCGCCGTACTCGGCATTGTTCGAGATCGAGTAGTTCATGTTGGCGATGCCGCCCTCGTAGATCAGGTCGACGATCAGCTTCAGTTCGTGCAGGCATTCGAAGTAGGCCATTTCCGGCGCGTAACCGGCCTCGACCAGCGTCTCGTAGCCGGCCTTGATGAGTTCGACCGTTCCGCCGCAGAGCACCGCCTGCTCGCCGAAGAGGTCGGTCTCGGTCTCCTCGCGGAAATTGGTCTCGATGACGCCCGCGCGCGCGCCGCCGATGGCCGCGGCATACGACAGCGCGACGTCCCGCGCCCGCTTCGACGAATCCTGGTGGACGGCGATCAGCATCGGCACGCCGCCGCCCTGCGTGTAGGTCGAGCGCACGGTATGCCCGGGGGCCTTGGGCGCGATCATCACCACGTCGAGATCGGCGCGCGGCACGACCTGGCCGTAGTGGATGTTGAAGCCGTGCGCGAAGGCGAGCGTCGCGCCCTTCTTGATCGCCGGCTCGACGTCGTTCTTGTAGACGGCCGCGATATGCTCGTCGGGCATCAGCATCATCACGACGTCCGCGCCCTTGACCGCGTCGTCGACCTCGGCAACCTTCAGTCCGGCCTTCTTCGCCTTGTCCCACGACGCGCCTCCCTTGCGCAGGCCGACGGTCACCTTGACCCCGGAGTCGTTGAGGTTCTGCGCGTGCGCGTGTCCCTGCGAACCGTAGCCGACGATGGTGACCTTCTTGCCCTTGATCAGCGACAGATCGGCGTCCTTCTCGTAATAGACCTTCATGTTTCAGCTTCTCCCGTGGCTTTGCGCGCCGAACTGCCTGAGGCACGCGGTGTTGTTGACGTGATGGCTTGGCAAACGCTCAGACGCGCAGGATACGCTCGCCGCGGCCGATGCCGGACGCGCCGGTGCGCACCGTTTCGAGAATCACACCGGGCTCGATCGCCTGCAGGAAGGCATCGAGCTTGCTGCCGGTGCCGGTCAGTTCGATCGTGTAGCTCTTGTCGGTGACGTCGAGGATGCGCCCGCGAAAGATGTCGGCGAGGCGCTTCATCTCGTCGCGGTCCTTGCCCGCGGCGCGCACCTTGACCAGCATCAATTCGCGCTCGATGTGGTTGCCTTCGGTGAGGTCGACGACCTTCACCACCTCGACCAGCTTGTTCAGCTGCTTGGTGATCTGCTCGATGACGTCCTCGGAGCCGATGGTGACGATGGTCATCCGCGACATCGTCGGATCCTCGGTCGGGGCGACGGTCAGCGACTCGATGTTGTAGCCACGTGCCGAGAAGAGCCCCGAGATGCGCGACAGCGCGCCCGCCTCGTTTTCGACCAGCACGGAAAGGATGTGCCTCATGGATTGTGTACCCCCACGCTCGCCGCGGACGCGGCTTCGCTGCCCCCGGAGGGGGCGCAATTCGCACCTTGGGTCGGCCCGGCGGCGCTCACTGAACCACCTTCGCGCTGCGCGCTCCGGTATTCGCCCTTGGGGCGGCCCGGCGGTCTCATAGTTCCTCCGACAGGATCATCTCGGTCAGCCCCTTGCCGCCCGGCACCATCGGAAACACGTTCTCGGTCTGATCGGTGATGAAGTCCATGAAGACCAATCGGTCCTTCAGCTTGAACGCCTCCCGCAGCGCGCCCTCGACGTCGCCCGGCTTCTCGATCTTCATCCCGACGTGCCCGTAGGCTTCCGCCAGCTTCACGAAATCCGGCAGCGCGTCGACGTAGCTCTCGGCGTAGCGGTTGCCGTAGAAGAACTCCTGCCACTGCCGCACCATGCCGAGGTAGCGGTTGTTGAGGTTCACGAGCTTGATCGGGAGGTGGTACTGCTTGCAGGTGGACAGCTCCTGGATGCACATCTGGATCGACGCCTCGCCGGTGACGCAGGCGACCGTTGCCCCGGGGTTCACCATCTGCACGCCCATCGCAGCGGGCAGGCCGAAGCCCATGGTGCCCAGACCGCCCGAGTTGATCCAGCGCCGCGGCTGGTCGAATTTGTAGTACTGCGCTGCCCACATCTGGTGCTGGCCGACGTCCGACGTGACGAAGGCGTCGCCGCCGGTGATCTCGTAGAGCTTCTCGACGACGAACTGCGGCTTGATGAGCTCGCTGCTGCGGTTGTACCTGAGGCAATCCTTGCTCTGCCATTCCTTGATCTCCGCCCACCACGCCTCGAGCGCCGCGGCATCGGGGCGCTGCGGGGCGCCGTCGATCAGCTTCTGCATTTCGTCGAGCACGTCGGCCACGTAGCCGACAATCGGCACGTCGACCTTGACCCGCTTGCTGATCGACGAGGGGTCGATGTCGATGTGGATGATCTTGCGATCGGCGCGGAAGAAGTGCGACGGATTGCCGATGACGCGGTCGTCGAAGCGCGCGCCGATGGCGATCAGCACGTCGCAGTGCTGCATCGCCATGTTGGTCTCGAAGGTTCCGTGCATGCCCGGCATCCCCGTGTACAACGGATCGGTGCCCGGAAACCCGCCGAGTCCCATCAGCGTCGTCGTGCAGGGAAAGCCCAGCGAACGCACGAACCGCGTCAGCTGCGCCGCGGCGTTGCTGAGGATGACGCCGCCGCCGGCATAGATCATCGGCCGCTTGGCGTCGAGCAGCAGCTGCACCGCCTTCTTGATCTGCCCCGAGTGGCCCTTGGTCACCGGGTTGTACGAACGCAGCGACACGGTCTTGGGATACGCGAACTCGGTAGACGCCTGCGTGACGTCTTTCGGAATGTCGACCAGCACCGGGCCGGGACGGCCGGTGGCGGCGAGGTAGAACGCCTTCTTGATGGTGACCGCCAGATCCTTGACGTCCTTGACCAGGAAGTTGTGCTTGACGCAGGGGCGCGTGATGCCGACCGCGTCGCATTCCTGGAACGCATCCTGCCCGATCGCGTGCGTGGGCACCTGGCCGGTCAGTATCACCAGCGGGATCGAGTCCATGTACGCGGTCGCGATCCCCGTCACCGCGTTGGTGACGCCGGGCCCCGAGGTGACGAGCGCCACGCCCGTCTTGGTGGACGAGCGCGAGTAGCCGTCGGCGGCGTGCACGGCGCCCTGTTCGTGGCGGACCAGGACGTGCTTGACCTTGTCCTGCTTGAAGAACTCGTCATAGATGTTGAGTACCGAGCCGCCCGGATAGCCGTAGACGACTTCGACACCCTCTTCCTGCAGACAGCGGATGACGATTTCCGCACCGGTGAGTTGCATAGCGTTGCCCTAAGCGAAATGGAGGGGGACCCCGCCGTGCCTTGCGACAGGCCGGGTTCTGCAAAAAAAAGCTCGGCGCGCTGTGAGGATGGACGCGCCCACCTGGGCTTGATCGGATAGAAAGCCGCGATCTCTGAACTACCGCCTGCGCTCCTGGGGATGGTTTCGTGCCGCTCGTGACAGCGCGAAAGGGGGCGCAAACAGCCGCTTTTGCAGTACAGCAACGACCGTCGCCGGCCGCAGTCGAAACCTTACCGTGGGTGCTGGCGGCGGTCAAGGGCGCTGCGCCGCACAATGGCGGCGCGGCCTTTGGACCCTATAATGAATGCGACACTCGATCGGACGATCGGACGGCATCCTGGCCACTTATCAAGAAATTTCGGCGTTTCTGGCAGAAGTCGAGCGGCGTGCGTTCAAGCACGCGATGTTCGCCGTTCGCAATGAAGAGGCGGCGCTGGACGTGGTTCAGGACGCGATGCTCAAGCTGACGGAGAAATACTCGGGAAAGCCGGCGACCGAACTGCCGATGCTGTTCCAGCGCATCCTGCAGAACACGATCCACGACCATTTTCGCCGCCAGAAAGTCCGTTCCACGTGGACTACGCTGCTCTCTGCCCTGGGCAAAGGCGACCAGAAGGATGAAGATTTCGATCCACTGGAAACTTTGCCGTCGAACCCGGACACTAACATCTCGCCCAATCCGGCCGAGCAGTTCCAGCAGGCCCAGACGATGGGCGCGATCGAAGAGGCACTCGGACGATTGCCGGCGCGTCAACGCGAAGCCTTCCTGCTGCGTTACTGGGAAGAGTTGGATGTGGCTGAAACCGCCAAGGCGATGGGCTGTTCGGATGGCAGCGTGAAAACGCACTGTTCCCGGGCCGTTCACGCGCTGGCAGCGACCCTACGGGCGAAGGGGGTAAGCTTATGACGATCGATGACAAAGATTTCGCCAAGAAAATAACGGGTTACCTCGACCGCGGCAGTGCACAGCTCAAGGCGGGCACGACCTACAAGCTGCAACTCGCACGCGCGAAGGCGCTCGAGCGCCTGGCCCAAGCCGAGTCTGCGGCCGACCTGACGCTGGCCGGTGCGCACGGACTCGGCAGTGGCGGATCGGCGGGGCGGGCACGCTCAGGCGGCGTTCGCCGCTTCTGGAACAACCGCGTGTTGTGGGCGGGCATCGTGCTAATCGTTGCCAGCGGGGTTTGGTTTCAGCAATGGCAAGCGACGCAACAGGTCAAGGACATCGAGGAAACCGATGCCGCCATCCTGTCGTCCGACCTCCCGATCGACGCCTACCTGGACAGGGGGTTCCAGAATTGGCTGAAACTCGGCAGCGAATAGTCAGCCGCACCCGGCGACACGCCTTCATTGCGTTGCTCGGGGGCGCGTTGATGCTGGTGATACCTGACAGCACCGTCGCGGCAGCCGTTTCGCCTGGCTGGTCGCAGCTCACCGCCAGCGAACAGCAAATCCTCGCCCCGCTGCAAGCAGAGTGGAACACGCTCGACGCGGCACGCAAACAGAAATGGCGGGGGATCGCAAGTCGCTATCCCAAGATGTCGCCCTCCGAACAGCAGCGCGTCCAGGAGCAGATGCGGCCCTGGGCCACCTTGACGCCGCAGGAGCGAGCGGTCGCGCGCGAGCAGTA
The DNA here is from genome assembly GCA_963709525.1 of uncultured beta proteobacterium. Lineage (GTDB taxonomy): Bacteria > Pseudomonadota > Gammaproteobacteria > Burkholderiales > Casimicrobiaceae > CAIWHR01. Next base: position 11,702 of record CAVPXB010000020.1, read on the forward strand.
CAAGTCGCTCAAACAGCTGCCCCCGGAAAAAAAGCAGGACGTGCGGCAGAAGTGGGAGCAGTACCAGAACCTTCCGCCCGAAGAAAAAAACAAGCTCGCCACCAAGCCTCCCGCAGCGATGCCCAAGCCCGCGCCAGGAGCGACTCGTCCCGTACCCGCCCCGTTGCCGGCCGCGCCGCTCCCGCCCGCCGCCTTGCCCACGCCGCCGGCGCAGCCCGCGGTACCAGCGTCCACCGCGCCGCCCTCGTGAGTTGGGCGTGACCGGCGGGCCGCCGTCACCGGGCGCTGCTTCGCCTGCACGTTCCGCCGCGCCCGCATTTGCGCCGCGTGCCTCGGTCGCCCGTCGCGCCGGCGCGCTCGTCTACGAGATGCTGCTGCTCGCCGCGCTCGTCCTGATCGTGGGATTCCTGTTGGCGCCACTGGTTTCGCCGGGAGCCGGGCCTGCACACGCATTGCAGCTGCCCTCTTCGGCCGGCAGGCTCGTCTCGTTTTCCGGCGTGCTCGTCGCCGCAGGGGTGTATTGCGTGTGGTCCTGGAGCGACGGCCGGCGCACGCTGCCGATGAAGACCTGGCGGCTGGCGCTGCGCTGCGACGATGGAACGAAGCTCGATCGACGGACCGCGGCGAAGCGCTACTTCGCCTGCTGGATCGGCCCCGCGCTCGCGTTCGGCGCCTACCTCGTCCTGAAACCCATGGGTCAGGGCGCGCACGCCGCGTGGCTGATCGGCCTCAACTTCATCTGGGCCGTGGTCGACCCGGAGCGGCAATTCCTGCACGATCGCCTGGCAGGCACCCGAATCGTCAGCGCCCGCGGCCCGCTTTGACATTCACGCCGCGGCCGGCGGCCGGGCAAGCGCCACGCCCAGCGCGATCAACCCCATCCCCGCGATCGCCACCGCGGGGAGTCCCTCGCCGAAGATGATCCATGCGAGCACCGCGGTCACCGGCGGGACGAGGTAGAACAGTCGGGCGACGTTCGACGCGGCACCGTGCCGCAGCAGCCAGTAGAGAAGGCTGATCGCTCCCACCGAAAGCACGACCACCGACCACCCCAGGGCGAACGCGAACTGCGGCGTCCAGCGCACCGGCGGCGCGTCGAGCACGATCACCAGGGGCAGGAACACGAGGGCGCAGGCGCTGAACTGGATCACGGCGCCCGCGCGCAGGTCCACGTGACTGCAGAATCGCTTCTGGTACAGCGCGCCGATGCTGATCCCCGCCAGCGCAACGGCGGCCGGGACCAGACCGCGCAGGTCGCCCGCGAGGTCGATCTTGTGCCGAACCACGAACCACACGCCAAGCAAGCCCAGCGTGAGCCCGACCCATTGCCGCGGCACGATGCGCTCGCCCAGCCATGCGCGGGCGAGAAACACCGTGAGCAGCGGCTGCAGGCCCACCAGCATGGCGATGGTCCCCGCGGGCATCCCCCCGGCCAGCGCCACGAACACGCCCCCCAGATAGGCACCGTGCACGAGCCAGGCTGATATGACGACGTGGAGGACGTCGATGCGGCGGCGCGGCCAATTCGCCCCGGTGACGACGGCGACGACCCCCATCAAGGCGGCCACCAGCATGAACCGATACAGCAGGAAGGTCAGCGGCGGCGCGTAGGGCAGGCCGAACTTCGCGGCGACGAAACCGGTGCTCCAGAGCAGAACGAAGAGCGCCGGGAACGCTGCCTGGCGGGAGGAATCCGGAGCGGTGCTGGCAATGGGCAAACTGGCGGGGCGAGCGGCCTTCAATTCACGCCTGACCGCACGCCGTCGATCCACGCAGACGCAATGTCACGACGGAACCAAGGCATCGCGCCGAAAAATCAGGCCTTCGCCCTGGCGGTGGCTTTCGCACCCGACACCGGCTTGCCGGCCGCCGCGCGCCTGGCGGCGGGCTTGCGCAAACTGGCCCGGTAGCGCACGGCACCGTCGAGGATCTCCTGCTTGGCTTCCTGCGCCTCGACCCAGGTCGAAACCCGGACCCACTTGCCGGGCTCGAGATCCTTGTAGTGCTCGAAAAAGTGCGCGATCTGGCGTGTCGTGAGTTCGGGCAGATCGCGCGGCGACTGTACCGAGCGATAGAGGCTCGACAGCTTGTCGATGGGCACCGCCAGAATCTTGGCGTCGCCGCCCGCCTCGTCGTCCATCTTGAGCATGCCGATCGGCCGGCAGCGCACGACGACGCCGGTGATCAGCGGCACCGGCGATATGACGAGCACGTCGCAAGGGTCGCCGTCATCGGAAAGCGTCGCCGGAATGTAGCCGTAGTTGCAGGGATAGTGCATCGACGTGGACATGAAGCGGTCGACGAATACGGCGCCCGTGTCCTTGTCGACCTCGTACTTGATCGGATCGCCGTGCATCGGGATCTCGATGATGACGTTGCAATCGTTCGGGACATCCTTGCCGGCGGGTACGTCGCGGAGGCTCATGGCTGCGGTCGCGTGGGGGAAGGTGCAGAATTATACCGGCAGGGCCGAAGTAGCGAATGCCCCGGGCGCAGGACCGCTTCCCCTTTGCCATTTCCCGACGCCAGGAGACGAGCCACCATGATCTACACGCTGGGAGACCGCCGCGTCGAATTGCGCGGAACGGGCCATTTCATCGCCCCCAACGCGACGGTCATCGGCGCCGTAGTGCTGGAGAGCGAATCCTCGGTCTGGTTCAACACCGTGATCCGGGGGGACAACGACCTCATCACCATCGGCGAGCGATCCAATATCCAGGACGGCTCCGTGCTGCATACCGACGACGGATTTCCGCTGGCGATCGGCCCGGCGGTCACCGTCGGCCATCTCGCGATGCTGCATGGCTGCACGATTGGCGAGGGCTCGCTGGTTGGGCTCAAGGCCGTCATTCTCAATGGCGCAGTCGTCGGGCGCGAGTGCCTGATCGGCGCCGGAACCCTGATCCCGGAAGGCAAGGTGATCCCCGATCGGTCGCTCGTCGTCGGCACACCGGGCCGGATCATCCGCCTGCTCTCCGAAGAAGACGTCGCGCGCATACGGCGCGGCGCCGATCATTACGTCGAAAACGCGCGCCGATATCGGCAAGCGCTCGGCGTCGACAATCGCGATCAGTGAACCCGCATTTCCGAGTTCGGCGGAATCGTTTCGGGCTTGAACAGCAACGGATGCGTGGTCCCCGCGACCCGATCGCCGTGAACGCCGTCCAGCACCCGGACGTCGGCGACCCGGCAGTCGGACAGCAGGTGCAGCAGCATGCCGGCGACGTCGGACACGCGATCCAGCGGATAGAGCGGACAGCGAAAACCCTCGGCATCGCGCGCCTCGAATGGCGATGACAGCGACATCCGCAATTCGCCGCCGCCGCGCACGCCCGCTGCCCGGTGGGCGCTGATGACCGCGGACGGCTCGCCAACGGACGCGCGCAGCTTGCGAATGGCATTGCTGGCGAAAATCTGCGCCGACACTTCGCGTTGCGCCTTCTGCCCCTGCTCGACGGCAGGGAGCGGGCGCAGCGGCGCGCGCGGCAGCGCCAGCACCGCGACCTGGCCGGCACCCAGTTGCCGCCCGAGTTCCCGGGTGAACGGAGCGCCCCAGCGACCCACCTCGGTGTCGCGGAAGAGCTCGACGCCGGGTGCTGCCAGCGCGCTGCCCAGCAGAAAGCGCAGATAGACCGCCTCGCGACCGGCGGTGAAGGCGAGCGGGCGCGGCGTGAGCGCACGCGACGGCAACGCACCGCCCAACGCGTCCGGCAGGCGCTCCCATGCGAGCCATGCCGGCAGCTGCGAAAGATCGATGGCGTCCACGCCGGCCAACACGTTGGCGAGCCCGAACGAACGGTTTCCGGCCAGCGCGCGATGTTCGCGCAGCAGGGCAGCCAGCGCCGCGGCATCGGCAAGCACGCCGGGCATCGACCCCTCCCCTCGGGTGCCCTCGATCCCGGTGACGATCACCAGCGGAAGGGCGAATATGGTGGCCCGCAGGCTTTCGTGGTCGCCAGCGCGTCGCGCCAGCGCATCGATCTGGCGCCACAGGTGCCGGGCGACGTCGACCGCCGGCGCGTCGTCGCGCAGGCGCGCGAGCCGTGCCCCGTCCTCGTGCAATGCCACTTCCAGCTGGCGGCGCAGGCGGCGATCGGTGGCCTGCGCATCGCGCGCCGTGGACGCGGCGAGGCTTTCCATCGCCAGCGCATAGATCGCCGCATCCGCCGCCGGCACCGAATCGAGATCCGGAAAGACGCGCGGATCGGGCACCGCGGCGGCCAGGCTGGAGAGACTCATGGCGCCGATTGTCGCATGTGAGCGCCTGGTTCCAGGCCGGCGATTTTCCGCGCGGCCAGCGTGCGCTGCGCAAGCATCAGGGAACGATGCAGAAGGGGCCGTTGCCGGTCGCCATGGGACCGAAAAGGGCGCGCCAGATGCCGGCCGCGGCAAATGCAGCCAGCAACGCCGCCGCGCCGTAGCGCACGATCGAGTTCTCGACCCAGCGCCGCGCCCGGCTCATCGCCCAGCCGACGACCAGCAGGCTGGGCAATGTGCCGATGCCGAAGGCCAGCATGATCGCCCCGCCCTCGATCGCGTTGCCGGCGAATAGCGCCAGCGGCAGCACGCTGTAGGTGAGTCCGCAGGGAACAAGACCCCAAATGAGGCCGAAACCAAGCCGCGACGGCACCGTATCGCTCGCCTGGAGGCGTTTGACCAGCGGGAGCAGACGCGCGAACAGCATTGCCCCCGCGCGCTGCAGCCGGCCACCGCCTCCTGCGCGCATCGCGATGCCAAAAGCCAGCAGGAGCAGGAAAAGGTTGGCAACGACGTACAAAGCCCTTTGCAGCGGCAGCAGATTGGCTGCGGCCAGCGCCATCGCGCCCACCGCACCGAAACCCGCCCCCAGAAGGGCATAGCTCGAGACCCGCCCCAGATGGTAGGGGAACTGGCGCCAGAGGATCGCCGTCGCCCGCCGCAGCGGCGCGGCTTGCGCTCCGTCGCGCGCGGCGAGCGCCGCCACGAAGCCACCGCACATCGCGACACAGTGAACACCCCCCAGCGCGCCCGCCAGCCAGGCGCTGATCAGTGGCGACCAGGACATCTCGCACCTCCTGCGACAAATCGTCGCAACACGCGACCCGATCGGCCCGGGACCCTGCGCAAAACCCGCGCCGCCGTCAGGGCCGCCGACCGAATGTCCTGTTCAATTGCGGCGAATCGCATTAGACTTCCGTGCGTTTGATCTGGATCAATCTTCGCCATCAGCACGCCGGGCAAAAACTCCATGACACTTTCCGCAAAACCGATCCCCGCCGCCACTCACACCACGGGGCCGGCAGGGTCGGGGGCGGCGGCAAGCCGCGCGGGCGGAGACGGTGCGCGCGCGCCGGTAATCTCCATCCGCGATCTCAAGACTCACTGCTCGACCTGCAGCATGCGCGAATTGTGCCTGCCCGTGGGACTCAGTCCCGAGGAATTGCGCCAGGTCGACACCGTGCTCGGCAATCGCGTCAAGCTGCGCAAGGGGGACTCGCTGTACCGCGCAGGCGAGGCTTTTTCGTCGCTGTACGCCGTGCGCATCGGTTCCCTGAAGACGACGGTGCTGGCCGAGGACGGGCGCGAGCAGGTCTCCGGCTACCACATGCTCGGCGACATCATCGGCCTCGACGGCATCGGCACCGAACGGCACGGATGCCAGGCCGTGGCGCTCGAGGATACCGAGGTGTGCGTGCTGCCGTTCGAGCGGCTGGAAGAGCTCGCCCGCAGCATGACGTCGCTGCAGCACAATCTCTACCAGTTCCTGTCGCGTGAGATATCGCGTGACCACAACATCATGCTGCTCCTGGGAAGCATGCGCGCCGAGGAACGGCTCGCGGTCTTCCTGCTCAACCTTTCCGATCGTTATCGCCGCCGCGGATACTCGTCCACGGAGTTCGTGCTGCGGATGACGCGCGAGGAAATCGGCAGCTACCTGGGACTGAAGCTCGAGACCGTCAGCCGCCTGTTCTCGCGTTTTCAGGAAGAAGGCCTTATCCAGGTGCAGGGGCGTGCCGTCAAGCTCCTCGATCCGGCCGCCCTGAAGCAGCTCGTCGGGCAGCGCCCGTAACCACGGCCGAAACCCGCCGCGGTTGGCTAGCGGCGCGCCGGCAGCTGATCCGGTCCGCAACAGTTCCCACCCTCCCGTTTGGGGCATCCGGCAGGCCGGTCCGCCGCGTCCAGCGGGCACCGGTTCACCTCCCACGGCGAGCGACCCAGGAACACGGTCAGCGCCGACGACGCAATGGCCAGCGCCCAGAAACCGAAAAACCCCATCGCGTAGACCGCCTCGCGCGACATCTCGAGCGGCGCACCGAAGAAATGCAGCTCGAAGGGGTCGAAGATGGTGAAGAAGATCGTCTCGGCGACTGCCGCGACCAGGAATGCGGGCCAGATCACCCACATCAGCCGCCGCGCCATGTTGCTGCCCTGCTCCATCGCCCCCCCTTCTTCGCGGCCTGCACGCCGCCCGATTTCCGGCCGACCCTCGCTGGCGCGGATTCCCGTCCTCAATCGACCGTGCGCGCGCTGCCCAGGCGAACCTCGCCGGGAAGGCTGATCGCGGCAACGGTGGCCAATCGCCAATCGTCCGCTTCCAGCGTCACCAGCCAGCGCCCCGCCATCAGCGGCGCAACCCGGCCCGCGTAGCGCCGGTCCGTCGTGCGCTGCAATGCAGTCACGACATCCTGCCCGGACCGGGCCGCGCGCCCGAAGGTCACATTCAACTGCCCGGGCGCCGCCGCCTCACCCAACCCGGTCATCTCGACGTCGACGCTGCCGTCCGGCGCGACCCGCACGCTGGCACCCAGCTTCATGGCAACGGCGCGACTCGCGCGCTCGAGGTCCTTGTTGATCAGCAGGCCGCGCTTGTAATAATCCTGCGAAACCAGGCCGTCGTCGGTGGTCACCGCGATCCAGGCCGTGACCAGGCCGGCCGCGACAACGATCGCCGGCCCGGCCATCAGCAGCCAGGGCCAGCGCTGGCGATACCAGGGCTTCGATGGATGCAGCGGCGAGGGCATGGCGCGGGAAGTCATGGCAATAAAAGAGCGCGAAGTCTACCGCGGAAACAGGAAACTCGTTTCCTCGTGGCGTGAGACCTTGGCGTCGCCGATCGCTTCAACCACGATCGCGATCTTGTGCGAGCGCTGGTGCGACTTGTCGCGGTCGCCGTGATCCTTCGTTTCGCGGGCTTTCTTCTTGCGCTTGTCATCGTCGCCATCGTCGCCTTCATCGTCAAATGGCGCCTGCACGCTGAGCGGCACCATCTTCGACGATTCCGCGTCGAGCTCCAACGGCTGCTCGACACCGATGACGACAATGCCTTCGAGTCCCGTCGCGGTGATCCGGTACCGGCGCGGCGTCGCGTCGGTGTTCATCACCTGCAGCCGATAGACGTTCTCCACCATTCCCGGTTGCGCTTCGCGGGCGAGCGACCCGCGATCGCGCATGACGTTGACCTTGAGAGGATTGCGCAGGTACAGCGAAACGCCCGCCGCGATGGTGATGACGACCAGCAGCCCCGTATAGAGGATCGTGCGCAAACGGAACACGCGCCGCCACATCGCCCGCGAATCCAAACCCTGCGCCAACGCATTTTCGGTGGTGTAACGGATGAGCCCCTTCGGATAGCCCATCTTGCCCATCACCTGATCGCAGCCGTCGATGCACGCCGCGCAGCCGATGCATTCGTACTGCAGCCCTTTGCGGATGTCGATGCCCGTCGGGCACACCTGCACGCAGATGCCGCAATCGACGCAGTGTCCGAGCCCCGCCGCCTTGATGTCGACCTTCTTGCTGCGCGCACCGCGCGGATCGCCGCGCGCAGTGTCGTAGGTGATGACCATCGTGTCCTGGTCGAACATCACCGACTGGAAGCGGGCATACGGACACATGTACTTGCAGACCTGCTCGCGCATCCAGCCGGCGTTGCCGTAGGTCGCGAAGCCGTAGAACAGGATCCAGAAGGCTTCCCACGCGCCCAGGCCCGAGGGAGTCTCCCGCAGGAGTTCGCGAATCGGGGTGAAGTACCCGACGAAAGTCACGCCCGTCCACAGCGCGATGGCGATCCACAGCCCGTGCTTGGCGGCCTTCTTGCCGAACTTGGCCGCGGAGAGCGGCGCCGCGTCGAGCTTGATGCGGGCCGTGCGATCACCCTCGATCTTGCGCTCGACCCAGAGGAAGATCTCCGTGTAGACCGTCTGTGGGCAGGCGTACCCGCACCACAACCGCCCTCCCACCGAGGTGAAGAGGAACAACGCGTAAGCGCACAGGATCAGGATGACCGCGAGGTAGACCACATCCTGCGGCCAGAACACGAGGCCGAGGATATAGAACTTGCGCGCGCCCAGGTCGAACAGCACGGCCTGCCGCCCGTCCCAGGTGAGCCAGGGCACGCCGTAATAGATGAGCTGGGTCAGAAAGATCAGCGCCCAGCGCCAGTTGGCAAATACCCCGGTCACCGCGCGCGGGTAGATCTTCCTGCGAATCTCGTACAGCGCGACTTCATCGTCGCCCGCCTTCACGGGCTTGATCGGGACGATCTCTTCAGGGGTGTTCACGATCCATCGATCCGAAGAAAAACGGGTGCCGGCCATCCAGCAGCCTGCCGGACTTAGGGTTCATCTACTGCGCCGGCGGGACAGCGGTCCATATTGCCCCGATTTCTCGTTACATGGTCCCGCCATGCGCCTCGAAATCGGGGCAATCTGTCCTCGCTCTCCCACCCGGCTCGCTACGATGACCTAAGTTCGACAGGCTGCTCGAGCCGGCACCCGAGCCATGGCCGCTGCGACAACGCGCAGCCGAGAATTGGCGCGCTTACTTCGCCGGTGCGCCGGCGCTGTTGGAGAGGCTCCAGACATAGGCCGCCACGAGTTGAATCCTGGCCGGACCCAGCTGGTCCTTGAACGAGGGCATTGTCGTCGAGCCCGGCGTCGCGCTCATGTTGCGCCCCTTGTTGATGCCTTCGGCGATCGTCGCCTCGGCGCTGCCAAACAGCCACACCTTGTCGGTCAGGTTGGGCGCACCGACGGCCTGATTGCCCTTGCCGTCGACGCCGTGGCAGGCGGCGCAGATGGTTTCGAACTGCGCGCGGCCAAGTTGCGCCCTGGTCGCGTCGTGCGCCAGGCCCGAGAGCGAACGGACATGGGCAACGACGTTCTTCACGTTGTCGTCACCCCCCAGCGCCGCGCCGAGCGCCGGCATCACGCCCATCCGGCCGTTGGTGACCGACTCCCTGATCGTTTCCGGCGCGCCGCCCCAGAGCCAGTCGCTGTCCCGGAGGTTGGGGAATCCCCTTGCGCCGCCCGCGTCGGAGCCATGGCACGGGGCGCAGTTGTTGACGAAGATGCGCTCGCCCATCGCGCGCGCCGCCGGGTCGGCCGCGACCTGCTTCAGGTCCATCGCGAGAAATTTGTCGTAGAGCGGCTTCACCTTGGCGTCGAACTCGGCGCGCTCCTTCGCATAGGCGCCGGACGACGTCCATCCGAGCACGCCCTGGAACTTGCCCAGTCCCGGATAGAGCACCATGTAACCCAGCGCAAAGACGATGGTGATCCAGAACAGCCACATCCACCACCGCGGCAGCGGGTTGTTGAACTCGGCCAGATCCCCATCCCAGACGTGGCCGGTGATCTCGACCTCCTTGCCCCCCGCCGCAGGGGCGGTTTGAACCTTGCCGCCGGCAGGTGCCTTGGTCTTCGCCATCGACAGCAGCAGCCAGGCGCAGAACGCGACCGAAAGCAGGGTGATGCCAACGATGTACCAGTTCCAGAAATCCGAGGTGAAGTCGCTCATGATCGCCGCTCCGCACGATTGCTGTTGGTTTTCGCTCCGCTGCGCGGCGCCGTCGCAGACATCATCGGGAAGCGCGAAAGGTGCGTTCGCCGCCTCCTCGAAAGCCTGCCTCCTGCGGCTGCTGAAGGCCCACGCCACGATGACGATGAAGGCGACGAAGGCCATCACCGTCGTCGCGCTGCCCAGGAAAGTGAAGAGATCCATCGCCTACCTCACATTCTTCATGGCCAGGCCCATGTTCTGCAGGTAGGCAACGAGCGCATCCTGCTCGTTCTTGCCGGCGAGATCCTCGGGCGCCTTGGCGATTTCGGCATCGGTGTAGGGCACGCCCACGATGCGCAGTGCCTTCATCTTGGCCTGGATGTCCGCGGCGTTGGCGGCCGACCTGGCGAGCCACGGATAGCCGGGCATGTTCGACTCGGGCACGACGTCGCGCGGATTGTTGAGGTGCGTGCGGTGCCAGTCGTCGGAGTAGCGTCCGCCGACGCGCGCGAGGTCCGGCCCGGTGCGCTTGCTGCCCCACTGGAACGGATGGTCGTAGACGAACTCGCCGGCCACCGAGTAATGGCCATAGCGCTCGGTCTCGGCGCGGAACGGGCGGATCATCTGCGAATGGCAGTTGTAGCAGCCTTCGCGAAGGTAGACGTCGCGCCCGGTCAACTGCAGCGCGGTGTACGGCGTGACCCCCGCCACCGGCTGCGTGGTCGACTTCTGGAAGTAAAGCGGAACGATCTGGACCAGACCGCCCACGCTTATCGTCAGGACGATCAGCACGATCATCCAGCCGATGTTTTTCTCGAGCATTTCCTGATTGAGCTTCATCAATCGCTCCTTGTCCTTGTCGTTGTCTATGCGAGCGAGCGTCGCGTCAGGCGTGGGCCGGATTGAACGCCGGGATCTGCGCATCGACCGCCCTGCCGCCGGCGACCGTCTTGAGCACGTTCCAGGCCATGATCAGCATGCCGCCGAAGAACAGCGTGCCGCCGAGCAACCGGATCGCATAGAACGGATAGGTCGCCTTGACGCTTTCGACGAAGGCGTAGGTCAGCGTGCCGTCGGCATTGATCGCGCGCCACATCAGGCCCTGCATGACGCCGGCGATCCACATCGAGGCGATGTAGAGCACCACGCCGATCGTCGCGATCCAGAAGTGCAGCGTGATCAGCTTGACCGACCACATCTCGGCCTTGCCGAACATCCGCGGAATCAGGTAGTAGAGCGCGCCGAAGGAAATGAACGCGACCCAGCCCAGCGCGCCCGAGTGCACGTGACCGACGGTCCAGTCGGTGTAGTGCGACAGCGCGTTGACGGTCTTGATCGACATCATCGGGCCTTCGAACGTGCTCATGCCGTAGAACGACAGCGAGACCACGAGGAACTTGAGGATCGGATCCTCGCGCAACTTGTACCAGGCGCCCGACAGCGTCATGATGCCGTTGATCATGCCGCCCCAGGAGGGGGCCAGCAGGATGAGCGAGAACACCATCCCGAGGGACTGCGTCCAGTCGGGCAGCGCCGTGTAGTGCAGGTGATGCGGGCCGGCCCACATGTAGGTGAAGATCAGCGCCCAGAAGTGGACGACCGACAGCCGATACGAATAGACCGGGCGTCCGGCCTGCTTGGGCACGAAGTAATACATCATGCCGAGAAAGCCCGCGGTCAGGAAGAAGCCCACCGCGTTGTGGCCGTACCACCACTGGACCATCGCGTCCTGGACCCCTGCGTAGGCGGAGTAGGACTTCCACATCGTCACCGGGATCGCGGCGCTGTTGACGAGGTGCAGCACCGCGACGGTCAGGATGAACGCGCCGTAGAACCAGTTGGCCACGTAGATGTGCGGCGTCTTGCGCAGGACGATGGTGCCGAAGAACACGACCGCGTAGGAGACCCATACCAGCGTGATCAGGATGTCGATCGGCCACTCGAGTTCGGCGTATTCCTTGCCGGAGGTCACGCCGAGCGGCAGCGTGATCGCGGCCAGCACGATGACGAGCTGCCAGCCCCAGAACGTGAAGCTCGCGAGCGGCCCGGCGAAGAGCCGCACCTGGCACGTGCGCTGCACCACGTAGTACGACGTGGCGAAGAGCGCGGAACCACCGAAGGCGAAGATCACCGCGTTGGTATGCAGCGGCCGCAGCCGGCCGTAGGAAATCCAGGGCAGATCGAAGTTGAGCTCCGGCCAAAGAAGCTCGGCGGCAATGATGACGCCCACCAGCATGCCGACAACGCCCCAGACCACTGCCATGATGGCGAACTGGCGTACGACTTTATAGTTGAATGTTGATGCCGCGCTCTGCGCACTCATCGTGTTCGCTCCATTCCGATGCCCACGGAACCCCGTGCTCGATCTCCCCGCCGCCGCGGCTCCCGATGCTCCGGGCCGGTGGACAGGGCGCCCCCGCTTGAAGGAAGTACAAACCGGCTGCACCTCCCCGATTCAACCCCCGATGCTACGGGTGCCCGTCGGTCGGAAGGTTGACCGAGGTCAATTCCTCCGGTGTGGCCGGTGTCTTGTCCAACCCGTCGCGCCGCGCCGGATCGACCTCGACCGAGTCGTCGTCGGCCAGTATCCGGTGCGCGGGCCCTTCGAGATCATCGAATTGTCCGCTCCTCACCGACCACCAGAAGCCGGCGCCGATCAACAGCACCAAAACGACCGACAAGGGAATCAGCAGTACCAGAATGTCCATGGGGCGACAGTCACATGTGCGCAGCGTCATGTACGGGCAACGCACGGCCATCGCCCTGCGGCCTGTGCTCCCGCTTGTCGCCCTTGAGCCGTGCCAGGCGCAAGGCATTGCCCACCACCAGCAGCGACGATACCGACATGCCGACGGCGGCCACCAGCGGCGTCACGTGGCCGAACGCCGCGGCGGGAATGGCGATCGCGTTGTAGGCGAACGCCCAGGCGAGATTCTCGCGCACGACGGCCAGCGTGCGCCGGGCGTGGAGGATCGTGTCCGCGACGCGGGACAGGTCGTCGCCGAGAACGATGACGTCCGCCGTCCACTGGGCCAGAGGCGTCGCACTGGACAGACTCACCGACACCTGCGCCTGAGCAAGCGAGGGCGCGTCGTTGATGCCGTCGCCGACCATCGCCACGACGGCACCCTGGGCCTGCAGCGCCGCGACCGCCGCCCGCTTGTCTTCCGGCAGCGCATCCCCCCGCGCGTCGTCGATGCCCAACGCCGCAGCAACTGCTTCCACCGTCGGCGTGCGATCGCCCGACAGCAGGACCGGTATGATCCTCGCCGCGCGCAGGCGATCGACCAGCTCCCTGGCGCCCGGACGCAGCGAGTCCCCGAGCACGAACAGCGCCGCAAACCCGGTTTCGTCCCCGAGGGCCACCAGCGTCGACTCGCGATCGACGCCCGCCGCCTCGACCGGCAGCGCCGCACCCGACAGCGCCGCGACGAAATCGGGCCGCCCGAGACGCACGGGACGACCCGCCATCTGCGCTTCGACGCCGTGGCCGGAGGCCGTCGACAGCGCCTCGACGTCGGGCAGGGCGAGCCCGGCGGCCCCATCGCGAAACGTCTTCGCGAGCGCGTGCTCGGAATGCGCCTCGAGCGCGGCAGCGAGCGCGCGAATCTCGACTTCGCTGCGACCACCGAGAGCAATGGTCTGCGTCAGCACAATGTGGCCCCGCGTCAGCGTTCCGGTCTTGTCCAGCACGACGTGAGTGACCTTCGCCAGCGTCTCCATGGCATCGGCACGCGCAACCACCACGTGATGGCGACCCAGTGCGCCGGTTGCCGCCGCCAGCGCCGCCGGCGTGGCAAGCGACAGCGCGCACGGACAGGACACGACCAGCAACGAGAACGTGACCGCCAGCACCCGCGCGGGTTCGATCTGCCACCAGACCAGCGCGGTCGCCAGCGTCAGGGCGAGCAGCAGCGCGACGAACCAGCTCGCCACGCGATCCGCGACCCGTGCCACGCGAGGTCGCTGGCTAGCCGCACGCTCCACCAGCCGCTCGACGGCAGCGAGCCGCGTTGCCGAACCTGCTGCCGTCACCCGGATCACCAGCGCCCCGTCGCGCGCGACGCTGCCCGCAAGGACCGCGTCGCCGATTGCTTTCGGCCGGGGTCGGGATTCGCCGGTGAGCACCGCTTCCTCGACGTCTGCCCCGCCTTCGATCACGATGCCGTCGGCGGGAATGGTCGACCCGGGCCGAACCAGCACCACGTCGTCGGGCAGGAGGACGGCAGCGCCCACCGCCTCGACGGCACGGCTCCCCGGCCAATCCGTCAGGCGCTCGGCGCTCGCCGGCCGCGCTCGCGCCACCATTTCGACGGCGTCGCCCGCGCGTCGCCGCGCGAGCAGTTCCACGTAGCGCGCCAGCAGCAGCAAGGCGATGAACATCGTCACCGAATCGTAATAGACGGCACCGTCGCCGCGGAACGTCGACCAGGCGCTCGCCGCAGACGCCGCCACGAGGCCGATCGCCACCGGCACGTCCATTCCCGGCCGGCGCAGCACGATATCGCGCCACGCACCGCGAAAAAACGGCAGCGCCGAGTACAGCAGGGCGGGAAGCGTGAACGTCAGGCTCGCCCATTCGAGCAGCAGGCGATGCTCGGGCTCGACGCCGTCGACGGTGATGTACGTGGGCACCGCCAGCATCATCACCTGCATCATCGCCAGCATCGCGATCGCCATGCGCAGCAGCAGGCTGCGCGACTCCCGCTGGGCAAGCGCCTCGCGCCGCGCGGGATCGTACGGATACGCGTGGTATCCGATGCGCGCCACGGCCCGCAGGATGGCGGAAAGCCGGGTCGCGTCCGGGTTCCAGGCGACCAGCGCGCGCCGGGTCGCGTAATTGACGTGCGCTCGCACGACACCCGGCGTCCTGGCCAGCCAGGTTTCGATCAGCCAGATGCAGGCGCCGCAGTGGATGCCCTCGAGCAGCAGCGAGATTTCCGAGAGGCCGTCGCCGACCGTGCGGACGAGTTCCTGCTCGCGCGCGGCTGCATCCCATCGGGTCCACTCGTCGTCACGCTCGGGTTCGGCGACCGGGCGGTCTCCCGCCACCGTGCGCTGCGCATAGAAGGCATCGAGACCGGCGGCATGAATGGTCTCGGCTATGCCGCGACAGCCGGCACAGCAGAACGCGTGCTCTCTTCCGCCGATCACCGCCCGCCAGCGCGTTGGCTGCGGATTCGGCAAGCCGCAGTGAAAACAGGTGCTATCCTGCCCCGCAGCGTCCGCGGAATCGACCAACGGCGCTGCGGCGGGTTCGGTTGCGGAAGCGGCAGGCGTGGGTGACATCGATGGCAATCTACGGTGCGCACGCGACTATCGTCAATCGCAGGCGCAAGCGCAAGCGAACTTGGCCGCTCCTACGACCGCCATTGATTTCGGTCAAGCTGCGGCGGCGCAAGGAGGTTGACAATGAAATCGCGTTCCCGCCCGTGAAGGAGCGAACATGTACAAGAACATGCTGGTTGCAACCGACGGCTCGAAGCTTTCGGACAAAGCGGTCACCCACGCGATCGAGCTCGCGCAGGTGTTGGGATCGAAGCTGACTGCGTTCTACGCCGCCCCCGATTACCCGTTGCCGGCCTATGCCGATGGCGTCGTCTACGAACCGGTGTCGCGCAAGGAATACACGAAACTGGCCGCTGAAGACGCGCAGAAGATCCTCGACGCCGTATCCGGCCGCGCCGCCGTCGCCGGACTCGAGTGCAAGACTGCCTACTCCATCGCCGCCGCTCCCTGGGAAGCGATTCTGGCCGCCGCGAAGAAGCACAAGTGCGACGCCATCGTGATGGCATCGCACGGACGGCGCGGTGTCTCCGCCCTGCTGCTCGGCAGCGAGACGCAGAAGGTTCTCACGCACAGCAAACTGCCGGTCATCGTCGTCCGCTAGCCACCGCACGGGGCTGCAACGGCCCCGTTCGAGGCCCGATCGCAGCGGCGTCCCGCCGCGTCGCGTAGGTCGTTTCGTCCGCTGCCGCGGGCCAACGCCGCGGGCACCGGCTGCGGTTCGAGTACAATGCTGTTTTTCTCAAGAAAAACAGGACCATGCGCGTTTCCAAATTCTACCTGTCGACGCTGAAGGAAGCGCCCGCCGAGGCCGACATCGCGAGCCAGACGCTCATGCTGCGCGCGGGCCTCATCAAGAAGCTGTCGTCGGGCATCTATACCTGGATGCCCCTGGGACTCATCACCTTGCGCAAGGTGGAACAGGTGATCCGCGAAGAGATGAACCGGGCCGGGGCGGTCGAACTCTTCATGCCGCACATCGTCCCCGCCGAGTTGTGGCAGGAGACCGGGCGCTGGGACAAGTTCGGCGCGCAGCTCCTTAAGATCAAGGACCGCGCCGACCGCGATTTCCTGTTCGGGCCCACGCACGAGGAAACGGTGACCGACATCGTGCGCCGGGACGTGAAGAGCTATCGCCAGCTGCCGGTGAACCTCTACCACATCCAGACCAAGTTCCGCGACGAGATCCGGCCGCGCTTCGGCGTCATGCGCGGACGCGAATTCCTGATGAAGGACGCGTACTCGTTCGACACCGACCGCGACGCCCTGATGCGCTCGTACCAGTCGATGTTCGATGCCTATACGCGGATCTTCACGCGGCTCGGGCTGCAGTTCCGGGCGGTGGAAGCCGACACCGGGGCCATCGGCGGCTTCGCCTCGCACGAGTTCCAGGTGCTCGCGGATTCGGGTGAGGATGCGATCGCCTGGTGCCCGACATCGCAATACGCGGCCAATATCGAGCAGGCCGAGGGACTGGTACCGGCGGCGCCCCGACCGGTTGCCGCCGAAGCGATGGCCAGGGTCTCCACCCCCGGCCAGTCCACGTGCGAAGAGGTCGCGGCGCTGCTGCAACTTCCGCTCGCCCGCACGGTCAAGTGTCTGTTGATCCACGCCCAGGACAAGGTGCAGATGCTGCTCGTACGCGGCGACCACATGGGCAACGAAGTGAAGATCGGCAAGCTGCCCGGGCTTGGCCTCTGGCGCTGGGCGAGCGACGCCGAGATCGTTGCCGCCACCGGCTGCAGGCCCGGTTATCTCGGCCCCGTCGGCATTCCCGCCGATATGCCGCTCATCGCCGACCGCAGCGTCGCCGCGATGGCCGATTTCGTCTGCGGCGCGAACGAACCCGACTTCCACCTTTCCGGCGTCAACTTCGGCCGCGATTGCCGCGAGCCCGACCTCGTCGCCGACCTGCGCAACGTCGTCGCCGGCGACCCGTCGCCGGACGGCCAGGGGCCGCTGGAGATCCTGCGCGGCATCGAAGTCGGTCACGTGTTTGCTTTGGGCAACGTCTACTCCAGGGCCATGGGCGCGACCTACCTCGACGCGCAAGGGCAGCCGCAGCTGATCGAGATGGGCTGCTACGGCATCGGCGTGACGCGCGTCGTGGCCGCCGCGATCGAGCAGAACCACGATGCGCGTGGCATCGTCTGGCCCGAAGCCATGGCGCCGTTCGCGGTCGCCATCGCACCGGTCGGCTACGACCGAAGCGAGGCGGTGAAGTCGCTTGCCGATCGCCTGCACGACGAACTCGCGGCTGCCGGCATCGAGGTGCTGCTCGATGATCGCGGCGAGCGCCCTGGCGTGATGTTCGCCGACCTCGAACTCATCGGCATTCCGCATCGCATCACCATCGGCGATCGCGGCCTCAAGGAAGGCAAAGTCGAGTACCAGGCGCGGCGGGATACGGCGGCGACCGCCGTGGCCGTGGCCGAGATCGCAGGTTTCATCAAGGCACGGCTTGCGGCATGACGACCCGGGCTTTACTCCGCTCGCTTGCCATCGCGCTTTCCTTCGCGGCGCTGCTGTGGCTGCCGGTGGGCGCAATGGCAGGCGCGCAGGCCGAAGAGCAACTGGCGCCCGCGGTCGCGACGGTGTTGTCGAAGGCAATCTCCGATCGACCGGTTCCCGCCGATTACGCCAACCGGCCTGAGGTCAGGGCCTGGCTCGGCGACATCTCCCGGCGCCTTGCCTCGCGGATGCCCGACGAGCGCGCGCGCAACGACTTTCTGGCCACCGTCCATTACGAGGCAACCCGCGCGGGGCTCGACCCGCAACTCGTCCTCGGTGTCATCCAGCACGAGAGCGCGTTCCGCAAGTACGCCATTTCGGTGGCCGACGCCCGTGGCTACATGCAGGTGATGCCATTCTGGACGCGCAATATCGGCTCGCCGCAGCACAACCTGTTTCACCTGCGCACCAACCTGCGCTACGGCTGCGTGATCCTGCGCCACTATCTGGACCTGGAAGGCGGCAACCTGTTCCGGGCGCTGGGCCGCTACAACGGCAGCCTCGGCCGGCCCGAGTACCCCAACGCCGTGATGGCCATGAGCCGCAACTGGCAGCCCTCCGGCACCGCCCCGGCGGCGAGCCTCGCGCCCGCCCATACCGCGTCGCGGTGAACGAGCCCCCCTCGCGCTACCGCGGCCGCTTCGCCCCGTCGCCGACGGGGCCGCTGCACTTCGGATCGCTGGTTGCGGCGCTGGCCAGTTTCTGCGATGCGCGTCGCGCGGGCGGCGAGTGGTTGCTGCGTATCGAGGACGTCGATCTGCCGCGCACGCAAGCCGGCGCCGAGGGCGCGATCCTCGATGCGCTGGCGCGCTACGGTTTCGAGTGGGACGGCCCCGTGGTTCGACAGTCGGAGCGAACCCGCCTCTATGAATCGGCGCTGGCGGCGCTTCGCAGCCAGGGAGATGTCTATCCGTGCGCCTGCACGCGCCGCGAGCAGGACGGCGCCGCGCCCGGTGCGAGTGGCGAGCGAGTCTATCCGGGCACCTGTCGCGACGGCGTGCCGGTCGCGTTCCAGAACCGCAGGCAGCGTGCGTGGCGCCTGAGGATCGATCGCGGCAACTCGTCCCGCGTCGCGTTCCGCGACCGCCTGCAGGCTGCGTGGGTGCAGGATCTCGCCGCCGACGTGGGCGACTTCGTGGTGAAGCGCGCCGATGGCTTGTTCGCCTACCAGCTCGCGGTCGTCGTCGACGACGCAGCGCAGGGAATCACGCACGTCGTCCGCGGCGCCGATCTCGTCGCCTCGACGCCGCGGCAGATCTACCTGCAGCAGCGGCTCGGCGTGGCGACGCCATCGTACCTGCATGTGCCCGTGGCCATCGACGCACGCGGCGAAAAGCTGTCGAAGCAGACGCGCGCACCGCCGTTGCCCGACGATGCGCTGCCGATGCTGCTGCAGCGCATGGACCTTCCTGGAACAGCTGCCTGCCGAAGGCTCGGCGGCACCGGTGACGATCCGCGAGTTCTGGGCCTACGCGACCGCCGCCTGGAGTCCCGCGCGCCTGCCGCCGGTGGCCACGCTGCCGGCGGCGCCCGCGGCGCGCAGCGTATAATCGCGAGTTGATCCTGCGGTGCCGCCGTTTGCTCGTTGCGCGGCATTCGCCCCACCCGGAAGAACCCCTCCATGACCACGCTCGTTGCCGTTCGCAAGAACGGCGAAATCACCATCGCTGCCGATTCGCTCACGACCTTCGGCGATACCCGGCTGTCGGCCCAATTCGACCGGACTCCGGACAAGATCGTCCGCTATCGCGACACCTGCATCGGCTTGTGCGGCAGCGCCGCGCATCAACTTGTCTTCGAGAGCCTGCTCGCCAAGCATGACGACCTCGACTTCTCGAACAAGGCGGCCATTTTCGAGACTTTCCGCAAACTGCATCCGATCCTCAAGGAGCAGCATTTCCTCAACCCGAAAGAGGAGGATGACGACCCCTACGAGTCGACGCAGATCACCGCGCTGGTCGCCAATCCGCACGGCATCTTCGGCGTCTACTCGATGCGCGAGGTGTTCGAGTACACGCAATTCTGGGCTGTGGGATCGGGGCGCGAATTCGCGCTCGGTGCCATGTACACGCAGTATCCAAAGCTCAAGACCTCGGCTGCGATCGCCAGGGCGGGCATCGACGCCGGCGCGACCTTCGACAAGAATTCCGCTTTGCCGATGACGCTGTACACGATCGCGATTGCGGACGGTGCAGCCAGGCCCGCGTGATCGCCGTCCTGCCGCTCCCGACGCGGCATTGACGCGCGACCCGCGCTCTTCGTGAACGATGGCAAAGCGCAACGCCCCGGCAGTGGCCGAGGATGCGACCGCGAACGACGCGTCGCGCGTGCGCTTCGACAAATGGCTCTGGGCTTCCCGCTTCTACAAGACGCGGGCGCTGGCGGCGGAGGCGATCGACAACGGGCAGGCGCGGCTCGACGAACAACGCGTGAAGACGGCGCACGCCGTGCGCAGCGGCGACACGGTCAGCGTGCGCAAGTCAGGCGTGGCGTGGACAGTGGTGGTCACCGGGATCTCCGAGCGCCGAGGTTCGGCGACCGATGCCGCAGCGCTTTACCGGGAAACCGCGGCCAGCCTCGCGGGACGCGAAGAGGAGTCTCTGCGCCGACGCGCGGCGGCAAGCGCGA
Source organism: uncultured beta proteobacterium (assembly GCA_963709525.1). Taxonomy (GTDB): domain Bacteria; phylum Pseudomonadota; class Gammaproteobacteria; order Burkholderiales; family Casimicrobiaceae; genus CAIWHR01. Next base: position 31,886 of record CAVPXB010000020.1, read on the forward strand.
CACCGCCGCCGGCGGGCCGGCCAACCAAACGCCAACGCCGAAAGCTGGCCGATTTCCTCAACGAGCCGTGACCCGTGTTCTGGTGCCCGTGCCGCACCGCGCAGGTCAACGGCACGACCGAGGAACTCAGGCCCGCAGGTTCGACTCCGGCAGGAAGCCCAGCAACTGCACGGTGGTCGAGGCGACAACCCCGAACTCGCGCATCGTCGACATGATCGAGCTGAAGTCGGCCGCGGTGCGAACGTCTGCGATGGGCTTGGCCAACAGGTTGACCGCGCGACCACTGACGATCAGCGGCAGTTTTTCCGGCAATTCCGCGCGCAGCGAGCGGATCTCCTGCCCGGCGATCTTGCCCGAGATGCCGCGATCGAACAGGAGCACGACCAGACCGACCTTGTAGGCTTCCGCCGCACCGGCGATTTCCTGCGGCGGCACGCCGGCGCCCAGGGTCAGGCAATTGACACCCTCGGTGAACAGCAGCAACTCCAGGATGGCAAGCCCGAGCTGATTGGGGTCGTTGGGCGGCGTCGCCAGCAAGATCTGGCGCGCGTCGCGCGTCGGGCGGACAAGCCGGGTGACGTCGCGCAGCAGACGCTGCGCCAGGTCGGCGAACCGCAACTCCTGGAAGTTCTGCATCTCGCCGCGCACGACGTGCTCGTGCACCGCCTCGTTGAGCGGAATCAGCGTGGTTTCGAGGAATTTGCGCAATCCCTGGCCGACCAGCAGCTTCGACAGGTGGTTCTGCAGTTCACCGATGCGATGCAGCAAGAGCAGGCGCACCGCGGATTCGATTTCGTCGGGCAGCGGCGCGGGATCTTCGATGGCAAGGCCCAGCATCGACTGCAATGCCGATTCAGCCAGCGGCACGACAGCACCCGCACGCCAGCCTTCGGACAGCAATTGCTTGATCAGTTTCAGGCGCGCGACCTGGTCCGGCGGGTAGACGCGATCGCCGAAGCCGTCGCGCAACGGAGATGGAAAGCCATAGCGGCGCTGCCACATGTACAGCTGCTCGCGGCGCAAGCCCGTCGTCCTGACAACCTCGCGTATGTGCAAGACGCCGCGCGTCTCGAGCGGTGCCTCCAGCGAGGTTGCAAGCCCGACAACAACGTCCTGCCGGCGGGTGGGCGCATTGATCAGAATGCCCATGATGACCGTTTCCTTTCTTCCTTGCGGCCTCGGGGCTGCAAGTTGTGCTGCAGAATTATAGCGAATGCCCCGCAGCGTCATTGTCGGACGGCATGGAGCGTATCGGCTGCCCAACGCGGCGATTCCACCGGCGCAATCTGTGCAGCACGGTGCGTACCATGCACGATGTGTGCCAAGCGGGACACAGCCTATTGCCCCGCTCTTCGCTTTACGCCATCATCGGACCCGAACCGGGTGACATCCCACTTGTTTGGGTATTGCCCACCCCACCAACCGCGGGAGTTGAAACGGACTGTGTTCGGATTCGGCAAATCTTCCAGGGATCCGCTGGCCGACGCGCGGACCGCTGATCGGTGGCTCGCGTCGTTTCCGGCCGGTGATCCGCTCGCGCTCCATGCCGAGGTGGTCGCAGAGCTCGGTCGCGCAGCGGACCGCAATGCCGAGCGCTCGCCGCAGCGTCTCGAGGCCATCTTCCATCTGGATACCCAGACCCGTTCGCTGTGCCGCAATCTGATCGCCCAGTACATCGAACATGCGGCCCGGTCCAGCAAGATCGAAAACCAGCTGTGGCAGGCGCTGTTCGATCTGACGCAGAGTTTTCTCGTCTGTTACGGCGCCTACGCGCGGGAGATCGCCGAGCGGGGACAAAGTGCCAAATGGCAGGCACTCCTGCCGGAAACCGTCGCACGTCAGATCCGGCATCTCGGTCTTGACGCCAAAGTGCGGCTGTTCCGCTACGAGCCGTGGATTCCCGCCAAATGGATGGAGCTGCACGATATCTTCGCCTTTGCCTGCTCTCGCCAGATCGAGCGACGCCCGCTGACGCTCGACGGCGGTCCGGACACGACGACGATCGAGCGGCAGTATCTGGTCGTTCTCGTGCTGCAGCTCCTCAATACCGGCAGTCTCGCGCCCCGGCAGATCGCCGCCATCGCCGACCAGCTCGACGAATGGTGTGAATCGCTGCGCCTGGCGATCGAAGCGCCGCCGGTGCCCGCGTTCTACGTCGATCTCGCCAGCCGCACCGGATTACGCCGCCGCGGACCCGCCCCGCTGGAGGGACGGGCGCTCTTCCTCGACACGCGACCGCTGCACGCGCTGCTGCGCGAGCACCTCGCCGGTCTGGAGCATAAAGTTCGCCTGGACCCGTTGTCGGACAAGACCGGGCGTCGCACCGAACAGCACGCCCTGTATGCCAAGCTGGCGGCGCAGGCCGACCCTGAATTTCGCCCGTTCGCGCGCCGTGGCGAGCGCGCGCCCGCCACCGGCGAGGTCGATGCCATCATCGGCTTCGGCAAGATCACCGGCTTCCTGCGCGAAGAGGAGCGCATGCCGATTCCGGAATTCGAACCCGGCCACAACTACGGCGCCACGATGGAGCTCGCGGTATTCGGGCACATGCGCAACGAAATCGACCGGCGGCGCGAACTCGTGCACCATCGGCTGGAATCGTATGCCGCCGCCGGAGGTCCGTGGGCGGTCAAGGACATGAGCCAATCCGGATTCCGTCTGGTGGCCCCCATGGACGTGGCGACGTCCATCACGCTGGGGACCCTGACCGCGTTGCGCGCGGTGGGCCAGTCGACCTGGACGCTCGGCGTGGTGCGCCGGTTGCGCCGCCTTACGTCAGAACGCGCCGAAGTCGGGTTGCAGATCATCGCCAACACGCTGATCGTGGTCACACTCGCCGAACCGCGCAAGGTGACCGACGCCGGCTATTCGGTCGATGGCGAAGCCGCTGAAACCAGCGAGCGCACGTTCAATGCGCTGTTTCTGGCGCTGCGCAAGCGCGACAGCGACGCTTCCGTGCAATCGCTGATCGTTCCGGAGGGCGACTATCAGCCGTCGCGCCGATTCAGGCTGCAAACCCCGAAGACCTCCTGCACGATCCGCTTTGGCAGCCTGCTCGAACAGGGGTCGGACTGGACCTGGACGGCGATCGAACCGGTCGAACTCGGCGCCACGCGGTCGACACCCCCGTCCAGCACGCAATAGCGCCCTTCGCTGCCTCCGCAGGGTCGGTGCAGGCTCAAGGCTCCCGGCGCAGCCGCTCCAGGAATCCCCGGTGCGAAACGACCCACGCGATGGCAGGCACTACCGTGGGCAATATCAGCGAACCGAACTGGTAGGCGAAAGCGATCGCCTCGCGCTGCCAGGCGACGAAACCGGTTTGCGACGCCACCATCGGCCCCGACGTTATCGCGATGTTCTTCAGGAAATCCGCGACCACGCCCCAGGCAACGAACGGCATCAGCGCGGCGCATCCGACCACAAGGCGCCGTGGCCAGCCGGGCTCCCGGGCAGCCACGACCAGCGCAGCGAACAACGGCATGCCGAACGAATAGAGCAGCATGTTGACGTCGACCGTGATTACCCCGCCGGCCCCGGTGGCCGTCCCCGGCTTGAGCGTCGTGGCAAAGGTCAGGATCGACCCCTGCTGTTCCACCGCGCGCACGAGGTCGCCCGCGCCGATGCGCACGCCAGCTTCCGCGAGCAGTTTGACCGGCCACAGCAGCAGCGGCGCGGCGAAGTACCAGACGACGAACGCGACCGGAAGCCACGCCAATACCGTGACGACAAAGCGGGCGATCTGGCTCTTCAGCATGGGTGCCGACCGCGGGATCAGGCGCGGGCGGCCGCCATCGACGGCGGCGGGCCGACCTCACCGTCCGGTCGCGCCGGCCGTGGCAGCGTGCGCACCCAGATCAGCCAGACGACGAGCACGTCGAGCATGATGAGCGCCTGCCACACGTACAGATGCGCGAGTTCGAACAGCTGAAGGTTCCACTGCCCGAGGTAGAAGAGGCTGATGACGCGGACGACATTCAATCCCTGAACGGCCAGAATCCCCACCGCGAGGCCGACGAGCTTGTTCTTCCACGGCGCGGGAAAGGCCAGCATCGCCGCCAGCAGGACGATCGTCGCCTCGACGCCGTTGCAGCCGGCCTCGATGGAGACGGCAAAACCGTTGGCGGTGCTGCGCATCACCTTGCCCGTGGCAACGACGTTGGCGTCGAACAGCGTCACGATCGCGGTCGAAACCTGCGCCAGCGCGTTGGTCCACGGCAGCACGAAGTACTGCTGGGCCCAGGGGGTGAGTTCGGCACCGAAGAGCGCCGCCTGCAACAGCAGGAAAAGGACGAAGAAGCGCAGCATGCGCCCGATTCTACCGGAGCCTGGAGGAAAGGATCACGCCGGCAACGCTCGCCGCAGCGCGGCGATGGCGGCGCCGGGGTCCTTTGCTTTGCCGGCCCCCTTCCGCCGCACGCTGCCGAGGTCAACCCGTACCGGTACTTCGGGCCAGCGGCGGGTTCTGCGCGAAATATCGCCGGATGCCGTCGTGCATCGACTGGGCGAATTTGCGCTGGTGCCGGTCGTTGCGCAGCTTCAATTCCTCGTCGGGGTTCGAAATGAAGGCGGTCTCGACCAGGATCGACGGAATGTCGGGCGCCTTCAGCACGGCGAATCCGGCCTGCTCGACAACCGACTTGTGCAACGGATTGATGAGGCCGATGCCCTCCAGCACGTGGCGGCCGACCTTGAGGCTGTCGTTGATCTGCGCGGCCTGCGAAAGGTCGAGCAAGGTGCGCGCCAGCACCGGGTCGCGGACATCGAGGTTCACGCCTCCGATCAGGTCGGCGGCATTTTCCTTTTGCGCGAGCCAGCGTGCGGCCGCACTGGTGGCACCGTTCTCGGACAGCGCGAATACCGACGAGCCGCGCGCGGTCGGCACCCTGAACGCGTCGGCATGAATCGACACAAAGAGGTCTGCCTTCACGCGGCGCGCCTTCTGCACGCGCAGCGCCAGCGGGACGAAATAGTCATCGTCGCGCGTCAGCATCGCGCGCATGCCGGGCTCCGCGTCGATCATCCCCTTCAACTTGCGCGCGATGGCCAGCACCACGTTTTTCTCGTGCGTTCCGCGACGCCCGATCGCGCCCGGGTCCTCGCCCCCGTGACCGGGGTCGAGCGCAATGGTGATCCGCCGCGGAAGCGCCGGGCGCGAACCGGTGCGGGGATTGGATCTGGCGTCTGCGTCGGGCCTGGCGTCGGCCGCAGGCCCGGCCTGCACCGCGGGCGGCCGCGTGTCCACTCCGCCGCCTGGCGCGCGCCCCTCGTCCAGCAGTGCCATCATCGGATCGACCGGATTCACGGGATAGAGGTCGAGCACGACACGGTGGCCGAATTCCGCCACCGGCTTCAGCGCGAACAGCTGCGGCGCGACTTCGCTGCGCAGATCGATGACCAGGCGCAGGACGTCGGGCGCCTTTTTTCCGAAGCGGATGCCGGCGATGTAGGGGTCGCCCGGCTGCACGCGCGAGGACAGTTGCGCCAGCTCGTCCGTCAGCTCCACGCCATCGAGATCGAGAACGATCCGGTGCGGGTCCTTGAGCGTCAGGAGTTGATGCGCGATGGGGGTCGGTCCCTCGAGGATCAACCGGGTGTATTCCTGCGCCGGCCACACCCGGGCCGACGCGATGCGGGCAGCGCTCGCCCACGCGTCGCCGGGGACCAGGATGCCCGCCGCCGGCACCAGCATCCAGCGCAGCGCCCGCCGCCGTTCGATCGAAAAAATCAGCGCCGAGGAGCGCGCGGCGTTTCCATGGCGGTCATCGCGGAGAGGCATCGTTCACCCGACAGCGTTCGCGCGTCCAGCAGCAGCCGTCGTCCCGGCGCGTGCGGATCGGCGGGCAACGAAAACGTCAACGCGACGTCTGGCTCCGGCAGCCGGCCCGGCACCCTTTCGGGCCATTCGATGGCGCATACGGAATCGTCGCGAAAGCACTCGGCAAGCCCCGCTGTCTCCCATTCCTCGGGATCTTCGAAACGATAAAAATCAAAGTGATAGAAGTATAAGCTCGAAAACGGATAATATTCAACCAGCGTGTAGGTCGGGCTTTTGACCGCTTCGCGCCAGCCCAGCGCGCGCAACGCGCCGCGGACAAGCGTGGTCTTCCCCGTGCCGAGATCTCCCGACAGCGTGATCACCATGCCGCCCGCGAGTCCGGTGGCGAGCTTCGCACCGACCGCCTCGGTGGCGGCCGCATCGACGAGATCGAGGGTGGCGATGGACATCGGCGATCTGCCTATTGATCCGGCATGAATGTGACTAAGCCGTTCGCCCTGAGCCTGTCGAAGGGCCTTTTCACGCCGCCGCCGCGCCGGCCTGCGGTAATCTGCGGATCATGAACGACGATCACCCGACACCGCCCGCGCCCCTGGCGCGCGACTGGGCGGGCCTTGCCGTCGACATCGGACGCTGGGGTCGCGAACTCGGATTCGACGACGTCGGCATCGCGGACACCGAACTTGCCGCCGAGGAAGCGCGACTGGTCGACTGGCTGGCGGCGGGCAGGCACGGTGCGATGGATTATATGGCACGCCACGGCCGCCGCCGTGCGCGCCCCTCGGAACTCGTGCCGGGAACGCTGCGCATCATCAGCGCGCGAATGAACTATCTGTCCGCCGTCGCGCGTCCGGGGTCCGATGTCCTTGCCGAGCCTGATCGCGCCTATGTCGCGCGCTACGCGCTGGGTCGCGACTACCACAAGGTCATGCGCGGGCAACTGCAACGCCTGGTCGAACGCATCCGCGATGCGATCGGAGACTTCGGCTACCGCGTTTTCAGCGACAGCGCGCCGGTGCTCGAAGTCGCGCTCGCCGCCCGCGCCGGGCTGGGCTGGCGCGGCAAGCACACGCTGCTCCTCACGCGCGATCAGGGGTCGTGGTTTTTCCTGGGCGAGGTGTACACCGATCTCCCGTTGCCGCCCACGCCTGCGCAAACGGAACACTGCGGCAGCTGCCGCGCCTGCATCGACGTCTGTCCGACCGGCGCCATCGTCGCGCCCTTCGAGCTCGACGCGCGGCGCTGCATTTCCTACCTCACCATCGAATTGAAAGAGAGCATTCCGGAGCCGCTGCGGCCGCTGATCGGAAATCGCATCTACGGTTGCGACGATTGCCAGCTGGCATGCCCATGGAACCGGTTTGCGCAGGCGGCGGCGAATCCCGATTTCGACGTCCGGCATGGACTCGACGACGTGTCGCTGGTCGCCCTGTTCGGGTGGACCGAGGGCGAATTCAAGCGGCGGATGGAAGGCAGCGCGATCCGCCGCATCGGCTACGAGTGCTGGTCGCGCAACATCGCCGTCGGTCTGGGCAATGCGCCGCATGATCCGGCGATAGTCGCAGCGCTATCGACACGTGCCGGCGATCGCTCGCCGCTGGTGCGCGAGCACGTAGTCTGGGCGCTTGCGCGGCAGCGAGCGGCGCATCGCTGAAGCGGCACCGCCTATCGAATCAGCTGGTTCATCGAAACGATCGGCAGCATGACCGCCAGCACCAGGACCAGCACGATCGCTCCCATGGCGACGATCAGCGCCGGCTGCAGCAACGCCGCGAACCAGGTGAGGCGACGCTCCGCCTCGCGCTCCAGTTCGCCTGCCGCGCGCTCGAGCATCGGCGCCAGCTGCCCGCTCGCCTCGCCGTTGGCGACGAGGTGGATCAGCACCGGCGGGAACACCGACTGCTCCTTCAATGCGCGCGAGACCGACACGCCTTCGCGCACCAGGGAAGCGGCACGGGTCGCGGCCTCGTGCAGCGGCAATGCCCAGACCACGTCGCCTGCGGCGTCCAGCGAACGCAACAGCGGCGCGCCGCTGCCGACCAGAATGGCCAGCGTGCTCGCAAACCGTGCCGTATCGATGGCCGTGACGAGGCGCCCGGCCACCGGAGTACGCAACAGTCCCGCGTGCCAACCGGCACGAAACGCATGCCGGCGATTGGCCAATGCGAAGGCGATCGCTGCGCCCAGCGCAGCGGCCATCCACCAGACCCCGGTGACGCGAACGAACCCGCTGACCTCGATCAGCGCTCGCGTAAGCCACGGCAACGTCTGCCGGCTCTGCTGATAGACCGAGACCACCTGCGGCACGACATAGGTCAGCAGGACCACGATCACCGACAGCGCGATGACGGTCACCAGTGCCGGGTAAATCAGCGCCAGGGTGAATTTCTGCCGCAGCGCCTGGCGCGCTTCGAGGTAGTCGGCCAGACGCCCCAGCACCTCGGCGAGCCGGCCCGTTTCGGCGCCGACGGCGACCAGGCTTCGATACAGAGGGGGAAAGGTCCGCGGCCAGCGCGCAAGCGCACCTGCCAGCGTCTCGCCAGCGACGACCTCGTTGCGCACGGCGATGAACATCCTGGCCGTCCGATCGTGGTCGGCCTGGTCTGCCACCGCGCCCAACGCGTGGGGGAGCGGCATCCCGGAGCCTACCAGCGTGGCCAGCTGCCGCGTGGAAAGCGTGACCGTCGTCGTCGACAGCCGGGTGAAGTCACCCGCGCCGCGCTGCTCGACGTCGAGCGCCCGGCCCGCCTCGATCGCTGTGGGAACGAGCCCTTCCGCTCGCAGCTGGTCACGTGCCTGCCGTGCCGTGGCCGCGTCGAGCTCGCCGCGCCGGGATTTTCCGCGCGCGTCTACCGCTTCGTAGCGAAAGGACGGCATCGTCGCGGGCTAGGCTTCGCGCGTCACGCGGACCAACTCGGCCAGCGACGTGCTGCCGTCGGCGAGCCAGCGCGCGCCATCGCGGCGCAGCGGCGCCATCCCCGCCGCGAGCGCCGTCGCGCGCAGTTCGTGTTCGGGCGCCCGGGCGTGGATCAGACGCCGCAGTGCCTCGTCGACCACCAGCAACTCGTAGATGCCGGTGCGCCCGCGATAACCCGTTCCGCGACAAGCCTCGCAACCCGTCGGAACGTGCAGCGTCGGCAGCGCCGGCAGCCGGAGTTCGGCAACCAGCTCCGCCTCGGCCGGCGTAGGCGCCGCTGCCGCGCGACAGGCGGGGCACAGCGTGCGGACCAACCGCTGGGCGAGCACGCCAAGCAGCGACGAAGCGAGCAGATACGGCTCCACGCCCATGTCGGCAAGGCGGGTGACCGCGCTCGCCGCATCGTTGGTATGCAGCGTTGCCAGCACCAGATGGCCGGTCAGCGAAGCCTGCACGGCGATCTGCGCGGTTTCGAGATCGCGGATTTCGCCGATCATGATGATGTCGGGATCCTGGCGCAGGATCGAGCGCAGCGCGCGCGCGAAAGTGAGCTCGATCCTCGGGTTGACCTGCGTCTGGCCGACGCCGTCCAGCGCGTATTCGATCGGATCCTCGACCGTCATCATGTTGAGCGAACCGCGCGGCAGTCGCGACAGCGCCGCGTAGAGCGTGGTGGTCTTGCCGGAACCCGTCGGCCCCGTCACCAGGACGATGCCGTGCGGCTCGCGGATCAGCCGGTCCACCACCGCCATGGTCGGCACGCTCATGCCGAGCGAGGCAAGATCGAGCTGCGCCGCGTCCTTGTCGAGCAGCCGCAGGACCACCCGCTCGCCGGCGCCTGTCGGCAAGGTCGAGACGCGAACATCGACCTGCTTGTCGCCCAGCTTCAACGCCATGCGCCCGTCCTGCGGCAGGCGCTTTTCGGCGATGTCGAGGCTCGCCATGATCTTGAGCCGCGAGACCAATGCTGCGTGCAGCGCTCTTGGTGGCTCGAGGACGTCGAGGAGCACGCCGTCGACGCGGAAGCGGACGACCGAACGCGTCTCGTAGGGCTCGAAGTGCAGATCCGACGCGCGCTCGCGCAATGCCTGCAGCAGCAGCGCGTTGATCAACCGGATCACCGGCGCCTGCGTCCCGCTGTCGAGCAGGTCCTCGGCGGGCGGAAGGTCCTGCATCAGCCGCGCGAGATCGCCCTCGCGCGACAGGTCGTCGGACAATTGCGCGACCCCGGTCGCCGTCGCGTTGTAGACGCGCGCGAGTTCGGCGGCGAAGCGCTCGGCGTCGACCGCCCGCGTGGCGAGCGGCCGTTGCAGCACCCGCCGCAGCTCCGCGAGCCCTTCCACGGTTGCGTCGGGCCGCATCAAGACGATGATGCTGCCCTCGCCCTCGTCGACCGCGAGCACGCCGTTGTTTTTCGCGAACCCGTAGGGTATCCGCGACGCAAGCGATGCCACCGTGAACTGCGGTACCGGCGATTCTGTGGCCATGCGCGTGTTGCTTCCGCTGGCGAGGTTGGCGCGCGAGGGCCTAGGGCGCCCGGGTCGCCGGCGGCGCAGCCGCCCCCGCGCCCGCGGCGGGCAGCGCCACGCCGGGCGTCGGCAACTGCGGGTAGGAGGGGTCGTTCCAGAAAAAGCGTTCGCCGGGCCGCATTTTCTCCTGCTCGCCGAGCAGGTAGTCGTAACGATCCTGCGTGAAGCCGACCGCCGCCGCGGAGCTTCGCACCACCGTCGGCTTCAGGAACACCATCAGGTTGGTCTTGCTGCGCTTGCGCTTGTCGTAACGGAACAGCTGGCCCATCCACGGCACGTCGCCGACCAGCGGCACCTTCTCGGTACCGTCGGTCAGCGTGTCCTGGATCAAACCGCCGAGGACGATGACCTGGTTGTCGTCGATGACCACCGACGACTCGAGCGAGCGCTTGTTGGTGATAATGCCCGCCGGATTGGTCGTGTCGTCGACGCGGGAGACTTCCTGATAGATGACCAGCCGGACGCTGCCACCCTCGGTGATCTGGGGCCTCACGCGCAGCGTGAGACCGACGTCGCGTCGCTCGATGGTCTGGAACGGCGTCACGCTGTTGCCGGTACCGCCGGTGTTGGTGTACTGACCGGTGATGAACGGCACGTTCTGCCCGACGACGATCTTGGCTTCCTCGTTGTCGAGCGTGAGCAGCGTCGGCGTCGAGAGGATGTTGGCGTTGGCCTCGGTCTCCAGCGCGCGGGCGAGCATTGCGAGGTTGGTGATGAGCCCGAGGCCGGGAATCGTGACCGACCCGTTGATCAGGCCGAGGTTCAGTCCCTGCCCGAGGCTCCCCAGGCTGATCGAGCCGTCGATGATGTTGGTCCCGGTGCCCCGGGCGCCGAAATTGGTGCCGCCCACGCCCTGCACGTTGTTGCGCCCCAGGCCGCCCAGCGCCTGCCACTGGATGCCGAACTCGGCCGCGCGGTCGGCGGCCACTTCGACGATCAGCGCCTCGACGAACACCTGTGCCCGGCGCACGTCCAGCTTTTCGATCACCGCCCGCAGATTGTTGTAGACCGGCTCCGGGGCAGCGATGATCAGCGCGTTGTTGGCGATGTCCGCCTGGATGGTCGCGCCGCCGGCGGAAAAGGCGCCCTGCGGCGCCGGGAAGGAACTGCTGGAGGCCGCCATCGGCCCGGTATTGCCGAGCTGGCCTGCCACGGCGGTCAATGCCACCGGGGGCGCGCTGTTCGAGGCGGTCGAAGTGCCGGAGTCGCCGCCGCCGGAGAAGAGGGCGCGCAGCGTCTGCGCCACACGGGCCGCATCGGCGTTCTTGAGGTAGAGGATGAAGATGTTGCCGCCGGCGCGACCCGGCGTGTCGAGCTGCTCTATCAGTTGGCGCACCCGCGCGACGCGGCCGGGATTGTCGCCCCGCACCAGGATGCTGTTGGAACGCGCTTCGGGCACCAGGATCACGCGCTGCTGGGCATCCGCCGCTCCGCCCGCCGCCTGCGGCTCGATCAGCAGGCGGTTGACCGTCGCCACGAGATCCAGCGCCGAGGCATGCCGGACCGGAATCAGCATCGGCTCGCCGGCGGGCGCCTGGTCGAGCGTGGCGATGATGCGGTCGATGCGTTTCAGGTTCTCGGCGTAGTCGGTGATGATCAGCGCGTTGCTGCCCGGATACGCGGCGATCGTGTTCGCCGGCGCGATCAACGGGCGCAGCACGTTGACGAGTTGCGCCGCCGATTCGTACTTGAGCGTGATGACCTGCGTCACCAGCCGGTCGCCGCTGGCCTGGACCGGACCGCTGGTCACCGACCCGCCCTGCAGCTTGGCATCGGCTTCGGGGACGATCTTGACCACGCCGTCGCTCTCGATCACCGCGACGCCCTGCAGGCGCAGCGCGGACAGAAGCGTCGGATAGACCAGGCTGCGCGCGACCGGCCGCGTCGAGATGATGTTGATCGTGCCCTTGACCTTCGGGTCGATGATGAAGCTCTTGCCGGTGATCTCGGCAACCGCGCGCACCACCGCCTCGATGTCGGCGTTGACGAAATTGAGCGTCACCGGATCGTCGGCCGCACGCGCCGGCGACGCCGATCAGGATCGCAAGCGCCAGCAGCGCAACCCAGACGCGGAAAAATCGTTTTACGGAAGGGCTTTCGGCGCACCCGTGCGCGGCGCGGAAAATGGAATCGGAAGTCGCCACGTGACCTGTTCGCGATTGGGGAGCGCCCCGGTGATGGTTCGAATCGAAAACCCTTACCCATCGGCAACGGGCGCAGGTTCGCGCCGACCGAATATTTTTCGGGAATAATAGCACGCACCCCCGACGTGTCCCGCCCGTGGCGCCCGACTGCGGCGCGGAATTCGGGAACCCAGGCGAATCCAAACCGGCCTCCCGCCGCATCCAATCTTCATCCCGTCGATGCGCGCCCCGGAGCCACCATGAAAAACGAAGCTCACGCCCCTTCCTTCTCGCCGCTGCGACTCAACCGTCGCCTGGTGTTCGGCGCCGCCCTGCTGGGCGCGCTGATCGTCTGGATGCCGCCGAAGTCGACCCCGGCCCAGGCGCAGCCGCGCTCGGCCCCAACGGCCATCGTCGCCGAGGGCACGCTCGACGGACAGCGGTTTGCGGCCAAGGTCGAGTTCGACACCCAGACCAAACCCGAAGCCGCCAGGGATCCGGCCGAAAAGGTCGAGCCCCGAATCGACACGCCCGACGCTGCGGCGTCCGCCAAGGGCAAAGCCGAGCGCGAACCTGCGATCGTGATCGAGAAGAACGGCAAGAAGGTCACCGTCTTCGGCATTCACAGCGACGCCGAATTCAACTCGTTCAACGACCTCGTCAACCAGGAGCCCTGGCTCGGCGCACTGATCTTTTTCAGCGTCGCGATGGTGTTCCTGGTGCCGCTGCTGCTGGTGCTGGCGCTGATCTGGTACAAGATGCGCAAGAACCGGATGCTCAACGAAACGATGCTGAAACTGGCCGAAAAGGGTGTCGTGCCGCCGGCGGACGCGATGGACGCCATCGCCGGCAATCCGCAGCGTCCCGCGGCCGCGAATGCCGGAACCGCGCTGTACGAGCGGGCGCGTGAGGTGCGGCGGCGCACCGCGTGGTCGGATCTGCGCAAGGGCATCGTGATGGGCGGCATCGGAGCCGCATTGACGTTGTCGGCGATCATCAACGATGGCGAGGCGAACGGGTTCGGGCTCGTCCTGCTGTTCGTGGGCATCGGCTATGGCGTGCTGTGGTGGTTCGAGGACCGCCAGGCCGGCGCCGTCAAATCCGCCAGCGGGCTGCCGCCGTCCGGCACGCCGTGAGCGGCGGACATCCTCGCCCGGCCGCACGACCGCATGGCGTCACCCCCCGTCACCGATGAACAACTCATCGCCCGCGTCGTCATCGAGGATGATCGGCATGCGTTTTCCGAACTCGTGCGGCGCTACCAGTCGGGCGTCCGGGCGACGCTGCGCCGTCTCGCCGCGGGCAACCACGCCCTCGCCGACGACCTCGCGCAGGAGACTTTCCTGGCTGCCTATAGAAATCTCGCCTCGTTCCGGCAGGAAGCGCGATTCTCGACCTGGCTGTACCGGATCGCCACCAACGCCTTCCTCGGCGACGCCCGTCGCCGGCGCGAGGAGCTGCTCGGCGATCGCGTCGGGGATGTCGCCGACGACACCGATGCCGACGGCGGGATGGACGAATCGCTGTCGACGCGCGACCACGCGGGGGGCGCCGCACTCAGGCTCGACATGGCGCGGGCGATGGCGGTGTTGTCGGACGCGGAACGAGCCGCGATCGTCCAGTGCTACCATAACGACCTGTCGCACGAGGAAGCCGCGTATGTGCTGGGCTGCCCGGTGGGCACCGTCAAGACGCACATTCTGCGCGGCAAGCAAAAGCTCAAGGCGCGGCTCGCCGCGTGGGCTCCGGAGGAATGAACGATGAATGAGGTTCGTGCCGCCGCTGCGCCTGACGACGACTGGCTGGAGGCCGCGCTGCGCGACGACGGCCGCGAGTTTCGCGGCGACTACGTGTCCGACGATGGTTTCACTGCGCGTGTGGCCGCAGCGCTGCCCGCGCCGGTCACGTTGCCGGCGTGGCGCAAGCCGGCTCTGCTCGGATTATGGGCGGCTGGCGGGCTGGGTGCGGCGGTTTCGTTCCCGGGCGCGTTTGCGGAGGTGACACGAGAGATTTTCCGCGTGGTCGCCGGTCATCCGATCGCCATCGCCGACATCGCTGTCGGCATCACCGCGGTGGCGATGCTGACGCTTGCCGCCGCCGCGTGGGCGTTGCGCGACGAGTGAACCAGCGATCTTGGGAGCAGACGTCCTTCGACAGGCTTCCTTCGACAAGCTTCCTTCGACAAGCTTCCTTCGACAGGCTCAGGACGAACGGGGCGCAGGCTTCCTTCGACAAGCTTCCTTCGACAGGCTTCCTTCGACAGGCTTCCTTCGACAGGCTTCCTTCGACAGGCTTCCTTCGACAAGCTCAGGACGAACGGGGCGCAGGCTTCCTTCGACAGGCTTCCTTCGACAAGCTTCCTTCGACAGGCTTCCTTCGACAAGCTCAGGACGAACGGGGCGCAGGCTTCCTTCGACAAGCTTCCTTCGACAAGCTTCCTTCGACAGGCTCAGGACGAACGGGGCGCACTTCTTCCGTTCGTCCGTGAGCTTCCTTCGACACGTTCAGGATGAACGCTGCCCTCCGTTCGTGGTGAGCCCCTATTTCTTCCGTTCGTGGTGAGCCCTGCCCCCCGTTCGTGGTGAGCTTGTCGAACCACGAGCGGAATCGAGTTGACCCGCGCTTCCCTTCCGCTGCCGCTCACTTCTTGGGAGCGGCCGGCTTCGCCGCCTCGCCGGCCACGACCAGGTTCTTGATTTGCCCGTAGCGCCCGTCGCTGATGACCTTGTTGGTCACGAGGACCGCCTTGCTGTTGTAGGGACGCCCGGCGATGATGCGGGCGGCCTCCGCGTCGCTGCCCCCGGGCAGGCCCTTCAGTTCCTTCGCGGTCGCCGCGTTCAGGTTGACGAGCTTCTTCTTCGCGGCTGCCGGCGACTTCGCGGTCGTAGCCTTGCCCTGGGTAGCGGATGCCGAGGGAGCGGGCGCGGCCTTCGCGGCATCGGTTGCCTGCGCGGCCGCCTGCGACGGCGCCTGCGAGCAGCGCCACCGCAGCGACGAGGGAAATCCAGATCTTGCGCATGAAATCTCCCGATTCCTGATGGTTCGGGACGCCTGTCGGCGTCGCGGTGAAGAAAAACCCCGGAAGCGTTTCCGATTCCGGGGTTCGAGGATACTGGAACCCGGGCTGGCGCCCGGGCTCGCACCCGATACGCCGCGGGGGAAACCCCTCGCGGCGCGCGGGCCGTGCTTACCTCACGCCATGCACGACCGCAGTGTCGGCCGTCCTGCCGGCCCCATGGCAGACCAGGCATTGTTCGACGTTCTTGCCGTCGAGGCCCGAACGGTCGGTGGTGCTGGTGCCCGGAACGCCCGGGGTCGCGCCGGTGATCGACGACACCGACTTCAGCAGGATGCCACCGTTGACCTGGAAGTGGGCGACGGCGGTCTGGCTGTCGTGGCAACCGAAGCAGGCCGACGTGATCGGCGAGCTGACCAGCGGATCGCCGCGGTAGTCGATCTGGCCCTTGCCCAGGATGTTGATCCACGGGGACAGGCCGATCGAAGGCTTGTTGCTCGGGTTCCTCATGTCCCCGTTGGCATCGGTCGCCCACAGCAGGTTCGTCGACGCCGTCGCGTTCGCCGAGATTTCGAAGTTGTAGCTGCCCGGAACGTGGCACTGCTCGCAGTTGTTGAGCACGCCCGGGTAGCGCGACGATGCCAAAGCCCTTCTGGTTCTTCGCCGTCGCTTCGTAGTTGAAGTACTGCGTCCGCTTCGAAGCGCCGTGGATGGCGTGGACCATGCTCTTCGCCGACAGCGCCCAGCCGCCGCCGTAGTTGTTGGCCTCGCCGGTGTGCCCGGTCGACCGGGTCTCGAAGTGGCAGCCGCCGATGGCGCAGCCCGCGCCGTTGTTGCGCGCGCCGCTGTGGAACGACGGCTCGACGCCCAGCTGGTTGTGGCAGCTGTTGCACCGGGCGGCTTCGACGATCGTCCGCCGCGCGGTGTGGCCGGTCGCCGTCAGCATCGCGAAGGCCGGCTCGCGCAGGCGGATGCCCTTCGGGTAGTCGGGATGATCCAGCTTGACGAAGGCCTGGTAGTTGAGGCCGAGCACGCCGGTGACCAGCTTCGCATCGGCGGGCAGCAGCTGCGCGGACTGCGAGCGTGGCGGTGTACCAGCCGCTGGCGTCGGGACCGGTCTGCGTGCAAGCCGTAGCCACCTGGTCGCGACACTGCTTGACCGTCACGGTCTTCGCCGCGGTCCAGTCGGCCACCGTCGTGACGCCGTCCTCGAGCAGGCCGTAGGTCACCGAGAGCTGCGGCGTGCCGTCGATGTTGGGGAGCAGATACTTGTCGCCGGCCGGCAGGAACGTGACCGGCGCGCCGTCGAACAGGATCCGGTACTTGACCGTCGTCTTTTGCGCAGCGACCGAGACGGAGCTTGATCTCGAACGCGATCTTGGGCACGCCGGCCGGCGGGTTCGTCGACGAAGCGAGCGGAATCGCCGGGCCTTGGCCGGAAGGATAGCCCGGGGTCGGCACGTCTTGCGCCGTGTTCACCGGATAGCCGCCGCGACCCTCGGAACCCGTCGGGTCGACCGAGATGTGATAGACCGTCGCGATCGCAGTCGCCGTATGGCAGGTCTTGCACTGGCTGTCGTCGGCACGCGCACCGCCCACGCCCGGGTGATTCTCGCCGGTCGCCCAATTGATGTTGTTGTGGCAGGCGCCGCAGGCCATGCGACTCGGGTTGTTCTTCCAGTTGTCGCCCTGCGGCGTGGCCTTGCGGCCGGTGCCGGTGTGGCAGCGGTGCAATTGGTCACCGGTTGCGGGTACACGACCTCGTCGATGTAGTTGCTCGAGGTGTTCTGGCCGGTCACCGGATCGGTCGGCATGGCCCGGACCGGCAGATTCTCGCCGCGATGGATCGCGTGCACCATGATCGGCATGTCGCGCATGGCGTTGCCGTCGGGGAACTTGCGCGGCTCCTTGCTCCACGAGGGCAGGGTCATCCGTCGAACCGTCGTCGAACCTGAAGACGGTGGTGGCCAGCTGGCGGCCGTCTGCCCGTACTTGCGCTGGTTGGTGTGGCAGACCACGCAGTAGTCGGTGTCGACCCGGGCGCCGCTGCCGTGGAACGCCAGCTGGCTGTGGCAGGCATTGCAGGATTCGATCCTGGCGATGTCGCGCTGCGGCGGCTGTCGAGTCCCAGACGAGGTTCACCGGGTTCGCCAGGTTCACGGCCGGCGCCACAGTCACGCCGTTCGCCGTATTGCTGCCGGTGCCGCGCGCCGCGCCGGCGATCTGGATCACCACGCGGGTCGGCAGGCTGGCGTCATAGGTGGTGTCGCCGACATCGGCCTTGAAGGCGTCGCTGCTGGCGTCGACGAAGGCCTTCACCTTGGTGATGTCGGTGGCGAACACGTACTTGTATTGTCCGCCGCCCAGGTACGTCAGCTTGCCGTTACCGATCGGTGGTCGGCGTCGTCAGGCCCGAGAACGATCCGTCGGTCTTCTTGGCATCGACCGTCACCACGTTGTAGCTGACCCACTTGCTGGGACTGCCGTTCGTGCCCGGCACCAGCTTGGCGATCGCGGCCGTCACCGTCCTCTGCGTCGGCAGCGCATTGCCAGGAACCATCGAGTAGAAGTTCTCGAGGCCGACGACGGCGTTGCCGTTCTGGTCGGTCAGCGTGAACGTGACTTGCCGGCGGACCGCCGAGCGTGACGGCGGTGATCTGGCCCTGCATCTGCAGAGCCGCCCACTCGGCCGAGGACAGCGAACCGGCCTGGATGCCCGGCGACGTCACCGTCGTCGTGCCCCCGGGCGCTCCCGGTCGCCCCGTTGATTCCATCACTCCCTCCACCGCCGCAAGCCACCAGGACGGATGTCAAGAGTGCTATCAAGCCACCTCTGACTATCGTGCGCTTCATTTGTGAACCTCGCTGACTGTTTTACTGCAATCTGAAAAATCGCATCGAGCCGCCACTGTAGCGTTGCCAGCCAGTGCGCCGAACTGACGCCGCAATTCCCTACTTACCCATGTTTCGCGCTGACTACTTGAACCTGTAGATGTAGCGCGCGCCGAAGAACGTGACGTTCTGCGTCGGCTGCATCGTTACCGTCGTGTTGTCCGAGTACGCGAACGGCACGCCGTTGTTTCCCCAGGTCCAGTCGTTGTAGTCCGCCCACTGCTGGATCAGGTCGAACCGGAGGTCGGACTTCTTGTCGAGCGCGACCTTGCCATAGAGCTTCAGCAGGGTGGCGCGATAGGAACTGTCCGGAAGATTCGCCACGGCTGCGCCGGTGGTCATGCCGAGGGGGTAGTGGTTCTTGTCTTCCATGTAGCTCAGGTCGCCACCTACTTCCCACCCGGCCTTGAGCGTGCCGACGATACCGAGCCCCACGGCGGTGTTGACCTGCTCCAGATCGGCGCTATAACCGATGGCCTGCTGCATGCTCAGGGTCTGCTCGCCCCAGCTAGCAAAGCCGGTCATCTTCCAGTTGTCGGACAGCGCCAGCGCGGCATCGACGTTGTACAACTGGAAACGGGTGCCGTGCACGCCTGCATCGGTCGGCCGAATGTAGCGATCGTTGCCGCCCTCGAGCGAGAAATTCAGGGACAGGGCGCTCGTAGCCGCCCAGTCGCCCGTCAGCTTGACGCTGTCGCGCATGCGATTGAGCATTGTCGCCGGGAACATGCCGGTCGAACTCGCGAGCGAGTCGAAGCGGACAAACGGGAAGCCGTTGGCCGGGTCGATCGCGTACCAGTGATAGCCGTTGCGCTCGGCGTGGCGATAGCTGAGGGCTCCGTTGAGCGTCTCGGACATCGAGCGCCGGAACTCCGCATAGACGCCGGTTTCGTTGGTGCTCTCGCGCATCGCCGCCATGGACGTATTCGGGATCCAGGTCGTGCTGACCGGACGGTCGCGATTGACGGAGGCGTAGTCGACGCCGAGCATGCCCCGGCCCACGTTCGTGAAGTCGTACCCGGCCTCCAGCTTGGCGTTGCCAAATTCCGAGGAGTTCGGCCAGTTGGTGTACAGCGAGCCGTTCGGCGACACGACGTAGTTGCCAAGGTCGGTCTTGTTTTTCCGGTCCTCGTAGCGGGCGCTGGCGTTGATGCTCAACTTGGGCATCGGACGCGAGGTGAGGCCAAGCCTGGAGCAGCGTCGTCTCCACGGTCCCGCCAAGGTTGCCGGCACCGGGGGACGCGCCCACGAGGAGTTGGTCCGGGTAGCCCTCATCCTGGGTGGCGCTGGTATAGCTAGCCTTGAAGTTTATCCGCGTCTTGAACGGGAGGGCGGCGTAGTAGCCGGACAGGTAGAACTGGTTTGCCTGGCTATCGGGCGGCAGGGCCAAAGGCTGCCCCAGGTTCGCGACCAGCGACCCGAGTGTGCTACCAGTGTTGGTGATCGTCGACGCGCCGGAAGGAAAACCCGGCGTCATGACGCTGTTGGAGTTGTTGAAAAACGCGCCGTAGTAGCCACCGGTCAGGCCGAACCCCTCGCCGACATAGTTGAGCTTCGCGTCGAACTGCTGGGTCGTCGAGTCGATCGGCTCCGGCGTCAGGTAGAGCGCGCCGACCGTGCCGTTCGCCCCCTTGCATACCGGCGAGATCAAGTCCGAGCAATAATTGCCGATGCCCGACAGACGCGCCCCTTGCTTGTCCTCGATCTTGTAGGTCGCCTCGAAGGCGAGGTTGGGCATGATCCACTTGGACCCGCCGAAGGTGAACGCCTTGCGCCTCTGCGTGAGGTCGTTGTCACCCGCGGCACCCGGCGCAACCAGGCTGTTGCCGATGACGGGCGAGGTCGTCCCCAACCCTTGCATGCCCGTATTGATCGTGTGCGGATCGCGGCGGACCATTTGGTTGTAGTCGAACGCGAGCTTCCAGTCGCCCTGCTTTCCGCCGGACGCACCGAATTCCAGAATGTCCAGGCCGAGGTTGCGGCCCTCGGCCCTCCACCAGACGCCCGCGTCGTCGCGACGCGTGTACAGGAGGTCGAGCAGCAGGTTGACGTCGTTGGTACGCAAGCCGTTGTATTGCCCGAAGAGCGCGCGATCCGCGGGACTGCCGCTGGCCACGCCCACGCCGCCCGCGACGACCGCCGTGTCGGGGTTTACCAGGGCGGCGAGCGTTTCATCCGCGGCCTGCGCCGGGCCAAAGACCGCAAGCAGGGCGAGAAACAGCACCTTCCGGCTGGACCCGATGCCATTGCGATGCACTTTCTTGGTCATGATCGTTCCACCATCTCAACGGAAGAGGCGCTGCGGAGTCGGAGCGGTCAGGCTCGGGCTGTTGCTGCCATGAATCTGGGTATGGCAGTTCGTGCAACCACGGCCCTGCGTGATGGTCGATCCGTTCCACCATCCCGGCTGCTGCGGGGTCCCGCCCTTGGCGACAGCCGGCGGGAAGGCGCCGTGCGGCGTGTGGCAGGTCTGGCACAGGAAGGGCTGCCGGGTCTTCAGCAGGTTCTCGGCGGTGCTGCCATGCGGCTCGTGGCAGATCCCGCAGTTCTCGGTCACCGGCGGGTGCTCGTGCACGAAGGGACCACGCTTCTCCATGTGGCAGGTGTAGCAGGTCTCGACCACGGTGTCGCGCTTCATCAGCATCGGCCCGGCCGAGCCGTGCGCGTTGTGGCAGTCGGAGCAGGCCATCTTGCCCTCGACGACCGGGTGGTGCCAAGGCTTGTTCGCCTTGATGCGCTGGCCCGCATGGCAGGCGTAGCAGACTTCGGGCTGGGTCAGCTTGTCGGCTGTCTTGTCGCGGCCGCTGTGGACGTTGTGGCAGGCGGCGCAGGTGACGTCGCGCGCCTCGTGGGTGCTGCCCGCCCACAGGTGACGCGCGGGGTCCTTCTGGTGGCAGCCCACGCAGCCCTCGTTCTGGGCGTTCGCCGGCGACGCACCGTTGCGGCCGAAGACGACGTCGGGCTTGCCCTTGCCTTCGGCATGGGCATTGCTTTCGCCGTGGCAGGTCGTGCAGGTCGGCGTGCGGCCGTCGGCCCGCGTCCCATGCATCGTCCGGCCGATGCGCAGGAGTTCGGGGGCCGATGATTCATTGTGGCAGGTCGTGCACTTCGCATCGCCCTTGAGCACGAGATCCTTCGCGTCCGCGGCACTTGCGGGGGCGGCCGAAAGGCACATCGCCGCCATCACCAGCGACAGCAGCGCGCCCTTCCGAATTTGTTTGAACATGGTTTTCAACCCTTCACGGATTCGGGTTAGCGCGACAGGATCCACTGCAGGATGGCCTTGACGGATCTCTCGAGACAGGCATTTCAGGAACACCCTCAAAATGGGAACTTCACCGCCTATGTGCTGTCAGGCAGAATACACAGCGGTGCGGCGGACTGCCACGCTTTTGGCGCAATTCTCGGTTGATCTGTGTCAAACAACACACACTTATTGATCCGGCACGGTGATGTATGAATTTCCGTTCGGATCGAGCCCGTCGAAGCCCCTTCGATTGACTCAGCGCGGGCACTTCGACAAGCTTCCTTCGACAAGCTTCCTTCGACAGGCTTCCTTCGACAGGCTTCCTTCGACAGGCTTCCTTCGACAGGCTTCCTTCGACAGCTTCCTTCGACAGGCTTCCTTCGACAGGCTTCCTTCGACAAGCTCAGGACGAACGGTGATGGTGATGCATGTATTTCTTCCGCTCGTGGCGAACTCTACCCGTCGTGGTGAGCTTCCTACCCCCCGTTCGTGGTGAGCTTGTCGAACCACCCCCCGTTCGTGGTGAGCCCTGCCCCCCGTTCGTGGTGAGCTTGTCGAACCATGAACGGAAAACGGAATCGAGTCGATCGGCGCGTCCGACCCGCTGCCGTCAGTCGTCCTTCAGCGTGAAGTTGAACTCCACCTCGCCGTAGTACTTCTCGCCCTCGGCGTTGAGCTTCCAGTCCTGCAGCACGCTCCTGACCGCGCGCTCGAACACCCGCGGCGGCTCGGAGACCGTGATCTGGATGTCGATGACGTTGCCCTTCTCGTCGATGTGGATGCGCGCGACCACGCGGCCCTTCGCCACTCCCGCCTTGATGGCCTCGCGCGGATAGGTCGGATCTTCGCCCGACACGCGGGAAACGATTCGGCGCACTGCCGGCTTGGGCGGCGCCGGCGGCGCCGGCGGGGCGACCACTGCCACAGGAGGAGGCGGCGGCGCAATCACATACGTTTGCGTCGGCGGCACCACCGTGACCGCGGTAATCGTCGGCGCGTCGCTGGACGAAGACGTCACCGGGATGTCCGGCGGCGGCACGTAGGGCTGCGCTTCCGCCTGCGGGCGTGCCTGCTGGACGAGCCTGGGGGGCGGTGGCGGCGGCGGCGCCTTGATCTCCTCGATGATCTTGGCGTCGAGCGGCTTCTTGATCACCTCCACGATCTTGCGTCCCAACCCGGTCATCAACCCATAGATGATCAGCGCATGCAGCAGGACGACGAACGTGATCCCGACCATATGCCGCATCGGATCCCTCTGCTGCCGTCTGAAATCCATTTCCTTTGACTCCCGTGGCACTTGGTGCGCGTGCGCACCCCGCGCGCTATTCGATGAACTGCTCGCTGCCGACGATGCCGATCTTGACCAGGCCGAGCCGCTGCGCCGACGCCATGACCCCGGCGACGACCTCGTACTTCGACGCCTTGTTGGGCCGCAGGTGCAGCTCGGGCTGTACCGCCTGCCTCTCGGCCGCCTGGAGCTTGTCCTCGAGCGCGGGACGGTCGGGAACGATCTCGCCATTCCAGTAGATGAGCCCGGCCCCGTCGATGTCGATCTTCACGACTTCGGGCGGTGTGAGCGGCGGCGGCGGCCGGCCGACGGGCATGTTGAGGTTCACCGAATGCAGCTGGATCGGGATCGTGATGATCAGCATGATCAGAAGCACGAGCATCACGTCGATCAGCGGCGTCGTGTTGATGTCGACCATGACTTCGGGGTCGCCCGATCCGTTCCCCGAGCCGACGTTCATTGACATGGGAATTCTCCTGCGAGACGTTGGGTGCGCAGCATGTTCAGCCGCCGCGCACCGGCGGCTCGGTGATGAAGCCGACCTTCGCGATTCCCGCCCGCTGGCAGGCGTAGATGATGCGCCCGACGGATTCGTAGGCGGCTCCGCCATCGCCACGGATGTGCACGGCCGGCTGCGGCGTCAGCACCGCGACCTTTTTCAGCCGATCGATCAGCGTGTTGGTATTCGCGATCTGCAGGTCGTTCCAGAAGATCCGGCCGGCGGCATCCACCGAGATGTTGATGTTCTCGGGTTTGGTTTCCCGTACTTCGTTCGTCTCCTTCGGCAGCTGGACGGGGATCGACGTCGTGACCACCGGAATGGTGATCAGGAAGATGATCAGCAGCACCAGCATCACGTCCACCAGAGGCGTCGTGTTGATCGTCGAAACGACTTCGTCCTCGTCGTCGGATGCACCAAGGCTCATGCCCATGGCGTCAGGCCTTGGCGGCGGACTTCGGTGCCGACAGCAGGACCGCGTGCAGGTCGGCGCCAAAGCCGCGGACGTGCTCCATGGCGGCCTTGTTGCGGCGGACGAGCCAGTTGTAGCCGAGCACCGCCGGCACGGCAACGGCCAGCCCCATGGCGGTCATGATCAGCGACTCGCCCACGGGGCCGGCGACCTTGTCGATCGACGCCTGGCCGGCGATGCCGATGGCGGTCAGCGCGTGATAGATCCCCCACACGGTGCCGAACAGGCCCACGAAGGGTGCCGTCGAACCGACGGTCGCCAGGAAGGCGAGGCCGTCCTGCAGCCGGCTCTGGACGTTTTCCATCGCCCGCTGGATCGACATCGCAATCCAGGTGTTGAGATCCACGTTGCCGCGAAGGCCCGTGTGCTTGGTGGTCGCTTCGAGCCCCGACTCGGCGATGAACCGGAACGGGCTGCCGTCCTTCAAACCGTCGCTGCCTTCGCGTATCGATGGCGCGTTCCAGAACGTCTTGCTCATGGCCCGGGCCTGGGCGCCGAGCTTGAACTGCTCGAAGATCTTGACGACGATGATGTACCAGCTGCCCATCGACATGATGACGAGGATGACCAGCGTGCCCTTGGAGATGAAGTCGCCGGCCCGCCACAAGGCGTCGAGTCCGTAGGGGTTTTCGACGACCTCGGTGGCCCGCTTGGTCGCCGCAGGGGCGGGTGCGGCCGGCGCGGGCGCCGCGGGGGCGGTCGCAGCGGCCGCGGTATCGGCCGGCGCGGACGCAGCCGGGGTGGCGGGCTGGGCCATTGCCGTCGTCGCGGCGAAGAACAGGGCCGCCATCAACGCCGGCAAGCGGGTCATCTTCAACATGGTGTCTCCAGGCAGATAGTGGTTTAGTGAGAATTTTGGCTCAAGGTCCGGCATGTTCGCGCGCGATCGTCGTCGACGCGACGATCCCCTCCGAGACCTGAAAGGCTACTGGGCGCGGGACCAGCCGTCGGGATGCAATTGGCCGGCAGAACCGGGTTCCGCCATCGCTGGCTCCGGGGTCCCGCGGCACATCACAGCCTGATGCCATGCGCGAATGCCAATACGCATCGGCCTCGCCGGGAAACGGGGCCGAGCTCTCCTCAGAAAGTCGAGGGATTTTACACAAACCCGTCGAAAACTGCACCCGAATATTGGTGGCGATACTCTAAACCGACGTTCCTGCAGGTAGAAGCCGTCCGGCGCGGTTTCGGCGCTAGCGCACCTGAACCGACCGGATTTTATCCAGTTTGGCCGCGTACAGGTCGTGGTCGCCCCGAGTCGTGCTGTTTTCCATCGCCAGGGCGAGGTGCTCGCGGGCCTGCTTCAGGTCGCCAAGCTTGGCGTAGGCGAGGGCGAGCCAGTAGTGGGACTCGTGGTAGTACGGCGCACGGACCACTTCACGCGTGAACAGGTCGCGCGCCGCAGCGTAGTCGCCGTTGCGCAGCGCCTCCTGGCCGCGGTAGAAGAAGACGAACGGTGGGTCGGACTCCAGCAGCGCCAGCCGCTGCTGGAGCGCGCCGGCCTCGGCGACGCGCCCCTGCTCGCTGAACACCTGCGCCAGGTTGGCGACAATGTGCGGATTCGACGGATCCTGCGCCATCGCGTGGATCAGCGCGCGCTCGGCCTCCGCCAGGTCACCATGGCGGCGATAGATGACCCCGAGGGTGTTGTACGCGCGTGCGAAGGCGGGGTCCTGCACGACGGCCTCGCGTGACCACCAGTAGGCCTCGTTCAGGCGCCCGTCCGCCAGCGACTCGGCTGCCCGGTTGTTCATGTACATCGCCACTACCGTGTTCTCGGACAGCAACCGCACCCTCTGGTTGCGCAAGTCCTGCTGCGGCAGGAAGTCGATGGTCAGCACGTCCTGGGCGTTTGCGCTGCGGGGACTGTCGCCGAGCCGCTTGCCCAGGCTGAGGTTGACATGGTCGATGACGAAATGGATGTCGCCGTTCCGGGCCCAGGTCTCGTCGGTGAACACGCTCTGGTAATGCACCGCAAGTCCGAGTTCCTTGGCGAACGCCGCCGTCATGATGACCAGCGAAAGGCAGTTGCCGGTGCGCGCATCGAATGCTTGCGCTGCGTTGCGCGTCATCGCCGAGTCGTACTCGAGCTTCAGGTCTCCCTTGCTGTAGAGCGCATCCACCAGACCCTGCTGGCGCCCGCGGCTGCGCAGCTTGTCGGCGACCTCCTGGTCGAGGTAGCGCTTCATCGCGGGGCTGAGCGCGAACACGTCCTCGGCCCGAATGCGCTCGGCGGGCGGGATGAATTTCGCGTCGCTGAAGAGGCGTTCGTCCGCACGCTGCTGGGGCGGCGTCGCACAGGCTGCCAGCAGCAGGCACAGCAGCAATCCCAGCCGGGCTTTCATCGTCGTTCTCCTCCTTCTGGCTCCTGGCCGTGCAGCGGCCATGCCGCCTCACTTTGTTGGCGGCGGGGTACACCCGGCCAATGGCTCCTCGAAGTCGATCCTGACGGTGAAGTCGTTGTCCAGGGGACTCGACTTCACCGCTACAAGGTAATAGCGCGTACACGGTCTTGCGTCGAGCGCAAAAGTGCGCGTCACGGCAAGATCGACGAACGTGGGCGGCCCCTGAACGACGACGGTCCTCGCGCCCGGGTCGATCAGCACGGGCGCATTGCCCAGGTACGAGCGGCCGTCCACCTCGTTGATGGAAACCGGATAGGTGTCGATGTTGGTCTTGAAATAGCGCGCACCCACAATCTGCGAGTAGTGGTAGCCGGTGCTCGCACAGCCGCCGATGCCAACGGCTGCGGCCGCCGCGAAGATCAGGACGGCGGTGGCTGCGGGCAGATGGCCGGTCGAAATTCCCATGGGGCCTCCTAAGGTCTCCGCGCAGGAGCGGCCTGGGGGCGTCACGCCGCCAGGCCCTCATGGCTTACCGTACCACGCGGTGCCGTCGGAGTGCAAAAAGGGGCGGGGATCATGAAACAGTGCCCGCCGGCTTGTGGCCAGCGGGCACCTTCTATCACGCACCGGTCCTACAGCAACCGAACCTCGACCTCCGAAGAGGAGGCTGCGACCTTAGGTCAGAACTGGTAGGTCCCCCGCAGCAGGAAGGCGCGGCCGATCGGATTGGCGTACCGATAGTCGTAGCCCACCTGGAATCCACCCCCCTGGTTCGAGAACGGAGGATCGGAATCGAACAGGTTCGTCAGGCCTCCCGTTACCGTCAGGCCCTTGACACCGCTCCACGTCACGGCCAGATCCCAGACGTTGTTTGCGGCAACGTCGCGCAGGTTGTCGTTCTCGTCGGTGTTCTCATCCTGGTAACCGCTCGTGTAGCGGTTCACCAGCTGCGTCGCCCAGGCGCCATACTGCCAGCCGAAGTTCATCACATGGCGATAGCGGGCCACCGGGCCACCGTTGAAGTAGACACCGAGGTTATTGTTGTACGCCGCGTCCTTCTCGAGCTGGTACTCGTAGGTCATCACGTAGGTGGCCTTGATGCCGGCACTGAAGCGGCCGTAGTCGGTCGCCGCACTCTGCCAGGTGGCCGAGAAGTCGATGCCGTCGGTGTTGTAGTTGCCGAGGTTCAGCTGCTTGTTGATGATGTACGCCAGCGTGTTCGGGCTGGCATCCCCACCGCAGACACTCGAGAGGTTGGCCGCTTCCGCCGCCGACAGCTGACGGCAACGCACGAACTGCGCAGCGTACTTCGTCGGGTCGCCGAAGATCACCTCCTCGCCGGTCGGCCCGATCGAGTCGGAAACCTTGTAGTTCCAGTAATCGAGGCCGACGGTCACCGACGCGATCGGCTGCAGCGCGAAGCCGAGCGAGTAGGCCTTCGAGGTCTCGGGCTTGAGTTGCTGGTTGCCCCCCTGCTGCTGCTGGAATTGCATGCCGCAGTCGCGGCTCGCGACGCCGCCGGCCGCGCTGTTGACCACGCCGTTCGGGCACAGCAACGGGTCATCATACGGGTTGCCGGTGTACGTGATCGAACGACGGCGAATACATGTCCTGCAGTGTCGGCGCGCGGAAACCCTCGTTATACGAGCCGCGGAACAGTACCGCCTGCGTCGGCTGCCAGCGGAACGAGGCCTTCGGGTTCCAGGTGCTGCCGACGTCGCTGTAGTCGTCGTAGCGTACCGCCAGATTGACTTCCAGCTGCTTGGTGATCGGAATGTTCAACTCGGCCATCAATGCGGTGTCGTTGCGGCTTCCCGTCGAGTCTTCGGCGAGTTCGAGGCCCGAACTCGCGGCCTGGCGGATCAGCTCGAAGTTGTTCTTGTAATCCGCCTCGTCCTTGATGTACTCGACACCGACGGCGAGCATCATGGGGCCCGCGGGCAGCTTCCAGATCTCGCCGCTGGCCTGGGCGCTGATGCTGCCCAGCGTGCCGGTCGCCTCCTGGACCTGGCCGAGGATCTTCGAGCTCTCGAGGTAAGCCGAGCCGGCCGCACTCTGTGCTCCGAATGGGTTGAGCCACGGCGCCCCGCTGAGGCCCTGCAGCCCATCCCTGATCATCGTGCTGTTCACGTAGCCGCCGGTGAACTCGTTCTTCACCGTGGACTTGGATTGGAACGCCGTCGCGGAGTAGTCCCAACCCTTGTACTGGCCCTCCCAGTTCAACAGGATCCGGTTGGTGTCGCTGTCGAACGTGGACGCGCGCCCGCCGACCGCGGTCTGGCGCCAGCCGACCGTGACGTTCTTCGTCGGGTCGAACGCCGCGTTCGGGTTGGCCGGCGTGATGCCGGCACCGGGATAGAACGGGTTGCCGGGGACCACCGTCAGGTTGGTGACCGGCGTCGGCGAGATGATCGAGGCGACCGAGTTCCACGCCTGGATGTACTCCAGCGAAATCGTGTTGTCCTTGTTGATCGCGTACGAACCCTTCGCGATCAGCGAGGTCTGTTCCTGCTCCGGAATGATGTTGATGAACGGAACATAGTCGAAGCGGCATCCCGGTGCGGCGAGCGAGAACGGCGGGTCACAGTTCGGCAGGCTCGGGTTGTACGTCCCGCTCAAGGCACTCTGGGTGTAGTTCGCCGGGAACGTGGTTCCACTGGTCTTGTTGACGCCCTTGTCCGGAATATAGGCGGTCTTGGCAAAGTCGCGATCCACGGCCTTCAGCGCTTCCTGCTTGCGCCACGAGAGACCGGCGAAGACGTTCCAGCCGTCCGATGCGAGATTGCCCACGCCACCGGTGATCGCGGCGTTGTATTGCTGTCCATCGCCCGACGCGGTCGGCCACGACGCGTCTCCGGACACGCCGATCCCGGTGTAATCCTTGCGCGTAATGAAGTTGACGACACCGGCGATGGCGTCGGTACCGTAGATGGCGGACGCGCCGTCGGTCAGCACCTCGACGCGGTCGACCGCGCCGAAGGGCAGTGCATTCAGGTCGACTGCGGCGGACGAATAGGGGTTGTTCACCATCCGCTTGCCGTTGACGAGGATCAGCGTGCGCGATGCGCCGAGGCCGCGCAGGTCGGCATAGGCTGCGCCGCCGGTGGAAGCGCCCACGGAGGTGGTGGTGGTGATCGACGACTGGTTGGCGGAGATGAAATTCATCGCCTGCTCGGCGCTGCTCACGCCGGCCTTCGCCAAATCTTCCGCCCTCAGAACCGTCACCGGCAGCGCTTGCTCGGCGGCGATCCGCTTGATCGACGACCCGGTGACTTCGACTCTGATCGTATCCGACGACGGCGGCGTCTGCTGCGCATAGACCATTGGCACCGCCAGACTCGCGATCACGGCGGCGCCCACCGACTGGATCACGGCAAGCGACAACTTGTTCCTTGCAAATTTCCTCATGGCTCCCCCATACGGACGAATGTCAGACCCCGGGCGAAAGCGACCACGAAAAGGATCTCGTGCGCCTTCGACAAGCAGTTGAGACCTTACCGCGCCCGTGGTTGGAGCGACAACTAAAACTCGCGGAAGCTACAATGGATGCATCTTTCACTGTTGCAAATTTGCCCACTGCGCACCAATGGCGTCGATCCGTTCCGCGGAACTCTCCACCCCGCCTCGGGTCGTTGAAATCTACAACACCTCGTTCACTGGCCCGAAGGCGACCCCGACGCCGAATTCGACGGCGTCGAGCGCCGACTCGTGATCCCTGGCCGGCTTGCGGGCTCGATGCCGCCTCGGTCAACCCTCTTTTCGTGGTCAGGACGCCCTCATGCCTTTGCCAACGTTCGACATTCAACCCGCGCGCCCCGCGGACGCCGGGGCGGTCCACGCGATGATCCGCGCGCTGGCGGATTTCGAGCAACTTTCGCACCTGTGCGTAGCCACCGAGCGAGACCTCGCGGACGCCCTTTTCGGGCCGCGCCCGGCAGCCGAAGTGGTGATCGCCTGGCACGGCGCCGAGGCCGCGGGATTCGCGCTCTTTTTCCACAATTACTCGACCTTCCTCGGGCGCCGCGGCCTGTGGCTCGAAGACCTCTGGGTCGAACCCGCGCACCGCCGCCGCGGCTGCGCGCAGGCTTTGCTGCGCCGACTCGCCGGCATCGCCCGCGAGCGCAACTGCGGCCGATTCGAGTGGTCGGTGCTCGACTGGAACACCGAAGCGATCGAGTTCTACCGCTCGCTGGGCGCCACGGTGCTGCCCGATTGGCGGATCGTGCGCGTCATCGGGCCGGCGCTGGAGGCATTGGCGGAACGGTGTTGATGCGGCAGATTGAAGTCCGCATGGGGGCTCTCGTAGCGACCGCATCATTGGTCCGGGAGAATGTGATCGAACCGTTCGCCCTGAATGCAACTCAACCGTTCGTCCTGAGCTTGTCGAAGGAAGCTTGTCGAAGGAAGCCTGTCGAAGGAAGCCTGTCGAAGGAAGCTTGTCGAAGGAAGCTTGTCGGGCTTCGACTGGCTCAGCCCGAACGGAAACCGAGACGGGCTCAGCCCGAACGGAAACCGAGACGGGCTCAGCCCGAACGGAGCTTTATTCATCGCCGCGCCGCGCCAACGTGCAGGCACGGGATTCGTTGCTGCCTCGCCCAATTCGCACCGGATCACCAATCACTTGACACACGTATCCCATGGGCTACACTCTCCCCGTGCGCGTAACGATGACCGAGGTCTACCGCGACTGGATCAACGATCTCAAAGATCGCGCTCGCCGAAAACCTCTGACGGAGTCAGCAAGATCATGTCCAAGACAGCAAACAAAGGCTCCATTAAAACCAAGACCATTCCATATGACGTGGCGGAACAGTTGCGCACGCCCGAAGACATGGCCGCCTACCTCGACGCATGGCTGACCGAGGCGCCGGACGATGCGCCAGGCATCGCTCGAGCACTCGGCGACATTGCCCGCGCCCGGGGCATGTCCCAGGTCGCGCGTGACGCCGGGCTCAGCCGCGAAAGCCTCTATAAGGCGCTCAGCGAAAGCGGCAATCCGAGCTTGGCGACGGTCCTGAAGGTTGCCCGCGCGCTGGGCGTGCGGCTGCATGCGGAAGCGGCCTGATACGCCGGCCTCTCGCTGGGCCGCTTCCTTCAGGCATCGCTGCATCGGATCCATCGCCGATCGATGGCGTCAATCGGTGCACATTGCCGGATGTTCGCGCAAGCGCCTCAAGGAGATTCAGGATGCCTGAACTGACATTCAAGCCGGTCCGCCACGATCATGAGCGATTCATGACCAGGGCGCGGAAACGCCGGGGATTCGCCGAGGCGTATGACGCGCTCGCGCTCGAGTACCAGCTTGCCGGGCAAATGCTGAAGGCGCGCGCGCGCAGGCTTGACCCAGGACGCTGTGGCGGAACGGATGGGAACCACCAAGAGCGCAATCTCGCGACTCGAGTCGGCCGGTAGGCACGCGCCCTCTCTTTCGACGCTCAAGCGCTACGCATGCGCCGTCGGATGTGAGCTTCAGGTCCGACTGGTTCGACAGAAGGCATCGTGATGCACAAGGGAAAGAAGAATGCGGCAGGCCAGAAACGTGCGGCGGCGGCGCACCAGAAGCCCAAGGCTTTCCAGACCCGATCGGTCGACCTTGGGCGGTGCCTGTCGGGCCATGTCGACGCGGTCGCGAAAGTCCTGATAAGGGCGGAAGGCGAATTCTTTCGATGAGTTTTCTCCATACCAACCCGCCCTCCGATTCCCATCGCTTCCCTCCCCACGGATTCACGCCCCCGAACATCGGCGCCGACTTCTGGTCGCTGCGCTTTGTCGACGAGGTCAGCGAAACCTGCGCCGTGCGCAAGAATGTCGCGCTGCCCCTCGCGCTTTCCGCCGACCGCGGCGTGATGGCGACCGTTTATGCGGGCGGCGGCTACGGCTACGCCGCGACCAGCGACCTCACCGCCGCGGGGCTGCGCGAAGTGCTCGAGCGCGCCGCGTCCTGGGCGCGCGCCACGGCCCGCTTCGCGCTCGTCGATTCGCGCACGTTGCCGCGACCCGCATCGCGCGGCGACTATCGTTCGCCGTCGCTCGACGCCGCCGCCCGAACGCGGCACGACTGGTTCGACCTCCTGCACGCGGAGTCGGCGGCGGCGGCGATCGACACCCGCATCGTCGACTGGGAAGCAGGCGTCGAGGTGCGCACCGCCACCCATCGGCTGATCACGAGCGTTGGGGGCGACGTCACCCAGCGCTATCGCTTCCTGTTCCCGGGCCTGTCGGTGACCGCGCACGCCGACAACGACACGCAGACGCGCACGCTCAACGGCTTTCGCGGCATCTCCCAGCAGGGCGGGGGCGAGATCCTCGACCGCTTCGGCTTTGTCGGCGCGGGACGGCGCATCGCCACCGAGGCGCTGGAACTCCTGGGCGCGCCGAACTGCCCCACCGGCACCATGGACGCGCTGCTGATGCCGGACCAGATGATCCTGCAGATCCACGAATCGATCGGGCATCCGCTCGAACTCGACCGCATCCTCGGCGACGAGCGCAACTTCGCCGGCACGAGCTTCGTGACGCCGGACATGTTCGGCAGCTATCGCTACGGCAGCGAGCTGCTCAACGTCGTGTTCGACCCGACGCGCAGCGAGGAACTCGCGAGCTACGGCTGGGACGACGACGGAGCGGCGGCGGAAAAGGTCCACCTCATCCGCAACGGCATCCTGGAGCGGCCGCTGGGCGGCGCGATCTCGCAAGTGCGTTCCGGGCTGCCCGGCACGGCGAACGCCCGCGCCGACAACTGGAACCGGCCGCCGATCGACCGCATGGCCAATCTCAACCTCGAGCCGGGGACGGCGTCGCTTGCCGAGCTGATCGCCGGCATCGAACGCGGCGTGCTGATGGAGACCAACTGCTCGTGGTCGATCGACGACTCGCGCAACAAGTTCCAGTTCGGCTGCGAGCGCGGGCGACTGATCGTCGACGGAGAACTGCAGGGCATCGTGAAGAATCCCAATTATCGCGGCGTGAGCGCCAGCTTCTGGCGCAGCCTCAAGGCGGTCGGCGACGAAGGAACCTTGCAGGTGCTGGGCACGCCGTACTGCGGCAAGGGCGAGCCGTCGCAGGTGATCCGCGTCGGCCACGCCTCGCCCGCCTGCGTGTTCGGCGAGGTTGCGGTGTTCGGAGGCGCATCTTGATGGAATCCTACTTCCGCGACATCGCCGCCGCGCTCGATCGCCTGGTCGTTGCCGGCGAGACGTACACGGCGTGGTTCGCGGCGGAGACCTCCGATTTCGTGCGCCTCAACCGCGGCCGCGTGCGTCAACCCGGTTCGGTCGCCCAGCGCTACCTCGACCTCGACTGGATTCGCGGCCGGCGTCACGCGACCTTCCAGCTGTCGCTGTCCGGCAACCTCGACCGCGACACCGATGTCCTTGCCGGCGCCGTGGCACAGCTGCGCGCGGCGCTTGCCGATGTCGCCGACGACCCGCACCTCCTGATCGCAACCGACGTGCAGTCGTCGCGCGACGTGCGCGGCGGTCCGCTGCCTGCGGCTGAGACCATCATCGATGCCGTGCTCGCCGCCGGCGATGGACTCGATCTGGTCGGCCTCTATGCCGGGGGACCGGTGTACCGCGGCTTCGCCAACTCGCTGGGCCAGCGCAACTGGCACCAGGTCACGGCGTTCAACCTGGAGTGGAGCCTCTACCATCGCGCCGACAAGGCGGTGAAGTCGGGCCTGTCGGGCTTCACCTGGGACGCAGGCGCGTTCGACGCGAAAATGAGCGCAGCGCGCACGCAGCTCGCGCACATCACGAAGCCGGCGAAGTCGCTCACGCCCGGCAGCTATCGCGCGTTCATCACGCCGACCGCGATGGAGGAAGTCGCCGGGCTGCTGTGCTGGGGCGGTTTCTCCGGGCGAGCGCTCGCCACCAGGCAGAGTCCGCTGACGCGAATGCAGGGACCCGACGCGCTGATGCTCGATCCGCGCGTGTGCATCGCAGAAGCCGCGGCGGACGGTGTCGCGCCGGCGTTCCAGGCCCAGGGTTTCACCCGACCGGCGCGCACGCCGCTGATCGAAGCCGGGCGACTCGCCGGCGCCTTGACGTCGCCGCGCACCGCACTCGAATTCGGTCTGACCGCCAATGGCGCCAATGGCCAGGAGGCGCCGGAATCGCTGGCGATGAAGGGCGGCGATCTTCCGCTGGCAGATGCACTGGCGGCACTGGATACCGGCCTCTACGTCGGCAACCTCTGGTATCTCAACTTCTCCGACCGCCCGGCGTGCCGGATGACCGGCATGACGCGATTCGCCAGCTTCTGGGTCGAGGAGGGCCGCATCGTCGCGCCGCTCGACGTGCTGCGCTTCGACGACACGATCTACCGGATGCTGGGGCCGAGCCTCGAGGCGCTCACCCGGGAGACCGAGTTGGTGCTCGACAGCAGCACCTACCACGAGCGGCAACTGACCAGCATGCGGCTGCCCGGTGCGCTGCTGCGGGAGATGACGTTCACGCTGTGAGAGAAAAGACCTCAATTCGGCGCGGCGCGACCCGCCTTCGTAGGAGCGGCTTCAGCCGCGAATGACCGTTGCGCCACCTCGTTCGCGCCTGAAGGCGCTCCTACAAGACCACAGCCTCGAGCGAGGTCACGCAGGAATCATTCGCGGCTGAAGCCGTTCCCACAGAACGACGACGCGCCTGTTTCAACCGCGCACGCGCTCGCCCTGCCAGCCCTTGGGAATCGACGCCAGCAACCGCTGCGTGTAAGCCTCGCGCGGGGCGCGGTAGATGTCGTCGGAGTTGGCCTTTTCCACCAGCTGCCCCTCGTTCATCACCATGATCTCGTCGGCGATGTACTTGACCACCGCGAGGTCGTGCGAGATGAAGATGTAGGAGAGATGGAACTCGTCCTGCAGATCCTGCAGCAGGTTCAGCACCTGCGCCTGCACCGAGACGTCCAGCGCCGATACCGACTCGTCGCAGATCAGGATGTCCGGCTTCATCGTCAGGCAGCGCGCGATCGCGATGCGCTGCCGCTGCCCGCCGGAGAACTCGTGCGGGTACTTGTAGAACGACGCCTCGGGCAAGCCCACCTTCTGCAGCAATTCGAACGCAAGCTCGGTGCGCTCCTCGGCATCGGCGCCGATGCCGTGGATGTCCATCGGCTCGGTCAGAATGGACCCGATGGTGAAGCGCGGATTGAGCGACGCGTAGGGATTCTGGAAGATGATCTGTATCCGCCGCTTGTAGGCCATGAACGCCTTCGGCGACATGGCGAGGATATCCTTGCCCTCGAAGAACGCTTCGCCGGTCGTCGCCTCGTGCAGGCGCATCAGCGTCAAGCCGACGGTGGTCTTGCCCGACCCTGACTCGCCGACCAGTCCCAGCGTCTTGCCGCGAGGCAGCTTGAACGACACGTCGGTGACGGCGTCGAAGCGCCGCCGGCCGAAAAGGCCCTCGCGCGAATAGAAGCACTTGCCCAGATTGCGCACGTCGAGAATGATCGGGTCGGCGTCGTTCACGCCGCGAGCGCGATCCTGATCGAGCCGCGGATCGCGCGCGAGGCCGCTCTCCGTGCCGCCCATGAAATCGTCGATCACCGGCAAGCGGACAGGTCGCCGGTCGAGCCGCGGCCTGCATTGCAGCAGCGCCTGCGTATAGCGGTCCTGCGGCGCTTCGAACACGGCCTTCGCCGTCCCCTGCTCGCGGATCTCTCCGTCGCGCATCACGACCACCTGATCGGCGATCTCGCCGACGACGGCGAGGTCGTGCGTGATGAACAGCACCGACATCTGGTGTTTCTTCTGCAGCGCGGCGATGAGCTCCAGGATCTGCTTCTGGATCGTCACGTCGAGCGCGGTGGTCGGCTCGTCGGCGATCAGGAGCTTCGGCTCGCAGGCGATCGCCATCGCGATCATCACCCGCTGCTGCTGGCCGCCCGACATCTGCGACGGGTACGCGTTGATCTTGTATTCCGGATCGGGAATGCCGACCTCGTCGAGCAGGGCAATCGCGCGCCTGCGCGCCTGCGCCGACGACATGCCGCGATGCAGCCGCAGCACCTCGGTCAGCTGGAAGCCGACGGTGAACACGGGGTTCAGCGACGTCATCGGCTCCTGGAAGATCATCGAGATGTCCGCGCCGCGCAGCGCGCGCAGCTCCGCACCCGACAGGCCGACGAGGTTGCGGCCGCCGTAGAGGATTTCGCTGCCCGCGGCGACCGTCGAGTTCTCGGGCGGCAGCAGGCCCAGGATGGCAAGCGACGTGACCGACTTGCCGCTGCCCGACTCGCCGACCAGCGCCACGGTGGCGTTGCGCGGGATGTCGAAGCTGATGCCTTTCACCGCCTCGAAGTG
Source organism: uncultured beta proteobacterium (assembly GCA_963709525.1). Lineage (GTDB taxonomy): Bacteria > Pseudomonadota > Gammaproteobacteria > Burkholderiales > Casimicrobiaceae > CAIWHR01. Next base: position 68,287 of record CAVPXB010000020.1, read on the forward strand.
GTGGTGGCGGTCGATCTGGAACGACACCCGCAGGTTGCGCACACGTACCAGGGGATCCGTGGTGTTGTTCATCTCATGCCCCCATGCGGCCCTTGAGTTTCGGGTCGAGCGCGTCGCGCAGCGCGTCGGTGAAGAGGCTGAACGCAGTGACCAGGATCGCCATCGCGGTTCCCGCCGCCGCCAGCTGCCACCACTTGCCGAGGATCAGTTCGTTCTGCGCCTCGTTCAGCATCGAGCCCCACGACACGACGTCGACCGGCACGCCGAAGCCGAGAAACGACAGGATCACCTCGGCCTTGATGAAGCCGACGCAGAGGATCGAGAGCTGCACCAGTACGACGTGGCTCACGTTCGGGAAGATGTGGACGAAGATCCTGCGCGTGTCGGAGGCGCCGATGGCGTCGGCCGCCTGGACGTACTCGCGCGACTTGTGCTTCAGATACTCGCCGCGGATCAGGCGGAACACGCCGGTCCAGCCGGTGAGACCGAGGATCAGGACGATGGTCAGCGTGCCCTTTTGCTGCAGCACCGCGGCGACCGCGAGGATCAGCAGCAGGTAGGGGATCGAGGAAAACACGCTGTAGAACCAGTTGAAGGCATCGTCGACCCAGCGGCCGTAGTAGCCTGCCAGCGCGCCGAACAGTGTCCCGATGAACACCGCGACGAACGCCGCCGCGAGGCCGACGAAGATCGACGTCTCGGAGCCCTTGATCACCTTCTTCAGCACGTCGCGTCCCCATTTGTCGCCGCCGAAGGGCAAGGTCGGCGCACGCGCCTCGACGGGTGCCGCTGCGGGTGCGGACGCTGCCCCCTTCCTGATGTCGGCCATCACTTCGGCCAGCGGGTCGACGCTTTTTCCGGCCTCCGCCTCGGGCGCCGCCGCGCCTGCCTTGGGCGCCACCCCGCCACCTGCCTGTGCCTGCTGCTGCGCGCGGATCTCCGCCATCACCTCGGCAAGGGGGTCCACAACCTTCGTGTCTTCGGGTGCCGAGGCGGTTGCCGCCGTGGCGCCGGCCGGTACCCCGCCCTTCAACTCGGCGATCACCTCGGCCAGCGGATCGACCACGCTCGACTTGAACTCGCTCGCCGGACCACCGGGCACCACCGGCGCAGCGGGCATCGCGCGCGCGGCGCTTTCGGCATCGGGACCGACGAACGTGGGCGGCGCGTAATTCACGCCCGTCTCCCTCGACCAGTCGGCGGCGATGAGGCGCGTTCCCGACAGCAGCACCAGCAGCAGGAATGCAACCACGATCGCCAGCGACACCACGCCCACCGTGTCGGATTTAAGGCGCTTCCAAGCCAGCGCCCAGAGGCCCGGCGAGACGGCGTGCGGAATCTCGTGCGTCATCGTTGCCGCCATCATTTGAGTTGGACCCGCGGATCGACCGCCTTGTACAGCAGGTCCGCGAGCAGGTTGGTGAGGATGGTGGCGAAAGCGACGTACACGGTGATCGCCTTGATGACCGGAAAGTCCGAGCGCTCGACGGCGAGGATCACCTCGCGCCCGATGCCGGGGATCGAGAAAAAGCGCTCGATCAGGAACGACCCCAGCAGCAGGCCGGGCAGCGCCGCCATCAGGTGGGTGATGATCGGGATCGACGCGTTGCGCAGCACGTGCACCCACATGATGCGGTTCTCCGACAGGCCCTTGGCGCGCGCCGTCCGCACGTAGTCCTGGTTGATCTCGTCGAGGAAGAACGTGCGGTAGAGCCGCAGGTTGGGCGCGATGCTGACCGTGAGCCCGATCAGGATAGGCAGCGACGCGTACTTGAACAGGTTCTCGACGACGCTGTTGCCCCAGCCCTGCACCGGAAACCAGCCGAGCTTGTAGGCGAAGAAGTACTGGAAGACGATGATGTAGACGAGGATCGAGATCGACAGCCCGATGGTGCAGACGATCATCACCGCCCGGTCGGTGAGCGAACCGCGGACGTAGGCGACCGCCAGCGCCAGGCCGATCGCGACCAGCGTCTCCAGCACCAGCAGGGGAATGAGGACGGTCAGCGACGGCCCGAGCCGGGTGGCGAGGATGTGCGCGACCTTTTCGTTGGTGCTCCACGAGGCGCCGAAATCCGCGGTCAGGATCTGTTTGATGAAGATCCACAACTGAACCCAATACGGCTGGTCGACACCCAGCTGGCGCCGGATGTTGTCGATCTGCTCCTGATTGGAGATCTTGCCGGCGAGCACGTAGGCGGGGTCGCCGCCCACCCAGTTGAAGAGCAGGAACACCAGCAGCACGACCCCGAGCATCGTCGGAATCATCTGCCACAAGCGTCGAATGATGTATCCGGTCATCTTTGTCCTTAAACCCTCACAACGCCCACGTTCGCGCATGATCTCCCGGTTCCGTTCGGAGCTGAGCCAGTCCCGGTTTCCGTTCGGGCTGAGCCAGGTCTCGATTTCCGTTCGGGCTGAGCCAGGCCCGGTTTCCGTTCGACAGGCGAGCCAGTCGAAGCTTCCTTCGATCAATCAGGACGGGCCCTTCGACAAGCTCAGGGCGAACGGGTGAATCCTTTTCATGCGGGATCAATCAACGGGTTAGTTGGCGGTCGGGGCGAGGTCAAGGTATTGCCATTGCGCGTGCAGGATCGGGTGCTTGCGATACCCCAGCACGTTCTTTTGCACGAGCATGTTGCGGTAGCGGCTGACGGTGAGGCGCCACGGCGCATAGGCTTCGATGATCCGCGTCATTTCCCGATACAGCTTGTCGCGCTCGGGACCGGCCGGCATCCGCTGCGACTGCTCGTACAGCCGGTCGTACTCGGGAATCTTCGCGCAGGCGTTGTTGCTCTGGAAGGCATTGGGGCCGTAGAGCAGCTGCATGAAGTTGTCGCCATCGGGGTAATCGGCGATCCACGACGCGACGCGGCTCTGCAGCTTGCAGGCCTTCTCGGCCTTGAGCAGCTCGGGGAACTTGTCCTTGTGCACGTCCATCCTGACGCCGATGGCATCCAGCGACTTCTTCCACATCTCGTCCTGCTGCCGACCCAGCGTGTCCGGACGCGACGACATGCGCACGACCAGCGGCTTGCCGTCAGGCAGCGCGCGATACCCGTCCGCCCCCTTCCGGTAACCGAACTTGTCCAGCAAGGCATTGGCCGCGGCAGGGTCAAAGCCGATGCCGCTTTTCCAGTCCGGCTGGTGACCGACCACGCCGGGCGGGATCGGGTACTTCGCCTCGACCGCCTGGCCGTTGCGGATGACGCGAATTTCCTCGTCGACGTCGTAGGACATCGCCATCGCACGGCGCAGCGCGACTTTTTCCTTCGCGAAACCGCCGACGACCGGGTCCTGCATGTTCCAGTACGTGTAGCTGATCTCCGGATCGACGATGCGGGACAGCTTCACGCCCTTCCGGACGAGTTCCGGCAGCAGCCGGCCCTCGACGAGCGCCTTGGGCGCCAGCGGGCCTTCCATGTTCATCAGGTCGAGCTCGCCGTTCTGGAAGGCGAGCCAGCGCGCCTGGTCCTCTTCGATGATGCTGATTTCGACGCGGCCGATGCGGGGCATCTTCTTGCCCGTCATGTCCGCGATCAGCTGCCGGTCGGCAGGATCGGGCGACGTGAAATTCCAGGTGAATCCACGGTACTCGGGGTTTGCCTCGAGCACGATGCGCGACGATCGCACCCACTGTGCCAGTCGATACGGACCCGTTCCCACCGGATTCGCCAACGCCCGCCCGCCGGGCTCGGCGTAGGCTTCGATGACCTCGCGCGCCACCGCCGACGTCGGCTCGTGCGCGAGCACGTTCGGCAGGTTGTAGTCGGTGTCCTTGAGGCGCAGCCGCAGGGTGTAGCGGTCCACCGCTTCCATGCCCGCGATGCGGCGGTCGTAATCGAAGCGGCCGGTTTTCTTCGCCTCGGCGACAAGCTCGTCGAGCCCGAGGAACTTGCCCTCGACCAGGAATGCCCACGGCGAGCGGATCTTCGGGTCGACCAGCCGCTTCAGCGAATAGATGTAGTCGGCGGCGACGAGTTCGCGCCTCGCGCCCTTGAACGCGGGGTCCGCCGCGAAGTGGATGCCCGCGCGGAGCCTGAACGTCCACGTCCTGCCGTTGTCGGAAACGGTCGGCAGCGCCTCGGCCGACCGCGGGACGATTTTCGCCGGCTGCGCCAGGTAGTCGTAGGTCAGCAGCGTCTCGAAGATCGCCTGCACGATCGTCCCCGAGTAGAGATCGTGGACTGCCGCCGGATCGAATCCGGTCTCCGCCACGGCGAACACGTCGCGGATGACTTTGTTCGCATCCGCCGCGGGCATCGCCGCCGGGGAAATCGCGACGCCGCAGGCGAGCACACCAGGCGCAGGATCCGGCGCGGCAGCGCTTGGCGGGCAGGCATGGGATACGGATGAACGCGGTCAGGAGCGCGGCTCGAGGTCCATGTACTGGAACTCGGCGTGGAGGATCGGGTGCTTCTTGTAGCCCTTGACCCAGGGCCGCAGCAACTGGTTGCGCTCGCGCGACACGTGCAGGCTCCACGCGCCTTCGACCTCCATCTGCCGCGTCATTTCGAGGAACAGGTGGTTGCGCTCCGGGGAGTTCGGCATCCGGATCGATTTCGCGTAGAACGCGTCGAAACCTTTCGACTCATAGCAGCCGTTGTTGCTCTGGCCGGTGTTCGGGCCGTACAGCAGCTGCATGAAATTGTCGCCGTCCGGATAGTCGGCCGTCCACGCCGAGCCCCACATCATCAGCTGGCAGGCCTTGGCCGCCTTCAGGTGGTCGGCGAACTTGGAGACGTCGAACTGCATGCGAATGCCGATCACGTCCATCGACTTCTTCCACAGCTCGTTGAAATCGCGCTCGATCGCGCTGCTGCCGGTCGCGAAGCGCAGGAGCAGCGGCTTGCCGTCGGGCAGCGAGCGATAGCCGTCGGCGCCGCGCTTGTAACCGAAGCGGTCGAGCAGCTTGTTGGCAAGCTCCGGATCGTAGGGATTGATCGTCCGGTACGAAGGATCATGGCCGACGACCCCGGCGGGGATCGGCATGTGCGCCTCCACCGCCGCGCCCTTGCGGATGATGTTGATTTCCTCGTCCAGGTTGTAGGCCATGATGATCGCGCGCCGCAGCGCGATCTTTTCGAGCGCAAAACCGCCGACCATCGGGTCGCGGAAATTGAAGAACGTGTAGGTGATCTCGGGGTCGATCGCCTTGAACAGCTTGACGCCCTGCGCGGCCCATTCCGGCTTCAACTCCTTGTTGGCGTCGACGACCTGCGGGCGGAAGGTCTCGGGGACGTTGAGGTAATCGAGTTCCTTCTGGCTGAAGGCGAGCCAGCGCGACTGGTTCTCCTCGATGATGCTCACTTCGACGCGGCCGATCTGCGGCATCTTCTTGCCCTTCATCGCGGCGACCAGCGCGTCGTCCCACGCAGGCTCCGCGGGAGCGAAGTCCCAGATGAAGCCGCGATACTCGGGATTGGCTTCCAGCACGATCTTGGCCGCGCGCGTCCACTCCTTGAGCACGTATGGCCCGGTGCCGACCGGGTGCGCCTGCACGTCGTCGCCGTAGGCCTCGACGACCTCGCGCGCCATCGCGCCGAACGGAACGTGCGCAGCGACGAAGAGAAAGTTGTAGTCGGTGGCCTTGAGGCGGATCCGCAGCGTGTAGCGGTCGGTGGCCTGCAGCCCGGCCACCTTGGCGTCGTAGTCGAACTTCCCCGACGTTTTCGCCGCCGCCGCGAGTTCGTCCAGCCCCTCGATCTTGCCTTCGAGCATGAACGCCCACTGCGACCGGTTCCGGGGGTCGAGGAAGCGCTTGAACGAATAGACGTAGTCTTCGGCGACGAGTTCGCGCGGTTTGCCCTTGAACGCGGGATCGGGCGTGAAGTAGATGCCTTTCTTCACGCGGAACACGTAAGTCCGGCCGTTGTCGGAGACTTCGGGCATCGCCTCGACGCTCATCGGCACCAGCTTGGCCGGACGGGCGAGGTAATCGTAGGTGAGGAGGCGTTCGAAGATCGCCTCGTTGATGGTGTTCGAGTAGAGATCGGTGACGCGGCAGGGATCGAATCCCGTTTCGGCGGTTGGAAACGCGACCCGCAGCACCTTGGCGGGGTCCGCCGCGCGCGCCGGAAGCGACATCAAGGCGAGCGCCGCGATCACCACCAGGCCCGCACCGGCGACGCGACGCGCCAGCCGGATTCTTGCCCCGACAACCATGCCCAATCCCTCGAAAAAGCAAAGCCGCATAATGTACCATCTCCCCGACCCGCCATGCCACGCCACCTGATCCGAAGATTGACCGATCGACTGCGCCCGGCCGTGGATCGCGTCACGCAGAGCCCGGCGGTGCAGCGCTTCGCGCCGGCACTGGCGGACCCGGATCTGTGGCACCTCAATCGCCGTTCCACGGCCCGCGCGGTCGCCATTGGCCTTTTCTGCGGTCTCATTCCCGGACCCTTGCAGGTGCTCGGCGCAATCGGGTTGTGCCTCTGGATCCGGGCGAACTTCCCGCTGGCGGTGATCGCCACGTTCTATACCAACCCGCTGACCATCGTCCCGCTCTATCTCCTCGCCTACGAATACGGCCGGCTGTTCTTTCCGGACAGCACCGCCGTCCCGCCCGCGTTTCATATGCCTACAGGCGCCGGGATTGCCGGCTTCATGCCGGCGTTGAGCACGTGGATGATCGGCCTGGGCAAGCCGCTCGCGGTCGGCCTCGTCCTGCTCGCCACCACACTCGCCGCGACGGGCTGGGTAGTCGTGCGCGTCGGCTGGCGCTGTCACGCGGTCTGGGCGTGGCGACGCCGTGCGCGGCGTCGCCAGCGCAGCGCCGTCGGACACTGAAGGGGATTCCACGATGAAACCCGCATACTGGGACGAGGGGACGGCGGTGCTGGGCAAGCGCGACCGCGTGCTCAGGAAACTGATCCGGCGATTCCCTGACGTCCACCTGCAGCGGCGCAGCGACCCTTTCACCACGCTCGCGCGGGCCATCGTCGGCCAGCAGATCTCGGTCAAGGCTGCCGACACCATCTGGCAGCGCTTCGTCGCGCAGGTCGCCCGCGCGCCGCGGCGCAACGCCTTCCCGAAACTCGCGCCGTCCGCCGTGATCGCGGCGCCGCTCGATGCCCTGCGCGCCTGCGGCCTGTCACAACGGAAGGCGATCTACCTCTGCGATCTCGCCGGACATTTCGCGTCGGGCCGACTCGATCCCGGACACTGGAAGAAACTGGACGACGAGGCGCTGATCGCCGCGCTGGTCGAGGTCAAGGGCATCGGCCGCTGGACCGCGGAGATGTTCCTGATCTTCCACGAATTGCGGCCCGATGTGCTGCCCGTCGACGACATCGGTCTCCAGCGCGCGATCGCGCTGCACTATTTCGACGGCGAACGCCCTGCGGCCGCCGCGATGCGCGATCTTGCCGTCGCCTGGCAGCCGTGGCGCAGCATCGCCACCTGGTACCTGTGGCGCTCGCTCGATCCGGTGCCGGTGGAGTATTGATGCCCGACGCACGCGCGAAGCTCCAAGCACGGCGGGCGCGGCATAGAATGCCGAATGGACCAGTCCCCTGCCGGCGAACTTCCCGCATCGCCTCACCCCCCTCCCTACGCCGGTCTCACGCCCGACTGCGTGCTCGACGGCCTTGCACATATCGGCATAGTGGGCGACGGGCGGCTGCTGGCGTTGAACAGCTACGAGAACCGCGTCTATCAGGTCTATGTCGACGATGGCCCGCCCGTGGTGGCGAAGTTCTACCGCCCCGGGCGCTGGACCGATGACCAGATCCTCGAGGAACACACGTTCACGATGGAGCTTGCCGAGCGCGAACTCCCGGTCGTCGCTCCGCTGTCGATCGCCGGCGTCACGCTGCATGAGTTCGCCGGCTATCGGTTTGCCGTCTACCCGCGACGCGGAGGACGCGCGCCGGAGTTCGATCGGCCCGATACGCTGGAGTGGATGGGCCGGTTCATCGCCCGCATCCACGCCTTCGGGGCCACCCGGCCATTCGCGCATCGGCCGACACTCGATGTCGCGAGTTTCGGCGAGCATCCGCGCGCGTGGCTGCTTGCCCACGCGTTCATCCCCGACGATCTGCTGGCTGCGTGGTCGGCGATCACGGCGCTGGCGCTCGATGGCGTGCGGCGCAGCTTTGATCGCGCGGGCACGCCTGCGCATCTGCGCCTGCACGGCGACTGCCACGCCGGAAACGTGCTTTGGACCGACGACGGCCCGCATTTCGTGGACTTCGACGACGCGCGGATGGGTCCCGCCGTGCAGGATCTGTGGATGCTGCTGTCCGGGGATCGCGCCGATCAGACGCGGCAACTCGCCGACGTGCTCGCGGGTTACGAGGATTTCGCGGATTTCGATCCGCGCGAACTCCATCTCGTCGAGGCGTTGCGCACCTTGCGCCTGATGCACTACTCGTTCTGGCTGGCCGAGCGCTGGAGCGATCCCGCGTTCCCGGCGGCGTTCCCCTGGTTCAACACCCAGCGCTACTGGCAGGACCGGATCCTGGAACTGCGCGAGCAGGTCGCGCTGATGGACGAGCCTCCGCTTAGGGGGTCAGATACGTAATAATTCGAATTGATTATTACGTATCTGACCCCCTTCGCAAGACCCCATCGACCAGCTGCAGCGTCCGGTCGGTGCGCGCGGCCAGCTCGGGGTCGTGGGTGACGATGACGAGGCTCGTTCCCACGGCGCGGTTGAGCTCCAGCATCAGCTCGAACACCTGACCCGCGGTGCGGCGATCGAGGTTGCCGGTGGGCTCGTCGGCCAATACGCAACGTGGCTCCGTCACCAGCGCCCGCGCCAACGCGACGCGCTGCCGCTCCCCGCCCGACAGCTCGCCGGGCAGGTGCTTGAGACGATGACTCAACCCCACCCGCTCGAGCATCGCCGCCGCCGCCGCCATCGCCTGCGCCGGGGCTGACCGCCGAATCGTCAGCGGCATGGCGACGTTCTCCAGCGCGGTGAATTCGGGCAGCAGATGATGGAACTGGTAGATGAACCCGAGCGCGCGGTTGCGCACCCGGCCACGCTCGCTCTCGGACAGCGACGCGAACGCGACGCCCTCGATGTCGACCTCGCCGCGGGTCGGCGCGTCGAGCCCGCCGAGAAGGTGCAGCAGCGTGCTCTTCCCCGAACCGGACGCGCCGACGATCGCCAGCCGTTCCCCGCGAGCGACGGCGAGATCGATGCCGAGCAGCACCGGAACCTCGAGCGCCCCGCCGCTGTAGGTCTTGGCGAGGCCGCGGCAAGCGAGGACCGGCGGCGCGTCACTCATAGCGCAAGGCCTCCGCCGGATTGACGCGCGCGGCACGCCACGCCGGATAGATCGTGGCCAGCAGCGCCAGCGCGAGCGCGATCAGCGCGATCGTCACCACGTCGCCGCGCTGCAACTGCGATGGAAGGTCGCTGATGTAGTAGACGGTCTTGTCGAGGAACTGGACGTTGAACAGGCGCTCCAGCGCCGGCACGACGACGTCGATGTTGAGCGCCAGCAGCACGCCGCCCACCACGCCGATGAGGGTGCCGATCACGCCGATCAGCGCGCCCTGGATCACGAAGATCGCCAGGATCGACCACGGCGAGGCGCCGATGGTGCGCAGGATCGCGATGTCCGCCTGCTTGTCGGTGACGGTCATCACCTGCGCCGACACGATATTGAAGGCTGCGACCGCGATGATCAGCGTCAGGATGATGAACATCATCCGCTTCTCGATCTGCACCGCGCGAAAGAAATTGGCGTGGTTGCGCGTCCAGTCGCGGACTTCGGCGCTGACCGGCATCGTTGCCAACAGCTCGCGCGCGACCGTCGGCGCCGCGAAGAGGTCGTCGAGCTTCAGGCGCACACCCGAAACGCCCTCGATGCGATAAAGCTTGCGCGCGTCGTCGAGATGCATCAGCGCGAGGCCGTTGTCGAATTCGAACATGCCGACCTCGAACAGGCCGACGACGCGAAACGTCTTCAAGCGTGGCAAGGTTCCTGCCGCGGTCACGTTGCCCTGCGGGACGATGACGACCACCGGATCGCCGAGGCGCGCACCCAGCGCCCGCGCGAGTTCTGCCCCCAGCACGATGCCGAATTCGCCCGGGACCAGCGCCCGCAGCGAGCCCGCGCGCATGTGCTTGCCGATATCGGCGACCGACTCTTCCGGCTCGGGTCGATGCCGCGGACCAGCGCGCCGCGGTTGATCTCCCCCGACGAGAGCATCGCCTGCCCCAGCACGTAGGGCGCCGCGGCCCGCACGCGGGGATGCGCGCGGGCTGCCGCGACGACGGGGGCCGGATCCGCAAGCTCCGGCATGCCGCGCACCTCGATGTGCGACGCGACCGACAGGATGCGGTTGCGCAGCTCTTCCTGGAAGCCGTTCATCACCGACAGCACGACGATCAGCGCCGCCACGCCCAGCGCAATGCCCGCCATCGACGTCGCCGAGATGAACGGGATGAAACGGTTGCGGCCCGAGCCGCGACGCGCCCGCGTGTAGCGCAGGCCGATGGCGATTTCGTACGGAGACACGAAGGTGGACGCCCTATTGATCCGGCATGGACAGGTTTGAACCGTTCGCCCTGAGCTTGTCGAAGGGCCTGCCCTGAGTTGATCGAAGGACCTGGCCTGAATTGATCGAAGGGCCTGTCCTGAGTTTATCGAAGGGCCTGTCCTGAGTTTATCGAAGGGGCTTCGACAGGCTCAGCCCGAACGGGAATCAATACATCACCGTGCCGGGTGTACAGGGCCGGCTAACGCCGCGATTATCGCATGCTACGCTGGCGAAGCTCGCGCAACGGTCGCCCCCTGGCCGCCGCGCTTGAGACCCCTCCCCTGACGATGGACCCGCACCGTCGATGCACCTCTTCCTCGCCCTGCGTCGCCAATGCGCCGAAAGTCGCGACACAGCGCTGCCCGCGTGCCCTGGGCTCGCCCGTCTGCTCCGGCATGGCGGCAAGCCTTCCGCGCACGCGGAGACGATCGCGCAGTGGCTGGCGCCACGGTATGGCATCGTCCGGCAGATCGATTGGCCGTTGGCCCCGTTGCTTCTCAAGACGCTGGGCGTCGATCCAGGGAACGGATGGTGGCTCTCCGCGGATCCCGTCACCCTCGTTGCCGGACGCGATGACGTCCGCCTCGCCGGCCGCGTCGAGGGCTTGGCGGCGAGCGACGCCGACGCACTGCTCGCCCCTGTCAACGCGCACTTTGCGGCCGATGGCCTCGTTTTCGTTGCCCCGCGGCCCGACCGCTGGTTCGTGCGCACGCCGCGTCCGATGACGATCGCCACGTCGGCGCTGGCGCGCGCTGTCGGGCAACCGCTACGCGGCCTGCAGCCGCAAGGCGCCGATGCCGGAACCTGGCGGCGCTGGACGAGCGAGATCGAGATGCTGCTGTTCGAGCATTCGGTCAACGCCGACCGCGAGCGCCGTGAACTCGCCCCCGTCAACAGCGTCTGGCTGTCCGGCGGCGGCAGGCTGCCGCAACCCGACCGGACCAAGGTCGCACCCTGCACCTTTGCCGACGACCAGGAGGTCGTGGCCCTCGCGCGGCATGCCGAGAGCGCGCGCTCGCCAACGCCGACGCAACTGGCCTTTGCGCTGGCGCAGGCACCACGCGATCGCGACCTCGTGGTCGTGCTCGACGACAACACTGCGCTGGCCGAGGTCGAGCGGCGATGGACCGGTCCCGCGTGGCAGTTGCTGCTGCGCGGCGAGATTGCCCGCGTGACGATGGCGATCGACGATGGCCTCGCTACGCGCGCCTGGACCACGGCCCGCCCCAATTGGCCGACGAGATTCGCCGGCCGCTTCGCCTCGCCCGATCTCGCGGCGTTGCTCGCGACCGGCGCCAACGCCGCATGATCGACATCGTCCGCCGACAGGTCCCCGAAGACGCGCGCGCGCGCCTCGCCGCGACGTTTGCTCCGGTCCTCGCCCGGCTGTACGCCGCGCGGGGTGTCGCGGCGATCGACGAGCTCGATACCGGACTCGATCGCCTGCCGCCCTACGCATCGATGAAGGGCATCGAAGCTGCGGCGCAGCGGCTCGCCGACGCCATCGCCCGCCAGGAGCGGATCCTCATCGTCGCCGATTACGATGCCGACGGCGCGACGGCGTGTGCGGTCGGCATGCGCGGCCTGGGCGCGATGGGCGCGCGCGTCGATTTCATCGTGCCCAACCGCTTCGAGTTCGGCTACGGACTGACGCCGGAAATCGTCGCGCAGGCAGCGACCCGGGCGCCCGCGCTCATCGTCACCGTCGACAACGGGATCGCGAGCCACGACGGCGTTGCCGCGGCGGCAGCGCTCGGCATCGACGTGCTGGTCACCGACCACCATCTCCCCGCGGCGACACTGCCGGCGCCGGCGCTGATCGTCAATCCCAACCAGCCGGGCTGCACGTTTCCGTCGAAGCACCTGGCGGGCGTGGGCGTGATGTTCTACGTGCTGATGGCGCTGCGCGCGCTGCTGCGCCAGCGGGGTCATTTCGGCAGCGATCGGGAGCCCAATCTCGCGTCGCTGCTCGATCTCGTCGCGCTGGGAACCGTCGCCGACGTCGTACGCCTCGACCGCGTCAACCGCACGCTGGTCGCGCAGGGTCTCGCGCGGATCCGCGCCGGCCGCGCCCATCCCGGCGTAAACGCGCTGTTTGCCGCCGCCGGACGCGATCCCGCCCGTGCCAGCGCCTTCGACCTGGGTTTCGTCGCGGGTCCGCGCCTCAACGCGGCCGGCCGCCTGGCCGACATGAGCGTGGGCATCCGCTGCCTCCTCGCCGACACCTCGGCCAGCGCGCTGCCGCTGGCCACCGAACTCGATCGCTACAACCGCGAGCGGCGCGAGATCGAAGCCGACATGCAGGACGACGCCATGGCGGCGATCGACGCCGCGACGCAGGCGGGCGACGCGTATTCGCTTTGCCTGTACGACGCGCGATGGCACCAGGGCGTGGTCGGCATCGTCGCGTCGCGGCTCAAGGATCGTTTCCATCGTCCCGCGATTGTCTTCGCGCGCGGAACCGCCGGCGAGCTCAAGGGCTCGGGGCGCTCGATCCCCGGATTCCACCTGCGCGACGCCCTCGATCTCATCGCCAAGCGCGCGCCTGGGCTGATCGCGCGTTTCGGCGGGCACGCGTTCGCGGCCGGCCTCTCGCTGGCAGAAGCGGATCTCCCGCGCTTTCGCATCGAGTTCGAACAACTGGCCCACGAGTTGCTCACGCCGGCACAGCTCTCCCGGTTCATCGAAACCGACGGCGCGCTCGAGGGTGACGAACTCACCCTCGACCTAGCGACCGCGCTGCGCGACAGCGTGTGGGGACAGGGCTTCGCAGCGCCGGTGTTCGACGGCGAATTCGCGGTCGCCGAGCAGCGAATCGTCGGCAGCAAGCATCTGCGGCTGACACTGCTGCGCGCCGAAGCGCCGGGGTCGGCCCGCCTCGAGGCCATCCTGTTCAACCGGACCGAGCCGTTGCCCGCGAACATCCGCGCTGCCTACCGCCCCGATGCCAACGAGTGGAACGGCAGCGTGTCGCTGCAACTGGTGATCGAGCACTGGCAAGCGTCGCCTTGAGATGCCGGTGAGCGGCTTTGCCCCGGCGATTCCCGGACGCGAAATTCGCAATTGCAGCAACGCCGCTTGCGGAGCCCTCCCGCCGTGGCACCCGAGCAAGTGCCGCCCTCGCCCAGGGCGACAACAAGCCTTTGTTTTGACGAAGATCAATATCCGCGCCATCTCCTTCAGGAACGGCCCGCGCGGACGCCCATAACGCGTTGTGCGCCGCACCATCTTCCACTATATTGAGCCGGTTCCGGCGCCGCCTTCGCGGCGCCATGCCAATCACGAAAGGACGCGACCATGCGTTTGGCTAACAAGGTTTCGATCATCACCGGCGCAGCGCAGGGTATCGGCGAGGCGACCGCACTCAAATTTGGCAAGGAAGGCGCCAAGGTTGCGGTCTGCGACGTGAACCTTCCCCTGGCGCAGGCCGTCGCCGAAGCCGTCGTCAAAGCCGGCGGCGAGGCCGTCGCGTACAAGGTCGACGTCACCGACAACGCCGCCATCGTGGCGATGGTCTCGGCGGTGATGGCCAAGTGGGGCCGCGTCGACACGCTGGTCAACAACGCCGGCATTCTCGCCGACGCGCAGATGAAGAAAATGACCGACGAGCAATTCGACCGCGTCATCAACGTCAACCTCAAGGGCACCTACAACTGCACCAAGGCGGTCGTCGACATCATGCTCGCGCAGGGCAGCGGCTGCATTCTCAACGCGTCGTCGATCGTGGGCCTGCACGGCAATTTCGGCCAGACCAACTACGCCGCGACCAAGTGGGCGGTCATCGGCATGGCCAAGACCTGGGCGAAGGAACTCGGCCCCAAGGGCATCCGCGCCAACGCTGTTTGCCCGGGCTTCGTCGCCACGCCGATCCTGTCGTCGATGCCGGAAAAGGTCATCAAGATGATGGAAGAGAAGGTGTCGCTGCGCCGGATCGGCAAGCCGGAGGAGATCGCCAACGCCTACGCGTGGCTTGCGTCGGATGAAGCGAGCTACGTCAACGGCGCGGTCATCGAGGTGTCCGGGGGCTGCGCGATCTGACCCGTTCTCGGGGTAACGCAAGCAGGGGGCGGCTGCGACGACGCGGCCGCCCTTTTTCTTCGGGTTTCCGCCGCCTGGCGGGATTCGGCCGACCGGCCGACTTGGCCCGGTGCGCACGGCGGAGTAGCATTCCACTCCTCGCTGCGCATTCCGGGCCCCGACCATGCATCGATTGCTCGTCTCGTTCCTGTTGGCTGTCGCCGCGCTGCTGCCCTCCTCGGCGAGCGCGCAAAACGCCGACTTCGTTCCCAAGCCCGACACCTACCTCTGCCCGAACACCGCCGGGCCCGGGTCGATCGACTGCTTCCTCAATGCGGTCGAGCATCTCTACACCATGTGCCGCCAGGTCAAGAGCATCGAGATCATCGAGTTCGGCTACGAGAAATCCGACGAGGGCGTCAACGGCGCCAAGAGCGAGTATTGCGTCGACAAGCACAAGGGTTCGATTTCCCGCCCGTACCTGGCCGCATTGCGCGAGGCCACGCCGAGCCGCACCGCGGCCGAACGCATCCGCGATCTGCACGAGCACTGGCTGGCGTCGCTGCGCGCGCTCAAATGGAAACCCGGCGAGTCCGACGACGAGTACAAGGCGCGCATCAGCAGCCCCTACGAATCCTTCAAGCAGCGCGCGCTCGCGGTGCGCCTTGCCTTGGCCGAGAGCATGGCGGACAAGTCGGCCTCCGCGCCGGTGTCCAAGCAACGCCCGGCCAAGACATCGACCAAGGTCGCCGCCAAGGCCCCGCCCAAAGACGCGGCCGAGGGCGCCACCCGCTGAACTCGCCCGCCGATCCCGCGGCCGATGGGGCCGCGGCCCTGCTTCTCGACGCTTCCGACAGCGAACTCGCCGACCTCTTCGGGGCCGGCGGCGCGCTTGCCCGCGCGTTCTCGGGCTTTCGCTTTCGCCCGCAGCAACTCGAGATGGCGCAGACGGTCGCCCGCGCGATCGCTGCCCGCAGCGCGCTGATTGCCGAAGCCGGCACCGGCACCGGCAAGACTTTCGCCTACCTCGTCCCGGCGCTGCTCTACGGCGGCAAGGTCATCGTCTCGACGGGCACCAAGACGCTGCAGGACCAGCTCTTCCAGCGCGACCTGCCTGCGGTGCGCGACGCGCTGTCGCTGCCGGTGACGCTGGCGCTGCTCAAGGGTCGCGCCAACTATGTCTGCCACCATCACCTCGCGCGCGCGGTCCGCGAAGGGCGACTTCCTTCACGCGAGGATGCGCGCCACCTGCCGAAGATCGTCGCCTTCGCCCGCGCCAGCGACACCGGCGACCGCGGCGAACTCGCCGACGTCCCGAGGGCGCCGGCATCTGGCCGCTGGTCACCAGTCACCCGCGACAACTGCCTCGGCAGCGACTGCGCGCATCACGACGACTGCTTCGTCCTCAAGGCGCGCAAGGCCGCGCTCGATGCCGACGTCGTCGTCGTCAACCACCACCTCTTCTTCGCCGACGTGATGCTGCGCGACGAGGGACTGACCGAGCTTCTTCCCGCCTGCAACACCATCGTTCTCGACGAAGCGCACCAGTTGCCCGACACCGCGACGCTGTTCTTCGGCGAGTCCATCGCCGCGGGCCAACTCGCCGAACTCGCCCGCGACGCCGAGGTCGCCGCTCGCACCGATGCGCGCGAAGTCGCCGGCCTGCCCGATGCGATGGCGGGCGTCGGTCCGGCGATTCGGCGCCTGAAGCTGGCGCTGGGCGAGGCGCCGATGAAGATCGGCGCACGGCTTTGCTCTCGAGCGCGAGGGTTTCCGCGGAGGCGCTGGACGAACTCAAGGCGGCGCTCGATCGCCTTGCCACCGAATTGGGGCTTTTCGCGGAACGCAGCGAGGCACTGGGCAACTGCGCAGGCCGCGCCGCCGAGGCATCGCGGCTGGTGTCGCGCTGGCGCGACGGGACGCGCGGGGCGAGGGCGGCGAGTCCGCCGGCGAGACGTGGATCCGCTGGGTGGACGTCACGCAATCGAGCTGGCAACTGCAGGCCTCGCCGTTGTCGGTGGCCAACCTCTTTGCGCGGCAGGTGAACGATTCGGGCCGCGCGTGGATATTGACGTCGGCAACGCTCGCCGTCGGGCGCGATTTTTCGCTCTACCAGAGCCAACTCGGGCTCGCCGAGGCCCGCACCGGCTGCTGGGATTCGCCGTTCGACTACGCCTCGCAGGCCCTGCTGTACGTGCCCCCTGGGCTGCCGGCACCCAATTCGCGCGAGCACACCGAGGCCGTCATCGCCGCCGCCTTGCCGGTGCTGAAGGCGAGCGACGGGCCGGGCTTTCCTGCTGTTCACCACGCTGCGCGCGTTGAATACCGCACGCGAACTGCTTGCCACGGCGATGGCGGACGAGGGACTCGCCTGGCCGCTGCTGGTGCAGGGCGAGGGCTCTCGCAGCGAACTCCTGTCGCGCTTTCGCGACCTGGGCAACGCGGTGCTGCTCGGCAGCCAGAGCTTCTGGGAGGGTGTCGATGTCGCCCGGAGGTGCGCTGTCGGTGGTGATCATCGACAAACTGCCGTTCGCGCCGCCCGACGATCCGCTGCTCGCCGCCCGGCTCGATGCGCTGAAGGCCGAGGGCGGCAATCCGTTCTTCGACTACCAGTTGCCGCAGGCCGCGATCAGCCTGAAGCAGGGTGCGGGTCGCCTGATCCGCACCGAGACCGATCGCGGCGTGCTGATGATCTGCGACCCAAGGCTCACCGACAAACCCTACGGCAAGCGCATCTGGCGCAGCCTGCCACCGATGCGCCGCACGCGCGAACATCGCCGACGTCGAGGCATTTTTTCGCGACTTGTAGCAGCCCTTCAGGCCCGGATGCAGTCGATCGCGCGCCGTCCTTCGCGGCTGAAGCCGCTCCTACAGGAGCCGTGTGTCGCCGGGCAGGCGCGGGGCGACGAGCCATCGCCGGAGTTGCGCGTACACGACCTTTCGCTGCAACAGGTCCAGGTGGTGCAGCCGATAGCCGACCCATTGCTGCGACGGCGGAATCGCGAGGCAGCGATCGGGCCGCGCATGCTGTCCCAACGCACTGCGCAGGGGCACCAGTCCGTCTCCCAGCAGCCGCGCTCCCCTGCCGCCCCCCGCCTTCGCGATCGAGCCGGCGATGGCATAGCAGGCGACTCCATGCGGCAACGGCACGAGCGGGTTCGACCGTCGCGGGTGCATCGCCCGCGCCGGCGGCGTCCCCGTCATCGTCGGCAACGCTGCCGTGGCGCAGGTCGGTGATGCCGGCGCTGCGGATCTTGCCCAACCGCGCCAGCGCGGCGGTGTAGGGGCTGGCCTCCAGAACGAGGTCCACCCAGTGCCCGCCCTGCTCCAGCGGCGCGCCGTGATGCGGCGTGCCCGCGAACACGATTTGCGACAGGCGATCGGGCCACGCGATGGCCCGCACGCGCGCCGTAGTGGCAGGCGCTGCGGGCGACCAGCCCGCCCATGCTGAATCCGAGCAGCACCAGTTCGTCGACCGGCGTCGGCCACGCGCCGACCAGGCGCTTCGAGCAGGTCGGCGAACTTGCGGCCGTTGCCCGCGATGGCGAGTCCGCTGTTGTAGTGGAGGTAGACCGGCGTGAAGCCGGCATCGATGCGCCAGCGCCGCGCCGTGGTCGTGGCCTTCGCGCAGCCATTGCCGGTCGCTCATGCACAGTCCATGCGCGAGCACGAGGATCCGGCGTGTCGGCCGCGGCAGCGCCGCCGCCAGCGCATCGCGGGTCAGTTCGAGCGGCTCGCCCGTTGCTGCGCATCCGCATCGGTATCGCCAGCGGGTTGCCGCTGGCGACGAGATGATCGCCCACCACGCCATTCAACGCAGCCAGCAGCGCGTCGCGCTCCGGCGACGCCGCGTCGGCGCCAAATCCGGGCACGAGGTTCGCCAGCGCGGCGTCGATCCCGCCGCCGACCAGCCGGGTCACGCCGCGGATGGTCCTGTACACCAGGCCGGTGATGCCGCGCGTTGGCGCGTGCGTCGCCTCGCCTAGGAGGCCGGGCGTGCGGATGATGTTGTGGTGCATCGACTCGACGATGCGCGTCACGCCCAGCGTGGCGTCGACCGCGAGGCGGCTGTAGCCGCGCACGTCGGAGGTCCGGACGTGGGCTTCAGCGCCATGGCCGGAGGTCCGCGACGAGGCCGACTGTGCGAGGGCGGGAACCTGCGCGCTACCAGAGTCTCCACCACGGCTTCGGCGGCGCCCCGGAGAGGAAGAGGCTGTCCGGGGAAGGTGCTGCTCGAGGATGTGCTTCGAGTCGTCGCGCAGCTGGATCAAGCCCAGCTTGTCGTAGGACCTTCACCAGCAGGTCGAGCGCGTCCTCGTTGGCGGGCGTGCGCGGAAAATTCGACGAGCGCGCCCTGCGCGCGGTTCACCGCGGCCACATACGCGCCGCGGTTGTAGTAGTAGCGCGCAACCTTCACCTCGTAGAGCGCCAGCGAATTGGTCAGGTACTTCATCCGCATCAGCGCAGTCCTCGGCGTAGCGGCTGTCGGGGAACTTGGCGACGAGTTCGCGAAACGCGGCATACGACTCCCGCATGCCCTTGGGCTCGCGTTCGGACAGGTCGAGCTCGTAGACGTAGCCGAGCAGCCCCTGGTCCTCGCGGAAATGAACCAGGCCCTTGAGGTAGTACGCGTAATCGACGTTCGGGTGGTTGGGGTAGGTGCGGACGAAGCGGTCGGCAGCGGCAACCGCGGCGGCCGTCTCGCCGGCGCGGTAATTGGCGTACGCCGATTCGAGGATGGCCTGTTGCGCGTAGCGGCCGTAGGGAAAGCGGGACTCGAGGGTCTCGAAGAGCTTGATCGCCCGCGTATAATTTCCTTCCGTCAGCGCACCGTGGGCCTCGCTGTAGAGCTTGTCGGCATTCCAGCCTCGAGGTTTCGTCCTTGACTTCGGGCAGCAGGTTGCAGCCGCCCAGCGCCAGCGCGAAAACCAGCAACGCCAGGGCGCGCACGCAGGCCGCGGCCGGAAGGCGTCGCGGCGCGACCGAAAGACGAACGAAACGTAATGGCGGACATTGCGGCGGATCCCTGGGAGCCTGGTCTGCGATTATAACCGAGGCCACGCGGGCACCCCGGCGCTGACCGCTCCGCCCAGCCCGCTGCGGCAACATCCCCCCGACGCCAGATGCCCGATCCCTTCCCCGACGCAAGCGGGCGCCACAGCCCCCGCGAATCCGGCGTGCCGCAGGACGCGGTCGTCCACGCGCTGACATTGCCGGCTTCGTGCGCGGGGCAGCGTTTCGACGCCGCGCTGGCGCAGGCGTTGCCGCAATACTCCCGCGCCCGGCTGCGGGCCTGGATCGACGCCGGCAGAGTCCTGCTCGACGGCGTCGGAGCCGCCGGCACGCGCAAGGTCCACGGCGGCGAAGCGGTCGTCGTCCATGCCGCATCCGACCCGCTGGTCACCGCCTACGCGCCGGAACCGATCGCGCTGGCGATCGTCTACGAGGATTCCACGCTGCTGGTGATCGACAAGCCGGCCGGCCTCGTCGTCCACCCCGGCAGCGGCAACTGGGAGGGGACGCTGCTGAACGCGCTCCTGCATCACGCGCCGGAACAGGCGTCGGTGCCGCGTGCCGGCATCGTCCATCGCCTCGACAAGGACACCAGCGGCCTCCTGGTCGTCGCCCGCACGCTCAAAGCGCAGACCGATCTCGTTCGCCAGCTGCAGGCGCGCAGCGTCAGGCGCGAGTATGCGGCCGTTGCCGTCGGCGATGTCGCTCGCGGCGGCACGGTCGACGCGCCGATCGGCCGCCACCCCACGCGGCGCACAACCATGGCCGTGGTGGCGACGGGCAAGCCAGCGCGCACGCACTACGAAATCGTCGAGCGCTACGGCAACGCGACGCTGTTGCGCTGCCGTCTGGAGACGGGGCGCACGCATCAGATTCGGGTGCATCTCGCCTCGATCGGCCATCCGTTGGTCGGCGATCCCGCCTATGGGCGAAAACAGGCCCTTGCCTTCCCGCGCCAGGCGCTGCACGCCGCCCGGCTGGCGCTGGTGCATCCGGCAAGCGGCGCGGCGTGCGAGTGGGAATCGCCGTTGCCTGCGGATATGGTCGCGCTCGTCGCCGGCCTGCGCGCCGGAGCAGCGCGGTGACTGCGCAGCCGTCACGCACCACGCTGGCGGAGCGCATCGCGCGTGCAGGCCACGACTGGCTCGCCCCCGATTGGGGAGCTTGGTGCGACGCCAGCGTCGGCGCGTTCGCCACCACGCGCCACGGCGGCGTCAGCAGCGGGGCGCGCGCGTCGCTCGATCTTGCCCTTGCAGGCGATGGCGGTTCCGCCGCACGGGACGAAAACCTCCGTCGCGTGGCAATGTTCCTTCCCGCGCCACCGGTGCTGCTCCGGCAGGTGCATGGCCGCGACGTGATCACGCTCGATCGTGGCAGCGTGGCCGCTGCCCGCGTCGCGCCGCCGGTCGCCGACGCCGCAGTGACCGCTGTGCCGGGTGTGGTATGCGCCGTCCTCGCCGCCGATTGCCTGCCCGTGCTGTTCGCCGACCGCGAGGGCATGGCCGTCGGCGCGGCGCATGCCGGGTGGCGCGGGCTCGCCGCCGGCGTGCTCGAGGCGACCGTTGCCGCGCTGGCGCAGCTCGGCGTTCCCGCGTCTCGGCTGGCGGTCTGGCTGGGGCCGGCCATCGGCCCCGCTGCGTTCGAAGTCGGCGCCGACGTCGTCTCGGCCTTCTGTGCGCAGGATGCGGCGGCGGCGTCCGCATTCGTCGCGTGCTCCGCCGGAAAGTGGCGGGCGGATCTCTATGCGCTCGCGCGCCGCCGGCTCAAAGCTGCCGGCGTCGCCCGGGCGAGTGGCGGTACGCATTGCACATTCAGCGAGGGCGACCGGTTCTTTTCGTTTCGGCGCGACCGCGAAGCAGGTCGGCAAGGCGCCTTCATCTGGCGTTATCGCTGACCGCGGTCAATTCGCGTATACTGCGAATGCAACCAAGTTGCATATCCGCCCTTTGACACCCTCGCGCACTCCCTCCTCGTGCCCACCCTGCTCCAGATCGTCGTTGCCGCGCTTTCCGGCGGCGTGATCGCCACGATCGCCGCCGCCGGGACGCTGGCCCTGGGCGCGGCGTGGATTTCCAGACTGGTGTCGTTCGCCGTGGGCGCGCTGCTGGGCGCAGTGTTTCTGGAGCTGTTGCCGGAGGCGCTCGCCGAGGCCAGCGCGCAGCGGGTGATGCTCACCACGCTGGTGGGCCTGCTCGGCTTCTTCCTGCTCGAGAAGCTGGTGCTGTGGCGGCATGCCCACGGCCACGACCAGCATGCCGATGACGTCGACGAGACCGAGCACGATCACGCGCTTCACGCCCACGGCGGGCACGCCGACGGCGGTCGCTCGGGGCTCATGATCCTGATCGGCACCAGCGTCCACAATTTCTGCGACGGCGTGGTCATCGCGGCGTCGTTCCTGGCGGATTCGGCGCTTGGCATCGCGGCAACGGTGGCGATCGTTTCGCACGCGGTGCCGCAGCAGGTCGGCGACTTTGCCGTGCTCGTCCATTCCGGCTTCACCCGCCGGCGCGCCTTTGCCTACAACGTCGCCGTGGGGCTCGCCACGCTGGTCGGCGCCCTTGCCGGCTACTACGCGCTGGCGGACATGCAGCAAGTCCTGCCGACCGTCCTCGCCATTGCCGCGGCAAGCCTGCTGTACGTAGCCGTCGCCGACCTCATTCCCAGCCTGCACCGGCGACCCGAACCGCTCGAGACCGTCAAGCAGCTCGTGCTGATCGGCCTCGGGATCGGCGTCATCGCCGCCGCGCACGTCCTGCTCGAGGCTTGAGGCGGGGCGACTTCGGGCGCCACGCGGCAACCCGCTGCCGCAATTCGTTGTGCGAGCTGCGGCCCTCGCGATACCATTTCGGCTTTGGCGCGACGGCGCGCCGCTTCGTGGGTTGGCGCCGATGTGCCTCCCCGGGTCCACCCCTCACCTCTGAGAGCACACCGTGACGCCCACTCCCTCGCCGCCGGAAACCACGCCGATACCGGATCTCGCCCAGCAATGGCGCGACATCGGCGCGGAGTGGACCCAGTGGTGGCTGCAGCCCACGGTATTGGCAGCGACCGCGGCTGCGATGCCGCCCCCCATTCCGCCGTCGGGCTTCATGCCGCGACTGCAACTGCCGCCCGCCATGGCGGGTGCGATGGTCGATCCCGGAATCGTCGCCGCGCTCAACGTCAAGTACCAGCCCCGGTGGCGCGAACTGTGGGAAGCAGCGAGTGCGGCCATGGTTCCCGGAAAGGACGGCACCGCGCCGATCCCGACCGTCGTCGCCACCCCGCCGGGAGACCGCCGTTTCCACGCCGCCGAATGGAGCGAGTTGCCCTACTTCGCGCTGCTCAAGCAGGGGTACCTGCTGACGGCCGAATACCTGACGGAACTCGCGTCGCTGGCTCCGCTGGCCGAGCACGACAAGGACCGCCTCGCGTTCATGACGCGCCAGTACATCGACGCGATGTCGCCTGCCAACTTCCCGGCGACCAATCCCGAGGTGCTGAAGCGCGCGACCGCAACCGAAGGCAAGAGCCTCGTGCAGGGGCTCAACAACCTTCTCGCCGACGCGCGCAAGGGACGCATCTCGATGAGCGACGAGTCCGCGTTCGAGGTCGGCAAGACGCTCGCCACCACGCCCGGCAGCGTCATCTACCGCAACGATCTCATCGAACTCATCCAGTACAACGCGACGACGAAGCGCGTGTACAAGCGGCCGCTGCTGATCGTGCCGCCCTGCATCAACAAGTTCTACATCCTCGACCTGCAGCCCGAGAATTCGTTCGTTCGCTGGGCGGTGGCGCAGGGTCACACGGTTTTCCTCGTCTCGTGGCGCAACATCACGGCGGATCTGGGCGGGCTCACCTGGGACGATTACATCGAAGACGGGGCGCTCGCTGCCCTCGGCGTGGTCAAGGACGTCTCGGGCAGCGCCACCGTCAACGCGCTGGGCTTTTGCGTCGGCGGCACGCTGCTGAGCTGCGCGCTGGCCGTTCTGGCGGCGCGCCGCGACCGCAGCGTCGAGAGCGCCACGCTGCTCACCACGATGCTCGACTTCGTCGATCCCGGCGAGATCGGGGTCTACGTCTCGCGCGAACTCCTGACGGCGCGCGAACCGTCGCTGATGGGCGGCCAGCGCGTGCAGGGCAGCGAGCTCGCGAGCGCGTTCGCGAGCCTGCGCGCCAACGATCTGGTGTGGAATTACGTCGTCAACAATTACCTCAAGGGCGAGACGCCGCCTGCGTTCGACCTCCTGCACTGGAACGGCGACTCGTCGAACCTGCCCGGCCCCATGTATGCGTACTACCTCAAGAACATGTACCTCGACAACAAGCTCTGCACGCCGGGGGCGCTGACGATGGCCGGAGAGACGATCGACCTCCATGCGATCACCGTGCCGACCTACGTGTACGCGAGCCGCGACGACCACATCGTTCCCTGGCACAGCGCGTACCGGACGACGAACCTGTACGGGGGCGACGTCACGTTCGTGCTGGGCGCGTCGGGCCACATCGCCGGCGTCATCAATCCCCCGGAAAAGCAGCGTCGCAACTACTGGTCCAACGAACTCGTCACCGACAGCGCCGACGACTGGTTCGCGCGCGCCGAAAGCCATCCCGGAAGCTGGTGGCCGCATTGGGGTGCATGGCTCGCCCGCCACGGCGGCAGCATGCGCGCAGCGCCGGCCGGGGTCGGCAACGCTCGTCACCCGGCGCTCGAAGCGGCCCCGGGCAGCTACGTGCGGGCGCCCGCAGACTGAGAGGCTGAGAGTCTTTCGATTGCCGTCGACTGCGTTAAGATGTACCGACCTGTCGTTTCACCGCTGAACTTCAGGCGGCGTGACGGCGGCAACGGGAAGCGGCAGTCAACCAGGGAGGAGCTACGACATGGTGGTCGAAAGCAAACAGCGCGTCGCGCTGGTAACGGGCGGCATGGGCGGTCTGGGCGAAGCGATCTGCATCAAGCTCGCCGCACTGGGCGACAAGGTGATCACGACCTATTCGCCGGGCAACACCAAGGCGCAGGAATGGCTCGACGGCATGCACCGTCTGGGCTACGGATTTCTCGCCTATCCGTGCGACGTCACCGACTGGGACTCGTGCAAGGCCTGCGTCGCCGCGGTGATCAAGGACGCCGGCCATATCGACGTGCTGGTCAACAACGCCGGCATCACGCGCGACATGACCTTCAAGAAGATGGACAAGCCCAACTGGGATGCCGTCATCAAGACCAACCTCGACAGCTGCTTCAACATGGCCAAGCAGGTCTGCGACGCCATGGTCGAGCGCGGTTGGGGCCGGATCATCAACATCTCGTCGGTCAACGGTCAGAAGGGCGCTTTCGGCCAGACCAACTACTCGGCGGCCAAGGCCGGCATGCACGGCTTCACCAAGGCGCTCGCGCTCGAGATCGCGAAGAAGGGCGTCACCGTGAACACGATCTCGCCCGGCTACATCGGCACCAAGATGGTGATGGCGATTCCGACCGAGGTGCTCGACACCAAGATCATTCCGCAGATCCCGATGGGGCGTCTCGGCAAGCCGGAGGAAGTCGCCGGCCTCGTCGCCTACCTCGCCAGCGAGGAAGCCGCGTTCCTCACCGGCGCGAACATCTCGATCAACGGCGGCCAGCACATGTATTGAGCGGTCGCCGCGCGCCGCGCCAGGGCCCCGGGCAGCCGGGGCCTTTTCGTTCCCCCCAGCCCCGCGTATCGCGAAAAAAAACCCCGCGGATCACCCGCGGGGCGGAGGCTGTATCTTCTAGGAGGAGGATGAAGATACAGAAGGAGACGTTGTGTTGCACTCGAGACGCACCGATCCGGGAACGCTCCACCACCGGCATGGATCGGATCGGCCGCCTTCGAACTGGTTCAATCCTAGCGCGCCAAATTAGAACCCGGGCTCTAATTCCGGCGGATGCCTTCGCCCATCATGCCGAAGGCCACGCGCCTGCCGGGCGCACCGAAAGAAGCCCCGGCTTTGAGGGCCGGGGCTCGACAGGCCCAGGTCGTTCAGGCGGCCTTACGACCCTTTGCCACGGTGGCAGCCTTCGACGCATTGGCAGCAGCGGCACGAACGCTCGCATCGGCGAGGCTCACGACCTGCTTGGAGGCCTTGCTGAACTGGTCGAACGCAGCGGTCGACGCGGCAAAGCCCTGCTTGAACGCGTTGACGGCGACTTCCGAGCCGGCCGGCGCCGACTTGGCGGCCTTGTCGACCCAGCCTGCAACGCCCTTGGTGTAGGCAGCCAGGGATTCTTCGACGAGCGCGGTGTACTGCGCCTGCGCTTCGGTGGCGAGCTCATACAGGTTCTTCGAATAGCCCAGCGCCGTTTGCAGGTTCGCTTCGGCCAGCGTCGTGTTCAACGCGAACAGTTGCTGGACGTCCTTGACGGCGGTGACCGCCTGCGCGCTTTCCACGCCCTGGGCCAGCGCAGCTTTCGCCGTCAGCAGATTGACCTTGGCGAATTTCTCGGCGTTTTCGAGGGCGAGCGCGGCGAGCTTCGTTGCCTGCGCGACATTGGCTTGGTTGATTTCGGCGAATTGTTCAGTGGCGTTGTACATGGCGTTCCCTTTCAGATTGGAGTTCCCGGTCGACGATCGAGCCGGGAGACTTGTTCCGGGTGCCGCCCCGCGATCGGGAGGGGACCGAGCGTGCTTTCGTCCCCGCTTTGCTGCACCGCACAACCGCATTGTAGGGACGCCTGAACCGCGAGTCAAGGATTATTTGATGCACCGCACAATGGTCGGGCCACTTGACCGGTTTCCAAATTCAAACCACCGATAAATCAACACGTTATAATGCGCAAATCAAGCCCAAGGAGGAGCCATGAGCGAGACACGGCGGATGATCAAGAAATACCCGAATCGTCGGCTCTACGACACTGCCAACAGCGGTTACATCACGCTCGCGGACGTCAAGCAGATGGTGCTGGAGAACATCGACTTCCATGTCATCGATGCAAAATCGGGGAGCGATCTCACCCGCGCGATCCTGCTGCAGATCATTCTCGATGAGGAATCGGGCGGACTCCCGATGTTCAGCTCCGAAATGCTGGCGCAGATGATCCGCTTCTACGGCACCGCCCAGCAGACGATGATGGGCACGTACATGGAGCAGAACGTCAAGGCATTCCTGGGCATCCAGAAGAAGCTGCAGGAGCAGATGAAGCAGATCTACGGCGACAAGATGATGCTGACGCCCGATCTGTGGAAGCAGTTCATGCAGATGCAGGCGCCGGCGATGCAGGGCATGCTCGGCAACTACCTCGAACAGAGCGCCAAGCTGTTCATGGACATGCAGCAGCGGATGCAGGAGCAGACCCGCGGCATGTTTTCGGCGTTTCCGTTTCCCAACTTCGCTGCCGCGCAGCAAACCGGGGCAGATCAACCGAAATAGCGCCCGGCTCGCACAACACAAGAAAAAGCCGGGCGCGAAGCCCGGTTTTTTTGCGCCGCACAATCCGATCCAGACTTCAGGATCGCGCTGCACTGATGCACTGCAGCAACGCGTTTCCGATCCCTCGTCCACCGGCACAATTCGCCCCCGACCCGCGACTCGTCCCATGACCCGCCCCGCCACCAGGACCCCCGCGCCAACCCGCGCACCGCGCGTCGGATTCGTGTCGCTGGGCTGCCCCAAGGCGCTCGTCGATTCCGAGCAGATCCTGACGCAGCTGCGCGCCGAAGGCTACGCGATCGCGCCCACCTACGACGGGGCCGACCTCGTCGTCGTCAACACCTGCGGCTTCATCGACGCAGCGGTCGCCGAGTCGCTCGACGCCATCGGCGAGGCGCTGGCCGAGAACGGCAAGGTGATCGTCACCGGTTGCCTGGGAGCGAAGGATGGCGGCGCGTTCATCCGTGCGGCGCATCCCAGGGTGCTCGCCGTCACGGGCCCCCATGCGTCGGTCGAGGTGATGGCGGCGGTGCACGCGCAGCTGCCGAAGCCGCACGATCCCTACACCGACCTCGTTCCGCCGCAGGGCATCAAGCTGACGCCGCGCCATTACGCGTATCTCAAGATCAGCGAAGGCTGCAATCACCGCTGCAGCTTCTGCATCATTCCCGCGATGCGCGGCGATCTGGTCAGCCGCCCGATCGGCGAAGTGCTCGTCGAGGCCGAGCGCCTGTTCGCCGCCGGCGTGCGCGAACTGCTGGTGATCTCGCAGGACACCAGCGCCTACGGCGTCGACGTGAAATATCGCACCGGGTTCTGGAACGGCCGCCCGATCAAGACCCGGATGACCGAACTCGCCACCGCGCTCGACGCGATGGCGCGCGCCCACGGCGCCTGGGTGCGCCTGCACTACGTCTACCCTTACCCCAGCGTCGACGACGTCATCGCACTGATGACCCGCGACCCGGCGCAAGGCGGGTTGCTGCCTTACCTCGACGTGCCGTTCCAGCACGCGAGTCCGCGCATCCTCAAGCTGATGAAGCGCCCGGCGAACGCCGAAGGCACGCTGAAGCGCATCAATGCGTGGCGCGCGGCGCGCCCCGATCTCGTCATCCGCAGCACCTTCATCGTGGGCTTTCCCGGCGAGTCCGAGCGCGAGTTCGACGAGCTGTTGTCGTTCCTCGATGCGGCCCAGCTCGACCGCGTCGGCTGCTTCGCGTATTCGCCGGTCGAGGGTGCGGCCGCCAACGATCTTCCCGATCCGCTGGCCGAAGACGTGAAGGAGGCGCGGCGTGCGCGCTTCATGGAAGTACAGGCGCGCATCAGCGCCGCCCGGCTCGCGCATCGCGTCGGGTCGACGATGACGGTGCTGGTCGACGGCCACGCCGAGGACGGCACCGCCCTCGCCCGCAGCGCGGCCGACGCACCGGAGATCGATGGAGCCGTGCATATCGCCGCCGGCGACAAGCTTGCCGTCGGCAGCTTCGCGCACGTCGTGATCACCGGCGCTGGCGAGCACGACCTCGAAGCACGTATCGCGCGCTAGCGATCGGCGGCGCGCACCTCCCCTGGCAGGCCGGATCCGGCGCATATGCGCAAAAAGACTCTTCTCGAAAGATCGGAATTCGACCACGCATTCGATGCGACTTTTGGATACGTCGCGTTTGTGATGAATCGTCATCTGATTCATCACATGCTGCGTTCGTCGCGCACCCTCGGTATCGACTACGAAACCTTGATCGTGTGGGGCGTGCTCGCGCACCAGAACGTCGCCCACCTGATGCCGCCGGCGCGTACGACGACCAGTGCCACCTCCCATGAAAACAACGCATCGGAGCATGCGCGGGAGCTCAGGCCCGTGCGAGTTCGCGACCTGCATCAAATCACGGGGATTCCGCGCGAGACGATCAGGCGGAAGCTGGAAACCCTCGCCACGCGCGGGTTCGTCCGTCGCCACGAAAAAGCCGGCTGGATCGTCGACAAACAGTCGATCGAACCCGATCTACGGGAGTTCACGCGAGAATCGGTCAGACAGTTTCTGACGTGCGCGAATCAGATCCACGCACTGCTCGACGAGACCATCGATCGGCTCGCGGCGCAACCACACCCTGCGGCCCCGCGCGGCTCACCCCGCGCGGAAGCACGCCGGCGACGTAGCGGGGGTGACACGGCGGATCGCGAATGACTGACAAGTCCGATGAAAGCGATTTCGCGAATACTCGCGTGCTCGCGTCATCATTGCACGACAGCGTTGCGCAGCCAGGGATATCCATTGGCCGCCCGATCGTAGCCGAGCGCAAACAGGTTGCGCATGTAGTCTCGGTCGAACGCCTCCTTGGACACCTCCGTAAAATCAAGCGGAATCCAGGCCAGGTTGTAGCCCAGGCCGTCACGCTTGGCGAGTAGGTAGATCTGCGCGAGATCGCCGACGCCTTGCGTGCGAATGAGGGTCGACACCGTCCTGGCGAGAATGGGCAACAGACGCTGTGGCACGGCTTCCCACGCCGGCGTCAGCTTCGCATTGCGGATCAGGTAGATCTGTGGCTTCCCGACCACGCCCAGGCGTTCGCTCACCCGTCCCCAGTCGATGCCGGAAGGTGACAGAAACAACTGGGACGTCACGCCGCCGTCGACGTGGAGCTCCTGGAAACGATGGCCGTTGGCCTCGACGTCGATGACGACCGGCGGAAAGGCGCCGGGGATCGAGGCCGAGGCGAGGATCACCTGCTGGATGAGTCGCTTGGCATCCGGCGATCCGCTCGCGGCGATGCGGGTCAGGTCCCAGGTCACCGGCCGGGCTGCATCGAGATTGGTCGTGCCGACCAGCAGCGATCTGCCGCGGCGGCCTTCCGCGGCAATGGCAGCGACGACGCTGTCGTCGATGTAACGTTCCAATAGTCTTTGCAGCGGGACCGTGTCCGCCGCCGCGTCACCGGAGAGTATCGAGACGATGTTGCGCACCTCGATGAGGTCAGCGGACGAGTAGCGGGTGTAGACCTCCTGGAGCTGCGCGTCGTAGCGCGATCCCAGAAATGCAAACGGCGCGATCAGCGCCCCCGTGCTGACCCCGGTCACCATCTGGAATTCGGGCCGAGTTCCGGCCGCGCTCCAGCCAGCCAGAAGCCCAGCGCCGAATGCGCCATCCTCGCCGCCGCCGGAGATGACAAGGTAGTTGTGCGGTCGGTCCATGATCCCGCCAAAGTGCTCTCGGAGCTCTGTGCCCGGGAGGGCGAGCCACCGGCCGAATCCTTCGGGCTTTTGGTCGCCCCAATAGCGCGCCCCGGGGATTCCGGGAATAGCCGCCTGTGTCTCGAGCGTCGCTGGCAGCGGGTTCAGCCGGAGACCCGACCCGGCGCAGCCCGTGAGCAGTGCCATCGCGCAAGCGCTCAGCAGATACCTCCGGGTTCTGCGCCACCAATACTGGCAACGATCCACCGGTTCGGCGGCGCGTTCTGTCGTCAAGCTCAAAGCCTTACCTCCCTGGGATGGCGCGGTGCTGCCGGGCTCGAAGGCCGCGGTCAGCTTCGCTGCGTTCTGTCTATTTTCCATTTTCAACGAATGAAGCGAACCTCGGCTGCCGGTTTGCCCATTTTGGGCACCCTCGTCTGCGCCGACACGTCCCGAAGGCCGCGGATGCCGGAGAATGACGACCTGATCATCTCGACAAAACATCGCAACGGCGGTAAAAACTCTGTTGTTGTCCCAATGCCTCCGGCGCTGCCGCCGAAAGCCGCCTCCCTCCTCAGGAATTCCCGCCGATGACCTCAACTTCCGGCCCTTGCTTGCGCCCGCTCGCCCGTCCCGTCGTCGCCTGCGCGCTCGCCACCGTGCTCCTCGCGTCGGCCGGCTGCGGCAAGGAGGAGAAGAAGCAGGCGGCACCGCCGCCGGTCGAAGTCGCGGCACTGACGGTGGTGGCGAGGGATGTGCCCATCACCTCCACGTTCGTCGCGCAGACGCAAAGCTCGCAGGCGGTCAACGTCGCCGCGCGCGTATCCGGCTTCCTCGAAAAGCGCGTGTACACCGAAGGCGCCGTGGTCAAGGCGGGCCAGGTGCTGTTCCGGATGGACCCGAAGCCGTTCCAGGCGCAGGTCGACGGCGCAGCAGCCGCGTTGCAGCGCAACGAGGCGGCGCTCGAAGTGGCGCGCGCCAATCTCGCCCGCACCAAGCCGCTGGCCGCGCAGAATGCGCTGTCGCAGAAGGACCTCGACGACGCGCAGGGGCAGTACGAGCAGGCGGCGGCCGCGGTCGCCCAATCCAAGGCGCAGCTCGATTCGGCCCGGCTCGACCTGTCGTACACGACCATCGCCTCGCCGGTCGACGGCGTCTCCAGCTTCGCCGTGGTGGCCGAAGGCACCTACCTGAACCCCCAGAACAGCCTCCTGACGACGGTGTCGGTGCTGAGCCCGATGTGGATCAATTTCAGCCTCTCCGAGAACGAGGTGGGCCGCATCCGCAGCCAGGTGGAAAAGGGGCTGCTCAGGATGCCCGACGACCGCCAGTTCGTGGTGGAGATCGAACTCGTCGACGGCAGCGTGTTCCCGTACAAGGGCAGGATCACCTTCGCCGACCCCTCGTACAACTCGCAGACCGGCACCTTCCTGATCCGCGCCTCCGTCGACAATCCGAAGGGCGTGCTGCGCCCGAACCAGTACGTGCGCACGCGGCTGCAGGGCGCGGTCCGTCCGAACGCGATCCTGGTGCCGCAGCGCGCCGTGCAGCAGGGCGCGAAAGGCCACTTCGTCTGGGTCGTCAGGAAGGACGGGAAGGCGGAGTTGCGCCCGGTCGTCGTCGGCGACTGGTACGGCGACAGCTGGTTCATCGCGCAGGGACTCGCCGCCGGCGACCAGGTCGTCGTCGACGGCGCACTGCGGCTCGCGCCGGATGCTCCCGTCAAGGTGACGGCCTACACGCCGAAGCCGGATTCGCCGGGTGCGGCGCCGGCGACGCGCCCACCGGGAGCGACGCTGTCCGTGCATTTCGCGACGGGCAAGGCCGCGCTCGACGCCGAGGCGGTGCGGCTGCTCAAGGGTTTCGCGCCGGCGATGAGGACAGGCACCAACCCGCTCGATGTCACCGGCTTCGCGGACCGCAGCGGCAATCGCGCGGCCAACGTCGAACTCGCCAAGCGCCGCGCGATCGCCGTGCGCGAAGCGTTGCTCGCCGAGGGCGTCCCCGCCGACCGCGTGCGCCTGAAGCCGCCGCTGGACGTGACCGGACCCGGCACCGACCGTGAAGCCCGACGCGTCGAAATCGCGGTCGGCAAGTAGCCGGGACGGCGCCATCATGTTCTCCCGCTTCTTCATCGAACGGCCGATCTTCGCCGCAGTCGTCGCCATCGTCCTCTGCCTCGCCGGCGCCGTGGCGATGCTCGTGCTGCCGGTCCAGCAGTACCCGACGATCACGCCGGTGCAGGTCACCGTCAACGCGACCTATCCCGGCGCCGATTCGAAGACGGTGGCCGACTCGGTCGCCTCGCCGATCGAGGCGCAGGTCAACGGCGTCGACAACATGCTCTACATGTCGTCGACCAGCTCGGCCAACGGCCAGATGACGCTGACCGTCTACTTCTCGCTCGAGACCGATCCCGACATCGCGCAGGTGCAGGTGCAGAACCGGGTCAACCTCGCGCTGCCGCAGCTCCCCACGGCGGTGACGCAGCTCGGCGTCTCGGTGCAGAAGAAGTCGTCGTCGATCATGATGCTGATCGGGATCTACGGCAAGGGCGAGCGCTACTCGAGCGAGTACATCGCCAACTTCGCCAACGTCTACGTGCTCGATGCACTGAAACGCGTCCCGGGGGCCGGACAGGCGTCGATCATGGGCGTGCCCGACCAGGCGATGCGGATCTGGATGAACCCGGACCGCATGACCTCGCTCGGCATCACGACCAGCGACATCGCCAACGCCATCAAGGCGCAGAACGCGCTGTTCGGCGCCGGGCAGATCGGCCAGCAGCCGACGGCGGGGCCGGTCGAGCTCACCTTCCCGGTGGTCACTCAGGCGCCGTTCACCGATCCGCGGCAGTACGAAGAGATCATCCTGCGCGCGAGCCAGGACGGCAGCGCGATCGTCCGGCTGGGCGACGTCGCGCGCGCCGAGGTCGGATTGCGCCAGTACATCGTCGACACGAAGATGAATGGCGTGCCGTCGACGGCGATCGCCGTCTACCTTCAGCCGGGCGCCAACGGGCTCAAGGTGTCGGAAGGCGTGCGCAAGACGCTCGCCGAGATGAAGTCGCGCTTCCCCGAGGGCATCGAGTACGTCGTCGCGCTCGACACCAACGACTTCGTCAAGCTGTCGATCGAGGAGGTGATCAAGACGCTGTTCGAGGCGATCGCGCTGGTGGTGCTGGTCGTCTACCTGTTCCTGCAGAGCTTCCGCACGACGATCATCTGCATCGTCGCGATCCTCGTCTCTCTGATCACGACCTTTGCAGGGATGCTGGCGCTCGGGTTCTCGATCAACCTGATCACGCTGTTCGGTCTCGTGCTCGCCATCGGCATCGTTGTCGACGACGCGATCGTCGTCGTCGAGAACGTCGAGCGCAACATGCACGAGCACCACCTCGCGCCGAAGGAGGCCACGATCCGGTCGATGGACGAGATCGCGGGCTCGCTGGTCGCCGTCGTGCTGGTGATGTCGTCGGTGTTCGTGCCGGCGGCGTTCCTGCCCGGGACCACGGGCCAGCTCTACAAGCAGTTCGCGGTCACGATCGTGGTTTCCGTCGCCGTGTCCGGGTTCGTCGCGCTGACGCTCACCCCGGCAATGGCTGCGCTGATGCTCAAGCACAACCCGCCGCCGCAGCGCGGATTCTTCGCCTGGTTCAACCGCCAGGTCGACGCGGTGACCCGCGGCTTCGGCCACGCCGTCGAGCTGGTGATCAAGCGCGCAGTCGTCGCGCTCGTACTGTTCGCCGTCTTCCTCTGGAGCATCTGGCACCTCTTCACCGTGCTGCCTTCGAGCTTCGTCCCGAACGAGGACCAGGGCTACGTGATGGCGGCGATCATCATGCCGGAGGCCGCGAGCCTCGACCGGACGCAGGCGGTCGCCGAGAAGGTCGATGCGATCTTCGCCAGGACGCCCGGCGTCGAGACGCGCGCGATGATCACCGGCTACAGCCTGCTCGACAGCGGCTTCAAGACCAATGCCGGCGCCTTCTTCGTAACGCTGAACGATTTCAAGCAGCGCTACGACTCGACCGACACGGCGAAGGCGCAGAATGCGCGCGCCGTGCTGGCGAACCTCTACCGCGAGGTCCAGGGCATCGGAGAGGCGATCGTCATCCCGGTCGCGCCGCCGGCGATCCCCGGCATCGGGACCACCGGCGGCTTCGAGTTCTGGATCCAGGACACCGGCGCCGGCGACCCGGCGCAGCTCGACGAGGTGACGCAGAACTTCGTCGGGAAGGCGCGCGCGCGCCCCGAGCTCACGAGCCTGTCGTCCACGTTCCGTGCCAACACGCAGCAATTGCGCGCCGTCGTCGATCGCGAGAAGGCGACGCTGCTCGGCGTGCCGGTCGAGGACGTCTACAGCGCGATCCAGGCGCAGTTCGGCTCGCTGACCGCCAGCCAGTTCAACCAGTTCAGCCGCGTCTGGTGGGTGGTGCTCCAGTCCGACGCCCGGTACCGGCAGCAGCCCGAGGACCTCACGCGCCTGTACACGCGGTCGAAGGACGGCAACATGGTGCCGCTGTCGGCACTGGTCACCACCCAATGGGTCGCCGGGCCGGACCTCCTCCCGCACTTCAACGGCTTTCCTGCGGCGAAGGTCAACGGCAACCCGGCGCCCGGGTACAGCTCCGGCGACGCGATCGCCGCGATGGAGGCGGTCGCGCAGGAGGTGCTGCCGCCTGGCTACACCTTCGCCTGGTCCGGCCTCGCCTACGAGGAGAAGAAGTCCGGCGGCACGTCGATGATCGCGTTCGTGTTCGGGCTCATCATCGTGTTCCTGGTGCTCGCCGCGCAGTACGAGTCGTGGACGCTGCCGGGCGCGGTGATGTCGGCGGTGCCGTTCGGGATCCTCGGCGCGCTCGTCACCAACTGGGCGCGCGGCCTCGAGAACGACGTCTACTTCCAGATCGGCCTGCTGGTGCTGATCGGCCTGGGCGCCAAGAACGCCGTGCTTCGCGTCTCGGCGGCCATCCACTTCCGGCAGCAGGGCAAGTCGATCATGGAGGCGACGATCCTGGCCGGCGAGCAGCGGCTGCGGCCGATCATCATGACCTCGCTCGCGTTCGCGGCCGGCTGCCTGCCGCTGGCCCTCGCGATGGGCGCCGGCGCCAACGCGCGGCACTCGATCGGCACCGGCATCATCGGCGGCATGTTCGGCGAGACGACGCTGGCGATGCTCTACGTGCCGCTGCTGTTCTACCTCTTCGACCGGTTCGCCGAGGGCAAGGACAAGGCGCCCGATGGTCCGCCCGCCGGCTGCCGCAACAGCGGTCCAGGATGACGGCGGCACGGGTGCCGCGCCGCACGCGCCGCGGGAGGGCCACTGAAATGAGGCATCGGCCTGCGCTCGCTGCATGCGCTCTCGCAACCCTCGCCACGGCGCTGCTCGCCGGCTGCACGATGGGCCCGGATTACGTGCGCCCGAAGCTGGATGCGCCGACCGCCTTCCGCTTCGCGCCGGAGGCCGCCGCGGACACTGCAAACACGGCGTGGTGGAAGCAGTTCGGCGATCCGGTCCTCGACCAGCTGATCGACGCCGCGCTCGCCAACAATCTCAACGTCAGGATCGCGGCCGCCAACGTCCTGCAGGCGCAGGCGGTGATCACGCAGACCCGCTCGTCCCTGTTCCCGCAAGTCGGCTATGGCGGGAGCGGCGAGCGGCTGCGCAGCCCCGACGGCGGCCTGGCCGCGGTCGTCCCGAACTATCCGAATCCGCAGACGACGTACCAGGCGCTGCTCACGGCCAGCTGGGAAATCGACCTCTGGGGCCGCATCCGGCGCCTGTCCGAAGCGGCGCAGGCGAACATGCTCGCCACCGACGAGGCCCGTCGCGGCGTGATCCTGACGCTGGTGAGCGCGGTGGCCACCAACTACATCCAGCTGCGGGGCCTGGACGAGCAGCTCGTGATCGCCAGGCGCACGCTCGGAACCTACGCGGAATCGCTGCGCTTGTACCAGCTCCAGTTCAGGTACGGCCAGACCTCGCAGATGACCGTCGCGCAGGTCCAATCGCAGTACGAAACCGCCGCCGTGCAGATCCCGCAGATCGAGGCGCAGATCGCGCAAGCCGAGAACGCGCTGTCGATCCTGCTCGGACGCAACCCGGGCCCCATCCCGCGCGGCAAGTCGATCTACGATCTGGCGCTGCCGGCGGTGCCCGCGGGCGTTCCGTCCGCGCTGCTCGAGCGCCGGCCCGACCTCATGCAAGCCGAGCAGGCGCTGATCGCCGCCAATGCCCAGATCGGCGCCGCGCGCGCGCTCTACTTCCCGACGATTTCGCTCACCGGCGCGCTCGGCGGCTCGAGTTCGGATCTTTCGAAGCTGTTCCAGGGGCCGGCTCGGACGTGGAATTACGCGGGACAGCTCGTCGGGCCGATCTTCACCTTCGGCGCGGTCAGCGGTCAGGTGGCGCAGTCCGAAGCCGCACAGCAGGCGTCCTTGCTGAACTATCAGCTGTCGATCCAGAACGCGTTCGCCGACGTCGACAACGCGCTGGTGAGCCACCGGAAACTGCAGGATCAGCAGACCGCGCAGGAACGGCTGGTCGCGGCGCTCAACGACTATGCGCGCCTCGCCAGGCTGCAGTACGACGGCGGTTACGCGCCGTACTCGACCGTGCTGCAGGCCGAGCAGACGCTGTTCCCCGCCGAGCTGACGCTCGCCTCGGTGCGCGCGTCGGTCTTCACTTCGGCCGCGAACACGTACAAGGCGATGGGCGGCGGCTGGGTCACCGAGGCGGACAAGCTGACGGACAGGGCAGGCAAGCTCGTCGACGATCGCGCACGGCCGGGCTCCGGCAACTGATCTGCCGGTCAGGCATCGCTAC
Source organism: uncultured beta proteobacterium (assembly GCA_963709525.1). GTDB lineage: Bacteria > Pseudomonadota > Gammaproteobacteria > Burkholderiales > Casimicrobiaceae > CAIWHR01. The sequence continues at coordinate 105,190 of CAVPXB010000020.1, forward strand.
TTCCGCGCGAGATCCGCTGCCGCCAGGTCGCGCGCGAGTTCCGCCAGGACTTCGCCCAGCGCAACGGACTGCGCGCGAGCGTAACCTTCCGGCAGCGCCTCGGCAACCGCCACCCGGCGCTTGTACTCCCGCGACCAGAACGGCGCCTGGCTGGCCCCGTCGTTGCGAGTGAGAAAAAACGTGATCGCAAGCTCCGCAGCCGGGTTCGCGGAATCGCGCACATCGCCGTGCAGCGTCGACACGAATCCGTCGAGCACCCAGTCGCCGTCGGGCGGCGCACCGGGCGGAATCACGCGGACAAACACGCCCGACCGATCCAGCGAGCGCGCCGTGATCTCGGCAATCATCGGCGCCGGCGCCACCAGGAACTCGCTATAGAAATCGGCGTCGTACTTCAGTGCCGACGATCGATAGACGAACGCGCGCCCCCGGAAGGGCACCGCAACGTTGATGGTTCCGACGCGCAAGGCGATGGGATGGACACGGGCACCCGCGGTGGGCGCCGGGACCTCGAGCAGGAACGCGTGCTTGATCGGCGCCGGGCGCGAGAGCGCGCAACCACCCAGCACGACGACGGCCGCGACGAACGAAGCCAGAACCGCGGCGCGCCGCCCCCGGCAGCTTGGGAAAAAGGCGATCATCGGCGACCCTCCAGTGGGCGCGCTGGCGGCTCGCCATACAACACGTTGGCCGGATAGCGCTTGGTGTCTTCGGTGAGATCGCGCAGGTTGTCGGAGATCTGGCGCAGGTTCTCGATGGTCGACGCAAGGTCCGCCTCGCCGGCGCCGACGATGCGATCCAGCCGGCCCAGCGTGCGCGACAGACTCTGCAAGGTGCGCGGCAGCGTGGGGTCGTCGACGATGGCCCGCACGCGCGCCATCGCCGCAGCGGCGTCGTCGGGCAGCTTCTGCCACGCCGGATTCGCCAGCGTCTTTTTGAGCTCGGCGTTGGTCGTGCGCAACTCGGCGAGCAGGGCGACGCCCTGTTCGGAAAGATCTTTCATGGCCAGGCCGTCGAGCGTGGTCTCGACCTTGGCCAGAACGCGCTCGGTACGGCGCGATATCGCCCCGGTATCCAGCGCCCCGATCCGCGCTTCAGTGGTGGTCATCAGCCGGTTGAGATTGGCCACCGTGCCCTCGACGTCGAGCTTCTGCAGCCGGTTGATCAGTTCGGAAGCGGCATTCACGAACTGCAGCACCGTCGACCGCGCGCTGGGGATATAGGTGTTGTCAGGCGTCCAGTCGATCGGCAGCACCGGCGGCGGCGGATCCAGATAGTCGATCTCGAGGTAGTTGGTGCCGGTGATGCCCTGCGGGGTGAGCCGCGCGCGCAGGCCACGCTCGACCTCCCGCCGCGCATTGTCGGCGCCCGTGATCTCTCCTGTGACGCGCCCTCCCAGAAGCTTCGGCTGCAGCTGCGCCTCGACCAGCACGTAGCGCAGGCGATCGTGCGCCGGCTGGTCCTGCTGGTACCGGACGTAGGTGAACGTGATATGCGTGACGTCGCCGATCACCACGCCGCGGTATTTGACCTTCGAGCCGATGTCGAGGCCCTGCACCGACTCGTCGAAATAGGTCTCGATCGTGATCTTGGGCTGGAACCAGCGCCCGGATCCGATGACCACCAGCAAGGCACCGCCGGCCAATACCGAACCGATGACGAAGATGCCGAGCTTGAAGTAGTTGGCCTTGAGGCTCATGGTGGAGAGGATTCGCGGCGTCAGGCGGTGGTGGGTTCGGGTTCGCGGCGCAAGAAGGCGCGCACGCGCGGATCGGTGCTCTGGTCGCGCAGCAGGCGCGGGTCGCCGACCGCGATGATACCCTTGGCCCGCCGCTCGAGCAGCACGACGCGGTCGATGCAGTTGAAAACCGAGGGCAGGTCGTGGGTGACGATGACGAAGGTGACGCCCAGACTTTCGGCCAGCCGGCGTATGGTCGCATCGAGCGACGCCGACGTGATGGGGTCGAGTCCCGAGGACGGCTCGTCCAGGAAGAGGATCGAGGGATCGAGCGCCATCGCCCGCGCGATCCCCGCCCGCTTCTGCATGCCGCCCGACAATTCGGCGGGAAGATGCCCGGTGAATGCCTCGAGGCCGACCAGCGCGAGCTTCATTCGCGCGAGAAGATCGATGGCGTCGGTCGGCAGCGACGTGTACTCCTCGAGCGGCAGGCGCACGTTTTCCAGGAGCGTCATCGATCCGAACAGCGCTCCGGACTGATACATGACGCCGAAACGACGCCGGATCGCGGCCAGCTCGTCCTCCCCGGCGGCCACGATGTCGTCGCCGTCGATCAGGATGCGGCCGGCGATCGGCTGCGTGAGGCCGATCATGTTTTTCATCAGCGTGCTCTTGCCGCAACCGGAGCCGCCGAGAATGCCGAACACCTCGCCGCGAGGCACTTCGAAGTCGACGCCGGTCAGGATCGGGACGCCGTCGTAGCCCGAATCCACGCCCTCGACGCGAATGACGGCTGGCGGAGGCGGGGCGCAAGTCCGCGGTCATATGCCCAGCATGTAATAGACAAGCGCGAACACGCCGTCGACCACCACCAGGAGGACGATCCCCGACACCACGGCCCGCGTCGCGGAATCGCCGACGGCAGAGGCGCCGGCACGCGTCTGCAACCCGCGCAGACAGCCGATGCCGGCGATCAGCGTGGCAAACACGAACGACTTCACGAACCCGGCGAGAAAGTCGGTGGTCGTGACCGCGCTGTCGACCTGCTTCAGAAACGCGACGAAGGGGATCGAGAACGACGTCATCGTGACCGCACCTCCCAGGAGACCCACCAGATTCGCAAACAACGTCAGCAGCGGCGTCATCAGCACCGCGGCGATGATCCTCGGCGTCACCAGGAAGCGCACCGGGTTCAAGCCCATCGTCGTCAGCGCGTCGACCTCCTGGTTGACGCGCATGGTCCCGATCTCGGCGGCAAATGCGGCGCCCGAGCGGCCGGCGAGCAGGATCGCCGTCATCAAGGGGCCGAGTTCGCGCAGCATCGACAGGCCGATGAGATCGGCGACGAAGATCTCGGCGCCGAAGCGCTTCATCGGCACCGCGGACTGGAAGGCGAGGATCATTCCCAGCAGGAACGAGATCAGCGCCACGATCGGCAGCGCGTCGACGCCGACGCGCTCGCAGATGTGCCAGACGTCCTTCCAGCGGACGCTCTGCGGGTGCGTGGCCGCATAGGCCAGCGCGGCAGCGCTCTCGCCGATGAATTCCACCTGCGCCTTGACGTCGCTCCAGGTCGCTGCGGCAGCGCGCCCGACTTCCTCCAGCATGCGCCCGCGCGGCGCCTCGGGATCGAGATCGTGGTCGAAGACCTTGGGGTCGAACTGGCGCAGCAGCGCGGTGGTGGCGGGCTGCAGGTTCAGGATCTCGACGTCGGGTCCGCGCGGCGAACGCAGCAGATCGACGAACAGCGCCACGCCGGCGCCGTCGCAGTAATCGACCGCGCCGGCGTCGACGGCGATCCGCCCGGGGGCAGCGCTCGCGACAGCCTCGCGCGCTGCCCGCCACAACTCGGGCAGCGTCGTCGCGTCCAGCCGCCCGGTCAGCGTGATGACCCGGTGGCCGTCCGGTGGGTCGTTGATCGCAAGCGCCGCCATCCTGTTCGCCGGGAATGCCGCGGCAGCGCGGTCAGTCGACGAGTTCGACGTTGTTGCCGGCCACGCGCACGCGATCGCCTTCACGCACGTAGGGTTCGTAGGCCAGCGTCAGCACACGGCTGCGGCCACTGTCGAGTTTTACCGTGACCTGCCATTGCGGCTTTTCGTAGGAATTGGGCGATCTTGCGGTAATTCGCGCCGCCTGAAGCGCCGAGCAACACCATGCCCTGATTCGACATCCCCGGGCCGAACTCGAAGGAGGTGACGGCGCCCGAGCGGCTGCCGGCCGCCTGCGTGCCGGTGGTCCCCAACGGCGTCCAGGCCTCCTTGACCGTGACCTGGCGAATGGTCTCGATGCGGCCGCAGGGAAAATCCGTGCAATCGGACGCGACGGGCGCCACCTGCGCGTGCGGCGACGGCGGCGAGCAACGGACGCCGCGACGGCATCAGGGCGACGCTGCGCAGATCGGCAGACTTCGCGGCAGGTCGTCATGGGCTCACTCCGGCAGCGTGTTGAGATAGAACATCGAGTGCAGCAGCGGCCCCGGCCGGCCGAGGCCGCCCAGCCAGCGCTGGAAAATCGGGTCGATCTCGCCGCTGCGGTAGAGGCCCGCCAGCGTGCGGTTGACGATCAGCCGCAGTTCGGGATCGTCGCGGCTGACGACCAGTGCGTAGGGCTCGAAGGAGAAATCGCCCGGCGACGAATCCAAACTCGGCTGGTTTCGCCTGACGCTGCCGCAACCCGGCCAGCACCACGCGATCGGCCGCATAGCCATCGACTGCGCCGCGCGCGAGCTGCCGCATGCCCTCTGCGCCGTTCTTGACCGGCACCAGGATCGCCGCCGCGCTCCGAGCGCATTCAATGCGCGAACGATCGCCTGCTTCGGTGGTCGTGCCGCCGATGACCGCGAGCTTCTTGCCCTTGAGGTCGGCGAGCGCGCACGAGCTTCGACTTCGCCCGGACGAGCACGCCGCCGCCGTCGACGAAGATCGGCAGGCTGAAATCTACCGCCTTCATCCGCGACAGCGACGCTCGTCGTCGTGCCGCACTCGACGTCGACGCGGCCCGAGGCCACCGCAGCGATGCGCCCGGCCGCCTCGAGCGGCTCCCACAACACCTTCATTTCGGCGAGCCCGAGTTCCTTCTGGATCGCGGTCGCCACCCGCGCGCACAGCTCGACGCTGTAGCCGAGAATCCGGCCGTCGCGATCCTTGAACGAAAATGGTGCGGCATCGTTGCGATAGCCCAGCGTGATTGCGCGCGCATCCTTGATGCGGTCGAGCGTCGGAGAGGGCGCCGCGCGCAGAGGAGACGGCCGCGTGCAGGACGAGGGTGGCCACCAGGGTGGCGACGGAAGTGATGGAGTGCGCGCGCATGCGTGGAGGCGTATAAAAGTGGTCTGGAGTCTAGCATGAGGGGGCCGCCCAAGCGCCGCGCGCGATGCAACGACGACACCTCCCGCAGGTGTCGACTTCGCTTACACTTTCGTCAAGGCGATGCCGGGCGCGACAGAGCGATCGGCCGCGATCCCCGAAATTTCACGCTTCCGCGCCACCCACCACCGCGGCGCTCCGCGACAACAGGCCTGCCTCGACACGGCGTTCCAATGTCAGAACCCATCCGCTTCCTGTTCAATGGCGACGAGGTCGCCGTCGACGGACTGTCGCCGCAGACGACGCTGCTCGACTACCTGCGCGAAGCGCGCCACCTGACCGGAACCAAGGAGGGCTGCGCCGAGGGCGACTGCGGCGCGTGCACGGTGATCCTCGCCGAGCCGGCCGACGACGGCGGGCTCGCCTGGCGTCCGATCAATGCCTGCATCCGGCTTCTGCCCACCGTCGACGGCAAGGCGGTGTTCACCGTCGAAAGCCTGCAACTCCCGGATGGAGCCTTCACCCGGTGCAGGAGGCACTGGTGCGCGAACACGGTTCGCAGTGCGGCTTCTGCACGCCGGGTTTCGTGATGAGCCTTTTCGGGTTGTACAAGAACGCCGCCCACTGGTCGCGCGCCGAGGCCGAGAGCGCGTTGTCCGGGAATCTCTGTCGCTGCACCGGCTACCGGCCGATCCTCGATGCGGCGCAGGCCATCGGCGCGCTTCCTCCGCCCGACGACTGGCGCGGCCCGGGGGTCGACGCCAGCGGCGCGCGACGCATCAGCCCGGACGAGCGAGCGCTTGGCGGGCGCCTGCGCGGGCTCGCCCGCACGGACGATTTCGTCTACGCGCACGAGGGCAGGCATTCCGTGCGCCGACGACGCTGGGTGCGCTGGCGCAAGGCGTGGCCGATCATCCCGACGCGCGACTGCTTGCGGGGGGCACCGATGTCGGGCTCTGGGTCACCAAGCAGCAGCAGGCCGCTGGGCGACATCCTCCACACCGGCAACGTCGACGGAACTGCAGGCGATCCGCCGGGACGGCAACGGTTGCAGCATCGGCGCCGCGGTCACACTGGAGCGCGCGTTTGCCGCGCTGGTCGGCGACTGGCCGGAGTTGCGCGAGACCTGGGAGCGCTTCGCGTCGCTGCCGATACGCAATTCCGGCACGCTGGGCGGCAACGTCGCCAACGCTTCGGCCATCGGCGACTCGATGCCGGCGCTGATCGCGCTAGGCGCCGGCTCGAACTGCGGCAGCGAGCATGTCATGCGCAGCCTGCCCTCGAGGACTTCTACCTCGCCTACCGCAAGACCGCGCTGTCGCCCGGCGAATTCGTCGTCCGCATCGTCGTGCCCGCGCGCGCGCCCGGCACCACCGTGCGCGCCTACAAGCTGTCGCGCCGGCACGATCAGGACATATCGTCGGTCTACGTTGCGATCCGCCTGGATCTCGACGGCGGGCGCATCGACAGCGCGCGCATCGGTTGCGGCGGCGTCGCGGCGACGCCCTGCCGGGCGGCCGCCACCGAAGCGCGCGATCAAAGGTCGCGACTGGAACGAGTCCACGGCGCGCGCGGCGATGGCCGCGATTGCCGCCGAGTTCGCGCCGATCACCGACATGCGCGCGACGGCAGGCTACCGGCGGCGCGCGCTCGCCAATCTGATCTGGCGGTTCTGGCGGGAGACCGACCCGGCGCGCGACAACGGGATTCCGCTGCGCGTGCAGGATGTCCAGCCCGAGGGAGCGCCCCATTGATCGGGCCAGGGATGTGTCAGCTTCCGTTCGGACTGAGCCTGTGCAGGTTTCCGTTCGGGCTGAGCCTATGCAGGTTTCCGTTCGGGCTGAGCCTGTGCAGGTTTCCGTTCGGGCTGAGCCTGTCGAAGCCCTTCGACATGCTCAGGGCGAACGGTTCAATCGTATTCATGCCGGATCAATGACGGATCGCGCACAAAGCCCTGCCACGCCCATCGTCGGCGCCGCGGTCGCGCACGACTCGGCACGCCTGCACGTCACTGGCGAGGCCGCCTACACCGACGACCTCCCCGAGCCGCAAGGCACGCTGTATGCGGCGCTGGGCTGCAGCCCCGTCGCACACGGACGAATTCGGGGCGTGGACCTGTCGCGCGTCCGCGCGGCCGCCGATGTTGTCGACGCGATCGCCGCTGCCGACCTCCCTGCCGCCAACAACGTGGGCCCGATCGTCCGCGACGACCCGATCCTCGCCGCCGGCGAGGTGCAGTTCGCCGGCCAGCCGGTGTGCGCGGTGCTCGCGCGCTCGATGCCCGCGGCGCGCGCGGCGGCAAGGCTCGCCCGCTTCGATATCGACCCGCTGCAGGCGATCCTCACCATCGAGGAAGCGCGCAAGGCCGAGTCGTGGGTGCTGCCGCCGGCCCACCTCGCGCGCGGCGATGCCCCGGCCGCGTTGCGCCGCGCACCGCACCGTCGCAGCGGGACGCTCGCCAGCGGCGGGCAGGACCATTTCTACCTGGAAGGACAGGTGTCGCTCGCCATCCCGCAGGAGGACGGCGGGATGCTGGTGCATTGCTCGACGCAGCATCCGGGCGAAGTGCAGCATCTGGTCGCGGCGGCGCTCGGCGTCGCCGATCACCGCGTCACCGTCGTCTGCCGGCGCATCGGCGGCGGCTTCGGCGGCAAGGAAACGCAGATGTCGCAGTTCGCCTGCATCGCCGCGGTGTTCGCCCGCCGCAGCGGTCGCGCGGTCAAGCTGCGCCTCGATCGCGACGACGACATGGTCATGACCGGCAAGCGGCACGCCTTCCGCTACGACTACGACGTCGGCTTCGACGACGAGGGGCACATCCTCGGCCTCGACCTCACGCTGTCGTCGCGCTGCGGCTTTTCCGCGGATCTTTCGGGCCCGATCAACGACCGCGCGATGTTCCACGCCGACAACTGCTATTGGCTGCCCGACGTCGCCCTCCACTCGTACCGCTGCAAGACACACACGGTCAGCGACACCGCCTTCCGCGGCTTCGGCGGCCCGCAGGGGATGTTCGCCGTCGAATGGGTGATCGACGAGATCGCGCGAGCGCTGGGCAAGGATCCGCTGGACGTGCGGCGCGCCAACCTCTACGGCACGACCGAGCGCAACGTCACGCCCTACGCGATGACGATCGAGGACAACGTCGCGCCGGAGCTGATCGACCAGCTTGTGCGCAGCTCGGGTTACCGCGCGCGCCGCCGCGCCATCGACGAATGGAATCGCGGCAGCCCGGTGGTCAAGCGCGGCATCGCGTTGACGCCGGTCAAGTTCGGGATCTCGTTCACCGCCACCCACTACAACCAGGCGGGCGCGCTGCTGCATCTCTATGCCGACGGCAGCCTGATGCTCAACCACGGCGGCACCGAGATGGGCCAGGGCCTGTTCACCAAGGTCGCCCAGGTGGTCGCGCAGGAGCTCGGCGTTTCGCTGGCGCGCATCGGCATCAGCGCCTCCGACACCAGCAAGGTGCCGAACGCGTCGCCGACGGCCGCGTCGTCGGGCAGCGATATCAACGGCATGGCGGCGCAGGATGCGGCGCGCAAGCTCAAGGTCGCGCTGACCCGGCATGTCGCGACCCGGTTCGGTGTCGAAGCAGGCGCCGTCGTCTTCGCCGACGACGAGGTCCGCGCCGGCGAGCGCCGCGTCGCCTTTGCCGAGATTGCGCGCTCCGCCTATCTCGCCCGCGTGCCGCTGTCGGCGACCGGCTTCTACGCGACACCGAAGATCCACTACGACCGCGCGACGCTGACCGGGCGCCCGTTCTTCTACTTCGCCTACGGGGCCGCCGTGTCGGAGGTCGCCGTCGACACGCTGACCGGCGAGACGCGGCTGCTGGAGGTCGACATCCTGCACGATGCCGGGACCTCGCTCAATCCGGCGCTCGACCGCGGGCAGATCGAAGGCGGCTTTCTGCAGGGCTACGGCTGGTTGACGATGGAAGCGCTGTGGTGGAACGACGAGGGCGCGCTGCGCACGCATTCGCCGTCGACCTACAAGATCCCCACGGCGCGCGAATGGCCGCAGCGCTTCTCGGTTGCGTTCTTCGAGCGTCCCAACCGGGAGGAGACGATCCACCGCTCCAAGGCCGTGGGCGAGCCGCCGTTCATGCTGGCACTGTCGGCGTTTCACGCCATCCGCGATGCGATGGCGAGCGTCGCGCCCGGATGCGCGCCCCCGCACCTCGACGCGCCCGCCACACCCGAAGCGATACTGCTCGCGCTCGACGCCATGATTGACCGGGGAACGCCCCTGGCCGGCGAAAAATCGTGACCGGCGCCGCCGGCGGGGCCGGTTACCCCTACGCAGCGCTGCGGGAATTGCTCGTCGAGGAGCCGCACGCGGTGCTGGTCTGCGTGGCGAGCGCACGCGGATCGACGCCGCGCGAGGCCGGTGCGGCGATGATCGTCACGCCAACCCGCGCCATCGGCACCATCGGCGGCGGCAAGCTCGAGTTCGAGGCCTTGCGCATTGCGCGCGTTGCGCTCTCCCGGGCGGACGCGAAAGTCGCGTGGGCGTCGCTGGTCCGCTTTCCGCTCGCCGCCGGCGTCGGGCAGTGCTGCGGCGGCGTCGCGACCCTTGCGTTCGCCTCGTTCTCGACCGCCGATGGCGAATGGCTGGCGCAGATCGGCACGGCACTGCAATCCGGTGTGGGCGTCGCCGTCCTCATCGGTCTTGGACCCGACTGCAGCCCGCGGATGAGCGTCTCGGCCGCCGACGCTCGCGGCAGTCTTGGCGACGACGCGGAAGACGCGACTGCCATCGCGCTTGCACGCGCCCGACTCGCCGCCGGCGACGCCGGAGTGCCGCGCGCGACCATCGAGCACGCGGGCGAGATCCCCGTCCTGGTGCATCTGCCCGCTGCCGGCGCCTTCGACGTGTTCCTCTTCGGCAACGGCCACGTCGGCCGCGCACTGGCGCACATCCTTGGCGCATTGCCCGCGCGCGTGCGCTGGATCGATGCGCGGGAGGCGGATTTCCCGTCGACACGGACCGCGAACGTCGAGATCATCGCCACCGACGTGCCGGACGCCGAGTTGCGCGCGGCGCCGCCCGGCAGCTACGTCGTCGTCTCGACGCACAGTCATGCGCTCGACTTCGCGTTGGTGGCGGCCGCCCTGGCGCGCGATGACTGGAGTTACCTGGGCATGATCGGCTCGCGCGCCAAGAAGGCGCAGCTCCTGCGACGGCTTGTCCAGCACGGCCTGCCGCCCGAAGCCATCGACCGCGTCGCCTGTCCGATCGGCAGCGCCGCCGGCCTGCCGCGCGGCAAGGAGCCCGGGACCATCGCCGTCGCGGTGGCCGCGGAAATGCTGGCGCTGCGCGAACGCCTATTGAACCGGCATGAATATGATTGAACCGTTCGCCCTGAGCTCGTCGAAGGGCTTCGACAGGCTCAGCCCGAACGGAACTTGATACATCACTGTGCCGGATCAATAAGCGCATCCGCCGCTGCGGAATCGCCGCCCGCTGCGGCATAATCTCGAACATGCCCGACGCGCCGCATTCCCGTCCCCGCCTGCGCCTTTCGGGCATCACCAAGATCTATCCCTCGGTCGTCGCCAACGATGGCATCGACCTTTCGGTGCTGCCGGGCGAGATCCATGCGGTGCTCGGCGAGAACGGCGCCGGCAAGTCGACGCTGATGAAGATCATCTACGGTGTCGTGCGCCCCGATGCCGGGACGATCCGCTGGAACGAGGACGTCGTGGCGATCGGCAATCCGGCCCGGGCGCGCAAGCTGGGCATCGGGATGGTGTTCCAGCATTTCTCGCTGTTCGAAACCCTCACCGTCGCCGAAAACATCGTGCTGGCGCTCGATGCCGGGCGCGCGGGACGCGATCTCGAGACGCGAATCCGCGACGTCTCGGCCCACTACGGCCTCCCGCTCGATCCCGACCGGTACGTGCACACGATGTCGGTGGGCGAGCGGCAGCGCGTCGAGATCGTGCGCTGCCTGCTGCAGGACCCGCGGCTGCTGATCATGGACGAGCCGACGTCGGTGCTGACTCCGCAGGCGGTCGAGAAGCTGTTCGAGACGCTGCGCACGCTGGCCGCCGAAGGCTGCAGCATCCTCTACATCAGCCACAAGCTCGACGAGATCCGGGCGCTGTGCCATCGCGCGACCGTGCTGCGCGCCGGCAAGGTCACCGGCACCTGCGATCCGCGCAACGAGTCGTCGACCTCGCTCGCGCGGATGATGATCGGCGGCGACCTGCCGCATCCGCGGCGCCAGGAAGCGCGCGTCCACGGCGAGGGTGCGCTCGTCCTTGCCGGGCTGTCGATCCCCGCCGACGACCCCTTCGGCACCGCGCTGCACGAGATCAATCTGACGGTGCGCGCCGGCGAGATCGTCGGCATTGCCGGCGTCTCCGGCAACGGCCAGAAGGAGTTGCTCGCCGCGCTGTCGGGAGAGCGCAGCGTCGACCGTGCGGATGCGATCAGCCTCGACGGCGTGCCCGTGGGGACGCTCGACGCCGCGCGTCGCCGCGAACTCGGACTGGGCTTCGTACCCGAGGAACGTCTGGGGCGCGGCGCCGTGCCGGACATGTCGCTCGCCGACAACGCGTTGCTCACCGCGCATCGCCGCGGGCTGACCACGCGCGGCTTCATCCGCTTCGGTGCCATGCGTGATTTCGCGCGCGCCACGATCGCCGATTTCAACGTCAAGGCCGCGGGTCCGCAGGCGGTCGCGCGAAGCCTCTCCGGCGGCAACCTGCAGAAGTTCATCGTCGGCCGCGAACTGCGCCAGCAGCCGCGGATCCTGATTGCGGCACAGCCCACCTGGGGCGTCGATGTCGGCGCGTCGGCGCAGATTCGCCAGGCGCTGCTGGACCTGCGCGATGCCGGCGTCGCGGTGCTGGTGATCTCGGAGGAGCTCGATGAGCTGTTCGAGATCTGCGACCGCCTGGCGGTGATCGCGCAGGGGCGGCTGTCCGAACCCAAGGCCGTCGCCGCGACCAACACCGGCGAGATTGGCCTCCTGATGAGCGGGTCGTTCGTCGCCGGGGGCGCGCGCAGCGAGCGGCACTTCTCGCCTGCCGGCGCGCTGGGGCTCGATTGATGGTGCAGCCATGATGCGACTGCGCCTCGAAGCACGGCCCGAGCCTTCGCGCCTCGCCGGCTGGCTGTCGCCGCTGGTCGCGGGGCTCGCCACCATCGTCATCGGCTTCGTCCTGTTTTCGGCCATGGGCAAGGATCCGTGGGAGGCTTTCCACGTGTTCTTCGTCAAGCCGCTCGAGACGCGGTACGGCATCGGCGAACTGCTGCTGAAAGCGGGCCCCCTGATGCTCTGCGCGGTGGGGCTCGCCAACGGCTACCGCGCCAATGTGTGGAACATCGGTGCCGAGGGACAGCTGACGATGGGCGCGATCTTCGGCGGCGGGCTGGCGCTCGCGTTTCCGGATTCGCCGTCGCCGCTCCTGCTCCCGGCGATGATCGTCGCCGGAGCGTTGGGCGGCATGGCCTGGGCATCGATACCCGCGTGGCTGCGCACGCGCTTCAACGCCAACGAGATCCTGGTGTCGCTGATGCTGGTCTACGTCGCGACCTACACGTTGTCGCTGCTGGTCCACGGTCCCTGGCGCGATCCCGAGGGCTTCAACTTTCCGCAGTCGAAGATGTTCGAAACCGCGGCGTTGTTGCCCATTCTTCTCGACGAAACGCGGCTCAACGTCGGCTTCCTGATCGCGCTCGCCGCCATCGCCGCGGGATGGGTGTTCATGGCGCGGAGTTTCATCGGCTTCCAGATGCGTGTGGCAGGACTCGCTCCCGCTGCCGCCAATTACGCCGGCATCTCGGCCAGGCGCACCGTGTGGCTGGGCATGCTGATCGGTGGTGCGTGCGCCGGCATCGCCGGTATCGGCGAAGCCGCCGGTCCGATCGGGCAGCTGCTGCCGTCGGTTTCGCCGGGCTACGGCTTTGCCGCCATCATCGTCGCCTTCGTCGGCCGTTTGCATCCGCTGGGCATCTTCTGCGCCAGCCTGCTCATGTCGCTGCTCTACCTCGGCGGCGAATCGGCGCAGATGGGCCTCGCGCTGCCTTCTGCGGTCACGGGGCTGTTCCAGGGAGCGTTGCTGTTCTTCCTGCTGGCGTCCGACGTATTCATCCACTATCGGCTGCGGATTCTGTCCGCGCAGCCGGCGCTTCGATGATGGAGCACCTCCTCGAACTCGTGGTGTTGACACTGGCCGCGGGGACGCCGCTCGTCTACGCCGCGCTGGGGGAGCTCGTCACCGAGAAGGCGGGCGTGTTGAACCTCGGCGTCGAGGGCATGATGCTCGTCGGCGCGGTGACATCGTTCGCCGTTGCGGCGACCACCGGGCAGCCGTGGCTGGGCGTTATCGCCGGATTGGCTGCCGGCGCGCTGCTGTCCTTGATCTTCGCCGTGCTCACGCTGACGCTGATGGCCAACCAGGTGGCGACCGGCCTCGCCCTGAGCCTCTTCGGCGTTGGGCTTTCGGCCTTCGCCGGACTGGACTACGTCAGCGTCGTGATCGAAGGCATCAAGCCCTTCGGATCGGGAAACCTGGCGGAGCTGCCGGTCATAGGCAAGCTGCTGTTCGGCCACAATCCGCTGGTCTATCTGTCGCTGCTGCTGTTTGCGGGCATCCAGTGGTTTCTCTACCGCACCCGCGCCGGCCTCGTGCTGCGGGCGATCGGCGAATCGCCCCAGTCGGCGCACGCGATCGGCTACCCGGTGGTGCGCATCCGCTACCTTGCGGTGCTCTTCGGCGGCGCCTGCTCGGGCCTCGCCGGCGCGTATCTGGCCGTCGCTTACACGCCGCTGTGGGTCGAGGGCATGACGGCCGGTCGCGGCTGGATCGCGTTGGCGCTGGTGGTGTTCGCCACCTGGCGTCCGTGGCGCGTGCTGGCCGGCGCGTATCTCTTCGGCGGGGTCACGCTGGCGACTTTCCAGGCGCAGGCGGGCGGCCTGGACGTGCCATCGCAATTGCTGTCGATGCTGCCCTACGTCGCCACCATCGTCGTGCTGGCGATCATCTCGCGCGATGCCACGACGATCCGGCTCAATGCGCCGGCGTCGCTGGGTCGGCCTTTCCACCCGGACGGCTGACGCCGGCGTGCGCGCCGATCATGTCTCCTTCGCGGCCGCCTTCTCCGGCACGTCGTCGATCCACGCCGACAGCAGCGTGTAACTCACCGCGAGCACCACCGGGCCGACGAAAATCCCCAGCAGCCCCAGCGAAACGATGCCGCCGATCACGCCGGCGAAGATCAGCAGCAGCGGCAGGTCGGCGCCTTTCTTTATCAGGAACGGACGCAGGAAATTGTCCAGCGTGCCGACAAACGCCGTGAACACCAGCAGCACCGTGCCCCACACGTTGTCGCCCGACCAGTAGAGCCAGACCACCGCGGGGATCAGCACCGGCATCGGCCCCACCTGTGCCAGGCACAGCATCAGCATGAGCGCGGTCAGCACGCCTGCCAGCGGAATCCCGGCAACGACCAGTCCGATGCCGGCGAGTGTCGATTGCACGAGCGCGGTCACGACCACCCCCAACGCGACGCCGCGAATCGCCTGCGCGGCCAGGACGGCAACCTGGTCGCCACGCTCGCCGGCCAGGCGATGCGCGAAACGACGCACGCCGCGCGCCGCCGTCTCCCCGCCCGAATACATCACGGCAGCGATGACCACCGTCAGGAGAAATTGCACGACCAGCATGCCGATGGTGCCCGCCTCGGCGGCAATCCACTTGGCGGCGATGCCGACATAGGGGCCCAGCTTCGCTGCCAGCGCATCCGGCGACATGGCCGCGAATTCGCGCCACATCGACGCGATCTTGGTGCCAAAGACGGGAATCACGTCGATCAGCGCCGGCGGTTGCGGGACCTTGAAGTCCTTGAGCGTTCGCGCCCACCCGGAGAGCTGGTCGGCATAATCGACAATGGTGCCGACCGCTGCCCAGAACGGCAGCACGAACACCAGCAGCATCGCCAGCGTCATCACCGTGACGGCGAGTCCCCGCCTGCCCCACAGCGCGCGCTCGACCTTCAGCATCAGGGGCCAGGTCGCGACGACGATCATCGTCGCCCAGATCACCGGCGCCAGGAAGGGGCGGATGATCCAGAGCGAGGCAACGATCAGCGTCCCGATGAACAGAACGGCCAGCGTGTTGCGGGTGAGGTCGCGTTGCATTTGAGGCATCTCCAGGGCGGGGGTACTCGCCGGCACGCGCCTGCGACAGCCGGAGTGCCGCATCCGTTTGGCGCTTGTGGCGTTCAGGCACCGGCGAGCGCCGCAATTATAGAGGTGCCGACGCATCTGCGCCGCTGCGCGCGCGATTGCCGTCCACCGGGGGTAGAATCACCATTTTCGTCCGCCTTTCCCCCCCGAAGGAGATCGACCATGTCGCACGCACCGCGCCGCAAGGCGCTCATCGCTGTCGCCGCGCTATCCGCGGCCGCGTTTGGCCTGGCGCTGCCTGCCGCCGCGCAAACCAAGGCGGGCGAACCGCTGAAGATCGGTTACGTCTACGTCAGCCCCATCGGCGACGCCGGCTGGACGTTCCAGCACGACAGCGGCCGCAAGGAGATGGAGAAGGCGCTGGGCGCCAAGGTCACCAGCAAGTTCATCGAAAGCGTTCCCGAGGGCGCGGATGCCGAGCGGGTGATCCGCGAGCTGGCACAAAGCGGCCATCAGCTGATCTTCACGACCTCGTTCGGTTACATGAATCCGACGATCAAGGTCGCCAAGACGTTCCCCAAGGTCCAGTTCGAACACGCGACCGGCTACAAGACCGACAAGAACGTCGGCATCTACAACGCGCGCTTCTACGAGGGCCGCTATCTCGCCGGCATCGTCGCCGGCAAGATGACCAAGTCGAATGTCGCCGGCTATGTCGCCGCGTTCCCGATTCCGGAAGTCGTCATGGGCATCAACGCGTTCACGCGCGGCATGAAGAGCGTCAACCCCAAGGCCGAGACCAAGGTGATCTGGGTCAACTCCTGGTTCGACCCGGGCCGCGAGAGCGAGGCCGCCAACACGCTGATCTCGCAGGGCGCCGACGTCGTCACGCATCACACCGATTCGACCGCCGCCGTGCAGGCCGCCGAAGCGAAGAAGGTCTACGCCATCGGCTACCACTCCGACATGTCCAAGTACGGGCCCAACGCGCAACTCACCGCCGTCACCCACCAGTGGGGCGCGTACTACACCAAGGTCGCGCAGTCGGCGCTCGACGGCAAGTGGAAGCCGGGCAACGTCTGGGGCGGCATCAAGGACGGCATGATCAAGATGGCGCCGTTCAACAAGATCGTGCCGCAGGACGTGCAGGACCTCGTCAACAAGACCGCCGCCGACATCGGCGCCGGCAAGTTCCATCCCTTCACCGGTCCGGTCAAGGACAACGACGGCAAGGAACGCCTCGCCGCCGGCAAGGTGATGGACGACGGCACGCTGTCGAAGATGGATTATTACGTCGAAGGCGTGCAGGGGAAGCTGCCGAAGTAAGCTTCGGCGCTGCACGGAAATTCAGGAAGCCCCGGCGTGCCGGGGCTTTTTTTGGGCGCATGGAAGTCGGCGTGCGCTTCGGCAACCCGTCGACTCAGCCCGCCCAGCGTCGCGCATCCTTGAGCAGGAGCAGCAATTGCTGCTCGCGCAAGGGAGACGCAATAAAGCCGAAACGCGAATAGAACCGGGCCGCATCTTCGTCTATAGGGTGCGTCAGCATCGCTCGGATGCCTGCCTGATCGGCAATCAGTAGCGTTCGTCGGACGGCATCCTGCAACAGACCAACGCCAATCCTGCGCCCTTGATCCTGTTGGCAGACAGCCAAACGGGCGAGTACCACGACCGGGATCGGATACCGGCCCATCCCTTTGCGGATGCGTTCCGGGGCGTCGAGCACGTCGATCTGTCCCACGGTGAGGCTGTAGTAGCCGGCCACCCGGTCACTCTCGCAGGCAACGAAGGTCTTGGCCGAGCCACCGCTTTGCGCCTGCCGGGCGTGGCGCACCAGCCACTCATTGAGCGCCCCCTTGCCGCAGTCGAACCCTTCCAGACGGTGCTGCGGTCCCAGAGGTTCCGGTCCGCTCAAATTCATCGAGCCACCGTCTTCTTGCGCCGTGATCTCGCTGCGTGGTGGGCGGCCTGCCAAGGCGTCGTGCGCGAGAACAGATCGCGTAATCCATCGTTGACCTGCGCCGGCCGCTCAAGCAGATTCATCAAGGCTTCGTACTGACGGCCCGAGACCATGAAAAGTCGTTGGTCGAGCAGGGTTTGTTCGGCGGCTTGGCAAGCGCTGTCGAGAATGAATTCGGTCAGCGACTTGTGCGTGACATCGGCCGCGCGACGCAATACTGCCTCCTGCTCAGGCGTGGCGCGCAGACCCAACCGAGCGGAGCGTGCAGTGGACGTGGTGACGACAGCCATGGCGAACTCCTTGTTGAGTCAACTGTCACCATGTTAGTACATTCGACGTACGGCGTCCAGTTGTCACGGATGCCGGCGAGGTGCGTCTCCCCACGACAGAGCCCACTTGCCCCTCGTAATTGGAGTCCGTCAAGAATTGACGCAAATGAAGTCCGCTCGATTCATCCGGACCGGAGGCATTTATTCCAATCGCCATGGAACGGGACCCGATCAAGCTCGATGGCGGCGAACTCTTCGTCCGATACGACCCCGCCTCTTGGATACTTGGCGGGATCGACGGCGGCGTGACCCTTCAGTCCACTGCGGATCCTGGTGCTGGCGATGAGGTTGACGATGACCTCGTGGCTGACCAGAGGCCAGCGAAAGCTCCGCGACTTCGGGATCTGGAGCGACCTACGCCGCCACCATCACCATCGCCTCGCCGTCGAGCACCACCTTCTCGCCCACCTTGCACACGGTGGTGAGGATCACGCGCCGTTTGTCGCGGACGATGTCCTTGACGGTGACCGTGGTGACGACCTCGTCGCCGGGGCGCACGGGGCCGCGAAACGACAGCGACTGCCCCATGTAGACGGTTCCCATCCCTGGCAGGTCGTTGCCGAGCAGCGCGGAGATGAAACCGGCCGACAGCATGCCGTGCGCGATCACGCCCTTGAATTGCGTGGTCGCGGCGAAGGCATCATCCAGATGGACCGGGTTCTGGTCGCCGGAGAGTCCGGCGTAGGCGACGATGTGGTCGCGGGTGACGACATTGCGGCGGGTCGCCGTCATGCCGATTTCGATTTCGTGGATTTTCACGGCGGCACTGCTCCGTCATGGGCCCGGAAAGGCCCGTCGATTGAAGATGATGTGCCTCAACCCTTGAGGCGATTCAAGACCCCGAGAACGCGATCGAACATCGCGCCGTACGGCGGGTAGAGCAACCTGCTGCCGGCGATGCGCGACTGGCTGAACACCGGCTTTTCGTTGCTGAAGAGGATGAAGCTGCGCTCGCCGTGGTAGGCGCCCTGCCCCGACGGGCCCACGCCGCCGAAGGGCAGCGCCTCGTTGGCGAAGTGCAGCAGCGTGTCGTTGACGGTGACCCCACCCGACATCGTTTCCTGCAGCACGCGCTCGCGGCGCGCGGCGTCGCTGCCGAACCAGTACAGCGCGAGCGGATGCGGTCGCGCATTGACGCGGCGGATCGCGTCGTCGAGATCGGCGCAGGCCTCGACCGGCAGCAGCGGGCCGAAGATCTCCTCCTGCATGACCTTCATGTCGTCGGTGACGTCGAGGATCAGCGTCGGCGCGATCTTTCTTGCGGCCGCAGCGAGGTTCTCTGCCGCGGGGTTCAGCGACACGATGCGCGCGCCCTTGGTCCGCGCGTCGTCGATCAAGCCCATCAGCCGCTGGTAGTGGCGCGCGTTGACGATGGCTGTGTAATCGGGATTCGCCGCGAGCGTCGGGTACATCGCCGCGACCGCCCTGGTGATGGCGGCAACGAATTCGTCGACGCGGGTGGCCGGCACGATCGCGTAGCAGGGCGCGATGCACGTCTGCCCCGCATTGAGCAGCTTGCCGTTGACCAGCCGCGGCGCGGCCAGCGCGAAATCGGCGTCGGCATCGAAAATCGCCGGCGACTTGCCGCCCAGCTCCAGCGTCACCGGCACGAGGTTGTCCGCCGCGGCAAGCGCCACGAACCGTCCGACGGTAGTCGACCCGGTGAAAAAGAGATGGTCCCAGCGCCTGCCTGCGAACGCGTGGCCGACCGCGGCGTCGCCCAGCACGACGGCGAACTCGTCCTCGGCGAACAGGCGCGAGATCAGGTTTTCCAGCAATGCGGAGGTCACCGGCGTCATTTCGGACGGCTTCAGCAACACCCGATTGCCCGCGGCCAGCGCGCCGATGGCCGGGGCCAGCGCCAGCTGGATCGGGTAATTCCACGGACTGATGATGCCGATCACCCCCAACGGCTGGCGCCGGATGTGCGATGACGCCGGCAGCAGATGCAACGGCGTGGAGACGCGCCGCGGCCTCATCCAGCCGGCGAGGTGGCGCAACGCGGTGCGCGCCTCCGCGGCCACGAAGAACAGCTCGGCCAATCGCGTCTCGTGGTGCGAACGATGCCCGAAGTCCTGCGCCACCGCAGCGCACAGCGCCTCCTGATGTTCGACGACGAGGCGCAGCACGCGCTCGACGCGGTTTCGACGGATCGCCAAGGGCGGGAAACGCTCGCGGACAAACGCGTCGCGCTGCAGCGCGTAGAGGCGATCGAGATGGGTGTCGGGGACGACGGAAAGCGGGGTCATGGGCGCGTTCATGGCTTGGCGGTGGTCTCGGGCTGCGACGCGGCACCTGCGGTGCGCAACAGCCGCTCGAAATCCGGCGAATGGCGCAGTATGAGGCCCGCCGCCGCACGCAGTCGATCGACGGCCTCGTCCGGCAGCACGAAGCTCGTCGGCAACTCGTTGAGATACTCGCGCTCCGCCGGATCGGGGTGCGCCTCGAAACTGACATCGACGGCGAAGACTTCGACGTTCGGCGCGTTGGCGGACGGTGGAAGCCCGCCCGCTCCCGGCGCGGGCGACTCGCCCTGCCTGCGCGCCGCGTCCCAGCGCGCCATCATGTCCTTCAGCAGTTCCACTGCTTCGTACGAATAGCGGTCGATGGGCACGCCGGCGGCCTTGACCAGGATGGCGAGATCGCTGGGCGGTCGCTCGGACAGATCCCAGTTGGTGCGCGGGCGCGACAGCGAGTTGACGACGATCACCACCAATCGCCGGATGCGGTCGAGTTGCGTGGACCTGCGCAATCCGCGGCTCGCCTCCCAGCTTTCCATCGTCTCCAGCACCGCACGCATGCCGAGGTTGTCGGACACGCCACCATCGACGAGGTGCAGGTAGGGCCGGTTGGCGCTGTCCTGGAACGCCTGCATCTCCTTCATCCGCTGCATCACCCGGCCGGCCGGCCGGGCCCGATGCTGCGGATCGGCGATGGCGCGTGCCCACACCGGCTCGCGATAGCCGCAACTGCCGCCGTAGTTGTTGATCGTCACCGGCGACAGCACGACCGGCACTGCGGACGATGCCGCGGCCGCGCGCGACAGCGGCACCGTCGTCAAGTCCGAGCAGATGAGATCGAATTCGCTCTGGCTGAAGGCGAGCCGCGATCCCGTGGAGATGTCGGTGGCGCTGGCGGTCACCAGCGGTCCCGGACGTCGCAGTAGATCGCCGAAGGTGGCACCGTCGAACAGCACCTCGTCGTACAGTTCCGCGGCCGTTTCGGACCGACCCCAGCCATCGGACGCAAGCGACATCCAGTTGCGTGGCGACAGGAATCGACCGATCAGTTCACCCTGGATGTCGCGCTTGAGGAAGCGCCGCTCGTACTCGTCGAACAGTCGCTCGCCGTGCAGTGCGAACGCCAGCGCGGTGAAACTGCCCCCGGAAACGCCGGTGATGACATCGACCTCGTCCAGCAGCCGCGTGCGCCCCCCGCCGGAACCCGCAAACTCGGTCCGGCGCAATTCCTCGAGCACGCCGAAAGAGAACGCCGCAGCGCGCGTGCCGCCCCCGGAAAAGGCCAGCACGACCATGGTGTCGGACGCATTTTCGCGGGCAGGGCGGGTGTCGAAGCGATAACCGGCTTTGGAGCCTGCGTGATCGAGTCGCCCATTGACCGGCCGCGTCGCGCAGCCGCCGAGCGCGAGCAGAAAACCGATCAGCGCGAGGGCCGGAATCAAGGGGGCTCGCATCCTGCGATGGTAGCGGGAACGGCCTGCTGCGCGCAACAACACGCGCCTGCGTGGATTACACTGGCGCCATGAATCCACGCACGCTCCTCATTCGCGCCGGCACCGTCGTGACCATGGACGACGCCGCGCGCGAAATCCCCGACGGCGCGGTCCTGATTCGTGGCCACGTGATTGTCGACGTCGGACCCGCGACCGCATTGCCGCATTCCGCCGACGAAGTGATCGACCTTCCCGATCACGTATTGCTGCCGGGGTTCGTCAACACCCACCACCACCTGTTCCAGACGCTGACGCGCGCGCTTCCGGCGGCGCAGGACGCGGAACTCTTCGGCTGGCTTCGGGCGCTGTACCCGATCTGGACCCGCCTCACACCCGACATGCTCCACGCGTCCGCACTGACCGGTTTCGCCGAGCTGATGCTCTCCGGCTGCACCACGACCAGCGACCACCTGTACCTCTTTCCCAACGGCAGCCGGCTCGACGACACCATCCGCGCCGCGCGGGAGATCGGCATCCGCTTCCATGCCTGCCGCGGCTCGATGAGCGTCGGCGAGAGCGCGGGGGGCCTGCCTCCCGATCGTCTGGTGGAGCGCGAGGACGCGATCCTCGCCGATTGCGAGCGCGTGATCGCAGCCTTCCATGATCCCCGTCCGCACGCGCTGCTCAGGATCGCCGTGGCGCCCTGCTCGCCGTTCTCGGTGTCGCGGGATCTCATGCGCGAGTCGGCGGCGCTGGCGCGACATCACGGCGTGCGCCTGCACACCCATCTCGCCGAAAACGACAACGACGTCGCCTACAGCCACGAGCATTTCGGCTGCTCGCCCGCCGACTATGCGGAGTCGCTGGGCTGGGTGGGCCCGGATGTCTGGCACGCGCACTGCGTCAAGCTCGATGCGCCGGGCATCGCCCGCTTTGCCGCGACCGCGACCGGGGTCGCGCATTGCCCGTCGTCGAACATGCGCCTCGCCTCCGGCATTGCGCCGGTGCGCGCGATGCTCGACGCCGGCGTCCGCGTCGGGCTGGGCGTCGACGGCAGCGCGTCGAGCGACGCCTGCGACATGATCGGCGAGGTGCGCCAGGCGCTGCTGCTGCAGCGCGTGGGCTACGGCCCGGCCGCGCTGTCGGCGCGCGAGGCGCTCCGACTCGCCACCCGCGGCGGCGCCGACGTCCTGGGCCGCGACGACATCGGCCGACTGGCCCCGGGCTGTGCCGCGGACGTCGTCGCCTTCGACCTCGACGCTCCCGCGTATGCCGGTGCGGCCGAACACGACCCGGTGGCCGCGCTGGTATTTTGCGCGCCCACGCGCGTCGCGCTGTCGATCATCCACGGTCGCATCGTCGCCCGCCGAGGTCAGCTCCTGAGCTGCGAACTCGGCCCGCTGCTCGAGCGCCACCGCGCGCATGCCCGCCAACTCGCCCGCAACGAATGATGCGACCATCGATCAATGCACGCCGTCACGGTGACCATCGTTGCGCCATGCGCAGCGCGTTCGCCGTCGGCGCCTTCGCGACGACCCTGGCGACCGCAGCACTCGCCGAGCCGTTCTGTCTCGCGATCATCGCGCTGCCGGACAACGACGCGCTCACGGCTGTCCCCCTGTATGCCGAGGGGGCGACGTTCACCGTCAGCTACAGGCACCTTGCGACGAAAACGCCGGTCAGCGAAACCTATCGCGCCGACCGGACGGGCTTCACCCAGATCGAGATCCGCTTCGAACAGCCAGGGTCGGGACTGCCGTCGGAACCCGGTCCTGGCGAAACCTGGTCGCAGGAGCAGGGGCGAAGCGTCGTCACCATGGCGCGTCGCTTCGATGGCGTGCGCCTGCGCGTGCAAGCCGATCAGGCACCCACCCTCGAAGTCGCCGGCCGCAAGACGGCGCTGTCGCAATGGGGGAACCGCGAAATCGGCATCGTTCCCTCCGACTGCACGCGCCC